>JACKDL010000037.1 GCA_020633555.1 Myxococcales bacterium | reverse complement strand
CCACTGTCAGCCAGATGGTGGGGGCCACCCAGATCACCGTCACCTACAGCAGCCCCGCCAAGCGCGATCGCAAGATCTTCGGCGAGCTGGTGCCCTTTGGCGAGCTGTGGCGCACCGGCGCCAACGGCGCCACCACGCTGGAGACCAGCGACGCCATCACCGTGGGCGGCCAGGCCGTGCCCGCGGGCAAGTACGCCGTGTTCACGGTCCCGGGTGAGGGCGAGTGGACGGTGATCCTGAACAAGAACCCCAACCAGGGCGGTACCCGGCAGTACGACCAGAAGCTGGACCAGGCGCGCTTCACCGTGAAGCCGGCCGAGGCCCCGGCCCGCGAGCGCATGACCTTCCTGTTCGCCGACACCACCGACGACGCGGCGAACCTGGATCTGGAGTGGGGCACCACCCGCGTGCGGCTGCCCATCAAGGTGGACACGCAGGCGATCGTGCAGGCGCAGATCACGGCCTACCAGAAGAAGGCCGCGCGCAACCTGGCGAACGCCGGGCGGCACCTGGCCGGCAGCAAGGACGCGAAGGGCGCACTGGCCCTGTACGACGCCGCGCTGGCCACCGAGCGCACCTGGTTCGCCCTGTGGCTGAAGGCGTCGCTGCTGGCCGAGCAGGGCGACTACAAGGCGGCCTACCCCCTGGCCGAGGAGGCCTACGCCCTGGGCAAGAAGGACGACTACTTCTTCTGGGAGGCCCAGGTGGCCCAGGCCCTGAAGGACTGGAAGGGCAAGAAGAGCAAGAAGGCCAAGCGCTGAGCGACGCTCGCCGAGCGCCGGCGCCGGCCGGTCAACGCCGGCGCTGAATGCCGGTGCGGCTGGGCAGCTTCTTGGTGGGCAGCTCGGCGGGCGCACAGTTCGCCCGGCACTTCCCCCCCTGGCAGATCTCGCCCGCCCCACAGCGCTTCCCGCAGGCGCCGCAGTGGGCCTCGTCCACCTGGACGTCGCGGCACTTCCCGCCGCACTTCGCCTGACCGGCCGGGCACGCGTCAGCCGCGCCGATGGGCTTGCACTGTCCCCGGCTACAGTACTCGTTGTCGGCGCAGGCGATGCCGCAGCCGCCGCAGTGCCGCGGATCCACCGTCGGGGTGACGCAGATGTTGCCGCACACGAACTGTACGTCGGGGCACGCCAGCCGGCAGGCCCCGTTGCGACACTCGTGGGCCCGGGGACACTTGTGGCCACACGCGCCGCAGTCGTCGGCGTCACTGGTCAGGTCCACACACTGGCCGCTGCAGGTGGTCTGCCCGTCCGGGCAGCCCGCGGCCGCAGGCGCGGCGAAGATCACAAGGCACAGCAGGCCGGCGGCGCCGGCGAACAGAACGCGGTCGAACATGGTTCCTCCGTCTGCCTGAACACAGGTCGCGCCAAGCCGACGTGGCCCGCGCCCCAAGGCAGCCCCTGGGACGGATGGTGCGGGGTCGTCAGGCGACCGTCAACGGGCCGCTGTGGGCGCGTGCCGGGGGCCCAAAGGGGGCCTGGCTCAGAAACCGCCGCCGGCCAGCAGGGCGCACACGAAGGCGGCCGGGCTCTCGTTGGACTGCTCGCAGGTGCCGCCCTCGCCACAGGCCGCGTTCGGGCCGCAGGGGTCGCTGAAAGCCTCGCCCTCGCAGGCGCCGCCCAACGCGACGAACGGGGTACAGACGGCGTCAGCGCGATCGGGGCAGTAGCCCTCGGCGCAATCGTCGGTGCACGCCTCGCCCATCATGGGCAGCGGCTGACAGGTGCGGCCCTCGTCTCCGGAGCGGCACTCCAGCCCTGCGCGGCACTGCAGGCCGCCGCTGCAGTCGCCGCCCTGAGCCACCAGCGCCATGCACAGGCGGTCGGGGCCGCAGAACAGGTTGTCGTTGGTGTAGCACCTGGTCTCGGGTTCCCCCGGAGCCGGCTGCGCGCCGCTGCCGCTGCAGAAGGTGCTGGTGGTGGCCGGGTCCTCGGTGCACGTGCCGTTGCAGGCGTCGCCCGGAGCGCCCCGCAGCTCGGCCTCGCAGGTGTCATCGAAGCCGCAGGACACCTCGCCCCCTTCGATGGGCGCGCACTCGGCGTCGGTGCCACAAGGCTCACCCAGGGCCACGTCGCCCGTGAATACCCGCTGGCACACGTCGGGCTGAGCCATCGCGTCACAACCCCGCCGGGTGCGCATGGTGGCGAGGCAGTCGCCGGCGGCGTCCGGGTCGTAGGTCAGGCCGTTGCTCGTGGTGGTGCTGTTGACCAGCTCGGCGCACTGGGCGGGGGTGAAGCTCACCCCTTGCTCACTGCAGCACTCGGCGAGCTGCCCGCACACCAGGGACGTGATCTGGCTGCGGAAGCTGTCGGCTGAGGCGACGGGTGGGCCCTCCACGATCCCAACACCACCGGCCCCACCCCCCGCGCCGCCGGCGCCACCGCCCCCGCCGGGCAGGCCCCCGTCTTGGCGCGAGCCGCCCGAGCCGTCGCCGCCGCCGCCCGCCACGCAGCCACCCGCCAACATGGCCACCGCTGCCACCATCATCCACCGAGTCGTCATCGCGTGCTCCCGCTCCCGTCCGTCGAGACCCTGTGCCCACTCGGCGGTGGGCCTCCCGCAGGGTGCCACAGTTGCCCCTGGTGGTCCCACTGGCCGGCGCCTGCGGCGCGTGCGACGCTGCGCCCGACTGGCCACCCAGGAGGGGACGATGCCGGTGCTGACCGTAGAGTGGGTGGGGGCGCCGCCGCCCGACGGGCTGGCGCAGCGGCTGGCGGACGCCGCGGGCCTGGCGCTGGGCACCCCCCCGGGTCGGACCTGGGTGCGGCTGCGGCACCTGACCCCGGCGCGCTACGCCGAGAATGACGTGGCGCGGGCGCCCGAGCCGGTGTTCGTGGAGCTGCTGGTGCGGGCGCCCACCGACGCCCCGACCGTGGGTCGCCTGACTCGCGCGCTGGCCCGCGCCTGCGACCGATCGCCCGAGCAGGTGCATGTGCTGGTGCTGCCCGCTGCGGCCGGGCGGATGTTCTTCGGCGGCGTGCCGGTGGAGTGAACGGTTCCAGGAAATCGGGCCGGAATCTGCGGACCTCTGCGGCGAGTGGCGCGCCAGGGGGTGAGACTCACTCGAAGGAGCCCTACCATGCGCCCGCTGCTGCTCACCGTCGCTCTGCTGGCCCTGGCCCTGCCGGCCTGGGCCTACGACGCCAAGGCGTTCGACGCCGACTTCGCCCACGACGCCGGCCAGACCGAGGCATACCGGTCGAGCTATCTGTTGGCGGCGCTGACCGAGGTGGTCTACGACAAGGCCAACCTGCGCAAGGAGAAGTGGGACCGCCTGGGCGTGAGCCAGGTGGCCTTCAAGAACAGCGGGAAGCATGACGCCCAGGCGGCCCTGGTCACCACCGAGCGGCACATCTTCCTGGTGGTGCGCGGCACGAAGCAGGCGAAGGACTATGTGCAGGACGTCCGCGCGGTGAAGGACCACAACTGGAGTTCCGACAAGATCAAGGTTCACGCGGGGTTCGGTGATCAGGCCAAGGCGCTGTACGACTGGTCGCTGAGGGAGATCAAGCGGCACCAGGGCCGCCGGAAGCTGTGGATCACGGGCCACAGCCTGGGGGGCGTGGTGGGCAACCTGCTGGCCTACCGGCTCCAACGTGACGGCGGGGTCCGCGTGGACGGCGTGGTGACCTTCGGTGCGCCGCGCGCCGGCGGAAACGGCTGGCAGGGCAAGTACAACGCGCTGCTGGGCGACCGGAGCTGGCGGTGGATCAACGGCCAGGATCCCATCCCCCACGAGCCGCGCTCGGGGGTCTGGAAGCCGGTGGGCAAGCGGCAGGTGATCCACAAGGGGAAGAAGCTGCGCTTCACCGACCCGCCGAACCCGAACGGCGACTGGCTGCAGTTCGCCAAGCGGCACGGCAGCACGAAGTACCTGCACGGCTTCTGGGACGGCATGCCGAACAGCGAGCAGGGCGACATGCCGCGGCCGAAGCTGGTGGCGCCCGACAAGTGAACGTGACAGACGATGAGGCCTGTGTCAGGCGCTCGGCGAGTGTTCCGGCGCCCAGGTCAGCCGGGCCGCGCCCCGGCGCTTCTTCAGGGCGTGCTCGGCGCGGCTGGCCTGGCTGCGATCGGGGAAGGGGCCGTAGGTGGCGCCGACCCGCCAGGGGCGGTGCGCCCGGGTGGCGCGGGCGCCGCCCGGGCGCTCGCCGTTGTGTTCGGCCAGTCGGCGCGCCAGGTCCAGGGTGATGCCCACATAGGTGCGGCCGCTGTCTGCCAGCAGCACGTACAGCCACCACTCGCCCGGTTGGGGTTCCATCGGCACAGGGTAGCAGCCTCCGCTGGACCTGGGCAGCCGCGCCGGGCACCCTGCGCGGCATGTTGCGACTCACCAGCGCCACCAACGATCGCGTCAAGCAGCTCGTGCGCCTGCAGCAGCGGGGGCAGGAGCGGCGTGCCACCGGCCTGTTCTGTGTCGAGACCCCGCGGGCCCTGGCGCGGGCGCAGGCGGCGGGGCTGACGGTGCAGACGGTGTACGCCACCGCCGAGGCCTGGCCCACGGTGGCGGCGCCGGCGTCCGTGGAGCGGGTGGAGATCACGCCGGCGCTGCTGGCCAAGGTGGCGTACCGCAAGCACCCCGAGGGCTTCGTGGCCGTGGTGCAGGCCGCGCCGCGCACGCTGGCCGATCTGCCCGCCGTGGCGGCGCCTCTGTACGTGGTGTGCAGCGGCCTGGAGAAGCCGGGGAACCTGGGCGCCATCCTGCGCAGCGCCGACGGGGCCGGTGTGGACGCCGTGCTCCTGGATCGGGCCGACGTGGATCTGTTCGCGCCCCAGTGTGTGCGGGCCAGCACGGGCACCGTGTTCAGCCTGCCGGTGGTGGGCGCGCCGCTGAAGGATCTGTTGGCGTGGTTGCGGGCTCGCGGGGTGCGGGTGGTGGCGGCCACGCCCGACGCCCAGCGGCTGTACACGGCCGAGGATCTCACCGGTCCGACGGCGCTGGTCATGGGGGCCGAGGCCGAGGGCTTGGGCACCGACTGGCGCCAGGTCGCCGACGCGCCCGTGCGCCTGCCCATGGCGGGCCAGGCGGACTCGCTGAACGTGTCGGTGGCGGCGGCGGTGCTGATGTACGAGGCGGCCCGGCAGCGGGCCGCGCGCTGACGCCGGCTACTGGGCCTGGCCCATCTTCTGGAGCAGCCGCACGTAGGCCAGGATGTCTCGCCGCTGCTGGGCGTCGAGCTGGGGGAAGCCCGGCATCTGGCCCACGCCGCGCCGGATGGCGTCGAGGATGGCGTTGTCCTGCCCACACATCTCGGTGCCGAGCTGCACCAGGTTGCGCACGGGCAGGCCCACGCCGCCGGGGCCGTCGCCCACACCGCTGAGGCCGTGGCAGGTCTGGCAGTACTGCAGGTACAGCTCCTTGCCGCGGGTGGCCACGCCCGGCTGCGGCGGGTTGGGGGGCTCGGCGGGCGGCCAGCAGCCGTAGTCGAAGCGGGTGGTCTGCACCGTGCCGTCCAGCGCGCGCTCGGTGACCCGCAGGCGGTTGTTGTGCTTGTCGTAGGTGCGGCGCTCACACCGGCAGCGGGCGCCGTAGCAGTCCACGGTGTAGTAGTCGGCGCCGTGGGTGCCCTTGGCGCGGCGGCCCTCGCCGTCGGTGCCCGTGAGCAGGGCGGTGCCGTCGGCCTGCCAGGCCAGGCTCAGGGTGGTGGTGCGGCTGGGCTGGTTGCAGGGCCGGTCCTCGCGGGTGTGGCCCGCTGGGCGGCCGAAGTCGTCCATGGCGAAGGTGATCTCGTACCCGTCGCTGCAGGCGGCCTCCTGGGCGGCCTCGCGGCGCTCGCTCTTCAGGAACGAGCCCGACCAGGTGCGCGCGGTGGCGGCCTGGGCGACGCCGCTTGCGAAGTGCAGTTCGAGCAGGACCTGCCCGCGCTCGTCCAGGGTGACGGCGGTGGCGTCGGGCCCCGGCAGCCCGCCCTGGGGGGTCTGTCCCACCTGGTAGGTGTAGGTGATCTTGCCCTCGGGGCCTTCGCTGCGGCAGGGCCCGGGCAGGGCGCGATCGGTGCTGGACGGGGGGGCCGGCGCCGCGATGGCCTCCAGGCAGGCGCCGGCTTCGGCGGGCATGGAAGGCGGCAGCGCCGGGGGGGCCAGCAGGCCGGCGAGCAGGGGCAGCAGCGGCGGGAACATGCGGTCTCCGGTCGGGGCGGGCGCCCCATCTTCGACACGCGGCCCCGACGCCGCCAGAGCCGGGTCATTCGAGCACGGCTCGCGGCCCCTGCGCCGGGCCCGCAGCGTCAGCTCAGAGCTGGTCCACCAGGGGCTTGCTGAGGCTGCAGGTCAGCCCGAAGCCGTCGGGCTCTACGTTCAGGGCGGTGACCTCGCCGTCCTTGATGATCATGGAGTAGCGCTTGCTGCGGGTGCCGCCCAGGGCCGCCGCGTTCACGTCGAGGCCCAGCGCCTTGGTGAAGGCCGCCGCAGGGTCCGCGAGCATGCGCACCTTGCCGGTGGCGCCCTGCTCGGCGCCCCAGGCCTGCATGACGAAGGCGTCGTTCACGGCCAGGCAGACGATCTCGTCCACGCCCTTGGCCTTGATGGCGTCGGCGTCCTGGATGTAGCCGGGCAGGTGGGTCTTCGAGCAGCCGGGGGTGTAGGCGCCGGGCACAGCGAACAGCACCACCGTCTTGCCAGCGGCCAGCGCGGCGATGTCCACGTGATCGCCGGGGTTGCTCTCGTGCAGGGTGGCCGAAGGGATCTTGTCGCCGACCTTGATGGTCATCGCTACCTCGTTTTCTGGGGGCGCAGCCTGCGCCGCCGGGTGGACGCCGCGCGGGGCGGCGGGGTTTCGATCAGGGCGCGCCCGCGTCCGGGGGCGGGGGCAGCGGGTCGAAGGCGGTGCACACGCCGTCCTTGTCGATGAGGCTGATGCCCGCGCAGTACTCGCCGGCGCCGCAGTCGCTGTAGGCGTGGCAGGCAGCGTTGCTCGACACCGTGGGCTCGGGCGCGGGCTTGGCCTCGCAGGCCTCGGCCGTCAGGCAGGTGAAGGTCTTCGGGCAACAGGCCCAGGGCTCCGCGCAGGCGCCCAGGCCGCTGCCCGTGCACGGGTTGCCCTCGAGCATGGGCGGCAGGTAGCCGTCGCAGTACGAGATGGACTCGCAGAAGGGGATCTTCTGTCCGAAGGCCGGGATGCGGGGCTCGGTACAACACACCGCCGGCCACACACAGTCGCCGCCGTGGTCGCACGGGCCCTCGGCGTTGTTCAGCTCGCCGCAGCCGGACCAGCCCAGGCCGGCGGCCAGCAGGGCGCCCGCGAAGAAGCCCCGCCGCCTCACAGCCGCACCTGCAAGCCAGCTCCGGGGCCCCACAGCAGGAAGTCGGGGGCCCACAGGGTGTAGTTGTCGATGGACGCGTCGAAGAATTGGCCGGTGAGCGGGAAGAACCAGTCGGCGCGGAAGCTGACATAGGGCTCCACCTGGAAGCTACCGGCCACCCGCCAGTTCACCGAGCCGCGCACGTCGAAGCCGCCGCCCAAGGCCACGCCGCGTTGGTCGCCAAACTTGCCCAGGTCCATCCACGTCCACCCGGTGAAGGGGATGAAGCTGCCCACGGCGGTCAGGCACCACACGCCATCGCAGCCCTTGATGTCCCAACGCAGGCCGGCCGCCAGCATCCCCACGTCGGCGTCCTGCAAGGCGAAGCCGTTGCGGTCGTCCACGTCGAAGCCGAGCACCACCGGCCGCTGGAAGCTGGTGTAGCGCAGGTACACCCCCACGCCGCCCCGTTCGATGCCGCCGTCGCGGCTCGACCGCCGCCAACGCTGGTACTCGGTCTTGTCGCGAGGGGCCTCGCCGTAGGCCAGGTACGCGCCGGCCTCGACGTTCAGCAGCTTCGAGGTCCAGCCGGCGTCGCGGCCGCCGAACCAGGGGCGGCCGTTGCGGGTGCCGAAGCGCCAGGCCTTGTCGATGCTGCCCTCGAAGTCGCCGTACTCCAGGCGCACCCAGGGCTGGCTGTACTCGCCGAACAGGTCGCCGAAGTCGGGGCGCAGCTCGCCCGCCAGCCACAGCAGGGCGTCCTCGACGTAGCCCCCGCCGAGCTGCCCCTCGAGGGCGCGCTGGGTGCCGTCGTCCAGCAGCTTGTTGTTGGTGTAGTTGAACAGCAGGTCATGGCCCAGCAGGCTCACGCTGCCCGTGAGGCTCCACAGGATGCCCTCGCCGGTGCCGATGCTGGAGATGGCGTCGCTGACGGCGTCGCCCTCGCCCCAGGCGGCGTTCAACGACGAGATGCCGCCCCCCAGGTGGCCCGAGTACACCCCCAGATCCGTGTCGATGTGCAGGCTCTCCCATGCGTCGCCAAACCACCCGGCCTGGGCGGGTGTCGCGAGGGCGACGGGCACCGCGAAGGCGACCAGGAGGATGAGGGGGCGTGCCATGGCGGGCAGTGTGCCGCACCCGCAGGAGGGCTTCAATCGGGCGCGTGGGGTCAGCGGGTCGCCGCCTGGCCCGCGCGAACGCCGTGCAGGAGCGCGGTGAGGTTCCGGCCCAGGTGGGGCGTGTAGTAGCCGCCCTCCTGCACCACCACCGTGGGCAGCCCAAGCCGCCCCAGGCGCTCGCCGGCGGCGGCGAAGTCGGCCGTCTCGAGGGCCCAGCCCCCCACGGGGTCCTTCTTGTAGCCGTCGAGGCCCGCGCACACCACGAGCGAGGCTGGGCCGAAGGCGCGCACCCGCGGCAGCACCACCCGGTCCAGGGCGCCCAGCCACGTCGCCCCGTCGGTCCCCCGGGGCAGGGCGACGTTGAGGTTGGTACCCACGCCCCGAGCGGCCCCTTGCTCGCTCTCAAGGCCTTGAAAGTAGGGGTAGAACTCGGCGGGGTCGCCATGGATGGACGCGGTGAACACCTTGCCGTCCCGCCAGAACAGATCCTGCGTGCCGTTGCCGTGGTGGAAGTCGATGTCCACCACCGCGACGGGCCCTCGCCGCCGCAGCGTACGCGCCGCCAGGGCGGCGTTGTTGATGTAGCAGTAGCCGCCGAACATGGCCTTCATGGCGTGGTGGCCGGGGGGCCGCGACAGGGCATAGGCCAGCGGGGCGCCGGCCATGACCGCGCGGGCGGCGTCCTTGGCGCAGGCGGCGCTCCAGCGGGCGGCCTCCAGGGTACGGGCCGACAGGGGCGTGCCCGAGTCGAAGCACCAGGCCCCCGCGTGGTGAAGGTTGGTGGGATCGGCGTTGAAGCGCGACAGGCCGGGGAAGGTGGTGGGGTGGCACTCGCCTTCGCCCCAGCCCGTGGCGGCCTCGTAGAGCGTGATCAGGTGGTGGTCGTGCAGGGCGCGCAGGGCGCTGTCGGGCAGGGGCCCGGGCTCGCGCACCGAGAAGCCGGGATCGCGCTCCACAGCCGCCAGGATGGCCTCGGCCCGGGCCGTGCTTTCCGGGTGCGCGATGCGCTCCCCGAAGGCCCACTCGTACAGGGGTCGGAACTCGAGCTGGACCTCGTTGAAGAAGACCGGGATCGGCTCGGCCATGGGGACCTCCGCGTTCGGGGCGCGCATGATGCGCTCCGAGCGGGCCGGTGCCCAGCGTGTCGCGCAGGGGCCGTACCCGTTGCCCGGTGACAGGGCGTGCCCTCCTGGGCCACCCTGCGCCCATGGCACGCCCCACCCTGACCACTGAGCAGTACGTCGCCGGCGTCGCCGCCGGAGAGCGGTCGATCCTGGCCCGCGCCATCACGCTGGTGGAGTCGGCCCGCGCCGATCACCAGGCCCAGGCCCGCGCGGTGCTGGCGGCCCTGGCGCCGCGCACGGGCGGGGCCTGGCGGGTGGGCATCACCGGGGTGCCCGGGGTGGGCAAGAGCACCTTCATCGAGGCTCTGGGCACGCGCCTGACGGCGCAGGGTCGCCGGGTGGCGGTGCTGGCGGTGGATCCCAGCAGCGCGCTCAGCGGGGGCAGCATCCTGGGCGACAAGACGCGCATGACCCGGTTGTCGGTGGATCCGCTGGCGTTCGTGCGCCCGTCGCCCACCAGCGGCACCCTGGGCGGGGTGGCCCGCAAGACCCGCGAGAGCCTGCTGCTGTGCGAGGCCGCCGGCTTCGACGTGGTGCTGGTGGAGACGGTGGGCGTGGGCCAGAGCGAGACCGCGGTGGCCGGCATGACCGATTTCTTCCTGGCCCTGATGCTGCCGGGGGCCGGCGACGAGCTGCAGGGCATCAAGCGCGGGGTGCTGGAGTTGGCGGACGCCATCGCGGTGAACAAGGCCGACGGTGACAACGTGGCGAGGGCGGGCCGGGCGGCGCAGGGCTACCGCAACGCGCTGCACTACCTGAAGCCCCGCCATCCGTGGTGGGCGACCCGGGTGCTCACCTGCTCGGCGGCCACGGGCGACAAGCTCGACCGGGTGTGGCAGGCGGTGGCGGAGCACCGGGCCGCGCTGGAGGCTGAGGGGCGCCTGGAGACCCGGCGCCGCCAGCAGGATCTGACCTGGTTGGAGGGGCAGCTCGACGAGGGGCTGCGGGCGCTGCTCGGGCAGGGGGCGGCCCAGGCGGCGGTGCAGGCCGCGCGGGCGCAGGTGGCGGCGGGGGCGCTGCCGGCCACTGTGGCCGCGGCCCAGGTGCTGGAAGGGCTGCGGCTGGCGTTCGTGCCGGTGGACGCAGGGGCGTCGGCCGACCGCTGATCCCACACCTCAGGCGCAGGCGCCTGCGTGCTCGCTCAGCAGATCGACCACCTCGCCCCACACGCCCGGCGGCAGGCTGTGGCCCAGCCCCTCGATGAGCGCCAGCTTCGCCCCCGGGATGCACCGCGCCGTGTGCTCGCCGCCCCCCTTGGGCACCAGCGGATCGGCCGTGCCGTGGATGACCAGGGTGGGCACCTGGAGGTCCCGCAGGCGCCGGGTGCGCTCGGGCGCGCCGATGATGGCCGCCATGTGCCGGCGGATGCCCGGGGGGTTGATGCCGCGGTCGAAGCTCTCGGCCCCGATGGCCTCGAGGGCGGCCCCGTCGGCGTGGAAGCGCGAGCCTCCGATGGTGGTGAACAGCTTGCGAAAGTGGGCAGCCGCCCGCTCGCGGGAGGTGGGCCGGGTGGCCAGCAGCGCCGCCAGCGCGCGGGGCGAGGCGATGTGGTCCCGCCAGCGGCCGGTGTGGCTCATCATGGTGGTCAGGCTCGCCACCCGCGCCGGGGCGTCCAGGGCGAGCTGCTGGGCGATCATGCCGCCCATGGAGACGCCGAAGACGTGCATGGGCCCCACATCCAGGTGGGCGATGAGCCCGGCCGCGTCCGCGGCCATGTCCACCACGGTGTAGGGCGCCTTCAGCCGCCGCTGGCCAAGGGCGAAGCGGGTCATGGTCAGCGGCAGCGCGGGCGCGGGCGCGCCGTCGAGCCAGGTGCTCTCGCCGGTGTCGCGGTTGTCGAAGCGCACCACGAAGAAGCCGCGATCCACCAGCGCCTGGCAGAAGGCCTTGGGCCAGGCCACGAGCTGACCCCCGAAGCCCATCACCAGCAGCAGCGGCGGATCGCCACGCCGGCCGAAGGTCTCGTAGCAGATCTCCAGGTCGCCCACGGGGGCCTTTGCGCGCTGGCTCACAGGTCACCTCCGCCGGGCAGGGGGCCACGGCGGGGCCCGGTCGGTCAATCCGTCAGGTGTTGGGGGTCGAGGCGGCCCCGCTCAGGGCGGCCCACAGCGCGAGCGCATCCCGGCGGCCGGGGCGAGGATCCACAGGCGCCTCGGGGCGCTGCGCCAGCGTCACCCCCAGGCGGGCCAGCTCGGCCGCCCGGGCGGCCTCGACCCGCGCCTGCGTGGCCGGGGCCAGCGTGCCCATGAGCCAGTGATGGATCCGCGCCGACAGGGCCGCGTGGCGCGCCTCGTCGGCGGCCACCCGGGCCAGCACGGCGCGGGCATCGGGATCGGCCACCCGGCTGGCCTGCCACGTGGCCTCGAGGGCGGCGAAGGCTTCGTGGACACAGCCGGCGGTCGCGTTCTCGTGGGCGACCGCCTCTGCGGGCCGGGGGGTGGGCACCGGCACCTGGGGGAGATCCACCCGGGCGCCCAGCCGGTGGGCCTGGGCGGCCGCCAGCGCCAGGTGGTGCACCTCGTCCACCAGGGCCTGCCGGGCGTCGGTCACCAGATCTGCGGGCGCCCCGAGTCGGGCAAGATCCGCCAGCAGCCGCGCGAAGGCGTGGACCGCGGCGGCCTCTTCGTGGGCCATCGCGGCCCACCACGCGCCCACGGCGTCCCGGGCGAAGGGGGGCGGCGGGCTCACCAGGCCCGCCGGGCGCCGCCCGGCCACGCAGTCCACCGGCTGGAACCACCGGCAGTCCAGGGTCGGGCCCTGGTCGGTGGCCTCGGCGTGGCACTCGACGGGCTCGGGGCTGTAGGTGCTGGCGCCCACTACCCGCGCGCAGAGGGCGGCACAGATCTCGGCGTCGGCGGCGGCGCCCGCGTCGCGCAGCAGGGCCGCGTAGGTGCGCCCGAAGTAGCTGTAGGGGGCCTGCGGGGGCGGGACAGCGGCCTCGGCCAGCCCCAACAGCTCCCGGAGCCGCTGGGCCGGATCGCTGCTGGCCTGATCGGCGAGCCAGTCGGCCAGCTTGGCCTCGACCAGCGGGTCGTCATGGGCGAGCTGCTGCGCCTCGACCCAGGAGGGCTCGGGGCACTCGCAGCCCGCCAGGGTCATGGCCTGGGCCAGGGCGGCGGCGGGCGCGCCACGGCGCAGGGCGCGGGCCAACGGGGCGAAGGGGTGGGACATGGGGACCTCCAGGCGATCACCCTGGACGATAGCGAGCGCCGTGCCAACGGGCCTTCCGGTGGGCCCCCGCGCCTGCGGCCGTGATTTGTGTCGCCCCGTTCACGGCCGGGCTGGCCTGCCGTTCACGCGCGCCTTGCGGCGAGCCAGGCGGCGGCGTCGGCGGCGGTCATCGGGCGGCCCAGGCCGAAGCCCTGGAACAGGTCACAGCCCAGCCCGGCGAGCCAGGCGCGCTGCGCGACGTCCTCGACCCCCTCGGCCACCACCTCGAGCCCCAGGCCGTGGCCCAGGGCCACCACCGCCCGGCAGATGGCGGCGTTGTCGCGATCCTCGGGCACGCCCACCACGAAGCTGCGATCGATCTTCAGCGTGTGCAGCGGTAGCCGGCGCAGGTTGGCCAGCGAGGAGTGGCCGGTGCCGAAGTCGTCCAGGGCCACCCGCACGCCGGCGGCGGCCAGGGTGGCCAGCGTGCGGCGGGTGGCCGCGGGATCGCGCAGCACCGCCGACTCGGTGACCTCGAGCTCGAAGCGCTCAGGCGGGGCGCCGGCCGCGGCGCAGGTGGCCAGGAAATGGTCAGCAAAATCAGGGCGATGCAGCTCACTCGGCGAGGCGTTCACGCTCACGCGGAAGCCGCTGAGCCCGGCCGCCGTCCACTCGGCGACCTGGGCGGTGGCCAGGTCGATCACGCGCCGGGTCAGGGCGTCGATGAGGCCGGCCTCTTCGGCGAGCTGGATGAAGTCGCCGGGGGGGATGTCCACCGCGTCGCGCGGGCGCCAGCGGGCCAGCACCTCGAAGGCCACCACGGCCCCCTCGCGGTCCACCTGAGGCTGGAAGGCGAGGTAGAAGGCCTCCTCGCCGGCCAGGGCGCGGCGCAGCCCCGTCTCGAGCTCGAAGCGCGCCCGGGCGTCGTGGCCCGTGAGCGGGCTGGCCAGGCGCAGGCCGCCGCCCACGCCCGTGCGGCGCGCCTGGGCCAGCGCGGCCTCGGCCAGGCGCAGCAGCTCGCGGCCCGTGCGCGCGTCGTCGGGCGCCAGCGCAAGGCCCACGTGGGTGTCCAGGGCCAGCGTGTGCGACTCCACCGCGAAGGGCTCGGCCAGGCGGGCCTGGATGCGCCGCCCCCAGGCCACCAGGGCGTCCGCCGCGCCCGGGGCGCCGTCGGGCAGGTGAGGCAGCAGCACGGCGAAGGCGTCGCCGTCCAGCCGCCCCACGCTGCCCGCGTCGCCCACCAGCCGGGTGAGCCGGCGGCCCACGGTGACCAGCAGGGCGTCCCCGGCGCTGGGCCCCAGCGAGTCGTTGATGCGCCCGAACCGGGCCAGGTCCAGGGCCACGAGCCCCACGGCCTGCCCCTGCTGGGCCCCCTTGACGGCCTGCTCCAGCCGGGCCACCAGCCGCCGCCGACTCAACACCTCGGTCAGCGGATCACGACCCCCGGGCTGGGCCGCGCGGGCGGAAGGGCGCGCGTCGCGCAGGCGGGCCACGCGTTGGCCCGCGGGGGCCGGGGCGGCGGCCACGCGCAGGGCCACCGGCTCGCCGCTGCACACCAACGTGGCGGGCCATTCGGCCGATGCGCCCTCGGCAGCGGCCTCCAAGGCCGAGCGCAGGGCCCGCCCCAGGCTCTGCTCGGCGAGCGTGGCCAGGACGGCTTCCAGGGCGGGGGTGTCAGGCACGGCGAGCAGGCGAAGCGCGGGGCCGTTTGCGGCGGTCACCCGCCAGCGGTCGCCTGCGGCGGCGAAGGCCACCATGGGCTCGGCAGACAGGCTCAGAAGGGGGAGCAGCTCGGCGGGGGCGGTCATGGCCCGGGAGGGTGCCAGAGTGCCGCAGGGAAGGGGAGGGGCAAGGGCGGGCGCGGCCGACGGGCGCCTACAGGCTGGCGACGGTGTCGTGGAACATCTCCGCCATGGTCCGCAGCATCTGCTGCTGCATGGCCAGCCCCTGCCACAGGTAGGCAGAGGTGAAGACGTCGTAGTTGATGCGGTTGAAGAAGTAGCCGAAGAAGGCTCCCCACATCGCTCCAGTGGGGGCAGCGCAGTCAGCGCCGGCCAGATCGCTGCCGTTCATCCATGCGAACATCTCGTGAGCGGTGCAGGTGCCGTCGTTCATGGTGTAGCGCAGCCGCAGAGCGCGCATGTCGGTGAGGGCCGCGTCGAACCCTGCGCCCAGGATGGCGTCGGACCGGGCCTGCCACGCCGCGTGCTTGAACGCCACGTCACCGCCAAGGGTCTTCGCCGCCTCGTCGGGGTTGGCCGACACATAGACCCGGTTGCCGTTGATCCACATCACATACACGCTGTTGCGCACCGAGGTGCCGGCGGCGAAGACGCGGTCGGCCACCCGAAGCTGCACCGAGGCCAGATCGCCCGTCCGGTAGGTCTCGCGCCAGTAGAAGCCGGTGCTTGCGATGTCCCCGCGGACCCAGTCGCCCATGTCCTCCAGGTAGGTCAGGTCGGTGGTGACCACCCGGGCCAGATCGGCCCGGTAGTCGGCCAGCACCGCAGCCGAGGCGCCGGACGCCGCCTTCAGCCGGTAGAGCTCATCACGGAACGCCAGCTCGGCCGAGGCCACCGCCAGGTAGGCCTGCACCGTGAACATGTCGCCGTTGTTCAAGAAGGCCTTGGCCTCCATCAGCGCCTCGACGACGTCGCGGGCGTCGTCGAACGCCGTGGCCTCGTAGGGCTTGTAGTCGTCCACCAGCGACAGGGCGTACTCGGCCTGGTCCAGGTAGCTGCTGCGGAAGGCGTCGTCGATGCGCTCGCCCACCTTGTCGGCGATGGCCTCCATCGAGGCTTCGGTCAGGTCGACCACCTGGGGTCCGGAGTCGCCGCCGAACAACTCCGAGAGCAGGGTGTCCACCCCGAAGCCCAGGGCCTTTGAGCCCAGGGTGCTCAGGAACGAGCCGGCGCGGTCGACCAGGTTCAGGCCGGCGTGGGCGTGGGCGGGGCTCAGGCAGAGCGCCAGGGCGACGACGGCGGGCAGAGTCTTCAGCAAGCGGGACATGGGCTACTCCAGGGTGCGGGTTCTCGTGACCGGATTCGCCTGGCCTGAACCGGCACCGCTGGGGGGCCTGCAAGAAAAGATGAGAAAAGTGACCGGGGCGGGCGGCAGGGGCGTGGTGGCCCGCTGGCCGAAGGGGCTCAGCCGCCCCGGGCTCGGCGGGCCAGGCCCTCGTACTGTCCACAGGTGACGAGCTGCGCCATCTGGCTGCGGAAAGCGTCCACCAGATCGCCCCGGTCGCGCCGGGTGGCGTCGGCCAGGGCCTTGTGCAGCAACAGGTAGGCCCGCTCGGCGTTCACGAAGTGCTCCACCACCTGCACCACCGCCGAGATGCCCGCGTTCAGGGTGCTGCGATCGGTGGCGCTGAACCAGAAGTCGCGCCCATGCCGGGTGCGCACCTGCACCGTGACCTCGACCTCGGCGTCCAGCCCGGGCGAGCGCGTGCCGGTCTCCATCTTGGCGCGCACCAGGAAGCCGGTGAACACCAGGGCCGTCAGCGAGCGGAACTCGTCGGCGAAGTGGTCCACCAGGGCGCGGTAGGTGGCGTCCACGAAGCCGACCCCGTGGCCCTGCACCACCAGCGGCGCGTCGCCGTGCACGGGCGGTCGCAGGGTCAGGCTGAGCCGGCAGTCCCGCGCGGGGCCGGGGTGCTCGTCCACGTGGGCGTGCTCCACCTGCAAGGTCAGGAAGTCCTCGGCGAGGAGCGTGCGGATCAGGGCCTGGGTGTCGGCATGTCGGGCCATGGGTACCTCGGGATGATGGGGATGGGGCGGACGCAGGGGGGCGGGTGGGCGAACCTCCGGTCGCGGTGCCGATGTGGGGCAGAGGGCAGAGTAAGTGCTTGATCCAACTGACGGATCATACCATTCAGGGCCGTCCGGAGGCAAGGCGTTGTTCAGTGGTTTGTGCAGTTGTATTGGCGACGGCGGCGACAGGCCGCAGGGCGCCGTGCATCGGCTCCTGTCACCGACCTGTCACACGGGTAGGTTGACCGCCCGCCGCCGGACCTCCAATCTCGTGCCATGAGCGACGCCCACGATCCCAGCCCGCCCCGGGTCCGCGCGGTCATCCTCGACTGGGCCGGCACGGTCATCGATCACGGCAGCCGCGCGCCGGTGCTGGCCTTCGTGGCGGGCTTCGCCGAGCAAGGCGTCGAGATCACCGAGGCCGAGGCGCGCACCCCCATGGGCATGAGCAAGCGCGCCCACATCGAGGCCCTGTGCAGCATGCCGTCGGTGATCGAGCGCTGGGTGGCCGTGCACGGAGAGCCTCCGGTCCCCGCCGACATCGACCGCATGTATGCGCGCTTCATCCCGGTGCTGCTGGCCCTGCTGCCCGATCACTGCGCCCCGATCCCGGGGGCCTTCGAGGCCGTGCAGGCCATGCGCGCCCGGGGGCTGTCCATCGGCTCCACCACCGGCTACCCGCGGGCGGCCATGGACATCCTGGCGCCGCTGGCGGCGAAGGCCGGATACGTCCCCGACTGCATCCTCACCGCCGATGACGTGCCGGCCGGTCGCCCGGCACCCTGGGCGATCTTCCGGGCGTGCGAGGCCATGGGGGCCTACCCGATGTCGCAGGTCGTGAAGGTGGACGACACGGTGGCGGGCATTCGGGCGGCCCGCAACGCGGGGTGCTGGGCCATCGGCGTGGCGGCCACGGGCAACCGCTTGGGGCTCACCGCCTCGGCCCTGGGGCACATGAAGCTCGAGGCCCGCGAGGCCCAGACCGCCGCGGCGGGGGAGATCCTGCGCCGCGCCGGGGCCCACCTGGTGGTGGACTCGGTGGCCGATCTGCCCGCCGTGATCGAAGGCCTGGATAGCTGGCTGGCGGCGGGCGCCCGCCCGGGCTGAGCGCGGGCGCCGCCGCTCAGGCGGCGGCGGCGGTGGGCTCGCTCTGGGGCGCCGGGGCCGTCAGGAGCGAGCGCAGGCGGGCGTAGGCCCGGTGGGCGCGGACCCGCGCTGCCCCCGCCTGGATCCCCAGCCGCTGGGCCACCTCATCGAAGCTCTGCCCTTGCAGCTTGTGGAGCTCGACCACCTGCCGCTGCCCCTCCGGGAGCTGGGCCAGCGCGTCGCGCACCCACTCGGCGGTGGCCCGCGTCTCGAAGGTGTCGGCCTCGGGCCGGGCCACCTCGGGCAGCAGCCCCTCGGGCGTGAGCGCCTCCTTGCGCCGGCCCTGCTTGCGCAGCATGTCGGTGGCCAGGTTGCGGGCGATGGTCATCACCCAGGGCGTCACGGGGGCGCCGGGCTGGTAGCGGTGCCGGTTGCGGTGCACCTTCAGGAAGGTCTGCTGCACCAGGTCGTCGGCCGCCGCCTCCCGGCCGCCGAGCCACTGCATGCCGCGGGCGCGCACCAGACCCGCGAGGGCCCGCCAGATGGGCTGGAAGGCGCCGGCGTCGCCGTCGGCGTAGCGGGTCATGGCGGTGGCGAGCTGGGCTTCGGCGTCGGTCTGTGGGTGCATGGTGAGCCTCCTTGAATCCGTCGACGAGGCCACCATGCGCACCGAATGTCACGGGACTCTCACGGCGCGTCCCGGGGGGCATCACGGGCGGTGAAGGATTCGTGATAATCTCTGTAAGTGCCTGAAAAGGAGCTACATTTCGTCGTTGTTCTCGTGCGGCGACGGTGCGTTGCCCGCCAACCGCCACGCCCGCCAGTCGCCGCCGGGGATCCGGGGCCGGCCACGGGCATGGCCCGCGCCGAGCAGCCAGGCCACGGCGGTGCGGCCGTCGGCCAACGGGACCTGGGCGCGCTGGTAGGGGTCGGGCACGCCCTCATAGTCGTCCATGGCCGCCAGGCGGGCGGCCCGCCCCGCTTCAGGCAGGGTGTAGAGCTCGCCCTGAACCTGCCCGCCGTCGCCGGGCGTGTGGACCATGCCGGGGTACCACCCCAGGCCATAGAGCACATAGCCGGCCGCCGTCCGTGCCGGGCCCTCACAGCGCAGGTCCGCCAGGTGGTGCTCGGCGTGCTCGCCCCGCATCAGGGTGCCGTAGACGAAGATGAACATCAGGCCCGCTGCAGCCCCCCGAAGGTGATGGCCCCCAAGGGGCGCCCGAGCAGGCACCCCTGGCCCGAGGCCGCGCCGATGCGCTCGACCAGGGCCAACGGCCCGGGGGTCTCGATGCCCTCCGGCAGCGCGTCCAGGCCGATGCGGTGGGTCAGATCCACCTGGCACTCCAGCAGGGCCACCGGGTCCAGGGGGTTGCCCCCGGTGTCGGTGCGAAGGCTGGAGGGGCCCAGGACAGCGGGCCCGCGTGCGGTGCGGTGGGATGACACGGCCGGAGCTTCGGCCACGCCGTCAGACGACCACGAAGGCGGGGTCAGGGCTGACCTGACTGCCTGCGCCTTGTGGGGGGGTCGGCGCGGTGCCAAGCTGCCCGCCTCGGGGGGCGCGTTGCCCCGGCGCGAGGGGGAACGAGTCATGGTGCGAGGGGTGCTGCGTGGCCTGCTGTGGGCCGCCCTGGGGTTGTGGGCCGCCGCCTGCAGCGAGACCGTCGAAGACATCGACCGGACGCAGGGCAATCTGATCCGCAAGGCTGACCTGGAGGGGGAGTGGTACCTCCTGCAGACGGTGGTGGGCGTGCCGCCCACCAGCGCGTTCACCTTCGAGGGCGAGACCTCGCGGATGGAGCGCATCCGCTGGGCCATCCACGAAGACTACCTGGTGGCCTACCGCAGCTACCCGCTGGTGCCGGGGGCCGAGGCGCCCAGCACACAGCAGCCCTTCGACGGCATCGAGAACCCGGTGGCGGCGTACCCCATTCAGGCCCACGTGGACGTCCTGCGGGAGTACAACGCCAACACGGGCGAGCAGAGCAACGTCATCAGCGAGAACACCAGCGATCGCCTGTGGCACGAGCGCGACTTCGTGCGGGTGGACTGGTCGGCCAGCCTGGTGACCAACTTCGACTTCATCGCGCCGGTGAAGCAGCAGGTGGCCCTGGCCTACTTCGTGCCCGAGGAGCAGGGGGGCGAGGACGCCCTGCACCGCGAGACCACGGCGGACGGCAAGCTGGACTACTTCGACATCACCGGGAAGGTGTTCGTGGAGCCCGACCTGTGGGGCTGCGTCTTCAGCTGGTACGGCTGGGCCGCCGAGGATTGCACCAGCGCCGAGATCAAGGTGCGCACCAGCCTGAGCCGGGTGAAGCCCAGCACCTACCAGGCCTTCCACTACGACGACCGCCTGATGAGCCGGTTCGGCTACTTCCGCACCGAGTTCTTCACCTACGACGAGCAGCGTGGCGTCACCGACACCGGGCGGCGGCTGCTCATCAACCGCCACCACATCTTCGAGGCCAGCGCCACCGAGGACGGCACGCCCATCCCGCTGCCCGAGCGCACGGTGAAGTCGGTGCCCTACTACCTGTCGCCGGCTTTCCCCGACGATCCGCTGCTCCTGCAGGCCGCCCGCGACACCATCACCCAGTGGAACGACGGCCTGAAGCAGGGTCTGCAGGCGGCCATGGGTAGGGACGACGTGGGCGATCCCTTCGTGCTGTGCATGAACCCGGTGGCCGACGATGATCCCTCGGCCTGCGGCGAGCGGGGCTTCAGCCCGCGCATGGGCGATCTGCGCTACAGCACGCTGCACTGGGTGGATCCCGAGACCATCTACGGGCTGCTGGGTTACGGCCCCAGCGCGGCGGATCCGGTGACGGGTGAGACCATCAGCGGCAAGGCGTACGTGTACGGCGCGGCCGTCAGCACCTACGCCAGCTTCGCGGTGGACATGATCCGCTACTACAACGAGGAGCTGGACTTCGACGCGCTGGTGTTCGGCAGCCACTACGCCGACGAGGTGCGCGCCCGCCTGGACGGCACCGCCCCGCCCGCCGAGCCCGACGCCCGCCTGGCGCGCACGCCCATCGACCGGCCCCTGCGCCGCGAGGGGCGCCCGGCCCGCCCCGACAGCCGCCGCGAGACCCTGAAGCCCTACGACGCCCAGCGCTTCGAGCAGCGCATCGAGCACGCCATCGCCAGCGGTCACGGGCCGCTGGTGGCCCACGACGAGGTGAAGCGCGCCCTGGCGGCGCCCTTCCGCGCCGAGTTCGACGCGCTGCCGGACGACCTGCGCGAGCGGCTGGAGCCCGCCAGGGTGCTGAACCCCATCGCCATGAAGCGGCTGATGGCCCAGCGCAAGGCGGCCATCGCCCGCACCGCGGATCTGGCCGACATGGTGCAGCCCGATCTGGCGGGCATCGTGCGCGCCTACCAGGGGCGCACCGATTACGAGCAGGTGTGGCGCGAGATCCGCGCCGAGATCTTCGCCGCGGTGGCCGAGCACGAGGTGGGCCACACCCTGGGCCTGCGCCACAACTTCCAGGGCAGCTACGACAGCCTGAACTACCCGGACGCGTACTGGCGCATGCGCGAGGAGAACCTGACCGAGGCGCAGACGCTGGCCGACATCTACCGCCTGAGCAACCAGACCGAGGCGCAGATCGACGGCCAGATGAAGCAGCTCCAGTACAGCTCGATCATGGACTACGGCTTCGGTTGGGCCAACGACCTGGCGGGCGTGGGCAAGTACGACCACGCGGCGATGGTGTTCGGCTACACCAGCGACGTGTACCGGGCCGAGGGCAGCCGCTGCGCCCGCTACGACAGCCAGCCCGACGGGGCCGGCTGCCTGGCGAAGCTGCCCGGCTACATTCAGGTCTTCAAGAAGCGCAAGGGCAACCTGAACGCCGCCGGCGCGCTCATGGACCGCACCGAGCTGGGCTTCACCTACGACGACCCGGGCCTGCCCAGCGTGACCCTGCTGGAGCGCTTCCACTACACCACCCTGGCGCAGGCCTTCCCGACGCTGGAGGACTTCGCCGAGCGGGGCCGGGAGTTCATGCACTACGTGGACTACCTGGAGGCCAAGGGCGGTGAGGACCGGCCGATCCGCGTGCCCTTCATGTTCTGCAGCGACGAGTGGGAGGGCGGTCTCATCAGCTGCCACGCCTGGGATCAGGGGGCCGATCCCTTCGAGCTGGCCCGCAGCAAGATCGAGGAGTACCGGGCGACGTATCCCTTCGTGAACTTCCGCCGCGACCGGCCCTGGTTCGACATCTGGGACCCGCTGTTCACCTACTTCTTCCGCACGTTCCTGCCGCTCAGCGACATCTTCCAGAGCTGGTACGTGGCGCCCTACGGCGACGATCCGCTGTTCGACCGCACCTACGATCTGGCCATCAACGCCGGGTTCAGCCTGCTGGGCGAGGTGCTGGCCACGCCGCCCTACGGGCAGTTCTGCGACACCGAGGACGGGCGCCTGATCCACATCAGCGACGAGCCCGTGCTGCAGGGCGACGAGTACATCGATCCCGACTGCCCCGACGGCAGCCGGCGGGTGCGCATCGCGCCGGGCGAGGGGCGGCGCCGGTTCAGCGCCTACGACCCGAACGCCGGCTACTATTTCGAGTACAAGCCGCAGGAGGCCGGGCACTACTGGGCCACCCTGGCGGCGGTGTGGGCGCTGGTGGATCCCGAGGCGTACGTGGTGGGCGTCGAGGGCGACGCGGGCACCTACGCCATCAGCTTCTACGATTGGTTCGACGACGAGCTGGAGCGCCTGAGCAACAACGTCTTGTCGAAGAACTACGCGGCCTTCGCGCCCCGCGGCGCGCCGGTGCAGGGCGAGGGCGGCGCCTGGACGACCGGCCTGAAGCACATCCCTGCGGCGCCCCTGTACGACTCGCAGGCCGGCGGCTATTTCAACGCCGAGACGGGCGAGGCCGTGGCGCTCGATCCCAGCGCCGGGCCGCCCGCGGGCCCCATCGGCCTGTGCAACCCCTGCGAGGCCGACAACGACTGCGCGGGCCACACCGGGTTCCTGGACGGCACCTACTGCCAGCCCCTGGAGGACGGCAGCCGGGTGTGCCTGCAGGACTGCACCAACTCGGCGGACCTGTGCCCGGCGGGCACCGAGTGCGACCCGCGGGGCAACTGCGTGCCGCCGGCGGGCACCCTTGCAGCCTGTGCCGCGTTGGCGGGGGACTGTGGCCCCCAGAACCCGCTGGGCGACTGCGCCGCCGGCGCCACCTGCGTGGACGGCGCCTGCGTCGAGTACCCCTGGGAGCCGGTTGTCGAGTCCGAGCCCACCTTCTCGCTGGCCACCGACATCCTGTTCTACGGCTTTTTGTTCACCACGGCTTCGTACAGCACGCGGTTCAACGATCAGCTCAACGTGTTCCGGCCCGGCAGCCCCAACGCGGTGGAGGCCGACCCGAACACCAGCGAGATCGTGCAGTTCACCGACCCCGAGAGCGGGGTCACCTACGCCGCCGTGCAGCCGCGCTGCGACGGCGGGATCAGCGGCGGGGCCACGGGGCTGTGCGGCGCCTGCGACGAGGACGCCGACTGCGCCGGGCACACGGGCTTCCTCGGCGGCACCTACTGCCAGCCCATCGGCGACAACGAGGACGACTTCTTCTGCCTGCAGGACTGCACCAACGATCCCACGGTCTGCGCGGCCGGGGACGTGTGCGACGGGCGCGGCAACTGCGTGCCGGCCCTGGGCATCTGCCGCGACAGCGGCGCCTGCAGCGCCGAGAATCCGCTGGGGCAGTGTCCCGCGGGTCAGACCTGCAGCGGCGGCGCCTGCGTGACGCCCTTCGTGCCCAGCGAGCACTGCCAGTTCCTGCGGCCGGATGACACGGGCGCGGTGCAGCTCGTGCGCCGGGGGCAGGCGCTGGCGGACGCCTACAACGCCTCGCTGGCGGCGTGGTACAGCTACCAGGGCGACGACGCGGCCCTGGACAACCAGCTCGCCCGTCGGTACTTCGCCGACCGGTTCCGCATGCGCAACCACATCGACCTGCTCGAGACGGTGCAGGCCACCTACGCCATCTTCGGCCGGGTGTACTGAGCCGCCGGCAAGCGCCGCCCCTCTCAGATCCCGATCCGTACGTGCCCGCCCAGGTAGGCTGAGTTCGAGCCCGAGTACACCGGGCTCAGCGTCTCGCTGTGCGGCCAGTTGATGGCGCCCCCCACCTCGAAGCCGGCCGAGAAGTGCTCGTGGTTGAGCCAGACGTGGATCTGGGTGCCGAAGGCGGGCTCCCAGCTCGGCGTCGGATCTGCGAGGTCCGCCTGGATCCGGGCCGCCCCGAACTCGAACGTGCCTTCGACGTCGATCATGACCCCGACCCGGTGGCTCAGCCGCATGCCCGCGCCGGCTTGATTCAGGGCGCGGTCGGTCACATCCATGCCCACCAGCGCCGTAACCTGTGCCACGCGGTGCGGACGCCAAACGCCACGGGCGCGGGTCCACCAGGCGGCGTCGTTCCCGAACCGGCGCCCGTCGAGTTCGAGCGCCCAGCGCTCGAAGAGCGGGCCGCTGTCGAAGCCAAAGGCGGCGTCGCCCACGGTCTGCGCGCCCAGCAGGTCCATGCGGCCCCACGCGCCGTACCGGGGCACGTCGACGCGCAGGAACAGGGGCGACGTGGCGGGATCCAGATCCGCCGGGATCGCAACCGGTGGGCCGTCACCTTGGGGGTTGGCGTCGCCGATGTGGCCCACCGCGACGGCGATGAGGTCGCGGTACCACGCCTGGCCGCCCATGACCGTGAACTTCACCCCGCGCCGATCGATGACCGCGCCCAGCTCGTCTTCGGTGTAGGCCATGTCGGTGGCCGAGCTGCGAAAGAGCGCCAGGCCCCAGTCCCCGGCGATGCGGTCCACGCCGATCACGTGGCCCGTCTGGTTCAAGTTCAGCCGCTGCCGCGCGCGCACGCCACCGTGGCTGTGCAGCAGGCCCATGGTCAGGGCGTCCACCCGCAGGTCGTCGTCGGTCGCGTACAGGGCGGCACGCATGCGTTGGTAGCGGTCCAGTGTGCGGTGCATGCGAGCCACCACCCCCAGCCGTCCCAGCAGCGTCTGGGCGTCCACCTCGGCCATGGCGCGGCGAGGGCTGATCTGCATGACAAGGAACACGACCACGACCGCTCGGTACACCGTGACCCCCTCTCAAAAGCTGACCAGACCGTCAGCAATTGGCGTGCCACTCGGCGCGGCAGCGGTCACCCGCGCACTGCAGGGCGGTCCAGGGGGCCGGTGGGCCGCCGGGGCACGGCGGTGGGGTCAGATCCTCACAGCGAGCTGCAGGTAGCCGTACTGGGCCAGCACAGCGCGCTCGGGTCCCACCCGCTGTGGGAAGGCGCCGAACCAGAACCAGGCGGCGCCCCCTTCGAGCCGAACCGTCCGCGGCACGAGCTGCCAGCGCACCCGGCTGTCGAGCTGGTGGCCGATGAAGCGGCCCGCCCGGCCGGACGGGTCGCGCAGCCCCGTGCTGGTCCACGCGTCCTTCGCCTGGGCCAGCCAGGCGGGGCGCCAGGTCAGGTCGCCGCTCAGCGAGGGCAAGGGGCGGCCGCTCACCCGGACGGCCACAGACTCAAGGTTGCTGCGGGCGAGCAGCCCGAAGGTGCCCGTGGGGCCGAGCTCGAAGCGTCGGGCGCCGAAAAGGGTGTCGAAGCGGCCGTTGATCCCGTCATTGGGATCCGCATCGCCGCTGGCCAGGTCGTACATGAGCGCGAGCCGGGGGCGAGTGACGTGGGGCAGCGTAAAGCCCGCCGCCAGGTGCACGAAGCCGGCCCGGTGGGCCAGATCCAGCGTGTCCTCCGCGGCGCTCGTGGCCCGGGAACGCCCGAACTGACCCACGGCCTGGACCTCGGCGTCCAGTCGCCCGGGGGCCGGCGCGCGGAAAAGGCGCAGGCTGGCCGTGACGTGCCGCCGGTCGCGGGTGGTGGGGCGATCGGCGCTGTCGCGCTCGTGTAGCGCCAGGAGGCTCGCGTCCAGCCGCAGCGCCCCGGGCAGGTCGGGGCGGGTGAAGTGCAGGCCCGCCAGCAGGACGCCCCACGAAGTCTCGTCGGGTTCGCCGTCGTTGGCCTGCAGCGCCTCGGGTTCCCGCGGCAGCCGGCGCACCGGCGCCAGGGTCACCAACCGCAGGATCCCCAGAGCCGGGTGTTCCAGGCCAGCGTCCACCCCGGTGAAGGCGTTGATGGTGTTGCGAAACCGGTTGCGGGCCAGCAGGCGGCGGCCGCCCAGGTCCAGGGTCAGTCGGCCGGCGTGCACCCAGAGCGCGCTGCCCGGCCCCATCAGACCCTTGGCTTCCAGGCGCGCGTTGGCCTGCAGCACGTCGGTGGGGTTCACCATGCTGGGCGACAGCGCCACCGCCGGATCGGCCACGGGGGCGCGGGCGTCGATGCCCTCGAAGGTCAGCCCCAGCCACCGCCAGTCGGCGCTGAGGAGGGCCGTGGTTCTCAGGAAGAGCGCGCCCTCGGTCGCGGCGGGGCCGTCGGCGTGGAGCGGGTTGCGCTGCGGTTCGAAGCGGGTGCGGTGGGTGAGCTCGAAGTGCAGCTCATCGGGCACGCCCAGGGCCCGATCCAGGCGTCCGTGGGCGCCGGCGTCGGCCAGCGCGGGCTCGGTCAGCGCGGGCACGATCTGCAGAGCGAGGATGAGGGCGGGCAGGAGGCGGAGCATCAGTCACCGTGGGCCGGGTCGGGAGGCCCGAGGGTGCACACCGCGGGCCAATGGCATCGAGCCGACCTGGCGGGGTTCTCGGCGGGGGCCTGGGCGCATTGGTGCGACGGTGTGTCAACGGGCTCGCCGCGGGCATCACCGGCTTGCACCGCGGGCGCCCATCCGGTAGCAGGCACGCGAACCAACGCGCCGGGGGCACCCGTGGAGCAGCCAGAAGACATGGGCCACGACCGGGACGATGACGTGGCCGACGACGCCGAAGGCGGCGCCGCGGGTGGCGATCACGACGGGGCAGAGGACGTGACCGAGCAGGTCCACGCGGCCACGGCGCTGTTGGAGGCCCTGGTGGCCAACCGTGGGCTGCTGGCCCCCATTGACGATGAGCTGCGGGAGCGGTTCCTGATCGCGGCCGGGCAGGTCTCGCGGCCCGACAAGCGGGCCCGCAAGGCGCTCGCTCGCGCGCGGCAGCGGGGTCAGAAGCGCGAGCGCAAGGCGCAGGATCAGGCGCTGTTGAACCAGACGGGCATCCGCCAGCTCCGCGAGAACCCCATCTTCCAGACGCCCCGGCACCAGCCCCTGCTGGCCGCGCCCGAGGCAGTGAGCGACCCCCGCGGCGAGGTGGCCGAGGAGCGGGTCTGCTACACCTGCCGCGCCCGCTACACCGAGGTGCACTTCTTCTACGACCAGCTCTGTCGGCCCTGCGGCGATCTGAACTTCGCCAAGCGCTCGCCCACCGCCGATCTGCGGGGGCGGGTGGCGCTGGTGACCGGCGCGCGGGTCAAGATCGGCTACCAGGCGGCGATCCTGCTGCTGCGGGCGGGCTGCGAGGTGCACGTGGCCACCCGCTTCCCCAAAGACGCGGCCCGGCGCTACGCCGCCGAGCCCGACTTCGCCGAGTGGGGCCAGCGGGTGCACATCCACGGCATCGACCTGCGCCACACGCCCAGCGTCGAGGCCCTGTGCAGGCGGCTGCTGCAGGATCTGACCCGGCTGGACTTCATCATCAACAACGCCTGCCAGACCGTGCGGCGGCCGCCCAAGTTCTACGAGCACATGCTGGAGCTCGAGCTGCAGGCGGGTGGGTTGGCGCCCGAAGCCCAGCGCCTGCTGGCGGGTGGCGTGGGCACCGGCGGAGAGCTGGTGGCGGGCGGCGAGCCCGGCTCACCCGCGGCCCTCAGCCAGTTCGAGCTGGTGCCCGAGGACGCCGAGCGGGGCCACCATCTGTTCCCGGCAGGCGAGCTGGACGCCGATCTGCAGCAGGTGGACCTGCGCCGGGTGAACAGCTGGCGGCTGAAGCTGGCGGACGTGTCGGCGGTGGAGCTGCTGGAGGTGCACCTGGTGAACGCGGTGGCGCCGTTCATCATCAACGCCCGCCTGAAGCCGCTGATGCAGGCGGTGCCCACCGCCGACAAGCACATCGTGAACGTGTCGGCCATGGAGGGGCAGTTCTACCGGATCTTCAAGACCGACCGGCACCCGCACACCAACATGGCCAAGGCCTCGCTGAACATGATGACCCGCACGTCGGCCCTCGACTACATCGAGGACGGCATCCACATGAACAGCGTGGACACGGGCTGGGTGACCGACGAGGACCCGGCGCACCACGCCGAGCTGAAGCGCGAGATCCACCGCTTCCATCCGCCGCTGGACATCGTGGACGGGGCTGCCCGCATCGTGGATCCCATCTTCCACGGGATCAGCACGGGTGAGCACGTGTGGGGCCAGTTCCTGAAGGACTACAAGCCCACCGACTGGTAGGCCGATCACCTCGGTTCAGGGGTGCAGCACGCAGCCGCCCAGGTGTTCGCTGCGCCACTTGGCGCGCAGCGCCTCGGCAAAGTCCGCCAGGGCATACGCAGGCCCGGCATGGGGCACCAGATCGCGGCGCTGGACGGCGTCCATGATCCAGCGCAGGCGCGTGGGGCGCAGGCTGTGGTCGTGCAGGGTCGCGATGATGGCGGGGCAGCCCAGCACGTCCAGGCCCTTCATCTGGATGAGGTTGGTGGGGAGCTGGTTGGCGTTCGGCGCGCCACGCTGCCCCTTTCCGCGGGCCACGAAGGGGGTGGCCGCCCAGCCGATGATGCACAGCCGCCCGCCGAAGCGCAGCGCGCGCAAGCTCTCGACGGTGATGGGGCCGCCCACGCCGTCCCAGACCGCGTCGGCGCCCTGGCCGTCGGTGAGCGCCTTCACCTCGTCGCGGAAGCGACGTACGCCGCCTTCGGGATCGGCGGTGTTCAGCACATGGTGGGCGCCCAGCGCCTGCAGCGCTGCCAGCTTCTCGGGGCTGCGTCCGGTGGCGATGACCGTGGCCCCCAGGTGCCGCGCGAGCTGGACGGCGGCCAGCCCGGTGCTGCCCGAGGCGCCGTGGATGAGGATCGTCTCGCCCGGTCGCAGGCGGGCCCGCTGGATCAGGCCGTGGTAGGCGGTCTCGAAGTTGCCCAGCAGGTTGACCGCCTGGTCGTAGCTCAGGGTGCTCGGCAGGGGGAGCGCGGCCGCTGCGGGGATGATCGCCCAGGTGGCGAAGCCGCCCCAGCGCTGGTGGCGGCCCTTCGAGCGCGGCCCCGTGCGCATGCCGTCGGCCAGAACGCGGTCGCCGGGGCGCACCGTGGTCACCTGCGCGCCGACGGCGGCCACCTCGCCCGCGAACTCGAGCCCTGGGGTGTAGGGTGGGGGCGCCATGTGCTGGTACTGGCCGCTGGCCATCAACAGATCGACCCATCCGACGGCGCAGGCGCGCACGCGCAGCAGGACCTCGTCGGGGGCCAGCGTGGCGGGCTCCGGCGCGGGTTGGGGCTCCAGGCCCATGTGGCGGTCCAGCGCGTCCAGGGGGGTCTCGCCGTATTCGCGGACAACGACTCGGTGGCCGGCTGGCAGGGACATGGGTGGGCCTCCGGGGGTGGGTGGACAGGCCACCGTGGCACGGCCGCGTGCCCCCCGGAACCCCGAGCCGCCCTGCGCGCCGACTTTGTCAGTCCACAGACACCCGGACGGCGCGGCCGTTGAAGGTCAGGGCCACCTCGGTCACCGAGTCCCAGCTCCCGCAGGACCAGATCTCGCCCTCGAAGTGGAAGGCGCCGTCGGCAACGGTCAGGGGTCCCGGCTCAGTCCACGAGCGGCTGTGCACCGGCTCGCCCTGGGCGTCGAAGGCCTCGAAGCCGAAGCCACCCACCAGGGCGTCGCTGCAGGGCAGGCCCGTCAGCGTGACGTGCAGGAGCGCGGGATCGACGCGCTCTGCGCGGGCCGTCTGGATGACCGGCGCCCCGTCGGGCTCGCAGCGGCCCTGGGTGCCGCGCAGCACGGCGAGGGTGGTGGCCGCGGGCGCCTGGCGGTCGGCGGCGAGGCGGCGCACGGTGTCGATGCGGGCGTTCGCGGCGCTCAGGTCGTCCGTTTGACGGTTCGCGGCCGGCTCGGTGGCGTCCAGGGGCCCCTCGGGGGCGCAGGCGAAGGCGGTCAGGCAGAGCAGGGCGGTGAGGCTGAGGCGCATGGGGACTCCCGGTTGAGGTGCAGCTCGGACGGTACGGGCCGGGGGGAGACGCAGGGAGGTGATCGGGCGATCACCCCCCAACGCCAGGGCTCGGTGAGAGTCGATCGGCCGGGCCGGGGCCAGGTCGGCGCGGGTGTGCTCGGCGTGGGTCGCTCATCGCGGCCGTACAGGTAGCCCAGGTTGGTCCGCGCGATGGTCTCGGGCGTGTCGCCAGAGGGCGCCGGGGCGTCGGCCTGGGCGACGGCATCCTGTCAGGGCTCGCTGTACACCCGGGCGGCGCAGTTGGGCGTCTCAAACAGCTCGATGTGATCGACGACGATGCCGTCGGGGGCCAGCAGCTCGCCCGCCACCCGCAGCAGCTCGGCCGCGAGCACCTCGGCGGTGGGCTCGCCGTCGATGACGTAGACCTTCCAGCCCTGGGCGGCGACGAAGTCGCTGAAGGCCATGGTGCCGCCGCCGGGCAGGGTGACCGTGTCGGCGCGGTTCAGGAGCGCGCCGTGGTCCCAGCGCAGGTCGATCCAGGCGCCCACTTTGGCCTTGATGGCGCCGAAGTCGATCACCCGGTCCACGGCGTCCAGGCGGCCGTCGGCGGGGCGCACATGCACATGCGCGATGTAGCGGTGCCCATGCAGGTGGCTGCACTTGCTCTCGTGGCGGGTGACGCGGTGGGCGGCGTCGAACTCCAGCCGGCGGCTGATGGTGCCGCCGTAGGCGCGGCCGGTGCCCATGGGGGGCCTCCTCTCTGGAATGGCGCCGAAACCTACCACCGCTTGCCCGCGCCGCGCCCGGTGTGCGAACACCGGGGCCATGAGCGAGCTGCAAGAAGGCCCGGTGGGCCAGACCCTGAAGCGGCTGATGGCGCTGGTGGAGGCGCAGCGGCTGTCCGAGGCCGAGGCCGAGGCGCAGGCCGCGCTGGCCACCTTCGAGGCGCCCGATCAGCGCATCGCGGTGATGGCCATCTTGAGCCAGATCCAGCAGCACCTGGGCGACGTCCAGGCCGCCCGCGCCACGGCCCTGGAGGCCTCTGCCGTCGCCGATCGGGCCGGGCGCCCCGAGGAGGCGCGGGCTCTGCGGGAGCTGGCGGACGCCGTACAGCTCGCCAACCCCCAGGCGGCCCTGGACTTCCAGCCGCTGGCCCAGCGGATGATGGACGCCATGGCGGCCGGCGACGCGCGCACGGCCCTTCAGGTGGCCGAGACCTTGATGCCCATCGCCGACGCGGTGGGGCCCACGGCGGTGATCGCGGTGTGCATCGGCGGCGCCACTGCGGCGCTGGCCCTGGGGGTCCGCCCGACCGCCCGAGTGTTCCTGGACCGGGGCGAGGCCACGGCCCGAGCGCCCAGCGATCTGCGCAGCCTGGGGCGGCTGCGGGGCGTCCTGCAGGGCCCGGACGCGGGGCTGGCCGAGTTCGCCGGCAACTACGCGTTGAAGCACGACAACCTGGATGACGCGGTGGCGGTGCTGGAGCCGGCGCTGCCTCTGGCCGAGCCCGCCGAGGCGGTGACGCTGCACCGCATGTTGGCGGTGGCGCACTTCCGGGCGCAGCGGGTGGCCGACGCGCTGGAGCACAGCGCGAAGGCGTACCACCACGCCCGCCAGGTGGGCGACGACGACGCCGCGCGGGCCATGGCCGCTCAGGTCCAGGCGCTGCAGGCGCGGCTGTCGGAGCACGTGTCCAGCCGGCCCAAGCTGCCGCCGCCGGCCCACTCGGTGGCGGTGGGCATCGAGCGCATCCTCACGGTGCTGCGGGCGGGCGACATGAACCACGCCCACGCCCTGGCGGAGCAGGCCGTGACCGATACGCCGCCCGAGGACCCGGTGCGGGTGCCGCTGCTGTCCCTGGCCGCCCGGTTGCGCAAGATGGCGGGGGATCTGGCGGGGGCCCGCGCCGCGGTGGCCGAGGCCCTGAACCTGGCCCAGGCGCAAGGGGGCGGCGCGGTGGTGGACACGCTGGCGGCCCAGGCCGAGGTGCTCTTCGCCACCGACAGTTGACACCCCGCCGGGCGGTGCTTAGGCCGTTTCGCCGTCGGGGCACGGCGCCCCGACGCACACGGCAAACCGCAACCAACGGAGGTGCATGATGCGCGAGCGGATGCTGCTGACGATGCTGGCGGCGACCCTGGTGAGCCCGGTGGCGCTGGCCGATGACTCGAAGGCGGGGCTGCCCGACACGGGGACGCAGGCGGGCACGCTGAGCGAGATGCTCAAGACGGTCAAGCAGGTGTTCACGGGCCAGGCGGACGGGAAGGGCGACGCAAAGTCGGGGCGGGCCCAGAAGAGTGACCAGGGGTGATGGCCCGCGCGCCTGGCTGATCAGCCCTCGGCCGGCGCCTCCACGGGGGAATCCGTGAGCGTCGGCGGGGATCCGCCGTCGGCCTCGGCAGCGGGCGGCGGATCCTCGGCCTCCAACTCGTAGGTCAGCACGCCCCGGGCCTCCAAGAAGGCTCTGTGGCGGGCGTACCAGTCGTGCCAGCGGTGGATCTCGGCGCGGCCGGCCACCACCTCGTCGATGAGCTGGTAGCGCGTCATGCCCTCGGGCTTGGGCTGGGGGGGGCGCTCGGGGCGCTCAAAGCCCAGCCGCCGCAGCACCCGGTCGGCGATCTCGAAGCTCACGAAGAGCGTGATGGCCGTGCGGGCGAACTTGAACGCCACGCCCCGCAGCTTCAACAGGCGGATGGAGCGGGCCAGCGCGCTCAGGCGCAGCACGCGCAGCACAGGCAGCAGGATCACCACCAGATCCAGCCAGTTGCGCTTCACGTACTCCAGCCGCGACTCGGCCACGGCGATCTTCACGACGAACTCGACCAGGAAGGCCACCCAGATGACGGCGAAGCCGAACTCCAGCCAGTACTCCAGGCGGCCGGTGGGCTTCTCGAAGACCTCGATGGCGAACAGCGGCAGCACCGCCAGCGCCAAGAGGATCATGGGCCAGTGGAAGGCCCGCTCCACGCGCTCGCGCAGGTCGTCGTCGGCGATGATCCGGCCGTAGCGGCCCAGGCTGACGTGGCGGGTGCCGGGCGGCGGGGGCGGCAGCGCGAGGCCGGCAGGGACGTGCCACGGCCGCTTGCGGGGTGGGAGGGCCTCGTCCTCGTAGTCGAACAGCTCGGTCATCGCCGGCGCATTGAAGCGGTTTGGCGGCGGGATTGCGACCCCACACGCGCCGCCCCTGCGATCACGGCTCGCGGCGCGCCAGATCGAAGGCCAGGTTGCGGTAGAAGCGCACGTGATCGAAGCCGGTGTAGGGGTCGGGGCCGTCGTCGCGGACCTGACCCACCTCGTCCAGGTGATCGGCGGGGATACAGCCCTGGAACTCGCCCCAGCGGGCGCTGGCCACCTGCACCATGCCGTCGTTGGGGGCCAGCGCGGCGCCGTGGGCGGCGAAGGCCGCCATGGGCACCAAGGTGGCGTCCATCTTGTCCTGCACCCCGCGCCCGTGCAGCGCCTTGCCGTCGCAGGCCACGAAGTCCTGCGGGTTGGGCAGGCCCAGGGGGCTGCTCACGCCCGCCCACGACAGGTACTTCACCCGGGGGTCGTCGGGGTTGGCGGCGTTGAAGGCGGGCGCAGCGGCCTCGGACAGGTCGTTCAAGGCGCCACGCAGATCGGTGTCGTCGGCCAGCTCGCTGTAGGTGCGGCCCCAGGCGCGGGCCAGGGCGTTCAGGGCGGGCTCGGCCAGCTCGGGCGTGAGCTTCAGCGCCACGTCGGTGACGTAGCTGCCCCGGTGCGGGCTGGAGATGGTGGTCAGGGTCACCACCCGGTCGCCGTAGCCCAGGGTGCTGATGACGTACCGGCTGTCCAGGCCGCCCATGGAGTGGGCCACCAGGTGCACCTGATCGGCGCCGTGGGACTCCAGGGCTTCGTCGATGGCCCGGGCCAGGTAGCCGGCGCGGGTGGCCACCGGCGCATAGGGCGGCACGCTGGCCACGTGCACGGCGTGGCCGTCGGCGCGCAGGGCCTCGGCCACCCCGTACCAGCCCCAGCGGTTGGTGGGGCTGGCGTCAAAGCCGTGGGCCAGCACGATGGGGAAGCGCGTGGCGGTGCCCTGGGGCTCGGGGCCCAGGGGCGAGGGGTCACAGTCGGGGTCGTGATCCCAGCAGAACCAGTCGCAGGCGCCGTCGCCGTACCAGCCCCAGCGCTCACACGGGTCGAGCGACCAGTCGGCCTTTCCGTCCACGTTGGCCTGGGCCACCTCTGCCTTGGTGGCAGGGGGCTCGGCGGCGCCCTCGGGCGCGGGGTCGTTGTCGCCGCAGCCGGCCAGAAGGGCCGCGCACAGGATCCAGCGCGTCGCTCGCATGGTGCTCTCCCAGGGATGTGCACGGTGCTTTATGCGAACGGTGGCGAGACGGCAAGGGCCCGCGCCGCCCTGGCTGAGGTGCCGCTCGGGCTCGGCCTGCGGCGTCAGCGCTCGACGCCGTCCTCGAAGGGCACCGTGTAGCCTGCGGAGGGAGCCGCGGTCGCCTCGGCGTCTTCGCCCGTGGGACAGCGGCCCGTGCCACACTGGCCGTGGCTGCAGCCGCCGCAGCCCCGGACCCACACGTTCTGCACCTGGGGCTCGGCCCGGTCCAGCCAGCGCTGGAACAGGAACCACAGCATCAGCGCGGCCGAGAAGGCGACGACGATCAACAGGTGGGTGAGCATCAGGCGGCCTGCCCGAACAGGCCGGCGAAGCCCATGAAGCCCAGCGACAGCAGGCCGGCGATGATCAGGTTCATGGCCGTGCCGCGCACGATGCCGGGGATGGTGCTCAGCTCGGCCTCTTCGCGCAGGCCCGCCATGAGCACCAGGGCCAGGGTCAGGCCCACGCCCGCGCCGGCGGCGAAGGCCACGCCCTCGATGACGCCGTACTCGCGGCTGGTCTGGAACAGGGCCAGGCCCAGGATGGCGCAGTTGGTGGTGATGAGCGGCAGGAAGATGCCCAGCGCCTTGAACAGGGCGGGGCTGAACCGCTTGATGACCATCTCGACGAACTGCACGGTGCTGGCGATCACCAGGATGAAGCTGATGAGCCGCAGGTAGGGGGCGTAGGGCAGCACCCAGGCGTTCAGCGCGCTGGCCGCCAGGCTGGTGATGATCAGCACGAAGATGTTGGCCAGCCCCAGCCGGAACGCGGTGTCGAGCCGGGCCGACACGCCGAAGAAGGGGCACAGGCCCAGGAACATCGACAGCGTGAAGTTGTTGACCAGCGCCGCGCTGACGAAGATCCACAGCAGGTTGCTGTCCATCAGGCCACCCCCTCGGCCGCCGCCCGGCGCGCCTGCTTCTTGGCCTGCATCCAGTTGAAGAACAACAGGATCATGCCGAGCATGAGGAAGCCGCCGGGGGGCAGAATCATCACCACCCACGGCTCGAACTGCGGGCCGAACAGGTCGATCCCGAAGAAGGTGCCGTTGCCCAGCACCTCGCGGCTGGCGCCCAGCAGGAACAGCGCAAAGGTGAAGCCCAGGCCCATGCCGGCGGCGTCCATCAGCGCGGGCTTGATGGGGTTGCGCGAGGCGAAGGCCTCCTGGCGGCCCAGGATCAGGCAGTTCACCACGATGAGGCTGATGAAGGCGCCCAGCTCCTTGTGCACGTCGGGCACCCAGGCAGCCAGCAGCATGTCGGCCACGGTCACGAAGGTGGCGATGATCACGATGAAGGTCGAGATGCGCACCGCCTTGGGCACCCACTTGCGCACCATGCTCACCAGCAGGCTCGAGGCCATGAGCACGAAGAAGGTGGCGCCGCCCATGGCCAGGGCGTTCACCGCGGAGTTGGTGACGGCCAGCACCGGGCACATGCCCAGCACCTGCACAAACACGGGGTTCTCGTCCCACAGGCCCTTGAGCAGCTCGTCCAGGGCCTTCATGTCGGGCCCGGCGCTCATGGGGCACCTCCGGGGGCCTTCAGCGCGGCGGCGGGGGGCAGCTTGCCCGCCCAGGCGCCGTGCGCCGTGTTCATGATCTTCACCACCGCCTTCGACGAGATGGTGGCCCCGGTGATGGCGTCCACCTGGTGGGCGCCCCCGCCCTCGCCGGCCTTCACCACCACGGGCGTGGGCTCGACGGCCAGGTCGTCGAACTGCCCCACGAAGCCCTGGTCCTTGATGATCTTGTCGCCCAGGCCGGGGGTCTCGCGGCTCTCGAGCACGCGCAGGCCCACCACCTGCTTCTTGGCGGGGTCGAAGCCGTAGATGAGCTGGATGGTGTCCTGGAAGCCCGCGCCCTCGCCGGTGATGGCGAAGCCCTTGAAGGCGCCCTGATCGTCGAAGGCCGCGAAGACCGTGGCCTTCTCGTCCTCGCCGATGGGCGCCAGGGTGGCGCCGTCGCCGCCCAGCTTCTGCATGCTCACCGCGCCCGGCACCACCTGCAGCACCGCGCGCTTCAGGGCCAGGGCCCGGTTGGCTTCGATGATGGGCAGGGTGAACTGGTAGACCAGCACCAGGATCAGGCCCGAGAGCAGGCCCGCGAAGCCCAGGGTCAGGGCCAGTCGCAGCGAGCCCGGTTCGTTGGCGGCGGCCGTGGCCGCGCCCTGGGACGTGGGGGTGGCCGGGGACTCGGTGGCGCTCATGGCTTGCCCGCCTTCCCGTAGCCGAAGGCCCGCGGCTGGGTCACCCGCTCGATGAGGGGGCTGGCCGCGTTCATCAACAAGATCGCGTACATGACGCCCTCGGGCAGGCCCCCGAAGATGCGGATCAGCGCCACGAGGCCGCCGATGCCCAGCCCGAAGATCCAGGCCCCCTTGGGGGCCAGGGGCGAGGTCACCGGATCGGTGGCCATGAAGACTGCGCCGAAGAGCAGGCCGCCGGCGCCCAGCATCAGGTGCGGGGGCGGGTAGGCCGCCGGGTCGATGGCGTACAGGATGCCCGTGGGCAGGGCCACGCCCACCGCGATGGCCGTGGGGATGCGCCAGTCGATGGTGCGCCGGAAGATGAGCCAGGCCGCCGCCAGCAGCAGCAGGCCGGCGCTGGTCTCGCCCAGCGAGCCCGCGGTGTTGCCCGTGAGCAGATCCATGAAAGGCGTCTGCGCGTGCTCGAACTTCCACTGGGCCAGGGGCGTGGCGGCGCTGACGCCGTCGGTGGTGGCCTGCATGAACGGGGCGGCCAGGTTGCCCGCCTTGGGCGCCATGCCGGCGCCCTGCGGCGTCCAGGTGGTCATGGCCGTGGGGAAGGCCGCCTGCAGGGTGGCGCGGCCCACCAGCGCGGGGTTGAAGAGGTTCTGGCCCAGGCCGCCCCAGACGATCTTGCCCAGACCGATGGCGATCAGGCCGCCCAGGAAGGCCATCCACAGGGGCAGACCCGGGGGGAGCGTGAGACCCAGCAGCACGCCGGTGAGGGCGGCCGAGCCGTCCTTCCACGAGGCCTTGGACTTGCCCCAGGCGCGCTCGGCCGCCACGCAGCCGAGGGTGGCCGCGGCCACCACCAGCAGGGCGCTGGTGCCGAAGTACCAGACGGCCGCCGCGAACACGGGGGCGACGGCCACGAGCACGTCGAACATCATGCCCGGGGTGGACATGTGCTTGTGCAGGAAGGGCCCTGGGCGGACGCGGAGGGAGGTCACTTGCCCTTGCTCCTCTGCTGTCGGGCGACGCTCTTGCCCACCCGGATGAGCTGCACGATGGGGATCCCCGAGGGGCAGGTGAAGGTGCAGGCGCCGCACTCCATGCAGTCCATGACGTGCCAGTCGGTCATCTCGGCCCAGCGCTCGGCGCGGGCCAGGCGGGCCAGGCGCGAGGGGTTCAGGAAGTAGGGGCAGGCGTCCAGGCAGCGGCCGCAGCGCACGCAGGCGTGCTCGGTGGGCCGGTCCAGCTCGCTCTTGGTGAAGGCCAGCAGGCCCGACGTGCCCTTCATCACCGGCACGTTCAGGTCGCCCAGGGGCTGGCCCATCATGGGGCCGCCCATCACCACGCCCTCGGCCTCGGGCAGCAGGCCGCCGCACTGCTCGAAGACGTCGATGACCGGGGTGCCCAGGGGCACGATCAGGTTGGCGGGTCGGGCCACGCCGGGCCCCGAGACGGTGACCACCCGTTCCACCAGCGGGATGCCGTGGTCGAACCAGTCGGCGATGGCCGCCGAGGTCCCCACGTTGTTCACCACCATCTCCAGGTCCAGCGGGAGCTGCCCGGTGGGCACCTCGAGCTGGAACAGGGCCTGGATGAGCAGCTTCTCGGCGCCCTGCGGGTACTTCACCTCGACGGGGTGCACGTCGATGTTGCCGCCCCACTTCCCCGTGGCGGCGGCCGCGCGCAGGGCGTCGACGGCGTCGGGCTTGTTCTTCTCGATGCCCACGACCGTCTCGGTGACGCCCAGGTGCTGGCCCAGGATCTCGGCGCCGCGCAGCACCTTGTCGGGGTGCTCGAGCATGGTGCGGTGATCGCAGGTCAGGTAGGGCTCGCACTCGCTGCCGTTGAGCACCAGCCGGGTGGCCTTCTTGCCCTCGGGGATCGAGTACTTCACGTGGCTGGGGAAGGCGGCGCCCCCCAGGCCCACGATGCCGGCCTGCTGCACCGAGCGCACGAACTCGTCGGGGGACATGGCCCGCCAGTCCAGGGGCTCACGGCGGGGCAGGGCCTGATCGGCGTACGGGTCCGTCTCGATCTCGATGGCCGGCACCAGCTTGCCGTCGGGGTGCCGGCGGGGCGCCACCGCCACCACCGTGCCGGTGACGGGCGCGTGGATGGCGCTGCTGACAAAGCCCACCGGCTCGGCGATGAGCTGGCCGCGGATCACCTTGTCGCCGGCCTTCACCACCGCCTTGGCGGGGGCGCCGATGTGCTGGTTCAGGGGCAGCACATAGCGGGGCACGAAGGGCATGCGCCGGGTGGGCAGGCCCTTCGTGGCCTCCTTGTGGCCGTGGGGGTGCACCCCGTGGCGGAAGGTGTCCAGCGTGCTCACGGGGCGCCCTCCGGGCCGTAGCCGGCCAGCGCCATCAGCCGGGCGGTCACCTGGGCGGTGATCTGCGCCGTCGTCTGGGCCTGCACGCCGCCCAGATCGGCAGCGTAGCCGGCGGCCAGGCGCTTCAGCTCGGCGCCGTGGCTGGCCTGCAGCTCGGCCACCGCGTCGGCGCGCACCCGGTCGGTGAAGGGCGTCACCAGGCCGGCGAGCTCTTGCAGCGTGCGCCACACGGCAAGCTGCGCGGCGCTGGCGGCGCTCACGTCGCGCCCGGCGAAGCGGGTGAGCCCCGCGGCCCAGTCCGCCGGGGTGGCGGCGGGGGTGGCGGCCTGGGGCTCGGGGTTGCCGGCCAGGCTCAGCCGCGTGCCGAAGGCGCCCTCGCCCGTGGGGTCGTAGGTCAGCAGCGGGAAGGCCCGCGTCTGGATCGCCTTGCGCGCTTGCGCCACCAGGTCGTGGGGCGCGAAGCCGTCGCGGCGGGGGCTGGGCGCGTCCAGCAGGATCAGCGCCGGGCCCTCGTGCCGCAGGGCGGCGCCCACGCTCCGCTCGAAGTGATCCGGCGCCGCGAACGAGGCCCGGACCACGAAAGCAGTGCGGCGGGCCAGGCCCAGCAGCGCCAGGTCCGTCCCTCCGACCTGCGCTGCTGGGCCCGCCAGAGCCCGTCCGGAGTCTGTGAGCACCAGCACCTTCAGGGGCAGGTCGCTCGCCATGAGGGCGAAGATGGGCCCCAGCTCCGCCTCGCCCAGGCTGTCGTCCACCACCAACAGGGTGGGCGGCAGCGCCAGCCGCTCGGTGCGGTCCAGGTCGCGCCAGCGCAGCCGCGCCCGCTCGTCGGCGGTGTGCGCGGCCTTGGCGGGCTGATCCACCAGGGCCTGCGCCCAGCGCATGAGCCGGGCGTCCTCGACCGCGGCGCGCAGCTGCCCCTCGAGGATGCCCCGGGCCATGCGGGCGGCGTCGGCGCCGGCCACGGTCACGGGGGCCTGGAAGGGGTTCAGCGGGTAGCGGGCGGCCCACTCGGTGGTGGGGGTGCGAGCCAGCACCACGCCCATGCGCGCCCGGCCCAGGCCGGCGTCACCCTTCACCAGCCGCTCGTGCAGGCCGGCCAGGGCCCGCCGGGCCTCGATGCGGGCCTGCAGCGGGCCCAGGGCCACCCGGCCGGCGTCGCTCAGCCGCGTCACCAGATCGCCCACCTCGGCGTCGGCCCGGTGCAGCTCGGCCACGCGGGCCTGCAGGGCCCCCAGGTCGTGGGGCAGCGCCGCCGTCAGGCTGGCGTCGATGGCCTGCTGCAGAGCTTCGCCGGACGACTCCACCTGGCCCACCAGGTCCAGCAGCCGGGCCTGGAACACCCGCTCTGCCACGCCCAGCGCCAGCCGGAGGGCCAGGCGGGCGCCCGACGCGGGCTCGGCCTCGTCGCCGCCCACCAGGGCCAGCAGCGCGTGCCGCGAGAGCTGGCCGGCGGCCAGCGCGTCCAGGCTGTTGGCGTCGGCCGCCTGGCTGATCAGGCGCCCGGCGGTGTCGGGCAGGGCCTCGAAGCGGGTCCAGTTGGCCCGCGCGGCGCCCAGCACGGCGTTCTGCGGGGTTACGGCCAGGGCGCCGGGCTCGCAGACGTGCACGCAGACCTGGCAGGCCTTGCACGCGTCGGGGTTGATGGCCAGCGACAGCAGCGCGGCGGCCTTGGGGTCCTGCCGAGCCGGGCCGTCGAACAAGGCCGCGGTGCGAATGGCTGCCAGGTCGCCCACCTGCAGGGCCACGGCGGCGAGCGTGGCGTCCAGGCCGTCGTCCAGCTTCAGGCTGGCCTTCACCTCGGGCCACACGGCCTCGAGGAGGGCGCCGAAGGTGGCTGGCGCGTCCGGCGACTTCGCGGCAGCCTGCAGGGCACGGCCCAGGGGGCGCATGGCGCGGCCCAGGGCGGCCGTGTCCGTGCCCGCAGCGGCGGCGCGGTCCACGGCCACCTGCAGCAGCTCCACCGGCGTGGCGGCGGTGGCGCCCACAGCGCCCTCGGGGCAGGCGGTCCAGCAGGCGCCGCAGCCGGTGCAGGCGCTGGGATCCAGCACCGGCAGGTGCTCGCGGGTCTGGGCTTGATCCTTGAAGGTGGCCGACAGCGCCGGGGCCGCGCCCAGGGTCAGGGCGGGATCGGGGCACAGCGCGGCCGCGCCTTCGCGGGCCAGCGGCATGGCCAGGTGGTCCCACATGCGGGGCAGGCTGTCGACGGTGGCCTCGCCCCGGGGCAGGTGGCGCAGCGCCAAGGGCACAGCCGGGCTGGGGCGTGGCGGGGCGTGCCGGGGCGTACCCTCGAAGGCAGCGTAGCCCTCGGCCCCCGCGCTGAAGGCCTGCACCAGCGCGTCAGCGCGGGGATCGCCCTCCAAGGCCGTGGTGCGGGCGGCGGTCAGCCGGCGCGGCGCCACGTCGGGCAGCGCCAAAGCGGCCGCGGCGCCCAGCAGCCGCTCGAAGGTCTCGGCGGCGTCGCCCTGGGACGGGACGCTGTACACCGTGCCCTGCAGGGGCCCGTTGGGCACGCCCGCCACCAGACGCTGCTCGCCCGCGGCGTCGCCCACGGCCAGGTGAGCCGCGGCCGCGTCATCGCCCGGGTCCAGGAAGGGCTCGGGGGCCCAGGTCAGCCGCCCGGGCACGGCCCGCACGCCGCCTCCGCCCACGTCGTGCAGCAGGGCCGCCAGGGCGCGGGTGAAGGCCGCCGTGTCGTCGCCCAGGGCCACGGCGACGGTGCGGGCGCCGGAGGGCCGCAGGTCGCGGGCTGGTGCGTCGCTTCGGCCCGCGTCGGCGCCCAGATGCGGGAAATCGGCGCGCAGCAGATCCACCAGCGCCTGGCGCTTGGGCATGGCACTGTCGCCCGGGCGGGTCTCCAGGCCCAGGTGCACCCGCTCGCGGGGGTGCTCTACCTGGACCGCCAGGTCGATGGCTCGCAGCGGGGCCAGCCCGTAGCCCGCGCGGAACACCCGCGGGAGCTTGTTGGCCGCCAGCGCGGGCATGCCCGGCTGGGCGTGCACGTGCGCCTCGACGGCGGCGGCCAGGCGCGCTTGGACCACGCCGCTCAACAGGTGCCGGCGGCCGCGGCTCAGCACGCTGACGGCCCCGTGGCCGCCCAGCGCGTCCACCAGCGCCTCGTCGTCCAGCGGGGCCAGGCAGGTCACGCCCACCACGCCCGCCTTGGCGCGGCCCTCGGCACGCAGCGCGTCGACCACCGCGCGGGCCTTCGGGACGACGGCCCCCTGGGCCACCAGCACCGTGTCGGCGGGGCGCAGACCGTGGGTTTCCAGGCGCGCCAGCGGGCGGCCGGTCTCTTCGGTCAGCCGGGCGAAGGCCACGTCGATGATCCCGGGCAGGGGCCCCTCGAAGAAGGGCTCCACCCCGGCCGCAGCCAGGCCGTGGAGCTCGGGCGCCATGGCCGCGCCGAGCTGCATGGGGTGGCTCAGGTCGTGCCAGCGGGGCACCCGCCGGCGGGTCGGGCCCAGCAGGTGGCGCTGGGCGGCCGTGGGGCAGTCCACCCGGTCGCCGGGGGCACCGACCAGGCCCTCCAGCAGCACGGGCTCGGGCAGCCGCAGATCCTGTACGCCCAGGGCGATCTCGGCCTCGTCCAGCGCCACCACCACGGGCACCAGGCCCTGCTCGGCGATGACGCGGGCGGCCACGGTGAGATCCACCGCGTGCTGGACGCTGTGGGCCATGAGCAGCACGGCCCCCGACTCGGCCAGCGCGTGGTAGCCGGCGTGGCCGCCGTCGCCGCCCAGGGCGCCGCCGCTGGCGTGCAGGGTCAGGTGGATCACCAGCGGCACCCTCCGCCAGGCGGCCTCGGCCACCTGATCGAAGGCCTGCCGGGCCTCGGCGCCGTCGAGGAACACGGTGGCGCGGACGCCGCTCAGGGCCAGGCCAATGGCCGTGGCCATGGCCCCGCGGGCGCCCTCGGCGTGCAGGCCGTCCACCGGCCCGCCCAGCACGTTGGTGCCCTGACCGGTCAGCCCCTTCAAGAAGGCCGCGGCCACCTCATCGGGCTCGCCGCCCAGGCTGGCCACGTCGCTCAGCGCCGCCTCCACCAAGGCCACCGCGGTGCGCCCGTCGAGGGCGGCGCCGGTGCCCGGGTGTGCGGGCGCCGGGGTGCCGCCCTTGAGCCAACGCCCCAGGATCGCGCGCGCTCGGCTAGCCCAACCGGCCATGGCTCTTTGCCTCCTGTTCGGCGGTGAACTGCTTCGCCGTCACCCACTGGATGGCCCCGGTGGGGCAGCGCAGGGTGGGGCCCGGCTCGGTGAAGCCCAGATCGCCGTAGTCGATGACCGGCAGCCCGTTGCGCATCTGGATGAGCCCTGGGCGCGCGTCGTTGACGCAGCGCCCGCAGGCGTCGCAGGCCACTCGGCAGATCATGCGCGCGTCCTCGCCCGTCAGCGGGGCGCTGCACTGCACGATCAGGGGCTGGCGCACGGGCACCAGCGTGATCAGGTCGCGGGGGCAGGCGTCGATGCAGTCCCCGCAGGCGGTGCACTTCGCGGGATCCACCACCGGCAGCCCCTCGGGGCTCATGGTGATGGCGCCGAAGGTGCACGCGGACTGGCAGTCGGCCAGCCCCAGGCAGCCCCACGAGCAGGCCTTGCCGCCCGCGCTCACCATGCTGGCGGCGCGGCAGCTCTCGAAGCCCTCGTAGGCCGCCATCTGGAAGGCGTGGCCCTTGTCGCCGGCGCAGTGGATCCGCGCCACGCGCTTGTCGGCGGCGCCGGCGTCCACGCCCAGCAGCTCGGCGATGGCCTCCACGGCGCTCGGCGCCGACACCGTGCAGCCGCTGGGGGCCGCATCGCCGGCCAGCAGGCGCTCGGCGAAGGCGTGGCAGCCGGGCGAGCCGCAGGCGCCGCAGTTGGTGGCGGGCAGCAGGTTCTCCACCGCCTCCAGGCGCGGATCCTCGGGCACCCGCAGGAAGCGGTAGGCCACCGCGAGCACGGCCCCGAAGAACAGGCCGAGCCCACCCATGATGGCCAGCGCGGTGGCGATGGGGCCCATCGTCGCCTCAGTTGAACTTCGCCGCCCGGGCGATCAGGTCGTCCAGGTTGGGCTCGTTGGGGTTCATCGGTGCGCCGGGGTGGATGCACTTCGAGGGGCAGGCCTCGGCGGCGCGCACCAGCTCGGCAAAGGTGCCCGCCTCGGGATCGCCGATCATGGCCTGCTTGCTGCCGTTGTAGACAAAGAGCTGGCCGTTCAGGTTGATGCAGTCGTTGCAGCTCGTACACAGGATCGACTCGATCCAGGGATCGGCGGGCGGCTCCGGCGCGGACTCGGGGGCAGCGGTGGGCTCGGGGTCGGCCGCGGGCGCCGGCAGCGTCTCAGCGATGGCCTCGGGGGTCTTGGCCGGGGCGGGTGCAGACGCCCCGGCCGACAGGTTGAAAGCCGCGCCCCCCGTGAGCGCCGCCGCCAGGCGCCCCAGGGCCTCCTGGGCCGTCTCGCGCTCCACCCGCGCTACCTCGGCCGCGTGGGCCGCCTGCAGCGCGGCCAGTTCGGCCGCGTGGGCCGCCTGCAGGTCGTCGCGGGTGCGGTCGATGGCGGCCTGCACGTGGGCGTTGTCCACGCCCACCAGCTCCTGCAGCGTGTGCCAGAAGTCCAGCCGGTCCTGGGCGGCCAGGGCCAGCGGACGGCTCACCGCCGCGCGCAGCAGCCCGCCCTGCGGCGACATCACCCACACGGTCGGCACCCGGTGGGCGCGGTCGTCCTCGGTGGCCGCCAACCACTCGGCGATGGGCATCAGATCGGGGTGTGCGGCGCAGGCTTCGGGCACCACCCGCAGGTGGGCCGCGTACGCGCGCTCCAGCACGGCCTGATCAGCGAAGGTGAAGGCCCAGTCCTCCAGCCGATCGGTGCCCAGGGCCACCGTGTGGGTGGGCCAGTGGGCGTCTGGCGCCGGGTTGCCCTCGCAGCTCAGCCGCCGGGCCCAGTGGGTCCCCGCCGCCGGATCGTAAGTGAACAGCGGGTGGGCCCGCCCCTCGATGCCGGCGCTGGCGTGCAGCCAGGCGCCCAGCGGGGGTGGGCTGCCGTCGATGGTGTGGGCCACGCCCACCAGGGTCAGGCTGGGGCGGTGGGCGGCGTCGGCCCGCGCCAGGGCGGCCTGCAGGTGGGCGGCCCGGCCCACGGTGGTCTGCTGGACCAGCGCCTGCCGATGGCTCATGCCCAGGTAGCCCAGCTCCAGGTGGCTGTGATCCAGGGTGGGGCCGTCGGCGTCTGCAGTGGGGGTGACCCGGCACAGAATGCGCACCGGCGCGTGCCCCCGCAGGGCCTTGCTGGCGGGCGCCAGCGCCCGGGCCAGCGCCTTGTCGCTGGTGACGACCACCACGGCCGGCAGGGCCGCCAGCTCGTCGTCGTCAAAGGCCTGGGCGTCGAAGGCGTCCAGCCAGGGGCCGTGCTTGTCGGCCTCGTAGCGGTCCTCGAGCACCAGCGCGGCGTAGCGGGCCGCCTGATACCGGCGGGCGAACTCTGCCGCCTGTGCGCCCCACAGGGCCTCGGCCTCAGCGAAGGGATCCTTGGCGGCCACCACCTGCACGGCCTCGGTGCCGGCCAGCCATGGGGCCTGACAGTCGCCCCCGTGCACCACCACCAGCCGCGGGGCCTCCACCGGCGCCTGCAGGGTGGCCAGCGCCTGGCTCAAGGCCTCGCGCTCCCCGTCGCTCAGGGCCTCGGTGCCCCGGTGGGTGCCCATGGCCTGGGCCAAGGCCCCCGCGTCGAAGAAGCGCGCCCCGCCGGCGTTGGCGGCCTGCACCGCCTGGGCGCTGCGCCCTTCGCGCTTGTGCCGATCCACCTCGAGCCGCTGCCGCAGCCCGTGGGCCAACGGCGTCCAGCGGGCCACCAGCGCCTCACGGCGGGCGCCCAGCGCGGCGTGGGTGGTGCGCCAGAGGAGCCGCAGATCCACGTCCGGCGCCAGCCCCACCAGATGCGCGCCTTCGGGCAGCGCCTTGATCAAGTGCTCCAGGGCGTTCACCAGCTCGCCTTGTGGACCCGGCTTCAGCGCGAGCTGGGCCACGAGCCGATCGGCGGCCTCGCCCACCGCAGGCGCGGCTGCCCGTTCGTCCAGCTCTCCGCTGCGGGCGCGGATCTGCTGCGCCAGGCGCGGCAGGTTGTCCACCAGCAGGGCCGGCATGCCGGCGGCTGCGGCGGCCAGGGCCTCGTCGAGGCCGTGGACCTGCCCCTGGCCGTCCACCAGCACCGGGTAGTCGGTGGGGGGCGCCGGCGCGCGGGCCACGTCGGCCAGCACGGCGGGCACGGCCCCGTCGGGCAGGGGGGCGAGCGCACCCGGCTCGCCGGCCAGGTGGAAGCGGCGCACCGGGATCAGGGCCGCGGCGTCAGCGCCCCCCGCAGGGAGGGGCAGGTGGGCCACGGGGCGGCGCTCGGCATCGGTCGGGGCGGTCACGGCGCGCAACCTCCAGGCTCAGAGGGCGAAACGGTCGAGGGCGGCGTCCAGGCCGGCCAGCTTGTCGTCCACGCTCATGTCCAGGCCGCGGCGGGTGAAGTCCTCGTAGCGAGGGCAGCTCTCGTCCTGGAACAGCAGGCCGATGGCGAACACGTCGTCGCGGGCGGCCAGGGCGCGCGCGGCGCCCATGTCGCTGGGATCGTGGGCCTGGCGGGTGGGGAACACCCGGTCCAGCGCCGGATCCACCGGCACCCCGCGCTCGTGCTCGAGCACCAGGATCTTCCGGGGATCGCTCTGCAGGTCGTCGAACACCTTGTCGGTGTAGGTGGGACACCGCTGCAGGATGCGCACGAAGCTCAGGCCCTTGTGCTCATAGGCCTTCTTCAGCGTCGCGTGCAGATGCACCGGATTCCAGTCCACCGTCTGGGCCACGAAGCTCACGTTGGTGAAGCCCAGGGTGGCCTGCGTGGGGTTCAGCGGCGGCAGCCACGCCCCGCGGGGGTGCGTGTTCGTGGACAGCCCCTTGGGGCTGGTGGGCGACGTCTGCTTCTTCGTCAGGCCATAGATGGCGTTGTCGAAGAGCATCACGGTCATGTCCATGTTGTAGCGGATGGCGTGGATCCAGTGGCCCGCGCCGATGGAGCAGCAGTCGCCGTCGCCGGTGGCCACCCACACCTTCAGCTCGGGCCGGCGCGCCTTCACGCCCGCCGCCACGGGCAGCGCGCGGCCGTGCAGGCCGTGGAACCCGTAGGTGCCCATGTAGTGGGGGAAGCGGCTCGAGCAGCCGATGCCCGACACCGACACCACCTGCTCGGGCGGCAACTGCTCGTCGCGGCAGATGCGCTGTACGGCGGTGAGGATCGCGTGGTCGCCACAGCCCGGGCACCAGCGGGCCTCGCCGCCCTCGTAGTCCTCGAAGGTGAAGTAACGCTCGGGCAGCGTCACCGTCCAGTCGCGCTTCAGGCCGAACATCACGCCGCCTCCTCGCTCAGGGCCTTGAGCCGCTTCCACAGCTCGGCCTCGATCTTGCCGGGGCTCAGGGGCTGACCCTGCACCTGCGAGTAGCTGTCCACGTCCACCAGGTGCTCCATGCGCAGAAGCTGGGCGAGCTGCGCCAGCCGCCGGTGCGCCATGGTGTGGGGGTCGCTGTAGTTGATCTCGACGGTCATCACCTGGCGGAAGCCCGCCATGATCTCGTCCAGGCCCGGGGCCATGGGCGACAGGAACCGCAGGTGCACGCTCGACACCTTGCCGCCCTTCGCCCGCACCCGATCCACGGCCTCTTCGATGGCGCCCAGGGTCGAGCCCCAGCCCACCACCAGCAGGTCGCCGGTGGGGTCGCCGTGCACCACGGGCTTCGCCAGCCCCTGCCGCAGCGTCTCGAGCTTCAGGCTGCGCATCTGGCAGCCCAGCTCGTTGCTCTCGGGGTCGTAGGCCACCTTCGAGCGCTCGGTGTGCGCCAGGCCCGTCAGCACGTACATGCCGTCGCGCTGACCCGGGATGGGGCGCGGCGACAGGCCCGTGGCGGGATCCCACGCGTAGGGGGCCAGGCCCTTCTTCCAGGGCGCCTGATCCAGCGGCGGCGCCATCCACTCGGCCTGCAGCGTCGGGCGATCCCAGGGGGACACGCCCGTGGCCAGGTTGGCGTCCGTCAGCAGGATGACCAGGGTGCGGAAGGTCTCGGCGAGCTGCCGCGCGGTGATCACCAGGTGGAAGCACTCCTCGATGGTGGCGGCCGCCAGCACGATCTTGGGGGCGTCGCCCGGCGTGCCGTAGATGGCCGACAGCAGGTCGCCTTGCTCCACCTTCGTGGGCAGCCCGGTGCTGGGGCCGCCGCGCTGCACGAGCACCATCACCAGCGGCACCTCGCTCATGACCGCCAGGCCCATGAACTCGGTCTTGAGCGCCATGCCCGGGCCCGAGGTGATGGTGCAGGCGGTCTTGCCGGCGTAGCTGGCGCCCACCGCGAAGCCGATGGCCGCGATCTCATCCTCGGCCTGGTGCACCACGCCGCCGATGCGCTCGATCTCGCGGGCCAGGTAGTGGCTGGCCGAGGTGGCCGGCGTGATGGGGTACATGCTCACCAGCTCGATGCCGGCGCCCATGACCCCCAGGCCGATGGCCTCGTTGCCGTTGGTCACCACCTGGGGCGGCAGGTTCGGGCGCGGCGGCACGTGGTAGTGCAGGTCGGTCAAGGTCGAGCGGGCGAACTGGTAGCCGCCCTCCAGCAGCTCCACGTTGCGGGCCACCACGGCGCTGCCCTTGCGGCCGAACACGCCGTTGATCTCGGCGCGGGCGCGGGCCAGGTCGCGGTCGTAGATCCAGCAGAGCATGCCCAGCACGAACATGTTCTTGCCCACGCGGGGGTTGCTGGTGTGCGCCAGGCAGGCCTGCTCCAGCGCCATCTCGCGCACCACGAACCCGCGCTTGTTCAGCTCGGCCAGGCCGGCGGCGTACTGGGCCTTCACCGTGTCATCGGGGTGGCTGGCCCACTTGTTCTCCAGCAGGATCACCGTGCCCGGGCGGTAGGCGCCGTTGGCGATGCGGCCGTAGAGCACCTGCTCGTTGAAGGCCAGCACCAGGTCGGCCTCGTCGCCCATGTTGGTGATCTGCTTCTCACCGAACCGGATGCGGATGCCGCTGGCGCCGGCCTTCGACCGGGCGGGCGGCTTGATCTCGGCGGGGATGATCTCGACGGTCCACACCCCGTTGCCCATCTTCGCCGACATGGCACCGAAGATCTGGCCGGCCTTCTGGGCCCCTTCGCCCGAGTCGCTGACGATCTCGACCGTGTGCTCGGGGATGACGGTGGGCCCGGCGTGCTGCGCGGGTGAGAACGGAGAGGCTTGCTCGTTCATGACGGCCCTCGGGCTCGAGAGAGTGGGGAGCAGCGGTTCGAAGGGCAGGGGACCTCAGTCCCCCCCGCCGAAGTCGTCGTAGAGGGCGTCGGCCATCAGCTCGGTCTCGGCCCGTTCGTGCTTGTGGATCAGGTCCACCAGCCGGTGGACGCCCACCTCGAGCTGATCCGCCTGGGCGAGCAGCCCGCGCACGGTGTCGAGGATGAGGGGGTGCTGCTTGAAGAGCGCGTCCATGCGATCGGCGTGGGCCAGCGCCCGGGGCCCCAGGACGGCCTCACGGCCCACCGGGGACTCTTCCAGATCGAAGTGCTCGGCGAGGTCGGCCTCGAGTGCCGAGAGGCACCGCTTCAGCGTCTTGATGCCCGAGCACTCATCGAGCGCCTCGCACTGCTGCCGGAGGCTCTGATGTTGCTGGGCGATGTTGTCGCCGGCGGACTCGCGGGCGTGGACTTCCATGGCCATCGCTCCTTGTCATCGAGGCGACGCCGCGGGCGGCTCGCCACGCACTGCGTCTGCCATCGGGCGTGCCGAATATGACCTTGAGGGCGGGTCAATCCTGATCGCCCCGTGGGCCCGACCTCAGAAAAAACGTGGCCACGGAAAAAGCCCGGACGGCCCCGGTGCAGTCCCCCGACGAGCCCGCTGAATCCACCGGTCGACGGGCGCCGGACCTGAATGAATCGAGGGACTTATGAAGCTCAAGCACACCCTGCCCCTGCTGATCTGCGGCCTGGCCGCCTGCAGCCCCGCCGAGGAAGGCCAGCCCCAGGGCCCGGCCATCGAGCAGACCGGCATGAACCTGCGCACGGACGTGCTGGGCGACACCGACGTGGCCGGCATGGGCTACGCCATCGCCCCCGTGGACTGCGACACGGGCGAGGTCGCCGGCGAGGTCATCGAGCTGATCAGGGACCTGGAGGACATCCTGCTGCCGGGCGGCCACCCGGGCTTCGAGGATCGCCCCTTCGATGCCGCCTCGGCCCACCTCTTCGCCGACGCGTTCCAGGCCCTGCCCGTGGGCTGCTACGACGTGGTGGCGACGCCGCTCGACGCCGATGGCCAGCCCAGCGGCGACTGCGCCCCGGCGAGCGCCCAGGGCGTGGCCGTGGCCGACGGGCAGGTCACCGAGGTCACCCTCATCAGCCAGTGCCAGGGCGACGACACCCTGGGCGCCATCGACGCCCTGGTGGCCCTGAACCACGAGCCCAGCCTGGTGGACGCGTACTACGCAGACAGCAAGTTCACCTGCCAGAACCAGGCGACCCTGTGCGTGGTGGCCGAGGACGTCGACCAGGACCCGCTGGTGCTCCAGACCCGCGCCGGCGACGACGTTGTGCTCACCCTGGCGGAGCCGCAGGTCAACGAGGCGGGCCAGAGCGTGTTCTGCGTCACCGTCGAGGTGCCCGGGCCGGGCGAGTACCCCATCACCCTGAGCGTGCTGGATCAGGCCTACGACGCCGACGGCAACCTGGTGCCCATCGAGGGGCTGTTGGGCGAGGGCCAGACCTCGCGAGCCAGCATCACCATGCCGGTGCACGCCATGGGCGCCGACGCCTGCATCTGCGACTGCCCCGAGGGCTTCGCGCTGAACGCCGATGCCACGGCCTGTGAGCGCGCGCTCGAAGCCGAGCCCGTGTTCAACGGCGAGTTCATGGACGTCTGTGAGGGCGACGACGACGACCAGTTCGGCGCCCTGGGCGCGCAGTTCCCCGGCGGCCTGGTGGTGCGCAACCCCTTCTTCGGCCAGAGCTTCGACGAGCCCAGCGGCCGCCTGAACCAGGTGGGCATCTGGGCCTGCCGGGCCACCGGCCGCAACGAGTGGATCGGCTTCACCGCCTGCATCGACGTGCCCGAGGGCGGCGAGTACGTCATCGGCACCGCGGGCGACGACCAGAGCCGGGTCATCATCGACGGCCAGCTCGTCTTCGCGCAGGCCGGGCAGGCGTCCTACCGCACCTGGTGGATGATCCCGGTGGTGCTGACCCCGGGCGTGCACGTCATCGAGCTGCAGGGCCAGGACAGCGGCGGCTTCATCGCCACCCTGGGGGCCGACATCTACGGCCCCTTCCCGGCGGGCAGCACGGCGGACGACGCGGCCATGGCGGCCCTGGACTACGAGAACAACGTCTTCTGGACCACCGCAGATCAGCTCGGCGGCACCTTCCAGACGGGCACCAACAGCGGCTACGCCTGCCCCGAGGGCACCAGCCTGAACCTGTGCGGCGACGCGCCCACCTGCACGGGCCTGCAGGTCCAGCAGTGCCTGTGACCTGGCCCCGCGCCTGACCCTCCCGCTGCGGCCGGTCGCTCCCCTGGGGGCGGCCGGCCGCTTGCGTTTCCAGCCTGGGGCCGGGCAGCGTGGAGCCGTCGCCGAGGAGGGGTCATGCGACGCGCTGCACTGGGTCTGATG
>JACKDL010000036.1 GCA_020633555.1 Myxococcales bacterium | reverse complement strand
GCAGGGTGTAGGTGCTGGGGTCGCCCACCACGCGCACGGTGATCTCACCGGCCTCGGCCAGGCGCAGGCTGCTCTCGGCCACGAACGCGCTGCCGTCGATGGCCCCCGCCGCGCGATCCGAGGTGTTCGCCCCTTCCAGGCGCAGCGTGAAGGGGCCGGTGGCCTCGACCCGGGCGGTCAACAGATCCCCGCGACCCACGGGCACGGTGTAACGCGCCTCGCCCCGACACAGCACGCGGTCGGCGTAGGTGCCCTGGCTCAACGCCTCGCCCCGGCCGGTCCGCACCGACTCGCAGACCTCGGCCCGCCAGGCGGCCACCGGATCGTCGGCGGCCGGGGTCACGTCGATCACCCGACCGTCGGGCCAGCGGCGCTTGGCCTCCTGGATGGTCACCCGAGCGCCGGGGTGCTGCCGCATGATGTAGAACACCTCGACGATGTCCTCGGCCTGCATGCGCATGCACCCATGGCTGACGAAGCCGCGCTGCAGCGGGTGGGTGATGGGGCCGTGCAGGCCGTAGGTCTGGGCGCCCTCGTGGTTGCGGGCGTCGATGCGCATGAAGGGCAGGCCGTCGAAGTACTCGGGCTGGTAGCGGCGCGGGTACCAGAACCAGGTGTTGCGCGGATCGGGGTGGGTGCGGAAGCGGCCCACCGGGGTGTAGGACTTGCCGTCCCGGCCCCGGGCGCCGACGCCCGTGGGGTACACCTTGTGGAAGCCCGTAGCCGTGTCGATGAGCTCCACGGTCAGGCCCTCGAGGCTGACGATGATCTCGGGGTCCTCCAGGGGGGGCAGCAGGCTGGGCACCACGTAGGCGTTGCCGTCGGCCTTGCTCAGATCGGGGCCGATCTCGCCGGGGTGGTCGCGGTCGTAGGGGTTACCGCCGCCGGTCGTGGCCACCCCGCCGGTCTCGCCCACGTCCTCGCGGGCGGCGGGCACCTCGGTCGCCGTGTCATCGCAGGCGGTGGCGATGAGTCCCAGCCAGATCACACTCGCAATTACGCGTCGTCGCATCGTACCGGCCCCCCGGAAAAAGGCGCGGCAGTGTAGCGGGGCGGGCCATGAATTGCCACCGCAGCGGGCCCGGCGGTGGCTCGCCGGTCAGCATCACGACGCGGCACAGCAGCGGCGGGGCGCGCCCTCGCTGCCGGTCCAGCGCGCCCGGCTCAGCGGCCGTCGGCGCGGAGGATGTGGGCCGGGGCGCCCGGGCCCGCCATCCAGCCCTTGGCCCCGGCGTCGCCGCGAACAGAGGTCCAGACCTGGAGGAACCGCCCCTGGCTGCCACCCAGGATGCGGACCTCCTGCCCTCGCGGCAGGGTCAGCCGGCACTCCGGCTGCGAACCCGTGATGAACGGCGCCTGCACGCACGCTGGGGTGAACGCGATGGGCCCGATGGGATCGAGTCGGCTCACCCGCTCCAGGGCGCCGCCCGCGCCGCGCCTGTAGAACCCGGGCTGGATGCCCAGCCGGTTGTCCGGAAAGCCGCCCCGCTGGATGTTCACCTGGGTCTCGTCGGTGGACACGGTGACCCGCTCGCCGCCCGAGTACACCGAGATCGCCCGCGGCACGCTGGTCCCCCACCAATGCACCATCCGCTGGTGCGAGACGATGAGCAGGTCGTCGTTCTGGAAGAGGAGCTGACCGCCGGTGGCGTGGTCGAAGCCCACGAATCGGCGCCCCCAGATGTCCAGGGGCATCAGCCCCATGGCCACCAGGGGCTGGCCCGTCACCGGGTCGATGCGGGTGGAGTCGGGGATGGACGTCTGGAGGGCGATGGAGGGCGAGCGAAGCGGGCTCTGGGCGACCCCGACCCCCAGGATCGGCGCGGCCTTCGCGCACCAGTGCTGCGGGTTGTCGTAGCCGGTGCTGCCGTACTTCGCCTTGTGGTCCGCGCCGCAGCTCAGGTTGTTCGTGGCCTCGGGCACCGCGATCGAGTCCGTGGGCGTCGCCGGGCAGCGCCCCCACAGGCAGCTCCGCCCGTCGCGGGCCGCGCACTGCACCTCACCCTCCCAGGCCCGCACCGGGGTGCTGATGCCCGCGAGGCACCGCCAGCTCGCGGGCGGGGGCGCTTCGAGCGGGACGAGGGTCCAGTGGTTGCCCCCACCCGTCGGCCAGGTGGTGACGCCCTGGGGGCTGTCGGGCCGGTGCAGGAAGTCGCCCTTCCACGAGCGGAGCTGGATCTTGTCGTCGATGGGCACCACCACCCACTCGTTGCCGCCGCCGCTGCTCCAGGTGGTGACGCCCTGAGGGCTGTCGGGGCGGTGCAGGTAGTCGCCCTTCCACGAGCGCAGGCGGACCTTGCCGCCGGGGTCGCAGACCAGAGTCCACTCGTTGCCGGTACCGCCGCCCCAGGTGGTGACGCTCGGGGCGCCGTCGGGACGGTGCAGGCCGTCACCCTTCCACGAGCGCAGGCTGATCCGCTTGCCGCACTGGGCCTGCCAGTCAGGGGCCGCGGCGAGGGCCGGCGAAGGCGTGCCGGCAAGCCCGCAGAGGCCGAGGGCAAGCAGCGTGGACAGCGCGCCCGTCGAGGGCAGCGCGGGCCGGGCGAACCGGGGGTGGGAACCAGACATGGCATACTTGCGATTCCAGCGTGGTCGGGAACGCGGGCCGAACGCGCGTTCACGGGCTGGGATTCACCCCCAGCACCACCGGCCAACTCTTACGGAACACAGAACGGTAGGATGCGCCCGCGCCGGCGTCGACGGAATTGCGGAGGCCGGCCAGTCCGCGGTCAGAGCGGGCAGCCCAGCGGGCCGCGGTGGAAGTAGATCTCGGGCTCGCCGTGGCGGCCGTCGTACCACACCACCCCGAAGGTCTGGCCGCTGAAGGCCACGTCGGGCAGGAACGAGGTGCTGGGGTCGTTCGACACCCGCACGTCGGGGCCGCGGGGCACGCCGCCCGCGTCCAGGCGCTGGACGTGGATCTCGTCGTCGCCGGTTCGGCGGTCCATCCAACACACGGCGAAGGTGCCGTCATCCGCGGCCGTGATGGCGGGCACGGTCTGTTGGAAGTTGTTCTGCGTCACCCGCAGCAGGTCGCTCTGGCGCACGCCCAGTGCGCTCAGCTCGGCGCTGTAGATCTCGGTCTGGTTGTCGCGGGTGTCGTACCACACCACCACGAAGCCCTCGCCCGCCCGCCGGGCCAGCCGCGGGCCGTTGCTGTTGCCCACGTTGTCGCTGATCTGCAGCCGGGCCCCCAGGGCGCGGCCGTTGACGTTGACGCGCTGCACCCACGCCTCGACGGCGCCGTTCACGCGCTCGTTGTAGGCCAGCATGTAGCCCCCGCCCGGGCCCAGGTGCACCAGGCTGGCGCCGAAGGCGTCGCCGGGCACGTCGGTGATGCGCTGGGCCTCGCCGATGGGCTGGCCGTCGGCGGCCAGGCGGCGCAGGTAGATCTCGGTGTTCCCGTCGCGGGCGTCCGTCCAGGCCACCGCGTACTCCTGGCCGTTGTGCACCACCACCGGCTCGGTGGCGTCCTGGGCCGACTGCACCAGCCGCAGGGCCGCCTGGCGGATCTGGCCGTCGGCGCCGGTGCGCGCGAAGTAGATCTGGGGCGAGCCGGTGGCCGTGCTGGCCCACACCACCGCGTAGGTGTCGGCGCCGTCGGCGGTCAGGTCGGGTTGACGGGCCACGCCGGCCTGGTTGGCCAGGCGCAGGGCGGCGCCGCGGGCCACGCCGTCCTCGCTCAGCCGCTGCAGATAGATCCCCGCCGCACCTGCGCGGTTGTCGGACCACGCCACCGCGAAGCCGGGGCCACCCTGCCGGGCGACGATGCGCGGCTCGATGGCGCCGCCCTGGTGGTTGGTGATCCGCACGGGATCGCCCACGAGCTGGGGCACGTCCTCGTCCGTCTGGCCGTCACAGTCATCGTCCACGTCGTCGCACAGGGCATCCAGCTCGCCCAACGGAGCGCCGGGCATGCACAGGGACTCCACGCCGTCCACGCAGGCCGAGGGCACGGCGTCCTCGGCACACACGCCCACGCCGCAGCTGAAGTCCTCGGGGTAGGCCTCGTCGGCGCGGCCGTCACAGTCCTGGTCCAGGCCATCACAGTCGCGGTCGTCACCCTGCGGGGCCGAGGGGCGGCAGGCCACCACCTGGCCCAACACACAGCGGCTGGGGGTCACGTTCTGGGCACAGACACCCAGGCCACAAGCCCGCACGGGCACGTAGCCCTCGTCCACGTCGCCGTCGCAGTCCTGGTCGAGGGTGTCGCAGTCGCCGTCGTCGCCGGTGGCGGCCCCGGGGGCACAGGGGGTCTCGACGCCGGCCACGCAGCTCGAGGGCGTGGAGCTGGCCCGGCACACGCCCTGGCCGCACACCGCCACGGGCGGGTAGTCCTCGTCGGTCTGGCCGTCGCAGTCGTCGTCCACGCCGTCGCAGATCTGATCGATGGGTGCCGCCGGTGCGGGCTGGCAGGGCTGCTCCACACCCGCCACGCAGCGCGAGGGCACGGCCTGCAAGCCACAGCGGCCCACGCCGCAGCCGACCTGGGGCTCGTAGCCCTCGTCGGTGCGGCCGTCGCAGTCGTCGTCCAGGCCGTCGCAGTTCGCGTCGTCGCCCTGCACCGGGCCCGGCTGGCACGCCCGCTCGGCGCCGCCCACGCAGGCCGACGGGGTGGCGGTGGCCCGGCACACGCCCACCCCGCACACCGCCTGGGGCACGTAGCCCTCGTCCACCACGCCGTCGCAGTCCGAGTCCACGCCATCGCAGGCCTCGGGCTGGGGGCCCACCTGGTCGGCGCAGGCCTGTAGCCGGCCCTCGGCGCAGGCGCGCACGCCGGCGCGGCAGGCGCCCACGCCCTCGGTGCCCTCGGGGCCGTCGTAGCACGGCGCGCTGAGGGTCTCGGGCTGCTCGTCCACCTGCCCATCGCAGTCGTCATCACGGCCGTTGCAGCGCTCGACCTGGCTCTGGTCGACGCTGCCGCCGGGCGCGGTGCTGCAGCGCACGCTGCCCTGCCCGTCGCACTCGATGAACCCCACGCCGCAGCGGCCCTGCGCCTGGCAGGGATCACCCAGGCCCACGTCCTCGTCGATGAGGTTGTCGCAGTCGTCGTCCACGCCGTTGCAGGCCTCGGGCGCGGGCTCGCGGCCCGGGCCGCAGGGGCCCACGGCCATGTCAGGCAGGGCCATGTCGGGCTGAGCCATGTCGGGCAGAGCCATGTCGGGCTGCGCCATGTCGGGCTCCACCGCCAGATCCGGTGCGGGCCCCTCGTCCAGGGGCAGGGCCTGGTCCACCGCCTGATCCGCCGGGCTCATGTCTGCGGGCGGGCCCTGGTCGGGCAGCGCCTGGTCCAGGGTCATGTCGGGGGCGCCGCGGTCGGGGCCGGCCATGTCGGGCAGCGCCTGATCGGGCAGCGCCTGATCGGGCAGCGCCTGATCCGGCGTCGCACCGTCGACCCCCCGATCCCCCCCGCAAGCCGCCCCCACGCAGGCGTCGGCCTGCCGGTTCGGGTTGTCCGTCTCGCAGCCCAGGGCCAGCAAGGCCAGCAGGGCCCAGCCCATCCACCGCACGTCACGCATCGCTCACCCCCGAATCGACAGGCGCATGGTGGATCAAGGGGTTGGGCAGACGCCAGCCGCAGGCTGATCGAGTCGGACAGAAACAAACCGCTTGCATATATTCATCTTGCCGCTAAGCTGCATTCAGCGGTTGAGGGAAGCAGGCGACGCCAAGCCGGGTTCCCTCGCACAGGAGGTGTCCCATGGGTCCCCCGCTCATCATCGGCGCTGCCACGCTGGCCCTGACCTGGACGCTCCTGCTGCTGGGGCTGCCCCAGGTGGCGGGCGTGGCGCTGGTGTTCGGCGCCCTGGCCCAGGTGGGCTGGCTGCTGGACGACTTCGGCGGCGCCGGCGTGACCCTGCTGGCCTGCCTGGCGCTCTCGCCGCCCGGCGTCGCCTTCGGCGCGGGCCTGCTGGACGGCTGGCACGCCGAGCCCAGCGCCGAGGCCGCCGCGCACGACCTGCCCGGCGCCGCGCTCACCGTGGGCCCTTACCGCGTGGGCCGGGCCTTGACCTCGGCCCCCCCGGTGCGGTTGAGGTAGTCGGCTTCCGCCGAGGTCACCCATGCGCCTGATCGTCGAGTTCGACACCGCCGGCCCCCCGCCCCCCGACCTGCGCGCCCTGGCCGACGACGTGCGCAAGCGAGTCAAGCAGGCGGTGCAGACCCTGGTGTGCCCCACCCACGGCCGCGGGGCCGAGGTCACCGTCGTGGGCACGGCCGACGGCCGCATCGACCTGCGGGTGGGCGGCTGCTGCCACAGCTTCGCGCGCACGGTGAAGTGGCGGGTCGAGGGGCTGATCTGACCGGGTGATCCGCTCAGCGGGCCTGGGTGCGCCCCACGGGCGCCACGAGCGGGTGCACGCGGTCGCAGGTGCCCATGGCGGTCATGGAGTCCACCGCCAGCCACAGGGGCGTGGGCGACCAGTCGCGCACGCCCAGCTCGCGCGTGCGCACCCGCGCCGTCAGCAGGAACACCGTGTCGGGGGAGCGGCCGGCCCACGTGCGGGCCAGGCCGCGGGGCACCAGCGCCGTGACCGCCCCGGTGCGCACGCCGAAGTCGCAGCGCTGGGGCACGGGCGGATCGTCGGCGCTCAGCCGCACGCCGTAGAGCTCGGCGCCCACCACCCGCTGCCCCTGGAACCAGGGCGTGGGCAGGCTGCGGAAGCCGGTGACGACCGCGTAGAAGCGCACCCGGTCGTCCATCCAACCCCGGGCGCGCAGGGGGTCGGCCAGGTCCGCGAAGGCCACGAGTGGCGGGGTGTCGCCCTCGAAGCGGACGGGGTAGCCGCAGGCGGTGAGCAGCAGGATCGGCAGGACGAGGTGGAGCCGGCGCATGCCTGACCGTAGTGCACGACGGGCGACCGTAACCAGCACCCGCCGGCCCCGTACGGCGAGGCAACCACACAAGCGAGGTGCACCCATGGTGCGTTGGGGATGGGGGCTGGCGGCCCTGTTGGCGGTGACGGCGTGCGACGACGGGGGCGATGGGCAGGGCGCGGGGGGCACCAGCGGCGCCCTGACGGACGCGGCCGCCGGCGCACCCGGCGACGCGACGGCGGGCGGGGGCGACCTGAGCCCCGTCGAGGGCGACATGGCCGCCGACGAGGACATGGCCCCCGGCGCCGACATGAGCGGCCAGGGCGACATGATGGGCGCCGACCCCGACATGATGGGCGTCGACCCCGACATGGTGGCGCCCGACGCCGGCGGCGCCTGCCCGCCGGCCGGACCCTTCGGCACCGCCGTGGGCGACGTGGCGGCCGATCTTCAGCTCCCCGACTGCGACGGCACCCTGCACAGCGTGCACGCCGAGTGCGGCCAGCCCCTGTGGATCTTCGAGTTCGCCGCCTGGTGCCCGCCCTGCCGGCAGTTCGCCGGCGGTATGGAGGCCCTGTACACCGACCTGGGCCGCGATGGCCTGCAGGCCTGGTTCATCATCAGCGACACCGCCGACGGCGGGCCCGTGGACGCCGCGTTCTGTCGGCAGATCCGCAACCAGTACGGGCTGACCATGCCGGTGCTCTACGACGCCGAGGGGGCCTTCCAGGCCACCTTCGCGGCGCCATCGAACAGCGTGAACGCGGTGCTGGATGCCGCGGGCGTGCTGCGGTTCAAGCAGCAGTTCTCGGGCGCGGCGGCGGTGCGCGGCGCGGTGGCGGGCCTGTAGGCGGCCCGGGCTCAGCCCGCGCCGAGCTGGCGGCGGCCGGTGAGGCGCACCTCTTCCCCACCCCCCGGCCGCGGCACGCGCACCAGGCGGTAGGTGGTGTTGCCCGCGGCCTCGTCCACCGTGGGGGCGGCGATCAAGAGCTGCAGGTCCAACGTGCGGCACAGCTCGAACAGTACGCCCAGGTTGTCGCTGGACAGGCGGTTGGCCTCGTCCAGGAACAGCAGCCGCAGCGTGCCCCACTCGCTGTTGCGCCGGGCCAGGCTGTTCTGGGCCTCCCAGGCGTGCAGCACCACCATCATCAGGGCCGCGCCCACGCCGATGGCCTCGCCGGTGGACATCTTGGTGGGGTTGGCCACCCGCCACTGATCCTCACCGCGGCGGCGCACCTTGATGCCCAGCTCGAAGTACTCGCGGTAGTCGAACAGCCGCCGGCCGTCGCCACCCCGACCGCCCACGCGGGTGAACAGCTCGTCCAGCGCCTGATCGATGGGCACGTTGGGCCGGAACAGGTCCTGCTGGTTGCTCAGCCCCCGCAGCAGCGCCTCCATCTCGGGGATGTCGGTCATCTCCAGCCGCACGCCGGCGATGCTGCCGAAGGCGATGGGGGCCAGCAGCTCGTTCAGGCGGTCGATGGCCCGGCGGGCCCGACGGCGGAGCTGCTTGACGAAGTGCGCCACGTCCTCGGCGCTGCCCGCCAGACGGCGCTCCTGATCGCGCAGGCGCCCCGCCAGGCCGGCCAGGTGAGCGTCCAGCCGGGCCAGGCCCTGGCGCGGATCCGCCGACTCCGCTAGCCGCGCGGGCAGGCAGTTTCGCAGCCACGCGCGGGTGGTGACCCAGGCGCCCAGCAGGCCCTCGGCGGTGGCCTCGGCAGCCTCGACCTCGTCAGCGATCTCGTGGCCGCGCTCGGCCTTGCGCAGGCGCTCCACCAGGGTGGCTCGGGCCACGCGAGGGTCGCCCGGCGGGCCCTCGCCCGTGGGCTCGGCCAGCCGGTTCTCGGCCATCGTCTTCGCCAGGGCCTGCACCTGGTCGCGCAGGGGCGCCCAGGCGGCGCGGGCCTCGTCGGCCTGGCGCTGGGCCAGCGTGAGCGCGGCGTTGAGCTGCTCGATCTGGCTCTCGACCCGCCCCGAGTCGCGGGCCAGGCGGCGCTTCTGGTCGTTCAGCGCCTCGAGCCGGTCGTTGGCGGTGGTCACCGCCCGCTCGGCCTCGCTGCGATCCTCGTCGCTGGGCCGGCCCACCCCCAGCGCTGTCAGCACCTCCTGGTGGCCGGCGCGCTCGGTGGCGTTGCGGTGGGCGGCGTCGTCGGCGTCCCGCAGGGTGGCGCGGGCGGCCTCCCAGTTGGCCTCGGCGGCCTCGAGCGCGCCCTCGGCCTCGGCCTCGCGGGCCCGGGCCTCGGCCACCCGGCGGCGGGCGTCGGCCTGGCCCAGCTTCAGCGTGTCCAGCTCGGCCACGGCGGCCTCGTCGCCCCAGGCGTCGCCCACGGCGGCAAAGGCCACCAGGGCCTCCTCGGCGGCGTCCAGTGCGTCGCGGCGGGCGTCGGCGGCCATCAGCTCGGCCCGCAGCGCCTCCAAAGCCTCGGGGCCGGGCGGGGGCTCACGCAGGTCGGCCAGCCCGGCGGCCACCACCTCGCGCTCCTTGGCGTGGGCCGCCAGCCAACGCACGGCGTCGTCGGCCACAGCGCGATCCGCCTGGGCTGCCGCCAGCGCCGCCGCCGGATCGGGCTCGTCCAACAAGGCGGCGTCGGGGGCACAGGCGCGCAGGGCCGACAGGCGCGCCTGGGCGTCGCGGCTGGCCTGCTCGGCCGCCTGCCGGGCCTGCTGCGCGCCGTCGGCCTGGGCGTCGGCGGCGGCCAGGGCGGCCTCGGCCTGCGCCAGCGTCTCGGCGGGGTCGGGCCCGTCCAGCAGGTCGGCCTCAGCCAGCAGCCCCGCGCAAGCGCGGCGGGCAGCGCCGGTGGCCGCCAGAGCCGCCTGCAGGGTGTCCACCTCGCCGTCCAGGGCCTGGCGCTCCGCGGCCAGATCAGCCCGGCGGCGGGCCCGGGCCGCCTTGCCCACCACGGGGGCCTTGGGCTCGCGGCCCAGGTACCAGGCGTCGCCGTAGCGGGCCAGCACCCCGGCGTCGCCCTCGCCCTCCACGGCCCCGCCACGGGCGTCCACCAGCGAGCGGGCCACCCGGCTGTCCACGAACCACACCGGCGCGGGACCGTCGGCGGGCCACGACTCGGCGGCCTCGTACGGGTCGTCCACCACCAGGGCGTCCACCAGGGGGCCCAGCCGGGCCTCGACCTCGGCGGCCTCTTCCACGGGCACGTCGTCGAAGCGCGCCCGCAGCGGGGTAGCGTCCACGGCGTCGGCCGCGAGCTGCAGGGCCTCGCTCAGGCCGCGGCCAGCCTCGTCCAGGGCCTGGATGGCCTCGGTGAGCGCTCGCCCGCGGGCCTCGGCGGCGCGCAGCGCCTCGCGGGCTTCGTCCTCGTCGGCCTCGAGCCGGCGTAGCAGGCCCCGCAGCCCCTCGGCCGAGGTCACCGCGGGCGCCCCCTCGGGCACCAGGCCAGCGGCCGCCGAACGGAGGCGGGCCACCCGGGCGGCGTGGGCCCGGGCGTCGGCCTGGGCGGCGCGGGCAGCGCGGCGGGCCTCCTCGGCCTGCTGCGCCCCCTGACGGGCGGCGCGGGCCGCCCCGTCGGCTTCCGTGGCCACCCGCTCGGCGGCGTGCAGCTCGTCGTCGAAGGCCTGCGAGGTCGCCGGCACGGCGTCGCCGAAGGCCTGGGTCAGCCGGGGGCGCAGCCGGCCCAGCCGGCGTGCCACGTCCTCGAGCTGCCGCACCCGGGTGGCCAGGGCGGGCGCCTGCGCCTGCAGGGCCTGCCGGCGGCGGGCCTCGGCCAGCAGGGCCTCGGCGGCAGCAGCAGGCTCGCCCTCGGCGGGGCCGCTCAGACAGGCCTCCAGGGCCTTCAGGGCGCGGGTGTACTCCGCCCGGCGCTGGGCCGCGGTGTCGATGCGCCGGCGCAGGGTGCGCCGCTCGGCGTCCACGGTGTTGCGGCCGTCGCGCACACCCTGCACCCGCTCGGCGGCGGCCTCGGGGGCCAGCGCGGGCTCGCCCAAGGCCGCGCGGGCGGCCTCCAGGGCCTTGCGGGCCCGCTGGTGGCGCGCCACGCGGTTCTGCAGGCCCTCCAGGCCCGCCTCGGCGTCGTGCAGCCCCTTGGTGGCCTCGTCCAGGGCCTCACGGCGCTGGGTGCGCACGGCCTTGGCGTCCATGCGGCCCACCTCGGCGGTGCGCAGGGCCTCGCCGGCAGCGGCCACGGCGGCCTCCAGGCCCGGCAGCTCGGCCTCCAGCCCGGCCAGCTTCGCTGCGCGGTCGAACGCCTGCCGCACCCGGTCCCGCCGGCTGCGGGCGTTGCCCAGCGCCTGCTTGGCGTCGTCCAGGGTCTCGTCGATGGCGGCCTCGCGGGCGGCCAGCACCTCGGCCTGGTGCTCGGTGTCGGCGAGCTGCTGGCGAGCGCGCTCGGCAGCCTCCACCTGGGCCTCGTAGGTCTGCCCCGCCCCGTCCGCCGCCGCCCGCGCCCCCTGCAGGGCGCCGCGGAACATGGCCTCGCCCGCCTCGAACACCGAGCGGATCTCGGCCTGGAGCTGGCTGGCGCGCTGCACGTCCAGCCGACTGTGGTGGCAGGCGTCCAGGTTGGTCTGCATCCGCTGCAGGGTGGTGCCCAGCGTGTCCTCGGCCTCGAGCACGAAGCGGCGCAGGTCGCGGGTGAGCCCGCGGGACAGGCCGCCCGTCATGCTGGTGCGCAGCACCTCGTTGAAGCGCTTGCGGGCGTCCTCGCCGGTCAGCCGCAGCGGGGTCACCCCCGTCTCGAACAGCGCCGCGAAGTACTCCTTGGCCGACTTGAAGACCTCGAGCTGCCCGCCGCAGGACGCCACCGCGTCGCGCAGCGCGTCCAGCTCGGGCACCAGGTCCTCGCCCGTGGTGGGCAGGTGCTGCAGCAGGGCCTCCTGCAGCGGCACCTCGTCTGGAAGCCCTCGAATGCTCAGGTGTTTCAGCTCGACGGCCGGCTCGGCGCCCTTGCGGAGCTGCACGCCGAACAGGCGGCTGCTGCCGTCGGGCAGGCGGAAGCGCACCCACGCGTAGGCCAGGTGGCCTTCGGTGCCCAGGCGGCCCCAGATGCCGCGGTCGCCGCCGGTGGCCTCGCCCTCGCCCAGGTTGGTGAAGCGCAGCCGGCTCAGATCGGGCAGCAGCACCACGTAGGTGGCGATGAGCAGCGTGGTTTTGCCGGCGCCGTTGTCGCCCTCCAGGGCCGTGACGTGGCGGTCCATGGCCAGGGGGGCGAAGAAGACGCCCCGCCAGTTCACCAGCACCAGCCGCTCGGCGCGGACGCGGGGATCGCTCATGCCTCGTCCTCGTCCTCGTCGACCTCGTCGTCGTCCAGCTCGCCCTCGTCGGGCAGGGCCACGTCGCCGCGGCGCACCAGGGCCTGCAGCGCCTCGCTCAGGTCGGGCGCCGTGCGCACGGGCTCCACGAAGCGCATCAGCGCGTCGCGCAGGCCGATCTGGTCGTTCTCCAGCAGGTCCACGAAGCCCAGCGCGGCCAGCCGGCGCAGGGCCCGCACCACGTCAGCCCGCGCCTTGCGCTCGGCCAGGTGCTGCGCCGCCGTGGCCTTGCGGCGGTGGTTCAGCGCGGTGACCAGCACCTCATTGCCCAGCAGGTCGCGCAGGCGCTCCAGGAGCTGCCCCAGGCTCACCGTCCCCGTCTCCAGGGTGGCCGGCTCCAGGTGGTACAGGGCCAGGGTCTGGCCCACCAGCATCTCGGCGGGGGTCAGCCGCCGGGCGGGCAGCCGCTCGCCCACGGGCCGCAGGTAGAAGTAGCCGTCGCTGGTCTGCACCAGATCGGCGCCGTAGCGCCGGTAGTGCGGCTCCAGGAACACCGCCGCGTCCTCCAGGAACTGGTAGTCCGCGGGGCTGCGCCGGTCCACATGCCGGCCGCTGCGCAGGGCCTGATCCAGCCGTGGGAAGGCGTCCTCGGCGATGACCGCCGCCAGATCGGCGAACGGAGGGTCCAGCGACGACATCAGGCGTCCTCCTCCCACAACGTCCAGTCGGTGACCTCCAGGGCCACCTCGGGCACGGCGATCCAGCGGGCGCCCACCGTGCGCCGCGACCGGTGGGCCACCAGCGCGGCCACCCGGCCCACCATCCCGTAGCGCGCCTCGGGCGGCACCTGGGGCAGCACCCGGGCCAGCACCGCGCTCAGCCGATCGGCGCCGTCCGCGAGGGCCAGATCCACCAGCCCGGCCAGGTCCACCGGCGGCGCCGCGGGCGGCGCCGCGTCCACCGGCGTGTACTCCTGGCGCACCCGGCGCACCGCGGGCTGGGCCACCACCCGGCTGGGCGGCGGCAGCACCGTCAGCCGCGGCGCCTGGGCCACCCGCAGGGTGTAGCGGTGCTTCGGCCACTCACCGATGGCCTGCCGCAGGCGGTTCGAGAGCTGTCGGTCGGGATCCAGCCGCACCACGTCGCGCAGGAAGCGGTGCACAGCCCGGTGGTACTCGCTCCACGCGGCGTGGCGGCTGCGGCCCCAGGCCAACAGGCGGTCGAGCTGTTCGCCCGTGCGCCGGACCGCCACCAGCGTCTCGATGCGCCCGTGCTCCTGGGCCAGCACCCGCACCTCGTCCAGCAGGCCGTGGGCCCGGGTGGCGTGCTGCAGCAGCAGGCCCTTCAGCTCGGTGAGGGTGTCGGCCGTCTCGTCCAGCAGCCCCTCGATGCCGCCCAGGGCGTCCAGCCAGTCCGCCTCGAGCAGGCGGGTGATCTCGGCGCGGATGGCCCGCTGGCTCTCGTCCAGGCCGAGCTGGCGGCGCTCCACCCCGCTGAGCAGTTCCGAGACCACCACCTCGAGCGGGCCGCGCACACGGTCGCGCCATGCCTCGGTATCTCCGCCGCCGGCGGCCTCCTGCGCGGCCACCAGCACCTCGCTCAGGCCGCGGATCACCGAGCCGAGCAGCCCGTCCAGGCTGGCCCGCGTCAGCGCCTCGTTGTGCAGGAAGCGCCCCACCACCGCCTGGGCCAGGGTCGAGAGCGCGTACTCGCCCGCCTTCACCATGCCCGCCGCGTCGATGCGCACCACCAGGCCCTGCGCCCGCAGCCGCTCGATGGCGTGGGTGGCCCGCTTGCGCGGGTTGTCGCTGGGGATCACCGCCGCCAGCGTGGCCTCGAACAGATCCGCCAGGGCCTCCTCGCCGAAGAGCATGGAGCCGCCGGCCTCGGCCTGCAGGTGCATGGCCGCCAGACAGCAGATCTCGGCGGTGTCGATCCGCAGGTGGGCGCCGCGGGCCGCCAGGCGGGCCAGCGTGCGATGGTGATCGGGGCGCGACATGGGCCCGCGGGTCTACCCGAGCCGGCGGCCCGGGGCAAGCGGCCGGTGAGAGCGCGGATCCGACGTGGCTTTCTGGCGCCGACCTTTCGGTCTCCTTTTTTTCGTGACCCCCGTAACCCGCAACCCCGCCAGGGGACCACCCACCGGGCGAAACGACGCGCTGACCGCGTCCCAAGCTCTGCCCGAGGAGGCCCCCATGAAGATCGCGCTCTCCCTCATCGCCGCCGCCGCGCTCACCGCCCCCACCCTGAGCCACGCCCGTGGTGGCCGCGGCGACGGCGCCTGCCGCGCCGACGTCCAGCGCCTGTGCGCCGACCAGATGGGCGACCGCCAGGCGGTCCGCGAGTGCCTGAAGGCCAACCAGGCCGAGCTCTCCGAGACCTGCGCCGCCCGCGTGGAGCGCCGCGAGGCCCACCACCAGGCCTTCAAGACCGCCTGCGAGCCCGACATCCAGCAGTTCTGTGCCGAGGCCGAGCCCGGCAAGGGGCTGCGCCGCTGCCTGAAGCAGCACGAGGGCGAGCTGTCGGCGCCGTGCACCGCCCAGCTCGAGGCCATCAAGGCCACCCACGGCGAGCGTGGGCCCCGCGGCAAGCGCGGCAAGCGGGGCAAGGGCGCCTGGCAGGCCGTGAAGGCCGCCTGCGAGGGCGACGCTCAGCGCCTGTGCGCCGACGCGCAGGGCAAGCGCGGCGTGAAGCGCTGTATGCGCGAGCACAAGGACGAGCTGTCGGCTGAGTGCAGCGCCGCCATCGAGCAGGCCAAGGCCATGCGCGGTGAGGGGCGCGGCGAAGGCCGCCGGGGCAAGGGCAAGTGGGGCGCCTTCAAGGGCGCCTGCCAGGCCGACCGCGAGCGCCTGTGCGGCGACGTGGAGCCGGGCGAGGGCCGCGTCAAGGCCTGCATGCGCGAGCACAAGGCCGAGCTGTCCGCCGAGTGCGCCGAGGCCATCGACCGCTTCAAGGGCCGCCGCGGCGGGCGCTGAGCGCGCCCACTTCCCCCTCGCCTACGCCCACCCCCGCACCTGGGCCACGAGCTGGTCCGGGTGCTCGCAGGGCGGGCCCAGCGGCTGCGCCGCCCAAGGCTGCCCGTACTTCGCCAGCGTCTCGGCCAGCTCGTCGTGCCAGGGCTCGTGGGGCGCCTGCACCATGCGCAGGAGCTGGTCGGCCCCCTGCGGCAGCCGCGCCACCACCGCCAGCCGCCCGCCGTCGGCCAGGGGGCCCAGGTCCACCAGCTCGGGCACCCGCACCAGCGGCTGGGCCGTCTGCACGATGGCCCCCAGGCTGAACAGCGGGTACAGCACCCGCGCGGCCTCGAAGCCCTCGGCCCGGAACGCCGCCTCCACCCGCGCCAGCCGCTGCCACATGGCCTGCACGGGGTGCCCGCGGTCCAGCACCTGCGCCAGCGGCCGCCAGCCCCGCCGCCAGTCCAGCGCCTCCAGCCCCTGCAGCCGCAGCTTGTAGTGCAGCGCGTCGCTGCCCACCATCACATGCCCGGGGTAGTACAGCTCGCCCCCCTGTCCCCGCAGGAAGGCGACCTCTTCGAGCATGGTGTGGGTGCCCAGGCTGTGGGCCGCGTAGTCGGGGTGGAACAGCCCGATGAGGCTGTAGCCGGTGACCTCGCCCAGCAGCATGAAGCTCACCGCCGCCAGGGTGGCCCCGTCCCAGACGTTCACCTGGGTCAGCCGGGGCCCCCCACGGGCCGTGTAGCGGCCGGCCAACACCCCCAGGCTGTCGAAGCGATCCCCCAGCAACCGGTGCTGGTTCGCCGCGTACAGCGGCTCGGCGAGCGTCAGATCCACCCGCGCCGTCACCTCGGTCTGGAAGCGGCGGCGGTTGCGGGCCAGCAACTTGCGCTGGTTGCGGCTGAACCCCACCCGCTGCACGGGCTGGCGCACGGGCACCAGCCCCAGAGTGCGATCGCCCAGGCTCGCGAAGGGGCCCCGGTGCATCAGCGGGCCGATGCACTCCCAGCCCTGGGCCAGCGCGTGATCGAAGCGCACGCCCGCCGGCGCGAGGGCCAGGCGCCACTCGTCCAGGTCCGGCCAGCGTTCGTCCATCAACGGGAGTGCCCTCGGATCATCGCCGCAGCATGCCCGCGGCCGGGGCCCGGGCGCGACCCCCATCGGAAGGGCCCGGTCTCAATACGGGATCCGCTGCTCGAGATCAGCCTCAGTCCAGCCGGGCGGCACTCTCGACCGCCAACTCGGGCTCGCCGGGTCAACCGCCCGTTCGGCGCGCGCGTAGAGAGCGGACAACGCGTCTTGCCCCTCAGGCGCGGGGCCGAACGCCGCCAGCAGCGCGGTCCCCCGTGGATCGCCCAGCCGCGCGAAGAGCTCGGCGGCTCCCAAGAGCACCTCCACCGGATCGCCCTTGGTGGCTGCCAACGCATCCAGGTGCATCAGGGCCTGTGCCTCGGCGCCACGGACCACTGCGAGGCGTGCCTGCTCCAGCCCGGCGAAGCGCCGAGTGATGGCCGCCACCCCGCTCTTGGGCGACGCATCGATAGCCTGCTGGAGGGTCTCCTGGGCCTCCTCGAGCCGATCCGCCCGGCGCATCCAGCGGGCCAAGTCCACCCCGCAGCGGCTCCGTTCGAGGTCGGGGGCGCAGGCCAACGCGTGCCGCCCCGCGCTCACAGCTTCGCCGTGGCGACCCAGGGCTGAGAGCGCCCGAGCCCGGGTGCCCAGCAACCGCATCGGTCCCTGCGAGCGCACCTCAGCGGCCGGTGGATCCACCGCCAGCGCGCGGTCCAGGAGGGCCAGCGCGCCCTCAGGATCCAGGCGATCGATACGCGCGACCGCCGCCCGGGCCTCCAACTCGGCGAGTTGCTCGGGGGCCCCATGCATCGCCAACGCCCGGGCCTCACCCAGCCAACGATCCACCACATCCAAGGCGCCGCGGTGGCTAGCCGCCTCGGCCAGCACCAACGCCGCGTAGAAACGGTGAAACGGCACACGGCTCTGCGCCCAGATCGCCTCAGCCCAGCGCTCCGCCGCCTGCGGATCGTGGTCACGGTGCACAAGCAAGTGGCCCAGGTCCGCCGTTCCGCCAGCCAGACTGTGCACCAGACCCAGATCCTCCAGCAATGCGGTCAGCGGCAGGCGCTCGGCGAACAGCCGCGCCCGCCTCCCCCAGGCCGCCTCCACCCCGGCGCGCTTGCTCAGGACGCTGGTCTCGTCCGGGGGCACGACCGCACCTTCCTCGGTCACCGCGCCGGTGAAGGCCAGCAACGGCGGCACGGGCCGGCCGCACAGGAAGCTGCGCGCCGCCACCGCCACCGCGAGGCCCCAGCTGTCACCCCTCACCTTGAGGTGCGCGCCGTCGATGGGTGGCTCGAAGCGGACCCGCAGCAGGGGCGCCTGCGTGCCCGCGCCCAAGCCCAAGGCGCGGCGTCGCCCCGGCTCTTCGGGGGGTCGCTGCGCCGGCTCCACCACCGCCCGGAACAGCCCAACGTTCACGCCATCCACCCCGTGTGTCAGCTCCACTGGGAACCACGCGACGCCGGATCGGCACTCCCCCACGGGGTCCCATCCGGCGATCAGTGCCTCACCCGTTCGCCGCAGCGCGCGGCGCACATACGCGCTCGGGGTGTGTTCGCGCGACCGCCACCGGGCCAGGCGGCTGCGGGCCACGAAGCCCAGACCCAGCCCACAGAGCCGCTCCAGCTCGCTCAGCCGCTCGGCCACCTGCGGATCCAGGCGCTCGCCCGCCACGGCTCAGACCACGATCCGAAGCTGCTCATCCCCCACCGTCAGCTCGACGGTGCCCCCTCCGCAGATGAGCAACCGCAGCGCCCCCGGCTCACTGCCGTCGGCCCGGACCACCGGCCCGGCGTGCACCTGAATCTGTTCGTCGGGATAGGGGGGCTCGCTGATCACCAGCAACACTTCGCGGTCATCCGCGGTCACCTCGCGCACGATCTCCGCCCGCAGATCGCGGGAGCGCCACAGCCCCAGCGGCTCGCCGGGGATGAGCGCCGGTCCCGAGTTCGCCGCCCCCCGCAGCGCGGCGCCCCCGCCGCCCGCCTTCGCGGCATGCAGGATCCGATAGGGTTCCACATGCACCAGCTCCAGCCCTGGCTGGGCGTCCAAGAAGGCAGAGAGCCAGTCGGGCGGGGTGTCATCGGAGGGCGTCGCCGCTGCGCCCCGCAGGAGCTCGGCCGCGCCATCGCTCGCCGCGTGGACCGCATCCCACAACAGACGACGCTGACCAGAAGGCTGCGCTTCGCGCAACACATCTACCGGCAGCGCGCCGAGGATCCCGACCGTCATGGGGTAGCGGTGGATGGCGGCGAGCGCGTCATCCAACAGACCATCAGCCAGCGCCGCCCGCCCCAGCCCCTGCGCCGCCGCCAACAGATGCTCCACATCCTGCAGGCGGTCAAACACCTCGAAGCGGCTGGGTGTGTCTGAAGCGAGTGTCTCCATCAGAGCGGCGGCGACCGTCTCGGTCGCTGCCGCCTGATACCAGCCGGCCAGCGCCTGCGAGGCGTTCCGGGCCAGGATGAATCTCGCCTCGACCAGCTCGGGCGCGTCGGGCGCGATGTCCGAGACCTGGGCCGCGCTGGCAGCCAGGTCGAGCAGCCACGCGGCCTCCGAGGGAGCGGGATCGGCCAGCACGTCTCGCAGATCCTGAAGGATCGCGGCGCGCAGATCGGTGAGGGCGCTCATCGCACGCCTCCGGTCGTCGAATCACACATCATGCCCACAGACGCGGCCCGACGCTGCTTTCGGACAAGCGCCCGCGCGCGCCCCCGGCCGCCGGCCCCGGACGGGATGTCGGGCCGGTAGGCGGTCTTCACCACCCACGGCCGGCCCGGACGCGCCTCCGACACCACCACCACCAGCCCCTGCGCGTGATCGAACAGGATGAAGTCCGACGGCGGTTGGGGCTCGACCTCCACCCGCCGCTCGGCGAAGTGCTCCAGCGCCAGCCGATACACCGGCTCGTAGTGCCCATCGTTCAGATCGCGCGCCCGCGCTTCCAACGCCGGCGGCAGCCTCTCCGGCCGCGCGGCCCCGCCGCACGGGAAGCCTGCCGCCTCGAAGGCCGCGGCATGGGCCAGCAGCGTCGGGCGATCGGCCACGGTGATCTCCCACCAGGCTTCGGTGCGAGCCAGCAGGTGTTTGCGCACATGCACGGCGCGGCTCCAGGCGGGCATGGGGTCGACGGCCAGTGCCCCGAAGCGAAACGGCCACAGGCCCTCACTCATCGTCCACCTCCGGCCGCCTTCGCGGCCTCGCTCAGCCGCTGCTCCGCCCGCCGCCGCCGTCGCTGGTAGGTGTTCTGACAGGTCTCAAAGGCAGCCTCCAGCCGGGTGTCCGAGAACAGCACCCGGATCGAGGTCCGAAATTCGCCGTCGACCACCTGGACGAGCAGGCCCTGGATCTCGAGCGGCGGGCGCCCCGACGCCGCCGTGAAGCCCGCCACGTCCGCCTCGGTGGAGAGGCCCTTCAGCGAGTTCCAGTGGTAGGCGAGCAGGGCTTGCCGCTCAGTGGGGGTCAGCCCGGCCAGCGCGGACTCGACCCAGCGCACCCGCCGCTCTTGGTGTGCGGGCTCGGCGTGGCGGGTAGCCTCGAGCATAGCGATGTGCTCGGCGTCCACGGTCTCGCGCTCGGCCTCAGTGTTATCCTTGGGGTTTTGCACCGTCTGCGTCAGACCCGTCTGGCGCCGGTGGCGCCGGCGCTGCGCATCGGCCGCGTCTCGGATCCGCCAGTCGAGCATCTGGGTCAGCCCCGCCTCGGTGTGGGCGTTCTGGCCGCGCAGGGCCCCGCGGTCGAGCAGTCGCTCCAGGGCGATCTGCGCCGCGTCCTCAGGGTCCTGCGCTCCGCTGCGCTCGGCCATCCACCGCGCCTTGGGCACCGCCCAGCGAGCGAAGCGTTCGGCCCCGGCACGGTCCGCCATCGCGTACCAGCGCAGGAGCCCCTCCCGCGCCTGCTCGAAGTCGACCGAGCCCGGTCTCATGGTTGCCCCTCCGATCGTCCGGCGGGAGCTTGGCAGACCGAAGGCCCCGCGACAAGGCCGAGGGCCGGGTGCGACCCCCATCGGAGGGCAGGGATCAGGCGAAGTCGGGGCCCACGTCGAACCACCAGCGGAAGGGCACGTCCAGCGGGTACAGCAGGCCTTCGGGGGCCAGGTCGTCGGAGTAGTCTTCCACGTCCACGTCGAAGCCGCGGTCGTCCCAGCGCTCCCAGGTGGTCTGGTTGATCTCGGCCAGGGTCTGGAACAGGGCCCAGGCGTCGTCGAAGTCCTCGACCCGGTCGGCGTAGGTGGCGCCCACCAGCCGCTGGAAGATCTTCACCCGCTCGGCCTTCACCCAGGCCGCGTCGTGGATGAGCAGGTTGGCCTCGCCCTCATAGATCAGGCCGCGGTTGTTCTTGTTGGCGGAGCCCACGTTCATCACCGCGTCGTCGACGATGAGCATCTTGCTGTGCACGTCCACGTCGGCGAACCGGGCCACCATCTCGCCGTCATCCTCGCGGATGTCGTGGGCGCGGAGCTGGTAGAGCGCGTAGCGGCTGGGGAAGCGGGTGTAGAAGCGCTTGTGGGCCTCGGCGGTCCAGCGACGGCCCGGATCCCAGTAGCCGACGGGCTTGGTCACCACCACCAGCCGCAGGCCGGGCACCTCGCGCATGCGCCGCTCGATGATCTCGTTCAGCAGGGGCGCGCGGAAGTACTGGTCCTCGATGTAGATGAACTGCTCGGCGTTCTCGATCATCCGCCGCATGCCCTCGAGGATGCTGTGCTCCCAGAAGGGCATGGGCGTGGTGACCGTGAGCTGCACCTCGCTGCCGGGCACGTCGCCGCGCAGATCGGGGGGCACGGTGCGGCTGAAGGGCGTGCCGTTCTCGGCGTAGGCCTGGCGCTTGCTCAAGGCCAGATCCCAGCGCTTCTGGAACAGGGCCTCCAGGTCGTCGACGATGCGACCCTCGACCCGCACCATGTAGTCGCGCCGGGGGCCCGTGGCCGAGTCGGCCTTGCCCGCGGCGATGGCGTCGCGCTCGGCGGCGGTGGCGTCGATGGGCGCGCGCAGCGGGTCGAAGATCTCCAGGGCGCTGCGATCCCAGTCGGCGTAGTTCATGTTCATGCCGCCCAGGTAGCCCACCACGCCGTCCACCGTGAGGAACTTCTGGTGCCAGCTCGCCGACTGCAGGTCGCTCCAGCGCACCTCGCGGTCGTACACCGAGGGCTTCACGTCCTCGGTGTCGGCGAAGTCGCGCTCGGCGAAGTCGGGGTTGGCCTCCACCAGGCGGTCGATGAACGACCACTCGTCGTCGCGCAGCTCGAGGGTGTCGTAGTAGGGCACCTCGGTCAGGTTGGGCTGCATGACGATCTCGATGTCGTCGCCGCGGGCCTCGGCCCGCGCCTGCAGGCCGTCGTCCAGCACGGCCACGTCGTTGATGAAGTCGCTCTCGCCCCAGAACTGGTTCAGCAGCAGGCGCCGGGTGCCCGGCAGGCTGTCCAGCCAGCCCAACAGGGTGTTGTCCCAGCGCTCATCTTCGGTCACGGCCCGGTAGTCGTCGCTGCGGGTGAGCTCGAAGTCTTCCTTCACCAGCCAGAAGGACATGTGGGTGTGATCGACGGCCTCGCTCAGGTCCAGCGCCACGCTGGCCCAGGCGTCGGCGCCGTTGTCGAACAGCTCAAGCCTGGTGCCCTTGCGCGGGGCCGGGCCGCTGGCGGCGAACAGGGTGTGCTCCAGGCCCAGGTACAGGCTGTAGACCGCCTGGGGATCGCCGCCGAAGCTGCGGTCGCTGCGGCTCAGGGCCCAGTGGCGGATGCGCTCGGCCGGGCGCACGAAGTGCAGGTCGCGGCTGACCTCGAAGGTGAAGGCCTCGGCGTGGTGGCCGGGCAGGTCCGCCTTCAGGGTGTATTGGCCCGGCTGGCTCAGCCGCAACACCACCGGCCGCAGGTAGCCCTCGAGGGTGACCGAGGCGCCGTCGCCGCGCACCAGCGACACCGTGCCGGGCGCGTCGGGCAGGCGGCCCCACACGTCAGTGACCACCAGCTCCAGGGCCAGGCCCTTGTCGCCCGCGCGCCCCAGGGCGCTGTCCACCAGCTTGGGGGTGTCGTTCAGGCCATCGCCCTTGAAGTCGGCGAACTCGATGCGATCGGGGCCCGCCGCTCCACCAGCGGCCTGCGGGTCACCGTCGTCGCAGGCGACGAGGAGCCAAGGGGCGAGCAGGAGCACGAGGGCGCGACGCATGGGGCCTCCAGAGGGCGGACGATCCGAACCAGACCAGCCACACAATGCACCGGGTGTGCCAGGGGTGTCACCTTGTGGTGATGGGACGCCGCCCTGGCCAGTGAAGTTGCCGGGCAGCGGGAGTGGTCAGCCGGGCCCGGCGATCAGCCGAACTGCGGCACGAACAGCGACACCACGGCGCCCTGCGGATCGCGCACCACGCTGAACTGCCCGACCGTGGGCACATCCATGGGGGGCATGAGCTGGGCGCCGCCCTGACCCACGGTGGTCGCCACCGCCTCGTCCAGCTCGGCCACCACCAGATGACACAGCCAGAAGGCGGGGACCCCGGGCGGTGCCGGCTGCACGTCGGCGATGGCCATGTCGTTGGCCAGCAGCGTGGTGTTGCCCTGGAAGTCACCGACCTGCCAACCGAAGACCTCGCCGTAGAAGGCCGCGGCGGCCTTGGGGTCCGAGGTGTTCAGCGTGTCCCAGCAGAAGCCGCCCGGGCCCATGGTGGCCATGTCCCGCGCCTCACCGTCGCCGCCCTTGCCCGACCACGCGGTGATCCAGGCGCCCTGCGGATCGCCGATGACCGCGAAGACGCCGGGGCCGATGTCCATGGGCCCGACGCCGATGGTGCCGCCGGCCGCCTTGGCGCGGGCCACGCAGGCCGCCACGTCCTCGACGCTCACGTACGGCATCCAGTGCGGCGGGTGGCCACCCATCTCGGCGGTCATCTGCACCACACCGCCCAGCATGCCCTGGGCGTCGCCGTACATCAGGTACTCGCCCCCACCGGGCATGGGCATGCTCTCGTACTTCCAGCCCACCAGGCCCTGGTAGAACGCCTGGCTGGCCGGGGCGTCGGGGGTCATCAGCTCGCGCCACACGATGTGGCCCCGACGGAACGTCTCGCTCATGGTCATCCTCGTGAAGGTTGGGGGCGGTCCCTCGCCCGGCCCGTGGCATAGCCCGCGCGCGAGCCTCTGTCAAGGGGGCGGCCACCGTGTCACCCTCCCGCGGAACCACAGGAGTCGACGCATGCGCTACAAGCGGTTGGGCCCCAGCGGGCTGCGGGTCAGCGAGCTGTGCCTGGGCACCATGACCTTCGGCACCGCCTGGGGCTGGGGCGGCGATTTGGACGCCTGCCGAGCCATGTTCGACGCGTTCGTCGAGGCCGGCGGGAACTTCATCGACACGGCGAACAAGTACACCGACGGCGAGAGCGAGCGCATCGTGGGCGAGCTCATCGGCCCCGATCGCGACCGCTTCGTGGTGGGCACCAAGTACACCCTGGCCACCCGCGACGACGACCTGAACGCCGCGGGCAACCACAAGAAGAACCTGCGCCGCGCGGTGGAGAGCAGCCTGAAGCGGCTGGCCACGGACTACGTGGATCTGCTGTGGGTGCACGCCTGGGACTTCACGGTGCAGCCCCAGGAGCTCATGCGGGCCCTGGACGACGTGGTGCGCCAGGGCAAGGTGCTGCACGTGGCGGTCAGCGACACCCCCGCCTGGGTGGTGGCCCGCTGCAACACCGTGGCCGAGCTGCGCGGCCAGACGCCCTTCACGGCCGTGCAGATGGAGTACAGCCTCATCGAGCGCACGGGCGAGCGCGAGCTGACGCCGATGGCGGCGGCGCTGGACCTGCCCGTGCTGGCCTGGGCCCCGCTGGGCGGTGGCCTGTTGACGGGCAAGTACACCACCGCCGAGCGCGACGGCACCGCGGTGGACGCCGCCCGCGCCAACAACTACCGCGTCACCGAGCGCAACCTGGCCATCGCCCGCGCCGTGGACGCCGTGGCCGAGGCCACCGGCAAGCCCGCCACCCAGGTGGCCCTGAACTGGGTGCGCGCCCACGGCGCCATCCCCATCGTGGGCGCCCGCACGGCGGCGCAGCTCCAAGAGAGCCTGGGCGCCGTGGACTGGACCCTGGCGGCCGAGCACCTGGAGACCCTGGACACCGCCAGCGGCATCAAGCTGGGCTTCCCCCACGACTTCCTGAGCTGGGGCTACGTGGCCAACCAGGTGCTGGGCCCCCAGCGCAAGCGCCTGGACCGCTGAGCGTGCCCGTGCGCTGGGCGGTGGCGACGGGCCGAGCCCTGTGACCATCCTGCTGCGGTGAGCGCCGATCCCTACCTGCTGCTGGGCGTGCCCCGGGACTGCGACGACGCGGCCCTGAAGGCGGCGTACCGCGCCAAGATCCGGGCGGCGCACCCCGATCTGGTGGCCGCCGAGGGCGAGGCCGCCGTGGCCGCCGCCGAGGCCGCCGCCAAGGCCCTGAACGAGGCCTACGCCGCGGTGAAGCGCGACCGCGCCGGCCGCGAGGCCGTGGCGGCCGCCCGGGTGGGCGAGGCCCCCGACGCCCACGACGCCCTGCGGGTGGCCAAGGTGGCCGTGGGCACCGCCCACACCAAGGTGCGGCGCTGGCGCAACGACGCCCGCGCCTTCACCCGGGCCCGGCGGCGGGTGACCGCCGAGCGGGCCGCGGGCCTGGACGCGCTGGCCACCCTCGAGCGGGCCCTGCGGGGCGCGCAGGCCGCCCACGCCGCCCTGAGCGCCGAGCCCGCTGCGCTCATCCACGACCGCCTGCTGGCCCCCGTGCTGCGGGCGGTGGCGGCCGCCGAGCGGGCCCGCTCGCCCCGCGGCCGGGCCCAGGCGACTGCCGACGCCCAGGCCGCCGTGCACGACGTGTCGCCGGGGCTGCTGAACGGGGTGGCCAAGGCCTGCCAGGCCGCGGTGGACGCTGCCGTGCATGCCCTGGGCGAGGCGGAGCGGCGGGCCAGCCGGGCCCAGCGCGCCCTGTCCGCCTGCGAGGGCAAGGCCCGGGTGGAGCGGCGCAACAGCGGCCAGGCGGCCCGGCGGCTGCGGGCCGGGGTCGAGGCCGCCGCGCCGCCCGTCGAGCAGGCCGTGGTGGCCGCCGCGCGGGCCGCCGGTCTGGCCCGGGTCGAGGCCGCCAGCGCCAACGAGGAGGGCCGCATCGCCGCCCGGCGCAACGTGGAGCGCGCCCGTACGCTGGTGGTCGAGGCGGCACGCATCGAGAGCGAGCAGCTCACGGGCGAGGCGGTGGTGGCCGAGGCCAACGGGGCGCTGGCCGAGACGCGGGCGGCCTGGGAGGCGCTGGCGGGGCTGTTGCCCACGGCCGACGCGCTGATGGCACGGCTGGCGACGGTGGCCGCGGCGGTGCGGGCCGCCGCCCCGACGGCCGTGCACGCCGCCCTGACCGCGGCCGATGCCGAGGCCCAGGCCGCGCTGGCGCGGCTGCCGGCCTGAGGTCAGCCGGTCAGTGACCCAGCGCCGGATCGCTGGGTGCGCCGCTGGGCGTGGCGATGGGCGGGGAGGTGGGCGGCGCCGCCTGCGGGTGGGCGTGGCCCTCTGCCGCGTGACGCACCCCGGGGTGCGTGGCGGGCGCGTCGGGGGGCGCCACCGGGTTCGGATCCACGCAGGTGAAGCGCACACAGCGCATGGGCTCCGCGCAGTCGTCCGTGCGCTGGCAGGTCTCGCCGCGCCCGCTGTCGCGCCCGCAACCGGACAAGATCGCAATCCAGAGCAACCAACCCGCGGCGCGGATCATCGTCACCTCGCAGTTCATCCGTCCGGCGCCGGTGTACCCGGTGTCGGGTCGGATGCCAAGGGACCCCGGAGGGGTCGAGGGTCCCTTGGACCGCAGGTGACGGCCACATCGAACCAGAGTTGAGTCAACTGACACGGTCGCAGCGCCCTGGGAGAGGAGCGGCGGTCCGTCCACGCGCGGGGTGCATGACCCCGCCGAACACCCGAACGGGGGAGAAGCCCATGAAGTTGCGCACGCTTTTGGCCACCACCGCCCTGTCGCTGGGCGTGGCGGCGCCCACCTGGGCGGCGGATCACGCCGACTCGCCGGCCACGGCCGCCGAGCCGCTGGCCGACATCGCCGATCTGTACGCCTGGATGACGCCCGAGGCCGACAAGCTGAACCTGATCATCACGCTGTCGCCCTTCGCCAGCGTGGACACCCAGTGGTCCGACTCGGTGATCTATGCCTTCCACGTGAACTCGGGGATGGCCTACGGGGGCGAGCAGAGCGAGACCACCATCCTCTGCAAGTTCTACGACGCGACGAACATCGAGTGCTGGGCGGGCGACGAGTACGTCACCGGGGCGCCGAGCGACCCCGCCGGCATCGCCAGCGAGAGCGGCGCGCTGAAGGTCTTCGCCGGCCTGCGCGACGACCCCTTCTTCATGGAGCTGGCGGGCTTCCAGGCCGCCGTGGGCGCGGTGATCGAGGCAGCCCCCAACCTGCAGTTCGACGCGGCGGGCTGCCCCGCCTTGGACGAGGCCACGTCGGCGGTCCTGGTGGGCCTGCTGGCGGGCGGCCAGGACGGCGCGAGCGACACCCTCGCGGGCGCCAACACCATGGCCCTGGTGGTGCAGGTGGACAAGGCGCTGGTCACCGGCGGCGGTCCCCTCTTGGGCGTGTGGGCCTCGACCCACGCCCCGGCCAACTGATCCGAGCCTCAGCCAACAGCTTCCGAGAAGGACCCAACGATGAAGAACTGGATGACTGTGGCCCTGGCAGCGGGCCTCTCCATGGGCGTGAGCGCCTGTGACGACGACGACACCACGGGCGGCACCGCCGACATGATGCCCGGCGCGGGCGGCATGGGCGGGGCCGGCGGCATGGGCGGCGCAGGTGGCGCCGGCGGTGCCGGCGGCGCGGGCAGCATGGGCGGCGCCGGCGGCATGGGCGGTGCCGGCGGCATGGGCGGCGAGGGCGGCGGCATGGCCGATCCCTGCATGACCGCGTGCACCACCCTCGCCGACTGCGCGGCCCAAGACGACTACTGCCCCGGGATCGACCCGGGCGAGAGCCGCGATGGCCTGTACGCCGGCTGCCTGGAGAGCTGCGCGAACATGGTCGCCCTGGCCACCATCGTGAACAACTTCGCCGGCAACTGCGCGCAGGTGATCCCGACCGTGAGCACCGCCAGCGCCGACTTCGCGGCGAGCTGCGAGGGCGCGGTGGGTCCCCAGCCCCTGGGTGCCGGCAACCCGCCCGCCCTGGGCGCGCAGATCGACCGCAACGGGCGCCCGGCCATCGCCACCGCCCTCATCGGCACCTTCAACGGCGACGCGGCCGCCCGCGGCATGCTGAAGGACCGGTACAACGCCGCCGGGCCCGACGCCTGGGGCGGCTTCACGGCCGAGATCGCCGCCAACCTGGCCATCCTGGACTCGCTCGACACGGTCTGTGGCAACCAGCTCCTCGCCGACGCGGCGGGCGGGGCCGGGCGGTACAACGCCCTGGCGGGCGTGCTGGCCGACGACCAGCTGTACATCTTCAGCGACCGGGGCGCGTGCCCCGAGTACCTGGGGGCCGAGGCCGAGGTCGTGAGCGTGCTCGAGGCGGGCACCGCCGGCTGCGGCGGCCGGATCCCGGCCGGCGACGTCATCGACCGCAGCTACTCGGTGCTGGCGGCGGGCGCGCTGGCGGGCGTGGGCGACGGCGTGGACGCCAACGACAACGCGTTCCTGGACGCCTTCCCGTTCCTGGCCGCCCCCAACGCGGCGGAGTGAGGCCGTGCGCACCCTCTCTGCCGCCCTCGGGCTGACCCTCGCGCTCTGCAGCGGAGGGTGCGCCGACACCGCCCCGACGACGCCGACCCCGGCGCCGGCGGGGCCCGCTTCCCAAGCCCCGGCCGGGCCCGCAGTCGAGCTGGGCTTCTCAGGGCAGACCACCGAGGGCCGCGTGGCCCTGCGGAACCTGAGCGCCCAGATCGACAGCCTCGGCGCGCGGCTGGCGGCCCAGCCCGATCGGGTGGACCTGCGCGGCCAGCTCATGGAGGCGCTGATCAGCCGCGCGAGCTTCGCCGGCAGCTACGACGACTTCGACCGCCTGGCCACGCTGGCCGAGGGCACCGCGCCCGCCCTGCGGGCGCGCTACCTGGGCGTGATTCACGAGTTCCGCGCCGCGCGGCCGCTGCTGGAGGCCGAGGGCGCGCCCGTGGACGGCGTCCTGCTGGCCCTCGGCGAAGATCTGCAGGCGGTGGTGGCGGCGCGCCGGGCCCGCGCCGAGGCGGCGCCCGGCTTCGCCACCCACGCCGATCTGGCGGTGGCGCTGGCCGAGGCGGGGGCCTTCGACGACGCGGACGCCGCGTACCTCCGCGCGCTGGAGGCTTACCGCGACGTGTCGCCGTTCCCCGTCGCGTGGGTGGCGTTCCAGCGCGGCGTGATGTGGGCCGAGCACGCCGACCAGCCCGAGAAGGCGCTGCCCCTGTACGAGGAGGCCGTGCGCCGGCTGCCGGGCTATGTGCGCGCCCACGTCCACCTGGCCGAGATGTTGGCCCAGCGGGGCGAGCAGGCCCGGGCCCTGGGGCTGCTGGTCGCCGTGGTGGGCGGGGGTGATCCCGAGCCGGCGGGCCTGCTCGCCGAGCTGCTCGCTGACACCGAGCCCGAACAGGCGGCCGCCTTCGCCGCCCAGGGCGCGGCCCGCTACGAGGTGCTGCTGCGCAAGTACCCCAAGGCCTTTGCGGATCACGGCAGCGAGTTCTTCGCCGGGCCCGGCAAGGATCCCCGGCGCGCCCTGTCGCTGGCCCTGGCCAACCTGGCCGAGCGAAAGACCGATCGCGCCTACCTGCTGGTCATCGAGGCGGCCCTGGCCGCCCAGGACCTCACCACCGCCTGCCGCGTGGTGGCCGAGGCCGGCGACGGCCGCCCCCACGTGCCGCTGAACGCGCTGCGGGCCCAGGTGGCGGACCGCCACTGCCGCTGACCGTCCGTCAGTCGGGCCCCACGGGGGTGTCCATGGCCCGATCGCCCGGCCGCACGCGGCGGTAGCCGTCGCGCAGGGCGCGATCCAGCTCGTCATGGCGGCGGTGGCGCAGCCACACGTCCTCGGCGTCCGCCACCTGGCCTGCAGGGCGCTTCAGGGCCCGCAGCGCCAGGTAGCGCTGGTACAAGCCGCCGTCATGCTGGGGATCGATGGCCAGCAGGCGGTCCGCCGCCGCCAGCGCGCCGGCGTGGTCACCGGTCAGTCCCCGCATGCGCGCCAGCAAGGCCAGGGCGCGGCGGTCATCGGGCGCCCCCTGCACCAGCCGCTCGGCGGCCGCGCGCCCCGCGGGGTGGCGGAAGGCCCGCGCCAGGGCGTTGGCCTCGAGCCAGCGGGCGCGGGGATCGTCCACGTTGGCCAGCAGGGCCACTACGTCGTCGGTGCGCCCCTGCACCGCCGCGAAGCGGGCCCGGGCCAGCGGGATCTCGCGGGCGCCCACCGGGGCCTTGGCCGCCGCCGCCTCGACGAGCGCGCCGCCCTCGGCCACGTGATCGGGCAGCCCGAAGGTCAGGCCCAGGCCGTGGGCCAGCAGGGCCCGCCAGGCCCGCTCGCCGGGCACCCGATCCCCGGCCCAGGCTGCCTCGGCCACGGCCACATCGGTGACGGGCACCTCGCGGCAGCCCTTGGGCGCGTCGGCGGCGCAGAGCAGCGCCGCGTCGTCGGGGCCCACCCGCCGCAGGCGCAGGCGCACCTGCACCTTCACGGCCTGCGGGGGCACCGCGAACCGCGCCACCTGGGGCACGCCGGGCCGCAGACGGGTGTCCCCCACCACCGCCCGCTGGGTCCAGGCCGCCCGGGCGGGCACGGGGTAGCCCTGGTCGTCCACCGGCCGGGCGCCGATCCGCCAGGCGTCGGCGGGCAGGCGCCCGCCCTCATCCAGGTGTCCCCGGGCCGCCACCTCGTCACCGGCCGCATCCCAGGCCGTCAGCTCCAGCCACACCTGCTTGGCGTCTTGGGTGGCACCCGGGAAGGCGTGACCCACGCCCACGTTGCGCAGCACCACGTCCACGAAGCCCGGCCGGGCCGTGGCCAGATCCAGGGCGATCACGCCGTCCAGCCGCGCCCGCAGCGCGTCGGCGGTGGCCCCGTCGCCGCGCAAAGTCGCCAGCGCCACGTGGCTGCCAAGGAAGCGGTGATCGCGCACCTGGCCCTGAGCGTCGCGGGCGCGCTCCTTGCGGCCGACGGCCACCTTCGGCATGTGGCAGTCCACACACACCCGCACGCCGTCCTCGGGCCGCAGCACCACGTCCACACCCCGGCCCGCCCACGGGCCGTCGTACCAGTCGAACCAGTCGCTCTGACCCCGCTGCCAGTGAGCGCGGGTCACCGCCTCGGTCAGACGCACCTCGTGGCAGGTGGCGCAACGGGTGGCGCTGCGCAGCCCCGCGGGCAGGGCCCGCTCCCCGTGGGCGGGCCCGCGCACCGGGTGCGGTGTGTCGGTCAGGGAGTACTCGCCGTTGCCCGTGACGGGCGCCTCGGTCAGCGAGTGACACAGGCTGCAGCCGATGCCCGCGCGGGCCGCCGGCCCGGTGGCGTCGGTGCGCAGGGCGCCCGCCCGGATCAGCGCGGGATCATGGCACTTCCCGCAGAACTCGAGCTGGCCCGGCCGCTCGGCGTCGAAGCGCTTGAGCGCCCCCAGATACCAGGGGTTGTCCAGGCTGCTGTGGGCGTGGGTGCTGGCCTGCCACTGGGCCACCACGGCGGGGTGGCAGCGGGCGCACGGCGCCGCGTCGGCCAGGTTGAAGGGCGCGGTGGGCGCCGCCAGGACCACCAGCAGCAGGGCGAGCAACGACGGCTACTTCTGCTTGGGCCGCTTGGGCGCCGGCTTGCCCTTCAGGCCAAGCTGCGGCAGCGCGCTGGTGACCACGCCGTCCAGGGCCACCTGGCCGCGGGGCGCGCTGGCCAGCTCGGTGGCGGCCTGGGTGCGATCGCCTCCGTCGGGCGGCCCACCCCAGCGGCCCCACTCGGGGTTGTCGCAGGCCACCTCGCCCTCCCAGTAGTGGCGGATGATGTAGCGCCCCTGGAAGTTGTTGCTGCTGGCCATCTCGACGGCCCCGGGCTGCTCGTCGCTCTTGCCGTAGCCCAGCGCGCGCCCGCCCCGCACCGGCTTCGCCGGCGTGAACACGATGTCTTCGCTGAGGGTGTCCTTGCTGTAGCGGGTGTGCAGGCGGGTCAGCACCCACGAGCTGGCGGGCCCGAAGTAGGGCTGGCCGGCCACCCGCGGCTCGCCGTCATCGCTGGCGCTCCCCTCGCCGAACACATCGCCGCCCAAGGTGTACAGATCGGCAGGGGTCAGGGGCGGCACCGGGCAGGGATCACACGAGTCGGTCTGCCAGGCGTACTCGGTGACCAGGGCCTTGCCGCCCGCCTTCTCGAGCGCGGCGTCGAAGAGCTGCACGTAGAAGCTGCCGAAGCGGTGGCGCACCTCGTCGAGCACCTCGACGTTGCTGGGGATGAACACGTTCTTGTAGTTGGCGGCCTCGAAGCGGCTGTCGGGGTGCAGGGTGTAGATGAGCAGGTCCTGCTTGCCCTGGGCGTTGAGCAAGCCCAGGCGCACGGGCAACCGGAGCTGGGCGTCTTCGAAGTCAAAGCGCAGCGGGCTCAGCACCACCGTGCCCGCCTTGTCGCGCTTGACCTTCTCGATGTCCACCTTGGCCACGAAGAACTTCATGCCCTGCTGGATGTAGGGCGCCAGCGCCTCGCTCGCCCCGGCGGGGATCCTGTACTTGTTCTGCCGCAGCCAGGTGTCGAGGCCGGTGGCCTCTTTGGCGCTCAAGATGAGGATCTGGTACTCGCCTACGGCGAACTTCGCCTCGATGCGCACCCCCAGATCTGGCGCGCCGCCCGACTCGGACTCCACGAAGGTGTCCTCCACGGCGGCGCCCTTCATGTAGCGCGCGGCGGGCGGCGGCTGCCAGCAGGGGTCCTGCTCCCAGTACTCCACCAGGCGCGGGGCGCTGAGCTGATCCACCCGGCTGAACACATCGGCCGGCAGGGTCTTCACCTGCTTCTCCTGCAGGACCACCGGCACGGGCACCACCATGGCGAAGTCCTCGGTGGGGCCCTTGTAGTTGTTCGACATGCTCATGACCGTGCGGGTGCCCTTGCGCATCAGCACGACCTGGCTGGCGTCGTTGTAGAGCCCCGAGTCGGCCCCACTGACGAAGAAGCCACAGAAGGCCAGCGCGGGCGCGGGCGCCGCGGCCAGCGCAAGTGTCATCAGACGGCGCAACATCACTGCTTCCTCTCCCCCTGCCCCGGCTTGGGCAGACCCGGCAGCCCGTGGCTGTCCAGCTTGCTACGGACGATCTTCTCGAGCGCCATGGGCGTGCGCTTGGCGCTGCCCAGGCCGGTGGCGGCGCTGGCCTTCTTGCCCGTCGACGACTCGCCGTCGGGGCCGCCCCAGATGTCCCACTGCGGGTTGTCGCAGGCCACGGGCCCCTCCCAGTAGTGGCGGATGATGTAGCGCCCCTGGAAGTTGTTCTGGCCGTCGGGCTTCACCTCGCCCGGGTTCTCCATGCTGGTGCCGTCCCACCGGGCGCGACCGCCCACCACGGGCTCGGCGGGCTTGAACACCAGATCCTCGCTCAGGGTGTCCTTGCTGTAGCGGGTGTGCATGCGGGTGAGCACCCACGACGAGCCGCTGCCGAAGAAGGGGCCGCTCGGCCGCGGCTGCGGCTGCAGGGCCTTGTCACTCAGGCGCGACCCGCCGATCAACACGTCGCCCCCCAGGGTGAACAGGTCGTTGTCCTGCAGGGGCGGCACGGGGCACGGATCACAGCTCCCGGCCTGCCAGGAATACTCGGTGACGATGGCCTTGCCGTCGCTGAGGGCCAGGGTCTTGTCGAACAGCGCGGTGTAGAAGCTGCCGAACCGCTCGCGCACCTCGTCCAGCACCTCGATGTTCGTGGGGATGAACACGTTCGGGTAGTTGGCCACCTCGAACCGGCTGCTCGGGTGCAGGGTGTAGACGATCAAGTCCTGCTTGCCGTTGGCGTTCAACAGACCCAGGCGCACGGGCAGCCGCAGATCGGGGCTCTCGAAGTCGAACCGCAGCGGGCTCAAGACCACCGTGCCCTCGGCGTCGCGCTTGACCTTCTCGATGTCCACCTTGGCCACGAAGAACTTCATGCCCTCCTGGATGTAGGGGGCCAGCGCGGCGTCCGCGCCCGCGGGGATCTTGTATTGGTTCGCCCGCAGCCAGCGGTCGAGCCCGGTGGCCTCCTTGGCGCTCAAGATGACGATGGTGTACTCGCCCACCGAGAAGCGGGCCTCGACCTTCACCCCGAAGTCCTTGTCGGCCATGCCGCCGCCGCCCGCCGAGCGCAGGACCATCCCCGGCACCGCCATGCTCTTCTGGGGCATGGGGGGCTGGCAGGGGTCGCGCTCCCAATACTCCACCAGCCGCGGGGCCGACAGGGCGTCGATCTTGTCGAACACATCGGCCGGCAGGGTCTTCACCTGCGCCTTCTGGAGCACCACCGGCACGGGCACCACCATGGCGAAGTCCTCGGTGGGGCCCTTGTAGTTGTTCGACATGCTCATGACCGTGCGGGTGCCCTTGCGCATCAGCACGACCTGGCTGGCGTCGTTGTAGAGGCCCGAGTCGGCCCCGCTGACGAAGAACCCGCAGAAGGCCAGCGCCGGCAGGGGCGCGGCCAGGGCCAGCAGGGCCCCCAGCAACCTCACAGGAGCCTTCACTTGCGCTTCCCCTTGCCCGGGATGGGCAGCCCCGGCAGCCCATGGCTGTCCAGCTTGCTGCGCACGATCTTCTCGAGCGCGATGGGCGTGCGCTTGGCGCTGCCCAGGCCGGTGGCGGCGCTCGCCTTGTTGCCCGGCTTGCCCTGGCCCCCCGGGCCGCCCCAGCGGTCCCAGCGCGGGTCGTCGCAGGCCACGGGGCCCTCCCAGTAGTGGCGGATGATGTAGCGCCCCTGGAAGTTGTTCTGCCCGTCGCGCTTCACCTCGCCGGGGTTCTCCATGCTGGTGCCGTCCCAGCGGGCGCGGCCGCCCACCACCGGCGGCGCGGGCTTGAACACCAGGTCCTCGCTCAGGGTGTCCTTGCTGTAGCGGGTGTGCAGCCGGGTGAGCACCCACGACGAGCCGCTGCCGAAGAAGGGCCCGCTCGGGCGCCGGCGGCGCATGGGGCGCGGGGGCCGCCCGGGCGCCCCCGGCACGGCGAGCTGGGCCGGGCCGCGGCCGCCGCCGATGAGGACGTCACCGCCCAGCGTGAACAGGTCGCTGTCCTGCAGGGGCGGCACCGGGCAGGGATCGCACTTGCCCGCCTGCCACGAGTACTCGGTGACGATGGCCTTGCCGTCGCTGAGGGCCAGGGTCTTGTCGAACAGCGCGGTGTAGAAGCTGCCGAACCGCTCGCGCACCTCGTCCAGCACCTCGATGTTCGTGGGGATGAACACGTTCGGGTAGTTGGCCACCTCGAACCGGCTGCTGGGGTGCAGCGTGTAGACGATCAGGTCCTGCTTGCCGTTGGCGTTCAGCAGGCCCAGCCGCACGGGCAGCCGCAGCTCGGGGCTCTCGAAGTCGAAGCGCAGCGGGCTCAAGACCACCGTGCCCTCGGCGTCGCGCTTGACCTTCTCGATGTCCACCTTGGCCACGAAGAACTTCATGCCCTCCTGGATGTAGGGGGCCAACGCGGCGTCCGCGCCCGCGGGGATCTGGTACTTGTTGTCGCGCAGCCACTGGTCGAGGCCGGTGGCCTCCTTCGCGCTCAGGATGACGACGGTGTACTCACCCACGGTGAACTGGGCCTCGACGGTGACGCCGTAGTCCTCGTCCGCCTTGCGCTTCGGCGCCGCCGAGGGCCTCGCCCCGCCCTTGGCGCTGCCCAGGCGCCGCCGCTCGGCGTAGTCGGGGGCGCAGGGGTCCTTCTCCCAGTACTCCACGAGCCGCGGGGCCGAGAGGGCGTCGATCTTGTCGAACACGCCGGGCGGCAGGGTCTTGACCTGCTCCTCCTGCAGCACCACCGGCACGGGCACCACCATGGCGAAGTCCTCGGTGGGACCCTTGTAGTTGTTCGACATGCTCATGACCGTGCGGGTGCCCTTGCGCATCAGCACGACCTGGCTGGCGTCGTTGTAGAGGCCCGAGTCGGCCCCGCTGACGAAGAACCCGCAGAAGGCCAGCGCACCCGCGGGCACGCTGAGCAAGGCGGCCGCGAGCCACCCGACCATCAGACGCTGCATCATGTCCTGTCCCCTCCGTTGCTGCGGCATGGTGGCAGGGCACGCGCGAGGCGTCGAGGGGGTCTATTCCGGGGCGACTTCGGCGTCGCGGGCGGGCGGCGTGGCCTCGGCGAGGGCGCCCGCCCGGGCCCGCACCACCGCCAGGCCGCCCGCCGCGGCGGCCCCGTGGCGCGCCTGCAGGCGGGCCAGGGCCTCGCGGGCCGGGCCGTCCAGCTCCGTGAGCAGGCCTCGGTGAATCAGGGCCCCCAGCGCCGGCAGCGCCTCGGGCGCGCCCACCCGGCCCAGCCAGCCGAGCAGCGTGGCGGACACCCGGCCCCCGTCCAGGGCGGCGAGCGCCAGGGTGCCGGCCTCGGGGTGCTCGGTCAGCTTCTCGGCGGCCCGCTCGGCCAGGGGCGCGTCGGCCGCCAACCAGGCCAACAGCGTCTGTGCCTCGTCCGCCGCCCAGCCGGGCGGCCAGGCCCGCAGCGCCTGCTGCCGCAGCGCCTCGGGGATTCGCCCGTCCGTCGCCACCCGCCAGAGCGCCTCGGGCGTGGCCAGGGTCAACCCGGCCAGCCCGCGCAGCTCGGGGTCATCGCACTCCGCCAGGCGAGCCGCCACCCGCTGGGCGGTGGGGATGTCGCGCAGGTGGGTGAGCAGCGCGCGGGCCCGGGCGGCCGACGCGGGGCCGGCGGGCGCCCCCAGCCAGTCCAGCAGCTCGGCCTCGCCGGTGGTCAGCGTGTGTACCAGCACCCGCAGGTCGTCGATGGCCCGACTGCGCCCCCGCGCCACGTCCTGGGCGTCCTGCACCAGCGCCAGCAGGCGGGTGTCGGTGATCTCCTCGACGGGCACCAGCAGGGCCCGCGCCAGCCGCCACGGCCCGCTACCGGGCGTCAGGTTGGCCAGCCGGTAGGGCCGCGGGCCGGGCGCGTCCAGGGCCACGTAGGCGTGCTCCGAGATCACCACCGTCTTCGGTGGCCCGTTCTGCTGGGGGATCTCGGCGTACTGCTCGAAGGTGCCATAGGTGAAGCTCAGCCCGGCACGGTCGATGCGGCCGCCCATGCGGGTGCGGGTCATGGGCAGGGCCGAGCCCGTGAAGCCCAGGAACGAGGCGTCCACGCCGTCCTCGGCCAGCAGCGCCTGCACCGCGAGCTGCTGGCGGAAGGCCAGGCGGTAGAGGCCGTAACCAACCCCGACGACCGCGCCCACCCCCAGCAGCACCAGCCACCCTGTCACGGCTCCACCTCCGCCAACCCGCTCTGGACCTCTGGGGCCAGCGCCAGCTCGCCGCCGTCGCCCGCCAGGGCCAGCCGCCCGGGCGACGCCACGGCCCGATCCTGGATGTCGGACACCGCCCAGCCCGCCGCCTCGGCCGCGGGCCCCTTGACGCTGCGCACCGTGTTCAGCGCGGGCACGCTGGCCACGGTGCCCCGCCGCGACAGGGCTTCGCACAGGCCCAGGGTCACCGCGCCGCCGGGCACCAGCCGGGGGAGGACCCGGGCCTCGGCGTCGGGGTACAGGGCCCACAGGGCGTCCCCGGCGGCCGCGCGCAGCCGGGGATCATCACTGGCCAGCGCGCCCCAGGCCTGCGCCTCTCCGGCACCCATCGCCACGAGCTGTGTGAGCAGCGCCGGGCACTCGTCGGGTCCCGCGGCATGCCACAGGCGCTCCAGCACCTCGCGCGCCAAAGGGCGGTCCAGCCGGTCCAGGCCCATGACCACGGCCGCGCGCACCTCGGCCGCGTGCAGGGGCACCGTCTTCAGGAGGTCGCTGAGCCCCGCTGCCCCCCCGTGCACCAACACGCGCACCGCCTGGGCCTGCACGGCAGCGGGCAGCGGCCACGTCACGCGACGGCTCAGCGCCTCCAGATCGCCCCGCACGAGCGCCGACAGGGCGCCCAGCTCGGGATCCGGATCGTCGGCGAGGCGCCGGGCCACCTCCAGCGCCTGGGACGTGCCCGCCGCGTGGGCCATGAGCAACCGCGCGCGGACCCGCTCGCCCGGCGCCTCGAACTCGCTCAACCACTCCCAGAAGACGGAGGCGGGGAGCAGCAGCGCCTGCTGAAACACCACCAGCAGGGCGGCCCCGTCGAGGCGGGCGCCCCCCGGCGCCTCCACGGGCAGGTGCAGGCTGACGCGATCGTCGTGCCACGCGTGCAACGACACCGCCAGGCGGTCCACCAGGGGCGCCAGCGCCGGATCCACCTGGGCCCGCCCGAACCCCGCGCCCTGCGCCCCACGCTCCAGGGCGAGCTCCAGGCACCGCTCCAGCACGATGGGCGGGTCGCTCGGGCTGCTCCTGTGCTGCCGCTCGACGCGGGTGACCGTCACCTCGCGGCCGCCCATCCGTAAGGGGCTCAAGGGCTCCCGACGCTCGATCACCCCGGCCACGTCCGCCTCGTCGGCCGCGAACAACGCCTTGACGTGCGACACCGCGGCGGCCCCGTCCAAGTACAGCCGGACCGCGCTCAGCACGATCCCCAGGGCCCCGACCGCCAGCACGATCCACACGAAGAGAATGCCCGCCTCCCCTTCGGCGCGCAGCGGGCGCCGTCCCCCGATCTGGCCCCTGGCGCCCCAGCCCGTCAACCCCTGCCCTTGCGCTGCCGGCGGCCCTCGCCCACCCTGGCGCCGCACCGCTCAGGGGACCGCCGTGCGCTCGCTGCTCGCCCTGGCCGGCCTGGGGATCCTCCTCGGCGCCGGCCCCGCCCATGCCTTCCGGCTCTACGAGGATCCGGCCGCTCACCGGTGGTTCGACTTCACCGGCTACGCGCAGCCCTACTGGCGCATGGTGGACGACCCGTGCGTGTACGGGCGGCCCTCGGGGGGCGTGGCGCCGGCGTGCGCCGTGTCGACCACCCCCGACGGCTTCGGCCTGACCCGGGCGCGCCCCATCTTCCGCGGCCAGCTCAACGCCCGCACCAGCTTCCATCTGGAGCTGCGCACGGTGCCCAACGTGGAGCTCCTGGACCTGCGGCTGCACTTCGAGCTGGTGGAGGGGCTGCGCCTGACGGTGGGCCGGTTTCGGGTGCCCTTCAGCCGGCAGGAGATGACCAGCGAGAGCCGGCTGCAGCTCCCCGACCGGGCCAGCTTCATCGCCAACACCCCGGGCCGCCAGCTCGGCACGAAGCTGCGCTACGAGACGGGCTTCGGCGCCCTGCCCGAGCGCTTCCTCACCGTCGAGGCCGGGATCTACAACGGCGAATCCGCAAAGGAGCGGGCGCCCATCAACAACATCGACGAGGACTACCTGTACGCCGCCCGCGTGCAGGTGGCGCCCTTCGGGGCCCCCGCGGTGCTGTTCGAGGGCGACGCGCGGCCCCTTGAGGACCGCGCGCAGCCCCTGGTGGTCGTGGGCGCCTCGTGGACCTTCGACACCCGCGGCCCGCAGAACGGCAACTACGACCAGCGCCGCCTGGGGGCCGATCTGCTGGCGCTGTGGCACGGCGTCTCGCTGTACGGCGAGTTCTACCGCTACGACCGCGACTACAAGAACGACGGCACCACCTTCGACCCCGACCGCCACGGCGTGGGCTGGAACGTGCAGGCCGGCGCCTTCGTGCCCGCCCCCTACGTGCGCGAGCACCTGGAGCTGGCCGGGCGGGTCGAGGCCTGGGACCCCGAGATCGCCCGCGAGGCGCGGTTCGCCCCGCAGCTCTTGAGCCAGAGCTCGGGCTCGGGCCCAGGGCGGCCCAGCACGAGCACACAGGCCCACCGCAACTACGTGGCCGGCGTGAACTGGTACTTCGAGGGCCACGACCTGAAGCTGCAGGCCGCCTACACCCACCGGGTGGAGACCGAGGCCTGGCAGCTCAGCCAGGAGTTCGCGGGGATCCCCCAGGACGTGGACGACGACTCGTTCCGCCTGCAGCTCACCTACCGCTTCTGAGCCCGATCCCCGTGCTCTCCTGGCTGCTCGCGCTGGCCCTGCTGGCCCCCGCCGGCTTCGCCGAGGCCTGGCGCGCCGCCCGGGACCCGCACACGGCGCCGGCCGACGCCGCCGCGGCGCTGCAGCCCTTCACGCAGGTGGACGACGCCGAGACGCGGGGCCGCGCCTGGTTCGCGCTGGGCGAGCTGGCCGAGCGCCGGGGCGATCCCCAGGCCGCGGTGGCGGCCTACGGCCACAGCCTGGCCGCCGACGCGGGGGGGCGCTTCGCGGCGCGGGCGGCAGCGCGGCAGGGGGCGCTGAGCGCCCGGCTGGGCCCCGATCAGGCGCTGAGCGTCGAGTTCGACCGGGTGCGGCGCGACTACCTGCGCCTGGGGCGGCCGGCGGCCCGCGCGGCGGTGGCGGCCCTGCTGGAGCAGGCGCAGACCCGCCCGCTGCAGACCGAGTTGCGCCTGTGGCAGGCCGAAGACGCCTTCGCCGGCGGTGAGGTCCCGGCCGCCCTGGCGGGGGCACTGGCCGCCGCCGAGTGGCCCGCGGCGCCGCCCCTGTTGGTGCGCCGCGCCATCGAGCTGGCCCTGCGGGCGGCGGGGCCCACCGAGCTGGACCGGGTGCAGGCCACCCTGACCGCCCTGGCCGAGCGCCGCCCCGATCTGGCCGCCGCCATCGACCTGCCCGCCTTGGCCGACGACGTGCTGGACCGCCAGCAGCGCCGCGTGGCCCGCTGGGTCGCGCTGGGGGCCCTGCTGGGGTTTCTGCTGGCCGTGCTGCGCGCGGGCCCCTGGCGCCACTGGCGGGCCTGGCGCCCGTGGAAGGGCCTGCTGTTCCTGACCTGGGCCTTCGGCGGGGCCGCGCTGCTCGCCGAGCGCTTCGACGGCGGCTACGGCTGGATCGTGGGTGCCGCGGGGGCCGCCACCGTGCCGGTGTACCTGGCCAGCAGCCTGGCGGGCGCCGGGGGCCGGCGGCCGTGGGTGGCCCTGTTGGCCGTGCCCGCCACCCTGGGCGCCATGTTCCTGGTGCTGGACCGGCTGGGGCAGGCGGCGCTGATGGGCATGTAGCGGGTTGGCTGGCGCAGCGCTTGCTGTGTCGGCCGGGGAGTCCCCACGCCGGAGCCCCCATGCGCCTGCCGATCTGCCTCTGCGTCTGCCTGGCCTCACCGTTGCTCGCCACGGCCGCAAACGCCCGCTGCGACGCGATCCCGGCCTACATGACCTTCCGGCAGACCCGCGACCACCAGGCCGAGGGCGAGGCGCAGCTCGACCGGCACCGGCGCATCCGCGAGCACCTGGATCTGATGCACGCCACGCACGGTCGCGTGCCGCCCTTTCACATCAGCTTCGACACCGACACCTCGCTGCGATCCGTCGCCGGCTTCCAGATCTGCACGCCCGACGGCGTGACGCGCACGGCCTCCATCACCCAGTACAACATCGGCCTGAGCGTGGGCGCCGAGGTGCCCCGCTACGACCTCGAGCTGCGGGGCCTGTACCAGCTCAAGCAGACGGACCTGAGCTACACCTTCCCGACCGTCGCCAGCGACAGCGGGGAGGCCCCCGCCGACCGGACCCTCACCGGCAACAGCCGCGAGGTGGCGGGCCTGGTGCTGCGCGCCACCCGCTGGTTCGAGGTCGGCGCCCTGTGGGTGGGGCCAGCGGGCGCGGGCCTGTGGGACCGTGGCTTCGACACCCCCGCCCCGGTGCCCATGGTGGTCACCCGCACCGACGCCGCCTTCTGGGCCCTCTCGCTGGGCGTGCCCGCCCTGAGCCTGCAGGGTGATCTGCTGTTGAACCCCGACTCCGGGGACGTGGTGGACGCCCGCCTCCGCGTCCGCGAGGTGGACCTGCAGGTCGCGGCCCTCAGCGGCGGCGTGCGCTGGGACGATGTGGACGAGACCCTGCGCGTCGGCGCCCGCGCCCGCCGCGTGCTCGGCCTGCTGCAGGCGGGCGTGGAGTTCCAGACCGGCGATGTCGGAGTGCGCAGCGCCCGCGCAGGCCTGGATCTGACCTGGCGCGGCGGCCTGTCGGATCACGACCTGTTCCCCGAGCTGGAGACGCCGCCCACCCTGCTGGCCTATGGCTTCGCGGGCCTCGAACTGGTGGGCACCACCTACGACAGCGTGGGCACCCGGGCCGCCACGGGGCGCGACGCCCGCCTGCACGGCGCCGAGCTCGCCTTCGAGGTGGGCGGGGGCGTGCCGAACATCGCGCTGCTCGGCCCCACCTTCGTGATCACGGGTAAGCTCGCGTACAACCGGCCCGACCTGCTGGACGCCATGCCCTCGATGGCCAACCGGTTCGAGGCCACCATCGGCGTGGCCACCCGCAACGGCTTCTGATCTGCTATGTCCGTCGTGCAGTCCCCTCAGAGGTGCCCATGGACTTCGAGCATTCCGAGCGCGCGCAGGCAGTGATCCCGCTGGTGAAGCGCTTCGTCGAGGAGCGCATCGTCCCGAACCACCAGACGTACCGCGACCAGCTCGTGGGCGGCCCCGACTGGACGCAGTGGAAGGTGCCGCCCATCGTCGAGGAGCTGAAGGCTCAGGCCAAGGCGCTTGGCCTGTGGAACCTGTTCCTGCCGGACAGCGAGCACGGCGCCGGGCTGGACAACCGCGACTACGCCCCCATCGCCGAGATCACCGGCCGCAGCTTCCTGGCGCCCGAGGTGTTCAACTGCAACGCCCCGGACACCGGCAACGCCGAGGTGCTGGTGCAGTACGGATCCGAGGCCCAGAAGGAGCGCTGGCTGAAGCCCCTGCTGGCTGGCGAGATCCGCTCGGGCTTCGCCATGACCGAGCCCGCCGTGGCCTCGAGCGACGCCACCAACATGCAGGCCACCTGCGAGGTGGAGGGCGACGAAGTGGTGCTCAACGGCACCAAGTGGTGGACCAGCGGTGCGGGCGATCCGCGCTGCGCCTTCTTCATCTTCATGGGCGTCACCGACCCCAACGCCAACCGGCACCGGCGCCACTCGATGGTGCTGGTGCCCCGCGACGCCCCCGGCGTGAAGATCCTGCGCATGCTGCCGGTGTGGGGCCACTACGACGAGCCCCACGGCCACGCCGAGATCCTGTTCGACAACGTGCGGCTGCCCGTGGACCACATCATCGCGGGGCCGGGCCGTGGCTTCGAGATCGCCCAGGGCCGGCTGGGGCCGGGCCGGATCCACCACTGCATGCGCGCCATCGGCGCCGCCGAGCGGGCCCTGGAGCGCCTGTGCGAGCGGGCCCTGCACCGCATCGCCTTCGGCAAGCCGCTGGTGAACCTGGGGGGCAACCGCGACATCATCGCCAACGCCCGCATGGCCATCGACCAGGCCCGGCTGCTCACCCTGAAGGCCGCCTGGGCCCTGGACACCAAGGGCGTGTTCGGCGCGCTCACCGACATCTCGGCCATCAAGGTCATCGCCCCCAACGTGCTGCAGCAGGTGGTGGACGCCACCATCCAGATCCACGGCGGCGAGGGGGTGGCCGATCCCGAGCTGACCTGGCTGATGGTGATGGCCCGCGCCCTGCGGCTGGCCGACGGGCCCGACGAGGTGCACCGCGGCATGGTGGCGCGCCTCGAGCTGAAGAAGTACCGGTGATGGCGATGACCGACATCCAGCCCGAGACGCCCCCGCAGCCCCCCAAGAGCGCTGGCCCCGTGCGCGAGGCGCACCGCCTGGACGAGGCCGCGCTGGACGGCTGGCTGGCCGCGAACGTGGCCGGCTACACCCCCGGCGCCTTGCAGGTGCTGCAGTTCAAGGGCGGCCAGTCGAACCCCACCTACTGGCTCAGCGACGGCGCCCAGGCCTACGTGCTGCGCAAGAAGCCGCCGGGCAAGCTGCTGAGCAAGGCGCACCTGGTGGAGCGCGAGTTCCAGGTCATGCAGTCCCTGCGCGACACCCCGGTGCCCACCGCGCAGATGTACGCCCTGTGCGAGGACGCGGCGGTCATCGGCACCCCCTTCTTCGTCATGGAGTACGTGGCGGGGCGCACCTTCTGGAACGTGCAGCTCCCCAAGCTGGCGCCCGAGGCGCGGGCCGCCGTCTACGGCGAGCTGGTGCGGGTCCTGGCGGCCATCCACGCGGTGGATCTGCCGGCCACGGGCCTTGCGGACTACGGCCGGCCCACCGCCTACGTGGCCCGCCAGATCGCCCGCTGGACCCGGCAGTACCAGGCCTCGCAGACCGCTGAGGTGGCGCCCATGGAGCGGCTGATCGAGTGGCTGCCCGCACACGTGCCCGCCGACGAGGCCGCCACCCTGGTGCACGGCGACTACCGCCTGGACAACCTGGTGTTCCACCCCACCGAGCCCCGGGTGCTGGCCGTGCTTGACTGGGAGCTGTCGACCCTGGGCCACCCCCTGTGCGACCTGGCCTACGTCTGCATGCTGTACGACCTGGTGCTGCCCAAGATCGGCGGGCTCGCCGGCGTGGACTTCGCGGCCACGCAGATCCCCACCGAGGCCGACTTCGTGGCCGAGTACTGCCGGCTGACCGGGCGGGACGGCGCACCAAACCTGCCGTACTACAAGGCATTTTCGCTGTTCCGCCTGGCCGCCATCGCCCAGGGGGTCTACAAGCGCAGCATCGACGGCAACGCCAGCTCCGCCGACGCCGCCATGCTGGGCGCCGCGGTGCCCCTCCTGGCCAAGATGGCCTGCAAGCTGGTGGGCATCTGATCGAGGCAGACGGCCAACGCATCCCTTGACCCCGGCGCTTGACCGCGGCGAACTGCCATTCGCGGTCGCGCCGCGCTTTGAGGGAAAGACGCGCGGCCGGCACGGTGCAGTGCACCGATGGCGCCCTTGGGGCGCCCACCTCAGAGGGGGATGAAGATGCGTTTCCTGCTCGCTGCGGTGGCCCTGGCGGCCACCCCCGCCCTGGCCGACGACCTGCCGCCCACCACCCGCTTCGACGCGCGGGTGGCCACCTGCGTGCCCGGCCACAAGCACGGCAAGATCAAGGCCGTGACCCGGCTGGCGGACGGCCGCCTCATCCAGGGCACCTTCGCCGATGGCCTGAAGGTGCTGTTCACCACGCCCGACGACGAGGGCTGCCGGACGGTGTACCCGGTGGGCGAGGCGTCAGCGCGGGTCCGCGGCAAGTTCGACGCCGCCGGCAACGTGACCAAGGCCTTCACCATGAACCAGGCGCAGTGCCCGGCCGAGAAGGACGGCGGCTGCGAACAGCTCCTGGTGCTGAAGGACTCGGCCGGCGCCTACCGTGCGGGGTACTTGGCGGGCGCGTGCCTGCAGCCTGAGCTGACGGCCACGCCGCTGTTCTCGAAGACCCACCAGGGCGTGATCATGAGCTGCCGGAGCCACCGCGAGGAGCGGTGGGGCCACGACGTGGCCCTCTTCGGCTACCAGGGCGACCGCCTGATCCGCATGCTGCACATGGATACGGGGTACAGCTCGAGCGCCATGGGGCGGCCCGAGGTGGCCAAGCGGCCCGACGGCGGCGCGCGCTGCGAGGTGGGCCCCCCGGGGATGCTGAAGGTGGTGGCGCCCGGCCCGAAGCCGGTCATCGTGACCCGCGAGGCCGACATGGCCGCCGACGACGGCAGCATCATGCACGCCCGCCGCACCTGGGACGGCAAGCACTTCCAGTACGACGGCGACCCCAAGATCATGGACGGCGAGCCGAAGGTGGTCTGCCACGACGACGTGCCCTGAGCCGACCACTCCGCGGGCTCGGCACAGGGCTGAGCGCAGGGGCTCAGAGCACGCCCAGCACCCCGTCGGCGCCCAGCGAGATGCCCATGCCGAGCATGATCAGCCCGCTGAGCAGGTTGCTGAGCTGCTGGTGCTTGCGCAGGAAGCCCGCCCCCACCGTGCCCACCAGCAGCAGCGCCGGCAGGGTGCCGGCGCCGAAGGCCAGGATGCCCAGCGCCCCCGCCAGCGGATCGCCGGTGGGCAGGGCGCGGGCAAACGCCGCGAAGCTCAGGCCGCACGGCAGAAAGCCCATGAGCAGGCCGAAGCCGAACAGGGCGCCGAAGCCGCGGCGGCCCGCCAGGGCCTTCACCCAGCGGCCCACCAGCGGCACGTTGTGGATGGCCGGGGCGTGCAACCAGCCGGGCTCGGCCATGACCCCCAGCCGCGACAGGCCGAAGATCACCAGGCCCACGGCGGCCACCAGCGAGACGGCGAGCTGCACCCGCTTCACCCCCGCCAGCGGATCCGCCGCGGCCTCGCCCGCCGACAGCAGGCCCGCGCCCACGCCCGCCAGGGCGGCCCCGATGAGGCTGTAGGTGAGCACCCGGCCCGCGTGGTAGGCGAGCTGGCCCAGGGTGGGGCTGGCACCCCGCGGCAAGGCCAACACGATGGGCCCGCACATGCCCACGCAGTGGCCGCTGCCCAGGAAGCCGAGCAAGAACAACGAGGTCAGGTCGAGGGCGTGCACGGGGGCGGAAGTACCACGGGGGTCCGGTGACACAAAAGCGCCGCCGATGACCTCCCACGGCCGGCGGCCGCCCGCGCCGCCGTGTGCCTGCCCCTGGAGGTTCGTGATGGCCCGCCCACTCCCCCTGCCCCTCGCCTTCGCCCTCGCCACCTGGCTCGCCCTGACCGCCTGCGAGAAGCCGGCGCCCGCCGAGCCCGGCGCGGCCCCCGGTCAGGCCGCAGCATCGCAGGCCAGCAGGGCGAAGGGGCCGGCGCCCGCCCAGAAGGCCATGGCCGCCGACGGCGCCCTGCAGATCAGCCCCGAAGACGCCTGCCCCGTGTGCGGCATGCGCCCCCACAAGCACCCGAAGTTCGCGTCCGGCGTGGAGCTCGAGGACGGCACCACGTACTACACCTGCGGCACGGGTTGCATGATCCGCACCTACCTGCACCCCGACCGGTACCTGGGCCACGACGCCAAGCCCATCAAGCGGCTGATGACCCCCGACTACTTCACGGGCAAGCCGCTGGACGCCCTGCAGGCGCACTGGATCTACGGGTCGGGCGTGGTGGGACCCATGGGGCCCGCCTTTGTGCCCCTGGCCACCGAGGCCGACGTGATGACCTTCCGCGAGCGGCACGGCGGCGCCCACCAGTTCGAGCTGCCCGGGTTGACGGCCGAGAAGTTCGGCGTCATCACCGGCCGGTCGTCGATGGGGAAGTGAGCCGGATGCGGAAGCACGGTCGAATGGGGACGCATGGCTGAGGCGCACGACCGGCTGGATCACGCCGCCCGGGTGGGCGGCCTGCTGCTGGCGCTGCTGGCCGGCCTGGCCCTGGGGGCCGTGCTGTTGGCGGCGCTGCGGTCGCCCGAGCCCGCGCAGGCCCAGCAGGCCCTGCGCTGGCACGCCCCGGGCTTCGCGCCGGCCGGCGCACCCGGCCCGCACACGGCGCACCCCGGCGTGCCCCTGGGGTTCGTCCCGGGCCTGGATCGGCTGGCGCCGCCCGAGCGCGCGCTGCTGGGGCCGGCCCCATGAACACCCGCTGGATCTGGGCGCTGCGGGACGTGCTGCGGCGCCCTGGCGAGGCCCTGCTGATCGCCGCCGCCCTGGCCACGCTGTCCGCCGTGCTGGGCACCACCCTGCTGGCCACACAGGCGGTCACCCACACGGCCCGGCGCCTGGTCGGCGAGGGCCCGAGCCTGGTGATCCGCCGCCTGGACGCAGGGGGCTGGGCGCCGCTGCCCGCCGCCGAGGCCGTGGCCGCCGCGAAGGGCGTGCGGGGCGTGACCGACGCGTGGCCGCGCACCTGGGGCGTCGTGGCGGGACCCCAGGGCGCGGTAACGCTCATCGGCACCACCGCCGCCGCAGCCCAGGCGCTGGGGCTGCCGGCGCCGTCGCAGGCCGAGGTGATCGTGGGCCCCGGCGTGGTGGACGGGCCCGTCCTCGGCGGCGAGCTGGCCCTGGCCCGGCTGGACGGGCGCCCCACCCTGCCCTTGAAGGTCAGCGCCGTCCTCACCCGCGCCCACGGCGCCGCGCTGCACCAGGCGGCGCTGGTGCACCCCGAGCGGGCCCGCAAGCTGCTGGGGCTGCCCGAGGGGCACGCCTCGGACCTGGCGGTGGCCGTGCACCACGACAGCGAGCAGGCCGCCATCCTGCCCGATCTGACCGCGGCGCTGGCCTTCCCCGCCCGCGCCGTGACGCGGCTGGAGAGCGCAGGGCAGTACACCACCGCCCTGGCCCGCCGGGGCAGCCTGGCCACGCTTGCGGCCCTGCCGGCGCTGCTGGCGGTGGGGGTGTTGCTCATCGGCGTGGCCCGCGACCGGGTGGGCCGCCGGGCCGAGGTGGGGCTGCTGAAGGCCATGGGCTGGGGCACCGCCGACGTGGTGGGGCTGCACCTGCGGCGCGCCCTGTGGATCGCCGTGCCGGCCACGGGCCTGGGGCTGGCGGCCGCCTACGCCGCCGTGCTGTGGCCGGGCCTGACCTGGCCGGGCGCCCTGCTGTTCGGTTGGAGCGGCCCGCCGCCCCCGCTGAGCCTGGACGGCGACGGCGCCGCCCTGGTGCTGGCCGAGGTGGGCGCGCTGGTGATCACCCCGTGGGTGCTGGCGGCCCTGTGGCCGGCCTTCCGTGCCGCCACGGCCGATCCCGGGCTGCTGCTGGGCGAGGGGGACGCATGAGCCTGGTGGCCGACGGGCTGCGCTTCGTGCGCAAGGACGCCGCCGGCGGTGAGCGGGCGGTGCTGGAGGGCATTGACGCCGCCTTCGCCCCGGGCACGCTGACCGCCCTGGTGGGCCCCAGCGGCGTGGGCAAGAGCACGCTGCTGCACATCCTGGCGGGCCTGCTGCGCCCCACCGAAGGGCAGGTGTTGGCCGACGATCAGCCCGTGTCGCGCTGGGTGGCCAGCCACCGCGATCGCTGGCGGCAGCAGGTGGGGCTGACCCTGCAGCACCCGCACCTGCTGCCCGAGCTGACGGTGCTGGAGAACGTGATGGTGCCGCTGGTCCCCCGGGGGCTGGGCCGCAAGGCGCTGCGCGAGCGGGCCCACGCGGCCCTGGCCCAGGTGGGCGCCGAGCCCTTGGCCGGGCGATCGGCGCGGGCGCTGTCGGGCGGCGAGCAGCAGCGGGTGGCGCTGGCGCGGGCGCTGGTGGGCGCCCCCCGCTTCGTGCTGGCCGACGAGCCCACGGCCCACCAGGACGACGCCGCCACCGCCCGCGTGGTGGCCGCGCTGGCCGCCGCCCGCGACCAGGGGGCGGTGGTGGTGGTGGCCGCCCACGACCCACGGCTGGTGGAGGCCGCCGTGGTGGACGCCCGGCTGCGGCTGGTCGACGGCCGGATCGCCTGAGATGCCGCTGCACCCCCTGCTGCTGGCCCTGCTGGCCCTGGACGCCGCCGCGGCCGTGCTGGTGGTGGCCGCCGCCGTGCCCGCCGTGAAGGCCCTGCTGGACTGGCGCCCCGGCGCGGCCGATCGGGCTCAGCTCGCCCTGGAGCGCCGGCTGGAGGCCGCCTCGCTGCAGGGTCGGCTGGCGTTCGCCGCGTGGGGCACGGGGCTGCTGGTGTGGGCCGTGGCCGTGGCCAGCGTGCTGCCCGCCCTGGTGCCCGGCGCCATGTGCGGCACGGGCGTGATGGAGGCCATGGGGGGCGCCGGCGGCCGGGCGCTGCTGCTGCGGCTGGGCGCGCTGCTGGCGCTGGGCGCCTGGCACCTGGTGGACCGGCTGGACCGCGCCCGCCCCGACGGCGCCGCCGCTCAAGCCGCCGCCAAGGGGCTGCTGCTGGCCACCCCGGTGGTGCTGCTGGCGGCCTGGGACAGCGTGGGGGCCGTGCTGCGGCTCGACACCCACACCGCCGTGGACTGCTGCGCGGTGGTCTACGACGCCACCAAGGCCCAGGGCGGCGCCCTTGGGCAGGTGGACGCCGCCGGCTGGCTGTGGAGCGCGGGCAGCCTGGGCGCCGCAGTCTTGGTCTTGGCCGGGTGGGTGGCCGTGCGGGCGCGGCCCGGCCCGGCGGCCGCGGCCCTGGGCGTGCTGGCCCCGCTGTGGGTGCTGCCCGCCGGCGGCGCGCTGATCCAGGTGCTGGCCGCCTACCGCTACGAGGTGCTGGCCCACCGCTGCCCCTGGTGCCTGTTCCTGGCTGAGCACGGCCGGGTGGGCTACCCGCTGTTCGGCGCGCTCGCGCTGGTGGCGCTGGAGGGCGGCGCGGCCGGGATCATCCGTGGGCTCGCCCGGGGCCGGCCCGGGCTGGCCGAGGCGGCCCACGGGCGCCTGCGCCGCGCCGGGCTGGCGGTGGTGGGGGCGGTGCTGCTCTTCGGCTGGCTGGCGCTGGCGCCGGCGCTGCGCTGGTATCAGAGGACGGGCGTATGGCTGCACTGACCCGACGACTGGTCCCGGCGTTGCTCCTGCTGACGCTGGCTTGTGACGACGGGGGGGCTGGGGTCACCCTCGATGGCCAGCCCCGCGCCGACTTGGGGCCCGTGACCGACGCGGGCCCCGAGGCTGGCCCCGACCCGGGCCCGGATGCCTACCTGCTGCCGCCGCGCCCGGCTGCACAGACCTGCGGGCCGGGCCCGGTGGACTTCGATCGTCTGCCCGACCTGGCCGCCGACGCGGTGTGGCAGGGCGCCGCCGTGGGCGCCGCGGTGGCCGTCCACCAGCCCACCATCGAGGCCGCCTTCTGGGTGGCCCAGGCCGACGGGCGGCTGCTGCGGATCGCCCTGGACGGCCCGGACACCGTCGCCACCGACTACGGCCGCCTCACCGACGGGCCGCCGCTGCTGGCGGTGGCCTTCGCGGCGGACTTCACCGACCACGGCACGCTGTACAGCCTGCAGGCGCAGGCCGGCGAGCTGGTGGTCGCCGCCCACCACATCGCGCGGGGGACCCAGTGGGTGCAGCGCACAGACGACCAGGTGCTGCTGCGCCGGGGCTTCACCGGCGAGGCTCGCGGCGGCCTGACGGTGGCGCGGGCGGGCGTGGTGGCCGTGTTGCCGCCCGCCCCCGACGCCCAGGCCGGGCTGTGGCGGGTGGACGTGGATCCCCCCGAGGCGCTGCCCGGGCCCTGGGCCGATCCTGCGGGCTGCGCGGCGGACCCGGCCGGCGGGCTGTGGTGCCTGGACCGCCGCGCCGAGGGCGACGCCCTGGTGCGGGTGACCGACCAGCAGGCCGAGCTCCAGGTTGTGTGGCCTACCGAGCCCGGTTGTGGCCGACAGGTGGGGCCGCTGTACCGAGGCGCCGAGCACCCGCTGCTGTGGGGCGGGCTGATCACCTACGACCCCTGCGCCCAGGCGGTGTTCCTGAGCAAGCGCGCGGCAGACGAGCGCCTGCTGGACGCGCCGGTGCTGGCGCTGCCGGGCCCGGTGATCTTCGGCACAGGCTGGGCCGGGCGCCCGCTGGCGCTGACCCCCGCCGGCCTGGCGCGGCTGGAGGAGGCCGCCCCCGACCGAGCCCTGGGCTGGCCGGCGCGGCTGTCCGAGACGGGCTGCTTCGCCGATCTGCCCACCCTGGCGCCCGGCCCTGACCTGATCCCGTACCGCCTGCGCGCGCCCCTGTGGACCGACGGCGCCGTCAAGCGGCGCTACCTGGTGCTGCCGCCCGGCCAGCCGCTGGCCGTGGCCGACGACGGGCGCCTGGACTTGCCCGTGGGCAGCGTCATCCTGAAGGATTTCGCATTCTTGGGGCCCGATGGCCTGCGCAGCGTCGAGACGCGCACCATGACCCGCTACCCCTTCGGCTGGGGCTTCCACGCCTGGCGCTGGGACGACGACGGGCGCGACGCCACCCGGTTGGCAGGCGCCGAGGCCGAGTGGCGCGACCTGACCGTGCCCGACGACACCGGCGCCCCGGCCGCCCTGCGCTACCTGTACCCCAGCCGCAGCAACTGCCTGGCCTGCCACGATCCCATCGGCCCGACGGTCTTGGGGCCCACCCTGGCGCAGCTCGGCCAGCCCGACGGCGGCGGGGTGTTGCCCGCCCTGCAGGGCGCCGGGCTGCTGCCTGCCGACGTGTCCCTGGGTGATCCCCGGGCCACGCCGCTGCCCGACCCCGCGGACCCGACCCTGTCCGTCGGCGAGCGGGCCCGCGCCTACCTGCACGGCAACTGCGCCCACTGCCACCGCCCCGGCGGCTGGACCCCGCCCAACCTGGGCATGGATCTGCGCTTCGACACCCCGCTGGCCGCCATGGGCGTGTGCGACGTGCCCCGCCGCTACGCCAGCTTCGGCATCCCCGGCGACGTGCGCATCGCCGCGGGCGACCCCGACGGCTCGTACCTGCTGCAGCGCATGCTGCACCGCGGCTACGGCCAGATGCCGCCCGTGGCCACCGAGCGGGTGGATCCGCTGGTGGAGCCGGTGTTCCGGGCGTGGATCGAGACGCTGGTCTGCCCGTAGCTTCCCGGCCACACCGCGCTCGGGATCGGCTATCCTCGGCCCGCCATGACCGACCCCATCCTCCAGGCACTGCAGGCCGCCGCCGGCGACGCGCCACCGCCGCCCCAAGGCCGCGTGCTGGCGGTGAAGCTGGGCTACAACCCAAACTCCAGCAGCGTGGGCAGCGTGGTCAGCCTGCTGTTCTGGAGCGCCACCGCAGGCGCTCTGGCTCTGAACCTCACGGCTGCGCTGCTGGCGAAGCGGCGCGAGCCGCCTGGCGACGAGGGCTGATGCGGCTGCGCCACGAGGACTTCGGCGCCATCGTCGCCCTGGAGGAGCCGCCGGCCCTGATCCATGTGGATCACGCCCTGGTGGCCTGGCTGGGCCACCCGCCCTCGCCCTTCGCCGACGCCCCGCTGGGCCACCTGAGCGCGCCCACCGAGGTGCACCTGATGGTCACCAACCGCTGCCCGGCGGCGTGCCCGGGCTGCTACACCGCCGCCACACCGGACGGCGACGAACCCGGCGAGGCCGAGCTGCTGGACGCGGTGGACCGGCTGGCCGGACTGGGGGTGTTCCACCTGGCGCTGGGGGGCGGCGAGAGCCTGCTGCACCCCGCCCTGTTCCGGGTGGCCGCCCACGCCCGGGCCCGCGGGCTGGTGCCCAACCTGACCACCAGCGGCCTGGGGCTGACGCCGGCCCTGGCCCAGGCCTGCCGGGTGTTCGGGCAGGTGAACGTGAGCCTGGACGGGCTGGACGCCACCTACCGGGCCAGCCGCGGCTACGACGGCGCCGAGACGGCCCTGCGGGCGCTGGCGCGGCTGGGCGAGGCGGGCGTGCCTTGCGGCGTGAACTACGTGCTCAGCCAGGCCACCTGGGAGGGCCTGGAGGCCACGGCCGCCCGGGTGGCCGAGCTGGGCGGCAACCAGATCGAGATCCTGCGCTTCAAGCCGGCCGGCCGCGGGCGCAGCGACTATGAGCGCCTGGCGCTGAGCGAGGCGCAGGCGCGGCAGCTCACGCCCCGACTGCTGGCGCTGACCGCCAGCCACCCAGGCCTGCAGGTGAAGGTGGACTGCTCGCTGGTGCCCTTCCTGTGCGCCGCCGATCCCGAGCCCGCGCTGCTGCAGGCCCTGGGCGTGTACGGCTGCGAGGCGGGCAACGCGCTGGCCAGCGTGGACGCCGGCGGCCGCGCCACGCCGTGCAGCTTCGTGGACGACGCCGTGGGCACGGTGGCCGAGCTGGCCGATGGCTGGCGGAGCCACCCCACCCTGGCCCGCTGGCGGGCCTACGCCGACACCGCCCCCGCGCCCTGCCGGGGCTGCGCGTATCGGGCGGTGTGCAAGGGCGGCTGCAAGGTGGTCACCCGCCACCGGCAGGGCGACTGGTTCGCGCCGGATCCCGAGTGCCCGCGGGTGCTGGCCCACCGCCGCGGCGAGGCCTTCGTGCCCGTCGCGATCGGCCGCCCGTGACGGCCCCCGACGCCCGCGGGCTGGCCCGCGCCGGTGCGGCCCTGGCCGCCGCCCAGCTCGGCTGCCTGGTGTATGCCCTGGACCGTACGGCGGCCGCGGTCCGCCACGGGCCCATCGACCCCCTGGCCATCGTGGCCACCACCCGCATCGAGTACTTCTGGCGGGCGGGCACGGCGGCCTTCGTGGCCAGCCTGCTGTGGTGGGGCTGGCCGGCGCTGGTGCGGGGCCGCGAAGCCGCCGCCCTGCGCTGGGCCGAGCGCAGCCTGCTGCCCGTGGTGGCCCTGTGCGCCGGGCTCGCGGTGGCGTGCCCATGATCCCGGGGCCCCGCTGATGCTGCTGTGGCAGACCATCCACGGTCACCTGGCGCTGCTGGGGCTGGCCCTTTGCCTGCACCCCGTGCTGGGCCTGCGCCGGCGGAAGCGCCCCAGCCGCGGCGTGCTGTGGAGTGGCGCGCTGGCCACCGCCACCACCGTCGCGGTGTCGGCCCTGGGCTGGTTCATCTACCCGGCCTACCGGCAGCACCTGCGCCGGCCGCTGTACGCCGCCGATGTGCGGCTGGGGCTGGCCTTCGAGATCAAGGAGCACCTGGCCTTCTTCGCGTTGCTGCTCGCGGTGGCGGGCGGTGCCCTGCTCTGGCAGGCCCGCGGCCCCCACGGGGCCCGGCTGCGGCGGCCCATCATGGCCGCCTACGGCCTGGCCGCCCTGCTCACCGCCGTGGTGTGCGCGCTGGGGATCTGGCTGGCCGTCACGAAGGGCTTCCCCACCCGGATCTGAGCGGTCGGTTTGCGTCGTTCGGCCCCGCTCTCGTAAAAGTCCGCCGACGGCCCCCTGGGAGAGGGGCCGGGACTACTGGGGAGACAGCGAATGCGCTGGCACAACAAGCTTCTGATCGCGGGTCTGGGCGCGAGCCTCGTTCTGGCCGTGGGCTGCGATGACGACGACACCACGGGCGGCGCCGG
>JACKDL010000035.1 GCA_020633555.1 Myxococcales bacterium | reverse complement strand
GACCGACCCGGTGAAGACCGCAGTATCGGACGGCGCCACGGGCACGTTCGCGGCCAGCAGCCGCGTGCGCGGGCCGATCTGAGGCGCACAGCAACAGGCAGTCGCGGACGGCACGGCTGTGCATCCCGAAACGGGTCTCTGCCGTGCTCGTCATCTCCGACGTGGCTTTGAATCGCGACCTCGCACTCAAGCGCAGCACGGCGACCTGGGCCAACCTCGCGGACGTGCGGACCGCTGCGCTCAAGTGCAGCGGGCCGAACACCTCGTGGACTGCCGGGAACACAAACAGTCGATCCTCGGCGCGCACGCCCTGCTGCCCCGCTGTGAGCATCTGCCGCTGGGCGCTTCAGTTCCCGCCATCCCCCGGCTTCACACCGATCCGGCCAGCCGGCATACTTGCGGACCTTGGGGCACGGGGGGCAATCCATGGAAGAAATCAGGCCGTGGGATGTGCGGGGCGCCGAGCTTCGTGTCGCTAGCGGGGCGGAACTCGAGAACCTCGTGGGCGTCGACCAGACCCCCGTTCAGCGCCTTGCCATCCGGGCTCGGCCGCCTGTTGCGACGCGACCGCTCTTCCTGGACCAGCCGCTCCCCCTGCCAGCCGTCGTCGTGGATGCCACGGCACGCACGGGCGAGGCGGTCGACGCCGATGCGCTGGCATCCAAGGTCCAGGCGGGATCGATGCACCGCATTGAGTGGCTGGTCCCCGCGGCCGATGGGCCGCAGCGCCAACCAGCGCTTTGGTTGGCCGCGCCCGACGAGGCCGCCCTGGACGGCGCCTGCCGCACACTCGATCTCGCGCCTGGCCTGCACATCGACGAGACCGGCCAGTGTACGCCCCTGGGCACGCGGGACGGCACGCCCCGCTTCCTGGTGCCCTTGCCCCGCATCGTGCTCCCCCGTCAGTGGTTGCTGGGCGACAACACTGATCCCCGTCTGTCCATGGACACCCTGCTCGAAGGACTGCTGACCCAGTTCCAGGCGGGCCGGATGCTCACCGATGTGCGCCTGGCCTCGGGGTTTCTGTACCGCGGCGGGCTGGTGCGGCTGCTACGGCTGCTCGCGCGGAAGGCCGACCCCATCCAGCGCATGCGGCTGCTCTTCTCGGGCCGCACCGATGGCGCCACCGCCCTGGCGCTGACGCCCCGCGCGGTCACCCAGCAGCTTGCCGAGGACGTCGAGCGCGCCTTGGAGGTCGATCCCGACGTGGGCTTCGCCGAGGCGTGTCGGGCTGCGGTCCAGTCCGGCCGGCTCGAGGTGCGCGTCTACCCCGACACCTTCCTGCACGCGAAGCTCTTCGTCGGGCTGAGCGACCAGCCCGACTCCCTGGGGCGGCTGGTGGGCAAGGCCGCGCTGGGCAGCTCCAACCTCTCCCATAGCGGGCTGGGGCACGGCGGCAACCTGGAGCTGGACGCCGTGTTGGAGCAGCCCGAGCAGCTCGCCCGTCTGGCCGAGTGGTTCGACCGGCGCTGGGAAGAGGCGGTCCCCCCGGAGCCCTCGCTGCTGGAAGTGATCGAGGCCTGGCAGCCGCCCTCGCCCCCGACCTTCGAGACCCCCGGGCTCCTGGAGGTCTGGCAGGCCGGCCGCGACCGCACCCTTCGGGCGCCCACGGCGCACCTGGCGTGGCTGGCGCAGCGCCACGCCGACCAGCTCGACGCCGTCCGGATCCTCGACCTGCCAGCCTTCCCCGACGTGGACCGCCAGATCGACCCCAGCCCCGAGCAGATCGTGGGGGTCGAGGCCCTGCGCGCACGCCTGCTGGCCAACCGCATCGCGTTCCTGGCCGACTCGGTGGGTCTCGGCAAGACCATCACCGCCTTGGGGACGGCCTGGTCTCTTCGCCGGGCCCACGCCATCACCGACTTCGGGGTCCTCGCCCCCCGGAAGCTCCACGAACAGTGGGCGGCGGACGCCGAAGCCATCGGCTTGGATCCGAACTCTTTCAGCCGACTGAACCGGCACGTCATTGAACGCAAGCCGCTGGAAGACGCGGGCCTGGAAGCCATGCTCGGCCGCTACCAGCTCCTGCTGGTGGACGAGGCCCACGAGACCCTGCGCAACCGCCGAAACAAGCTGTGGGAGCACCTGAACCACTGGCTCCGGGGTGACCCCGACCGGATGGTGCTCCTGATCAGCGCCACGCCGTGGAACAACAGCCGCGAGGATATCTACAACTACCTGGCCCCCGCCTGGGTGGAGCGCACCGACCTCATCCGCCGCTACCCCGGCCTGGGGACGCCGGCCATCGCGCGCACACTCCACCTCTACGACCCCATTGATTCCAGCCACGCCCGCGATTTCGGCGAGCTGGATCAGACCACCTACAACCAGCTCTTCGGCGCCGTCTTCGTGCAGCGCACTCGGCACCAGATCGCCCGCATCTACGGCAGCGACGCGTTCCCCACCCGCCGGGTGCACGCCGACGCTACCCCCGCCCAGCCCGAGCACGCCGCCTTCTTTCAGCAACTCGCCCGCACCCTGGGCCAGGTGCAGATCGCCTACCGCGAGCCCTTCTCGGCGCTGCTGCGCGCCCTGAACCCCGACGAGGCGACCGGCCAGTCGAACCTGCACCGCAGCTTCGTACTGCAGCTCTACAAGCGCGCCGAAAGCTCGCTCTTCGCGCTGGCGGTCTCCCTGGCGGGCGTTGAGCGGCGCCTGCGCGAGTTCAGGCGGGCGTTGGAGGTGGTCCGCGATCACAGCGATCCGGTCGCCGCGCTGCGCGACTGGCTGCGCGAGGTGTACCTGCGCACCGACCAGATCACCGACGCCATGGAACCGGGCGACGACGACGACGCCCTGTTCCAGGTGCAGCACAGCCGGGCCGAGGACAACCGCCGCGCCAACGTCGAGGCGGCCCTGCGCGACCTGGACGCAGAGGGGGCGCGCGCCGCCGTCAGCCGGCTCATCGACCTGGACGTGAACGCCGACCTGGATCGCATCGACGCCCTCAAGGGGCTGCTGACTCACGATCTGGACGAGGCCGACCCCAACGCCCTGCAGCTCCTGGCCACCACCAGCGACCACGTGGGTCAGCGCCGCAAGGTGATCCTCGTGGCGGCCTACGCCGACACCGCGGTGCGCATGTTCCGCCGCCTGGTGGCTCGCTTCCCCGACCGCCGCATCGGCCTGGCGCTGGGCGGCGGCGAAGGCTTCGCCTACTACCCCGGCAGCCACCGCGCCACGGCCCTGGACGCCGAGACATGGCAGCGCAGCGTGCAAGCCGCCAAGGCGGACGAGCGCCGCCAACTGCTGCTGACCGCGGGCCGCCACGCCCAGGCCAAGCCCCGCGCCAGCGTGCTGGCCGCCTTCGCCCCCAAGGCCCGCTCGGGCGCCGCCGCGGTCCACGAGATGGGCGGCGAGCTGGAGATCCTGGTGGGCTCCGAGGCCATCAGCGTCGGCCAGAACCTGCAGGATGCCACGGTGCTCGTCCACCTGGACCTGCCCTGGAACCCCATGGTGGTGGAGCAGCGCATCGGCCGCGTGGACCGCCGCGGCGGCGGCCGGCTGGACCCGCAGACCGGCCAGAATGTGGTCGACATCCATTACTGCTGGAGCGCCCCGGCCATCGAGGCCGAGGTCACCCTGCAGGCCCGCCTGTTCGACAAGGCCGAAGGGGCCATGCGGGACACCCGCTTCGACGAGCTGCTGTTCCACGAACTCACTGACGCCGTGACCCGGGCCCGGCAGGCGGGCGGCGACGTGGCCGAGGCTGCCCGCGCCGTACTCGACCAGGGCCAGGCCGACGCCATCGCCGCGCAGACCCGGGTCGAGGGCACCAGCGAGCACAGCGGCGCCGGGTTCGACGGGCACCGCCGCCTGGCCGCCTGGCGCAAGGCCCAGCCCAGTCCCCTGGACGCCCCGTCGCCCGTGGTGGCCTGCGTCCAGCGCGGCCAGGCCGAAGGGCCCGATGCGCAGTGGCTCATCAGCGTCGAGCTGCGGCCGCTGGGCGAGACCGGCGCCACTCTGGGCGGCGCCATCCCGGCGAACGTGGTGGTGGCCGCCGCCGGGCTCGACCATCCCTTGCCCAACGACCTGGACGGCGTGGTGCGCAGCCTGACGGCAGGTGCCCCCGCCGGCACCGCCCCAGGCCTGCGGGCCCGCGCGTGGATCGACACCCTGAAAGCGCTGGACGCCAGCCTGCAGCGGGCGGCGAAGCGCACGCTCGCCGCGCACAACGCCCAAGTGCAGGCGCAGTTGCTGGCGCGCCAGGCCCCACGCCGGCGCCCCAGCGCCACTGACGAGCTGAAGCTGGCCGCCCGTGAGGCCCTGGAGGCGCTGGAGCGCGAGGCGGGCGTCCGCCCCGAGCTCTTCGAGGCCCCAGCGGGTATCCGCCTGCTGGAGGCTGCGCTGGAGTGGCTGGAGCCCCAGAAGGTGCACTGGCTCGTCGCGGGCGACCAGGATCCGCAGACGGTGCGGAGCTACCTGCTGCGCATCAAGAGTCAGCCCCGCTGGGCGGCCACCGAGGCAGGCCAGGCCGCCTTGGAAGAGGCCCTGTTCGCGCCGGCCCGCGAGGCGGCGGGCGCAGATCGCCCTGGCCCTGAACTGCCGCTGCAGAGCACCGACCGAACCTGGAGTGGGCTGCGCGTCGAGGTGCAGGCCGCCACGCTCATTGCCCCCAGCCACCCGGGAGCACGCTGATGTCGCCGTCGACCCCCACTGACTTGGCCGATCAGCTCCGCGGCGCGCTGGCCAGCGAACCGCAGTTCTTCGCGTGGCTGGCCGCCCGCGGCTTCGAAGCGTCGCCGGATCCCTTGCTGGCAGAGCGGGCAGGGCTGCGCGGCACCCAGCGGGCCTGGCCTGCGGGCGGGGTGCGTGCGCCCCGGCTGTGGGTCCGCTATGACGGCGAGCGCAGCGCCCGGGCCATGGACGGCGCCGGCCTGCGCACCCTGCAGCGCGAGGCCGTCGAGCTCCACCGGCGCATCAAGGCCAGCGCCCCCGATCAGGCCCCCCACCTGTTCGCGCTGGCCAGCCCCCATTTCCTGGTGCTGTTCCCCCTGAACGGCGACCCCTTCGCCCGCCGTCAGCGGTTCACCCCCGAGAAGCTCGGACAGTCCAGCACGCTGGCGGCGCTGTTCGGCAGCCTGCAGGCCGCCACCATGGCCACCTGGGCCGTGGTCGACGCGGCGCCGGCCGCGGGGGCTGGCAAGGCAGCAAACCTGCTGGCCCGGCTGCGGCGTCAGGTACAGGGCGATCTGCGCTTCGACTTCGACACCCACCTGTACGGCGGCCACCGGCTGGACGACGAGTTCGTGGCCTTCATGGGCCACCAGCGCGCCCGCCTGGTCCGCGGCCTGCTGGACGAGGCCCGGGCGGAGCAGACCTTTGCCCCCGCAGCGCGGGTGCTGGCCGATCTGCCGGCCGACGCACCGGCGCCCTCCCTGGCCGATCTGGAGGGTGACCCGCTGCTGCGCAAGCAGGTGGTGGCCGCCGTGGACACGGTGCTGCTGCGCCTGGTGCTGTACCGCTACCTGCAAGCCCAGCACCGCGACGTGAAGGAGACTGAGCGGGGGCTGATCGGCGTTCAGGACTTCGACAGCCTGGCCACCCGGACGCTGGCGGTGGACGGCGAGAAGTACCGCAAGCGGCAGGAGGACGCGAAGGCCGCCCGCAGCATCACCCAGGCCGAGCAGCTCGGCTTCAACTTCGACACGCCCGCCCCTGTGGCGGTGGTGGACGCCCAGGCCTTCGTCGAGGGCATGCGCCAGGCCAGCGCCCACTACCAGCAGTCCGCCGGTGGCGACCTGCACCGCGGCCGGCTGGCCAAGGCCGCCGACCTGTTCTTCGAGCAGATCCTCACCGACCCCGAGCTGCGCGACGAGTACGCCACCCTCATCGAGGGCACCCGAGCCAACCGCTACAGCTTCAACTACGAGGACCTGGACCCCCGCGCCTTCCAGCGGTTCTACGAAGACACCATCGGCACCGACATCGGCGTGAGCCACGTGGACGGCCGCACCCAGGTGGTGGCCCGCCTGCGCAACCGCAAGGAGCAGGGCGCCTACTTCACCGACGAGCGGCTGTGCCGCTGGCTGGCCGATCGCACCCTGGGCCGCTGGTTCGACGGGTGGAAGCAGCGGCTGCTGGCCGCGCTGCCGCCAGGCCACCCCGTGGGCCCCGACGGGCTGGCGCCCGTGCAGGCCCTGCTGGACGAGCTGTGCGGGGTGTCGGTCATCGATCCCACCTGCGGCGGCGGGATCTTCCTGCGGGCCGCCTTCGAGGCCATGAGCGCCTGGCGCGGCCCGGTGGCCGAAGAGCTGGGCCAGAACCTGACCGACGCGGCGAAGGCCGCCCTGGCGGATCACCCCCAGCACCGGCTGCTGCTGCCCGAGATCCCGCTGGGCGACTGGGAATGGCACCTGCTGCTGCACGCCCTGTACGGCGTGGACGTGGACGTGAAGGCCATCAACGTGGCCAGCAACATGCTTACCCTGTCGGCGCTCACCTACCGCCCGGCCGGGTTGGCGTTCCCATCGTTCATCAACACGAACCTGAAGCGGGGCAACGCCCTGGTGAGCCCCGTCGGGCCCGACGAACGCCAGGGGTTTGCCAGGCGGCACCGCAAGGACCTGAAGACGCTGCTGGGTCTGCGCGGGCAGCTCCGTCAGCCCGATCTGAGCCTTCAGGCCTGGGTGGAGCTGGAGGCCCAGGCCACCGCCCTGACTCAGGAGATCGTGCGCGCCGAGGTGGAGCGCGCCTGGGGCGGGGTGTTCGGCGACGTACCGGGCGCCGAGCGGCAGGCCCGGGTGGATCAGGTAGGGGTGTGCCTGTACGAGGCGGAGTTCCCCGAGGTGTTCTTCGATGCGGACGGCACGTTGCGGGCCGACGCGGGGTTCACGGTGGTGCTGGGCAACCCGCCGTGGGAGGCGCCCGCCAAGGCGCTGAAGCAATTCCTGCCCGAGTACGAGCCCGAGTACCGCAGCCTGTCGAAGGGCGCGGCCAAGGCCGTCGAGGACGAGCTGCTGGCCAAGCCCTCAATCCAAGAGCGCTGGGTCCACTTCCAGGCGTCCATCGACGACTACCGCACGCTCTTGGCTCACAGCGGGTATCGCCACCAGTCGTGCAAGGTGCGCGGGAAGAACGAGGGCACGCAGAACACCCTGTATGCCTTCACCACCGAGCTGGCGTGGCGGAGCATGCGGGTTGGTGGTCTCGCTGGACTGGTGCTGGACGGCGGGCTGTGGAACGACCTGTCGTCGAGCGGCGTGCGCCGGCTGATGCTTGACCAGTGCCGCCTGGATCGCGATCGCAGGGTTCAGAACAACAACCGCGGGATTTTCGGCGACGTGGATGGGCGCCAGAAGTTCGGCGGCGTCGTGTTTGAACGCGGAGGCCCTACGGAGAGCTTCTCGGCTGTGTTTGTCCGAACGTCCTTGGACCAACTGGACCGGTTCGAGCAGGACGCGGCCACTTTGGAAGCCAACGTCATTCGTCGCGACCCCCGCGAGAACTACCCGATTCCCGAGATCCGCAGCCCCGAGCACTGGACCTTCGAGCGTTCCTTCTCGGCTCACCCGTTGCTGGCTGACGCCCCCTGGAACGTCGAGGTCTACACTCGCGAGCTTCATGCCGCGGATCAGCGCGACTTCTTCGTGGGCGACGCAGTCGGCCGCCTGCCGCTGATCCAAGGCACCCAGTTCAACCACTGGGGCGTACACGACGGCGGTGACGTGGAAGCCTGGGTCGACGTGGGGGACGACGGCGCCGGCGGCTTCCTCAGAGCGAAGCAGGAGGGCCGAATCTACAAGGCCATCGCCGAGTTCATCGGCGCCACCGGGGCCAAGACTGCTGCTGCCGAAGCCTGGGTGAAGGCTAGGACCGGCAACGCGGCGATTCCCGTAGAGTGGCTGAGTCTGGATTGGGATGATGCCCGCCTGGCATGGCGTGACGTCGCCCGCAACGACGATCGCCGCACTTTGATCGCCGCGGTCATTCCACCGAGGTGCGCGGTCTCTCACACGGCGCCGTTCGTGCGCTCGCTCCAGCCCGTAGTCACCGAGGAAGGGGTTGGCTGGAAGCGCCAGTTCGAGCCCCCGCAGCTCTGGTTCCTGGCCGGCATCCTGACAAGCTACGCCTGCGATTCGGTGGTCCGGAGCCGTCTCTCGAAGACCCATGTGACCCGCCAGTTCTTCCTCGGCCTCCCCGTCCCCCGCTGGGCCGACACCCCCACCCACCGCCGCATCGCCGACCTGGCCGCCCGCCTCACCTGCCGCCCGGCCACCCCCGAGAAGCCCTGGGCCGACTACACCGCGCTGGCCGCCGAGGTGGGCCTGACCCCCGAGCGCGACGGCCTGACCGACCCCGACGCCCGCCGCGACGCCGAGGTGGAGCTGAACGCCCTGGCCTGCGAGCTTTACGGCCTGGACCGCGCCGCCTTCCGCTTCCTCATGGACACCCTGTTCGACACCCCGGCCCACCGCGACACCCACCGCACCTACCGCGACGCCGTGCTCGCCCGCGGCTGGGGTTGAGCGGCGGTCGAGCGCCGGCCGTTTCAGCGCTGCCTCGGAGCGGAGCGCCCGGCGACCCGCCTCAACCTTGGCTCGGAGCGCCCGGCGATCCGCCACAAGCTCGAAACGGAGCGCTGCCGATCCACCGCGCCCTGTGCCCGGAGCGCCTGCGGCCGGGGGAGGCGACCGCAGGTCGCCGGTGCGGGGGGCGGGCCCCCCGCCAGTCAACACGGAAACCCGGTTGCCGCCCAACAGCGGTCGCCCGAAGTGGCGGGGGTCTGGGGGCGCAGCCCCCAGCAGGGTCCCAGGGACAGCGTCCCTGGCCTCATAGGCCACCCCGGCAGCGAGGCGAACGACCCGGTGGAGACCGTAGCATCGGAAGGCGCCGCGGGTGCGATCGCGGCCAGAAGCCGCGTGCGCGGGCCGATCTGAGGCGCACAGCGCCACCCATCGCGGGCGGCGCGGCTGTGCATCCCGAAACGAGTCTCTGCCGTGCTCGTCGGGCTCAAGGTCCCGTTGGATCGCGACCTCGCACTCAAGCGCACCACGACGACCTGGGCCAACCTCTCGGGCGTGCGGACCGCGGCGCTCAAGTGCAGCGGGTCGGGGACCTCGTGGACTGGCAAGGTCACAAACCGGCGAACCTCGGCGGCCACGTCCTGCCGCCCCGCTGTGGGCATCTGCCGCTGTGCCTCTCAGCGCGCCCCGCGCACGCGGCTTGCGGGGCCGCGAACGCGCCCGGGGTATGGATCGACGCTGCGGTCTCCACCCGGTCGATGGCTTCGCTGCCGGGGTTTGGGGCGACACCAGGGACGCTGTCCCTGGGACCCTGCCGAGGGGGTGTCCCCCTCGGACTCCCCCCGGCTTCGTTGGGAAGCTGTGGGTAGGCCTGCACACGTTCTGTTGCCCCGCCGGGGGGGCTCAAGCGGCGCCCCCCCGGAGCCCCCCATCCTTCGGGCCGTCGATCGCGCCGTTGTGGTGTCCGCCGGTGGGCTGCGGCCTCTCGGCGGTCGCGGTCCCCGCCATTCGGCGACGTGAAGGCGCTCCGAGTGGCCGCTGCGATGGATCGGGCGCCGGAACGGGGCGTTGTGGCTTCCGCTGCTCGCCTGCGGCCTCTCGCAAGTCGCGGTCCCCGCCATCGGCGACGTGTAGGCGGTTTGGACGACCGCTGCGATGGATCGGGCGCCGGAACGGGCCGTCGCGGTGTCCGCCGGTGGGCTGCGGCCTCTCGCCGGCCGGGGTCCTCGCCATTCGACGACGTGAACGCTCCGGGTGACCGCCGCGGTGGAGCGAGCGCCCAAGCCGCCACGAGGTCCGCCGCCCGCCGACCCCCCGCCGCCGCAACCGCCTCGACCCCAGCCACTTCGACCCCACCCGCGCCCGATCGCCCCTCCACCGGCGATCCGCCTCGATCCCTCGCGGCCGATCGCCCCTCGACCGGCGATCCGCCTCGACCCCCCGCGGCCGATCGCCCCTCGACCGGCGATCCGCCTCGATCTCCCGCGGCCGATCGCCCCTCGACCGGCGATTTGCCTCGGGTCTGTCCCGGGGATCGCCCCTTGACCCGGTTTTCGTCTCGGGTCAGTTTGACCGGGCGCCCCCGGGCATCGGGCGCGGGGCGCAGCGGGACAATCCACAACGGCAGGAGGCCAGCATGGCACGGCTGGAAGACTTTGTTTCCCTGGTTCAGTTCACCCCCGGGCGGGCGCAGTACGCGCTGACGCAGGCCATGACGCACATCGCGGGCGAGGGCGAGGGGCCGCTGGCGGTGGCCGTCGGCGCGGCGCAGCGGGCCGCCGGGCGGGCGGCCGAGCTGGAGGCGCGCTGGGCCACGCGCAAGGCGCAGTCCAACGCGCGGGGCAAGGCGGCGGCCATCGACAACCTGTTGGATCGCGCGGTGACGGCGCTGCACCAGCACCTGTCGGCCCGGCTGACGCTGCTGGGGCCCGATCACCCCCAGGGCAAGCAGGCGGCCGACTTGCTGCTGCGCTGGCTGCCCGAGGGGCCCGGGGCCATCAACGGGCTGGCCTTCGAGGACGAGCTGGGCCGGGTGGACCTGGTGGTCGAGGGCCTGCGGGGGCCCGACGCGGCCGCCGTGGCAGCGCTGGAGGCCGGCTTCATCGTGGGCGAGCTGGCCCGGCTGGCGGGCGAGTTCCGCGCTGAGCTGGCCCGCACGGCGGCGGAGAGCATCTCGTTCGATCAGGTGCGCCAGGCCCGGGCCGAGCTGCAGCGCGCGCTGACGGTGGTGGTGGTGCAGGCCATGGCGCGCTGGTCGGCGCCGGCCCAGGCGGCCGACTTCGCCCGCTTCATGGCGCCGGTGACCGAACAGATGGACCGTCTGCGCGCCCTCCGCCGCCGCCGGCAGCCCATCCTGGACGTGGATCCCGGGACGGGCGTCGAGGGGCCCGTGGTGGACGACGAGGGCTGAGCCTGCGCGTTCTCGCCCGCCCAGCGCCCCCGCCTCACATCGCGGGCGGCTCGGCCGCCCGCGCTTCGGTGATCCACTGCTCCAGGTGCTGCTCGATGCCGTCCACGCTGGTGCTGGGCAGGCCCACCTGCACGGCGCGCACGGCGCCGTCGCGGCCCACCACCACCATGGTGGGGATGGACTTCACGTTGTACGTCTGCGAAATGCGCATGCCCTGGTCGAACAGCACCGGGAAGTCGTAGCGCCGCTGCTGCATGAACTGCGGCACCCCCTTCTGCTGCACCTCGACCCGGTCGGTGTTCACCGACGCGATGAGCAGGTCCTGCTCGCCCTGGTGCTTGCGGTAGACCCGCTGCAGCGCAGGCAGGCTGGCCTTGCAGGGCGGGCACCAGGTGGCCCAGAAGTCGAGCACGATGATCTTGCCCTTGTGCTCGCTGAGCGTGAACTCGCCCTGTCCCCAGGTGGGCACGGTGAAGTCGGGCGCCGCCTCGCCCACCGCCGGCCCCGAGCGCTTGCCCAGGTACTCGTAGGTCAACAGGGCGACGATCGCGATGAGCGCGATCCACTTCAGCGGTCCGAGTCGCCCCATGGTTCACCTGCCGGTCGAGCGTGGCCTGTGGGATGCCACAGCCGGGGGCACCGTGTCAGCCGTCGTGCGACCCGGGCCCCGCGCCCCCTCAGTCCGCTGTCGCCTCGTTGTACTGCTGCTGCCGGAACCGCAGCCGCTTGCGCAGGTCGCCCGCCTGCCCGTCGGCGAAGCCCTTGGGGTACACCGCCAGGCCGAAGCTCGTGCGCTTCACCGTCGAGCCGTCGCTCAGCGTGCCCTTGCCCGCCCACACCGAGGTGTGGTGCTGGTGATCGGCCTCGGGCCAGCGGCGGCCCAGGGCGCCGGTGAAGTCGCGGAAGGCGGCGTCCAGGGCCTCGCGGTCGTCCCAGGCGCGCTGGGCGTGGCCGTAGGCGATGCAGGGGAACTCGCTGCAGTCCACGGCGTCCACGGTGGCGTCCAGGCCGCTGTCGGCCAGGGCCTGGGCCAGGGCGGCGCGCAGGCCCTCCTGGCGGAACTCGGCGGGCAGATCGGCGGGGAAGGGCAGGGGCTCGCCCTCGGTGTCCCTGCGGGCCTCGGCCTCTTGGGCGGCGGTGGCCTTGGCGGCCTCCAGCTCGGCCGCCAGGGTGGCCCGCTGGGCCTTCAGCGCGCTGAGCTGATCCACACCGGCCACCACCTGGTCCACCTGCGCCTCGACCTTGGCCAGTCGGGCCTTCAGCAGCGCGTTCTCGGCGGCCAGATCGGCGGCGGGCAGGGCCGGCGCGGGCGGCGTGTCGGGCGCCCGGTCCGCGGTCGCGGGGGTCGCCCGGTCACCCGGGACGGCAGGCGTGGGGGCCAGCAGCAGGAAGGCGGTGGCGGTCAGCGCAGCGCCGAACAGGGCGCCCAGCAGACCGGCGGTGGGGGCGTTCACGGGGTCTCCTCCAGCCAGGCCAGGATCGCGGCCCGGTCGCCGTCCAGCGCGGGGGCCGCCGGGCGCTCGGTCGGATCGGGCATCCCGCTGATCTTGATGGGGTTTCCGGCCATCTTCAGGCCGCCGGCGCGCACCACCATGTGGCGGGCCTGCACCTGCGGGTGGTGCACGGCCTGGCCCACGTCGTGGATGGGGCCGCAGGGCACGCCGGCGGCGTCCAGCAGGGGCAGCCACTCGGCCACGGGGCGCTTCGCAAGGTGGGCCTCCAGGGCGGCCTGCAGGGCGTCGGCGTGGGCGGTGCGGCCGGGGTTGTCGGCGAAGCGCGGATCGGCGGCCAGGTCGGCGGCGCCCAGCACGGCGCACAGGCTGGCGAACAGGGCGTCGTTGCCGCAGGCCAGGGTCAGGTGGCCGTCGGCGGCCTTGAAGGCGCCGAAGGGGGTGATGGCCGGGTGGCGCGCGCCCAGGGGGCCGGGGGCCTGCCCGGTGGCGAAGTAGCGGGCGATGGCGTTCTCGAGGATGGCGATCTGGCCGTCGAGCATGGCCACGTCCACGAACACGCCCTGGCCGGTGCGCTCGCGCTGGTACAGGGCCGCCAGCAGGCCGTTCGAGAGGAAGAGGCCGGCGGTGATGTCGCCCACCGAGGTGCCCACCCGCACGGGGGGGCGGCCGGGCTCGCCGGTGACGCTCATCAGGCCGCCCATGCCCTGCACGATCATGTCGTAGGCGGGCTTGTGGCGGTCGGGGCCGGTGTGGCCGAAGCCGCTGACGGCGCCGTAGATCAGCCGGGGCCAGCGGGCGTGCAGGGTGGCCCAGTCGTAGCCCAGGCGGGCCAGGGCGCCGGGGCGGTAGTTCTCCACCAGCACGTCGGCGCGGCCCAGCAGGCGCTCGAACAGGGCCCGATCGGCGGGCGCCTTCAGGTCCAGCGCCAGGCTCTGCTTGCCCCGGTTCACGCTGGCGAAGTAGCCCGACTGGCCGTCCACGTGGGGGCCGAAGGCGCGGGCGTCGTCGCCGCCGTCGGGGCGCTCCACCTTGATGACGCGGGCCCCCAGCTCGGCCAGCAGCATGGTGCAGTAGGGGCCGGCGAGCACCCGGCTGAGGTCCAGGAGGGTGATCCCGTCCAGCGGCTTCACAGGCGCTCCTTCAGGGCCTCGGCCAGGGGCATGCGGCCCAGGGTGGGCATCTTCAGGCTGGTGACGTAGAGCCAGCCGTCGGCCTCCACCGCGCCGGTGGCGAAGGCGTACCGGCCGCTGGGGTCTTGCAGGTCGTGCAGGATGCGCCCCTCGCGGTCGAAGGCGATGACGTGGCCGCGGCGCTGGGCCTTGGGGCGCACGGCCTCGGGCAGGCGCTGCACCAGCTTGCGCAGGAAGGGCCAGCCCGCCAGGGCGTCCAGCGCCTTGCTGCGCGGCGAGATACAGCCCACCCAGAAGCGCCCGTCGGCGCCGGCGGCCAGGTTGTCGGGGAAGCAGGGCAGGGGGCCCAGCAAGGGCTCGGCCTGGCCGGCCTTGGGGCCCTTCAGGTGGTACTTCTGCACCCGGTAGGCGCCCGTCTCGGCCACCAGCACGAAGTCGCCCTGCGGATCGGCGGCCACCCCGTTGGCGAACTGCAGGCCGTCCAGGATCACCGAGGTCTTGCCGTTGAAGGGGTCGTAGCGCAGCAGGCGGCCGTGGCCGCCGTGCTCCATCAGGTCCAGCAAGCTCGCGGGGTAGGTGCCGCCCCAGGCCTGGGCGCCGAACTTGCGCGAGGCGTCCGAGAACCACACGGCGCCGTCGGGGCTCACCGCCACGTCGTCCACGTAGCCCAGCCGCTCGCCGTCCACGGCGGTGACCACCTCGGTCAGGATCCGGTCGCGGCGGTCCACCTTCAGCAGGCCCTTGTAGGCATCGGCGATGTACAGGTTCAGCTCGTCGTCCAGGGCCAGGCCCAGGGGGCGCCCGCCGGTCTTGGCGTAGGGCTGCACCCCGGCCGACGACACCAGCAGCACCTCGCCGCTCTCGCTGCTGACGTACAGCTCGCCGGCGGGGCCCGCCACGGCGCACTCGGGGCCGCCGCGGCCCTTCAGGGCCAGCCGCTGCACCGCCAGCCGGTGGTTCTCGGCGAAGGGGCCGGTGTAGCCCGGATCGGACGGGGCGTCCCAGCCCACGGGATCCACGGGCACGGGCCAGAAGAACAGGTAGGCCAGGGCCGCCACCAAGGTGGTGCCGGCGAAGCCTTTGAGGGCGCGCTTCACGGTCTGCTCCCGGAGTACCAGTGGCGCAGCACCTGCGCCGCTTCGCGATCGCGGGGCGAGTAGCCCCGGTCTTCGGGGCCGCCCACCCCGAACCAGTTCCAGATGTACACCCCGGCCAGGCGCTCGTCGGCGTGCCAGGTGCGCACCAGCGAGCGGTAGCAGCGGGCCTGCAGGGCGGGATCGGGGGTGCCCGTGGGGCGGTAGTCCCAGGGCCGCTTCGCCCCGTCGGGGTGGGCGGGGTAGCCCACCTCGGTGAGCAGGTAGGGCTTGCCCGTGCGCAGGGCCAGGCGGCGGAGCTGCTGGCGGAAGCCCCGCCAGCCCGCGTCCAGCTCGGCGTCGGTGGGGGCGTCGGCGGCCGATAGCTGCACGTAGGCGGTCACGCCCACCACGTCCAGCAGGTCCCAGAAGGGCACGGGCTCGAAGTGATCCCAGTTGGCCGAGTAGGTGAGCTGCCCCTGGAAGTCGGCGCGCACGGCCTGGATGAGCGCGGCCCAGCGGTCGCGGTGGCGCTCCTGGCTGCCCAGCTCGCTGCCCACGGCGAACAGGGCGGCGCCGTGGGCCTGGGCCAGCCGGGCGTAGTGGCGGATGAAGGCGGTGTAGGCGGCCCACCAGGCGTCCAGATCGGCCGGACGCAGGGTGCCGCGCCACTCGCCCATGCTGCGCTGCTCCACGTGCACGATGGGCATGAGGAACACCCGCAGCTTGCGGGCGCGGGCGGCGTCCATCACCCAGGCCAGCAGATCATCGGGGGCGGTGCGGCCGGGGTCGCGGGCCACGGCGCTGGCGGCCACGTCGGCTTGGGTCCAGCGCACCACGAGCTGCAGGTCGGTGGCCCCCACGGCGACGATCTCGTCGAGCATCTGCCCGTAGAGCATGCGCCGGTACTCGGGATCGGGGTTGCTGACGAACAGGCCCAGCGACACGCCGCGGCGGAAGTCGGGGCCGCGGGGGGCCGGCGGGGGCAGCGCGGGATCGGGGTGGGTCGGCGGGGCGGCGGGCGCCAGGCGTGGTGCGGCGTCGGGTTGGGTGGCGGGGGCGGCGTGGTTTGGCGGGGGCGGCTCGGCGCGGCGGCAGCCGGTCGACGCGGCCCACGCCAGCACGGCACACTGCAGCCACCAGGCCCTTGGTCCACCTCGCATCGCCCGGAGCATCGACCCATGCGTCACCCGCTGTCCATCCCCCTGCTGGCCGCCGCCCTGGCCTTGACCGCCTGCGCCGACGACGGCGGCGCCGATCCGCAAGGGGCCGGTGGGGCGGGCGGGGGCGCCGTGGACATGGCGGCGGGCGCGGGCGGTGCCGGGGGCGGCGCGGGCGGTGAAGGGGGCGGCGCGGGCGGCGCGGGTGGCCTGTGCGCCGACGTGGCGGTCTACCCCGACGACGACGGCGACGGCTACGGCGTGGACGACGGCGCCACGCAGGCCTGTCTGCGGCCCGACGAGGCCCCGGGCGCCGGGCTGGCCCGCCAGAGCATGGACTGCGGCCCGCAGGACGCCTGGATCAACCCCGGGGCCGCCGAGATCTGCGGCGATCAGGTGGACGACGACTGCGACGGCCGCGACGAGGCCTGCCCCACCACCGAGGTGAACAACCTGAACCGCCCCGAGTGGGACTGCCTGGCGGGCGATCCGCCGCCGCAGGTGTACGCCTGGGCGGTCTTCACCGAGCAGAACCCGTACTTCCAGCCCGGGGCGTGCTTCCTGTTCTTCGAGGGCTCGCCCGGCGAGTTCTATGTGGAGCGCAAGAACGTGCGGCGGGTGAGCCAGGATCCGGGCTGCGAGGCCATCAACGGCTGCACCTGCCCCAGCCTGAACGGCTGGCCGAGCTACGACCGCCGGCTGTATGCCTTCACCAAGGGCACCCAGGAGCCCTGCGCCGAGGTGAGCATCCAGGACCACGGCGGCGAGGATCAGCCCGTGTCGAGCGCCTGCCGCAAGTACCTGTACCAGCTACACTTCTACGACATCGACGTGAGCTTCTTCGCCCACGGCGCCGCCACGGTGGACCGCCGGCTGAGCCTGTTCCCCACGGTGGAGATCGCCTGCGCCGAGGACCGGCCCCACGCCAACCTGCCCTTCCAGTCGCTGCTGCAGGCCGACATCCAGCGCAACCCGGGCTTCCAGGCGGCCGAGTGACTCGCGGGCGTCGCGCGCCGCTGGCCTTGCTGGCGCTGCTGGCCCCGGGGCTGGCCTGGGCCGGGCCGTGGACCCGCGGCCCCGGACAGGCCTACGTGAAGGTCAGCGAGAGCCTGTACACCGCCGACGCCTTCCAGGACGCCAGCGGGCGGGTGGTGGGCGGGGTGGACTACACCGGCTGGACCAGCGCCCTGTACGCCGAGGTGGGGGTGGCCCGCGGGCTGCACCTGCAGGCGTTCCTGCCCCACAGCGTGGCCACCAACGACTTCGGCGGCGCCGCCTTCCGCTCGGCGCGGCTGGGGGACGCCCGGCTGGCGGCCCAGTGGTCGCTGCCCTGGCTGGACTTCCCACAGGCGGTGCGCGCCGAGGTGAAGCTGCCGCTGTACGACGCCGCCGAGCCGGGCGGCCTGCAGGGGGCCAGCTTCCCCCTCATCGGCGACGGGCAGGTGGATGGGCGGCTGTGGATCAGCGCCGGCGGGAGCCTGCCGGGCACGCCGCTGTACGGGTTCGTGGAGCTGGGCTACGAGCACCGCACCGAGTGGGCCGTGGGCGATGGGCTGGACCGCCGCTTCGCCGACGGCGCGCTGGCCTTCGCCCAGGTGGGCGCCACCGTGTGGCGCGGGGTGGTGCTGGCCGCCAACGCCCAGGCGGTGGTGCCGCTGGCCGAGGACGCCAGCACCAAGGGCTACGCCACCGTGGGCCCCGGCCTGTTCGCCCCGGTGGGCGGCGGCCTGGCGCTCGAGGCGAGCGCTGACTTCACCCCCTGGGCGCGCAACAGCGCCCGCGGCACCCAGGTGAGCCTGGGCGTGAGCTGGAGCCGATGATGCGCGGGACGCTGACGCTGGCCCTTGCCCTGGCCTTGGCGGGCTGCGGCGACTGGACCGAGTACGACGGCCAGGGGCCCGCCGCGGCCCCCGCGGTGGGGGCCGGCGACCTGGACGAGAGCCTGGGCGACGTGGCGACCGCCGAGCGGCTGGACCACCTGATCCTGCAGGGCCTGTTGCAGCGATACGTGACCTTCGACGGGGCCCAGGCGCTGCTGGACTACGACGGCGTGGCGGCCAGCGCCGAGGCGCGCATCCTGCTGGACCAGTACCTGGCCCTGCTGGCGGCGGTGGATCCCACGGCCCTGGCCGACGCGGCCGAGGTGAAGGCCCTGCTGTTCAACGCCTACAACGCGCTGACCCTGCGGGGGGTGCTGGCGCAGTACGGGGGCGACCCGGGCTGGTCGGTGTCGGACGGCGGCTTCGTCTTCTTCCAGCAGCCGGCGTACGTGGTGGGCGGGGTGACGCTGAGCCTGGATCAGCTCGAGCACGGGGCGCTGCGGGGCGACGCCGAGCACGCCAGCGTGCAGGCCGCCTCCGTTGAGACGCGGGCCGCGCTGGCGGCCTGGTTCCAGGCGGCGGGGGGCGAGGCGGGGTTCGATCCGCGGCTGCACATGGCCATCAACTGCGCCAGCCTGGGCTGCCCCAACCTGGCCTTCGCCTTCGACGGGCCCCGGCTGGAGGCCCAGCTCACCCAGGCAGTGGCAGCGTTCCTGAGTGATCCGGCCAAGGGGGCGGGCCCCGAGGGGATCAGCCAGCTCTTCACCTGGTTCGAGGGGGACTTCGCCCGGGGCGGCTACGGCGGGGTGGCCGACTTCATCGAGCGGGGGCGGCCCGACGGCCTCGCCGGGGTGAGCCTGGGCGAGGGGCTTGCGTACTCATGGGACCTGAACATCGTGCGCTGAACCCTGCGGGCTGAACTTTCCACAGAAAATGTCGCCCGGTGGGTGACCTCGGGGGTCGACGGCAGTCTCTCCTCCGTGCAACCTGACGCACGAGCCCGCCGGGCGGGCCGAACACAAGGGAGGATGATCATGGGCTACTACAAGACCATCGACGGCGTGAAGTACGACAAGAGCCTGCTGGACGCGGCCGACGAGGCGGTGGCCGGCCGTGGCGACGGTCGCATCAGCATGAGCGACGCCGAGAAGCTCCTGGCCGAGGTGAAGGACGGCGACAGCTACACCGACATCGAGAAGGCGACCGTCAAGTACATCCGCGAGAACTACAAGTGGACCGACGAGGCGGACGCCTGGTTCCGCGCCGAGATCAACAAGTGGAACCTGACCGGCCACAAGAAGTGAGCCGCGGGGCCACGCGCCCCTGAACGGCGCCCGCTACTCGGGCGCGCCGGCGTCCACCGCGGGCGCCGCGGCCCCGCCGTCCTCGGCGGCCTCCGGGGCCGCGTCGGCGGCGGGCGCCTCCTCCGCCGCGCCCGCCAGCCGGGTGATCTCGCGGTGCAGCTTCAGCACCGTCACCCAGCGCCCTTCGCGGTACAGCCAGCCCTCCAGGCGTACGCCCAGGGTCTGCTCGGGCTGCCGCAGCCACACGCTCATCATCGGCTGCTTCTTCGCCATGGCGTCCAGGGTCACCTGGTCGCCGGGCATGGTGTAGTCGGGCAGCGCGGGGCCCACCGGGCGCACCGCCACCTCGGTGTAGCCCTCCTTCGCACGGGCGATGAGGAAGGCCGGCGCCTCGGCCAGGAACTTCGGCACGATGTTCGCGGTGTAGGCCGCGTGGAGCGCCGCGCCGCGCTCGCCGAACACCGCCGTGAAGTCCGCCGGGGTGGCCAGGCAGGCCTGAAGGGCCGCCCGCACCTTGGCCTCGTCGCCCGACTTCGCGACGACCAGGACCTGGTCCTCGAAGTGGTACATGAGCGCCCGCGGCTCGTCGGGCCGGCGCGGCGCGGGGCGTTCTTCCTCGACGGGATCGGCCTTGCAGGCGGGGAGGCCGAGGGCGGGGGCCAGCAGGGCCAGGCAGAGCAGGGGGGTGCGCATGGCGGCCATGTTCACCCGGCGGGGCCCCTCAGTCCAACCCCAGTCAGTCCAAGCCCAGGATCATGCGTACGCGGGCTTCCAGCGACGCGCCCATGCCGGCGGCCCGGCCCTGGGCGATGGCCTCCTCGGGCGGGACCCCCTGGCGCTCGGCCAGGTACAGGGCCCACGAGGTGCCGGCGCGGTTGCTGCTGGCGCAGTGCAGGTACACGGGCACGGGCTGGGCCCGCCAGGTGTCGTACAGGTCGTACATGCCCTCGCGGAAGGCCACCTGGTCGTAGTCGGCGGGGGTGGTGGCGTAGCGGATGAAGGTGCCGCCCAGGCCCTCCACCAGCGCCTGCTCGTCGAAGGCCTCCTCGGCCACGGTGCGCAGCGTGATGATGACCGCCCCCAGGCCCACCAGCTCGGTCAGGCGGGCCTGGTCGGGCTGCCCGGCCACCAGCCAGTTGCCCTCGACCGCGTGCTCGTGGGCCGCGGTGGCGGTGAGCATGGCCGGCGGCTCAGCGTCGGGGGCCATGGCGTCGGCCATGGCGTCGGCCATGGCGTCCGCGGGCGGCTCGGCGTCCACGGTGGCGTCCTGGGCGTTCCCCAAATCAGCGGGCGCCTGGTCGGCCATGGCCCCCGCGTCCTGGCTGCCGCACTTCTCGACGGTCAGGCCGCAGTCGCCCAGGCGCGGCTCGCCGTCCGTGCTCCCGTCGTCGCAGCCCGTGCCCCACAGCAGGGCCAGCAGCCCCAACATCCACAAGCGCCGCATCACTCCTCCAGCGCGTCCAGGATCATCTGCATGGCCTCGGCCCGCTCGTGATCCTTGATCAGGCGGTACATGTCGCGGGCCTTCTCGAAGAAGAACCGCGCCTGGTCGAACAGGTTCCCCGCCGCCAGCACGTTGCCCAGGAACCCGCCGGTCTCGGCGATCTGCCGGGCGTCCTTCAGGTCCAGGAACTTGCTGAAGGCCTCGCTCAGCGCCACCACGGCCTCTTCCATCTGGGCGCTGGTGGCCTCCTCGGGCTCGTCGGGCACCCGCGGCGCGTCCAGCACCATGCGGATCTTGAACTCGGGGTGGGTCTGGCGGACGTCCACCACCAGCTCGGCCAGCTCGGCCTCGCGCAGCTTGCGCTGGGACTGGCTGACCATGGGGTGGCCCTCGGGCTCGAAGCCCACGAGGTTCAGCACCATCCCGTCGGCGCCGGGCACGCCGTGGGCGGTGAGCCCCCAACGATCCTTGGCCAGCCGGGCGATGCGGTCGGCGGCGTGGGCGGCGCCGGGGCCGCCGAGTTCGAGGCGCATGGGCCCTCCGTGGGGCAGGGGCGGCCGTGGGGCCGAGGTGGGGGGACTCTGGCCAGCGGGGCCGCCCAGGTCAACCGCCGGGGCGCAGCGCCAGATCCTGCCGGGCGTTGAACACCGAGCCGGGGGTGGGGGGGCGGCCCACCAGGCGCAGGGCCAGGTTGCCGGCCTCGCAGTTGCGGATGGGCTCGCCGCCGGCGGCCTCGGCCTGGCCGGGATCACGGCGGGCGCTGGGGTTCAGCGCGTACAGCTCGGCCCCCGCGGCCACGCCCGGGCCCCAGGCGCCGAAGGGGATGCGGGTGTCGCGCAGGTCGTCGGGATCGCCGTGGCGGCGCCCGTGGCCGCCGTGATCGGTGGTCCACACCACGGCGGTGCCGGGCGGCAGCGCCGCCAGCAGCCGCGCCAGCCGCCCGTCGGTGGCCTTCACCGCCGCCAGGTACGCGGTGCCCGGCGCGGGATCGAAGCCGCTGCGGTGGCCGGCCTTGTCGGGGGCGGCGAAGTGCACCAGGGCCAGGGTGGGGGGGGTGGTGCCGCCGAGCGCCGCGGCCGCCGCGCGCACCGTGGCGTCGTCGTCATAGTCCGACAGGGCCACCTGATCGAGGGGGCGGGTGGGGCCGCCCAGGGCCGGCTGGTGGGCCCGGACCAGGGCCGCCAGCTTCAGCTTGCTGGCGAACAGCGCCGTGGTGCCGCCGGTGGCGTGCACCTGGTCGAAGGCGCTGTGCAGCGTGCGGCCCGCCTCGGCGTGCACCACGTCCTGCGAGCTGCGGTTGCCAGTGTACTTGTGGCCGTTCGGGCCCAGCGTGGGCCGCCCGTAGAGCATGCAGTGGTGGCCCGGCAGGGTCTTGGGGCGGTGGGGATCGGGCCGGGCGTTCAGCGTGGCGGCGCCCTCGCGCACCAGCCGGTGCAGGGTGGGCGCCCCCTGGGGCCCCAGGGCCGCCAGGGCGTCGGCGCGCAGGCCGTCGACGCTGATGATCACGGCCCGGGCGGCCAGCGCGGCCTTCGCCGTGGGCAGCGCGGGGGGCGGGCCCATCTCCGGGGGCCCCGCGGGGGCCTCGCGGCAGGCCACCAGGCCCAGGGCCAGGAGCAGCGCCGCCCCCCTCAAGGCAGCACCGCCAGGGCCAGGCGCGCCGCTTGCGCCAAGGCGCCGTCGCCTTGGGCCAGGGCCTCCAACGCCCGGCGCAGGGCCGGGCCGGTGGCGGCAGCCACCTGGCGCAGCTTCGCCAGCAAGGTGGCGGGGTCGAGCCCCAAGGCCACCGCCCGCTGCAGGGCGCCCGCCGCGGCCACCCGCACGGCGCTGTCTTCATCGGTCAGCAGCGTCAGCAGCCGCTCGGCGAGCTGCTCGCCGTCCACCCGGGCCATCACCGCGGCCCAGCCCTGCGCCGCCACGGCCCGCACCGCCGCCGCCTGGTCACCCAGCGCCTGCCTCAGGGCGGCGCGCACGTCGGGATCACGGGGGTCCAGCCGCACCAGCGCGCCCAGGGCCGCGGCGCGCACCCCGGCGATGCGGTCGGCCAGCGCCCGCTGCAGGGCGGCCTTCACCTCGGGAGCCGTCCAGCCCGTCGCGGCCAGGGCCGCCGCGGCCGCGGCGCGCACGGCGGGGGCGGCGTCCTCGACGGCCTTCAACACATGGGGGCGCGCGGCCTCCACCGTGCGGGCCGCCAGGCCCAGGGTCTCCACCGCCGCCGCCCGCAGCAGCGAGTCGGGATCGCTCAGCGTGCGGGCCAGGATGGGCACCGCCTGGGTCAGGTCACCGCCGCTCAGCTTCAGGCCACGCACCGCCAGGAACCGCAGCTCGTCCTCGCGGCCGGGGAAGGCGCGGCCCAGCACGTCCACCGCCAGCTCCACGGCGGCGCCGCCCTCGCCGAACAGGGCGCCGAGCTGCTGCGCGGCGTGGGCGGCCAGCAGGCCCTCGCCCTGCAGCAACGTCACCAGCGGGGCCAGGCTCTGCGGGTGCTCGGGGTCCAGCCGCGCCAGGGCCTGCCGGGCCCAGATCCGCACGGCCCCGTCCGGGTCAGTCACCCGCCGGGCCAGCGCGTGGACCGCCTGGGCGGCCGCCGGGCCCACCCGGCCCAGGGCGCGGGCGGCCGCGGCGCGTACGGCGCCGGTGGGATCGGCCAGCGCAGCCTGCATGGCGGGCAGGGCCGCCGCGCCGGCGCGCCCCAGCCGCCCCAGGGTGTCCAGGGCGGCGGCCTTCAGGGCCGGGGCGTCGGCCTGCACGGTGACCGCCAGGGCCTCGGCGGCGGCCTCGGCGGCGCTGCCCGCAGCCCGCAGGGCCTGCACGGCGCCCACGCGCACGGGGGCGGCCTCGTCCTCCAGGGCGTCGGTCAGCGCCCCCACCACCCCGTGCAGGTCCACCCCGGCGTCGGCCAGGGCCGCCAAAGCCTCGGCGGCGGCCACCCGCACGGCTTGCTCGGGATCCTCCAGGGCGTCGGCCAGCGCGGGCGCGGCGCCCTGCGCCCTCGCGCCCAGGCGCCCCAGGGCCCGGGCCGCGGCCGCCCGCGCCGCCGGATCGGGGCTGTCGAGATCCCGCGCCGGGCCCTGGGCCGCGGGCGGCAGGGCGGGCTTGGGGCTGCAGGCCATCAGGCCCAGGGTGAGCATCCAGAGCAGGGTCGCGCGCATGGCGGCGACGGTAGCCGCGGGCGCCGGGATCCATCAATCGCAGCGCAGCGCTTCGATTCACAGCGCGCCGCGGTCAAGCCCCGCGGGCCTGCGGTCGATGGATCCCTGGCACGCCCCCTGCGTATCTGCGCGGGCCCCTGCCCGAGGATGAGCCGTGACCGACCGCGACCGCCCGCTGCCCACCCGCGCCCAGGCCGCCTTGCACGGCGCCAAGATCCAGGTCCACCGCGCCCGGCGCGGCCTGTGGAACCGCTGGATCACCCCCAGCCCCCGCTGGCCCGACACCGACCGCCCCGAGGGCTGGCGCTGCGTGGCCGAGTCGCGCTCGGCGCTGCGCGGCGCCACCGATCCGTCGGAGCGCGCGCTCGAGGCCGGGAAGATCCAGAACCTGCGCCGGGCCGCCCAGGCCTTCGACGGGGTGTACGTGCCGCCGGGGCGCAGCCTGAGCTTCTGGGCGCAGGTGGGCCGACCCAGCGCGGGCCGGGGCTTCGCCGTGGGCCGCGAGATCCGCCAGGGCTGCCTGATCCCCTCGGTGGGCGGCGGGCTCTGCCAGCTCAGCAACGCGCTGTACGACGCGGCGCTCACCGCTGGCCTGCCCGTGCCCGAGCGGCACGCCCACAGCCAGGTGGTGCCGGGGAGCCTCGCCGAGACCGGGCGCGACGCCACGGTCTTCTGGAACTACGTGGATCTGCGCGTGCGCGCCCCCGAGGGGCTGTGGGTGAGCTGCCGCCTGAGCGCCGATCACCTGGTCGTGCGGCTGCATGCGCCCGCGGCGGCCCCGGCCCGCAGGGCGCCCGCGCTTCATGTGCTGCGGCCCACGCCAAACTCCTGCGCCACCTGCGGTCAGGGGGCCTGCTTCCGCAACGCCGACGCCGTGGGGCGCCGCCTGGAGCGCCCGCGAACCGCCTGGATCCTGGACGGGATGTGGCCCGAGTTCGACCGGCTCCTGGCCGCTGAGCGGGCGTCCGCGGATCCGGTGTTGCTGGCGGTGGACGGTCGGCGCGTGGGCTGGGACCGGTACGCGTGGTCCACCCAGGGGGCCCCGGTGATCACGGCGCCGCAGCACGCGCTGGTGCGCAGCCTGCGGGCGCGGCAGTTGAGCCCGCAGGGGGCCGATCGGCAGCGCGCCCTCCTGGCGGACGACGCCGCCCTGGCCCGCACCCTGGGCGAGCGTCTGCCCGTCGACTGCGAGCGCGCCGTGGTGTCGGCGCGGCTGCTGCCCCACCTGTGGCGTCAAGGCGCGCTGGGCGGCCGGCGCTTCGAGGTGCTGCTGGACCGCCCGCCGCTGGCCACCCTGCAGCGGGCGCTGGATGAGGCCGCGGCGCGCTGGCCTGACAGCCCCACCCTGAGCGACTTCCGCGCGCCCGCGGCGCTGGTGCGGGCCGAGGGCGAGGCGCTCGCGGCGGCCGATCGGATCCACACCCCGCACCCCGGTCTGGCCGCAGCCTTCGGCCCCCGTGGCCACGGGCTGCCGTGGGCCCGGGGGCGTGCGGTCGCGCCGGTCCCGTCGACCGAGGCGGTGGTGGTGTTCCCCGCCAGCACCCTGGGTCGGCACGGCGCCTGGGCCCTGCGCGAGGCCCTGGCCGGTCGGGCCGTGCGGCTGCTGCGCTGCGGGCCCGAGGTGGAGGGGGTGGGCTTCTGGGGTGGCCGTGCCGAGGCCACGCCCTGGCCCGAGGCCCTGCGACAGGCGACGGTGGTGGCCCTGCCCGGGCACGTGCCCGGCGCGCCTCGGCGCCTGCTGGATGCGGTGGCCAGTGGGGTCCCGGTGATCACCACCCCGGCTGCGGGCCTGGCGGTGGGCCCTGGCGTGCGGGTGGTGCCGGCGGGGGACGTGCCGGCTCTGGCGGCAGCGCTGGACGACGCGCTGGCGCCGGCTACTTCGACGGCTTGGCCGCGCTGCGGGTGAGCCGGTAGGGCCGGTCGGTGGTGGACCGCTCGCCCTCGAGCGTGTCGGCGTCCACCACCCGCCAGGTGTGCCGTACCACCCAGCTCGTCGAGGGCATGGTGCTGGCGAAGCGCAGCCGCTTGCCGTCCCACTTCACGCCGGTGATCTTGAACCACTCCCCGTCGGCGGAGTCCCAGCCGTCCACCTGCGGGGTCTCGGGCGCCTTGCCGGCGCGCACCCGGAACACCGCCCGGCTGTCGGTGGAGCCCCAGGTGCCGTAGTTCGGAAACTCATCCATGGGCTCAGTCTGCCAGAGCCTCGGGGTCGCGGACACGCCGTTGACCGCCCCCCTCGCGGCCGCGACCATGGGGCATGCCCTTCGACGATCGCCTGCGGCCCGAGCCCGACCACACCGACGCCCAGACCGACGCCCACGAGGCTGCCGACGAGGCCGAGCGGGCGGCGGCGGTGGGCCAGAGCGCCGAGGTGCTGGGGGTGGCCGCCGACGACGCCGCCGGCGTCGACGTGGACGCCCTGCACGCGGTGGCGCGCACGGGGCTCTCCAGCGAGGCGCAGGCCTTGCCGCACCGCGAGACCGTCCAGGCAGCCTTCGGCCAGCACGACGTGGGCGAGCTGCGGGCGCATCTGGATCCGCGGGCGGCGGCCGCCGCCGAGGTGCTGGGTGCCGAGGCTTTCAGCACCGGCGAGGACGTGGCCTTCGCGGAGCAGCCGGACCTGGCCGGCGCCGCCACCGAGGCGGCCCGCGCCCTGTGGCAGCAGGCGGGGCCCGAGGTCCGGGAGGGCCTGGCCCAGGCGGGTGACGAGGCCGCCATCATCGACGCCATTGGCGAGCGGGTGGCCGAGGGCCGCGAGGTTGAGGTCCTGCTCGACCGCCTGCTGGCCAGCCCCGAGGGGCGGGGGCAGGGCTTCGAGGGCGACGTGGCCGCGCTGGCCGCCTGGATCGAGGGCGACGCAGGCCGGGACGCCGCCGATCAGGACGCCGATCTGGCCCCGCTGGAGGGGGCCGACGCGCAGGCCGCGCCTTGGGCGGAGCGCTGGCTTCAGCCCGGCTCGGCGCTGGATCCGGCCTTCGAGGTGCCGACGCCACGCGGCCCGGGCGTGCGCCGGCGCCGCCGCACCGGCGAGGGCTGGCTGTACACCCCGGGCGAGGCTGGGGCGGCGGCCCCCGCGGCAGAGGCCCCAGTCGCCGCCGAGAGCGAGCGCAAGTGAGCGCCCACCCGAGCGATCCCCTGGCGCAGGCGGCCGCCGCCTTCGCCCGCGGCGACGACGCCGGCACCCTGGCCGCCGCGTGGGCGGCGGCGCAGGCCGGGGCCCGCCCCGGGGCGCCCGATCTGTGGCGGGCGCGAGTGCAGGTGCGTCGAGGGCACCGGGGACCGGCGCGGGCCGCGCTCGACAGCGCCCGGGCGGCCGCGGTGGCCGATGCACCCCTGTTGGGTGAGATCGCGGCGGCCCTGGCGGGATTGGGGGAGTGGGGGCGGGCGCTGGCCGCGGCCGCAGACGCCGCGGCAGCAGGTGATCAGGGGGCCGCCATGCGCGCGCTGCTCGCGCGACCCCTGCCCGATGCCGTGGCGGAGCTGGTGGGGTGCGTCGCGGCCATCTGGGCGGGCTGGGCCGTGCCTGCAGCGCTGCCTCGCGCACGGGCGGCGGCCGAGGCCCTTCGCGAGGCACCCGGCCAACCGCCGGCAGTGGCGCTGTTGGCGATGGCCTGCGTGGATCCCGAGCCGGATCGGGCGGCCCTGTGCGTGGCAGCGGCCTGGGCGACCCGCCTGCGCGACCCTCAGGCGTCCTACGCGTTGTTCGGGCGATCGCTGGCCCGGATTCCTACCCCAATGGAAACAGCAGTGCTGGTGGCACGGGCTCTGGGTCTGCCCGGCGCCTGAATACGCTTTCTCGGGGTCGCGGAGCGGATTGCCTTGAGCGCCCGCGTGTGTTGGACGATGCCTCAACCCATGGGTCCGTCTCCCTTGCCCGTGGCTGTCCTCCTGCAAGCGCTCCGCGGTGGCCCGAACCTGCTGATCATCACCGATCTGGTCACGGACGAGATGGTCTTCGTGTCGGATCGCGTCGCCCGGATCACCGGGCACGAACCGGCGGCGGTGGAGCATCACTGCAGCGAGGAACTGGGGGTTCTGGTGGATCCAGGGGTCCGCCGGGCGTTGGCCGAGCGGGCGGCCGCGGGCGAGGCGCTGGAGGGGGCGGTCCTGCGGCTGCGCCACCTGGAGGGCCACGACGTGCTCGTCGTCGCGTCGGCGCGCCGTGTCGACGTGGCAGGGCACCCCTTCCTGGTGACGAGCCTGCGGCCCGCGGGCAGCGCCGACCGCACGCAGGCCATCCTGGGGAGCGTGGCCCCACACGTGGATCTGACGCTGTGGCGCACCGATCTGGCCACCCGCGCCACCGAGCGCTACGCGCCATGGGGGCCCGAGGCGGGCCCGATGGAGGCGTTCGTCGAGCGCATCGAGCCGGCCGATCGCCCCCGCCTGAAGGCCGCGGTGCAGGGGGCGACCCTGGGCGGCGAGGCCACCTACGCGGTGCAGGTGCGCGAGCGCGGCGCCGACGGTCAGGTCCGCCCGGTGCAGGTCCAGGCCGTCATTCACCGTGACTCCGCGGGCATCCCGGTGGCCTTTTCAGGGGTCAACCTGGGCAACGCCGGGGTCCTGGCGCGGTCGCGCGACAGGGGCGAGCGGTTCGTGACGGCCCTGGTCGAGGCCCTGGACGTGGCGGTGGTGGGCCTGGACGCCCGGGGCCGGGTCCGGGTCTTCAACGAGAGCGCCGCGCGGCTGACGGGTTGGCCGTACCCCGAGATCATCTACCGGTCGTGGTTCGAGGCGGTGGTTCCCGAGGGCCGGCGCGCCGAGGTTCAGGCGGGCTTCGCCCGGGCCAGCCAGGGCAAGGCTGGTCCGCACGAGCTCGAGCAGACCCTCTTGACCCGGTCCGGCGCCGAGCGGCGGGTCCAGTGGCGCATCACCGCGCTGGGCGACGGCGAGGACTGGCTGGCGATCTGTGTGGGCGTGGACGTCACCGAGGAGCGCGCGGCCCGTACCCGGCTCGAACAGCGGGTGAGCCACGACCACCTCACCGGCCTCTTGAACCGCGCGGGCCTGCTCGCAGAGCTGGGCCGCGCCTTGGGGCGGGCGCGGCGGGGCCACCAGGTGGTCGCCGTGCACCTGCTCGACCTGGACCGCTTCAAGCCCGTCAACGACGCCCACGGCCACGCCGTGGGCGACGCGCTGTTGATGGCGGTGGCCGATCGGCTGTTGCGGACCGTGCGGGCCGGCGACCGGGTGGCCCGCATGAGCGGCGACGAGTTCGTGGTGGTCCAGATGGACCCTGCGCCCCACGAGGCGACGGCGCTGGCGGCGCGGTTGGTGGACGTGGTGGCCGAGCCCCTCGAGGTGGCGTCGCTGCGGCTCACGGTGGGCACCAGCGTGGGGCTGGCCCTGAGCGGTGAGTCCGACGAGACGGCCGAGGCCCTGCTGGGCCGGGCCGACACCGCGCTCTATCGGGCCAAACAGGAGGGCCGGGGCCGGTTCTGTAGCCACGACGCGGCGTTGGCGGCGAAGCACACGGCCCGCACGCTCCTGACCGCCGAGCTGGACGCCCTCATCGCGCGCGGCGGACCGGCCCTCCACTGGCTGCCGGTGATCGACCTGCACACGGGCGCCGTCCTCGCGCTCGAGGCCTTGGCGCGCTGGCCCGAGCCGGCGCGGGCCGAGCCAGCGGAGTTCATCCTGCTGGCGGAGCAGACGGGCCAGATGGAGGCCCTGGGCCTGGTCACTCAGCGGGCGGTGGTGGCGGCGGGCCGGCAGTGGCGCGCCGCCGGCCTGGCGGTGCCCACGCTCGTCCTCAACCTGACGGCCACCGAGCTGGCCTCGCCGAGCGTCGAGCGCCGGATCACCAGCCTCTTGGCTGGCCTGGGGTGGCCGCCGGGGGCGTTGGAGCTCGATCTGGCGGCCCGAGCCTGGCAGACCACCCACCCATGGGAGCGGGCCCGACTCGCCGCGCTGGCGTCGGCCGGGGCGGCCCTGACGCTCGACGACGTGGGCGACGGCCCGCTGCCCCTGGACCTGCTGGAGGAGGTGCCCTTGACGCGCCTCAAGCTGGGCCAGGCGTTCATCGCCCGGGGCTGCAGCTCGGCGCTGGGGCAGGCCGCGGTCCATGCGGTGGTGGGCCTCGCCCGCGCGGTGGGGGCGATGGTGGTGGCCGAGGGCGTCGAGACCGCCGCGCAGGCCGCGGCGTTGACGGCCGCCGGCTGCCAGGCGGCCCAGGGCTTCTGGCTCCAGCGCCCCCTGCCCACCGAGGCCGTGCCGGCCTGGCTGGCCGATCGGGCGCGCCGCCCACCCGGGCCGCCGCGGTGAGCTGATCCTCGGCTCAGCGGGCGGCCAGCCGGTGCAGATCCGGGGCGTCGGCCACCCAGCCCAGGGGCCCGTTCACCGCCCACCAGCCCAGCAAGATGGCCTCGGCGGCGTCATGGCGCAGGCTCGTGGGGCGGGGCAGGCCGCTCCAGGCGATGACCGCCCGGGCCAGCGGATCGGCGGCCGCCTTCGCCTGCCCACCGCTGCGCTGCTCGCGGTCCAGCAGCAGCGCCGTGCGCCAGGCCTCGGCGCCGATCTGCAGTGCGGGGATCCCACGGCGCTCGGCGGCCTTCAGCCACGGATCCGCAGGCCCGCCGCCGCCCTCCAGCGCCAGGTGGCTGGCGTCGGCCAGCAGGCGCCACGCGGCGCCCGCCAGATCACGCCGGCGGGGGAAGTGGGTGCTGCGGTAGCGGGTGAGGCGCCCCGCGCCGTCGAACCAGGCCAGGCCGCAGCGCAGCCCGGCGTCGACGGCCAGGAGCATCAGCGCCGGCGGCGGCGCCGCAGGGCCACCAGACCCAGGGCCAGGGCCCAGAAGGCCGGGCTGGGGGCGCCCGGGGCGGGCGCTGCGCTGCAGTCGGCGGGGTTGGCGCCGCTCACGGTGAGCTCGGGCGGGGCCACGTAGGGCACCAGAGGATCGTCGTCGCCGCCGTCGCAGACACCCTCAACGGTCGTGTCGCCGTCGCACAGGCCGTCGCCGTCGGTGTCGGCCACGCGCGGATCGGTCTCGCTGTTGGGGGCGTCGGGCTCCCACACCCCGTCCAGATCCGCGTCCTCGGCGCCGCCGCAGATGCCCGCGATGGCCGCCGAGCCGTCGCACAGGCCGTCGCCGTCGGTGTCGGGGTTGGTGGGATCGGTCTCGCCCTCGGCGCCCGCGTCGTCCCAGGCGCCGTCGCCGTTGGCGTCCTCGGTGCCGTCCAGCAGGCCGTCGCCGTCGGTGTCGGGGTTCAGGGGGTCGGTGGGGTTGTCCCCGTTGACCTCGATGCCGTCCAGCACGCCGTCGTTGTCGGTGTCGGCGGTACGGGGATCGGTCTCGCGGCCCGCGGCCACCTCACCGTCCTGGTTGGCGTCCTCGACGCCGTCGGGCAGGCCGTCGCCGTCGGTGTCCGGGTTGTTGGGATCGGTGCCGGTGGCGATCTCGAGCGCGTCGGACAGCCCGTCCATGTCCGTGTCGGGCTCCGTCACGTCGTCGTCGGGGTTGTCCACGGGGTTGCGGCCGCCGGCCACCTCGCTGCCGTCGTTCTCGCCGCCGCCGTCGGTGTCGGGGTTGCGGGGATCGGTCTCCACGCCTTCGTCCCAGATGCCGTCGCCGTTGGCGTCCTCGTCGCCGTCGTCCAGCCCGTCGCCGTCGCTGTCGGCCATCAGCGGATCGGTCTCCAGCAGGTTGCCGTCCTCGTCGCGATCCACCAGGCCGTCGCGGTTGGCGTCCTCGATACCGTCCAGCAGCTCGTCGCCGTCGGTGTCGGGGTTCAGGGGGTCGGTCTCGTCGTCGCCGCGCTGACCGTCACGGTTGGCGTCCTCGACGCCGTCCACCAGGCCGTCATCGTCGGTGTCCAGGTCGTTCGGGTTGGTCTCGCCCTCGTCGACGGCGCCGTTGCCGTTGGCGTCCTCGAGGCCGTCGGGCAGGCCGTCCATGTCGGTGTCGGGGTTGAGCGGATCGGTGGGGTTCTCGCCCAGCACCTCGGGGCCGTCGAGCACGCCGTCGCCGTCGCTGTCGGGCACGTCGGGGTTGGTGCCCTCCTGGGCCTCCTGCAGGTCGCTCAGGCCGTCGCCGTCGCGATCGGCCACCACGTCGTCGCCGGGGTTGTCCACGGGGTTGCGCCCGCCGGCCACCTCGCTGCCGTCGGGCTCGCCGCCGCCGTCGGTGTCGGGGTTGTTGGGATCCGTCTCGCCGGCGTCGAAGGCGCCGTTGCGGTTGGCGTCCTCGGCCCCGTCATTCAGCCCGTCCATGTCGGTGTCGGCCACCGTGGGGTTGGTGGGGTTGTCGCCGTTGACCTCGACGCCGTCGGTCAGGCCGTCCATGTCGGTGTCGGGCTCGTTGGGGTTCGTGCCCGCCTCGGCCTCGTCGCCGTCGTTCAGCCCGTCGTCGTCGCTGTCGTCGTCGAAGGGATCGGTGCCGTTCATCACCTCATCACCGTCGTTGACGCCGTCGCCGTCGAAGTCGGGGATGTTCGGATCGGTCTCGCCCGGATCCACCTGCCCGTTGCCGTTGGCGTCCTCCGCGCCGTCGGTGAGCCCGTCCATGTCGGTGTCACGCTCCAGGGGGTTGGTGGGGTTGTTGCCGTCCACCTCGATGCCGTCCCGCAGCCCGTCATCATCGCTGTCGGGGTCGTTGGGATCGGTCTCGCCCGCGTCGCGCACGCCGTCGGCGCCCACCTCGCGCCCGTCGTTCAGGCCGTCGCCGTCGCTGTCGGCGTTGTTCGGATCGGTGCCGTTGTCCACCTCGGCGCCGTCGGGGATCAGGTCGTTGTCGCTGTCGAAGTCGTTGGGGTTGGTGGGCTCGTCCCGGCTGAGCTCCTCGCCGTCGTCCAGGCCGTCGTCGTCGGTGTCGGCGTCGCAGGGGTTCGTCTCGCCCAGCAGCGGCTCGTGGATGCCGTTGCCGTTGGTGTCCTCGTCGCCGTCGTCGATGCCGTCCATGTCGGTGTCGGCCACGTTGGCGTTGGTGCAGCCGGCGTTCTCCACGTCGTCGGGGATGCCGTCTCCGTCCGCGTCCAGGATCTCGTCGACGGGGCCGACGCCGATCTCGCCCACGGGGCCCTGGCAGAGGCGGCAGGTGACGGTGGTGCTGGACTGGGCGATGCCCTCGACCCAGGTGTCCATGCTCAGCGACACGTCCCCGTTGCGCACGCCCAGCTCGCCGGCCTCGTTGTACTGGCTCCAGCGGCGGCGCTGCGGGTTGGCGCCCAGGTTCGAGCCGTTGGGCAGGGTGGTCAGGGTGTCGTCGGTCTCGGGGATCAGGTGCTGGAAGTTGGCGTTGTCCAGGCGCACCGCCCGGTCATCCCAGAACATGCGCGCGGGCTGCTGGGGCAGGCCGACGAAGGCCTCGCGGATCAGGAAGCCGTCATCGTTGAACTCGATGTCGTTCATCGGGAAGTGCACCTCGGACTCGATGAGGCGCACCTGGAAGGCGTACTGGGCCTCGGGCACGAGGGCCCCGGCCTGATCGGTGCCGTCCCATACGATGCCGCTGTTCAGGCCGGCCCGGGCGCGCCCGTTCAGGGTCTTGTCGGTGCCGGCCTCGAAGGTCCCGTTGCGGTTGGTGTCGATGATGATCTGGTAGCTGCCGGTGATGTTGCTGTTGAAGCTGAACTCACCGGTGTCCTGCACCCCGTCGCCGTTGGGGCTGATGGTGGCCGAGCCCGCCTCGTCGTTGAACTGCAGGTTGCCGATCTCGGGGGCCGGCGGCTGGGCCGGGGCCGGATCGGGGTAGTTCAGGAAGATCGAGAACTCCGGGGTGGCGGCCCGCACCTCGCCGGCGCGGGTGCACAGGCCGGTCTCGGGGTCGGGATCGCCCTGAAGGCACCAGCTCTGCCGTGGGAAGTCGCGCAGGCCCAGGGTGTTGGCCAGGAACTGGAAGCGGAAGCCCGCCATGTTCTGGAAGTCCACCACGAACACGCGGGCCGTGGCCTCGTCGCCCACGCGCACGAAGAAGTCGGTGTTGGTGCCGTACGAGAAGGTGTGGGCGTTGATGGCCCACACGTCGGCGTTCAAGCGCCCGCCGGGCACCGAGTCGCCGCCGGCGTCCAGCACGTCCACCTCGAAGAACCGGGTGGAGCCGCCGCTCGACGTGATGGTCTCGAGCTCACCGACGAAGTTGACCGTCCAGTTGCCCTCGACGTCCACCGGCACGCTCAGGTAGTTGCGGGCGCCGTCGGCCTGGTTGGCGTTGCAGTAGCCCTGCAGGGCGTTCACCGCCAGGGGCTGACCGCAGTAGCCCTGATCGCCGGCGCGGGCCGGCACGAAGGGCTGGCGCCAGTCGCGGCTGTAGCAGCGCCGGCCCCCGTTGCAGTCCAGATCGGTGCTGCAGCGGGTGGGGTTGGGCGGGCCGACGATGATCTCCTGGCCCAGCCGGGCCGCCCGGCGGCACGCCAGGCCCTGCTGCTCCGACAGGCCGAGCACGTTGCAGTCGGCGGGGGGCGCCGCGTACGGCTGGCCCGGGTTCAGATCCAGCCGCTCGCCTCCGGCGTCGGCCTCCTGCAACCCGTTGTCGCTCGAACAGACCTGCAGGGTCTCGCCCGCGCGGACGAACACCTCGAGGGTGCTGCCGGCCTCGAGGCCCTGCGTCGGGCCCAACTGGCGCGTGCCCTCGGGCAGCGCCATGGCCAACCCCGGCAGGAGCAGCAGCGCCCCGAACCCCAAATGACTGGACTTGATCACCAGCGTCTCCTTCCCCACGGGACGCCGACCGTTTGCCCCCGCATCCGGTCGGAACGCCGCCATTCTGGTTGACGCTGGAGGTCTGCGCAAATCAACAACCGATGTCGTCGAGATGGGGCGGCAGGGCGGCCTCGGGGACCTCGGTCGGCGGGGGCACCACCATGAACTCGGTGGTGCCCAGGGAGCGGCCGGTGGCGTCCAGCGCCTCGACCGTCCAGCGGCCCACATCGCGCCGCGGGTTCAGGGTCCAGCGGGCCCAGGTGCGCCACGCCGGGCTCTGGCCCACGGTCAGGTCGATGTGCCAGCGCGCGGTGCCCTCGTGGGCCCACACCAGGGTGACCTTGGTGGGCAGACCCGGGTTCTCCAAGGTCAGGTGCGCCCACACCCGCTGGCCGCGGGCGGTGAAGGTCTCGGCCTCGCCCACCAGCTTGCGGCGATCGACCCCGTGGCCCATGGCCAGGCGGGTCACCCGGAGCACGGCAGCGGGGGCGTCCTCGGTCAGATCCACCGCGGGCGCCGTGGGGGCAGCCAGGGCGGGGGCGGTCAGGGCGGTCAGGGCGGTCAGGGCGATGAGCAGGGCACGCATGGGAGCCTCCTTGGGCAGCGTTTCATGGCTGACCAGGGGCATTTGCGAGGGGCGTGCCAACGATTTGTGGCCTGTGTGGCCGGTCTGGCGGGTTGTGGGATTCGGTTTGTAGAATCCGGGATTGAATTCAGAGCAATCGGCTCACTCGGTCTCCCGGTGGATCACCAGCTCGCCCTCGGGCACGCGCTCGAAGGTGCTCTCCACGCCGTTGCAGTCCAGATCCCCCAGCGCCCGCGCCGTGAAGCTGTTGCCGTCGCTCACGAACTCGTAGCGGTAGTAGGACTGGCCGGCGGGCGGGAACCCCAGGGCCTGCCAGGTGGGGTGCGTGAACTGCTCGGGCCCGGCCAGGTAGCGGCCGCTCTCGCTGTCGGGGCACGCGCTCTTGGCGGGGGTGACGGGCGCCGAGGGCGGGTACTGGCCGTGCTCGGCCTTGTAGGCCTCGGCGGCGGTGGTCAGGCGCATGACCTCCAGGCGCGCCTGGCTGGCCTTGGAGCGCTTGATGTACTTGAGGAAGGCGGGGATGGCGATGGCGGCCAGGATGCCCGGCATGAGCACCGCGCCGCCGCCCGCCGAGCTCAGGCCGTCCTCGTCCACCCGCAGGCCGCCCGCCATGTAGCCGTCGGTCAGGATCCGGTCCCAGAACACCCGGCCGGCCTCGGCGTTCGCCTTCACCTCCGGGGGCAACTCCAGGGCGCTCCAGACCGCCTCGAACGGCAGCCCAAAGGCCAGGAAGGTGGCGTCTTCGAGGGTCTCGCGCACGGTCGCCGGCGGCGTGTGCTTCGCGGCGAGCGCGCGCTCCACCGCCACCCGGGTGCCCACGAGCAGGCGCGGGCCGTCGATGAGCGCCACGATCTGCAGCGGCGACAGGCTGGGCACCTCGCGGCCGGCCACGGTGACCGTCGGACCCGCCAGCTTCGGGTTGGCCTCCAGGGCCTTCTTCAGCCCCGCGTCCAGCGCGCGCTGGGCCTTCGCGGCGTCCTTCACCCCCAGCACCGCCAGCATCCCGTGCGGGTCGGGCTGGTCGGGGGGCAGCTTGGCGGGGATGTCGATCAGGAACGCGGCGTGGCCGGTGAGCCCGCCGGTGAGATCTTCCCAGGCCACGCCGGTGGCCACGGGCAGCATGTTCTTGGCCAGCAGAATCTGCCCCTTCACCTGCCCCCGGCTGGGCGGCACCAGATCGGCGACGCCCTCGAACAGCGTCGGCAGGTTCAGCGCCAGCCGGTAGAAGGCGGTGCGCGGGCCGACGAGGGCGGTCAGGTCCGGGGGGCCGTCCGCCGGCCGGAGCATCCGGGCCAAGGCGGCGGCGCCTGCCTGATCCGCACGGATCAGCAAGCCGGCGCCCCGGCTGCCGTACCACAGGGTGCTGGCGGGGAAGCGATCGAGGAAGAAGGCGGCGTCGGGCGGCAGCGCCCCGTCGGCACCGCGCTCCCGGGCCCAGAGGGCACCCGAGAGCTTGTGATCCACCCAGGCGAAGGCCGCGGGGGTGCCGGGGTAGCGACGCAGCGCGGCCTGGAAGTCGGCCTTGTCGGCCAGGGCCGGGCCGGCGTCTTCCACGATGGCGGTGAAGGCCTTCGCCAGGGCAGCCCGGGTCTCGGCCTGATCGGCCTTGGGCAGCGGGAGCACCAGGGTGAGCCCGCGGCGCACACCCAGGCAGGCCTCGGCCTCGCTCAGGCGCAGGATCTGGCAGGCGCCCTGCGTCTCGCCGGTGAGCGTCACGCCCTTCTTGGGGCCGTGTCGGCCCTCCAGGGTGTTCAGCCAGGCCAGGAAGCGGCCCTGCTCGGTGATCTGGGCGGCCAGCAGCGGGATGGGCTTGCCGTCGATGAACAGCCGGTCGTCCAGCACGAGCGACAGGCCGGCGCCGGGCTGGACCCCCACGCCCTGCCAGCCCGCCGGCGTCTCGGGGGCGAAGTCGAGGAAGGCGGGCAGGAACTTCGGATCCTTGGCCTGCGGCGGCAGATCGGCCACCACCTCCGGGGGCAGGGCGGGCAGCACCTGGGCCTGCACCCGGGCCACGTTGCGGAACAGCCAGTCGAGCCCCTCGACGCCCACCACCACCTGGGTGTGGGCCGCAGACAGGGCCCGCGTCACGGCGGGCGGTCGGTAGGGCTGGGCCTCCGCCGGGGCGCTGGGGGTGGCAGCCACCCGGGGCGGCGCCTGGGCCTCAGGCGCGGCGCTCGATGCGGCCGCGCTCGGGCCGGGCGCCGGCGTCGGGGCGGTGTCGGTCGTCTTCTCGGGGCAGCCGCTCAGCAGGGCGGCTGTGACCAGGGCGAACAGCGGGGTGGCACGGGACACGGCAAACTCCCTGAGCGGTCGGGGCCCCAGGTCACCCGGTCCGGCGGCGGTTTGCAAGGGCCGCGCGCCCGGCTGCGGCGGGGTGTGCCTGGGGGAGGCGCGGCACGGCGGCTGCGGCGGACGGTGGACGCCGCCACCGGCCGCGCGGTAAGACGCCCGCCCTCCCCGCCGTTTGAGGTCTGCCGTGCGCCGCATCGCCCTCGTCGCCTTTGCCCTGAGCCTGCCCACTCTGGCCATGGCCCGCCCCGCCGTGGTCCGCGTCTTCGAGGCGAAGCTCCACACCAAGGCCGAGGCCACCAGCGAGGTGGTGGGGGTGCTGGTGGAGGGGCAGCGGCTGAGCGTCAGCGAGGACGCGGAGGACGGCTGGCGCCGGGTGCGGCTGGCCGACGGGGGCACCGCCTGGGTCCGCGACGACGCCCTGTTCCTCGACGCCCAGCTCCCCACGGGGCCGGCCCAGCCCGGTGCGGCGGCGGCCTCGGCCGTGGGGGGCACGGTGGCCCCCCCGCAGGGGGCGGCGCCCACGATGGCCCTGCCCACGCCAGGCATGGCGGTGGCCCTGCCCGCGGGCAGTGGGCCGCCCGAGCAGCCGGCGCTGTGGGTGGATGAGCTGGCGGAGCTGCGGGTGGCCGTGGCCCAGGAGCCGGCGCTGGTGGCCGAGGTGGACCGGCTCGAGCGGATGCAGACGTACGCCGACTGGGTGTTCTGGGGTGGATTGAGCACGGGCATCGGGCTGGCGGTGGTGCCCGCGGCCGTCGCCATCATCCAGGACACGAAACCCCAGGGCGGCTGGTATTACGGCGGCGCCGGGGTGCTGCTCGCCACGCAGATGCTGGCGTGGGGTCTGTCGGTGGGCGAGGGCGACATGGCGGCCGTGGCGAAGCGCTACAACAAGAAGCACCCCGAGCCCCGGATTCAGATCGGCACCGAGCCGGCGCCCGAAGAGGACTGATGCCCGGGCCCTACCGGCTGGGACTGCCCGTGTGGGCCAACCCCGCCTGGCGGGGCGGCCTGTTTCGGCGGCTGGCCAGGCCGTCCGACTACCTGGGCCAGTATGCGGCGGCCTTCGACGCCGTTGAGGGCAACACCACCTTCTACCACGCCCCCGATGACGCCACGGTGCAGCGATGGCGGGCGCGCACCCCGCCCGGCTTCGCCTTCTGCTTCAAGATGCCCCGGCAGATCAGCCACGAGCTGCGGCTGGCGGGGGCGGCGCGGGATCTGGCCCTGGGCTTCATGGACACGCTGGCGCCGCTCGCCGACCGGATGGGCCCCACGCTGGTGCAGCTCCCGCCCGACTTCGGGCCGGGGGAGGTGGACGCCTTGATCCGCTTCCTCGAGGCGTTGCCGACGGCGCCGGGCGGCTACGCGGTGGAGGTGCGCCACCCCCGCCTGCACGGGGACGGGGCGGCCGAGCACGCGCTGGAGGCGGCGCTGACGGCGCTGGGCGTGGATCGGGCCTTCATGGACACCCGGGCGCTGCGCACGACCCCCGACGAGCACCCGGACGCGCGCGACGCGCGCACCCGGAAGCCGAACCTGGCCCGTCGCCCCTACTGCACGGGCCCACGCCCCTTCGTGCGCTTCGTGGGCACCCGCGAGGTGGCGCCGAACGGTCCCTGGTTGGACGAGTGGGCGGGCACGGTGGCGCGCTGGATCGGTGAGGGGCGCACGCCGCACTTCTTCGTGCACACCCCGGGTGATCTCTGGGCGCCGCAGGTGGCCCGCGCCTTCCACGAGCGGCTGGCGCTGCGGCTCGGGCTGGGCCCGCTGGGCGACTTCGCCGGCGAAGCCGAGCCCTCCGCCGAGCAGCTGAGCCTGCTGTGAGCGCCGTGGACCTCGGCGGCGTGGACTCGCCGTTTCGGCTGTTGCACCGCGATGCGCGGCTGGTGGTGATCCGCAAGCCGCCCGGTTGGGCGGTGCACCGCAGCGATCAGGCGCGCAGTGGGCCCTTCGTGCTGCCCGCGCTGCGCGACGCCTTGGGCACCGCCGTCTTCCCGGTGCACCGCTTGGACCGACCGACGGCTGGGGCGCTGGTGCTCGCGCTGGACACCGACGCGCAGCGGGCCCTGTCGGCCGCCTTCGCCGAGCGGCGGGTGGCCAAGACCTACCAGGCCGTGGTGCGCGGCTGGCCGGTGGCGCAGGTGGTGGATCGACCGCTGCGGCCGCTGGGCGGCGGCGACCTTCAAGCGGCCGAGACGGCCGTGCACGTACTGGCCGTGAGCGAGCAGCCGTGGCCTGTCGGGCGGTTCCCGAGCGCGCGGTTCGCGCGGCTGCGCTGTGAGCCCGCCACGGGGCGCTGGCACCAGATCCGGCGCCACCTGGCGGGGATCGGCCACCCGATCATTGGCGACGTGCGCCATGGCGACCGGCACCACAACCACCTGGTGGAGGCCCGGCTGGACCTGCACCGGCTGGGCCTGTGGGCCTGCGAGCTGGTGCTGCCGCACCCGGACGATGGCCGCCCGCTGCGGGTGACGTGCCCGGCGGATCGCGGCCTGCATCGCCTGCTCGCTGGGCTGGGGCTTGGGGTGTAAGTATCTGATCTGATTTACTTTTGTCAGAAAGGTGCGGAGAAAGGCGCGACACGTCCGGCGCGCTGCCGATGGAGAGGGAGACCCCCCTCTGCCTTGGAGCCGCCCCGTGGCCTGCCCTGTCCCTGAAGCCCGCCACCGCCGCGGCATGCGCCGCCGCGCCGACCGCAAGCGCAACATCCAGCCCAACACCTGGAACCTCTGCACCAGCCGCACCCACCGGGCGCAGTTCTGCTTCAGCGAGCTCGACGACGCAGATCGGGCGTTCATCTGGGGCTACCTCATCGTCGCCGCGCGGATCTACGCGGTGGACGTCGCGCTGGTCTTCTTTGCGGCCAACCACATGCACCTGCTGTGCAAGGCCCGCATCCCCGAGGCGGTCAGCCTCTTCCACGCCCACTTCAAGGCGCAGGTGGCCCGCTACATCCAGCGCAAGCACGGCCTGACCGGCGCCATCTGGGGCGGGCGCTTCCACAACCAGAACCTGCTCGACGACGGGGCACAGGCCCAGGCGCTCGCGTACATCCTCGATCACGGCATGCGCGACCTGCTGGTGGCCCGGTCGGACGCGTGGCCCCTGCCGCACACGCTCCGCGAGGCCTGCGCAGACGGTGAGCTGCGCGGCGTCGCCTGGCGGCGGCGCGTGGGCAAGCGCCCGGGGGCGTGGCGATCGGTCAAGCTGCGCCTGACCCCGCTCGACGCCTGGGCGGGCGACGCGGCGGGCTTCCGGCGGTTCGTGGCCGGGCGCCTGGAGGACCGGGTGGCACACCATGCCGCGCTGCGTGCGGCCCAGGCCGAGGCCCACGCGGCCGCCGTGATGCGGGCGCGCGCCGCGGGCGAAGCCCCCGGCACGGTGGACCTGCCCACCGGTCGCCTGCGCTCGATCATCCGGCGCCACGACCACGTGCCGCCGCGCGCCAAGCGCAGCCTCGGGCTGCGCTTCAAGGCAGTGGGCCCGGGCGCTGACGGGCGGATCCGCGACGCCCTGGAGGCCCACCGGGCCGCTTGCGAGGCCTACGACGGCACCTTGTGCGCTCTGGCGCAGGCGCCGGGTGGACCTTTGCCCGCCCCGCCGCCTGGGCTGCAGTGGCCCACGGCGATCGCGGCCGCCGCCGCCGTGCCGGTGATCGCGAGGACCCGGGCCGAGGTGTTCGCCGCCTCCGAGCCCATCCCCCGCGGCAGCGGCTGGGCCCAGGCAGGCTGACCGCAAGGCAGTCCTTCAGAGCGTGGCAGCGGCAAGGCGCGGAGGCGTCCAAGGGGGTAGCTCGTGTCGAGCTCGCGCCAAACCCGGTCGCGGGCGATCGCCGGGACGCCCGAGCGGCGTGAACGGCGGCGGGCACCCTCGTTCAGGTCATCGACGGCCCCGACGAGGACGGTTCCGGCGTATCCAGTGGGCCCAAACCCCCGAAGTCATTCGGACACAGGGTCCGAACCCTCCTGCGCCGAACCCCGGTTGCGGTCCCGAGGGCCGTGGCCCACACTGACGGCATCCGAAACCTGTCGCGGCGGCGCCGATGTCCATCCCACAGGTCCTCCACCAGTACGCCTTGGGTCCAATTCAGGGGGCCGAGCTGGTGGTGTCCGGCCTCATGCACCAGACGTGGTTTGTGGGCGCCGAGGCGGGGGAGTTCGTGCTGCAACGCCTGCACCACAAGCTCAGCACACAGGCCATCTTGAATGACTACGCGGCGGTCACCGAGCACCTGGCGGCGCAGGGCCAGGCGGCCCCCCGGCTGGTGCCTACCGCCGCGGGCCAGCGGGTGGCGGTCGACGCCGACGGGGCCTGGTGGCGGCTGACCACCCGGGTGCCGGGGCACACGCGCAGCCGGGTGACGTGCACGGCCGAGGCCGAGCAGGGGGCCCGCGCACTCGGTCGGTTCCACCGCGCGGTGGCCAACATCGAGCATCGCTTCGAGAGCGACCACCCGCTGCACGACACAGCCGGGCACCTGGCCCGTCTCCAAGCTGCGATGGGCCATCCCCGCTTCGCCAGCCAGCGTCACCTGGTGGCCGACGCCGCAGGGTTCATGAGCGACACGCTGCCCACGCTCATGCTGCCGCCGGATCTGCCCCGCCGCGTCGTGCATGGCGATCCCAAGATCAGCAACGTGCTGTTCAACGAGGCCGGCGCGGCGGTGGGCCTCATCGACCTGGACACGTGCAACACGCACTCGTGGCTCGTGGATCTGGGCGACGCCGTGCGCTCCTGGTGCCGCAACGGGCGCGAGGACGAGGACGAGGCCTTCCACCTGGATCGGTTCGAGGCGATCCTGCGCGGCTACGCCGCCGAGGGCCCCGCCCTGACCGCCGCCGAGAAGGCCTGCGTGGCGGGCGCAGGCCGATTGATCACGCTGGAGCTGGCCAGTCGGTTCGCCCGCGATGTGCTCGAGGACGACTACTTCGCCTACGACGCCACGCGCTATCCGGATCGGCGCGCTCACAACCTGGCCCGGACCCACGCGATGCTGCACCTGGCTGCCGACATGGCCACCCACCACGACGCGATGCAGGCGCTGGTCCACCAGTACCTGGGCGGCTGAGCCGGCTCCGGCCGCGTCGACGGGCTCCCGCCCGTGGCCGAGCTGCGCTACCCTGCGGCCGCGCGACCTTTTTGCCGAGCCGTTGAGACCCCTTTCGCGCCCCAGGCGTATCAGGAGACAGCGCCGCGATGCTGAACCTGCTCCTCATGGTGTTCCGCAATCGCCGGGCGGCGCGGCGTGGGGACGCAGACGAGGATCTCATGGAGGCGTATCGCGACGGGGACGTCGCGGCGTTCGAGGAGCTGCTGTCGCGGCACGAGCGAAAGGTCTACGCGTTCATCCTGCGGCACGTGCGCGATCGCGAGATCGCTCACGATCTCCTGCAGGAGGCCTTCCTTCGGGTGGTGAAGAACGCGAAGCGGTACACCCGTCAGGCGAAGTTCACCACGTGGCTGTACACCATCGCTCGCAACCTGTGTGTGGATCACGCCCGTCGCATGGTCCACCGCCGCCACAAGAGCCTCGATCAGCCGCAGGGCGCCGACGCGGACGGACAGACCTTGCTGGAGCGCTTGCCGGGCACATCCCCTGACGGCCACACGCACGCCGACGCCCAACAGGTGACGGGGCGCGTCGAGGCCGCCATCGCCGGGCTCAGCGAGGACCAGCGCGAGGTCTTCGTGATGCGCCAGTTCCAGAGCCTGAAGTTCCGCGAGATCGCGGACATCGTCGGGGTCAGCGAGAACACCATCAAGAGCCGCATGCGCTACGCCCTGGAGAACCTGCGCCTGGCCCTGGCGGACTACGCCGAGGATCTGCCGGGCGCCCCGGACGCCGTCCCGGCGAGGAGCCGCGCGTGAAGCCCGCTGACGCCCGCGACCGCCTCGAAGAGCGGCTGCTGTCCCTGCTCTACGGCGAGCTCACCGAGGGCGAGGCGGCCGCCGTGCGCGCCGAGCTGGAGGCGGATCCAAAGGCCGCCGCGCGGTTCGCCGAGTGGCAGAGTCTCCACGCGCAGTTCCAGTCGCTGCCAGAGCCCGAGCCTGATCCGCAGGTGCACTACGACATCCTGCGCGAGGCGCGGAAGGCCGTGATGGTCGAGACCGCCCCCCGCGGGTTCTGGGGCTGGCTCGAGCGTCTGAGCGCCACCCCGGCCCTGGCAGGCATTGGCTTGTTGGCGGCCGCCGCGGGGTTGGTGGCGATCTTCAACACCATGGAGACCGAGCAGGCGGACCTGGCGCCGGCCCCGGCCGCCAACCAGGCGACCCCGGCGCCCGTCGCGCCGCCGGCCAGCGCCGTCCAGGGACTGCCGGGCGGCGCGGCACCGTCGCTGGCCGAGGCCACGACGCTGGGCGCCGAGGGCGGGGCCGACGTGGCCGCCGACGACCCGGCAGAGGCGGCAAAGCCGGTGACCGCCGCGGTGGAGCCGCCGGCGGACGTGCCCGCATTCGAGCCGGCAGCGCCCGAGGCCGAGAAGAGCGAGGGGCGTCGGGCCCGTGGCCCGCTGGAGCAGAAGGCGGCCCCGGCCAAGGGCTCGGCGGCGGATGGCCTGTTGGCCGATCTCGACGCCGCCCAGCCGGGCGACGCGCCCATGGCCCGCCGTCCGGCGCCCAAGGCGAAGCCTCAGGCCTCCACGCGCAACAAGCGCAAGGCGTCCAAGCTGGCCATGAAGGGTGATCTGGAGGACGCCTTCGGGGCCGTCGACAAGAAGGAGGCCCCCGCGACCCAGGCGCCTGCCCCCGATCCGGCGCCGCCAGCGGCCCAGGCCGAGGCCGAGCCGGCCCAGCGCTATGCGCCGCCGCCACCGCCCGCAGCGCCTGCGCCGCAGGCGGATGGGGATGGCCTGGATCGGGTGGAGGCCGAGGAGCGCGCGGCGAACGCCGAGGTGCTCGGGGGCGCAGAGATGGCCCGATCCGACGACGGAGCGGCGGTGGCGGCGGCGGTGGCGCCGCAGCGCGAGCCGGCGCCCGCCGAGGTGCCCACCGCGGAGGACGAGGGGGGTGACCTGGCCGATGATCGCGCCGTCGAGGCCGATCTCACCGAGTCCTTGGCCGCCAAGAAGCGCGGTGAGGCGAAGGACGACCGCGGGGCGGACGCCCCCGCTCAGGCGGCGACGCCCGCGCGCCGGGCGTCGGCCACCGCCGGCGGCGGCGGGGCGGCGGCGGCGGATCCGTTGGCGAGCGCCCGCGCCGCCCGCAGTGCCGGGCGCCTGCGCGAGGCCGTGGCGGCCTACGAGGACGTCATCCGCAGCCAGCGGCGCGGCCCCACGCTGGAGCAGGCCTGGTTCGAGGCCGCGCAGACCTACGAGCGGCTGGGCGACCGCATCCGGGCGGTGCAGCTCTATCGCCTGGTGGCGAGCGCAGGCGGCGCCAACGCGCCCGCCGCCCTGGCCCGGATCAACGCCCTGACCCCGCCGGGCACGGGCAACGCCAGCCCCAACCCGTTTCCCATCGCGGCCCCCATGGAGGCCGTCGAGGACGCCCCCAGCTCGATCAGGAAGTAGCGGTCACCGGGCACGCCACGGCGTGCTCGCCCTCCACCGTCTGCAGCACCGGGCGCGCCGCGCGGCAGCTCGGCTGGGCCCAGGCACAGCGGGGGTGGAAGGGGCAGCCCGACGGCGGATCCAGCGGGCTGGGCGGCTCACCGGCCAGGGGCGCCACCTCGGCGCGGCGGGTGGGATCGGGCACCGGCGCGGCGGCCAGCAGCGCGCGGGTGTACGGGTGCCGCGGGGCAGCGAAGACCTGCGCGGTCGGCCCACGCTCCACCACCCGGCCCAGGTACATCACCGCCACGCGGTCGCTCATCACCTCCACCACCTTCAGGTCGTGGGCGATGAACAGCCACGCCAGCCCACGCTCGCGCTGCAGATCGAGCATCAGGTTGACCACCCCCGCCTGCACGCTCACGTCGAGGGCGCTGACGGCCTCGTCGGCCACCACCACCGCGGGATCCAGCGCCAGCGCGCGGGCGATGCCGATGCGCTGGAGTTGGCCGCCGCTGAAGGCGTGGGGCTTGCGGTCGGCCAGATCGGCGCTGAGCCCCACCCGCGTGAGCAGGGCCGCCACCCGCGCCCTGCGCTCGGCCGCCGTGCCCACCCGGTGCACGAACAGGGGCTCGGCGATGGACTGCCCCACGGTCATGCGGGGGTCGAGGCTGCCGTGGGGGTCCTGGAACACCATGGCCGCCTGCCGGCGCAGGGGCCGCAGGGCCCGTCCGCGGGCGTGGGTGACGTCCTCGCCGAAGGCGCGCACCTGGCCCGCGGTGACCGGCTCCAGCCGCAGCAGCGCCCGCCCCAGGGTGCTCTTGCCGCAGCCGCTCTCGCCCACCAGCGCCAAGGTCTCGCCGGCGCGCAGCGCCAGGTCCACCCCGTCCACGGCCCGCACCATGCGGCCGCGTCCAGCGGGGAAATACACCTTCAGATCAACGGCTTCGAGGATTGGTGCGCTCACGGGGCCCCCAGCGGATGGAGGCAGCGCACGGCGCGATCGCCGTCTTGGCTCAGGGGGACTGGCCCCCGCCGGCAGGCCTCGGCGGCCACCGGGCAGCGGTCGGCGAAGCGGCAGTGGGCGGGGAACGCCGCCGGGGGCGGGACGGCCCCGGGGATGGCCATCAAACGGCCGGGCGTGGCCCCCGGCACCGCCGCCAGGAGCCCCCGGGTGTAGGGGTGGCGCGGCTGGGCGAACAGCGCCTGCACGGGCGCCTGCTCCACCACCTGCCCGGCGTACATCACCACCACCCGATCCACGTGCTGCGCCACCAGCCCCAGGTCGTGGGTGATGAGCAGCACCGCCATGCCCCGGGCGCGGCGCAGGCGGTCGATGAGCCGCATGATCTGCGCTTGGATGGTCACGTCCAGGGCGGTGGTGGGCTCGTCGGCGATGAGCAGCCGGGGGCTGCCGGCCAGGGCGATGGCGATCACCACCCGCTGGCGCATGCCCCCCGAGAGCTCGTGCGGCCAGGCGTGGGCCCGCTCGGCGGGCGCGGGGATGCCCACCTCGGCCAACAGCTCCACCGCCCGCGCGGCGGCCTGTCGCCGCCCCAGCCCGCCGTGCACGCGGAGCCGTTCGGCTACCTGTTCCCCCACTCGAAGCACAGGGTTCAAGGCGCTCATGGGGTTCTGAAAGACGAAGCCCACCTCGGCGCCGCGCAGCCGGCGCAGCCCCGCCGGGGGGAGCTCGAAGACGGCGTGATCCCCCACCCGCACCCGCCCCGCCAGCCGGCGTGCGGGGGGCTCCGGCAGCAGCCGCAGCAGGGCCTTCGCGGTGACGCTCTTGCCGCACCCGCTCTCGCCCACCAGCGCCACGGCCTCGCCCTCGGCCACGGTGAAGCTGACGTCGTCGGTCACGGGCACGGCCGGGCCCTCGGCGGGCCCGAAGCCCACGCTGAGCCCTTCGACGGTGAGGACGGGCGGCGGTGCGGTCACAGGGCAGGCGCGGTCAGGACAGGGCCTTCAGATCCGCCAGGAGCCGGTCGGGATCCACCAGGCCACGCCGGGCGAGCTGGCGGATCAGGACGACGGTGAGCCGGCCGCTCATGGAGCCTGCCCGCAGCAGCGCGCGGTCCAGGGCGGCGAACACCTGCTCGCCGGGCTCGGGCTCACCGTCGCCGAAGCGGCCCAGCGCCTGTTGGATCACCATGTCGGCGCCCCGCTCCGTCTGCTCGGGGGGCTCGGTGAAGTGCTCGAGGAGCTGGGCGATGCCCTGGCCCTCCTCGACGGGATCCACCAGCCCGACCGGCAGGGGGGCCGGCGCGTCGCTCGGGGCCAGGCGCGGGCCGAAGGGATCGGTGGGCACGTGCCCGGGACGCGCGTGGGGCAGGGGGCCCGTGGCCGCTGCCCGCGGGAGCTGGCCGTGCAGGGGCGGCAGCGGGGCCGACACCGGCAGGCGAGGGGGCGTGGGCATGGGGCCCGTCGATGCTCGCGGCGGCGGCGACTCGGTGATGCGCGGGGCGCCCAGGCGGGCATCGCCGGGGGGCATGGAGCGGCGCACGGCGGCCACCCGCGCCCGGTCGTAGGTCAGCTCGGGCTCGTCATCCAGCATCGAGGCGGCCGACTCATCCAGCTCGCCCATCAGATCGTCGTTGATGGGCAGGGGCGAGAGGGTCCCCGGGGCGCGCGGGGCGGTGGCCAGGGGCGGCGGGAGGGCCGCGCTGGGGGCCAGCGACGACAGATCGGCCACCCCGAAGTCAAAGAGCCCCGTCGGGGTCTCGCCCGGCTCGGCGGGGGCCGCCGCCGGCTCCGGGCGGGCCGAAGGGGGCCGCGACGTGCGATGGACCGGCGCGGGGAGCGGCTCGCCGCCGTAGTGCTTCACCACGGCCTCGCGCACCTCGCGCGCCAGGGCCACGAGCGGCCGGATGCGCATGCGCGCCTTGCGGGTGACCCGCTTGATGGCCCGCACGTCGGCCGGGTTGGCCATGGCCACATGCAGGTGGGCGCCCGTGCGCCCCTGCTCGACGTGCACGGGGAACAGGAACAGCTCGGCGCAGTCCTCGCGGCCCACCAGATCCAGGGCCTTGCGGTCGGGCTGCACGTCACCCAGGCGCACCGGGTTGAGGTTCAGGGCCTTGCCGATGGTCTGCAGCAGGGTGCCCTCGTCCAGGTGCCCCTCAGCCACCAGCAGCTCGCCCAGGTCGCTCTGGGAGTCCACGCGCTCGAGGGCCTCGTCGAGGACCTCGCGCCCGAGCACCCCCGCGCGAACCAGGATCTCACCCAAGCGGAGCTTGTCGCTCACCGTTCGCTCCTCACGCCGTCCGGACGCCGACCCGGCATGCTACCCCGGCGCGGCGCGGCGCGAAACCTCGCGGCTGGCGCGCGGGGCCCGGGCCCGCTACCGTCGGCGCGATGCTCGTCGCCGCCGCCCAGGACTTCGCGCGCCTCCGCGAGATCGCGGGTCTGCTGGCCCGCCACGGGTTCCAGCACCTGGCGGCCGGCCTGCGCGCCGGCGAGGTCCCCGCCGACGATCCGGCGGTCCAGGCCGAGGCCAAGGCGCTGAACGCGCCCGAGCGCCTCCGCCTGCTGCTCCAGGATCTGGGGCCCACCTTCATCAAGCTCGGTCAGGTGCTCAGCGCGCGGCCGGATCTGGTGCCCACCGCCTACCAGCGCGAGCTCGCCCGGCTGCAGGACGACGTCCAGCCGCTGCCGTTCTCGTGCATCGAGGATCTGCTGCAGGCGGCCTGGCGCCAGCCCATCCACCAGGTGGTGCGCCGCATCGACCCCGAGCCCCTGGCCACCGCCAGCATCGCCCAGGTGCACCGCGCCGAGCTGGCCGACGGGCGCGAGGTGGTGGTGAAGGTGCAGCGCCCGAAGCTCGAACAGACCATCCGCGCCGATCTGGACCTGCTGTACCTGCTGGCGCGGCTGCTCGACGCCACCGTCCAGGAGGCCGCGCTCTACCGGCCCAAGGAGCTGGTGAAGGCCTTCGAGCAGAGCCTGCTGGACGAGCTGGACTTCCGCATCGAGGCCCGCAACGCCCGCGCCATCGCCGCGAACCTGGCCGACGACGACCGGGTGGTGGTGCCCGCCATCATCGACGATCTGTCGGGGCGCGAGGTCCTGGTGATGGACTATGTGCGCGGCGTGAAGATCACCGACATGGGCCCGGGGCACGACGCCGATCGCGTGCTCGACACCCTGCTGGACATCGCCTTCAAGATGGGCTTCGTGGACGGGCTGTTCCACGCCGATCCCCACCCCGGCAACGTGCTGGTCACCGCCGACAGCAAGGTGTGCCTGCTGGACTTCGGCCTGGTGGGGCGGCTGACGGCCAACATGCAGCAGACGCTGGTGCAGCTCTCGCTGGCCATCGCCACCCGCGACGCCGAGAGCACCGTGCGGCTCATCTACCGCATCGGCCGGCCCGAGGAGCGGGTGCCGCTGCACGCCTTCCGCGACCACGTGAGCGACCTGATGGCCCGCTACCTGGTGCGCCGCCTGGACGAGGTGGACGCCGCCGGGCTGCTGCAGGAGCTGATGGACACGGCGCTCACTTACCGCATCCGCGTGCCGCCGGACTACGCGCTGCTGGTGAAGGGGGCGGTGACCATCGAGGGCATCATCCGCCAGCTCAAGCCCGATCTGGACATCGTGCCCACCATCACGCCCTACGCCCGCAAGCTCATGGCCGACCGCTACAGCCCCGACGCCGTGCGGCAGCTCGCCGTGCGCTCGGCGGTGGCGTTCATGGACGGCGCCAACGAGCTGCCCTTGCTGGCCACCCAGCTCCTGCACGACCTGGAGGCGGGGCGCCTGAGCATCCGCATCAACCACCCCGAGCTGGAGCGCTTCGGCCGCCACCTCAACGATCTGGGCACCAAGCTGTTCCTGGGCATGGTGGCCATGGGCCTGATCGTCGGCACGTTCTTCGTGGCCAGCGCCTACCCGCTGGAGTGGCGCGGCGTGAACGTGTGGGGCCTGTTCGGGGCGGTGGCCAGCCTGGGGCTGCTGACCTTCGTGCTCACCTGGCACGTGCTGGCGAACCGGTTGAAGAAGATCAGCCTGGCGGCCGTGATGCGCCTGCTCGGTCGCGGCCCTGGAGGACGACGATGACCAAGATCCTGAGCGTTCTTGCGCTGTTGGCGGTGGCGGCGCCGGCGGCGGCGCAGCCCTGGCGCTACGTCGACAAGGACGGCGCGGTGAACTACACCTCGAACCCCTACGAGCTGCCGGTGGCGCTGCAGGCCAAGGCGCTGAAGGAGCTGGAGGAGGCCGAGGCTCGCCGCAAGGCCGAGGCCGAGCGCCAGGCCGCCGAGGCCAGCGCCGCGCAGGCCCAGGCCATCCCCGTGGGCGAGGGCCTGCCGCCGCCCGTGGCCGCGCCGGTGATCCTGAACAACGACGGGCCCGGCAAGAGCAAGCCCGATCCCATGAAGGCCTGGCAGGCCCGGCGCGAGGCGGCCCAGGACCAGGTGAAGGCCGCGCAGGACGCGCTGAAGGCCGCCGAGAAGGCGGCGGCGCTGGCCCAGCGCAACGCCTACAACTCGCCGTCCGGCCCCAACTTTGCCGCCAACCAGCAGGCCCAGGACACCTTGAAGGCCCGCCGGGCGGCGCTCACGAGCGCGCAGGCCGAGGCGTCGCGGGTGGACAAGGGCGATCCCCGGGGCTACCAGCGCCGCTGACCGCGGCTCACCGGCCCCACAGCCGAAAGGCGCGCCAGGCCTCATCCCCCGCGGCGACGGACTCGGCCACCGCGGCGCGGAACGCCGGCCCGGGGTCCGTGGCGCCGCCCGCGGCGTAGAACCGGGTGAGGAAGGGCAGGGCCTCCCGATCTGCCAGATCCCGGCCCGTGGCCAGCACGGCACGGGCGCCGGCCACCAGCAGCGCCTCGGGCAGGCCCACCACCTCGCCGCCCCCCACCGCCAGCCGCGCGCCCGTCTTGCAGCCGCTCAGCACCACCACCCCCGTGGTCGGGCGGTGAATCAGCAGATCCTCCAACGCCAGCCGGCCCCCCCCGGCGAGCCGGAGGTGCGCCGCCCAGGGATCCCGGGGATGCAGCTCGCCGTGGCCCGCGAAGTGGACCACCGGCGCCCCGGGCAGGGCGGCCAGCACCGCGGCGCGGGTGGCGGCGTCGCCTTGGAGCACGCGGGCGCCGGGCAGCGCGGCGGCCACCGCGACCCCCTCGGCCTCGGCGCCTGCCAGGTCCCGGGTGGGATCCGCGATGACCAGCGGCGGGCCCTCCACCTCGGGCCGGGGCGCGAGCAGCAGCCCGGGGTGCGGGAGCGCCAGCACGGGCAGGCGCGCGGCCAGCGGAGGCGCCCCCTGGAGCGGCAGCTCGCCGGCGGCCGGCAGGCCACCGGCCACCACGAACAGCCGCTCGGTCTGGCTCAGCTCGGCGGCGAAGGGCGTCAGCGGATCCTGGGGCCGGACGGGCGACACGCGCAGCGCCTCGGCGGTGACCCAGAAGCCGTGCCAGCGCCCCTGGATCGGGGTGAACAGCGCCAGCGCGGCCTTGGGGGGCAGGGCCGCCTGGATGGCGGCCGCGTCGAGGCCTGCCCCGGCGGGGTTCGGGGCCCCGAAGGCGGCGTCGAAGGCCTGCGCGCGGGCCTCCAGCAGCCGCGCCTGCTCGGCGGCCAGCCGTCGCTGATCGGCCTCGCGGTACACCAGATCGGCGTCGACCCGGGCCGACTCCAGGGCCTCGCGGGCCGCCTGGAACCGGCCGACGGCCGCCTGCCACCGTGCGCCGGCGGCTGAGCCCAGCCCGCTCAGCCGCGCGCCGGCCTCCAGCGCCTGCACCACCCGGCCGGCGGCCCGTGCGGCCACGGTGAAGGCCTCGGCGGCCCGTCCTTGGGCCACCAGCAGCGCCAGCGCCTCGTCCACCAGGGCCCGGCGATCGGCGAAGAACGGCGCCAGGCCGGCGCGCAGCGGGGCGCCGCGGGCCGCGCGATCCAGGTCCGCCAGCCCGGCCTGGAAGGCCGCCCAGGCCCCGTCGCGATCCCCCCGCGCCAGGCGACGTCGGCCCAGGCCCAGCCCGGCCCGCCAGGCGTGCTCCTCGCCGCCCGGGTAGGCCCGGGCGCGCTCGACCAGCGCGGCGAAGGCGGCCTCAGCGTCGGCGGCCGGCGCCAGCTCGGCGGCCAGCCAGTCGGCGGTCAGGGGCGCCTCGCCGATGAGCAAGGCGCGGTTCACCTGGCCCAGGGACGCCCGGGCTGCGGGGTGATCGCCCGCCTGCCAGCGGGCCCAGGCCAGGTTCAGGTGCGACAGCGCGGTCTGGGGCCCGTCCTCGCGGGCCTGGTCCAGCGCCAGCGCTTCGGCCATTTGTGCGGTGGCGCGGACCAGATCGGCGCCGGGCACGGCCCGCGTGGCCGCCAGGGCCTCCACCCAGCCGCGGTTCTTCAGGTACAGCGCCCGGTAATACGGATCCCCCTGGCCGTCGGCAAAGGCCGGATCCACGTGGTCCCGGTAGGTGGCCAGCGCGGCGGCCTGGCGCCCGCTGATCAGGTGGGCATCGGCCAGCACCATCGCCGCCTGCCACCGCTCGCGGACCAGGCCGGCGCGGTCGGCGGCGGTGACTGCGGCCTGCGCCTCGGCCTCGGCGGTGCGCCAGTCGCCGAGCTGATAGGCCAGGGTGGCCCGCGCCTGTTGGGCCCACAGGGCCGCCAGGGGATCCAACGCGGCGTGGGCCGGATCCCGGGTCGGGGCGAGCAGCGGCAGCACTTCGTCCAGCCGGTGCTGCCGCAGGCGCATCTCGGCCAGGGCCACCCGCCGCCGCGCGGCCTCGCTGGGCAGCCCCGCGGCGTCGGCCAACGCGGCGGCGCGGGTCCAGCGCTCGGCGGCTTCGGCCACCCGTCCTTGGCGATAGGCCTGTCGCCCGGCGGCCACCGCGGCCCAGAGCAGCGCCTCGGGCCCGGCGTCGGGGGCGGCCTCGGGCGCCTCGCTCGGCACGCGCCCGAAGCGGGCCGGCCAGCCGGCGCGGCGGCGCCCGGCGTCATCCAGGATCACCAACTCGCCCCCGCCCGCGGGCGCGGGCGCCGTGGCCGTCAAGACCCAGCGATCGGCGTGGGCCGCGCGCTCGACGGGCAGCGGGTGTTCGGCAAAGCGCAGGGTCCAGCCGGCGGCGTCCGCCGTGGCCAGCTCCACCCGGGGCAGGCGCTGGGCGTCGTAGCGGCGCGTCCCGTCCGCCTGGACGGCGCGGGCCCCCCACTCCCAGGCCTGGACAGGGGCCGCGGGTGCGGGCGCGGGGGGCGGATCGGCGGTGCAGCCGATCAGCAGGGCGACGGCGAGCTCAGCCCTTCGCAAACGCCTCGAGCACCTCGACCAGCCGATGCACGCTCTCGGGGCTGACGGCGTTGTAGAGGCTGGCGCGCAGGCCGCCCACGGAGCGGTGGCCCTTGATGCCGAGGATGTCGGCCTTCGCTGCGGCCGCCAGCAGATCCGCCTGCCGCTCGGGCTTCACCAGCGTGAACGTGACGTTCATCTGGCTGCGGCTGTGCTTCACCGCGTGGCCCTTGAACACGCCGGGGTAGCGGTCGATGAGGTCGTACAGCATCTGCGCCTTGTTGGCGTTGCGGGCCGCCATGGTGGTCAGCCCGCCCTGCGCCTCGACCCACTCCGCCACCAGCGCCAGCACGTAGATCCCGAACGTGTTCGGGGTGTTGTACATGCTGTCCTTCTCGGCCTGCGTGGGGTAGCGCAGGATGTGCGGCACCGTGGGCGCGCCGTGGAACTCACGGCTGTACTTGCGGTCGATGATCAGCAGGGTCACCCCGCTGGGGCCCGCGTTCTTCTGGGCGCCGGCGTAGATCAGCCCGAACTTCGAGATGTCCGCCGGCCGGCTGAGCACGTCGCTGCTCATGTCGCACACCAGCGGCACGGGCGAGGCGGGCCGGTAGTGGTACTGCGTGCCGTAGATGGTGTTGTTGCTGGTGTAGTGCAGGTAGGGGGCGTCCGCCGGCACGTCCAGGGCCTCGTCGGCGGCGGGCACGGCGTTGTAGCCGGCTGCGGCGCTCGACCACACCGACAGGCCCTTGCCGACGGTGTTGGCCTCCTTCAGCGCCTTCTTCGACCAGGTGCCGGTGTCCAGGTAGGCGCCGCCCGAGCCCAGGTTCATGGGCACCTGGGCGAACTGCAGGCTGGCGCCGCCCTGCAGGAACAGGACCTCGTGCGTGGCTGGGATGCCGTAGAGCCGGGTCACGGCGTGGCGGGCCCGGTCGAGCACCTCTTCGAACTGGGGCGTGCGGTGGCTCATCTCCATGATCGACAGGCCGTGGCCGCCGAAGTCCACCAGCTCGGCCTGCACCTGCTCCAGCACGGGCAGGGGCAAGGCAGAGGGGCCAGCGTTGAAGTTGTGCTTTCGCTTCGCCATCATCCGTCCTCCGCGTCGTTCGGCACACCTGGCCGACGGGCGGGCGAACTATACCGCGGCCCATCGAGAGCGCCCATGTCCACCGTCGAACAGCAGCCCCTTTTCCTCCGCGCCTGCTTCAACGAGCACACCGAGCGTACGCCGGTGTGGTTGATGCGCCAGGCCGGCCGCTACATGGCCGAGTACCGGGCCATCCGGAAGGACGTGGACTTCTGGACCCTGTGCAAGACGCCCGAGCTGTGCTGTGAGGTCACGCTGCAGCCCATCGAGGCCTTTGGGATGGACGCGGCCATCATCTTCAGCGACCTGCTGGTGCCGCTGCCGCCCATGGGGGCCTCGGTCACCTTCGGCAAGGGCATGGGCCCGGTCATCGAGCCGCGCATTGACCGCGCGTCGGACGTGGACAAGCTGGGCCGGCCCGACGTGGCCGACACCATGGGCTACGTGGGCGACGCGGTGAACGTGACCGCCAAGGCCCTGCCCAAGGACGTGCCCCTCATCGGCTTCGCCGGCGCGCCCTTCACGCTGGCCGGCTACCTCATCGAGGGCCAGGGCTCGAAGACCTGGATGAAGACCAAGGCCTTCCTGCACCAGGAGCCCAAGGCCGCCGAGAAGCTGTTCGGCATGCTGGCCGACATCACCATCGACCTGCTGAAGCTGCAGATGGACAACGGCGCTCGGGCCGTGCAGGTGTTCGACTCGTGGGTGGGCGCCCTGGACCCCGAGGACTACAAGCGCTGGGGCCTGGCCTACACCCGCCGCATCGTCGAGGGCGTGCGCCGCGAGGGCGTGCCCGTCATCGTCTTCGCGAAGGGCACCGGCACCTACCTGGATCTGGTGGCCCAGTGCGGCGCCGACGTCATCGGCGTGGACTGGACCCAGCCCCTCGACCGCGCCCGCGCCCTCGTGGGCCCGAACGTGGCGCTCCAGGGCAACCTGGATCCGGGCCGCCTGCTGGGCCCCTGGGACGCGCTGCGCCCCGCCCTGGATCGCGTGCTCGACGCGGCGGGGGACGGAAAGGGCCACATCTTCAACTTGGGCCATGGGATCGACCGACACACGGATCCGGCCCAGGTGAAGCGCCTGGTGGATCACGTCCGCACCGCCTCGGCAGCCCGCCGGGGCTGAGCGGCATCTACCGGGCTCGCGGGTCGGCAGAAGGGAGCCCACAAGTGAAGGTCACGGTCATCGGCGCAGGCATCAGCGGGCTGGCCACGGCGTACCGGCTGCTCGAGGCGGGCGCCGAGCCCATCCTGGTGGAGGCCGAGCCCCGCGTGGGCGGCAAGATCTTCAGCGAGGCCGCCGACGGCTTCCTCATCGAGCACGGGCCCAACGGCGTGCTCGACAGCCGCCCGGCCTTCACCCAGCTCGCCCGCGATCTGGGCATGGGCGAGCGGCTCATGCCCGCCAGCGACGCAGCCCACCACCGCTACCTGTACCTGCGCGGCCAGCTCCGCGCCCTGCCGGGCGGCCCCAAGGACTTCTTCCTGGGCGACATCCTGAGCTGGCGCGGCAAGGCCCGCATGGCCCTGGAGCCCTTCATCCCCGGGCGGCGGCGCGGGCCCGACGAGTCGGTGTTCGACTTCGCCAGCCGGCGGGTGGGCGTCGAGGCGGCCCGCACCCTCATCGACCCCATGGTCACCGGCGTGTTCGCGGGCGACGCCCAGCGGCTCAGCCTGCCGGCGGCCTTCCCCCGGCTGCGCAAGCTCGAGGACGAGCACGGCGGCCTGGTGCGGGGCATGGTGGCCACCATGCGCGCCCGGCGGAAGGAGCAGGGCGCCAAGGCGGGGGGCCCCGCGGGGCCGGGGGGCACGCTCACCAGCTTCCCCGGTGGCCTGAGCGAGATGACCGCCACCTTGGCCGACCGGCTGCCGGACGTGCGCACCGGCGCCCCCGTCAGCGGCCTGCAGGCCCGCGAGGGCGGCGGCTGGCGGGTGACCGCGGCGGGCATGGATCCCATCGACAGCGACGCGGTGGTCTTCGCCGCGCCCACGCCGGTCATCGCGCAGCTCGTGGGGGGCTTCGCGCCCAAGGCCGCCGAGGCGCTCAACGGCATCCGCTACTCGCCGGCCGCGGTCATCGCCTACGGCGTGAAGGCCGATCAGCTCCCGCGCCCGCTGGACGGCTTCGGCTTCCTGGTGCCCAGCTTCGAGCACCGCAAGGTGCTGGGGGTGCTGTGGACGAGCAGCATCTTCGCCCACCGCGCGCCCGCCGGGCACGCCATGCTGCGCATCATCGTGGGCGGCGCCCGCAGCCCCGAGCTGCTGGGGCTGGACGACGCCTCACTGCTGGCGGTGATCAAGAGCGAGCTGGAGATCACCTTTGGCGCGGCCATGCCCGATCCGGTGTTCAGCCGCATCATCCGCTGGCCCGCCGGGATCCCCCAGTACGAGCTGGGCCACCTGGCCCGCCGCGAGGCCGCCGAGCGCGCGCTGCGCCCCTACAAGGGGCTGTACCTGGGCGGCAACGGCCTCTACGGCGTGAGCGTGGCCGAGTGCATCGCCCGCGGCGACGCCCTGGTGGGCCCGGTGATGCGCGGCGAGCCCGGCTGAGCCCGGCCTGAGCCCGCCTGAGCTCGCCCTGACCCCTGATCCGTGGCGCCGGGGGCGTGGGCGGCCTATATAGATCGCCGCCCCAGCTCGGAGATCCGCCATGGCCCCGCCCATCGATCTGCCCCGCGCCGCCGATCTGCCCGCGTGGCTGGTCGCCCTGCGCGATCGCTACCTGCAGACCAACACCACCCAGTTCGTGCTGCACGGCAACGTGCACGACGAGGTGTTCTGCGCCGGGCGCGCCTGGCGCATGCCGGCGCTGCTGGACGCCTTCTTCCAGCCCAGCGGCAAGCTGGTGGTGCACTACGATCCGGGCCGGGGCATCTGGTTCCCCAACACGGCGCAGGCGGCGCGCGCGGGCCGGGCGCTGGTGCGCAACGGCTTCCTCACGGCCGCCAAGGTGACCCCGCAGGGCGATCGCACCCCCGACAGCCACGTGGCCAAGGCGGTGAACGACGAGCTGGAGCGCGAGCGCACGCCCGAGGTGGCGCTGGAGGTGGTGGAGAGCCTGCTGCGCCTGAAGGGCGAGCCGGTGGCGGCGGTGATCCACTACGCCGAGCTGGTGTCCCCCGACGGCTCGGCCGCGGGCCTGGGCTTCCACGACCGCACCGCCGGCGCCCGGCTGCACCGCTGGAGCCTGGCCGAGGAGATCGTGCGCGGCGACAACCTGGTGGTGATGCTCACCGCCACGCTCACCGAGCTGTCGCGGCTCATCTCGCGCAACCCGCGGGTGGGGCCCATCCAGGTGCCGCTGCCCAACGACCTGGAGCGCGCCCGCTACCTGGCCCACCTGCAGCCGGCGCTGGATCCCGAGCGCGGCGCCCAGCTCACCCGGGTGACGGCGGGGCTCAAGCTCCAGCAGATCAACGACATCCTGGCCATCCACCAGGCCACGTTGGGGGCCGCCGCCGACGCCGCGGCCGCCGACGATGCCGAGTTCGACACCACCGACACCCGGGCGGTGTTCGCCAAGGCCAAGAGCCAGGCGCCCCTGCCCCTGGAGGCCATCGCCGCCCGCAAGAAGGCCATCCTGGAGCAGGAGTGCTTCGGCCTCATCGAGGTGCTGCAGCCCGATCACGGCTTCGCGGCGGTGGGCGGCATGGATCCCATCAAGACCACCCTGGCCCGGGTGGCGGGCCACGTGCGCGCCGGGCGCCGGGCGCAGGTGCCCATGGGCATCCTGTTCGTGGGCCCCATGGGCACCGGCAAGAGCTTCCTGGCCGAGGCCTTCGCCAAGGAGAGCGGGCTGGCGGCGGTGAAGCTGAAGAACTTCCGCGACAAGTGGGTGGGCAGCACCGAGGCCAACCTGGAGAAGGTGCTCAACGTCATCGAGGGCCTGGGCGAGATCCTGGTGATGATCGACGAGGGCGACCGCTCCATCGGCGGGGCCGGGGACTCGGACGGCGGGGTGAACAGCCGGGTCATCGCGCGGCTGAAGGAGTTCATGTCGGACCCCGATCACCGCGGGAAGATCATCTTCGTGATGATGACCAACCGGCCCGACAAGCTGGACACGGACATGAAGCGGCCGGGCCGCTTCGACATGAAGATCCCCTTCTTCTGCCCGCAGGACGCCGAGGGACGCCTGTCGATCCTCAACGCGGTCATCCGGCGCCACAAGCTGCCCGCGGATCTGCCGGCCGAGGCGGTGCTGCCCCTGCTGGAGCCGCTTGAAGGCTACGCGGCGGCGGATCTGGAGGCCCTGGCCCTGCTGGCCTACGACGACCTGCAGAGCGGCTTCTGGCCCGAGGGCGAGGCGGATCCCACGGCCATCACCCCGAGCTTCCTGGCGCAGGCCATCCACGACTTCATGCCCACCCGCGAGACGGCCATGATCCACTACATGGAGCTGCTGGCGGTGCACGAGGCGAGCAACCGGCGGATGCTGCCCGAGCGGTTCCGCGAGATCGCGGTGGGGGAGCTGAACCAGAAGCTGGCCGACGCCCGCGCGGCCCTGCCCACCCGCGCATGAGCGCCCCGGTGACCCCCCCGCGGGCCGTGCTGGCCGTCGACACCAGCACCCTGCACGAGAGCGTGGCGGTGGTGGTGGCGGGCGAGGTGCGCGCCGAGCGCCTGGTGCACCACAGCCGCGGCCACGGGCCGGGCGTGCTCGACGACATCCACGGCTGCTTGGAGGCGGCCCAGCTGACGCTGGCCGACGTGGACGCCTTAGTGGCGGGCCTGGGCCCCGGCAGCTTCACCGGGCTGCGCATCGCCCTGGCCACCCTGAAGGGGCTGGCGCTGGCCACGGGCAAGCCGCTTTACGGCGCGCGCACCACGCAGGCGCTCATCGCGGCGCTGCCGGGGGCGCGGGTGCTGGCGCTGATCGACGCGCGCCGCAGCGAGGTCTACGCCGATGGGGCCGATCTGGCCGCGCCGTGGGTGGGGGCGCCCGACGCGCTGGTGGCGCGGCTGCCTGCAGGGCCGCCGCTGGTGTGCCTGGGCAGCGGGGCGCGAGTGTACGCCGCGCGCATCCGGGCGGCCCGGCCCGACGTGATCATCCCGACGGACCCCGCCCTGCACGTGCCGCGGGCGGCGCACCTGCTGACGGCGGTGGACTGGGCCCGGGTGCCCCCGCTGGGCACCCTGGAGCCGGTGTACGTGCGGAAGTCCGACGCCGAGATCAACTACCCGGACGGGTTCCCCGACGTCATGGGCGGGCTGTCGAACGGCTGAGGGGCCCCGTCAGCGGGCCTGGCAGGTGTTCACGCAGGCGCGCTCGTCGGGGAAGACCCGGCCGGCGCAGCCGGCATCGCAGGCGCAGCCGCTCACCGCGCC
>JACKDL010000034.1 GCA_020633555.1 Myxococcales bacterium | reverse complement strand
GTGGTGCTGGCCCTGGATGTGCACGCCATGGACGCCGCTCGGGTGGCCGAGCTGGACCGCCGGCTGCGGCTGCGCCTGGGCCTGGCCGACGGCGAGCTGCTGGTGCACACCACCGGGAACCGCAGCGGTCCGGACGCCGTGGGCCTGCACGGCCCGTCCCTGAGCGTCATCGCCGGGGAGCGCGGCGAGGCCCTGCGCCGCCGGCTGGGGGGCCGCATCGGCCTGCTGGCGGCGCTGCCTGCGGCCCCGGGCGTCAGCGAGGTGTGGTTCGACATGGTGGTGGCGCGCGCCGCGGCCGCCATCGAGCGCGCCGTGGCGGCCGCCACGCCGGCCGAGGTGGCGGCGGGCCGCGTGGCGTTGCCGCAGGACCCCGATCCCCCCACGGACGGCGCCTTCGTGCTGCCCGACGCCGACGGCGACGGCGAGCTGAACGATCCCGCCGATCTGGCGGCCTGGCGGGCGCGCCCCCGTTGGCTGGCCCGCGACACGGCGCTGCCCGCCGCCCGCGACGCCACCCTGCAGGTGCTGGCCTTCCGGGCCGCGGTCGACGGGCGCCCCCTGGCCTGGGCCCTGACCTGGGGCGCCGCGCCGGCGGTGATCCCGGTGGACCAGGCCCTGCTGAGCGCCGACTTCCCGGGCCATGTGCGGGCCCGCCTGGAGCGCGAGGGCGCCTTGGCCCTGTGGCTGACCGGCGCGTCGGCCGACACGGTGCAGGCGGGCGGCGACGCCTGGATCCCGGCGCTGGACGACGCCGGCCTGCCCCTGGGCGTCGACGGCGAGCCGGTGGAGGATCTGGCCGCCGCGGGCCCCGCTGCCGACCGGCTGGCGGCCCTGGGCACCCTGCTGGCCGAGGGCGCCCGCGCGGCGCTGGCCGAGGCCGCCTGGGCCCCCGCGGATCTGCGAGCCGCGGGCCGCTACGTCTGGCTGCCGCTGACCAACCCGCGCCACGGCCTCGCCGCCCGCCTGGGGCTCATGGCCCCGCTGGGCGACTGGCTGAGCGGCCGCACCTCCACCCGCCGCTGGGCCAGCGCGGCCACCACGCCGGCGTGCGGCGGCCTGGGCTGCGCCCGCTACCGCCTGGAACGGCTGGATCTGGGGCCGGTGACCTGGATCACCACCCCCGGGGCTCTGGACGGCGGGCTGGCCCGCGGGCGCGGGCCCACCCAGATCAGCTTCGGCGAGGCGCGGGCGCTGACCGATCTGGACCTGGACGGCGTGCCCGACGCCGAGGACGACGCCATCCGGGTGCGGGCGGCGGGCGCCAGCAGCACGACCACCGTGGAGCTGCCCGCCCCGCTGAACCCCCAGCGCTTCCCCGCGGCCACGGCGCTGGCGGGCGAGCGGGTGGTGCTCATCGGGCGCGTGAACGGGGGCCTGGGCAGCCTGCGGGACGCTGCGGCCGTGCCCGGAGTGTTCGAGGGCCAGCTCGACCCGCTGGCCGAGTTCGTCGAGGCCCCCCAGAACGCCGAGATCGTGCCCTGCCAGCTCGGCTACGCCTGCCAGAGCGCCGTGACCCTGGGCGAGCTCACCGCCCTGACCCTGGCCGCCCAGCCCGAGGAGCTGGCGGATCTGCCGGGCGGGAGCGAGCTGCGCCTGGTGGGCCTGGGCCTGGCCATGGCCGAGCGGGTGTCGGACTGGTTCATCGAGGCGCCCGGCGGCCGCCTGCGGGCCAGCGGCGAGCACCTGATCGTGGGGCCGGGCGACCGGGCCTGGGCCCCCGGCCACGACCTGCTGGAGGCGGGGGTGGCGCGGGACGACGTGCTGCGCGTCGCCGAGTTCCGCCAGCCGGCGCTGACGGTGGATGGCCTGGTGCCCCTGGTGCTGCGCGACCACCCCAACGCCGCCGACGCCTGGCATGCCAGCAGCCCCCGGGGCGGCGAGCTGGTCTACAACACGGCGTGCGAGCTGCTGTTCGACGGCGCCTGCCCCCACCGGCGGGTGCCGCCCATGGCCGATCCCAACGAGAGCCTGCCGCGGGTGCCCTGAGCGCCACCCGGCGCGGGGCGCTACTGCAGCGCGTGGGCGTCGATTTCCTCGACCGTGGCGTGAATGTGCTTCACCTCGAGCAGGCGCAGCTTCTCGTCCCACGGCACGGGCAGGCCGGCGTCCTTGGGGAACAGCACGAAGGCGCCCAGGGGCACGCCGCTGACGTTGGTGCCCAGGGTGGGCTCGGCGTCGGGGGCCTCCTCGGCGCGGGCCACCTCGACCACCTCGCCGTAGAGCGCCTGATCGGTCTCCTCACGGACGCCCTCGGGCAGGATCAGCCCGGCCCGGGTGCGGGTCTCCAGCTTGACGACGCGCACCAGCACGCGCGGGCCCAGGGGCTTGATGTGCCGCACGGGGCCGGCCAGGGGCGACTTCTCCGCGGGTTCCGTCATCGCGATTCCTGTTGATCTCGGGGGCCGTTGCCACGAAAAGCGGCAGCCATGGGACGCATCATCCTGACCATCGCCGGGCCCTGGCACAAGGCGCCCGACCTCCCCGCCGGCCCCCTGGACGTGGAGTTCGGCCCCGCCGAACCCGCCCTCGCCGAGGAGATGGCCGATCTGGCCGCCCAGAACGCCACCTTCGAGGCGCCGGAGCTGAAGGCCCTGCGCAACCACAAGGGCGTGCTGTTCGTGAGCGCCGACGTGCCCGCCGAGGGCGACCTGTCGGTGGCCCGCGCGGCGGCGGACTTCATGCGTGCGGCCTTCGCCGCTGGGGCCCTGGGGGCCTACGTCGAGACGGCCGTGAAGGTGTTCTCGCCGAGCACGGCCGCGCACCTGGCGGCGAACGACGCCACCACGCTGTTCCACCTGTTCGTCGAGATCTACGGCGAGCCGGGGCGGGCGCTCACCGAGGGCATGCAGGCCTTCGGCATGCGCGACGTGGAGGTGCCCTTCCGCGGCCCCGACGAGGCCGCCCCCGCGCAGGCGGCGGCCTTCGCGCTGGCGGCCCGGATGGTGTGTGACGGGGTGCGGCCCTCCGCCGGGCACCCCTTCCGCGCCAGCGAGTCGGCCCCCCTGTTCCGGGTGGCCGAGGCGCCCGTCGAGCCGCTGCCCGAGGATCCCGAGGAGGCGGTCTTCGTGAACCCCCGCGGCCGCTGGCGGCTCACCCGCGCCTGAGCCAGGCGCCCCCGCCTCAGCCCAGCAACAGCCGGATCGAGTTCACCAGGGTGCGAAGCTGCACCGGCTTGGGCAGGAAGGCGTCAGCGCCGGCCCGCAGGGCCACCTGCCGCTCGTCGCCGTCCTCCGCCCGCGCCGTGGCGATGATGGGCAGCCCCGGATCCACCTCGTGGCGGATGCGATCGATGAGCGCCTCGCCGTCCAGCTCGGGGGTGCGCAGCTCGATGACCGCCAGGTCGAACAGGTCGGTGCGCAGGGCCTCCAGGGCCGCCTGCCCGTCGCCGGCCGTGACCACGCTCAGCGGGTGGCCGTCGCCGAAGAGCCGCCGGGCCTCGCTGCGCAGGCCGTCGCTGAAGAGCTGCGCGGCGTGTCCGTTGGGCTCCACCAGCAGCACCCGCACCGGGGCGTCGGGGGCCTGCTCCAGGCGGTCCACCAGCCGGTCGATGCGGGCGGCCAGCGCCTGATCCGCCCGGTCGAACTCCACGCCGACCCCTTGCACCTCGGCCTCGCCCAGGGTGCCCACCCAGCGTACGTGGGCGGGCACGTGGATCGTGCCGCCCGCGCCCGCCAGCGCCAGGCGCAGCTCCACGGCGTCGCCGGGCCTCAGCTCGGCGTCGGTCGCCAGGAACAGGCCGCCACGGGAGATGTTGTGGGCGTAGTCGGCGCGGAGGGCGTCGGGGTCGCCGTAGGTGACCGCGAGCACCGCGGACCGTCGGGGGTGAGCGCGCTTGTCCATACCTGGCTCCTCGGTCCCTGCCATGCCTGACGTCATACGGCAGCCCACGGGGTTGTGCTTGACGACCACCGGGTCGCGGGCGCACCAAGGGCCCCATGCTGCCAGGATTGCCCACCGCTGTCGCCCTGCTGCCCCTGCTGGCCCTGATCCCGCGCGCCCGGGGGGCTCAGGCGGCCTTGTGGGGCGTCGCCGGGGTGGCAGCGGTGATCGGGGTCGGCGGCGCCGACGGCTGGGGCGGTCCGCTGAGCTTCGCCCTGAGCGGGGCGCTGGCCCCTGCGCTGGCGACCCTGCTGCTGGCCCACGGGGCCCTGGCGGATCGCGCGGCTGGGCCGGTCGTGGCGGCGGTCACCCTGGCCCTCACCGCCACCGATCCGCGGCTGAGCGCGGCGGCGGTGGCCGCGGCCGGCGCCCTGGCCGTGGCGCGGGCACACCCCTGGCGGCGCGTGCTGGCGGGGCTCGGCGCGGCGGCGCTGTTGGGCGCCGGCGCCTGGCTGGCCCTGGCCGGGCCCGCGCCCAAGGTGTTGATTCAGCTTCGGATTCTGGCCCTTTGGGGCGGGGGCGCCGCGCTGCTGCTGGCCGCGGGCGCCCGCCGGGACGCGCCCTGGGGCAGCGCCCTGCTGGCCCTGGCGCTGGGCGGGGGGCTGATCCACGCGGTGCTGCCGCTGACCCCCGATGGCGCGCAGGTGGCGGCGGTGGGCGTGGCCTGGCTGGGCGCCGGCCTGCCCTGGCTGGCCCTGGCCGCCGGTCGCCCCGCGCTGACGGCGGCCCTGGCCCCGCTGGGCCCGGCGCTCCTGGGCGCGCTCACCGGCACCGCCGCGGGGGCTGGCGGGCGCAGGGCTGGCGCTGGCGGGGGCGGGGCTGGTCGCCGCCGTCAGCCGCAGCACGCCCGCGCCCGGCGAGCGGCCGTGGCCTGCCTGCGCCCGTCATCGCCGGCGCCCTGGCCCTGCCGGGCGGGCCGGGCTTCGCGGGGGCCGCGCTGGCCCTGGGCGCCGCGGCCACCGCCGTGGGGCCTTTGGACCTGCAGGTGCCCGCGGGGCTGTGCGCGGTGGGGCTGCTGGGGGGCACGGTGTGGAGCCTGTGGGGGCCGGCGCCCAAGGCCGCGCCTGGGCGCGGCACCTGGATCACCCTGGCGCTCTCGCTGGCGTTGGGCGGCGGCGCGCTGCTGGCGAAGGCCCCTCTGGCGGCGGGCGCCCTGGGCGCGGCCGAGGCCGTCAGCACCCCGCGCCTGCCCGCCGACGACGTGGGCGGCCACCGGCGCCTGTGGCGTCTGCAGCAGCGTCGCCAGTGGGGCGGCCCCCGCGACGCGGGGCCCTGAACTCCCAAGGCTCAGCCCCGGTCGCGCTCCGCCTCGCGGGCCGCGCGGGCCTGGGGATCGTCGATGGTCTCGATGGGCGCGTCGGGCGCCGCGTCCTGCCCGCCGCGATCCGCCAGCTCGTCGGTGGCCCGGATCACCCAGCGCCGCGGCAGGATCAGGTGGATGCACAGGGTGAAGGCCACCACCATGTGCAGGATGGCCGCCCAACGAAAGCCTGGCGCGTCGGCCAGCGTCACAAGGCCGTCGGCCCGCAGCTCGGCGTGCCCGGCCGCCCGATCCCCCCACAGCGCGGCCGTGCCCACGAACCCCACCAGGTTCATCAGCAGGGTGGTCAGCCGGCCCAGCGCGCCCCCGTGGTAATAGGCGAAGAAGTAGGCCCGCAGCACGCCGGCCATGGCCAGGTACAGCAGCACCGCCATGGGCCAGTCGTCGGCGCCGCGGCCCCGCATGGCGTGCACCACCAGCCCCACGGACACCCCGCTCAACCCCACCGCCACCAGGTTGGCGGGGTCGAAGAAGGTCCAGCCGATGATGCCCTGGAAGCCCCGGGGGCCCAGGCGGATGGGGCGGCGATCGCTCACGAGGCGGGAGCCTACCCCGGCGGCGCGGCGGCAGGGTAGGCTGCGGGCCCGCCCCGCAGATCGCCCGCCAGGAGGTCGCCCGTGAGTCACCGCATCGTCCACCCCGAGGGGTGGCCGCCCGCCAAGGGCTACAGCAACGGCGTGTTGGCCCAGGGCCGGGTGCTGGCCATCGCCGGCCAGGTGGGCTGGACGCCCCAGGGCGTCTTCGAGGCCAGCGACTTCGTGGGCCAGTTCGCCCAGACCCTGGCCAACATCCGCGCGGTGCTGGACGCCGCCGGCGCCCGCCCCGAGCACATCGTGAAGATGACCTGCTACGTCACCGATCTGGCCGCCTACCGCGCCAGCCTGCGGGCCCTGGGCCCCGCCTGGCGCCAGCACTTGGGCCGGGTGTTCCCCGCCATGGCGCTGGTGGGCGTGACCGGCCTGGTGGAGCCCCAGGCCCTGGTGGAGATCGAGACTTTGGCCGTGCTGCCCCTGGAGGACGCCGAGTGAACCCCCAGCACTTCGACTTCGAGATCGTGGACGGCCACGTGGGGGTCATCACCCTCAACCGGCCCGACCGCCTGAACGCGCTCACCTTCGCCAGCTACGAGGAGCTGCGGGACTTCTTCGCGTGGCTCGACGGCAACGACCGGGTGCGCGCCGTGGTGCTCACCGGGAGCGGCCGCGCCTTCTGCAGCGGCGGCGACGTCGAGGACATCATCGGCGAGCTGTTCAGCCGCGACATGAAAGGCCTTTTGGCCTTCACCCGGGTCACCGGCGCGCTCATCGAGAACATCCGCAAGTGCAAGAAGCCGGTGATCGCCGCCGTGAACGGCGTGGCCGTGGGCGCCGGCGCGGTGATGGCCCTGGCCGCCGACCTGCGGCTGGCCAGCGAGAAGGCCCGCTTCGGCTTCATCTTCCCCCAGGTGGGCCTGTGCGGCGCCGACATGGGCGCCACCTACCTGCTGCCGCGGGTGGTGGGCCTGGGCCATGCCTCGGAGCTGCTGTTCACCGGCGAGATCATCCGCGCCGACCGCGCCGAGCGCATCGGCCTGGTGAACCGGGTGGTGCCCCCCGAGGCCCTGCGCGCCGAGGCGCTGGCCCTGGCCGGCAAGCTGGCCCGCGGCCCCTTCTTCGCCCACCAGATGACCAAGCAGATGCTCGAGGACGAGGCCACCTTGAACCTGCGCGAGGCCATCGAGGCCGAGGCGCAGGCCCAGGCCATCTGCATGGCCCACCCCGACTTCCGCGAGGCGTTCGACGCCTGGACCGAGAAGCGCCCGCCCCGCTTCGAGGGGTTGGCCGAGCCCGAGGGCGGAGCGTGAGGCCGGCGCTCAGCAGCGACGACCTGACCGTCTTCTTCGAGGCCCACCACTGGGCCGTGGCCGACGCCGCCCGGGCCCTGGCCGCCGGCTGGACCCCGGACCACGCCGACGAGGACGCCGCCACCCGCCGCGCCGCCAAGGCTCTGGCCGACGCCGGCCTGCTGGCCTGGGCCGTGCCCGAGCGCTTCGGCGGCGCCGCCCACGGCCGCCCCGACGCCCTGGACGTGCGCGCCCTGTGCCTGGTGCGCGAGGCCCTGGGCTGGGCCGACGGCCTGCTGGACACCGCCTTCGCCATGCAGGGCCTGGGCAGCTACCCCATCACTCTGGCCGGCAGCGACGCCCAGAAGGCCCACTACCTGCCCGGCGTGCTCGCCGGCGAGCGCCTGGGCGCCTTCGCGCTCAGCGAGCCCGACGCCGGCAGCGACGTGGCCGCCCTGACCTGCCGCGCCACCCGGCTGCCCTGCGCCTACCGCCTGAACGGCGTGAAGACCTGGATCAGCAACGCCGGCGTCGCCGGGCAGTACGTGGTGTTCGCGAGCACCGATCCGGCCGCTGGCCACCGGGGCATCAGCGCCTTCATCGTCGAGCCCGACGACCCTGGCGTCACCGTCGAGCGCTTCCAGGTCACCGCGCCGCACCCCATCGGCACCCTGCGCCTGGACGGCTGCGACCTCCCCGAGGACCGCCTGCTGGGCCGGGAGGGCGACGGCTTCAAGCTCGCCATGCAGACCCTGGAGGCCTTCCGCACCACCGTGGCCGCCGCCGCCGTGGGCATGGGCCGCCGCGCCCTGGACGAGGCCACCGCCTTCGCCAAGGCCCGCCGGCAGGGCGGCAAGCCCATCCTCGAGCACCAGCAGATCGGCGCCTACCTGGCCGACGGCTGGACCGAGCTGGACGCCGCCCGCCTGCTCGTCTACCGCGCCGCCCACCACAAGGACACCGTGCCCGGCCGCGCCACGGCCCCGGTGGCCATGGCCAAGCTCTTCGCCACCGAGGCGGCCTTCCGGCTCATCGACAAGGCGGTGCAGATCCACGGCGGCCGCGGCGTGCAGGTGGGCAGCGTGGTGGAGCGCCTGTACCGCGAGATCCGCGCGCTGCGGATCTACGAGGGCACCAGCGAGATCCAGAAGGTGATCCTGGCGGCGACGCTGGCGAAGGGCTGAGCGGCCGCAGAGGCGGCGGGTCGGGTGGGCTGACGAGCGCCCGGCTTCGCGCCCGTTCCACCGCTGGGGTGGTGTGTCGGGTTGGGCCGGCTGGCGCCGGTCCAACCCTGCGCGGGGCGGCCGACGATCCGGCGCGGAGGGGCGACCCGGCCGGCTCCCGGGCGGCCTCGGCCTCGGTCTTCGGCTTTGCCGAATCCCTCAGCCTGCGGGGCCCCATCGCCGGCCGGGTCGCCCCCCCGCTCCCTGGGCGTCGGTCGAGGGGTTGGGGAGAGGAAGGAGATCGAGGCGTTGTTGGTCAGGTGCGGGGCCGCGGTGGACGCCCGGTTGGCATGGTGGTGCTGCAGATGCGGGGCCGCAAATCCGGGGCCGCGGTCGGCGCCCGATTGGTATCTGGAGATCCTGAAAAGGCACCGGGGCCACAGGGCGTGTCCCGAGGCTCAGGCCTTCGCCACGGCGGCGCGCCAGCCGGCCAGGGCCGTCTCGACCGCGGTGGGGTCCGCCTGGCGGGTGAAGCGCTTGTCCTCGCGCCAGCTCTGGCGCACCTCGTCCAGATCCGACCAGACGCCCACGGCCAGGCCGGCCAGGAAGGCGGCGCCCAGGGCGGTGGTCTCGACCACGGCGGGGCGCACCAGCTCCACCCCCAGCAGGTCGGCCTGGGTCTGCATGAGCAGGTTGTTGGCCGAGGCGCCGCCGTCCACCTTCAGGGCGGCCAGCGGGCGCTTCAGATCCGTCTGCATGGCGTTGAGGATGGCGTGGTTCTGGAACGCGATGCCCTCGAGGGTGGCGCGCACCAGGTGGGCGCGGGTGGTGCCGCGGGTGAGGCCGGTGATGACGCCGCGGGCGTCCGGCCGCCAGTAGGGGGCGCCCAGGCCGGCCAGGGCGGGCACGAAGTACACGCCGCCGGTGTCGGGCACGCTGTTGGCGATGTCCTCGGTCTCGGGGGCGCTGGCGATGAGACCCAGGCCGTCGCGCAGCCACTGCACGGCGGCGCCGGCCACGAAGGCGCTGCCTTCGAGCACGTAGGCCACCTCGTCGCCGATCTGCCAGCCCACGCTGGTGAGCAGGCCGTTGTCGCTGCGCACCGGGGTGGCGCCGGTGTTGATGAGCAGGAAGGCGCCGGTGCCGTACGTACACTTCGCCTCGCCCACCTCGAAGCAGGCCTGGCCGAACAGGGCCGCCTGCTGGTCGCCGGCCATGCCGCTGACCGGGATGCCGTCGGGCAGGCTGCCGAAGCCGCGGGTGTGGCCGTAGATCTCTGAACAGCTCCGGATGCCAGGCAGCACGGCGGCGGGCAGGTCGAGCACCTTCAGGATGGGCTCGGACCACTGGCGCTGCTCCAGGTCCATCAGCAGGGTGCGGCTGGCGTTGCTCACGTCGGTGACGTGGGCGGCGCCGCCGGTGAGCTGCCACACCAGGAAGCTGTCGATGGTGCCGAAGGCCAGCTCGCCGGCCTGGGCGCGGGCCTTGGCGCCGGGGACGTTGGCCAACAGCCACTCGAGCTTGGTGCCCGAGAAGTAGGGGTCGAGCACCAGGCCCGTCTTCCACTGGAACAGGGCCTCGTGGCCGGCGGCCTTCAGGGCGGCGCAGCGGGCGGCGGTGCGCCGGTCCTGCCAGACGATGGCGTTGTGCACCGCCTCGCCCGTGGCCCGGTCCCACAGCACGGTGGTCTCGCGCTGGTTGGTGATGCCCACGCAGGCGATCTGTTCGGGGGCGATGTCGGCGTCGCGCAGGGCCTCCTCGACGCTGATGTGCACCGAGTTGAGGATGGCCTTGGGGTCGTGCTCCACCCAACCCGGCTGGGGATAGATCTGGGGGAACTCTTCGGTGTGCCGCCCCTGAATCGCCAGGTCGTGGCCGATGACCAGCACGGTGGTGCCGGTGGTGCCCTGGTCGATGGCGAGGACGTAGCGGTCGCTCATGGGTGCTCCGTCAGGTGGGGGCGATTCCCGTGAAGCCCTGGGGATCGCGGACGAAGGCGAGCACGTCGGCGGTGACCTGCTCGTGATCCACGTCCAGGGGCAGGATGTGCCAGCTGTTGGGGTAGATGATGGCCCGCTTGTGGCGCGTGCGCAGCAGATCCAAGGCCTTGCGGGCGTTGCGCACCGGGGCCACGTGGTCGTCGCGGCCGTGCTGCAGCAGCACCGGGCAGCCCAGCCGAGGCAGCCGCGCCAGGGCGGCGCGCTGGCCGTCCACCATGCTGGCGGCGGCGGCCAGGGGGATGCGGTCGTAGCTGGGCATGGCCGCGGCCACCGCCGGATCGCTCACGTCGGGCCCCGCCTTCTTCTTGATGTAGGGCATGAGCGTGTGGAGCACGGGGGCCCGGCGGGCGAGCTCGACCACCGCCTGGTTCTTCACCGTCAGCTCCAGGGGCAGGGCCATGGCGGCCAGGCCGGCCACCCGGGCGCCCCGCTCGTGGGCCAGCACGGTGGCGCACAGGGCGCCCATGCTCAGGCCCACCAGCACCACCCGGTCGTGCTCGGCCGCCAGCGCGTCAAAGGCGCGGCGGGCGGCGCCCAGCCAGTCGGGCCAGCGGGTGTGGGCCAGGGCCTCGGGGCGGGTGCCGTGGCCCACGAGCACCGGGGCGTCGAAGGCGTAGCCCTCGGCCGCCAGGGCGTCGCTCAGCGGGCGCCACTCGTAGGGGGTGCTGGTGAGCCCGTGCAGGCACAGGACGGCGGGGCGTTGCGCGGCCATGGCGCTTCGATAGCACGCCGCGGGCCGGGCCGCGACCCGCGCGCGCGCCCCGGCGTCAAACGGCCCATGACCGCCCCCGTCGATCTGCTGGTGATGGGCGCCGGGCCCGCCGGGCTCGCCGCTGCGCGGGCCGCCGCCGACGCCGGGCTGAGGGTGCGCGTGGTGGATCCCGCCCCCGACGAGCCATGGCCCAACAACTACGGGGCGTGGATCCCCGAGTTCGAGGCGCTGGGGCTGGCCGACACGCTGGGCCGGCGCTGGGCCTCGGCGCGGGTGCACCTGGATGAGGCCCGCTCGCTGAGCCTGCCGCGGGGCTACGGCCAGGTGGACGGCGCCGCCCTGCGCCACCGGCTGGCGGCCGGGCTGCCCCTGCAGACGGGCGCGGTGGCGGCGCTGGCCCACGACGCCACCGGCGTCACCGCCACCCTGGCCGACGGGCAGATCCTGCGGGCCACGCTGGCGCTCGACGCCACCGGCGCGCAGACCTCTTTCATCCAGCGCCGGCGGGATCTGCGGCCGGGCTTCCAGGCCGCGCTGGGCTGGGAGGTCGAGCTGGTCGACGCCCCCTGGCCCGCCGACGAGATGCGGCTGATGGACTTCGGCGACTTCCCCGGGGCCACCCCGGCGGCGCCCACCTTCCTGTACGTCATGCCGCTGGGCGGCGGCCGCTGGTTCGTGGAAGAGACCGTGCTGGTGGGGCGCCCGGCCCGGCCCTTCGCTGAGCTGGAGGGCCTGCTGCGGGCCCGCCTGGCCCACGCCGGTGCCACGGTGGGCGCCATCCACGCCGTGGAGCGCTGCCTGATCCCCATGGGCCTGGGCCTGCCGCGGGCCGATCAGCCCGTGCTGGGCCTGGGGGCGGCGGCGGGCATGGTGCACCCGGCCACGGGCTACTCGCTGCCCCACAGCCTGCGGGCGGCGCCCCGGCTGGCGCAGGCCGTGGCGCAGGCGCTGGGGGCCGATGGCGCCACGCCCGCGGCCGCGGCGGCCACGGGCTGGGCGGCGGTGTGGCCGCGGGATCGGCGCCGGGCCTGGACGATCCTCACCTACGGCATGGAGGTGCTGTGTCGCCTGGGCGCGCCCGCCACCCGCGACTTCTTCGCCGCTTTCTTCCAGGCCCCCGACTGGGCCGACTTCCTGGCGGGCACCCAGCCCGTGCCGGCGCTCACCCGCACCATGCGCCAGGTCTTCGCGGCCGCGCCGTGGGGCATCCGCGCCCGGCTCATGGGCGGCAGTGCCAGCGGCCCCGGCCTGCGCCTGTTCGGCGCCCTGCTGGGCTGACGCCCTGCCGTTTGCGTGCGCTCGGCCCTTCTGGCAGGTTGCGCGCGCTCGAACCGGGGGTTTCACATGGCACGCAAGGGTTTGGCGGCGCTGCTGGGCGCAGCGCTGGTGGTGGCGATCGGCTGCGCCGAGACGGTGAACGAGGGGGCGGTGGACGCCCGGGTGACGCCCGAGCCCTCGTGCCGTGACCTGGACCGCGACGGCTACGGCGAGGGCATGACCTGCCGCGGGCCCGACTGCAACGACGACGACAACCGCATGAACCCAGGCGCGTTGGAGGTCTGTGACGGCCTGGACAACGACTGCAACGGGGCGGTGGACGACGCGCTGGTGGGCCGCGACTGCGCGCTGACCCGCGGCGTGTGCGCGGGCAGCCGGCAGCGCTGCGTCGAGGGCACCTGGACCGCCTGCGGGGGCGAAGTGAGCTACGGCCCCGAGTTCGAGGCCGACGAGACCCTGTGCGACCGCCTGGACAACGACTGCGACGGCTTCACCGACGAGGGCTGCCCCTGCGAGGCGGGCGCCACCCAGCCCTGCGGCGACAGCGAGGGCGAGTGCCGCCAGGGCACCCAGACCTGCGAGGGGGCCGAGTGGGGCCCCTGTCAGGGCGCGGTGTCGCCCGCCCAGGAGACCTGCGACGGCCGGGATCAGGACTGCGACGGCACCATCGACGAGGAGCTGGACACCCTGCCCCCCGACTGCCCGCTCACCGAGGGCGTGTGTGCGGGCGCCACGAAGCGCTGCACCGGCGCCGGCGGCTGGAGCGAGTGTGGGCTGGCCGAGTACGGCCCCACCTGGGTGGCCGACGAGGGGGCGGCGCACTGCGACGAGCTGGACAACGACTGCGACGGCCGAGTGGACGAGGGCTGCGGCTGCGCCCCCAACGGCGCCGAGCGGGCCTGCGGCAGCGACGTGGGCGCCTGCCTGCCCGGGGTGCAGGTCTGCGGCGAGGGCACCTGGGGCGAGTGCCGCGGCGGGAACCCCCCGCGGGGCGAGGCGTGCAACGGGCTGGATGACGACTGCGACGGGCGGGCGGACGAGAGCCTGGAGGCCCCCGCCTGCGCCCGCAACCAGGGCGTCTGCGCCGGCGCGGTGAAGGCCTGCGGCGGCGAGGCCGGCTGGCTGCCCTGCGACGCCGCCGCCTACGCCGCCCACGACGCCGCCTTCGTCGAGGCCGAGACCGAGGCCCACTGCGACCGGGTGGACAACGACTGCGACGGCAACGTGGACGAGGCCTGCCAGTGCGCCGACGGGGCCATCCAGAACTGCGGCACCAACGAGGGCGCCTGCACCCAGGGCCGCCAGATCTGCCAGGGCGGCCGCTTCGCCCCCTGCGACGGCGTGGGCCCCATCGCCGAGCTGTGCAACGACATCGACGACGACTGCGACGGCCGCCTGGACGAGCAGGTGGCCGCCCCGCCGTGCCCGCTGCAGCAGGGCGTGTGCAACGGTGCCACCGCCCGCTGCGAGGCCGGCGTCTTCGCCGCCTGCGGCGCCGCCAGCTACGGGCCCGCCTGGCAGGCCAACGAGACCTTCTGCGACGAGCGGGACAACGACTGCGACGGCCGCACCGACGAGGGCTGCGATTGCGTAGACAACGCCGTGCAGCGCTGCGGCACCGAGGTGGGCGCCTGCAGCCGGGGCAGCCAGACCTGCGTGGGCGGCGCGTGGGGCCCCTGCGACGGCGCGGTGGAGCCCGTGGCCGAGGCCTGCGACGGCGTGGACAGCGACTGCGACGGCGAGACCGACGAGGATCTGGCCGCGCCCGCCTGCCCCCTGCAGCAGGGCGTCTGCGCGGGCGCCGTGCGCGCCTGCCAGGGCGAGCGTGGCTTCGCCGCCGGCTGCGGCGCCGCAGAGTACGGCGAGGCCTGGGTGGCCCAGGAGACCGACGCCCACTGCGACGGCCGCGACAACGACTGCGACGGCCAGACCGACGAGGCCTGCGAGTGCGTGGTGGGCGGTGAGCGCCCCGTCTGCGGCAGCGCCGTGGGCGCCTGCGAGCCCGGCCTGCTGCGCTGTGAGGGCGGCCGCTTCACCGCCTGTGAAGGGGCCGTGGAGCCTGCGCAGGAGACCTGCGACGGCCAGGACGAGGACTGCGACGGCGCCACCGACGAGAACCTGGAGCGCCCCGCCTGCCCGCTGCAGGTGGGCGTCTGCGCCGGCGCCGCCCAGGTGTGCGCGGGGGCCCAGGGCTTCGCCGCCTGCGCCGCCGGCGCGGGCTACCCGGCCACCTTCGTCGCCGACGAGGGCGGCGGGCAGTGCGACGGCCTCGACAACGACTGCGACGGCAACACCGACGAGGGCTGCCCTGCCCCGGCGGTGATCATCAACGAGATCTACGTCAACGGCCCCGGCCGCGACGGGCCCAACGAGTTCATCGAGCTGTACGGCGTGCCCGGCGAGACCCTCAACGGGCTGCGCTTGGAGGCGGTGAACGGCAGCAACGGCCAGGTGTACGCGACCATCCCGCTGGCCGGGCTGGTGCCCTTCAACGGCTACTACCTGATCGTCGAGGCGGGCACCGACGCCAGCCCGGGCGCCCAGGGCACCCTGCGCGACATCGCCAACCTGGTGGTGCGCGGCGCCGATCTGCAGAACGGCCCCGACAGCCTGCGCCTGATGTGGAACGGCCAGCCCATCGACGCGGTGGCCTACGGCGCGTTCGGCCCCGGCGACACGGCGGCGGGCGAGGGTGACCCCGCCGCGGCCCCCGCTGAAGGCCAGAGCCTGAGCCGGGTGCCCGACGGCCTGGACGCGGGCGACAACGCCACCGACTTCCAGGCGCTGGCGGTGCCCACCCCCCGCGGCGCCCCGCTGCCGCGGATCCACCTGGCCCTGCGCTGGGCCGGCGCCGACACCGACTTCGACCTGCACCTCCTGCGCGAGGGCACCTGGCAGAGCGCCGACGACTGCCACTGGAACAACCGCACCCCGCCCTGGGGCCCCAACGGCGAGCGGGGCGATCCCCGCCTGGAGCGGGACGACGCCGAGGGCTTCGGCCCCGAGTTCACCGACTACGTGGCGCCCCGCGCCGGCCGCTACCTGGTCCAGGTGCACTACTTCAGCGGCAGCCTCGAGCCCATGGGCCCGGGCGACACCGCCGAGCTGGCCGTCTTCATCGATGGGGTGCAGGCCTTCCGCCGCGAGCAGCCCATGGACGGCATGGCCCCGTACTGGGCCGCCGTGCAGATCGACGTGGATGCCGCCGGCGCCATCGAGGTGGGCGAGATCGGCCTGCTGGACGTGGCGCCCTTCGACAACTGAGCGGGCGCGGATCGGCCAGCGCGCCGGGCCGGCCGGTGCGCCAGCTTGCCTGTCCAGGCGACTTCGGCCATCCTGCGCGGTGAGCCCGCGCGCCCGGGCGGACTGCCGCCGGGCGGGGAAGGAGGGCCGTGCGCAACCCCATCGACTGGCTGGCTGGCCGCGCCGAGGCGAAGGTCAACCGCAAGGTCTACGAGGCCAAGCTCGACGCCCGTCGGGCCGCCGAGGGCAAGGTGCGCGCGGCGGCCAGCAAGGGCGCCCAGAAGATGAAGAAGGGGGGCCAGAAGCCCCCGGCCGATCAGAAGAAGAGCAACATGGGCTGGTGGCCGTTCGGCAAGGACGAGGAGGGGGAGGCCCCGGCCTGCCCCGGCTGTGGGGCCGAAGTGGATCCCACCTGGGCGGCGTGCCCCTACTGCCAGACCGCGCTGGGCGGGGGAGGCGCGCCGGCGGGCGGGCCGCCCGTGCCCAAGCCGGCGGGCGGCGCCCCGGCGCCCGGGCCCGACATGCCCGTGGGCCCCGGCGGCAACCGCACCATGGCCATCGATCTGGACGCCCTGGGCGCCCCCAAGAAGCCCGTGCGCGGCTGGCTGGTCATCGTCGAAGGCCAGCAGAAGGGCACGGACTTCCGCATCTACGAGGGCGTCAACAAGATCGGCGCCGGCGCCGACAACGACATCGTGGTCACGGACGACTACCTCTCCACGCACCACTGCTCGATCCGCATCGAGAACAACGTCTACGAGTTCGTGGACAACGGCTCGACGAACGGCAGCTACGTCAACGACCGGCGGGTGTCGAAGGAAGAGGTCATCGACAACGACCGGCTTCGGCTCGGGCGCACCGAGTTCCGCATCAAGACCCTGCTCGAATACTGATCGTGAGCCCTCCCATGCATGCGACCCTCGGGCGGCGCGCCGCCTGGCTGTGCCTCGCCCTGATCACCCTGCTCGCCGCTCCCGGCGTGGCCCTGGCCCAGACCACCGGCGGCATCTCGCTGCGGCTGGACGCCATCGACCTGAAGGACGCCGCGCGGGGCGACTTCGTCCTCTACACGAGCTACCTGGACAAGTACCGCCGCTCGCTGAAGGCGGGCGATGCGGGCCAGTGGAGCGTGTTCCTGAACGGCGAGGCGGTGGGGGCCGACAGCACCAAGGTGCAGCTCCTGCGCGAGGATCCCGAGCACGGCGTGGCCGTGGTGCTGGTCATCGCCCGCTACTCCGCGGTGGTCATGGACGGCTTCTTCAAGCCCGCCGTCCGTGGGGCCAGCAACCTGGTCAGCCAGCTCAGCCCCAACCTGGATCAGGCGGCGGTGCTGCTCTACAGCGACACCGTGGACGCCTCGGGCCGGCTCACGCCCATCCTGAAGGACGTCACGAGCTGGCTCGACACCGAGGCCAAGCCCATGCCCGAGCACGCCACGCCCAGCCTGCTGGACGCGGTGGATCAGGCGGTGAAGCTCTTCCCCGCCGACTTCGGCACCGTGGGCCCCAACCGCGTGGTGGTGGTGGTCACCGACGGCTTCGACAAGAACGTGGCCAACCCCACCAAGACCACCGACATGCTCAAGGGCATCGAGGATCGGGCCGGCCGCGCCAACGTGCGCATCAACGTCATCGGCACCTTCATCGACACCGACGAGCAGCTCCCCACGGTGCGCAAGCTGGCCGGCGTCACCGGCGGCACCTACCGCCAGGCCCGCACGGCGAACGAGGTCGAGGAGTTCCTCAACCACACCACCGCCGAGATCAACGACCAGCACGTCATCCGGCTGCACACCACCGCCTTCGAGGGCGGCGCGCAGAACACCTTCCACGTCGAGGTCACCGACGACAGCGGCCACAAGCTGCCCAGCGGCAAGGTCATCAAGCGCCTGCCCGAGAAGGAGAGCCACGTGCTGAAGTACGTGCTCTTCGGCGTGGGCGGCCTGGTGGCCCTGCTGCTGTTCTTCCTGCTGGGTCGCGCCATCGTGCGCGCCGCCCGCAACCGCGGCGGCGACGCCCCGGTGGCGGTGGGCCCCGAGACCACCGGCTGCCGGCAGTGCGGCAACCGCATCGACCCCTCGTGGAAGGTCTGCAAGTACTGCGAGGCGTTGCCCCACCACGGCCGCCTGACGGTGACCAGCTCGGGGCCGCTGAACGGCAAGGCGTTCTTCATCAAGGAGAGCCAGACCACCGTGGGCAAGGACGCGGCCAACCACATCGTCATCGACGAGGGCTCGGTCTCGAAGCGCCACGCGGGGATCTCGGTGAAGGACCACAAATTCGAGCTGCAGGACTTCGCCAGCACCAACAAGACCTGGGTCAACGGCCAGGAGATCCACAAGCAGTTCCTGAAAGACGGGGACGAAGTGGGCTTCGGAGCCGTGAAGCTGGTCTTCAAGCTGAAGAAGTAGCCACCCCAGGGGTCGCGAGGCCCCGGTTCACAGGCCCCAACGGGCCGCGGATCCGCGGATTTGTAGGGCGGCGCGGGGCTTGCTTATCATGGTCGCCGCCGCGCGCGGCGTCCGCTGAAGGGCGCCCGCCAGCCGCCACCGGGAGGAACGCGTGAAGTTCAGCCGCACATGGGCGCTGGTCCTCGGACTGGTCGGAGCGCTCGGGGCGACCCTGCCGACGACGGACGCCGTCGCCCAGGGCAACCCCCAGTACGCCGAGGTCAAGGGCAAGGCGCGTCAGGCCTTCAGCGAGGGCCGCTTCGAGGACGCCGCCCTGTTGTTCCGCGAGGCCTTCGACATCGAGCCCCGCTCGTCGCTGCTCTACAACATCGGGATCAGCTACGAGAAGGCCGGCAACGTGCAGAGCGCCATCGTCTTCTACGAGCGCTACGTGCAGGCCGCGCCCGAGTCGCCGAAGAACCCGGCGGTGAAGCGCAAGGTCTTGGAGCTCAAGCAGCAGATCGGCGACAAGTACGTCGAGGTCAGCGTCGAGACCATGCCCGCCGACGCGGTGGTCTTCGTGGACGACAAGTCCAAGGGCGCCATGGGCACCAGCCCGCTGACCTTCAAGCTCCTGCCGGGCAGCTACACGGTCATCGCCGAGAAGCAGGGCTACGAGCCCGCCCGCCAGCAGATCCGGCTGGATCCGGGCCGGGGGGCCAACGTGGCGCTGCGGCTGGTGTCCACCGACCGGGTGGGCGCGCTGACGCTGTTCATCAGCGAGAGCGGCGCCCAGGTGTCGGTGAACGGCAGCCCCGTGGGCCAGGCGCCCCTGCCTGAGCCCCTGCGGCTGCCCGCAGGGAACCACGAGATCGGGGTCATGAAGCCGGGCTTCGGCCCGTTCAAGCAGATCGTCACCGTCAAGGCTGGCCAGGACGAGCGCCTCACGGTGGATCTGTCGGGCGAGTCGGGCGGCGGCGACATCGCCGGCGGGGGTGGCGGCGGCGGCGGCGGCGGCGGCGGGGGCAGCATCTGGCCCTGGGTCGTCACCGGCCTGGGCGTGGCGGCCATCGGCGGCGGCGTGGTCACCGGCCTGTCCGCGCAGAACCTGCACGACCAGCTCACCGAGAAGCGCGCCAACCGGCAGCCCATCGCGCCGCAGGACATCGACACCGGCAGCAACCTGGTGCTCATGACCAACGCGCTGCTCATCGGCGGCGGCGCCCTGGTGGCCGGCGGGATCACCTGGTGGCTCTTCGACAGCGGCCCGCTGGCCTCCAGCGGCTCGACCTCTCTGGGCATCGTGCCCACCGCCGACGGCGGCTCCATGGTGCAGCTCGGGGGGACCTTCTGATGCGCGTTCGCCACCTGGTTCTCGGCGGCGGCCTGTTCGTCCTGGCCACCGGCTGCACCCTGGACTTCGACGAGTTCGCCGATCCCGCGGATCCGGCCCCGAACCCGGATCTGGCGCCGGCGGACATGGCGGTGGACGCCGCCGACGTGCAGCCGATGATCGACATGACGCCGCCCGATCTGGGGCCGCTGGACTCGGACGGCGACGGCGTCGCCGACGACACCGACAACTGTCCCATGGTGAGCAACCCCGACCAGGCGGACCTGGATGGGGACCTGATCGGCGACGCCTGCGACGAGGATCGCGACGGCGACACCGTGCCCGACGCCATGGACAACTGCATCGTCGTGGCCAACCCCACGCAGCTCGATCTCGACGGCGACATGCTGGGCGACGACTGCGACGACGATGACGACAACGACGGCATCAACGACGTGGACGAGGCGGGCCGGGGCACCGATCCGCGCCGGGCCGACACGGATCTGGACGGCGTGCTGGACGGGGCCGACACCTGCCCCACCGTGGCCGACCGGCTGGGCCTGGACACCGACGCCGACCAGAAGGGCGACGCCTGCGATCTGGACGACGACGGCGACATGGTGCCGGACTGGAAGGACAACTGCCCGTGGACGCCCAACCCCGATCAGGCCGACGCCTGCGCCGGGGACATCGACGGCGACGGGGTGGCCGATGACGCCGACTCCTGCCCGTACCTGCCCAACGTGGATCAGGCCAACACCCCGTGCGTGGCCCGCTTCGCCCCCATCACCTACGTGCGCGACGCCCGCGAGCTGGGCTGGGCGGACGGGGCGCTGGTGGCCGGCACCGCCGGCGGTGTGCTCCGGGTGACCGACGAGGGCGCCAGCGCCTGGACCAACGCCGACGGCCTGGTGGGCAACGACGCGGCCGGCCTGACGGTGGACGCCCAGGGCCGGGTGTGGATCGCCACCGATCGCGGCCTGTCGGCCATCCGGCCCGACGGCATCGTGGCCAACATCCCCACCGGCGATGGCCTGGTGGGGGCGCTGCGCGACGTGGCCGTGGACGGCCGCGGCACGCTGTGGGTGGCCACCGACATGGGCGTGTACGCCCAGGGCCCCGCCGGCTGGACCCTGACGGGTGCTGGCATGTTGCCCAGCGCCGACGTGCGCGCGCTGTACACCGACGGCCAGGGCCGGGTGTGGGTGATGACCGCGGCGGGCGTGGTGCGCGTCGTGGACGGCCAGGTCCAGCCCGCGCTGGCGGGCCTGCCCGCCCTGGGCGCCTGGCTCGACGCCGGCAGCGACGGCAGCGACATCTGGCTGCTGGCCGAGCAGGGCGCGGTGCAGGTGGACGACGCCGGCGCGCCGGTGGCCAGCTATATGGGCTTCGCCGCCCGTGGGGTGGCCGCCGCCAACGCCGGCAGCGTCTGGCTGGCCACCGATGGCGGCGCCCGCCGGGTGGACGCCGACGGCCGCCTGTTCCCCGGCTCGGCCGAGCTGCTGCCCGCCGAGGACGTGCGCGATGTGTGGGGCCGGGCGGACGAGCCGCGCTGGCTGGCCACGGGCCGCGGCCTGGTGCAGGTGGACGGCCTGTTCAGCACCTGGGGCCCCGATCAGAACGTGCCCGGCTGCATCAACGACGGCCGCCGCATCGGCGACGCGTTGTGGTACGGCACCGACGGCGGCCTGTACCGGGTGGGCGCCGACGGCGCCTCGGTGCAGGTGGCCAACGGCCTGCCGGGCCCGCAGGTGAAGGCCATCCGCCAGCTCGCCGACGGCAGCGTGTGGGTGGGCACCGACAACGGCGTGGGCGTCTTCGCCGCCGACGGCACCCCCCAGCAGACCCTGGGCGCCGCCGACGGCCTGCCCCCCGGCACCATCACCGACATCGCCGACGGCGCCGCCGGCGAGGTGTGGGTGGCCTCGGGCGCCGGCGGCGTGGCGCGTCGCAACGGCCAGGGCCAGTGGACGATCTACAACCAGAACACCGTGGGCGTGCGCTTCCTCAGCGACGAGGTCCGCGCCCTGGCCTGGGCCCAGAACAAGCTGTTCATCGGCTCGCGGCTGGGCATCAGCGTCTTCGATCAGGCCCAGCAGGCCTTCGACCAGCCCGTCACCAACGTGGGCGGGCGCCTGCGCAGCGCCAACGTGCGCGACCTGGCCGCCTCGGGCGCCTTCGTCTTCGCCGCCACCGATCTGGGCGTGAGCGTGCTGGATCAGGCGGGCCAGTGGAGCAACTGGTACCGCGCCGTGGGCGGCCTGCCCGAGGCCACGGGCTCCGACTCGGTGTGGGCCGTGGCCTACGACGGCACCTACGTGTGGATCCGCACGGCGCGCAGCGCCCAGCAGCCCACCGGCACCCTGGTGCGCCGCCGGGCGGACGCCGAGCTCGGCGATCAGGCGGCCATGACCGTCTTCGCCGGCGAGGCGGGCCTGCCCCCCGCCACCGGCGCCAACGGGGTGGTGCTCAGCTACAACGCCGGCGAGCTGTTCATGGCCCAGTGCGGCGACGAGGACGCCCCGGGCGGCCTGACCGTGCTCGACGGCAAGCGGGTGATCACCCGCGACCTGACCGACTACGGCCTGCCCGGCGGCAGCGGGGTGCCCGTCTCGCTGACGCGGGGCCTGCAGCAGGAGCCCATGTTCACGGCGCTGGACGGGCCCGTGGCCACCCTGCTGAGCCTGGACGGCGACGGCAACCGCACCCCGGTGACGGTGCCGGCGGCCGTGAGCGCGCTGCCCGTGGCCTGCGACGTGGCCGCCCCCGGCGGCACCATGTGGTGCGTGCTGCAGGGCGCCGGCGTCGGCCGCCGCAATGGCGAGAACGACTGGCGGATCATCTTCCAGGAGGTCCCCGCGCTGGCGGACGGGCAGGGCACCGACGTGGCGGTGGCCGCCGACGACCAGGTCTACGTGGCCACCGATCGCGGGGTGGTGTTCCTCAGCGGCAACAGCCTGCGCACCTTCAACCGCGCCGGCACCGGCGGCGGGCTCCCGGGCGACAACGTCCGGGCGCTGGCCCTGGGCGGCGACGGCCGGCTGTACGCAGCCACCGACGCCGGCATCGGCGTCTTCGACGGCGGCGCCATGGAGTGGGAGACCCTGGGCGCCGATCTGCTGCCCTCGGTGGACGTGCTGAGCCTGGCCGTGGGCCCCGACCACACCCTGTGGGCCGGCACCGCGGCGGGCCTGCTGAAGATCAGCGCCGATCGCGCCAGCGTCGAGACCTACGGCGTGGGTGACGGCCTGCCCAGCGGCACGGTGCAGGCGCTGGCGCTGGGCGGCGACGGCGCGCTCTATGTCGGCACCGACGCGGGGCTGGCCGTGTCGGCCACCCAAAGCGGACCGTTCACCGCATACGGCTTCGTGGACGGCCTGCCCGGCGAGGCGGTATACGACATCCAGGTGGGTCCGGGCGGCGAGGTCTGGGTCCGCTCGAACAACGGGATCGGGCGCTTCCTCCGTCAATGAGAGACCGGACCGGGCAACAGATCGGCGACTACCTCATCGAGCGCAAGCTCGGCCGCGGGGGGATGAGCGTCGTCTGGTTCGCCCGGAACGTGGGCACCGGCCGCCCGGCCGCCGTGAAGATCCTGAACGCCGGGCTGCCCGCGAACATCGAGGCCGAGCGCCGCCTGGCGCAGGAGGCCCGCGCCACCCAGCGCCTGGATCACGAGCATGTGGTCCGCGTGTTCGACTGGGGCGAGACCGCGCCTCCCGACAGCCGCCCCTACATCGCCATGGAGTTCCTGGAGGGGGCCGCCCTGAGCACCCTCATCGGGCGGGGCAGGACCCTGCCCGTGGAGCGGGCGCTGGACATCGCCCTGCAGGTGCTGGACGTGCTCGACCACGCCCACGCCCTGGACATCATCCACCGTGACATCAAGCCCGACAACGTGCTGCTCGTCACCCGGGACGGGCGCCCCGACTTCGTGAAGATGCTCGACTTCGGCATCGCGAAGCTGCGCGGGGCCCAGCCCCACACGGCGGTGCAGACCGCCCGCGGCGTGGTGCTGGGCACCCCCGAGTACCTGCCCCCCGAGGTGGCCCTGGACCACGGCGTCTGCCCCGAGTCCGACCTGTACGCCTTGGGCTGCATCCTCTTCGAGGCGCTCACCGGGCGGCTGCCCTTCACCGGGCGCACGCCCATGGCGCTGGCCGAGGCCCACTGTTTCGCGCCCATCCCGCGGCCCCGGGACTTCAACCCCGATCTGCCCGTGGCGCTGGAAGAGGTCATCGTGCGCTGCCTGGCCAAGCAGCCCCAGGACCGCTACCGCAAGGCGTCGGACCTGGCCAACGATCTGCAGGCCTTCGTCACCGTGGACACCCCGGCCCCCACCCTGGTGAGCGCGCCGCTCCCTGCGCTGGCGTCCCCGCCGCCGGTGGGCGCAGGCCCGGCCCACCGGGTGGACGCCCTGGAGAGCCGACTGAAGCGCCTGCTGCAGGGCGGCTGGCAGTCGCAGACCCTGCCGGGCCCGGTGGTGCGCTCCATGACCCGCGTGGAGCAGCTCCGGGTGGCGCTGGACGAGCTGGACGCCGATCTGGCGCTGGCGGCCGATGGGGCCCAAGGCCTGGCCATCGACGTCACCCGCGACGAGCAGGACTTCTTCGGCGACGAGCTGCGGCTGGCCCTGGACGAGGAGGATCGGGCGCGCCAGGCCCTGGCCGCCCTGCGGGCGCAGGACGCCGATCTGCAGCAGCGCATCGAAGGGCTGGACGGCGACGTGGTGGCCCGGCTGGTCCAGGTCCTGGAGGACGGCGAGATCGGGCAGGTCATCGAGGGCAGCACCCTGGACGCCGTCAGCGATCGGCTGCAGCGCAGCGAGGCGCTGGCCGAGGCCGGGCGCACCCGCGAGAAGCTCCAGGCCCGCATCGAGGCGGCCGAGATGGAGCTGGCCGCCGCCCGCAGCCACCGGGTGCAGCTCGAGGCCGACCAGGCGGTGGCCACGGCGCTCGGTGAGTCGGCGATGGTGCGCAGCCGGGCCCGGCGGCGGCTGCTGGACGTGCGCCGCGACGGGCTGCTGAGGCAGAAGGGCGAGGCGCTGGCCCAGCTCGCGCTGGACCTGGCGTTGGCGGCGGGCAGCCGACGGCGCTGAGGGGGCGCGGGGCTCAGAAGTCCTTGGGTTCCGGCAGCTTGTCCCGCTCGGCGCTCGAGAGGTTGCGCCGCAGGTTCTTCACGTAGACGAACATGCTGTGGGCGGTCTTGCCCTTCTTCAGGACGGCGTCGACGGCGCCGCCGAACTCCTTGACCCAGTTGAAGGCGCTCTTGCCCGGCTTCTCGTCGCGCTGCAGGTTCCCCCCCTTGTCGAAGTACTGCAGCTCGTTGTGGGGCGGGAACTTGTCGGGGTACATCAGGGGCACCGGATCGCCGTGGTTCGCGTAGTGGTAGTGGGCGAAGTCCAGGTTGCCGCGGAACTCGCGGTTGCCGATGCGCGGCACCGCGAAGGTGAACACGGCCTTGGGTGAGCGGCGCAGGTGCCGCTGCATGTGGGCCCCCATGTAGAGGGCCGCCAGGCCGCCCATGCTGTGCCCCGCCAGGAACACCGGCTTGTTGGGGTGCTTCGCCAGGAAGCTCTCCAAGGCCCCGCGCAGCTCCTTCGACAGGTTGAAGCCGCCCTCGTGCACGCGCCCGCCCAGGGTCTTGTTGCGGTAGTCGGCGTTGCAGGCCCGCTCCAGATCGCGCGTGTTGGACCCCGAGCCCTGCACCGTCGCGATGACCACGTCGTCGCGGCCGCACAGGATCATGGCCTTGCCCTTCTTGCGCTCGATGTGGGTGTCGCTGCAGCCCATGGCCGAGGCCCACTGGCGCAGCGTGCCGTCGGTGTCGCCGTAGGCGAGCTCGGTCAGGTTCGCCAGCAGGTAGGCGTTGGTCAGGTCGTTGGCCGAGGTGCCGGGCTTGAAGTGCTGCAGCGTGCCGATCCAGCTGCTGTGCACGTCGGGGTTGGCGGTCTGGCTCTGCTCGGCCTGATCGCCCTTGTTGCGCTTCTTCTTCTTCTTGGCCAGGGCGGGGGTGATGCACAGGGCCAGCACGGCCAGGACGGTCATCAGTCGACGCATGGGTCGGGCTCCAGATGGGGTTGGGTACCCACAAGGCGAAGCCCGGCGGCAAAGCCCGCAAGCGCGGTGCCGAAAGCCGCTACTTCTTACCCACCAGCCGCCCCAGGACCCCCCGCAGCGCCTGCCCCGCGCTGGGCTTGGAGCGTCCGTCGGCGGCCGCGCGCAGGGCCGGCCAGAAGGCCGCCATGTCCCGGGGCCGCGCCGTGGGATCCACCGCCAGCGCCCGTGCCAGCAGGGCCTCCACCGCCTTGGGCTGGGCCGCCCCGTGGGCGCCCGGGGTGGGCCGGACCTTCTCGTCGAGCACCCCGTCCATGATGTGCAGCACGTCGCGCCCGGCCCAGGGGTGGCGGCCCAGCAGCAGCTCGGTGATCACCAGCGCCAGGGCGTACACGTCGGTCCAGGGGCCCGTGGCGCCGTAGGTGCGGCTGAGCAGCTCGGGGGCCGAGTACAGGTAGGTGACCATGCCCACCACGCCGCCGGTGCTGTCGAAGCCGCGCGCCCGATCGGCGGCCACCTTCGCGGCGCCGAAGTCCACCAGCTTCAGGTCGGGCGCGGCGGGATCGCCCACCACCAGCACGTTGCTCGGCTTGAAGTCCCGGTGGGCCACCCCAGCGGCGTGGGCCTGGGTCAGGGCCAGCGCCACGGGCTCCAGCAGGTCGAGCACCTCGGGCAGCGGGCAGCCGGCCTCGCACAGGAAGCGCTGGGCGTACTCGGCCAGGGTCATCCCGTCCAGCCACTCCATGACGATGAACGGGTGGGGTTGACCCCGCCCGTCGCGCCAGGTGCCCACGTCGCGGTACTCGACGATATGGGGCGACTGGGCGTGGAGCTGGGCCAGCACCCGCCCCTCACGCAGGAAGGCGGCCTCCACCTCGGCGGCCACGGCGGGATCGTCGATGGGCTTGAAGACCTTGATGGCCACCGGCTCGTCGCGCTGCCGATCGCGGCCCCGGTAGATCCAGCCGAAGCCGCCCTCGGTCACCGGGGCCTGCACCTCGAAGCGCCCGTCCAGCACCTCGCCGGCGATGGGCGGCGGCACGCGGTCGCCGCCCAGGGGGATGGCGATCTCCTCGCTCGCCCGGGGAGCGAGGAAGGCCGTCTCGGCCACATCGAAGCCCAGCAGCTCGGCCACCTCGGCCCGCAGGGCCGCCCCGGGCAGCTGCCCGATGGCGGACTGCTGGGCAGCCTCGGGCAGCTCGCGGATGCGCAGGAAGGCCTCCTTGACGGCGCTGAAGTCGGGCTTGCTCATCCCAGCCCGGTGAGCTCACGGCGCAGCCAGGCCCGTGCCATGGCCCAGTCGCCCTCGACGGTGCGGGTGCTCACGCCGAGCACCGCGGCCACCTCGGGCACGGTCAGGCCCCCGAAGAAGCGCATCACCACCACCTGGGCCTGGCGCCCGTCGAGCGCCTCCAGGCTGTTCAGCGCGTCGTGCAGGGCCAGCACGTCGGTCTCGTTGTCGGTGCTCAGGCCCAGCCCCTCGTCCAGCGACAGCTTCGGCGCGCCGCCCCCGCGACGGGCGGCGGTCTTCTTGCGGGCGTGATCCACCAGGATCCGCCGCATGAGGGTGCTGGCCATGGCGAAGAAGTGGCTGCGGCCCTGCCAGTCCATGCGGTCCTGGCGGATGAGCTGCATGTAGGCCTCGTGCACCAGCGCGGTGGGCTGCAGCGTGTGGTGGGCCTTCTCGTTGCGCATGAGCGCCTGCGCCTGCCGGCGCAGATCGCGGTACACGATCTCGATGAGCTCCGCCGAGGCCGACGAGTCGCCCGCGGTGGCGGCGCGCAGCAGGCGGGTGACGTGGCTGCGATCGTCGGTCATGGCGCCCCCCAATCACCGGTGCAACGGGAAAGTATCGACGAGCAGCCCGTCCTGCGCCACCTCTGCGCCTGAACGCTCAGCGGGCCGGGCGCGTGGGCCGCTCGGTCCAGCCGATGAGCGCCACGGCCATCAGCGGGAAGAAGAAGTTGAGCTCCACGGCCCAGTCGGGCAGCGCCAGGCTCAAGGCGACGGCGAGCCAGCCCGGGGCCACGGGCCAGGCGCTGGGGGCGCGCAAGACGAAGTGGCCGGCGGTGAAGGTGGCCGCCATCCACATGCTGTCCAAGGTGTAGGCGGCCGCGAGGGGCACGTCGAACCGCCACGCGACGCCCGCCCCCAGCACCTGGAAGGCCATCCCACACGCCACCGTGGGGGCCATGTCGCGCCACTGGGTGTTCAGGCGCAGCTTCGCCAGGTTCAGCCGGACGCCGAGCGCCAGCGCCCCGGCCGTGGCCAGGTCGCGCAAGAGCAGGGCGTCTGCCCGGCGGGGCAGCAGGGCGTAGATCACCGACACCCACAGGAAGCCGACCAAGGCCATGACCGCGACGTACAGCGGCGGGGCCAGGCCCTCGGGCTGCACACTGCGCTGCGCCCCCAAAGCGTCGGCCAGCGCCCCCAAGGAGGGCCAGCGTGCGGCCGGATCCGCGGCCATACCCCGCCGCAGGATGGCCAGCAGGGCCTCATGCCCCGCCGCACTCGACGTGGGCGCAGCCATCAGGCCGCGCTCGATGGCGTGCCGCAGCACCGGCAGCGAGTCGGTGGGGAACGGTCGGACGCCGAACAGCACTTCGTAGGCGGTGACGCAGAAGCTGAACTGGTCGCTCAACGCGCTGGGCGCGGCGCCGTCCATCAGCTCGGGGGCCATGTAGGCGGGGGTGCCCAGCAGGCGCCCGGTGCGGGTCAGGTCGCTGCCCAGCACGCTGCCGTCGTCGAGCTCGCCGCCGGCCCCCGCCCGCGCCAGGCCGAAGTCGATGAGCCGCGGCCGCCCGCTGGGCCCGATGAGCACGTTGCTGGGCTTCACGTCGCGGTGCACCAGCCCCCGGGCGTGGGCGGCGTCCAGCCCGGCGGCGATGGCCTGCAGCACCTCCAGCCGCCGGCGCTGATCGTGATCGCCCGCCTGCCAGACCTTCAGGGTGGGGCCGTCCACGTACTCCATGGCGATGAACAGCCGCTTGGCGGCCTCGCCCACCTCGTAGACGTGCACCACGTTGGGGTGGTTGACCTGGGCCAGGGCCACCGCCTCGCGGCGGGTGCGTTCGCGGGCCTCGCCGCGGTTGGCCTCGCCCCGCAGGACCTTCAGGGCCACCCGGCGATCCAGCTTGGGATCATAGGCCGCGTAGACCACACCCATGGCCCCGCTGCCGGCCTCGCCCAGCACCTGGAAGCGGCCGAACGTGGCGGCGTCGGTGGCCGGCCCGCTCGGCAGCGGACCCGACCCGCTCCACGACGGGCCAGACCCGCTCTGGAGGATGGTGGACGACTCGGGTGTGGACACCCTGCTCTCCCGGACTCGCCGCAACCCCTCAGCGCGGCGAGCCCAGGATAGGGGAGGCTCGGGGGGAAGTGAAAAGTTCTTTCAGTCGAACTACTTGATCGACTTGGCCTCCAGGAGCAGGCCGCGCACGAAGCGGTCCTTCTCCAGGCGCAGCAGGGTGTCGCGGGCCTCGTAGCCGGCGGGCCCCAGGGCGCGGATGGCCTTGGCGATGCCCTCGCGCAGGGCCACGTCGTCGGGGGCCAGCAGGAAGGCGTTCACCAACACCGACAGGTGCTGGTCGCCCCAGCCCTCGGCCAGGGCCCGGGCGGCCTTGCGGCGCAGCATGGAGTCGGCGGCGGGATCCTCCAGCAGCCCCACCAGGGCCTGCTCGGTGAGCGCGCCCTTGGCGTTCACCATGGCCGACACGGCGCGGGCCCGCACCAGGGGGTGCTTGCTCGCGTCCAGGGCCAGGCTCACCAGGGCAGGCTCCAGGGCGGGGCCCACGGCCTTGTACTGGGCCGGGCCGGGCACGAACTCGTAGCCCATGAACCAGCCCTCGACGGTGGCCTTCGCCTGATCCAGGCCCGCGGTGGGCACCTGGGCGAGGGCCGGCAGGCTCAGGCTCGCCGCCAGGGCGAGCGTCGTCAGCGTGACGCGCGTGATCATCTCGCCCCTCCTCACTGCACAGCCGGGTTGCGGCTGACCACGAAGCCCTGGTCGCCGGTGACCTGCTCGGCGTTGTCACCCGCCGCCCAGAACATCAGGTTCTCGCTGCCCTTGCCGCCGCCGCACTCGCGGTAGTCGACGATGCCGTCGTTGTTGCTGTCGTTGCGGCTGGCGCACTCCGGGGTCTCGGGCAGCGGATCGAAGGCGGTGCCCTCGGCCTCGGTGGTGTGGAACAGCCCCAGGTAGTGCCCGCCCTCGTGGGCCATGGTCTGGCCGAGCTGGGTGGGGTTGCGGCTGTAGCCCGACATGGTCACCGCCACGCCGCTGCGGCTGGTGCCCTGCAGGCCCGGCGGCCCGGGGATGCCCCCCGAGATGCCCAGGATGATGTAGCCGGCCCGGCCGCCCACGATCTCGTTGACCATGAAGAAGTTGAGGGCGCGGCCGGGGTTGCAGCCCAGGTCGCCCGCCCGCCCCGACAGGGCGAACATCTGGCTCAGCTCGCTGTTGGGGCCGTCCACGCTGTCGATGACCCCGTAGCGGCGGGCGTTGTCGCCGCCCAGGTCGCAGTAGCTCACCTCGCCGAGCTGGATGCCCTGCGAGGCGTAGACCTGGCGCATGGTGTCCACGGCCTGCTGGAAGGCCTGGTCGTTGGGCGCGCTGCGGGCGTTCAGCGGGGCGTCGGCGAAGAAGAAGTTCACGTCCAGCACGCCGCCCTCGGGGGCGCCGTCGCTGCGCTTCAGCAGGGCCTGCACCTTGATGTTGGCCCGGCCGCCGTCCTTGATCAGGCGGAACTTGTAGGTGCCGGCCTGGGGCGCCGAGCGGGGGCTCGAGGGCACGTACTGGGTGATGAAGTCGGCGCTGGGGAAGAAGCGCGCCTCGCTGCCGAAGGGGTCCTGGAAGTCGTAGATGGTGCGCCCGCTGGGGTCCTTCATCTGGCCGACGATCATCAGATCGCTGCCGCTGCCCTGGGCGAGCACGGCGAAGCCCACCACCGACTCGTCGATGGTCAGGCTCAGCTCCTCGGACAGGGTGCCGCTGACCGCCACGCCGTCGGCGATGTCCACCAGCTCGCTCTCGCTGGCGCCGCTGGCGGCCTCGAAGCAGCGGCCGGTGGTGCCCGAGCAGCGCTGCTCCCCCGGGCACTCGTCGTCGCTCTGGCAGCGGGCGGTGCAGCCCCCGTCGGCGCACACGTAGCCGGGGCGGCAGTCCAGATCGGCGCCGCACTCCACCACGCAGCGCTGGCCGGCGGGGGTGTTGCCGCAGGCGGTGCCCGCCGGGCAGCCGCCGTCGCAGGGCGGGGCGCACAGGCCGTTGGGGTAGCGCGCGCCGGTCAGGCAGGCGCCGTCGGCGCAGTCGGCGTCGGCGGTGCAGAAGGCCCCGGCCGGGTTGGGATCGCCGGCGCCCTCCTCGCAGTCGCCCGTCTGGGGGTTGCACGAGAAGCCGTCGTCGCACTCGCTGTCGTTCTGGCAGCGGGGCACGCAGACGTTCACGGCGCGCACGTCGCCGTTGGCGTCGGTGGTGGTGCCGATCTGGCGGCACTTGTAGCCCTCGTCGCCCCGGCAGTCGCCGTCGGCCTGGCACGAGCTCAGGCACACGGCCGCGCCCTCGAGGGTGGCGCAGTGGCTGCCGGCCTCGCAGCCGGCGTTCTGGTTGCCGCACTGCGAGCTGCAGTAGCCACCGCGGAAGGTGTCGGACTGCAGGCACAGCCCGCCGTTGCACTGGGCGTTGCCCGAGCAGCCCTCACCGGTCTTGCGCTCGCCCCGGGGCACGCAGTCGCCCGTGCCCGTGTCGCAGCGGCGGCCGGTCTCGCAGTCGCCGTCGGCCTCGCACTTGGGCACGCAGACGCCCACCTCGCCCGAGAGGTTGAAGATCTCGGGGCGGGCGCTGCAGCGGTAGTCGTCGCGGCAGTCGGCGTTGCCGTTTTCGGTCAGGCAGCCGTCCAGGCAGTAGTAGGCCTGGTCGCCCAGCTCCTCACAGATGCTCTGGTCGTCGCAGTCGAACAGCCCGCCCAGGCAGCCCGCGGAGCAGTAGCCGCCGGGCATCTTCAGGCAGGTGGGCTCCTGCACCTGGGTGCAGTCGGCGCCCTCGGCGCAGGCCGATCCCACCGCGCCCGGCGAAGCCTGGCCCTCTTCGATGTTCTTGCAGCCGCCCGCCGCCAGGCCCACCCCCAGGGTGAGCGCGGCCAGGGCGAAGTCTCGCGTCCTCAACACGTGTGTGCCTCCCGTGGTGGTGGCGGTCCGTCCGGGCCGCACTGTACCACCGACCGGCGAGGCGGTGCCGAGTCACGTGGGGCCGAGGGGCCCCGGTGGGATCACCAGCCGCGCAGCGCCTTCAGCGCGGCCTGATCCACCTCGCTCAGCAGGATGACCTCCTGCAGCGAAGCGAAGGGGCGCACCTCGACCAGCGCCTCCACCACGTCCGGGGCCAGCCCGATCATGTACTCCAGGGTGTCGGCGTCGGCGCGGTTGGCCAGATCCAGGGCGCGGCGCGCCTCGCCCATGGAGAACTGGATGCCCATCACCACCCCGTAGGCGGCGGCGTCATCCACCACCCAGCCGTGGGCGTGGGCGTACTCGGCCAGCCGGTTCAGGGCGGCGTCGCCGACGTACTTCACGGCGTCCAGGCTCGCCAGATCCAGAAACGGCTGGTCGTCGGCGGTGCCCGCCAGGCCGTCCATGCCGTCGCGGCGGGCGATGATGCGCATGGCGGCGCGGCGATCCAGGCCCACCCGGGCGTCCAGCACCGAGTAGGTGGTAGACGGGTGGTTGATCAGCCGCAGCACGGCCAGGGCCGACGGCGAGTCGGCAGCGATGGGCGCCTCGTCCACGGGCGCGCGATAGTCGACGTTCTCGGCGGTGCACGCCGAGGACAGGGTGGCCAGGGTCAAGGCCAACAGAGAAAGGGCACGATGCAATCCACGCATCTCGGCCTCCTCGCGCCCGCAGGCGCGGAAAACGTTGATGCAGGGCGGGGCGGTCGCCACCGGCCTTTCGGGGCCGGCACATTTGACGCGGGATCAGGACGATCACCGCGGGGCTGAGACGCCACCGGCTCCCCCCCGGAGCCGGCTTGTTTGTCACGCCTGCGCGCTGCCCGTCACGGTGCTGTCACCGGGCGAACAGGCGGCGGCATTGTAGTTATGCGCAAGCCGCAGTCAAGCCCTTTGTGTTGGCGTATGCGCCCGCGAATCCTGCTAGGTTGTGCGCGGGGATCCGTCCGGGGAGCCAGAGACCATGTTCCGCAGCCTGTTCGCCCTGCTGGTGGCGTTCGCGTGCGCCGCGCCCGCCGCCGCGCAGGACATCAAGCCGCGCATCCTGCTCATCTTCGACACCTCGGGCAGCATGGGCTTCGACCTGGACAACGGGCTGCCCACCGGGGGGGACAACTCCGAGCAGTACCCGGGCAACGGGGGCCTGAGCCGGCTGGCGGTGGCCAAGCAGGTCATCAGCGACATCGTGCAGACCACCAGCGAGGTGGAGTTCGGCCTGATGCGCTACCCGCAGGTGGAAGGGTCGGCCATCAACGATGGCACCGATCGCGAGCCCTTCACCGGCTACCGGGGGCTGGCCCAGAACCCCTTGAATTATCTGGGGTTCTGCAACGGTGAGCTGCGCCGGGACCGGGCCGACACCAGCTACGCGCTGCTGGAGCCCTTCGGCCCCGACAACGAGAACGGCATCCTGAGCTGGCTGGACGGCCGCGAGGCCTGGCCGGTGGATCGCGAGCTGCGGGCCGAGGGCCCCACCCCCATCGCCGAGTCCCTGCGCCTGGCCGAGCGCTACCTCCGCACCGAGGTGCTGGCCCAGGACCCCCAGATCCAGTGCCGGCAGACCTACGTGGTGCTGCTCACCGACGGCGCCGAGTCCTGCGTGCCGGGCATGCAGCAGCCGGTGCTGCTGGAGCGCACCCTGGCGCTGCGCGAGATCCCCGTGGAGCAGGACGGGGTGCAGATCCAGGCCAGCGTGAAGGTGTTCGTGGTGGCCTTCGCGGTGGATCCGGCCCAGCAGGGCCTGCTGGACACCATCGCCCGGGTGGGCGGCACCGCCCGCAGCGCCCAGGGGCAGGTGGATCTGATCAACGGCCGCGCCTTCGCGGCGGCGGATCAGGCGGGCCTGCGCCGCGCCTTCAGCGAGATCCTGGCCGAGGCCATCCCCACCGAGCGCTGCAACGGCGAGGACGACGACTGCGACGGCGCCGTGGACGAGGGCGTGATCAACGCCTGCGGCCAGTGCGGGGCGCCCCCCGCCGAGGTGTGCAACGGCGCCGACGACGACTGCGACGGCTTCAGCGACGAGGGGGTCACCAACCGCTGCGGGGGCTGCGGGCCCCTGCCGGCCGAGGCCTGCAACGGCATCGATGACGACTGCGACGGCGCCGTGGACGAGAACGTGGTCAACGCCTGCGGCGGCTGCGCCAACGTGCGCGACGAGGTGTGCAACGGGCTGGACGACGACTGCGACGGGGTGGTGGACAACGTGCCCGGCGACGACGTGCCCCTGGCCAGGCCGTGCAGCAGCGACGTGGGCGAGTGCGTGGCCGGTGTGGAGCGCTGCGTGGGCGCGCAGTGGGGCGCCTGCGACGGCGTCACCCCGGCCGACGAGATCTGCGACGACCTGGACAACGACTGCGACGGCGCCACCGATGAGGTCACCCGGCCCTGCGGCGACGCGGTGGACATCGGCGACGTGGGCCAGTGCCGGGTGGGCCGCGAGAGCTGCGTGGACGGCATGTGGTCGGGGCAGTGCTTCGAGAGCGTGGCGCCCGCCGGCGAGATCTGCGACGGCCTGGACAACGACTGCGACGGCGTGAGCGACGAGGGCCTGATCAACGAGTGCGGGGTCTGCGGCAAGCTGCCCCCCGAGATCTGCAACGGCCGCGACGACAACTGCGACGGGCTCATCGACGAGGACGCCCGCTGCCCGGGCACGCTGATCTGCTGGGTGGGCGCCTGCGTGGAGCGCTGCGACGCCAGCGGCGAGTGCCCGGGCGGCCAGACCTGCCGCGACGCCTGGGGCGGCGTGCGGCTGTGCCACCCCGATCCCTGCGCGGGCGTGGTGTGCGCCCCCGGCCTGCGCTGCGATCCCGATCTGGGTGGCTGCGCCGATCCCTGCCGCCAGATCACCTGCGACCAGGGCGAGGTGTGCGAGCTGGGCGAGTGCGTGCCGCCCACCTGCCGCCACACCGGCTGCGCCGAGGGCGAGCGCTGCGTGAATGACACCTGTGGGCCCGACCCCTGCGCCGGGGTGGGCTGCGAGGGTGATCGCTTCTGCCGCGAGGGCGAGTGCGTCGACGCCTGCGTCGAGGTGGACTGCACCGACGCGGGCGGCATGGCGGGCGGCCGCTGCGTGGACGGGGAGTGCGAGGGCGACGCCTGCGGCGGCCGCTGCCCCCGGGGCCAGAGCTGCGACGGGGCCACGGGCCACTGCACCGAGGATCCCTGCGTGCGCGTGACCTGCCCGCGGGGCCAGGCCTGTGTGGACGGCGAGTGCCGCGGCGACGCGCCCTGTGCCTTCATCGACTGCCCCGCCGGCACCTGGTGCGTGGACGGCACCTGCACCGACGGCGCGCCCTCGGGGGATCCCTTCCGGCGCCAGCCGCTGCCCGGCGGGGCCGGGGGCGAGGGCGGGGCCGGGGGCGTCGGTGGCCAGGGGGGCATGGGCGGCGTGGGCGGCGCCCGGCCCGATCAGGGGCCCCAAGGCGGCGCGGGCGGCGCAGGCGGCGGATCGCCGGCCGACGTGGGCCCGCCCACCATGGCCGATCCGGGGGACGATGGCTGCAACTGCCGGGTGGATGGGCGCGCGCCGCCGTCGCCGTGGCTCGCGCTGGGGCTGTTGGGGTGGCTGGGGGTGCGGCGCCGCCGCCGCTGATCGCCCGAGCGCCGTCGGGGGCGTCAGCCCTGGACGGCCCGCGCCTCGGGGGGCAGGGCCGAGCCGGCCTCGTCCAGCAGGGCGGCCGCCTCGTCCCGCAGGGCGTCATCGTCGCCCTTCGCGCCCAGCTCCCGCACCGTGGCCAGCAGGATGAGCACCAGGGCCTCGAGCTGGGCGTTGTCGAAGCGGCCCGCGCTGCCCGCCAGCGTCGTGAACTGAGCCTCGGCGGCCTCGCGCTGGCCCTCCACCAGGGTGCTGACGGCGTCGATGAGGGCCAGCCAGCCCTCGGGGGTGGGCAGGGCGCGCTCCAGGGCCAGCCGGGCCTGGCGCAGCACCCGCGCGGCGGCCGTAACGTCCAGCCCGGCCTGCCACAGGCGCAGGGCGCGCACCATGCAGATGCGGGCGTGCAGCAGGGCGAAGGCCCGGGCGGTCTCCCGGCGGCCCAGGAAGGGCCGCAGGGCCTCGTCCTTGCGCAGGGTGTGCAGCCCGTGCTCGGCGGCGGTGAGATCGGCGCGGGCGAAGGCGCTGTGCGCCCGGGCCAGCGCCTGCTCCACCACGGGCAGGCTGGCGGGCTCGGCGGGCAGGCTGCGGGCGGCCTCGTCCAGCAGGCGATCGGCGGCGTGAGGCTCGCCGGCCTCCAGGTGGACCCGCGCCTGGATGACGCAGGCCCGCGCCCGCAAGCCCAGCAGGCCGCGCCGGCGGGCCTCGACCACCAGCGGCAGGGCGGCGGAGCGCGCGGCGTCCACCCGGCCCCGGGCCAGGGCCACCTCGGCGCGGGTCAGATCCAGCCGCAGGCCGCCCAGGTCGTGGGCCGCCAGGTACTCCACGTTGGGCTGGGCCGCGGTCAGGGCGGCGTCGGCCTCGGCGAAGCGCCCCTGGGCCATGCACACGGCGGCGCGGGCCAGGGCGAAGTTCACCTGCCGGGACGGGGCCTCGCCGATGCCATAGGCCTCCACCGAGTCCACCAGCCGCTCGGCCTCGCGGATGGCGCGCCGGCTGTGGGTGCCCGCCAGCAGGCGCCCGCGCACCAGCCGGGCGGTGCGGGTGTCGGCCTCGCCCAGCATGGCCTCGGACTGGGCGGGATCCAGGGGCAGCAGGAGGTCCGCCAGGGGGACCCGGGCGTTCTCGGGCAGCTCCTGCGCGGCGCGAGCGAAGTCGGCCAGGTTGCCCGCCATGAGGTAGAGCTGGCAGCGACGGGCCCGCCAGCGGATGCCCTCTTCTTCGGACAGGCGCGCCACGTCCTCGAGGGCGGTGGCGGCGGCCAGGTAGCGGCCGGCCAGGGCCAGGCTGTCGGCCATGAGCACCAGCAGCTTCACCTGATCGGCCTGATCGGCGGCGTCGCTCAGCGCCAGGCTGAGCAGATCGGCGGCGCGGGCGTGCTCGCCGCGCTCCCGCGCCCGCTTGGCCTCGCTGCGGGCGAAGGCCGCCGCGTGCTGGGGCTGGCCCGCCTGCTGCCAGTGGTAGCGCAGGTCGAAGGCCGAGCCCTGCTCGAGCTCGAAGGCCCGCGCCAGCCGGGTGTGGGTGTTGCGGATGTCCTCGGGCTCCATGCCCTGCTTCGCCACCTGCATCAGCCGCAGGTGCACCGGCACCGCGTCGATGTGCCCCTGGCTGTCGGCCTCGGTGCGCACCAGATCCACGGCGTCCAGGGCCAGCAGGGCGGCGTACAGGCCGTCGGCGTCCAGGCTGCAGGCCCGCTCCAGCACCCGGCCCGGCACGGGGCGCGGGCACAGGCAGATGGCCGCCAGCACCTGCTGGGCGTCGGCGCTCAGATCGGCGATGCGCCGGGCCACGGCCTCCTCGAAGGTGGGGGCGCCGCCCTCGGGGGCGTCGGCCAGCCACTCGGCCATCTCGGCCACGAACAGGGGCACGCCGCCCGTCTGCTCGTGCACGTGCTCGGCGATCCAGCCCGGCGCGCTGGGCACCACCGCCTCGACCATCTGGCGGGTCTCGTCGAGCTCGAAGGGCTCGAGCGTGAGCCGGTGGGCCCGCGGGTGGGCCTGCAGCAGCTCGATGAAGGCCGACACCCGGCTGGGCCGCTCCACGGCGTCGCCCCGCACGGTGAGCAGCAGCAGGAACGGGGGCAGCCCGCCGCCCGCCGTCAGCGCCTCCAGCGCCGACAGGGTGGCCTCGTCGGCCAGGTGGAGCTGCTCGACGCAGATCACCAGCAGGCGCTTCTCGGCCAGGCCGGCCAGCAGGCTGCGCAGCCCCAGCCCTGGCCGCTCGCCGGGTTCGCCGTGCTGGTCGACGGGCAGCAGCTCGCCCAGGAAGGTGAAGCCGGCGATGAGCCCGCCGCGCACGTGGCCCGGCATGCGCCGCATGAGCCGCGCCGTCTGCTTGCGGTAGGCCTCGGCCAGGCGCTCCACCACCGTGTCCAGGCCCCGCAGCGGCACGTGATCGCGGTGCACGCAGGCGCCGGTGAAGGCGCTGGCCGAGTAGACGTGGGCCTCCTGCGTGAAGCGCTCCACCAGGGCGGTCTTGCCGGCGCCGCTGGCCCCGTCGATGAGCACGATGCGGCCCTCGCCGCGCCGCACGTCCTCGAGCCGGTCGTAGAGGAAGCGCCGGGCGCCCCGGCGGCCCACGAAGTCGAAGGTGCGGCCGGTGGAGCGCTGCACCTCCTCGCCCAAGGCCTCGAGCACCTCGACCGCCGACGGCCGGGCCTGCTTGTCCTTGTGCAGCAGCTCCATGCACACGGCGGCCAGCTTGGGATCGGTGCCGGGCACGCGCTCCAGCAGAGGCGGCGGCGGCTGCGTGCGGTGGGCCTCGATGACGGTGGCGCTCTCGCCCTCGAAGGGGGGCGTGCCGGCCATGAGCTCGTAGAGCACCACCCCCGCCGCGTACAGATCGGTGGCCGAGTCCACCCGGCTCGTCTCGCTCTGCTCGGGGCTGAAGTAGGTGCTGGTGCCGAAGACCTGGCTGAGGCTCTGCCCCTCGTTGCCGGGCAGGGTCTCCTTCACGATGCCGAAGTCCACCAGCTTGACGGTGCCGCCGCGGTCCACCAGCACGTTGCTGGGCTTGATGTCGCGGTGGATGCAGCCGTTGTCGTGCAGGTAGGCCAGGGCCTGCATGAGCCCCACGAAGGCCTGGTGCACCCGCTTGAGCCGCTTGGGCTCGGCCAGGACCTTGGTGTCGGTGACCACCCGGTTGTGGCCGTTGACCCACACGTACAGGTCGCTGCCCTCGATGAGCTCCATGGTGAAGAAGTAGCTGCCGTCCTCCACGTGCAGGTCGTGCAGCTTCACCAGGTTCACGTGGTTCAGCCGGGCCACCGCCCGGAACTCGCGCTTGAAGTAGTGCAGCGCGCGGGGATAGCTGAACTTCAGGATCTTCAGGGCCAGCTCGCGGCGGGTGACCGGGTCGAAGACCCGGTACACGTCGCCCATGCCCCCGCCGCCGACGGTGCCACGCACCTCATAGCGTCCAATCGTCCTTGGCAGCTCGGCGTGCACGCGCGTGCGGCTCCCCCTCGTTCGTCCGCCGTCCGGTCGCCCCCACAGGGGCGCGGCGAGCCGGCTTTCTTACAAGGTTCTCGCATCGATGGCGACTGAGGCGCCAGAAAACGCCGCGGTGGCCCGCAGTTGAGAGGTGGGGGGCGCCGTGCCATCCTGCGCCCGCCAGAGCATCCCAGGGAGGTGGCGTCGGTGTCCCAGCTCGACCAGTTCGAGAGCGTGTTCCGTGCGGCCGTGCGGGCGGTCTACACCCCGGCCCCGGTGGCCGTGCAGCGGGTGCTCGTGGTGACCGACCTGCACGCCGCCCGGGCCGAGGCCTTCGGGGCGCGGGCCCGGCAGGTGCTCACCGGCCTGCTGGGCAACGCCCAGCCCGCGTGGCGGGTGACCACCGCCGACGAGGCCACCACCGTGGGCGATCTGCTGGCGCTGGTGGACAGCGAGGCGCCCGACCTGGTGGTCACCTACCGCAACCTGCACACCAGCGCCTGGCGCTGGCCCTACACCCTGGGCGATCACGTCGAGGTGCTCACCCAGGTCACCGCCGCGCCGGTGTTGTTGCTGCCCCGGCCCGAGCACGCCGCCTACGAGCAGGGGGTGGGGCAGATCGACACGGCCATGGCCATCACCGACCACCTGGGCGGCGACGCCAGCGGCCGGCTCATCGACTGGGCGGCGGCCATGGTGGTGGACACCGGGCACCTGTGGCTGGCCCACGTGGAGGACACGGCGGTCTTCGAGCGCTACCTGGAGGTCATCTCGAAGCTCCCCGACCTGGACACCGAGACGGCCCGCGCCCAGATCAAGGCGCGCCTGCTGAAGGAGCCGGCGGACTACATCGCCTCGGTGCAGGCGGCGCTGGCCCAGGGCATGCCCAGGCTGGACGTGCAGGCGCGGGTCACCGAGGGCCGCCACCTGGCCACCTACAAGGGCTTGCTCAGCGAGCACCGGGTGGATCTGCTGGTGATGCAGACCAAGGATCAGGACCAGCTCGCCATGCACGGGCTGGCCTACCCCCTCGCCGTCGAGCTGCGGGCCACCCCGCTGCTGATGCTGTAGGGGGGATGGCGCCATGACCCCGACCCTGCTCGCCAGCCCGGCCGCCCACGGCCACGCGCCGCCGCCGCTGTGGATCACCCTGCTGTTCGCCGGGATCCTGGTGGCGCTCATCGCCTGCCTGGCCTTCGAAGAGAAGATCCACGCCAAGAAGTCGGTGATCGCCGGCGGGTTCGCCGTGATCACCCTGCTGCTGGGCGCCGCCTTCCACCTGCTGCCCGTGGGGCCGCTGGTGAACGTCTTCGGCGAACAGCTCCCCGTGCCCGTCTACGTGCAGGGGGTGGACTGGAGCGTCATCAGCATCATCCTGGGCAGCAGCGTCTTCGTGGACGTGGTGAGCCGCACGGGCCTGTTCAGTTGGATCGCCATCCGGCTCACCAAGCAGTCCGGCGGCGACCCCCTGAAGCTGCTGTGGTCCTACGGGCTGATGACCGTGGTGTTCTCGGCGGTGCTCAACAACGTCACCGCCATGATCATCGTGGGCAGCCTGAGCGCCGTGTCGCTGGGTAAGCTGGGGCGCACGGACAAGCTGCTGGGCTTCCTGGTGATCGAGGGGCTGCTCACCAACGTGGGCGGCCTGCTCACCCTCATCAGCTCGGTGCCCAACATCATCGTGGGCACCACCGCGGGCATCGGCTTCGGCGCCTTCTTCGTCGCCGCGGCGCCCTTCGTGGTGGTGGCCACGGGCGTCACGCTGTGGATGGGGGCGAAGCTGTTCAAGATCACCCGGCTGCCCGACGAGGCGGCCCGGGCGCGGGCCGCGGCGCAGGTGGCGGCCTTCGACGAGAACGACGGCGTCGAGAGCCGGGCCGGCTTCTGGTTCGGGGCCACCATGACCGCCCTGTTCATCGGCACCATCGCCTTCGCCTCGGTGATCCCGTGGATCAAGGACCTGGGCATGGGCTACGTGGCGCTGGCCTTCGGGGCGGTGGTGATCACCCGCTTCAAGAGCAGCCCCAAGCAGTTCTACGCTGCGGTGGACTGGGACCTCATCGGCTTCTTCGTGGCCCTGTTCATGGTCATCAACGTCATGGAGCACGCCCAGGTGCTGGCCCTGATCGGCAAGGGGCTGGCCTGGATCATCGGCCTGGGCGAGACGGCGGGCGGCGGCCTCATGCTGGTGAGCGCGGCGGGCTTCAGCTCGGTCACCGACAACATCCCGCTGGCGGCCATGCTGGCGAAGATCCTGGGCAACCTGGGCACCCCCAGCGACTCGTCCTTGTGGTGGTCGGTGATCTTCGGCGCCAACCTGGGCGGCAACCTGACGCCCATCGGCAGCGCGTCCACGCTGGTGGCGGTGACCATCATCCACAAGAACAAGCTGCCCATGACCTTCGGCGGCTTCGTGAAGACGGCCCTGCCCTTCGCCGGGGTGCAGCTCGCCTTGGCCACGGTGTACGTGCTGGTGTTCCTGCGATGAGCGGCGGCACCGAGCTCATGCGGGGAGCCGGCAAACACCAACGTCGACATCGAGTCCCATTCGTAGACGCAGGCTGAGTGTTCGGCGGGACGCAGGGCAACCCGGCGGGGGAACACCCGGCCAGGGGCGCACGGGCCCGCGGGCTGCTACCATGCGCCCCATGCTAGCCCGCCGACTGCCCGCCCTGCTCAGCCTGCTGGCCCTGGCCTGCAGCCCCCCGGCGCCGGACCCCCAGGCGCCGCCCCCGGTGAAGGACATTCTGGCCTGGGCCCCCGCCGAGGTGGATCTGGCGCTGGTGGTGCACCGCACCACGCTGCCCAAGGATGTGGCCGATCTGGCGGTCATGCACTTCGGAGGGGTGCCCGGGGTGGACGCGGCGGTGCAGACGATGCGCACCTGGGCGCTGGGGCCCATGATCCCCGGGGCAGGCGAGTGGGGGCCCGGGCTGGCCCTCGATCGCGGGCTGGCGGTGTTCATGGGCACCGAGCAGGAGCGGGTGGTCTTCGGCGCCCGCGAGCTGGTGCCTGCCCTGGACAGCCTGGTGAAGGCCGCCCAGGCCGCCGGCCTGCCCGTCAGCGTCACCGGCACCACCCTGAGCGTGGCCGGCAACGCCCTGCCCTGCGTGCTGCACCCGCCCTTCGCCGTCTGCGACTCGGCGGGGCCACAGACGGCGGCCCCCGGCCGTCCCGCGTGGGCCACGGGCGACGACAGCGATGTGTTCGTGCGGATCACCGGCGGGCCTCTGAAGGGCACCCCCTTCGAGCAGGCGGTGATCACGGTGCGCGACAGCGACACCCCCCTGCAGGTGCAGGCCCGCCTGCGGCCCGAGGCCCGTGGGGCGCTGGCGCCGGCGGTGCCGACCACGCAGGGGCCCAGCCGCGGCATGGCCCAGGTGGATCGGGCCAACAGCCTGCTGCTGAAGCTGGGGCTCGACGCGGCCCAGCTCGCGCCCGTGCTGCTGCCGCTGACCGCGCACATGCCCGCGCCCGTCAAGGCGGCGGCCGAGGCCCTGTTCGCGGCCTGGTCGGGCGATCTGGTGTTCACCTTCGACGGGGGCTTCACCCACCCGGTGCTGCTGCTGGGCTTGCGGGCGCCCAGCAAGGCCCCGGCGCTGGTGGAGGCGCTGCGCGTGGCCGCCACGCCGCCGGGCTTCACCACCGCCCGGGTGGACGCCCGCCGGCCCGGGCTGCGGGCCCTGCGCGTCACCGGCCCCGAGGGCACGCCGACGGTGGATCTGCACTACGCGGTGGCGGGCGACACCCTGGTGGTGGCGCTGGCGCCGGCGGACGTGCTGCGCCGCACCCTGCGACAGGTGGAGCCCGCTGAGCTGGGGGTGCTGGGGCGCAAGGGCGTGCATGGCTTGCAGGTGGGCAACCCGCTGGCGGGCATGACCAGCGCCTGGGCCGCTGAGGTGGTGCGCGCCGGGCCCGTGCAGGATCTGCTGACCCTGCTGGGCACCACGGCCGCGCTGCGCGGGCCGTTGAGCGTCGAGCTGGAGCCCACCGCCGAGGCGGTGACGCTGCGGGTGCGCTGGCCGGTGCTGGGCGTGGGCAAGGGCCGCGACGGCTTCCTGGCGGCCATGCGCGCCGAGATGGGCGGCGACCAGATCAAGGCCACCCGCACGCTGGTGGACGTGGCGGCCGCCCACCGCGGCTCGCCCTACGGCGTCGAGGCCACCCGCCGGCTGGCCTCGGGGGACGCCGGGCTGTACGTGGGCGTGGTGGGGGTGCTGGCCAGCGTGGCCATCCCGGCCTTCATGAAGTACCAGCGCCGCGCCAAGACCAGCGAGGCCACCATGAACCTGCGGCTGTTGTTCGATCGGGCCGTCGAGCACGCCCACCGCACCGGGCGGCTGCCGCCCTCGGCGCCGCTGACCCCCGCGCAGCCCGCCTGCGAAGGGGGCCAGGCGGTGGATCGGGCCCCCGCGCCCGACGCCTGGGCCCACGCCGCCTGGCAGGCCCTGGGCTTCGCGCCCCAGGACACCCTGCGCTACCAGTACGAGTTCGTCAGCGACGGGCAGCGCTTCACCGCCCGGGCCCTGGGGGATCTGAACTGCGACGGCGTGCGCGCCACCTTCGAGCGGGTGGGCGAGCTGGGCCCCGACGGCACGGTCAGCGGCGGGGCCGGCCTGTACAAGAAGAACGAGCTGGAGTGATCGCGCTGGGCACATGCCTGCCCAAAACATCTTTCAGTTCAGGCTCTTGACCAGCCGGAAACCGTAGTTGGGCTGGGTGGTGTGCGGGCCCGCGCCCCAGCGGCCGGCCACCCGGCACAGGAAGGGGTACAGGCTGAAGGCCCCGCCCCGGATCACCCGCTGCCCCTCCTCGAACCAGGCGTCCGTCCACTCGCGCACCCCGCCGGCCATGTCGCGCACGCCGTAGGGCGAGCAGTCGGTGGCGAAGTGGCCCACGGGCCGCGGCATGACGTGGCCCGGCACGGCGGTGCGGTTCGAGCAGAAGGTGGGGTGGAAGTGATCGCCCCAGGGGAAGCGCCGGCCGTCGGTGCCCCGGGCCGCCTTCTCCCACTCGTCTTCGGTGGGCAGGCGGTAGCGCTGCCCGTCGCGCAGGCTGCGCCAGGCCGCGTACGCCTCGGCGTCGTGGAAGCTGATGGAGAAGATGGCCCAGTCGGCGGGCCAGGGATCGCCGTCCAGATCCACCATGGGCGCCCGCCAGCGCCCGTCCGGCGGCGGCGGGAACAGCGGGCCTACCCGCGGCTCCCGGGGTTGGTGGCGGGCCGCCTGCTCGGGGGGCAGGGCGTCCAGGAAGGCGAAGTACTCGCCCACGGTCACCGGGAAGCGCTGGATGGCGAAGGCGTCCAGGTGCACCAGGCCGCCGGGGTTGGCCAGCACGGCGTGGGGGTCGTTGCCCCGCACGAAGTGGCCGGCGGGCACGTACACGAAGTCGTCGCCGAGCACCTCGTCGGGGGGGATGGGCACGTGGAAGTCGGGCTCGTCGCCGGGCCAGACCAGCAGGGGCAGCCGCACCGGGCGGCGGCCCGGGACCTCCAGCACCAGCAAATGCCGCCCCGTGGGCAGCGGCACGCCCTCCAGGGGCGTCTGGCCCAGCGCCCGCCCCGCGTCGGGGGTGAGCACCCGGTCCCGCTCACCCACCCGGTGCAGCGTCACCCGGGCCCCCGGCGGATCGCTGCGCAGCGTCAGCGGCACCTCGCGGCGCAGCCGCTGCACGTAGCGCGGATCCTGGAAGCGCCCCACGGCCTTCAGGTGATCCTCGGCCTCGCGGTGCTCGGCGGCGGCCCGGGCGGCCCGGTAGCGCGTCCAGTGCAGATCCGACAGGCGGGCGCGGGCGTCGCCGTGATCGCTCACCCGCTCGGTGGCCTGCAGGAACTTGCCGCGGGCGTAGTGGAAGGCGCGGTCCAGCTCGGCGCGCAGGTGCTCGACGCGATCCTCGGTGGCCCAGCGCTCGCGCTTGGTGTCCTGCGGCTCCTGGCCGGTGAGCGGGGGCAGGCTGGCCAGGCGCGCGTCCAGCTCCGCCAGCTCGGCCTCCAGCGTGCGGATGTACCACAGGCTCTCGTCGCCGTCGGCCACCAGCCGGTCGGCGTCCTCGCGGCGCCGGGCCTGCTCGCGGGTGCCCGCCAGGTACTGCTCGAGATCCGCGTGCAGGGCCCGGGCGCTGGGGTAGCGGTCCGCGGGGGCGGCGGCCAGGGCCTTCAGGCAGATCTCCTCGAGATCCGCAGGCACCGCCCGCTGGGGGGCGCGGGCGCTGGGCGGCTCGATGTCGCCCTGCACCGTGGCGATGAGCATGGCCAGGGCCGTCTTGCCCGCCACCGGCCGCTCGCCGGTGAGCAGCTCGTACAGCAGCGCGCCCAGGGCCCACACGTCGGAGCGGGCGTCCACCGCCTCCACCTCGCCGCGGGCCTGCTCGGGGGGCATGTAGCCGGGGGTGCCCACGATGGCGCCCTGCAGCGTGCCGGTGCCGCCGCTGCTCGAGAGGCTCACCGGGGCCTCGTCGGCGGGCCCCTCCACCAGGCTCTGGCCGGCCACCTTGGCCACGCCCCAGTCCATCACCAGGACCTCGCCGAAGTCCCCCACCATGACGTTGGCCGGCTTCAGATCCCGGTGCACCACCCCCTTCGAGTGGGCGTAGTCCACCGCCATGCAGACCTGCATCAGCACCTGCAGCAGGCGGTAGCGGGTGAACTGGGCGGCCAGCTCGGGCTCGCCGGCCGCCAGCCCCTTCAGCACGGCCTCCAGCGAGCGGCCGCGCACCCGGCGCATGGTGAAGCAGGGGCGCCCGTCGGCGAGCTGCCCGAAGTCGTGCACGGGCACCACGTTCGGGTGGTCGAGCTGGGCGGTGGTGCGGGCCTCGGCCACGAAGCGGTCCAGCCGATCGGGGCTGTCGGCCGCGCCGTGCAGGGACTTGATGGCCACCACCCGGCCCATGAGCGCGTCCTGCGCGCCCACCACCACGCCCACCCCGCCGCGCCCCAGCTCACTGCCGATCTGGTAGCGCTGGGCGAACACATCGGGGGGCAGGCCCAGGGCCAGCATCTGATCCAGGGCCACGCCGGCGTCGCCGCCCGGGCTGTCCCGGGTGTCCATGGCCAGGGTGATGGCCTCGCCGGGCGACAGCCGCGCCTCGAAGCCCAGGGTGCCCTGGCCGGTCTGGAGCGCCGCCACCGCCTCGGGGCCCACCAGGGGCGTCAGCAGATCGGCCAGGGTCCGCTCGGGGTGCTGGCCCAGGGCGAGGGCCAGCCGGGCGAGCTGCGCTGGATCGATCAGCCCGGCCTGAAGGGCGGTCAGACCAAGGCGCAGCGGATCGTCAGGTCGGGTCACGAGGTTTGCGCCGCCGTCGTGCGGGGGCCTACCGTAGCAACGCCGTCGCTGGGAGGGCAACGATGCAAAGACGTTGGATCATTTGGGGATTCTCGGGGTGGATGGTGGCCTGCGCGGTCAACACCGAGCCCATCCCAGGCCTGGCGGATCAGGGCTTCATGGGCGGCAGCGCCCAGGACGGAGGGGCGCCCTCCGAGGACCCCGACGCCGGCAGCACCGTGGGCTTTGCCGCCTGCGACGTGGATCTGACCTGCTCTGACGACTGCCTCGACGATCTGGACTGCGCGAACGCCGACCAGCGGACCACCCCGCCCGAGGCGGCGGCGCCGAGCCTCAGCGAGGCGTTCCAGAGCGACGATGAGCGCGGCCTGATGGCGGGCGAGGACGCCTGGTTCACCTGGGAGCCCGCCCTCCAGGCGCGGGCGGTGCGGCTCACCGACGAGGCCGGCGGCGTGCCCCCCGCCACCCTGGTGCTGTACCGGGTGGAGGGCGAGGACTGGGCCGCCGTGGCCCACGCCACCTACGACCGCGAGGGGGTCGAGCCCTTGGTCATCGAGCTGCCCGACGGGCTGGATCAGGTGCCCGCCGGCGCCGCCTTCGTGCTGCGCGTGCACGCCCACGAGGCCCTGGCCGGTTGGCGGTTCGTGCTCGGCGGCTGAGCCCGGCGGTCACAGGCCCCAGCGCCAGCCCAGGCCCAGGCTCAGGGCCTGCTGGCGCATCGTCTGACCCTCGGCGAAGGGCGGCCAGGCGGGGTTGGCCAGATCCGCCAGCCCCGTCTCCAGCCGCAGGTCCACCGCCCAGCGCTGCCCCCAGCGATCCACGTCCACGCCCACCGCGGTGGTCAGGCCCCAGTCCCACGCCACGAAGGGCGCGTCGGGCTCGGCCAGCGGGGCGCCGTCCCAGGTGCCGGTGGTGGCCAGCCGGCGGGCCAGGTACGGCCCCACCGCCAGCCAGGGGCGCACGGGCCAGGTGGGCCGCCCCAGGTGCGCGGCCAGCGCCAGGCCGCCCTGGCCGCTCCACACCGCCAGGTGGCCGTGATCGCTCAGGCCGGTGCCCTTCAAGGTCAGGCCCAGATCGGCGCGCAGATCCAGCACGGGGTGGAAGGCCCAGCGGCCCTCGGCGGCCAGGCTGGGCGCGGGCAGCGCGGTGGTGCGAGGGAAGCGGCCGGTGGCGGTGGGGGTGAGCTTCGCCAGGCCGGCCCCCAGCCGGGCGCCCACGGCCCACTCGGCGCGGGGCGCGGGCGCGGCCAGGCCCGCCAGCGCCAGCAGCAGCGGGATCACAGGGGGCTCACCCGCGGGGTGGCTGGCCGAACTTGCCCACCACCAGGGTGATGTCGTCCTCGGGCCGGTTGAAGTCCACGAACCAGCGCTCGGCGTCGCGCAGGATCCGGTTCAGGATGCCCTCGGCCCCCTGATCCAAGGCGGCGCGGATGCTGCGGCGGAAGCGCTTCTCGCCGTACTCCTCGCCCTGGGTGTCCACGCCCTCGGTCAGGCCGTCGGTGTACCAGACCACCACGTCGCCGGGGGCGTAGGGCACGGTGCGCTCCATGAAGCGCGACTCCATCACGTCGCCGAGCCGGTTGCCGCGGGTCACCAGCGGCACGATGGTGGGCTCGCCCTGGTTGGGCTGCGCCCGGAACAGCATGGGGAAGTTGTGGCCCGCGTTGGCGAAGGTCAGCGTGCGGGTCTTGGGGTCGATGATGGTGGCGAAGAAGGTCATGACGAACTTGCGGTTCGCCGCCTCGTAGATGGTCTTGTTCAGCTCCTCGAGCAGGAACGTGACCGTCAGCTCGCCCTCGGTGACGTGGCGCAGGGTGTCGCAGCAGCTCTTCGCGGCGGCGGTGATCATCGCCGAGCTCACGCCGTGGCCGGTGACGTCGCCGATGAGCACCAGCAGCTTGCCGTCGGCGATCTCGGCGTAGCTCCACCAGTCGCCGCCGCAGATGCTGGCGGGCTTGAAGTAGCCCATGAACTCGAAGTCGCCGAAGCGCTGCACCCGGCTGCCCGGCAGCAGGCTCTCCTGGATGATCCGTGCCACCTCGAGCTCCTTCTCGTAGGTGGCCTTCTCCTTGGTGTCTTCGAGCAGGACGCCGATGCGCTCGGCCATGTAGTTGAAGTTACGGCCCAAAACGCCGATCTCGTCGCCCGAGTCCACCATGGCCCGCTCGTGCAGATCGCCGTGGGCGATGCGCTCCACCACCTCGGTGAGCTCGCGGATGGGGCGGCTGATGCGCAGGCTCTGCAGCACGCTGAGCACCACGCCCAGCAGCACGATGAGCCCGCCGACCAGCACCGCGTCCACGATGGCCTGCTGCTTGCGCTCGCCGAACTTCGCCGAGATCTCGGCGTTGCGGGCGGCGATGTCGGCCACCGACCAGCCGGCCACCATGCGGCCCTTCAGGTCGCCGGCCTGCCAGGGGCGGGCGATCTCGATGAGCTCCAGGGCGCCGTCGCGGTACAGGAAGCTGACGGTGGTGCCGTCGGCCTCGGCCTTCTCCAGCGACACGCCGGGGGGCGGCTCGCCCACGGCCAGCCCGGCGCGGGCCCCCGCCGCGTCGCCGGCCTGGCTGACGGGGGTGTCGCCGCCCTCCAGCACCCGGGCGTACACCAGCCGGGGATCCTGCTTGCGCAGGCGCTCCAGCAGGGCCGTGAGATCGCCGTACTGGGCGCCGCTGGCGAAGACGCCCGCGGTGCCGCCCAGGGCGTCGGTGACGTTCTGGGCGTCGGTGGCCACGGACTGCAGCACGCGGAGCTGCTGCTCGGCCCGCGAGGCGTCGAACACCTTGCTCAGGTCCTGCAGGTTCATGGCGCCGTACAGGCCCACCGTGAACAGCAGCAGGGCGATGGTGGTGGCCATGAGCTTGACGCTCAGGGGCATGCCCTTCAGGACGCGGATCGCCATCAGCCGAACAGGCCCTTCCGGAAGCGCACCAGCTCCTGCTGCAGCCGGTTCAGGGCCATGTGCGCGTCCTTCAGTTCCTTGGTGCGGCGGGCCACCGTCTGCTCCAGCCGGGTGCGCTCCCGCGCGGCCTCGTCCAGCATCGAGCGGTACTTGCGCTGCACCTGCGCGGCGTCGCTCACGTCGCGCAGCACCAGCAGGGCCAGCGGCTCGCCCTCGCCCTGCACCGGCGCGGCGCTGGCGATGAGCGTGCGGGGCTCGGCCTCGTCGGCGAGCTGCCCATCGATCTCGTCGTAGCGCTGGGGGCCCTCGGCCAGGCAGCGCTTCGCCAGGCAGTGCCCGCCCTGGCACACCCCCAGGCTCAGGTGCTCGCAGCAGGCGCTGCCCAGCAGCTTGCGGGCCCGCGCCCGATCGAACAGGGCCCGGTAGGCCGGGCTGAAGGCGCGCACCGTGCGATCGGGGCCCACCACCACCCACGGATCCACCATGGCGGCGCCGATCTCGCGCACCCGGCCCAGGGCGTCGTCGTCGTGGGGGCCGCTCATGACTTCCCGGCGACGAAGAAGACGTAGGCGGCGATGGCGCCGGCCAACGCCAGGGCGGCCACGGTCAGGCCCAGGGTGAGCTTGTTGCGGCCGGGCGCCGGGGGCGCCTCGGGGGCGCCGGTCGGGCCCAGCACGTTCACCGAGTCGCGGGCCAGGCTGACCCCGGTGGCGGTCACCGTCAGCGGGCTGTACTGGGCGCTCGAGCTGCGGGTGGTCTCGCCGCTGGTCTCCTCGACGCTGTCCAGCCGGCGGATGCGCTCCTGGATGGTGGGCGACAGGCCGTTGATGTGGGCCACCAGCCGCTGATCCACCACCTGGCCGGCGCCGCGGGGCAGGAAGGCGAAGTAGGCCTCCTCGATGTCGTCGAAGGCCATCTGGCACGGGGTCTGGGTGCAGCCGCGGCCGCGCACGGCCGGGGCGGCGGGGCGGCCCTGGCCGGCGAAGTCCTCCACCTGCAGCAGCTCGAGCTGCTCGCGGTCGCAGCCGCCGCAGTAGTAGGGGGCGAAGAAGCTCTTCACCATCGCCCGGCCGATGAAGTTGTTCACCAGGTTGAGCTGGTTGACGATGGTGGGGCTGCACTTCACCAGCAGCACCTGCTTGCCGGCGCGGTCCAGGTCGGTCAGCCAGTTCACCCAGTCGCGCACGCCGCACGAGTTGATGCGGCGCACGTCGGCCAGGTCGATGACCACCGTGCGGCCCTCGAGCCGCTTCAGCGCCCCGGCCAGCGGGTTGTCCTCGTCGATGACGCCCTTCAGCTTCAGGAAGGTGACGTCCTCGACGGTCCGCGCCGACAGCTCCAGCTTCTTGGTCCCCATCGCGGCTACTGTCCGATCAATCGCGCGGGATCGCCAGATCGGTGGCGTGCCGGGCCTGCCCGTAAGCCTCGGACAGCGCGAACTTCACCAGATCCCGCAGGCGGGGCGCGCTGCGCACCGCCCAGGTCAGATCGTCGCCCTCGGGCACGTCGGCGCCGCTCTCGGCGGTGCGCAGCAGGCCCTCGGCCGCGGCGCGCAGCTCGCCACCCGCCAGCAGGCTGGCGCGATCGGCGCTGGCGCTCACGCCCGCCATCACCGCCTCGCCCGTGAAGGCCGTGGGCAGGGTCATGCGCCCGGTGGCGTCCACCACCCGCTTGATCTCGGCCGCGACGGCGTCGGGCACGGCGTCGATGAGCGCCTGCGCGGCGTCCATCTCGGCGGCGCCCGGCACGAACAGGGCGTCCAGCGTGCCGAACAGGGCGAGCCGGCGGCGGTAGCCCAGGTTGAACAGGCCCGCCAGGCCGCTGCGCACGTAGAACAGCGCCCGCGCCACGTGGCCCACCTGCTCGGCCGGTGGGGCCTCCAGGGCCGGGCCGCCCAGCACCACCAGCGCGGGATCGCCGGGCCACACCCCCACCGGCTCGCCATAGGCCGGCTCGAAGTGGAGCTGGAAGCGGTCCACGCCCAGCAGCACCTGCAGGGCCCGCAGCCGGAACGCGAACGGGTGCCGGCGGGTGACCGCCGTGTCGGGGCCCAGGATCGGGCGCGGGCCAGGGTCGAAGCGGGCGGCGAGCTGGGGCGCGCACAGCCCCGCCAGGCGCACCAGCGGGCTGTTGAAGGACGGGTGCACCACCTGGTGGGCCAGCACGTCATCGGGCAGCGGCCGGGGCCGCTCGTGGCGCTTGCGGGCCCCCTGGGCCAGTCGGTCCAGCTCGGCGCGCTGATCGGCGTCCAAGGCCCGGAACAGGGCCAGCACGCTCAGCACCTGGAAGCGGCGCTCGGGGTCGCCCTGGCGGGCCAGCAGCTCGGCCAGCGTCTGCAGGGCGTCCACGTCGGTGACGTCGTCGTCCAGCAGGGTCAGCAGGGGCCGCAGGGCGCCGCGGCCGTCGCCCGCGCGCTCGTGGATCTGCACCAGGGCGAACCGGGCCGCGCGGAAGCCGGGGCCGTGGCCCGAGGCCATGGGATCCAGCAGGGCCCGGGCGCTGGCCAGCTCGCCCTCCCGCAGGTGCAGGCCGGCGGCGAAGGTGCGCAGGGCGGCGGCGGCGGGCCCCTCGGGCACCGCCTCGATGCGGCTGCGGCCCCGGGCCAGCGCCTTGGCCAGGCCCTCGGCGTCCCCCCGGGCGTCCAGCCCCTTCAGCAGCGCCAGCAGGGCGCCCGCGTGGCGCGGATCCACGTCCAGCGCCCGGCGGTACTGCCGCTCGGCCTCGGCCTCGTCGCCGAAGCCCAGCGCCTCGATGCGCCCCAGGTAGAACAGGGCCTGCGCGTGATCGGCGGGTGGGATGGCGCGGGTGGGCGCCAGCACGGCGCGCATCAGCCGGCGGGCCTCGGCGAAGTCGCCCTGCAGCACGTGGCACTCGGCCTGCCGCCAGGCGGCGTCGTGGCGCTCCGGGGCCAGCACGCGCACCCGCTTGAAGCAGGCCGCGCCCCGGGCGGGCTCGCCCGCCAGATCCGTCCACAGCGCGCCTTCGCGCATCAAGGCCTCGACGCAGCGGTGGCGGGCGTCAGCGTCCTCCACCGCGGCGGGGGCGTACCGGTCGCTGAAGGCCCGCAGCGCGGCGGCGGCCTCGGGCCAGGCGCGCCAGGTGACGTGCAGGGCCACCAGCGGGGCCAGCATGGCCAGATCCGCCGGCTGGGCGGCGGCGGCCCGGGCGTACGCTTCGGCCGCAGGCTCCAGGGCGAAGCGGCGCTCCAAGGCCCGGCCCGTCAGCCGATCCAGGTGGGCCAGCGCGGCGGCCTCGGCGGGGGCGGCGGCGCGGGCGGCGGCCAGGGCCCCGTCCACCGCGGCGCGATCCTCCTCCAGCGGCGGCTCACCGGCGGCGTCGATGAGCCCCTCCAGGGCGTCCAGGTGGGCCGGATCGAACTCCAGCGCGATCTTCAGCGCCTCCATGGCCTCGCGGCTGCGCCCCAGGCGGTGGGCGGTGACGCCCCGCTTGCAGAACAGATCGGCGCGGTCGCCCCGGGGCCACTTCTCCAGCTTCTGGTTGCACAACATCTGGAACAGGGGCGCGGCGTCGGCGTGGCGCCCCTCGGCGAAGGCCCGGTCCGCCAGGTAGCGGGCGGCGGGCACGCTCTCGGGCCACGTGGCCAGCGCCTCGCGGTAGCTGGCCAGGGCGGCGGCCTGATCGTGGCGTCTGCGGGCCTCGATCTCGCCGATGCGGGCCAGCACGGCGGCCCGCTCCTTGGGGTCGTCCCACAGGCCCAGCTCCACCCGCAGGTTCTCGATGACCGCCGCCCAGTCGCCCGCCTGGGCGGCCAGGTCCCGCAGGCCGTGGAGGGCGGGGAAGCAGCGCGGATCGGCGGCCACCGCCTCGCGGTAGCGCTCGGCGGCGGCGGCCAGGTCGCCCAGCTTGGTCTCCAGCAGGCTGCCCATGCGAAACAGCACCTGCGCGCGGCGGCGGGGCTCGGGGGTCACCGCGAGCTGGGCGGCCGACACCTCCAGCAGGCCGGGCCAGGCCTTCTGCGCCTCCAGCAGGCGCGCGATGGCGGCCAGGGCGCGGGCGTGCTCGGGGGCCAGCGCCAGCACCTGCCGCCAGGTGGCCGTGGCGGCGGCCAGATCCCGCAGGCCCACCTCCTCGGCGTGGGCCAGCCGCTGCAGCCGCTCGGCGCGCACCTCGTCGTTGGGGGCCTCCAGCACGCCCACCCGGTAGAGCTGCGCCAGGGTGTCCCAGCGGCCGGCGGCCCGCAGCACCCGCTCCCGGGCGTTGGCCACCGCGGGCACCGTGGGGAAGTCGGCGGCCAGCGCCTCGACCTCGGCCACGGCCTCGTCGGGCGCCTCGCTCTCCTCCAGCGCGGTCACCAGCGCCAGCCCCACCCCCAGGCGCTCCGGGGCCTCGGGGGCCGCATGGGCCAGCCAGGTGCGGTACAGCGGCACCTGCACCGCCGTCAGCCCCAGCCGCTCGGCCAGGCCGCGGGCGGCGCGGAACACCTGCTCGTCGCTGGGGTCCAGGGCGTAGCCGCGGGCGTAGGCCTCGGCAGCCTCGCGCGGGCGGTCCAGGCGCCGGTGCAGCACGTGCCCCAGGCGCACCGCCAGGTCGCGCTGCTCGCTCGCCGGCGCGCGCCGGGCCTCGGCCTCGTCCAGGGCCGCCTGCAGCACCACCGCCAGGGTGTCCCAGTCGTGGGCCTGGGTGGCCAGGCGCTCGCAGCGGTCCAGCACCGCCGGCTCGCGCACGCCGTCCTCGATGGCGGCGCGCCAGGCGGCCCGGGCCCGCTCGGGATCGCCGTCCGCTCGCTCCAGCAGGCGGGCGAGCCGCTGCGCCAGCGTGGCCCGCTGCGACGCCCAGCCCCGGCCCACCAGCCCCGCCAGGCACTGCTCCAGCAGGGCCACGGCCGCGTCCACCTGGCCCAGCTCGGCGCGGGCCTCGGCCACGTCGGCGGCCACGTCCACCCGGTCGGGCAGGGCCCGCGCCGCGGCCACCACGTAGGGCAGGGCCGCGGCCGCGTCGCGCCGCTCGTACAGGTGAATCCGCCCCACCTGCAGGGTCCACTCGGGGTCGTCGGGATCGGGGGCCGTGCGGCCCGCCGCTGCCAGCGCCTCCAGGTACTCCGGCCAGCGCTGGCAGGCCCGCAGGTGCTCGGCCAAGGCGTGGGCCAGGGCGGGATCGGGGCCGCCTGCCGCCAGCGCCTCGCGCAGGTGGTCGACGGCGGCGCCGGGATCGCCCAGATCCTCGGCGTGGATGCGGGCCACCTCCACCAGCACCGCCCGGCGCCGGGCCGGATCGGCCGTCCGGTGCGCCTGCCCGGCCAGCAGCTCGGCCAGGGGCAGCCGGGCGCCCGTCTGCCGGTACAAAGCCTCCAGGTGCCGCTCGGGCTCGGGCGCGCCCGCCTGCCAGGCCAGCGCCTCGCGCCAGGCCCGCAGCGCCGACTGGGCGTCTCCGGCCGCCTCGTAGGCCCGCCCCAGGGCGCAGGCCGCCTCGAAGCGGCCCGTGGGATCCTCGGCGGCCTCCAGCGCCGCCACAGCCGCGTCCACGGTGGAGAGCTCGCGGCCCGGCCAGGCCACCCCGCCGCTGGCGCGGGCCCGGGTGTTGGCCAGCCGCCGGCGCACGGCAGCCCGGGCCGGATCCGCCTCGGCGGGCCGGCTGACCTCCTCTCCCAGGAACTCGCTCAGGCTGTCGGTGACGCTCGCCTGCGGGGCCGGGGGCTCGGCCGACCACGACTCATCCTCGGGCGGGGCCGCGGCCCCCCGCTCGATCTGAGGCAGCGGCGCCGGCGGCGCCAGCGGCGGCAGGTCCAGGGTCTGGGTGACCTGGGAGTGCCGGGTGAGCAGGGCCTCGAACTCCTCGGCGGCCGATCCGGGCTGCTCGCCGGGATCGGTCAGGGGCACGTCGAACTCCGGACCGCCCCCGCCCACGTCGGTGAGCGTGTGCTCCTCGGTCTCGTCCGGCCGCACCCGCGCCAGCGCCCCTTCGAGCCGCGCGCGGGTGTCGGGATCGGGGCCCGCGGCCAGCGCGGCGGCGTACGCCTCGGCCGCCGCGGCGGCGTCGGCCAGGTGGCTCTCGAGCAAGAGGCCCAGCCGCAGGCCCAGGCTGGCCTTGCTGGGCCCGTCGGGCGCCCCGTGCATCCGGCTGCGGTACAGATCGGCCAGGGCCTCGACCCGCCCCGCCGCCGCCAGGGTGCGCTCCAGATCCGCCGCCAGGCCCGGGGTGTCGGGGGCCAGGGCGAAGGCCTCGGCCAGCAGATCCGCCGCGTCGCCGGCGGGCTGGCCCGTGCGCTCGAAGAGATCGGCCATGGCCTGCAGGGCCGGCACCCGGTCGGCGGGGGCCTGCACCAGCGCCAGCCAGCGGGTGAGCACCTCGGCCAGCGGGCCGATGCGGCCGGCGGCCTGGCAGGCCTGTACCGCCAGCCGCAAGGCCGTGGGGTGGTCGGGATCGGCGTCCAGCACCCAGAACAGGTAGGTCAGCGCCTTGTCCAGGCCGTCCGGCTGGGCCAGGTAGGCGCGGGCCACCTGCAGGTACAGGTCGCCCTGGCGCTCGGCGCGGGCGCCCCGGGCCTCCACCTGCAGGGCGCGGCAGTCGTCGGGGGTGGCCAGCCGCTGGGCCGCGCGCAGCGCCGGCAGCGAGGCCCCCAGCTCCCCCGGCTCGCCCAGCACCGCGCGGGCCGCGGCCGCGTCCCCCAGGCCATGCTCCAGCAGGCACGCGCGCACGAAGCGCTCCGTGGCGTCGGCCGGCGGCGGGCCCTCGGCCGTCAGCGCCGCCCAGTCCCCCAGGGCCCCCTGCGCCCGCGCCGCCCGGGCCAGGTGTGGGCCCGCCAGCGTCGGCCGCAGCCGCCAGGCGTACTGGGCCGCGTGCCAGGCGCCGTCGGCGTCGCCCGCCTGCTCCCGGGCCAGGGCCAGCCGCAGGGCCAGCACCGCCTGCAGGGTGGGATCCTCCAGCCGACAGCTCGCCACCGCCTGCGCCCGGGCGGGCCCCGCCGGCGCGCGCAGCACCTGCAGCAGGGCGATCACGTCGTCCAGCGAGCCCTCGGCGGCCCGCGCGTAGGCGGCGTCGGCCGGGGGCGGCAGCCGCTCGGCCACCAGGAACCACAGGGCGGCCGCGGTGGGGCCCTCGGCGTGCTGGGCCAGGGCTGCCAGTGCCTGCGCCTGGGCGGTGGCGTCCCCGCCGGCCGTCGCCTCCACCGCCAGCCAGGCCGCCAGCGGGTGCTGGGCTGCCAGGGCGTCCAGGGCCACGCCGGGTGGGGCCCCCGCGTCCATCCGGGCGGCGGCCAGCACCTCCTGGGCCACCGGGGGCAGCGCCTCGGCGCGGGCCTCCAGCCACAGGCGCCGCGCCGTGCAAGGCAGCGTCAACAGCCCCAGCGCCACCACCTCGGGGCCGTCGCCCGCGTCGGCCAGGGCCTCCACCACGCGGCTGGGCGTGGGCCAGCGCAGGCCCCACACCGCGGCGTGGAACACCCGATCCTCGTCGTCGGCGGCGCCGGCCTCGAGCAGGGCCGCCAGGCGCGCGTCATCCGCCAGCTCCAAAGCCAGGTGCCGGGCCGCCAGCCGCGCCGGGCCGAAGTCGGGATCGGCGGCCAGCGCCGCCGCCCAGGCCTGGCCCGCCCGCAAGGGATCCGCCAGCTCCTGCTCGAAGATCTGCCCGCGCTGGTGGTGCAGCCGGGCCGCGGCGCGCCCCTCGGTGGCGAGGGCCCGTTGCGCCAGCAGCGCCAGGTGCAGCCGCCAGGCCGGGCCGTCGGGCAGCACGGCCACGCGGCGCCCCGGGCCCGCCACCTGCTGCAGCGTGCGCCGCTTCTCGCCCACCTTGGCGTTCAAAGGACCCCCAGCCCCCGCAACAGGCCCGCGGCGGCCAGGGCGGCCAGGCCCAGCACCCACCACACCGCGGCGGGCACGCCCTGCCGGGCGCTGGGCGGCGGCTCGGCGGCGGGCGGGGGCGTCGCCTGCAGCAGCCCCAGATCCGCCAGCGCCTCTTCGGGGATCAGCACGCCGGGTCCGTCCGAGGCCTCGGGGGCCGCGGGGTTGGCCGGCGCCGTGCCCAGGGCCTTGGCCAGCGCCCCGTCGATGTCGGCCCGCAGGCTGTCGATCTGGCGCCCGAACAGGCTGCGCAGGGTGTCGGCCACGACCGCGTCGCTCACCGGGCCGCCGTGGGCCGCCAGCCAGGCGTCCAGCGCGTCCAGCAGGCTCTGGGCGTCGGGATGGCGATCGTGGACCTCGCGGGCCAGGGCCCGGGCCACCAGGGCGTCCAGGTCGGCGTCGATCTCGGCGCGGTGGGTCGAGGGCGGCGGCGCCTCGGCCCGGCGCACCCGCTCCATGGTCGCGAAGTCGCCCTCGTCGTGGAACACGTGCACGCCGGTGAGCAGCTCGTAGAGCACGGTGCCCACGCTGAACAGATCGGCCCGGGCGTCCACCGGCAGCCCGCGCACCTGCTCGGGCGCCATATAGCTGATCTTCCCCTTGATGGTGCCGATCTGGCTCTTCACGTCGATGGTGGTCTGGGCGATGCCGAAGTCGATGAGCTTCACCGCCCCGTCGAAGGCCACCATCACGTTGCCGGGGCTCACGTCGCGGTTGACGATGTCCAGCGGCCGCCCGTGGTCGTCGCACAGCCCGTGGGCATGGGCCAGGCCGGACACCACATGCCGCACCAAGGTCACCGCCACCGGCAGGGGCAGCAGGCGCCCATCCCGCCGAAGCCGCCGGTTCACCGCCGCCAGATCGGCGCCGAACACGTACTCCATGGCGATGTACGGGGTGCCCCCGGCCTCGCCGTGATCGACGGTGCGCGCGATGTGGCGGTGCCGCAGCAGGCGCCCCACCTCGCCCTCGCTGGCGAACATCTCGCGGTACACGCCCTGGCTGGCCAGCTTGGGCAGCAGGGTCTTCACCGCCAGCAACCGCGCGGGATCATCGCGCCGCACGGCCAGGAAGACCCGGGCCATGCCCCCCTTCTTGAGGCTCTTGAACAAGAGGTAGGGGCCCAGCGGATACGGCGAGGTGGCAGGCATGTGGGTGGAGTGAGCCAGCCGCCGCCCGGCGGGTCAAGCCGGCAGCGGCCAGGACCCCGTGGCGTTCAGCCGCCGATCGGCGGGGACGTGGTGGGCGCCCAGCCCCTCGACCTCGGCGAAGGCCGCGCCGGCGATCATCGCGGCGTTGTCGGTGCACCAGCGCCGGGGCGGCACGTGCAGCGCCATGCCCCGGTCCGCCAGGGCGGCCCGCAGCCCCTCGCGCAAAGTCGAGTTGGCCGCCACGCCGCCCACCAGCGCCACGTCGCGCACCTTGTGGCGCCGGGCGGCCTTCACCGTCCGGTCGATGAGCTGGTCGGCCACCGCGGCCTGGAAGCTGGCCAGCAGATCCGTCAGCGCCTGCCCCTCGGGCAGGGCCTCGCCCTTGCGGATCACCGTGCGCACGGCCGTCTTCAGCCCCGAGAAGCTGAAGTCCATGCTGCCGTCCTTGAACAGCGGCCGGGTGAAGCGGTGGGCCTTGGCGTCGCCCCCGGCGGCCATGCGATCCACCACCGGCCCGCCCGGGTAGCCCAGCCCCAGCATGCGGGCCACCTTGTCGAAGGCCTCGCCGGCGGCGTCATCGCGGGTGTTGGCGATCATGGTCGCCCGCCCCGGCGCCCGCACCAGGTACAGCGCCGTGTGGCCGCCGCTCACCGCCAGCGCCACGTGGGGGAAGGCCGGGCCCGGCGGCCGCGGCTCGTCGGGCCGGTGCAGGAACACCGCGTGCAGGTGCCCCGCCAGGTGGTGCACGGGGATCAGCGGCTTGTCCCAGGCGTACGCCAGGCCCTTGGCCACCTGCAGCCCCACCAGCAGCGCGCCCACCAGCCCCGGCCCGCGGGTCACCGCCACAGCGTCCAGCGCGGGCCCCGTCAGGCCGGCGTCCGCCAGGCACTGCTCGACGATGGGCACGATGTCCACCACGTGGTTGCGGCTGGCCAGCTCGGGCACCACGCCGCCGTACTTGCGGTGGATGTCCACCTGGGTGGCCACGGCCTCGCCCAGCACCCGGTGGCCGTCCTCCACCACCGCCGCGGCGGTCTCGTCGCAGCTCGACTCGATGGCCAGGATCTTCACTTCAGGGTCTCGAGCACCGCCTCGAGCTCGCGGGCGTACTCGCCGGTGGGGGCGAGCTTCAGGTAGCGGTTGTAGGCCTCGATGGCGGCCTCCTTCTCGCCCCGCTCCTGGTGCACGTTGCCGATGATCAGGTGGGCGTCGGCGTTGTTCTGGTTGGCCTTCGCCGCCTGCTGGGCGGCCTTCAGCGCTTTGCCGTCCTCGCCGGTCATCAGGTAGGTCTTCGCCGCCGCGACCAGCGCAAGATCGCTGTTGGGCCGCGCCGCCAGCGCCGACTCGAAGGCCTTGGCCGCCTTGGCATAGCGCCGCGCTTTGTGGTGGGCCAGGCCCTCGGCCAGCGCCTTGTCGAAGTCGCCCGCGGGGGCCGGCGCCGCCTTCAGCGCGTCGACGGGATCGGGCGCCTCGGCCACGGCTCTCTCGGGCTTGTCGCCGGCCTTCGCGGGCTTGTCGGCTGCCTGCTCGGGCTTGTCGGCTGGCGCGGGCGCGTCGTCCGCCTTCTCGGGCGCTTCGGTGGGCGCCTCGGTGGGTGCTTCGGTGGGCGCCTCGGCCGGGGCCGCCGACGCGGGCGCCGAGGGGGGCGCCGCCTGCGACGGGGGCGCCGCCGGGCCGTCCGGCAGGCGCCAGCTCGCCGAGATGGGCGCCACCCCCGCCAGCTTCGGCCGTTGCTCCAGCACCTTGGTGTGCCAGCGGCTGTCCACCGCGTCCTTCACCTCGGGCATGGGCTCGATGGTGTCCCGCAGCCCGAAGTAGGCCCCGCCGCCCAGGATGGCCACCGCCAGCAGCCCGATGGCCAGCCAGGCCGCCTTCGGGATGGGCTCGTGCGCCAGCTCGTCGCCGTACAGGTCGTGGTGGGGATCGTGCTCGGCGTCGAAGAAGGCCTGCTCGTGGGCGTGATCGACGAGCGAGGCCTCTGCGGCCAGCGACGCCTCGGGCGGCGCCTGCTCCGACGGCGCCTCATCGGACAGCGAGGCCTCCTCGAAGTGGGCCTCGTGGTGCAGCACCCCGGGCAGGGGCGTGGCGGTGCGCACGGGCGGCGCCGGCGTGGGATCCACGCCCGCCGGCAGCCGAGGCAGCGGCGTCGTGGGCGGCTCGAAGACCGGGGCTTCGCCAAACGGGGCGGGGGTGGGCGCGGGGGTGGCCTGCACCTGCGGGGCGGGCGTGGGCGCCGCCTGCGGTGCGGCCGCGCGCGCCGGCAGGGCGGCGGCGCTGGCCAGCAGATC
>JACKDL010000033.1 GCA_020633555.1 Myxococcales bacterium | reverse complement strand
TGCGCGTCGGTGGCGCCGGCCAGGTGGTAGACGCCGGTGTCCACGGTGGCCGCGCGCCACACCCAGTCGAAGTCGCGGGCGTGGGTCCAGCCGCCCAGGCGACCCAGGCGAGCCAGGGCGTCGGCCAGGGTACCGGTGAGGCAGCCCTCGGCGGCGATGGTGCCCAGCGGATCGACGCCGAAGCCGCCGCCCCGGGCCGGGCGGGCGTTCTCTGTGCGGCGCACGGCGGCCACGTACAGGGCGGCGGCGGCCACGCCGAAGGGGCCCGCGTCCAGCTCCATGGGGGTGCGGGCCAGGTCGATGCCCTGCAGCTCGCGCTCGAAGTCGTGCAGCCGGTGGATGGCCAGGCCGTCGCGGTTGGGGGTGCCCACCCGCAGGTGGATGCTGTCGGCGCCGCGGGCCAGATCCGTCAGGATCTCGCGGTGTTCGGCGGCCAGGCCGGGGCTGGCGTGCAACACGCGGGCGTCCACCCGGGGGGCGGCGGCGCTGCCGCGGGTGAAGGGGGCCAGGCCGGGCAGCCCGGTGGGCGCCGCGGGGGCCTGGGTGTACAGGGGCTGGATGGCGATGCCGTCCAGGGTGGGCTTCACCAGCGTGCGCTCGAAGTCCGCGCCCTTGAGCGCGGCGTCCACCTGCGCGCGCCACGCGTCGAGCGTGGGGGCGTCGAACAGGGCCTCGAGCGGTTCGCGGGGGGTGGTCATGGGCCAACCTCGTCGCCCTGGCGGGCGGGCGTCACAAAAGGGGGCATCATGCCCCGACGGGGGCGGCAACGTCGAGGGGTGGGCGCCCCCTGAGCGGCGGGTCACCCCAGATGACCAATGGGCTCGCCAATGTCACCCCGCGGCGGGCAAGCTGCGGGCACGACCACGCGGGAGGTGAGCCATGGGCGGCCTGTATGTGCAGTGCGGCGAGTACGGCGGCGAGGACAAGAGCATGAGCGCCATCAGCGGCGTGCTGGGGGCCATCGCCGAGGGGCTGAGCGGGGCCGACAAGGCCGCGTTCATGCTGGCCTTCCGGCCCCTGATCGACGGCGATGTCGACGAGGAGGGCGTGGAGCTGGGCGCCGAGCATGTGCGCCTGCTGGAGGCGCCGCTGCGGGCCTACTACGCGGCGCTGGGCGAGAAGCTGGGGCACCCCGAGCCGTGGGAGGCGCCCGACCTGGACGGGGGCTCGGTGGACGCGAAGTACGGCGCGGGCGACGGCTGGCGGTACTACTGCGCCCACGACCTGCTGCAGGCCTGCGAGGTGCACCGCGAGCAGGAGGGCGAGCCGATCGTGATCTTCTACATGTGATCCGCGCCACGGGCCCCCGCGCCACGGGCCCCGCGCCGGGCCCGTTCAATCCGTGAGCCACAACAGCAGCACACCAAACGACGCGGGCAGGCGCACGTCCAGGCCGGCGATGGCCAGGTACTCGGTGGTGCCCTGGTCCAGGCGGCGCACGCCGCCGGTGAGGCGCAGGCCCACGCCCAGCTCGCCGGCGGCGTAGCCGATGATGCCCACGTTCTGATCGCCGTCGTCGCCGTCGTCATGCTGGCTGTAGGGCACGAAGTCGGGGGGGTCGGTGTTGGGGTCGTCGCGCTCGTGCTCGCTGCGCTGGGGGAACTGGATGTCGTCGTCGCTGCCGGGCGGGTTCAGCTCGGCGAAGGGGGTGCCGGTGGGCACGACGAACTGCCAGAGCAGGCCGCCGTCGCCGCCTACGGCGTCGGTGCGCCACACCCCCTGCGCCGTAAGGCCCAGGCGGTGGCCGCCGGTGAGGCCTTCGGGGTGGCTCAGGTACCAGTCGCCGGCGAGCGCCGCGCCGTGGCGGGTGCCGCGGTCGCCGCTGTGGGCCTCCAACAGATAGCCGGCGCGCACGTCCCAGGCGCGCTGGATGGCACCGAAGTAGCCGAAGGGGGCCAGGTCGGCCTGGAGGCGGAACACACCCCGCGAGGTGTCGCCGAAGGCGCCGCCGCCGCCCACGTGGATCTGGGCGGGCGGCGCGGCGTACGGGAGCGGGACACAGGCGGTGAGTGCCAGGGCGACCGCGGCCGGGAGCCAGCGGGCGCCCACCCGGGCCCGGTGGATCATCAGTTGGGGTCCCACCCGAACAGGCGGCCCATGTAGACGGTCATGGTCAGGTGGAGCGACGCGCCGCCCAGCAGGCCGCCGTTGCCGCCGGTGACGGTGCCGATGGTGTAGCCCATGTTCGGCACGATGGCCAAACCGTAGAGCTGCTTCTCGCCCTTCTTGTAGGTGGGGTTCAGGCCCAAGCCGAAGGTGGCGCCGCCGAGCCCGACGCCGAAGCTGGCCGAGGCGCTGAGGTTGCCGATGGCGCCCGAGGACAGGCCGGCGGCCAGACCCCAGCCTTCGGAGTGGCCGGGGGTCTGCTGGTTCCAGCCGATGCCGGGGATGGGCTTGGCGATGGTCACGCCCACGCCCGGCCCGGCGGCGCCGGCGCTGAACTCGAAGCCCAGGCCCAGCGTGAGCATGAGCGCGTTCTTGCCGTCCCAAGGCCCGCCGCCGTTGTAGTGGAACACATCGAAGCCGGCTGTGATGCTCGAGAAGGCGCCGGCCGAGGCCGACACACTGACCGTGGGCCAGATGACACACGTCTTGTCGTCGAACAGCTTGCCGGTGAAGGCCATGAACAGCGCCTGCAGCCAGTTCTTGGGCCCGGTGCTGCTGTTGGCGCCGGTGAGCCAGCCGATGCCGAACATGGTCGCGCCGGTGGCCAGGATGCCCACGATGGCCACGGTGACCGACATGCTGGGCAGGCCGAACTCGCCCGTGGGGTCGCTGAAGTGCACCGGGTTGCCCACCGCGTACGCGTAGCGGTTCAGGGTGCGCGGATCCTCGGCCACCGCCGGCTTCGGGTCGGGCTGCGCGAAGCGCATCATGTCGGGCGAGTACCAGCGGTGCTGCATGTACACCAGGCCCGAGGCGGCGTCGGTCCAGCTCGACGCGAAGCCCAGGCCCACGGGCGCGGCGGCAGAGCGGCGGCGGCCGTAGGCGTCGAACTCGAAGCGCTGCCGGCCGCCCGGTCCCTCGTCCAGGCGCACGGTGCCCACCTGATCCACCACCACGGTGTGCCAGGCCTGCTCGGCGGCGTCCCAGTAGCCCACGAGCTGGTCGCCCCACACGTAGCGGCGCACCAGCTCACCGTCGCCGTTGCGCTCCTCGAGCAGGCGCGGGTGGGCGCCGCCGCGGTCCCACAGGTAGCGGGTGGTGACGCCCGCCTCGGTGCGGCTGCGCAGCAGGCCGTCGTGCTCGTAGGCGTAGGTGACCGCGGTGGCCTGCCCACCCAGCCGTTCGAAGCCCACCATGTGGCCGGCGCCGTCGTAGGTGAAGCGCTCGGTGACGCCGCCCTGGGTGCGCTCGCTCAGCCGGCCCAGCGCGTCGTACTGGTACTGCCAGGCGCCGTCGTCCAGCAGGCGGTCGTTGGCGTCGTACTGCAGGGCGTGCGCGCCGCCGCCGTCGGTGCGCTGGGTGATGTTGCCCATGGCGTCGTAGGTGTATTCGATGGCCTCGACCCCGCCGCCCACGGCGGTGATGACCTCGCGGGTCACGCGATCGAGGTTGTCGTAGGTGTAGTCCACCGCGCGGCCGTCGTCCTCCACCACCCGGGTCAGCAGGCCCTGGGTGAAGGTGCGGGCGGCGGCGAAGCGCTCCAGGCCGCCGCCGTCGGTGTACGCCACCGTGTCGGCGCGGCCCGCCGCGTCGTGGGTCCACGCGAGGGTGCCGCCGCCGGGCAGAGCCGCGCTCTCGGCCAGGCCGCTCAGGTCGCGGCCGTAGGCCACCGTCAGGCCGCCCTCGGCGCGCACCTCGCTGAGGAACTGGCGGTTGTCGTAGTGCCAGCGCACGCCACCCAGATCGGTGAGGGCCGCGGTGGGCAGCCCCCCGCCGTCCGCCTGCTGGATCACGAGCTGGCCGTCCTTGTCGCGCCAGGAGCCCACCTGATCGTCGGTGAGCCAGGTGATGATGCTACGGCCCGCCGCGGTCTCATCGGCGACGGGGCGCTCCAGCTCGTCGTAGGTCTGAGTGCGCTCCGCGCCGTCGGGGTAGCGAGTGATCTCGCGGCGCGCCGCCACGTCGAACACATAGGTGGTCACGCCGCCGGCCGGATCGGTCCACGCGTCCATCCGCCCGTCCGCGCGGTAGCTGTACTGATCGGTCTGGCCCAGCGGCAGCGTACGCGCCTTCACCCGGCCGTCGGGCCGGTGCGCGTAGGTGGTGACGCGGCCCAGGGGATCGGTGATCCGGTTGTAGCGGCCGTTGCGATCGTAGTCGAAGCGGGCGACGCCGCCGGCGGGATCAGTCACCGTCTCCAGCATCCCGCTGGGGGCGTTGCCGAAGGTCCAGATGTGGCCCCGGGCGGTCTGCTGGCTGATCTGGCGGCCGTTGCCGTCCCAGGCCAGCCGCTCCTCGGTCTGATCGGCGTAGACCCGCCGAGTGATCCGCCCGGCGGCGTCGCGCTCGAGGTCGGTGCGCCGCCCCATGGGATCGACGATGGCGCTCAGACGGCTGGCCGCGTCGTACTCGAAGCGGGTCACCGCGCCCTGGTTGTCGGTGGTGGTCAGGTTGCCGGCCGGGTCGTAGCCGAAGTCCACGCGGATGTCCTGGCCGTTGCCGATGCTGGCCACCCGGCTGGCGCCGTCGTAGGTCTGCACCCGGCGCCCGCCGGTGGGGCCGATGACCTCCACCAGGTTGCCGCCGGCGTCGTACACCTTCTGCACCTGCTGGCCGCCGGGCAGCGTCAGCGCCGTCAGGCGGTCCTCGCCGTCGTAGTCGGTGCCAATGCTGCGCCCCTCGGGATCGCGCTGGCGGCGGATGCGGCCCACCCCGTCCAGATCCATGTCGATCTGTTGGCCGGTGGGCGCCAGGAAGCCGGTGATCTGCCCCGACTCGCTGCGATCGAGGAAGCTGCGCGCGCCGTTGGTGTCGGTGACGCCCTCGATGAAGCCGTCGGGATCCAGGTCGTAGCGGATCTGGGCCTGCACCACGCCGTCGGTGCTCTCGAAGGCGAAGGACTCCACCTGCGGGGCGCCGCCGGGGCCGGGCACGATGTCGGTGGCGAAGCCGCCGGCGTCCACCACCCGGGTCATGCGGCCCTGGGCGTCGAAGGTGTACTGCACCTGCGCGCCCTCGGCGTTGGTGATGCTGTTCACGCGGCCGTCGGCGGTGAAGCTCCACTGGGTGACCGCGCCCGTGGGGTCCTCGAAGCGGTCGCGGAAGCCGTTGGCGTCGTAGCCGATGAGGGTGACGTTGCCCAGCGGATCGCGGGTCTCGGTGACCCGGCCGTCGGCGTCGTAAGCCGTCTCCCAGCGGCCGCCGTTGGCGTCGATGCGCGCGGTCTGGCGGCCGTTGGCGTCGTACTCGAAGCGGGTGACGTTGCCCAGAGGATCGGTGATGGACGTGCGGTTGCCCGCGGCGTCGTAGCCGTTCACCCAGCGGTTGCCAAGCGCGTCCACCATCTCGAGCACGTTGCCGTCCTCGTCGTACAGGAACACGGTCTCGCCGCCGGTGCGGTCCACCACGCTCTCCTGCCGGGCCACGCCGTCGTGGCCGAGGGTACGGCGGTTGCCCAGGGCGTCCACGATGGCGATGAGGCGCCCGGTGGCGTCGTACTCCCATGACTGCTGGGCGGCGCCGTCGGGCTCGATCACCGTCAGCAGGTTGTGGTCGCCGTCGTACTCGAAGTGGGTGACGCGGGCCTCGAAGTCGGCGGCGCGGCGCAGGTCGCCGTTGCCGTCGTAGGTGTAGGTCCGCGAGCGCCCGTCGGGCAGCGTGATCCGGGTGATGCGGCCCGCGGCGTCACGCTGCCAGCTCAGGTTCACGCCCGAGCTGTGGATCAGGCCGTTGGCGGTGATGTCCACCCGCGAGCCGGCGCCGTCGTCGATGCGGGTGGCCCCCTGGTCGCGGTCGAAGTCGAAGACGCGCCCGTCGGGCAGGGTCATGCGGTAGCCCGGCCGCCAGTCCTCGAGGAAGTCGTCGGAGAACAGGTCGTTGCCGATGAGCAGCGGCGTGTTGGTGTCGTTGATCACCTGCAGGGTGGCGTCGGTGCCCGGCATGGGCAGGAAGCGCGCCACCACCTGCTGGTAGCCCAGGCCACAGCCGTTGAAGGTGGGCGAGAAGGTGAACCGGTAGCCCTCGTCGCCGATGTAGAAGGTCACCTGGTGCGACTGGGTGGGCACGATGCGGTTGTTGAACACGCAGTTGCCCTGGAAGCTCCAGCCCTCATAGGGCGGGTTGCTCTCCTCCACCTCGCCCACGCCCACGTCCACCGACCAGGCCACGCCGAAGTCGCCAGGGCGCTTGTCGCCCGAGTCGTAGATCCGGCGGATCTGCAGGGGGATGCCGGCCACGCGCACGGTGGCGTCCAGGAACTCCATGCGGCGGCCGCCGAAGCTCTGGCCGGGCAGGATCTCGATGACCTGCAGCGCGGTCTGCGTGCGGCCCTGCAGGTCGGAGGCCTGCACCCGCAGCTCGTACATGCCGGCGGCCAGGGCGCCCACGTCCACCTGGGCGATGGGGCCGTTGTTCACCGGGTCCTGGCCCTCGAACACGGTGGTCCAGATGCCCGAGCCGCGGCGGGCCAGGGCCACCCCGTACCAGGCCAGGTCGCCGTCGGGGTCGCTGACGGTGCCGCGCACCTCCATGAGCTGGCGCACGCCCGCGGCCTCGGCCGGGGCGCTGATGGTGACGGTGGGCGCCGCGCCGGCGGCGGGGGCGGCCACGAACAGCGCCACCTCCTCGACGGTGAGGTTGCCCGCCCGGTCGGTGACCTCGGCGCGCACCGCATAGCGGCCGTCGGCGGGGGGCACGAAGGTGGCCTCGCCGTTGGCGTCCAGGGGGATGTCCTGGCCGTCCACCGTCAGCCGGCGGGTGGCGATGCCGGCGGGGTCGTTGCCCAGCACCTGGATGAGCACGGGCTGGCCCGCCTGCGGGTCCACCGGGTCGAAGCCGATTTGCACCTGGGGCGGCGTCAGATCGGGCGAGGTGGCGAAGACGTCCTTGATGGCCGGCTCGGCGGGCAGGCGCCCATCGTCCACCTCGAGCTGCAGGCGGTAGCGGCCGGCCAGATCGGGCAGCAAGGTGGCCTGGTCGCCGGCGGCGTCGCCCAGCGAGGCCTGCGAGCCCTCGGGGCGCTGCACCAGGGTCCAGCGGTAGTTCAGCGGATCGCCGTTGGGATCCTCGCTGGCGCGGCCGTCGTAGGTGTGGTTCTGGCCCAGCGCCACCACCCCATCGCCGGCGATGCGGGCGAAGGGCGCGCGGTTCAGGGGCACCACGCCGGCGGTGACGTCCTGGCCCTGGGCGTTGCGCACGGTGAGGAACCACTGGGGCTCCACGGCGCCCGACCAGGTGACCTCGACGGTGGGCTGATCGACCCCGCCGCCCACCACGGTGGCGTTGGGCAGATCCCACGCGAAGGTCAGGTTGCCGCCGGTGGAGGGCGAGGCGTCCAGGGTCACGCGGGTGGCGTGGTTGTCGCCCTCGTCGATGAAGCCGGGCTGCACGTCCACGATGGCCACGGGGCGCCGGTCGCGCACCTCGATGGTGGCCTCCTCGCGGGTCTGGTTGCCGGCCTCGTCGGTGGCCACCACCACCACCAGCACGTCGCCGTTGGCCTGGGGCACGAAGACGTACTGGCCGTCCTGGTCGAGCTGCACGGCCTGGCCGCCCACGGTGACGGTCACGGCGCCCAGGCGGCGATCGTCGGTGACCGACACGGTGATGGTCACGGGCTGGCCGATGGAGACGGTGGCGTCGTCGAGGTCCAGCGCCACCAGGGGCGGCGTGACGTCGGGGCACACCTCGCCCTCGTCGGTCTGGCCGTCGCAGTCGTTGTCGATCTGGTCGCAGAGCTCGGCGGCGGGGTCGCCGGGCACGCCGTCGCAGCGGGCGCCGATGCCGTCGCACTGGATGGTGCCCTGCCGGGCGCAGGCGCCCACGCCCACGGCGCAGGGCTCGCCGATGTCGGTGGGGTCGTTGTCGATGACGCCGTCGCAGTCGTCGTCCAGGCCGTTGCACAGCTCGGCCACCGCGCCCAGCAGCGGGTCGCACTGCACCTGCACGGTCTGGCCGTTCACGCAGGTGTCGAGCACCCGCGCGCACTGGCCCTGGCCGCAGGGCTGGGCGCCCACGTCCTCGTCGGTGGCGCCGTCGCAGTCGTCGTCCTGGCCGTTGCAGGCCTCGGGCTGCGGGCCGCCGGCCTGCACGCTGCACACCGCGGCCGCGCCGTCGTTGCTGCACACGGTCTGGCCCTGGCGGAAGCAGGCGCCCACGCCGTCGCTGCAGGCTACGCCCAGGGCGAAGCCCTCGTCGGTGCGGCCGTCGCAGTCGTCATCGTCGCCCGTGCAGGCCTCGACCTGCGGGGCGCCCGGCACGGCGTCGCACACGGTGCCGGCGAAGTCGGCGCGGCAGCGCACCACGCCCGCCGCCTGACACGCGCCGGTGCCGTTGCTGCAGGGGTTGCCCACGTCGGGGAACGTCTCGTCGATGAGGCCATCGCAGTCGTCGTCGGCCAGGTTGCACACCTCGGCCGCGGGCTCGCAGGCCGCCACCACGAAGCTGGCGGTCAGCGTGCGGGTGCGCCCGTTGGCGTCCTCCATGACGATCTGGAAGACGTAGTTGCCCTCGGCCAGGCCCGCGGGGTCGATGACCCCGATGACGGCGTTGTCCACGTTGTCGAAGCCGGTGGCCACCAGGGTCTGCTGCGGGTTCGCCGCCGTGCCCTGGTACAGCCACCACTGCCAGGGGCTCTCGTCCTGCAGGGTGGCCACCACCGCGGTGGGGGCGTCCAGGTTGGCCCCGTTGGGCGGGCTGTGCAGGGTGATGTCGGGGAAGTCCACGTCGCCGGGGGCCAGCACCCGCACGGTGTGCTCGGCAGTGTCCATGTTGCCGGCGCCGTCGATGGCGGTGGCCACGAAGTGGGCGCGGCCGGGCTGGTCGAGCAGCACCCGGGCCACGCCGGCGCCGTTGGGGGCCAGCAGCGCGCCGTTCAGGGTCAGTGTCAGGCTGTCGACGCGGATGTTGTCGACGGCGCTCACCTGCACGTCCAGGGCGGTGCCCGAGTTCACCACGTCGGCGGGCACAAACAGGCTGACCACCGGCGGCTCCTCGTCGCCGGCGCAGCCCACCAGGCCCTCGTCCACCAGATCGTCGCAGTCGTTGTCGGCGCCGTCGCAGATCTCGGCCACCGCCTGGCAGCGCTGGAGCACGAAGCGGCGCACGACGCCGCTGGCGCGGCCGTTGACGTCCTCGGCGTAGAGCTGCAGCTCCACGAAGCCGTTGGGCATGAGATCGGGGCTGAAGCGGGCCAGCTCGCCGGCGATGTTGTCGTCGCCCTCGGCCAGCAGGTTGGCGCCGCTGTTGCCGGGCGCCCCGTAGGTCAGCCGCCAGAGCACCGGGTTCTCGTCGAGCACCTCGCCGCGGATGGCGATCTCGCGATCCACCACCTGGTCGGGGCGGGGCTCGTAGAAGTCCACGAAGGGGTTGGACTGGTCCAACGGGTCGAGCACGCGCACGACGAGCTCGGCGGTGTCTTCCTGGTCCACCGCGTCGCGGGCGATGGCCACCAGCGTGTACAGGCCGGGCCGGTCGAAGATGTGGATGGCCTGGCCGCCGGCGTCCAGCGGCTTGACCACGCCATCGATGGTGAGCTGCAGGAAGACGACGCCCACGTTGTCGTCGGCCAGCACGTTGATCTCCACCGGCAGGCCGGGGCCGTCGACGATCTCGGGGCGGGCCACGATGTCGACGGTGGGCGGGGTGTCCACGCCGCAACCCAGGATCCCCTCGTCGATGTCGGTGTCGCAGTCGTTGTCCAGGCCGTCGCACAGCTCGGCCACGGGCTGCGCGGCCACCGCGTCGCAGGTGGCGTCGGCGCCGTTCGCGGTGCAGCGGATGTTGCCCTGGCGCTCGCACTGGCCCACGCCGGCGGTGCACACCTGGCCCACGGGCCAGCGCTCGTCCACGCGGCCGTCGCAGTCGTCGTCCAGGGTGTTGCACAGCTCGATCTGCGGCAGGCCCTCGACGGCGTCGCACGCGGTGCCGCTGAAGTCGCCCAGGCAGCGCAGCACGCCCTCGGCCTGGCAGGCGCCCTGGCCCACGGTGCAGGCCTGGCCCAGGCCGGCGAAGTCCTCGTCGGCGGCGCCATCGCAGTCGTTGTCGCGGTTGTCGCAGATCTCGGGCTGGGGCGCGCAGTCCTGGATGGTGAAGAAGCCCGTGAGCAGCAGGCCGCGGCCGTTGATGTCCTGGGCGCTCAGGCGGATGTCGTAGCGGCCGGCGGCAAGGCCGGCGGTGTCCAGGGTGGCCACCTGCTGCTGCACCACGTTCTGGTCGCCCTGGGCCAGCAGCACGGCGCCGGGATCGCCCTGGGGGCCCCAACTGAGCTGCCACTGGGTCAGGTTCTCGTCCGTCGCCGTGATGACGAAGGCGATGACGCCCTGGGCCACCTGGCCGTTGGGCGGGCTGTGCAGGGTGAGCTCGGGGGGCAGCACGTCGTTGGGATCCAGCACGCGCACGGTGCCGCGGTCCTCGCCGCGGTTGCCGGCGCCGTCGACGGCGTAGCCGACGAACTCGTGGAAGCCCGGGTTGGCCAGCTCCACGAAGGCCTGCCCGAAGCCGTCCAGGGCCACGGGCTGGCCGTCCAGGGTCAGGCCGCGCTCGGCGATGCCGCTGTCGTCGGGGCCCACCTGCACCACCACCTGGATGGTGGTGCCGGCGTTGACCACGTTGCCCTGGAGGAACAGGTCCACCACGGGCGGGGTGACGTCGGGCACGCAGTCGGCGCCGTCGTTGTTGCACTGGTCGGGCACGCCGTTGCCGTTGCAGTCCTCGGCGCGACCCTCGGCGATGTCGCAGGCGTCGGGGATCTGGTTGCCGTCGCAGTCGACGGCGCGGTTGAACAGCAGGTCGCAGGCGTCGCCGAAGCCGTTGCCGTCGCAGTCGGGGCCGTCCTCGTCGATGGCGTTGTCGCAGTCGTTGTCCAGGCCGTCGCACAGCTCGGGGCTGGGGTCGCCCGCCACCGCGGGGCAGATCTCGAAGCCCGCCTCGCAGCGGGTGGGCTGCACGTCGCGGCAGGCGCCGATGCCCCGCTCGCAGGCCTCGCCCACGTCGGCCAGGGGCGCCTCGTCGGTGCGGCCGTCGCAGTCGTCGTCGCGGTTGTTGCAGGCCTCGGCCACGGGGGCGCCGGCCTGGGCGTCGCAGGTCATGGCGCCGGCCACGCAGCGCCGCACGCCGACGGCGGCGCAGGCGCCCACGCCGTCGCTGCAGGGCTCGGCGGCGATGCCGTCGTCCACCACGCCGTCGCAGTCGTCGTCCAGGCCGTTGCAGACCTCGGCGTTGGCGCCCACCAGCGGATCGCACTGCACCAGCAGGCCGCCCTGGCACACCGGGAGGTCGCGGGCGCACACGCCCTGACCGCACCGCTGGGTGCCGAAGCCCTCGTCGATCTGCCCGTCGCAGTCGTCGTCGAAGCCGTTGCACTGCTCGTCCTGCGCGCCCAGCAGCGGGTCGCAGACGGTCTGCTGGCCGTTCTGGCAGGCCGCCACCACCTGGCGGCAGATCCCGTCGCCACAGGTGATGGTCCCCAAGGCCTCGTCCCGCTGACCGTCGCAGTCGTTGTCGATGCCGTCGCAGATCTCCTGCCCCGGCGGCAGGGGCACCGCGTCGCACACCAGCCGGCCCAGGTCACAGATCTGCTGGCCCTGGGCCTGGCAGGCGCCGGTGCCCACGCTGCAGCCGACCCCCACGCCGGCCGCCTGCTCGTCGGTGGTGCCGTCGCAGTCGTCGTCCAGGCCGTTGCACTGCTCGGCCGCCGGCTGCCCGGCCACCGCCCCGCAGGCGATCTGGCCACCCGCGCAGACGGTGATCCCGTCGGCCCGGCACTGGCCCACGCCCGCCGCGCACGCCGCGCCGGCGCCGGGGGCGTCCTCGTCCACCGACCCGTCGCAGTCGTTGTCCAGGCCGTCACAGCGCTCGGCCTGCGCGCCCTGGAGCGGGTCGCAGGCCTCGGGCTGGCCGCCGTCGCAGTTGGGCACGGCGTGGCGGCACTGGCCCAGGCCGCACACCGTGCTGCCGAAGCCCTCGTCCAGCTCGCCGTCGCAGTCGTCGTCCTGGCCGTTGCAGATCTCGGCGGCCGGGGCGCCCGCCTGCGCCGGGCAGGTGAAGGCGCCGTTCACGCACTCGCGGAAGGCGGTGCGGGCGCAGGCGCCCACGCCCGCGGTGCACTGCTCGATGCCGGCCACGTTGTCGTCCACCTGGCCGTCGCAGTCGTCGTCGACGCCGTTGCACAGCTCCTGGGTGGGGGCGCCGGGGGCCGCGTCGCACACCAGCCCGCCGGCCTGGCAGACGGTGCGGCCCGAGCGCTCGCAGGCGCCGGTGCCCACCGCGCAGGCGCCGCCCGCGTCGGTGGGGGCCTCGTCGGTGGCGCCGTCGCAGTCGTCGTCCACGCCGTTGCACAGCTCGGGGGTCGCCCCCTGGCGGGGGTCGCACACCGCCGGCGCGCCATCGGGGCAGGCCGGCAGGTCACGGGCGCAGGCGCCCACGCCGCAGGGCACCGTGCCCAGGCCGTCGTCCACCACGCCGTCGCAGTCGTTGTCGAGCCCGTCGCAGGCCTCGGCCGCCGGCTGGCCCTGCCGGTCGCAGCGCAGCACGCCGCCCTGGCAGCGGTCGACGCCCGCCGCGCACACGCCGAGCTGACCCGTGTCGCAGGCGTCGCCGCCGGTGCCCTCGTCCAGGCGGCCGTCGCAGTCGTCGTCCAGGCCGTTGCACTGCTCGGCCACGGGCTGGCCCAGCGGCGCGTCGCAGGTGGCGGTGCCGTCGGCCGCGCAGGCCACCTGGCCCACGGCGCGGCACTCGCCCACCCCGCCCTGGCACGCCTGACCCAGGTTGAAGCCCTCGTCGGTCAGCCCATCGCAGTCGTTGTCGGCGCCGTCGCAGGCCTCCAGGGCCGGCTGGCCGCGCTGGGCGTCGCACAGCAGGGCGCCGTCCTGGCACACCCGCACGCCGTCGGCGGCGCACAGGCCCTGGCCCGCCCGGCAGGCGGCGCCCACGCCGGCGGCGTCCTCATCCACCGCGCCGTCGCAGTCGTCGTCCTGGCCGTTGCACTGCTCGGCCCCGGCGCCCACCAGGGGGTCACACGCCGGCGCCGCGCCGTTCACGCAGGCGGGCAGATCGCGCTCGCAGGCGCCCTGCCCGCAGGCCACGGTGCCCAGGCCTTCGTCGGTGGTGCCGTCGCAGTCGTCATCCTGGGCGTTGCACACCTCGGCCCCGGGCGCGCCAGGGGCCGCGTCGCAGACCAAGCGGGCCCCCACGCAGCGCACGGCGCCCGCGCGGGCGCACGCCCCGGTGCCCGCGGAGCAGGCGTCGCCCGCGTCCACGGCGTCCTCGTCGGCCTGCCCGTCGCAGTCGTCGTCAAGGCCGTTGCAGGTCTCGGGGGCAGGCTCCCCCGCCCCGGCGCCGCACACCACCCGGCCCTGCACGCACACCGTCAGCCCGGCGGTGCGGCACAGGCCCAGGCCCGACTGGCAGGCGCCGCCCACGTCGCTGGGATCCTCGTCCACCACGCCGTCGCAGTCGTTGTCCACGCCGTCGCAGCGCTCGGGCTCGGCCCCCGCGAAGGGGTCGCAGGCGGGCACCTCGCCGCCGTCGCAGGCCGCCAGGTTCCGGCGGCACTGGCCCTGCCCGCAGACCTGCCCGCCGAAGCCCTCGTCGGCCTGGCCGTCGCAGTCGTCGTCCGCGCCGTTGCAGACCTCGACCCCCGGCGCGCCGGCCTGGCCGACGCACACCGGCGCGCCGTCGGCGCAGGCGGGCACGCCGGCCTGGCGGCAGGCGCCCACGCCGTTGAAGCAGGGCTCGTCCGGGTCCACCGCCTCTTCGTCGGTGAGGCCGTCGCAGTCATCGTCCTGACCGTTGCACGCCTCGGCCTGGGGCTGGCCCGGCGCCGCGTCGCACGCCAGCGCGCCGTCGACGCAGTGGGCCACGCCGGGCCGCTGGCACGCGCCGACGCCGTTGCCGCAGGGCTGGCCGTCGCCGCTGGCGTCCTCGTCCACCTGGCCGTCGCAGTCGTCGTCCAGCCCGTTGCACAGCTCGTGGTCCTGGGCCCCGCGCAGGGGGTCGCACACGGTGGGCGCGCCGTCGGTGCAGGCCGACAGCGCCCGCGCGCACACGCCCTGGCCGCAGTCGATGCGCCCGGTGTCCTCGTCCACCTGCCCGTCGCAGTCGTCGTCCAGCCCGTTGCACACCTCGGCGCTGGGCTGGGCCACGGGCACGCAGGCGCGGCCGCCGTCCACGCACAGGCGCCGGCCGGTGCGACACACCCCGGTCTGGCCCGTGACGCACACGCCGCCGTCCTCGACCCCGTTGTCGATCTGGCCGTCGCAGTCGTCGTCCAGGCCGTTGCAGACCTCGACGCCCGGCTCGGCCGCCACCGCCGAGCACACCGCTGCGCCGTTGGCACCGCAGATGCGCGCGCCCTCGCGCTGGCAGGCGCCCACGCCCACCTGGCAGGCCTCGCCCAGGCCCAGGCCCTCGTCGAAGGCGCCGTCGCAGTCGTCGTCGCGCTGGTTGCACACCTCGTCTACGGGCTGCCCCACGTCGGCGTCGCAGACGGCGCCCCCGGCCCCGTCGCAGGTCCACACGCCGTCGGCGCGGCACAGGCCCTGGCCGGCGGCGCAGGCCCGGCCCACCTGGAAGCTCTCGTCGGCGCTGCCGTCGCAGTCGTCGTCCAGGCCGTTGCACAGCTCGGCCCCCGGGGCACCCGCCACGGCGCCGCAGACCACCCGGCCCGCGTCGTCGCAGGCGGTCACGCCCACCCGGGCGCAGGCCCCCACGCCGGCCTGGCAGGCCTCGTCGATGGGGAAGACCTCGTCCACGTTGCCGTCGCAGTCGTTGTCCAGGCCGTCGCACCGCTCGGGCACCGGCTGCACCACCTCGGCGGCGCAGCGCAGGCCCTGCCCCTCGCACACCCGCACGCCCTGCCGCGCGCACTGGCCCTGACCCAGGGTGCAGGCTTCGCCCACCCCCGCCACGGCCTCGTCGGTCTGCCCGTCGCAGTCATTGTCGGCCCCGTCGCAGGCCTCGGCCGCCGGGCCGCGCTCGCCCTGGCAGGCGCCCCAGCCGCTGCCATCGGCCTGGCAGGTCTGGGTGCCCTCGGCGCAGGCGCCCACGCCCTGGGTGCCGTCGGGCCCGGTGTAGCAGGGCCGCGTGGCGCCCGGATCGCAGGCGCAGCCGCCGGGCAGGCCGTCATCCACCTCGCCGTCGCAGTCGTTGTCGGCCTGGTCGCAGATCTCGTTGCCCGGCAGGACCTCGCCCTCGCAGGCACCCCACTCGCCGAAGCTGCACTGCCGGGTGCCGGCGGCGCACCGGCCCACGCCTGCGGTGCCCGCGGGGCCACCGTAGCAGGCCTCGAGCAGCGGCCCGCCCAGGTCGTCGTCCACCAGGCGGTTGCAGTCGTCATCCACGTTGTTGCAGGTCTCTGGCTGGGGCAGCACCTCGCCGTCGCAGACGCCCCAGGCGCCGTCCACGCAGAAGCGGGTGCCGGCCCGGCAGGCGCCCACGCCGCGGGTGCCGTCGGGGCCCGCGTAGCAGCGCTCGTTCAGGATGCCGCCGCCGGCCATCTCATCGACGCTGCCGTCGCAGTCGTTGTCGACGCCGTCGCAGATCTCCTCGGCCGGGGCGCCCGACACCGCGTCGCAGCGGGTGGCCCCGCCGTCGGTGCACACCACCACGCCCGGGCGGGCGCAGCCGCCCACGCCCAGGAAACACTCGGCGCCCACGTCGGCGAAGTCCTCGTCGGCGGTGCCATCGCAGTCGTCGTCGCGGCCGTTGCAGGCCTCGGCCTCGGGGGCCGGGCCGTCGGCCAGGGGCGCGCAGGTGGCGTCGCCGTCGGGGGTGCAGCGGATCTGGCCGGCCACCCGGCAGATGCCCTGACCCGCGGCGCACTCGGCGCCCAGGTCGAAGCCCTCGTCCACGCGGCCATCACAGTCCTCATCGCCGCCGCCGCAGCGCTCCTCGCCGGCCTGGCGGGCGGGCTCGCAGGCCCCGCTGCCGTCGGCGTTGCACACGGTGGTCCCCTGCGCGCAGTCGCCGGGCGCGCCGGTGTCGCAGGGAGCGCCCGCCTCGCAGGGGGCGCCGGGCAGGCACAGGTGGTCGGGGCCGCAGAACTGGCCGGGGGGGCAGTCGTCGGGGGCCTGCCGGCAGCCCACCAGGCAGTCGCCGTCCGGGCCGCAGAAGCTGCCGGGGGCGCAGTCGCCGTCCACCGCGCAGCCGCCGGGCTCGCACCACCAGGCCGCGTTGCAGTGGCTGCCGTCGGCGCAGCCGCCCACCACGCACCGGGGGATGCACTGGCCGTCGGGGCCGCAGGTCTCGTCGGGGCCGCAGTCCTCGGGGCCGCAGCCCGGGCGGGCGTCCGGGGCCATGTCGGCGCCCAGATCCATGCCGCCCTGGTCGGCGGCGGCGTCGGGGGGGCCAGCGTCAGCGGGGGCCGCGTCGCGGGGGGTCGCGTCGGCGGGGGTCGCGTCGGAGCCCTGATCCAGCATGGGGCGCCCATCGGGCCGGGGCGCGGCGTCCTCGGGCGGCTCCACACGTCCGTCGGTGCGGGTGCCGAAGTCCACCACCCCGACCCGGTCGTTCACATCGTCGCAGCCGCTGCCAACAAAGAGCAGCACGGCGATCCACAGGGCCGCCGACGCAGCCTGGATTCCTGCACGCATGGATGGTCCCCCCAAGGGTGATCAGCCCCCGATGCCGGCATGGTAGCAGGGCGCCCCCCGGGTTTCGACTCCAGGGGAAAAGTAAAGAGCTTTACCTTTGTGAGTTTTTGTTGGTATTGAAGTTCTCACTGACCCGGGGTGCGAAAGATCGACCCCGGGACCGCCGACATCGCAACCCATGAGGTCTCGGAGGTTCCCCATGCGAGATTCCGGCTCGACCCGCGCCCTGGGGTCCCGCGTGTGGGGTCGCAAGGTGGCGCACCTGCCCGCCGACGGGGTCCTGCTGGTCTGCACGGACCTGCAGGGCAACTGGCGGGACTACGAGCGGATGAAGGCCCTGTACGCGCAGGAGGCGGCCGCCGGCAACCGCCCCATCCTGGCCTTCTGCGGCGACCTGGTGCACGGCCCGTCGCCCGATCTGAACGGGCCCGGCCGCTGGCCCAGCCACCTGGGCACCGAGTACGTGGATCAGTCGGCGGCGCTGCTGCAGGACTTCGAGCGCTACACCCGCGAGGCCCGCGCTTTCAGCATCCTGGGCAACCACGAGCACGCCCACATCGGCGGGCCGCCCGTGCCCAAGTTCTACCCCGACGAGGCGGCGGTGCTGGACGCCACCCTGGGCGCCGAGGCGCCCCGCATGCACGGCTTCATCCGCGAGTTCCCGCTGCTGGCCGTGGCGCCCAACGGGCTGGTGCTGGTGCACGGGGCGCCGGCCGGGCACGAGCCCGATCTGGCCGCCTATGAGCGCCTGTCCTACGAGGGCTTCCGCCGGGTGGAGCTGTTCCGCATGTTCGCTGAGGGGACGCTGGGCGCGCTGCTGTGGTCCCGCGGCGCCAGCGAAGAGCAGGCGGCGGCCCTGCTGCGCTCGGTGGGTCTGCGCGGCGGCGCGGTCATCCACGGGCACGACGTGGTGGACGAGGGCGTCGAGGTGGTGGACCGCCACACGCTGTGCCTGTCCACGTCCTTCGGCCTGTACGACCGGCGCAAGACCTACGCGCGCATCGACCTGTCCCGGCCCATCCGCTCGACGGCGGATCTGCGTTTCGGCGTGGAGCTGCTGCCCCTGTACCCGCAGGCGGCCAGCGCCGCGGCCTGACGCCGCGCCGGGGCATCCGTTGCCCATGCCCGCCCTCCCCCTCGCCCAAGTGTTGTGGCCGGCCCTGCTCTGGCCCACCGGCGCCGTGCTGCTGCTCTTCCTGGCGCAGTGGGTGGCCAGCGTGCGGCTGCAGGACGCGAGCCTCGTGGACCGCTTCTGGGGCCCGGCCTTCGCGCTGGGGGCCTGGGTGGCCTTCGCGGCCGGCCAGGGCTGGCCGCCCCGGGCGGCCCTGGTGAGCAGCCTGGTGAGCCTGTGGGGCCTGCGGCTGGGCTGGCACATCCACCGGCGCAACCGGGGGCACGGTGAGGACCCCCGCTACCAGGCCATGCGGGCCCGCCACGGCGCCCGGTTCCCCCTGCGCAGCCTGGTCACGGTGTTCCTGCTGCAGGCGGTGTTGAACCTGCTCATCGCGGCGCCCGTGTACCTGGCGGTGCTGTCGCCCGGGCCGGCGGCGTGGACCGCGTGGGACGGGCTCGGGGCTGCCATTTGGGCCGGCGGGCTGTACTTCGAAGCCACCGCCGACGCCCAGCTCCGCGCCTTCAAGGCCGAGCCCACCAACCGGGGGCGGATCATGGACCAGGGCCTTTGGGCCTGGTGCCGCCACCCCAACTACTTCGGCGACGCGCTGGTGTGGCTCGGCCTGGGGGTCCTCGCCCTCGGGGTTCCCGCCGGCGCCGTCTCGCTGTACGGTCCCGCGCTGATGGTGTTCTTCCTCATGAAAGTGAGCGGCGTGCCCCTGCTCGAGAAGCGCATGATGCAGCGCCCCGGATACCGCGACTACGCCGCCCGCACCCCGGCGTTCTTCCCCCGGCCTCCCAGGTGAGTCGAAAGCGACTGGGTCAGTGGGTCCTGGCGGTGGGCGTGGTGCTGGTGGCGATGGCGACGCTTCAGCCCCAGCCCACGGGGGGGCCTCAGGGCAACCCCGAGTCCCTGGGCGCAGCGGACCGGCTGGCGAACATCATCCTGTTCCTGCCGGTGGGCATTGGGATGGGGCTGATGCGGGTCCGCTGGTGGCGGGCCCTGCTGGCGGGGGTGCTGTTCTCGACCGGCATCGAGCTGGCGCAGCTCATCATCCCCGGCCGGTTCACGAACCCCTGGGACGTGGCCATGAACGGCCTGGGCGCCGGACTGGGGCTGGGCGTGCCCTGGCTGCTCACTCGCCCCCCGGGTCGACTGGCGGCCAGCCTGGGGCTCGCGGCGGCCATCACGCTGATCACCGCCGAGGCGTGGCTGGCGCAGCCGGTCCTGCAGGGCGGGCCCTACGCCGTGAGGCTGCGCCCGCCCGGCCGCAACGGCCGCTGGGACGGCAAGATCCATCAAGTGCAGATCGGCGGCACCGTGATCCGCGCCGGGGCCCTGCGCGGGCGGCTGCCCGCCCGCCTGGGCGAGGGCTGGCCCCTGCGGCTGGTGCTCGAGGCACCCGTCCCCGAGCCCAAGCGCACCACGGTCTTCGAGATCCGCAGCGGGCAGGAGCGCACGCTGGTGAAGCTGGCAAGCCAGCGCGGCGAGCTGGAGCTGCTGTTCGCCGATCGGGGCATCGCGCTGGGGTTTGGCGGCGCCACCATGCGGGCCATGACCTCGCTGAGCCCTGGGCCCCACACGCTGATGGTGCACACCCTGTACGACGGCATGTGCCTGACGGTGGACGGCGAAGAGCGCTGCGGCTTGGGGCCGAGCGTGGCCCGGGGCTGGGCGCGCATCCACCACATCAACGCCCCGGCGGTGTGGATGCGCCGGGTGCTGGACGGCCTGTGGATGGTGGGCCTGGCGGGGCTGATCGGGCTGTGGGCCCCCAGCCCCCGTTGGGTGATCGGTGCCTACAGCGCCGCGTTCACGGTGGGCATCTACCTGGTGGCCAACACCGGGCTGGGCGCCCCCTCGCCGAAGGCGCTGGCGGTCAGCCTGGTGGCCGTGTTCGCCGCCCGGCCGGTGTGGGCGCGGATCACTTCGTGGGGACGGCGGGCTTCGTGATCCAGGCCCGGTAGGCCTTCATGTCGTAGGGCCGGCCCAAGAAGTCCTTCACCATGTCGGCGGCGTCGCGGCCGCCGCCCGGCTCGAGGATGGCCTTGCGGTAGGCGGTGGCCGTCTCGTTGTTCATCAGATCGGCGGCGAAGCGGGTGAACAGGTCCTTCGCGATGACCAGCGACCACTGGTAGGTGTAGTACATGCTGCTGTAGCCCACCAGGTGGCCGAAGCTCGCGTAGATGTGGCTCTCGGGCACCGGCGGGTACGGGCTGTAGGTCCCGTACATCTCGGCGCTGAAGGCGTCCAGGTCCAGGCCCTGCGGATCCCGGTTGTGCAGGAAGAAGCTGTAGGCGGCATAGAAGATCTGCCGCATGGTGGCGACGCCCTTCCCGAACTCCTCGGCCGCCCGCATCTTCGCCACCGTCTCGGCGGGGATGGCCTCGCCAGTGTCCACGTGCTTCGCGAAGCGCTGCAGCACGCCGGCGTCCCAGGTCCACTCCTCGAGGAGCTGGCTGGGCACCTCGGCGAAGTCCCACTCCACGTTGATGCCGCCCAGGCTGAAGTACTGGCTCTGGTTCGCCGCGAGGTGGTGGATGAGGTGGCCGAACTCGTGGAAGAAGGTGACCACCTGCTGGTGCTCCATGAGCGCCTTGGGGTCCTTGCCGGGATCGGGGAAGTTGCAGACCAGCGTGGCCCTGGGCTCGCGGCCGGTGGCCAGGCCCACCTGCATGGGGAACACGGCGGCGTGCTTGTACTTGCCCTCGCGGGGGTGCATGTCCAGGTAGAAGGTGCCGGCCTTCTTGCCATCGACGTACATGGCCCAGGCCTCGACGGACGCGTGCCAGGTGGGCTCATCGGCCAGGCGCTCGAAGCGCAGGCCGAACAGGTCGCCGTACAGCTTGAACAGCCCCTCCTTCACCTGCGGGAAGCTGAAGTACGGGCGCACGGTGCGCGCGTCGAAGGCGTACTGCTCCTCGCGGACCTTGCTGGCGTAGTAGAAGCGGTCCCAGGTCTCGATGCGGGTGGCCTTGGGATCGTCCTTCTGCTTGCGGGCCAGCAGCACCTTCAGATCGGCGTCGGCCACGGGGCGCACGGTCTTGGCCAGCTCGCCCACGAAGGCCTCGATGCGCTCGGCGCTCTTGGCCATCTTGTCCTCGGCGTTGTAGGCGGCCCAGGTGGGGAAGCCGAGCAGCTTCGCCTTCTCCTGGCGCAGCTCGAGGATCTTCTTCAGGGCGGCCTTGTTGGCCGGGAAGCCGCGGTTGATGAACTTGCGGTACAGGGTCTGCCGGGCCTCGGCGTCCTGGGCGTAGCGCTCGAAGGGGTAGAAGTCCGGGTAGTCGGTGGTGATCTTCACCTTGCCGTTGTCGCCCGGGGGGTGGGCCTTCACGAAGTCCTCGGGCAGCCCCTCCAGGGCCTTGGGCTCCACCTCGATGAAGCGCACGTCTTCGCGCACCTCGCGGCCGTAGTCCTGGCCCAGCTTCACCAGCTCGCCGTCGATGGCCTCGAGCCGCGCGCGGGTGGCCTCGTCGCGATCCACGCCGGCCCGGCGGAAGTCGCGCATGATCTTCTCGAAGAAGCGCTGCCCCTCGGGGCCCTTGGCGCCCTTGCGGGGCTCCACGGCGGCCACGGCGGCGTAGACGGCCGGGTCCAGACCCACGGCGCTCGAGAACTTGCTGAGCTTCTGCTCGCAGGCCTCGGCGGCCTCGCGGATGGCCTTGTCGGGGCTCATGGCGCCGGCCACGCCGGCCACACCGCCGATGGTGTCCAGGGCCAGGAACATCTCGTTGAAGGGCTCGAGGGTGTTGGCCCACGTGCGGGGCCCCTCGTTCTTCACGATGCGCTCGCGCAGGCCCTGGGCGGTGGCCAGGGCGGCGTCGCAGTCGGCGGCCAGGCGCTCGACGCTCGACCAGCTCGGGCCGGCGGCGGCTGCGTCAGCGGCAGGCGCGGCCGCCGAGACGGGCGCCGCGGCGGGGGCCGCCGGGGGCTCCGGGGTGGGCGACGCGCCGCACGCGGCGAGGATCAGGGCGCCCGCCCACAGCGGGGCACGGGTGACGGTTCGCAAGGGTGACCTCCAGGGGCGGGCCGCGCGGGCGACCGGCGGGTGTTCGCGTGGAATCTCTTTGAGTTACTTAGACTTGCCGCCGGGCCGGAAGCTGCGCAGCTCGGCCAGCCGGGCGGCGGCCTGGGCGGCCTTCTCGCTGAGCTTGCGCGCCTTGCGCTTGCGATCCTTGGCCTTCGCCTTGGCGGCGTCGGCCTTGCCCTCGGCCTTGCGGGCCTTCTTCTTGCGGCCGTCGGCGCGCAGCCGGGCGTAGAAACCCTTGGCGGCCTCGGCGGCCACCCGGGCCTTGTCGGCGCGGGCCTGGGCCTTCTCGGCGGCCGCCTGGGCGTCGCGGAAGGCCGCCTTGGCGGCGCGGATCAGGCCCTTCAGGTCGTCGATGGGCTCGGGCTCGGCGGCAGGCTCGGGGGCGGAGTCGGGCTCGGCGGCGGAGTCGGGCTCGGGCACGGAGGCGGGCTCGGGCACTGAGGCGGGCGCAGGCTCGGCGGCGGGCTCGGGCACGGAGGCGGGCTCCACGTCCAACCGGCGCTTCAGCTCGGCCTCCTGCTCGGCGGTCAAGCGGCGCATGTGGTTGGCGGTGTCCCAGCCCAGGCCCCAGGCGTCGATCTGCGCCCGCAGGGCCTTGCTGGTGAGCCCGACGTCGCGGGCGATCTCATAGATGAAGCGGCCGTCAGCCATGGGGCCCTCCGTGCAGCAAAGCGCGGAATTGTGCCCCGCCGGCGCCGGGCTGTCCAGGCGGGGTCAGGCCCGGGGCAGCCCCGCAGCGTTCCAGGCGATCATGCCGCCCTCCATGGACGCCACGCTGCGGAAGCCCTCGGCCAGCAGGTGCAGGGCGGCCCGCCCCGAGCGGCCGCCGGAGCGGCAGAGGATGACCGTGGGCTCGGCCTTGTCCCAGCCCTTGCAGGCCGTGGGGATGTCGCCCAGGGGCACATGCTCGGCCTGGGTGAGGTGCCCGAGCGGCCCGGTGAGCTCGTCGGCCTGGCGGCAGTCGATGAGCCGGAAGTGGCCGAAGTGCTGCGCCACCCAGTCGGGCGACACCTCGGGCAGGCCGTTGGTCTTGTAGACGGCCTCGTCGAGCACCTGCGCGCCCGCCCGGCGCTGGCCCAGGTGCACGTCGTGGTCGTGCAGCACGCTCTCGTGCCAGGCGATCATGCCGCCCTGCAGCGAGGCGATCTGGGTGTAGCCGGCGGACTCGAAGGCCCCCACCACCGTGCCCGAGCGGCGGCCCGAGCGGCACACCACCACCGTGGGGCGCTGCTTGTCGCGCTGCCCGATCTGGGCCAGGAACTGGGCCATGGGGATGTTCTGGGCGCCGGTGATGGCCCCCAGCTCGCCCACCAGCTCGTGGGCCTCGCGCACGTCGATGAGGTCGAAGCTGCCCAGGTGGGCCTGCACCCACTCGGCGGTGACCTCGGCGGGGCCGTCATCGCGGAACAGGGCGCTGCTGAGCTTGGCGTCGGACATGGACTCCTCCGGGTTCGGGATCGGGCGACTTCGGGTGAGTGTGGCAACCGCCGTGCCAGCCCGGCAAGGGCCGCCGCGGGCCCTTCAGAGCCGCCAGCGGCTCCAGGCGTCGCACCGAGCGCGGTGATGTTTCACACAGCCCGCGACAGGCCGTGGATGTCGAGGGCCCAGCGGCCCTCGTGCCAGAGGGGCGGGAGCAGGGCCGCAGGCACCCCATCGGGACTCGTGGCGGCGGGCCCCGCGGCCGGGTTCGCCAGCGCGGCGACCACCGCCGCCAGGGCCTGCAGGAGGACGCTGCGGGCCTGGGGCACCAGCAGCGCCCCGCGCGGGGATCCCGGGGCGGCCTCCAGGGCGGCCACCAGCGCGGCGTCATCGGCGGGGGGCGGCGCGTCGGCCTCCCAGGCGCCGCGGATGGCGTACAGCGCGTCGAAGGCCGCCTGCCAGTGCCACGAGTCGCGGGCGCACCAGTCCGCCAGCGGCGCGGCGCCGAGCTGCCACTCCACCAGGTGCTCCAGCCACCACTCAGTCCGCAGCAGCGCCCTGCGGTGGCCCTGCGCCGGCCCCGCCGCCACCAGGCGGTCGTAGATCCGGTTGGCGTCCAGCGGGTTGCCCTTGGCCCGCAGCACGGCGGCGTGGGCCGCCAGGCTGGCCGTCACCGACTCGGGAGGGTGGGCGTGCTCCCGGCACAGGAGCGCCCGCCGGAACTCGGCCGGGGCGTAGGTGAGGAAGGCCCGCTTCGTGAACCGGCTGTGCAGCTTGCCGAAGGGCTCGGCCACCGCCCGCGCCTCCAGGGCCTCGTAGGCGCGCTGATCCACCAGGAACACGAAGAAGGCCGAGTGGGTGAGCAGCGACTTGATGCTGTCGCCCAGGGCGTCCAGCCAGCCCACCGGATCGTCCAGCTTGTCGATCTCGTCGATGAGGAACACCGGGCGCAGGCCGGCCTCGTTCAGGCGCTTGATGACCTGCGGCAGGTGCCGCGCCAGCGCCGGCGTGCCCGTGTCGGGGGTGAACTTCACCGTGCGCTCTTCGCGCTGCTTCAGGGTGCGCACCACAGTCAGGTTCAGGGCGGTGGTGGTGGCCACGCCCGTCAGCACCGCCACCAGCGCCGCCAGCACGCCGCGACCGCCGTGGGCCACCTCATAGCCGGCGAAGGCCGCCGCCAGGGTGCCCAGCAGCGGGTTCAGGATCTGGCTGCCGGACACCTTGCTGTCGAGCCTGGCGTCCACCTGCCGGTCGGCGCTGGCCTGGTCGGCCAGGGTCTGCTCGAGCTTGCCGGTGGCCATCAGGTGGACCTGCGTGGTGGACCACAGCGCGGCGACCTCCATGGCGCCCTGCCCCTCGAAGCGGGGATCGTCGGGGAACACCCCCGAGCGCAGCACTCCGGCGGCCTCCCACAGGCTGCGCAGGCGGCCCAGGCTGGGGGCGCGCCCCAGCTCCACGGAGAGCTGCGCGATGAGCTCGGCCTCGTCGTCGCCCACGGGGCGGCCCTGGCCCAGGCGCTCGATGAAGCGGTCCACCGTGCGGAGGTGCAGGGCGTCGAACAGACCCACCGCCAGGCCCTTCAGCAAGCTGCCGGCGTCGGGGGCGTCGGCGGCGCCGGGGTCCAGGGCGCCGTTCAGCAGCGGCGCGGGCAGCTCCACGAGCAGCAGCTCGGCGGCGCGGCACTCCCGGTTGGCGCGGCGGGCCGCGTCCTGCACGGCGGTGGTCTTGCCGGCGCCCCGGGGCCCGCCCAGCAGCAGCGACTTCCCGCGGCCCTTGTCGTCGATGTAGCGCACCAGCTCGCCCACGAGATCTTCGTAGACGTCGCTGCGGGCGCGGGCGGCGGGCAGATCGGCGGGGGTCACGGCGCCTTCACCGGCGCCGCCGCAGAGGCCTGTGGAGGCTCGGGATCGGGGTGGGCTGCCGCGGCGGTCAGGGCCCCGAAGGCCAGGGCCCCCATGAGGTAGACTGCCGCCGACGACAGCCGCCAGCCGCCCAGGCCCCCGCCCAGGCCGCCCCAGTACGTGCGCACCTCCACCCGGCCGCCGTGGGCCAGGCTTGCGGCCAGCAGCACCAGGAAGCTCAGCGCGCCCGTGCCCAGGATGGCCACGGGGGCCGCGCGGGTGAAGGGGATGTCGGGGAAGAAAGCGCCGGCCACCAGGAAGGCGGCCATGAGCAACACCGGCGCCCAGATCAGTTCGCGGAGTTCGGCCATGGGGGCATGCTCCCCCGGGCCGGCGGGCGGGTCAAAAAGCCGGCCCGGTCGGCCGCGGGATCAGCGGGGCGCCACGGGCAGCCGGGCCGCGTGCCAGCCCAGCATGCCGCCCTCCATGGAGGCCAGGTGCTGGAAGCCCAGGTGCTGCATGTGGAACAGGGCCCGCGCGGCGCGGCCGCCGGCCTTGCAGGTGATGACGATGGGCTCGTCGCGGGGCCAGCTCTCCACGGCGGCCAGCCCCGTGCTCAGCGGCACGTTCACCGCCTGCAGCACCTGGCCCAGCTCGCCGCGCAGCTCGTCGGGCTCGCGCACGTCCACGAAGCGCACCAGGCCAAGGTGGCCGTGCACCCAGTCGGGCGACACCTCGGGCAGGCCGTTGGTGGTGTAGGTGGCCTCGCGCAGGGTGGCGGCGCTGGTCTTGCGCTCGCTCAGGTGGATGTCGCCCAGGCCCAGCACCTCGGTGTTCCACGCCAGGGTGCCGCCCTCGACGCTGGCCACGTTGCGGTAGCCCTTGGCCTCGAAGGCGGCGGTGGCGATGCCCGAGCGGCGCCCCGAGCGGCAGATGAGCACGGTGGGGGTCTCGCGATCCCACTGGCCCACCTGGGTGAGCAGGTCGTCCAGTGGGATGTTCTGGACGCCCTCGGCGGCGCCCAGCGGCCCGGTGAGCTCGTGGGGCTGGCGGACGTCGATGAACTTCACTTCGGCGCGGTGGGCGGCGGCCCAGGGGGCGCTCACCTCGGCCATGCCGCTGGTGCGCTGGGTGGCCGCCTGGAAGGTCTGCAGATCCATGGGGGTGCTCCTGAAGGCTCGGCCGACCCGTGGTCGGCGTGGGTTCGGGCACCAGAGGCTTCGGGCGGCGAAACTGTGGCGGGGCGTCGCGCCCCGCTGTCTGCCGGGGGGCCCCATGCTACGGTGCGCGCCATGTTCCAGCGCCCCCACGCCCGCAGCGCACAGGCCGTGACCAAGCCCGCGCGCTTCTTGCGCCTGCCCGGCCGCTTCGCGGTGGCCCAGGCCGCCCACGAGGCCCTGCAGCCCGACCTGCCCTGGCTGCCCAGCCAGTGGAAATGGCACCTGGGCACCCAGTTCCTGATCTTGCGCGGGGGGCCGCCCACCCAGACGCCCGGGGGCGAGCTGACCAGCGGGGCCGATCGCGACGCCCCTGTGCTGGCGCGGATGCCGGCGGTGAAGGCCTTGCTGGACAAGGCCCTGCCCGCGCGGGCCCGGGTGGCCTGGATCGGCCGCAGCCCCCCGGGGGCGCGCATCTGCCTGCACGTGGACAACACCCCCTTCTGGGACGAGCACCACCGGGTCCACCTGCCGCTGGTGACGGATCCCGCCGCCCGCCTGGCGGTGGCGGGCCGCTTCGCCCACTTCCCGGCGGGCGAGGCGTGGGCGTTCAACAACAGCAAGGTCCATGGCGCCCTGAACGATGGCCCGGCGCCCCGGCTGCACCTGCTGGTGGATCTGCCCGACACCGCTGCGGTGCGCGCCTGGCTGGCCGCCGGCGAGGCGGTGGACGGCGCGGCCGATCCCGGCGCCTGGGCAGCCCTGGCGGTGGATCCGCTGGTGCGGCTCACCGACGCCCAACGCGCCGATGCCCCCCTGATGGCGCGGCTGCGCGCCCAGTAGCCTGCGAGTACCCCGAGAGGATCCTGCGATGAGCGACCACCTCGACCACGGGCTGATCGGCAACGGCCGGGTGCTGGCGCTGGTGGCGCCCGACACCGGCGTGGAGTGGCTGTGCCTGCCCCGCTTCGACGGCGAGGCCGTCTTCGCGGCCCTGCTGGACAGCGCAGACGGCGGCGTCTGGCGGGTGGCGCCCGTGGATCCCGGGCCGGCGCGCATGACCCGCTACCTGCCCGACAGCCGCGTGCTCGAGACCACCTTCATCACCGACGTGGGCGAGGTGCGCGTCACCGACTTCTGTCCTGCCCCGCCCCTGGGCGAAGATCCGCGCGCCGAGTTGGTGCGCCTGATCGAGCCGCTGGACGGCGTGGTGAACCTGCGGGTCGAGTTCGATCCCCGGCCCGGGTATGGGGCGCGGCGGCCCGCGCTGGCGGCCCGCGGCGACCGGGTGCTCATCGAAGACGACCTGTGCCTGAGCTGCTCGCATGGGGCGGCGGCGGTGATCGCGGGGCAGCCTTTCCGGCTCGACCGCCCGCTGGTGATGGTGCTGAGCCACGGTGAGCCCACGGTGCCGCCGGTGCTCCAGGCCGCGCAGGCGGCGCTGGAGGCCACGCTGGCGGCCGACCGGCGCGCCTGCGAGCCCGCGGCGCCCGAGCACCGGCGCGACGTGCTGACGCTGCTGAGCCTGTGCCACACCCCCACCGGCGCCATCATCGCCGCGGGCACCACCAGCGTGCCCGAGGCCCTGGGTACGCCGCGCACCTGGGACTACCGCTTCGCGTGGATCCGCGACGGCGCCTTCACCGCCGAGGCGCTGGCGCGGCTGGGGCAGACGGCGCCTGCGGCGGCGTTCCTGGACTTCCTGGCCCGCACGGTGGGGGCCGCGCCCCAGCCGCTGTACGGCATTGGCGGCGAGCGTTCGCTGCCCGAGCGCGCCCTGCCCCACCTGGCGGGCTTCGCGGGCACCGGGCCGGTGCGAGTGGGCAACGCGGCGGCCGGGCAGGTGCAGCACGACAGCTACGGGCAGATCGTGTGGCTGGCGTCCCGCCTGTTCGAGCTCGCCCGGGTGCCCGTGGACGACGACCGCTTCGCCTGGCTGGCGGGGCTGGTGGATCGGGCGGCCGCCGTGGCCGACACCCCTGACGCAGGCATCTGGGAGTTCCGCGACCGGCCCGGCCGCTACACCTACAGCCAGGTCTGGTGCTGGGTGGCGCTGGACCGGGGCGCCACGCTGGCGGCGGCCCGCGGCGACTCCGAGCGCGCGGCGCGGTGGCGCACGCAGGCGCAGGCACTGCGCGAACGGATCCTGGCGGCGGCGGACCGGGTGGGCTTCTTCGCGCAGACCCTGGACGGCGCGGACGTGGATGCGTCGAGCCTGCAGTTCGGGCAGCTCGGGCTGGTGCCCCCGACGGATCCGCGCTTCGTCGCCACGGTGCGACGCTGCGAGCAGGCGCTGTTGGTGGACGGCCTGATGCGGCGCTACGTGGCCGAGGACGACTTCGGCGAGACCACCAGCACCTTCAGCATCTGCACCCTGTGGTGGATCGAGGCGCTGGCGGCCATCGACGAGCGCGCGCGGGCGCGTCAGGCGCTGGCGGCCTTCGAGGACTACGGCAACCCGCTGGGCCTGTTCGCCGAGGACGTGGATCCCCGGCTGAACCGGCAGCTCGGCAACTTCCCGCAGGCCTACACCCACCTGGCGCTGCTGAACGCGCGGCTGGCGGTGGCCTGAGCGCGCGGCTTGGGGCACTCTGCGGGCCATGCGTGGACCCAAGCGCCATCGAGAGCAGGCCCGCCCCAGCAGCCGAGGGGTCTCGCTGCCCGGCATGCTGTTGATCCTGGCTGTGCTGGGGGCGGTGTTCTACTTCGCCTTCGGTCGCAAGCCCCACGGGGTGCAGGTCATCGACGAGGCCGGCGAGACCCACACTGTGGATCAGACGAACGCGCGGGCCTTTGCCCGCCAGCAGGCCTGCACCTCGGGGTGCACGGCCACCGCCCGCGAGTGCCGGGCCACCGCGGAAGACGAGCGCGCCCGCGCCGGCTGTGCCGACGCTCAAGAGGACTGCCAGGCCAAGTGCCAAGAGGAGGAGTGATGCGCCGCTGGCTCATCGTGTCCATCAGCGCCCTGGCGCTGGTCGCCTGCAAGAAGAACGAGGCCCCCGCCAGCCCGGCTGCGGGCGGCGCCTCTGCCGGCTCGGGCGGGGCGCTGGCCGCTGCGCCGGCCGCCCGCCCCACCCTGCTGCGCGACGCCGTGGCGTTCGCCCAGGTGCCGGCGCAGGCGCCCATGCTGGCGGTGGCCCGCAGCCCCCAGGGGCTGATGGAGGCGCTGGGGTATGCCAAGGCCCGCGCCGCCATCGGGGAGCCGTGGTCGAAGCTGGCCGCCGAGGCCACCCGGGAGCTGGGCTTCGACGCCACCGACCCGCTGCAGATCGCCAAGACCTTCGGCCTGGACGCCGCCCACCCGGTGGGGCTGGTGCTGCTGAGCCTGAGCGACCTGCGGGTGGGATTCTTCGCCAAGGTCGCGGACGTAAAGGCCTTTGAGGCGGGCCTGCAGCTGCTGATCGCCCACGGACCGGGACAGCTCCCCAAGGCCACCGAGGGCGACGCCACCACCTGGATCGATCCCCGGGGCGAGGTGGCCTTCGTCCTGCGCGGTGATCAGGCCTGGATGATCCTCCAGGACCGCCGGCGTGTGGCCGGCCTGCACGCCGAGGTACGCCGGCTGTTGGACGGCAAGGCGGGCACGCTGGCGGATCAGGCCGACTTCAAGCAGGCCGCCGAGGATCTGCAGGCCGGCGGCGACCTGGCGGGCTACCTGAACATGAGCGCGGTGGTGGCGGCGGCCGTGGCCGAGATCACGGGCAGCGCCCGGGTGCAGCGGCTGCGCGACGAGGTGGCCCACCTGGAGGCCACCGGCGAGGATCCCGAGGCGCTGACCTTTGCGCGCGAGCGCCTGCAGCGCCGCGAGGGCGACTCGCTGAGCCGCGCAGCCCAGAGCGCGGCCATCACCATGGCCATCCAGAGCTTCGCGGGCGGGCTGAGCGCGGTGCGTGGCGGCGTGGATCTGCGCGACGGCGCCGTGGACCTGGAGCTGGGCCTGCGCGCCAGCGAGACCAGCCTGCCCCAGCGCATGCTGGGCAAGGCTCAGGGTGCGGGCTGGCAGGCGCTGGGCGCCAGCGAGGCGCCCGTGTATGCGGCCACCGCCCATGTGGATCTGAAGGGCATCGACGGCCTGGTACGCCAGATCGCCACCTTGGCCGGGGGCAGCCGCGACATCCAGCGCTTCGAGGAGGAGGTGCGCCGCGAGACCGGGCTGGACTGGCAGCAAGACATCCTGGCGGTGCTGGACGGCCGCGCCGAGTTCGTCATGCGCAGCACCCACCCCAAGGCGCTGAAGGCCGTGCGCGACTTCGAGGGCTTCTTCAAGGGCGGGCTGGCGCTGGGCGTTCAGGACGAGGCCAAGGCCCGCAGCGCGCTGGAGCGGCTGCTGGCCCGCGCGCCCAAGCCCGAGTGGGCCCGCGCCGACGCCCAGGGGCGCTACACCCTGCCGCTGGATCCGCAGTTCACCCTGACCCTCGAGATCAAGGACGGCTGGCTGCGGGCGAGCAACGAAGGCCCCGTGACGAAGACGGGCCTGGCCACGCTGACGGGCGCCCTGGCCGAGGTGCTCGGGCCCGACCTGAGCAGCCGCCACCTGGTGGACTGGCCCCAGATCGCCGATCTGGCCCTGCGACGGGACGAGGCCTGGCGGGCGGAGTGGCGAAACAACGACCTCGATGGAGCCAACACCGCGGGCGAGGAGCGCCACCGCCAGGCCTCATCCGCCATCGCCCGCCGCATCTTTGCGCTGTTCGGCCCGGTGGCCGGCGGCCTGAGCCTGAAGGACGGCCAGCTCGTCCTGCGGGTGCGGCAGGCCACTCAGGGCCCCGCGCCGGACATGGTGGCCAGGCTGGCCCAGGCCGCCGTCGAGCTGGAGGCCGAGGACCGCCGGTACTGGCGTGAGTACACCGAGACCGAGGTCAAGAAGGACGAGAGCGACAAGGTCGAGGACGGCAAGGGTGACCCGGCGGCGCCCACGCCCGTCGAGGATCTCGAGAAGATGGACGATGTGGAGGAGGCCAAGGCAGCGCCGGTGGATCCGCCGAAGATGGCCGCCGAGCCCGTCGAGAAGCAGTAGCCGACCGCGCGGCTACTCCGCGCCCAGCTCCGGCAGCCGCCCCTCCAGCCACGCCGTGCGGTGGCTGTCGGGGAAGCGCTGCACGAAGGCCCGCGCCCGCGCCAGGGCCGCGGGCCGGTCCCCCGCCTCCAGCGCCAGCCGCGCGGCGTAGTACAGCGCCTCTTGGGCGAGTGGCCCGTCAGGGTAGGCCGCCAGGTAGCGCTCCATCAGCGTGCGGGCCTGGGCCGGCTGCTCGCCCCGCCCGATGAGCTCCAGCGCCTGTTGCACCCACGCCTGCCCCGGCGGCGGCCCGAGCACCCCCGCGCGCGGGGGCTGGGCGGCCGGCGAGGGGCAGATCCGCCGCTGCTGGCCCGCGGTCAGCGACGCCGGCTCGGTGCCGTCCAGCCGGCTCACCTGCACGACGCCCTCACTGACCGCCACCGCGGTGCAGTCCCCCTCGACGGCGACGCGAAACCGGGTGCCCACCACCCGCACCCGCGCCTGCGGGGTCTCGACCACGTACGCGTCGTCGCCTCGCAGTGGCTGCACGGCAAACTCGGCGGCGCCCGCGCTCAACGCAACCCGCTGGCCGTCGCCCAGGGCCTCGACCACCTGCCACCGGGCACCCGGCTCGGCCAGCACCCGGTGCCCCGGCACGGCCTGGACGCTCGGCTGGGGCGCGGGATCGCCCGCCGGCGCCGGGCGGGCCACCCACAGGGCCAGGGCGCTGGCGGCCACGGCCCCCGACGCGATGGCCGCCGCGATCCACGGCGCCAGGGGTCGGTGGCGCGCCACCCGCGCCTGGGCCCCCGCCACGATGCGGGCCTGCACCGCCCCGGGCACCTCGGCCTGGGCCAAGGCGTCGAGCGCGGGGTGGCGTTCGGGCTCGCTCATGGCCCCCTCCCTTCCCGGGCGGCCCACGCCGCCTCGAAGGCTGCCCGCGCGCGGCGCAGCCGGCTGGCCACCGTGCCCGGCGGCAGGCCGAGCAGGGCGGCGACCTCGTCGCGGGTGTACCCCTCGACGTCGCGCATGATCAGGACCTCGGCCAGGTCGCCGGGCAGCCCGGCGAGCACCGCCCGGGCGGCCAGGCTGCCCTCGGGCTCGGCCACGAAGGCCCGCTCGGGCGGGCGGTCGGTGACGAACACCCGCCGGAACCAGGCCTTGCGCCGGTGGTTGGCCACCTGGCGGCGGGTGATCTGGTACAGCCACGCCGTGAGGGCCTCGGGGGCGCGGCAGCGGTCGATGCGCCGCCAGGCCACCGCGAGCACCTCCTGCGCCAGCTCCTCGGCGTCCCCGGGCGCCACGCCGCGGAGCACCGCCCAGCGGTAGATGCGCGGCGCGTACCCGCGGAAGAGCTGACCCCAGGCCTGGGCGTCACCGGCCCGCAGGCGGCGGAACAGCTCGGGCGCCAGCCCCGGGCGCGCGGTGGGCTGTCCCGCGGCCGCCATGGCCGCGCCTGCGTTCACGGCGCCCACCCGATCGCAAGAGCGAGCCCCAGGCTCCAAGGCGACACGGCCGCCAGCGGGCCGCCAGCGGCGCGGCCTTCCCAGGCGGGCCAGGCCAGCCGCCCGTCGCCGCGCAGACCCAAGGTCACAGGCCCCACCGAGCCATGAACCTGTGCGCCCACCGCCGCCACGGGCTGGAGCCCGAAGCCACCCGGATCGGGCACGTCCCGGCGCCCGATCCACAGCCCCTCGGCGCCACCCGCCAGGATGGGGCCGGCGTGCCCCCAGGCCCCAAGGGCCCAGCGCGGCTGCCAGGCCAACAGCGCGCCGGCGGCGGCACGCCGGACGGGCAACGCCTGCCAGGTCCCGTCCACGGGCGGCTCGCCCTCGACCACCAGCCGCCAGGCGCCGGGGCCCACGGCCAGCCCCACCTGCGGGGCCCAACCGGCGGGGCGTACCCGAGCGCCGGCCCAGGCCTCGAGCGCCCACCGGAGCGGGCCTGGGGCCGGGTCCGGGGGGCGGGTGGGGGCGGTGATGACCGCCGGCGGCGGCGAAGGCGGGGGGGCCACGGCGGGCTCGGGGGGCGGCGGCGGGCGGGCCACCGGGGGCTCTGGCGGCGGAGGCCGGCGGACGGGCAGCTCAGGCACAGCGGGCGCCCGCGCGGTCGGGACTCGGCGCCCCGGTGCAGGCCGGCGCGGCGGGCGCGCGTGGGTTGGGCGGGCCGGTGTCGCCGGCGCGCGGGCCGCCTGGGCTTCGACGCGGGCCTCCAGCAGCAAGCCGTAGAGCTGCACGCCGAAGGTCGAGAGCTGCCCTGCCGCGGCCAGCTCGGTGAGCGGCTGCGCGGCGCTGGTCAGGCCCGCCACCGCCCGGTGCAGCACCACCCCCCCCGGCGCCTGGAGGCGAAAGCGGGCCCGCCCGCCCTCCACATGGAAGCGGCCCACATGCTCGGCGGTGGGGCAGTGCGCGTCGCCCACCACCTCGACCCGGGCCCCACCCAGGCCCGGCTCCAGGGCCCGGGCCGCCAGGGCCTCTGGCGCGGGATCGCCCGCCACACAGACCACCACCGTCACCGGGCGGGCCGGCTGGGCGGCCAGGGGCAGCGGCCCCAGCAGGGCCAGCAGAGCGATGGGGTGGGCGCGCACATCGACGGTTATATGTCGGCCGAGCCCCCCGCTGATCAGCGCACCTGCATTTTTCTCAGGGCGGTGGGCCCGCGGGGCCCTGCTCTTTTCCCCGGCGCGCCGGTATGGTGCGCCGCCATGAACACCTCCATGACCCCCGAGCTGGGCGAGGCCGCGCTGTTCCTCATCGGGATCCTGCTGTCGGCGCTGCTGCTCCTGCTGCTCTTCCTGCCCTTCGTCACCCGCTTCCGCCTGCCCCGGTTTGCCCGGATCAGCGGCTTGGACGCCGACGCCGTGGTGGCCGCCCTGCGCGCCGGGCTGCCCCGGGCCGACATGGTGGTGGTGGAGGTCGTCGCGGGCGAAGCCGGCCAGACGGTGGTGGCCCGCCGGCCGCCCAACATCTTCCGGCTGTCCGTGCACCCCGACGCCGAGGGTGCCCGCCTGACCTTGGCCCAGGACGGCCTGACCGACGCCGATCTGGCCCGGCTGACCGTGCTCACCGGCACGGCCCTGGGCTACGCGTCGGTGAAGATCCACCGGCTGCTCGGCCACGCCGGCGCCACGCTGCGCTGGCACGGCAGCCCCGAGGACCAAGGCCCTGGCGCCGCCCGCCCCGTGCGCGGGATCCGGCGACTGTTCGTCCAGCTCTCGCCCTGGCATTGACGGCGGGGTCTGGTAGGCTGCGCGCCGATTTCCCGCGGACCGATGGAGCCCCGACCCATGAAGACCGGCCCCCTGAGCGGCTTCCCCGAGTGGCTGCCCGAGCAGCGCATCGTCGAGCAGGCCCTGCTGGACACCCTGCGCCGGCAGTTTGAGCTCTTCGGCTTCGCGCCCATCGAGACCCGCGCGGTGGAGCCGCTGGAGGTGCTGACCCAGAAGGGCGCCACCGACAAGGAGATCTACGTGCTGAGTCGGCTGCACGCCGACGAGGGGGAGGGCGACAAGGGGCTGGGGCTGCACTTCGACCTCACCGTGCCCTTCGCCCGCTACGTGGCGCAGCACCGCGGGAAGCTGGCCTTCCCCTTCAAGCGCTACCAGATCCAGAAGGTGTGGCGGGGTGAGCGGCCGCAGAAGGGCCGCTACCGCGAGTTCTACCAGGCCGACATCGACGTCATCGGGCAGGAGACCCTGTCCATCCAGCACGACGCCGACATGGTGCGGGTGCTGCACAGCGTCATGGGCGCCCTGCCGGTGGGCGCGGTGACCATCCACATCAACAACCGCAAGGTCCTCGAGGGGATCTACCGGGCGCTGGGCGTCGAGGACGTGGTCCCGGTGCTGCGCACCGTGGACAAGCTCGACAAGATCGGCCCCGAGAAGGTGCGCGAGGAGCTGGCCGAGCTGGGCCTGGCCCCCGGCGCCATCGACACGGTGCTGGCCGCCGGTGAGATCCGCGGCGCCGACGAGGGCGTCGTCGAGGCCATCCGCGCGCTGGGCGTCAGCCACCCCATCCTGGACGAGGGCTTGGACGAGCTGGGCTTCGTGCTGCGGGCCTGCGCCGATCTGCCGGCGGGGTCGGTGGTGGCCGATCTGCACATCGCCCGCGGGCTGGACTACTACACGGGCACCGTCTACGAGGGGCTGCTGGACGACGAACCCGGCCTGGGCGCCGTGTGCAGCGGCGGGCGCTACGACAACCTGGCGGCCATGGGCGGCAAGGCGAAGCTGCCCGGCGTGGGCGTCAGCATCGGCATCTCGCGGCTGCTGGGGCAGGCCTTTGCCCAGGACAGCCTGGTGGCCAGCCGCCAGACCCCCACCTGCGTGCTGGTGGCCCTGGACAACGACGAGCGGCGCGCGGCCGCCCAGGTGGCCGCCAGCGCCCTGCGGGCCCGCGGCATCGCCTGCGAGGTCTTCGACCGCCCCCAGAAGTACGGCAAGCAGATCAAGTACGCGGACTCGAAGGGCATCCCCTTCGTGTGGTTCTGCGGCGACGCCGGCGCCGCCGACACGGTGAAGGACATCCGCAGCGGGGAGCAGGTGGAGGCCACCGCCGACACCTGGCAGCCCCCGGCCGAGGATCTGCACCCCCGCGTGCTGCGCCGCTGAGCGGGCCCGGCCTGCGAGGGTGAGCGCCCCCGCTCAGGGGGGTGGCATGTCGCAGACGTCGCCCACCCCGTTGCCGTCGGCGTCCGCCTGATCCGCGTTCGCTTGGAAGCGGCAGTTGTCGCACAAGTCCCCCACCCCATCGCGATCGCCGTCGAACTGGTCGGGATCGGGCACCGCCGGGCAGATGTCGTTGGCGTCGGGGATCCCGTCACCGTCCCGATCGTCGCCCATGGGCGCCTCGCAGGCGTCCCCCAGGCCGTTGCGGTTCACGTCCGTCTGCTCGGGGTTGGGCACGAAGGGGCAGTTGTCGCAGGCGTCGCCGAGGCCGTCGCCGTCGTCGTCGCGCTGATCGGCGTCGGGCACCTCCGGGCACACGTCGCGGTTGTCGGGCACGCCGTCGCCGTCCTGGTCGCCAGCCGGGCCGGGATCGTCACAGGCGTCACCCAGGCCGTCGCCGTCGGCGTCCGCCTGATCGGCGTTGGCGTCGTCGGGGCAGTTGTCGCAGGCGTCCCCCAGGCCGTCGCCGTCCAGGTCGTCCTGCAGCCCGTTGGCCGTGCCCGCGCAGTTGTCACACAGGTCGCCCAGGCCATCGCCGTCGGCGTCCGCCTGGTCGCGGTTCGCCACCGCCACGCAGTTGTCGGTGTGATCGGGCACCCCATCGCCGTCGCCGTCAGGGCCGATGCCCTGGTCCACCCCGGCGTCCATGGCCTCGCAGGCGTCGCCCATGCCGTCGCCGTCGGCGTCGGCCTGATCGGGGTTGAACCGCTCGGGGCAGTTGTCGCGGGCGTCGGGGATGCCGTCCTCGTCCTGATCCACCGGCGGAGGCGCCATGTCCTCGAGCTGGATGGGCCCCTCATCAGGGGTCGGGCCCAGATCGGCCGGCGGCGCCGCGTCGGCCACCTGGCCCCCCGCGCCTCCGGCCCCGGCGTCTGGATTCCCCTGGCCGCCCGCGCCCCCAGCGCCCATGTCGGCCGCGGCGCCACCGGCACCGCCCGCCCCGCCGCCGGCACCGCCCGCGCCGCCACCTGCGCCGGCGGCGCCTCCGCCCGCCCCGCCCACCATGTCCGGCGCGGCCGCCTCTTCGCCGTCGCAGGCCACCGGCCCCAAGCTCAGCGCCGCCGCCAGCACCCCAAGCGCCATCCGCCGACCCATCATCCGCTGTCGCATTCGCCGCTCCATGTCAGTTCGGGAACTGCGGCGAGCAGCAGACGAACGCGTTGCTCGGCCCACAGCTCGGGTAGTTGCCCCGGTGGCTCTCGAAGTACCCCTCGGTGACGTAGCTGGTGTAGCCGCCGCCGTAGCTGGTGTTGTCCAGGTCGCCGCAGTCCTGGTGGAAGTAGTTGGCCTTCGCCACCCCGCCCGCGTACCAGCCGCCGTTGATGTTGCTCTGGCACACGGCGTCCAGGTCAGCGTTCTGGTTGGGCAGCGGCACCATGATGATGGAGTGGTCGTTGTTGCCGGCCAGAGCGCTGTAGCAAACCGCCCGCGCCGCCTGCCGCCTGGCGCCCTCGTAGCGGATGTCGCCGGTGACCTCCAGATCGCCCTCCATGCTGTTCAGGCGGGCGTTGTTGTCCAGGCCGCCCACGTCCTGATGGCCCGAGCCGGGCTTCAACCCCAGCAGACCGTCTTGAGTCACGTCACCTTCGGTGATGGTCATGCTGGCGGTGCGAACGAACACCTCCCACTGGGAGTAGTAGTCGGCCTGTGCGTAGAGGCGGAAGCGCCGCTCGGGGTGACCGCCGCGGTCGCCCACCACGCCGTCTTCCACCATCCGCAGCCCGAAGCGCGTGGCCAGGTCACCGCGGGCCTCGATCTTGCGGACCTCCTTCGAGCGGTAGCCCAGCTCCACGTAGAAGCGCACGTAGCCGGAGTCGTAGTAGCGGGAGTACGCCTCGACGAAGAAGCCGTTGCTGGACGACCAGTGGTGGTCGTTGACAGTGAAGTTGGCGATCTCGCGCTCGCGAGCCTGCAGGGCGTTCGCCGCCACCCGGCCGACGTAGCGCGCCGCCGCGGTGGGCCCGGTGTGCTTGATGTCGCCCGTGACGGTCAGATCGCCGTCGATGAGGGTGTCGCCGCGCACCACCAGCTTCTGGGTGGGGGTGGTCTCGCCCACGCCCACGTTGCCGGCCTCAGTCAGGGTGAACTGGCGGCTGCCGACGCCCATGGTGGCTGCCTGCGCCGCCGCCCGCGAGCCCATGAACAGCTTCGAGCCGTCGGCCTCGATGGCGAAGCTGGCGTAGCGCAGCGCCCCGTTCAGCGACTCGGTGTCGTGCAGGTAGAGGCCGGGCGAGGACGAGCTGATCACCAGCGGGTTGCGCCGGCTGTCGGCGCCGGCCACATGCAGCTTGCCCAGCGGAGCGGCGCTGCCCACGCCCACGTCGCCGTCGTGTTGCACGGTCATGGCCGTACGCAGCGCGCCCGCCCCGCCCGAGGAGACCACCACCTGCAGGCCGCCGTCGTTGCTCCCGTCGGCCCCGCCCGCGTCGGCCCCGGTGACGAGCTGCAGCAGGGCGCGCGCCCCCTGGTTGCCCGTGGTCAGGCCCATGAGCTGCAGGAACGGCCGAGTGTTGGTGCCCGCCCGCCAGTTGCGCACGGTCAGGCCCGTCTCCTGGGCCGAGTCGTCGCGGATCTCGGCGCGGGTGGCCGGGCTGTCGGTGCCCACGCCCAGGGTGCCCTGCACCTCGACCTTGCCGGTGGCCACCACGCCGCTCTCCAGGCGGATGCCGTCGTCGTTCACCAGGCGCAGGGCCCCGTCGGTGTTGGCGTTGTCGGGGGGCGCCACGAAGATCCGCGCCTGGGTGCCGCTCCACAGCAGCGCCCCGTCCGGGCCGGGATCGGCGAAGGTCATGGTGTTCGCGCCGATGAGGTTGTGGTTGTTCAGCAGCACGCCGTTGCGCACGGCGCCGGCGGCCAGCACCACCTGCCCGGTGGACAGGGTGACGTTGCCGCCGTCCATCAGCAGATCACCCCCCGCCATCAGCAGATCGCCCGCCTTGCCGTCGGCCACGTCGTCGCGGATGTAGGGCATGGCCGCCGGGTTGGCCTGCAGCGCCGCCACCACCAGCGGCACCACCGCGGCGGGATCGGCGTCGCCCCCGGCGGGCCCGGCCGGTCCGGCCGGCCCCCGCGGCCCGGCAGGCCCGGCGGGCCCCTCAGGGCCGCGCAGCCCGGTGGGATCGCCCACCCAACGGCCGCCGGCGTCGATCACCTGCCCCACCCCGGGGATGGTGACGCTCAGGGGCGTGATGTGGCCCACGGCGTTCTCGGCCTGGTTGGCGCTGAAGGCTGCCGGCACCTTGGTCAGCGGGATCCGCGGGGCCAGCTCGGCGCCGCCGTCCACCGAGACGCCCATGTAGAGCGTCGGCCGGCGGAACAGGGCCGGATCCAGCGCCTCCACCGCGCCGACGTGGATGTCGTAGAGCCCGTCAAAGAGCTCCACGCGGGCGTGCAGCTCACGGAACAGCGCCGCGCCCCCCACCGCGTCGGCGTACAAGCGGACCTCCAGGTTCACCGGGCCTTGCACCGGGAAGCCCTGGGCGTCCACCAGGTACCCCTGTTGATCGATCTGGTCCGGCAACCCCCAGGCCGGCGCAGCGACGAGGGCGAGCGCCCCCAGGACGAAGAAACCTACCCCTCGCATTGAGCCCCTCCAGGCACAGCTTCGCTGTATTCGTACCACAGGTTCGAAATTCGAAACACCGGCGCGCTCTGCGGTCGCACAGGAAACCGGCTCGACGGCGCTGGCCTCAGGGCCCATGATGCGCGGCCGTGCCGACCCCCGCCCACCGCCGCCTGATCTTGCTCCGCGGGGCCCCGCGAGAGACGCAGACCGCCGCTCAGGTGCTGCTGACGGGCCTGCCCGCCGAAGGGGTGCTGTGGGTCGGCGGCGATCACCCCCAGGCGTTGCCCGTGGCGCAGGTGCGCCGCCGGCTGGGCGAGTCCCACGACGCCGTGGTGCTGGACGGCCACGGGGGGCTGGATCCCGACGCGCTGGGCCGCTGCCACGGCTTCGTGCGGGGCGGTGGGGCCCTGGTGGTCTGCCTGCCGCCCCAGGGCGAGCTGCCCCAGGGCTGGCAGCCGCGCCTGGTGGTGCCGCCCTACACCGTCGCCGACGTGGGCGACCGGACCCAGCGCCGATTGGCGGCGGTGCTGGCGAAGCACGCCGGCCCCGCCACGGCCGGGGCGCCCCCGGACCGCACCACCCGCGGCACCGCCGAGCAGGCGCAGGTGGTCGCCGCCCTGCGCCAGGCCTGGGCGCAGGCGTCACCCACGCTGACGGCGTTGGTGGCCGATCGCGGCCGCGGCAAGTCCAGCGCGCTCGGCTTGGCGCTGCAGGGGCAGGATCCGGCGAAGGTGATGGTCTGCGGGCCCCAGCGCGAGGCGGTGGCCGAGGTGCTGCGCTTCGCCGGGCGCCCGCTGCCCTTCGCCACCCCCGATGAGCTGATCCTGGGCGACCGGCGGCCGCGGATCATCGTGGTGGACGAGGCGGCGCAGGTGCCCGTGCCCGCCCTGCAGCGGCTGGTGCACGCCCACCCGCAGGCCCACCTGGCCTTCGCCACCACCACCCACGGCTACGAAGGCACCGGCCGCGGCTTCGTCCTCCGGTTCCTGCGCTGGCTGGCAGACCAGGGCCGCCCCGTGGCCCGGCTGAGCCTCAGCGAGCCCATCCGCTGGGCGGCCGGCGATCCCCTGGAGGCCGCCGTCTTCGACGCGCTGCTGCTGGACGCCGAGCCGGCCCCGGTGACGGGCACCGTGGACCCGGCCGCCTGCACCCACGAGGTGCTGGATCGCGCAGCGCTGGCCGCGAACGAGCGGGACCTGCGGGACTTCTTCGGGATCCTGGTGCACGCCCACTACCGCACCACCCCCGGCGACCTGCAGCGCATGCTGGACGCCCCCAACCTGCGCATGCACGCCCTGCGGCACAACGGGCGCATCGTGGCCGCAAGCTGGGTGGCGCTGGAGGGCGGCCTGGGGCCCGACTGGGTGGACACCGTGTACTGGGGGCGCGCTGGCGTGCGGGGCCACGCGCTGCCCGAGACCCTGGTGTGCCACGGCGGCCATCGCGAGGCGGCCGCCCTGCGCATCGTGCGCAGCGTGCGCATCGCCGCCCACCCCGACCTGCGCCGCCTGGGCCTGGGCGCGCGGCTGGTGGACGCGGTGCACGCCACCTATACCCCTGATTTGTTTGGCACTTTGTTTGGGGCCACCCCCGAGCTGCTGACCTTCCGGCGCCGCGTGGGGTATCGGCTGGCCCGGCTGGGCGTGTCAGCCGGCAGCCGCACGGGCGAGCCGGCCGCGGTCATGCTTCGGCCCGCCAGCCCGGCCGGCGCGGCCCTGGTGGACACCCTGCGCGGCGAGCTGGCCCGCGACCTGCCCCTGCAGCTCGAGCTCATGCAGGCGGGCGACCGCATGTTCCTGGACCCCGCGCTGGTGGAGTCATGCCTGGCGGATCTGCCCGCCCCGGCGCCGCTGAGCCCCGCCGAACGGGATCGCGCCGTCGTCATGGTGGCCTTCGGGGCGCGCCCCTTCGAGGCCGCCGCCGAGGCGGTGCGGCGCTACTGCGAGGCCCAGCGGGCCCACCTGCCCGCGCTGTCCCCCACCGATCGAGCGCTCATCCAGGCGCGGGTGTTCGAGCGGGCTGGCTGGGTGCAGGTGCAGCACGCCGCCGACCAGCCCTCGGTGCGCACCGCCATGCGCGCCCTGCGGCGCGCGCTGCAGGCGCTGGTGCGCGAAGCCAGTCCCGATCGGGTGCCCGCGTGAGCGCCCTGCTGCGCTGGCCCCTGCTGGCCTTCCTGGGGCTGCCCGTGCTGGCCCTGCTGCTCACCTCGACGCCTGGCGAGCTTGCGGCGGCGTGGCGGCACCCGCTGGCGGGCCCGGCGGTGGTCCTGAGCCTGCGCACCAGCCTGGTGAGCCTGGCGCTGATCGTCGCCACGGGCCTGCCGGTGGCGTGGTGGCTGGCGCGCGCCCGCGGCCCCTGGGCCCGCGCCGTCGAGACCCTGGTGGAGCTGCCGGTGGTGATCCCGCCGGCCGTGGTGGGGGTGGCCCTGTTGCAGGCCTATGGGCGCCAGGGCCTGCTGGGCGACGGGCTGGCTCGGCTGGGCGTGCAGCTCCCGTTCACCGAGGCCGCGGTGGTGGTGGCGCAGGTGATGGTGGCCGCCCCCTTCTTCGTGCAGTCGGCCACGGCCGGGCTGCGCGGGGTGGATCCCGATCTGCTGCTGGTGGCCCGCACCCTGGGCGCCTCGCCCACGCGGGCCTTCTGGCGGGTGGCGCTGCCCGCCGCTCGCCCCGCCGTGCTGGCGGGCGCCGCCCTGGCGTGGGCCCGCGCCCTGGGCGAGTTCGGCGCCACGCTGCTCTTCGCCGGCAACCTGAGCGGCCGCACGCAGACCATGCCGCTGGCCATCTTCAGCGCGCTCGAGGTGGATCTGGGGCTGGCCCGCGCCCTGGCGCTGCTGCTCGGCGGGCTGGCGTTCGCGGTGCTCCTGGGGCTGCGGGTGCTGCCCGCGCTGCGGCGGGCGCCGTGAGCGGCTGGCACATCCGGCTGCAGGGGCAGCTCGGCGCGCTGGCGGTGGACGTGGATCTGCGCACGCCGTCGCCGCGGGTGGTGCTGGTGGGGCCCAACGGCGCGGGCAAGTCCACGGTGCTGCGGGCGGTGGCCGGCGCGCCCCTGCCCCTGCGCGGGCGCGTCGAGGTGGCCCGCCGCGTCCTCCAGGATGACGGGGCCGCCGTGCGCCTGCCCCCCGAGGCCCGCCGCGTGGGCTACCTTCCGCAAGGCTACGGCCTCTTCGCCCACCTCTCGGCCCAGGCCAACGTGGCCTTCGGGTTGACGGGGCCCCAGGCCGCCGAACGCGCCCTTGCGGCGCTGGCCCGGGTGGGCGCGGCCCACCTGGCGCCCCGGCGGCCGCCCACCCTGTCGGGGGGCGAGCAGCAGCGCGTGGCCCTGGCCCGCGCCCTGGCCATCGAGCCCGTGGCCCTGCTGCTGGACGAGCCCCTGGCCGCCCTGGACGTGGGCGCCCGGCGCACCCTGCGCGCCAGCCTGGCGGCCGACCTCGATGGCGCCGGGCGGCCTGCCCTGCTGGTCACCCACGACCCCCGCGACGTGCGGGCCTTCGGCGGGGTGGTGGCGGTGGTCGAAGGGGGCCGGATCACCCAGCTCGGCCCGTGGGAGGCGCTTCGCACCCAGCCCGCCAGCCCCTTCGTCGCCGAGCTGCTGGGCGAGGACGCCTGAACCGTGGAGCCGCTTGCCGCGACCGGGCAGCTCGGCGCACCCTGACCTTCGTGCGCGTCCTGCCCCTCCCCGTGCTGCTGTGCCTGTGCCTCGCCTGTACGGCGTCCCCCGACGGCATGGCGCCCGCCGGTGACGCCGCCCCGGACCGGGGCTGGGCTCTGGACGCGGGCGCCCGTGATCTCGGCGAGCCGGACGCCGACCCCGATCTGGCCCCCACCGAGGACGCCCGGCCGCTGCCGGACGCCGGGCCGCCCGCCGACGCCCTGGCCGGTGACGCCCAGGTTGACCTGGCCGTGCCCGACGCGGCCGCCCCCGATCCCACCTGCGCCCAGGTGGCCCACGGCCCCGCACAGTCCCTGACACCCGCCCAGTATCGGGCGCTGGTCGACCACTGGCTGGGGGTGGACGCCTCCGATCTGGCCCTGCCCACGGTGACGGGTCCTCCCGCCGAGCTGGATCTGGTGCGCTGGCTCGAAGCCGCACAGGCCGTGGCCGCGCGGGTGGATCCGGCGACCCTGGCCCTGCCGTGCGACCTGGCCGAGGCCGGCTGCGGCCCGCAAGCGCTGGCGGCCTTGGCCGAGGTGGGTTTCCGCCGGGCGCCCACGGCCGATGAGCAGACCTGGCTGGCCGAGCTGTGGGCCGCCGGGCCCGCCGCGGTGCCACCGGCCGCCCTGCGGCAGGCCATCGCTGCGCTGCTGGTGAGCCCCCAGGTGCTCTACCGGCTCAGCCCGCCGCCCCAGGGCGCGCCCACGCCCCTGCCCCGCGCCGCCCTGGCCGAGCGCCTGGCCTGGGGCTATGTGGGCGCCCCGCCGGATCCGGACTGGGCCGACCTGCCCCTCGACCGCGCCGACGACGCCGCCGCCCTGGCCGAGCTGCTGGTGGACGACCCCCGCTTCCGGCGCCGGGTGGACGCCTTCTTCACCGCCTGGCTGGCCCTGGACGACCTGAACACCCTGGCCAAGGCCGATCCGCTGCCCCCGGTGACGGACGCCCTGCGCGCCGGCCTGCGGGCCGAGCTGCTGGCCTTGGCGGGCCACGCGGTCTTCCAGGCAGGCACCCTGGCGGCCCTGTTCGAGTCCCGCGCCACTCAGCTCACCCCCGAGGTGGCGGCGTTGTACGGGGTGGCCCCCGACGCTGCGGCGCTGCCGGCCGCCGAGCGCGCCGGGCTGGTGACCCGCGCCGGCCTGCTGGCCCTGCTGGCCGGCCCCCAGTTCAAGTCGCCCATCGATCGCGGCGCCTTCATCCAGCGGCGGCTGCTGTGCCTGGACCTGCCCGACCCGCCGCCCACGGTGGACAACACCCCCGTGGCCCCCGACGCCCAGGCGGCCCAGACCGTGCGCGCCCGCACCGCCCAGCGCACCGCAGGCGGCGCCTGCGAGGGCTGCCACCGCCTCATCAACCCGGTGGGCTTCACCCTGGAGCACTACGACGGGCTGGGGCGCTTCACCGCCACCGAGGCAGTGGGCGATCAGCACCTGCCCATCGACGCCACCGGCGCCGTGCCCCTGTCGGACATCGCGGGCCCCGTGGACGGCGGCCTGGCGCTCTCCCAAGCCCTGGCCCGCAGCGCCCAGGTGCGCCAGTGCGTGGCCCGCCAGTGGCTGGGCTTCTTCCTCGACCGGCCGCTCACGGCGGCCGACGCCTGCAGCCTGGCTCAGCTCCAGGCAGCCTTCGAGGCCAGCGGCGGCGCCTGGCGGACCCTGTTCGTCGAGACCGCCCGGCTGCCGGCGGTGCGCCACCGCGGCGGGGCGACCCCATGAGCGGCCTGACCCGACGCGCTTTCCTGCGTGGATCCGCAGGGTTGGCCGTGGCCCTGCCCACCCTGGCCAGCCTGCGCCCCGCCCGCGCCCAGGCCACGCCCCAACGTCGCCTGGTGGTGGTGTGGGAGACGGGCGGCACCCTGAACCACCGCACCACCGAGGCCCACTACGACCGCATGCACCCCTGGGACGACTGGCGCCCCGGCGGCACCCCCCAGGCCCCGGTCCTGGGGCCGCTGCACCAGGGCCTGGTCCACCACCGCGACCGCCTGCTGTTCCTGTCGGGCCTGGACAACCAGGCCGAGCCCCAGGGCCACGAACGCGCCGACGTGTCGAGCCTGACCGCGCGGCGTGCGGTGGAACGTGCGGGCGTGGTGACCGGCGGCGGCCCAAGCATCGATCAAGTGCTGGCCGAGCGGCTGAACGCCGCCCACCCCGTGCCCTTCCCCCGGGTGGATCTGGCGCTGCCCGGCCCCCACTTCGGCGAGCCGTGCTACCGCGCCGCGGGCGAGCCCGTGCAGCGCGAGGCCGATCCCCGGCGGGCCTTCGCGCGGCTGTTCGGTCACCTCGATCCCGACCGCTCTGCCGAGGCGCTCGCGGCCCTGCGCGCCGATCAGCGCAGCGTCCTTGACGGGGCCCTGGGGGGCCTGCGGGCCTTGACGCCCAACCTGGCGCCGGAGGACCGGCGGATTCTGGACGCCCACCTGACCCACCTGCGGGCCATCGAGCGGCGCCTGGCCCTGCTGGACGGCCTGGAGGCCGCCGCCTGCGCGGCCCCCGGGCTGGCCGGCGTCGACGCCCTGGGCCCAGTGGACGCCCCCGGCGCCCGCGCGCTGCTGGGCCCTCTCCACGCTGAGCTGGCAGCCCACGCCCTTGCCTGCGGGCTCACCCACGTGGTCACCCTGCACGCGCCCGACACCATCGAGCCGTTCCTCCCCACACCGTTCAGCGATCGCTTCCCCCAACCCGACGCCCACGCGCTGGGCCACGTGGCCCGCGAACTCGGCGACCCTCAAGGCGAGCGCGCCCAGGCGTGGCGTGCCGAGATGCAGGCGAACCGAGCGTGGAAGATCGGGCTGGTGGCGGGGATCATGGACGGGCTGGCGCCCTTCGCGGACGCCCACGGCGCCCTGCTGGACCAGACCCTCATCCTGCACCTGAGCGAGTTCAGCAACGCGGCCGATCACACCACCCGCGACCTGCCGGTGATGCTGGCGGGCGGCCTGCCCGGCCTGGCCATGGGCCGGCACCTGACCTTCAGCGACGGCGGTCGCGGCGACACCCTCGAGGGCCACGTGGACTACAAGGCCGACTGGTCCACGCACAACCTGTTCGCGACGATGCTGCAGGCCTTTGGTTTCGAGGACGAGCACTTCGGCGACGACCAGGCCCGCATGCGCGGCGCCCTGCCCGGCGTGCTCAGCGCTTGATCAGGTCGGGCCCCACGCCGCCCGTCTTGCGGTAGGTGCCATCGTCGCCGGCGCGCTCGTACCGCGCGAAGCCATGCTTCTTCAGGTTGGCGTCGCTGGTGAGCTGCGAGGTCGACTTCGTGCCCCAGTTGCGCACCGCCCCCGGCCGCCCGATGAGCCGCTGCACGGGCGCCCCGGTCTCGGGGTGGTGGGTCAGGGCGTCCTCGCGGATGGACTGCATCACCTCGAAGCGCGCCCCCGCGTCGGGGCCCTCGGTGATCTCGTACAGGTAGATGGGCATGGGGGTCCTCACCTTGGCCGGGCCGCGCCGGTGGAAGGGATCACCTCGGCCCGAGCCGAGGTCGCGCCGGGGCGGCGTTTGGGCCCTCAGGTCGGACCCTGCGCCCCACCACGGCAGGCGTTCTGCCCCGATTTTGGGAGGCCGACGCCACAGGTCAAGGGTCGCGGCAAGCCCCCCCCCGCCGTCCCCAGGCGGTCCTTTGCACGCAACCCTTTGGAATCAAACGCGTGTCGCGATTTTTTTTTGCTCGCTTGGCCGCTGATCAGCCAAAGTGCGTGCAGGCATGCCCCCGGGATGGCTGCGGCCGTCTTGTGTGCTGTTGGTTCCATGAATCGGGCCTTGCGCCCGCGACAGAAGAACGACCATCCGGGTCGACCAGCCGGGGCGATGCACGTTGAGAGCGACGGTCCGAGGGGACCGCGGGACAGAGAGAGAAATGTCGAAGAAGCTTTTCGTGGGCGGGCTCGCTTGGGGCACCGACGATGACAGCCTGCGCGCCGCCTTCGAGGCCTTCGGCGAGGTGACCGATGCCAAGGTCATCCTCGACCGGGAGACGGGTCGGAGCCGCGGCTTCGGGTTCGTGACCTTCGCCGACGATCAGGCGGGTGACGAGGCCATGGAGCAGATGAACGGCGCCGAGCTCGACGGGCGGCGGCTGACCGTCAACGAGGCTCGCGAGCGTGCGCCCGGTGGTGGCGGCGGCGGCGGCGGTCCCCGTGGCGGCGGCGGCGGCGGTGGCTTCCGCGGCGGCCGCGGCGGCGGCGGCGGTGGCGGCGCTACGGTGGCGGTGGCGGCGGCTACGGTGGCGGCGGCAACGGTGGCGGTGGCGGCTACGGCGGCGGCGGCGGCGGCTACGGCGGCGGCGGCGGCGGTGGTGGCTACGGCGGCGGCGGCGGCGGTGGTGGCCGCGGCGCGGCGGCCGCGGCGGTCGCGGCGGCGGCGGCGGCGACGGTGGCTGGGGTGGCGGCGGCGGCGACCGCTGGTAACCCCGCCCTCGGGCGCACCTGACGCCTGAAGGAGAGAGGGCTCGGCCACCCGGCCGGGCCCTTTTTTTTGCCTGGCGCTTGCCGGACGCCCGCCCTGCCGGCCGCCCAGCACGCTCACTCGACCTGCGATGTTCCCCCGGGCTCGAAGACGGCGCCCGCGGGCCCCATGGCTTGCGCCCAGCCTTCCGGCTCGGCCAACGCCCGGGCCAGCCGATCGAGGTAGGTCACGCGGGGGATCGTCACCGCCCCCAGCCGGCGCAGGTGGCCGGTGTCCTGCTGGCAATCCACGAAGTGGTAGCTGGCCCCCGCAAGGCGACCGCACAGGGTCCACAGGGCCACCTTCGAGGCGCCGGTGCAGCGGGCGAACATGCTCTCGCCGAAGAAGGCCCGCCCCATGGCCAGGCCGTACAGACCGCCCACCAGCGCCGTCCCCTGCCACACCTCGACCGAGTGGGCCACCCCGCGCCGGTGGAGGCGCCCATAGGCCCGAATCATCCGCGGCGTGATCCAGCTCTCCACCCGACCGCCCCGGGGCGTGGTGGCGCAGGCCTCCATGACCGCCTCGAAGGCGCGGTCGAAGGTGATCGCGAAGCCCGCGCCGCGGGCCGTCTTGCGCAGGCTGCGGCTGCAGTGGAAGGCGGCCGGCGCCAGCACCAGCCGGGGATCGGGGCTGTACCAGGGGATGGGCTCGCGCCCCTCCCAGGGGAAGATGCCTTTGCGGTAGGCCTCGAGCAGGGTCGACTCGCGCAGGTCGCCGCCCAGCGCCACCAGGCCATAGCCGTCGGGGGTCAGGTCTTCGGGCGGGGGAAAGACCGCCCCCTGTCCGCTGGCCGACAACCGCCGCAATGCCCCTCCCCTCCCGCGCAGCCGCCCCCGGGCCGCATGCCGGACCAGCATGGTTGTGGCGAGCCGCGAACCGCCAGCGTTATGTTGCCGGCGCCCATGCCGCTCATCGACTGCCCCGACTGCAAGCACCCCGTCTCGGACCGCGCGGCCTTCTGCCCGCACTGCGGCTGCCCGTCGGAGTTCTTCGGCAAGGCGCCCCCCGAGCCCGAGCCCAAGCCCGCCCCGGCGCCGGCCGTGCAGCCGGACTTCGGGCCCTTCGAGCGGCCCACCACCTGGGTGCTCGTAACCTCGGTGTGCGCCGTGCTGGCCGATCTGATCGGGGTCGGCACCGGCGACGGCTGGCTGCGGATGGAGCTGCTGGGGGTCTCGCTGGCGGCTCAGATCGCGGGCTACACCCTGTTGCACGGCCGCTGGTGGGACAGCCTGCCCTTCGAGCGGCGCACCTCTGATCCGCTCCCCGCGGTGATCCGCTGCCTGATCCCCGGCTACAATCTGGCCTGGTTCGGCACCGCCTACATCACGCTGGTGGACGACCTGAACGCCGAGCTGAGGCGGCTGGACCTGAAGGTGCAAGCCTCCGGCAACCTCGCCCGGCTGTACGTGTTCACCTACTACTACCTGCTGCCCATCGTGGCGGTGCTGCCCGTCCTGGGGTTGGACACCTCGCCGCTGCTGCACTTCGCCATCGACGGCCTGGCCATGGGTACGCTGGTGCTCTACCTGCGCGAGGCCAACAAGGCGGCGGCGTGGCTGCGCGGGGCCGCCCGGCGGCTCGGGGCAGCGCCGGCCTGAGCCGAGGTCAGCGGCCCCTGCCCGTCAAGGCGATCCAAGGAAGGCGCTCACCGCCGACGCCATGGGCGCACAGGGCACCGTCGGCAGGGCCTGGGCCAGCCCGGCCCGATCGGGCGGGTTCGCCAGCGCGGCCCCCACCACCGCCCCGCGCTCAGGCCAGGCCGGGCACGCCGCCGCCGTGATCCGCACGGCGTTGCGCAGCAGGCGCGGATCCTGTGGGCGCAGGGCCTGTGCCCGCAGGATGGCCCCCGTGGCCTCGGGCCAGGCTTTGCGCTCGGCCAACGCCACGGCCAGATTCTGCCAGGCCTTGTAGCCGGCTGCCGGCCGCTCGATTTCGGCCCCCCACAGCTCGACCTCGGAGCGCCAGTCCAGGGCCCGCACCGCCGACAGGGCCCCGAAGGCGAGCGCCGCGCCGGCCACCACCGCCGCCAGCCGGGGCCCCACCCGATCCACGGCCGCCGCCACGCCCCACGCCAGCCCCGCCAGGGGCAGGTACAGGTAGCGCTCCGCCGCCAGCGCGGGGATGGGTACCAGGTGAAGGACGGGCGCCAGGCACAGCCCCGCCACCAACAGCCCGAAGCCCGCCAGCCCGTCCCGCCGCAGCCGCCAGGCCAGCCCCAGCCCGGCCACGAGCACCGCCAGACCCAGCGCCGTCCACCCGCTGAAGCGGGCGACCGGCAGGTGGTCGTAGAGCGCCCGCGACTCGGGCTGGACCAGCAGACCCGCGTAGTGCCCCGCCAGCGACAGCGCCGCCACGGGGGCGTCGCCGGCCTCGAAGTACAGCCGGGGCGCCGCGGCGATCCCAGCCGCCAGCCGCGCTGCCACGGCTGCCGCCACCACGACGCCGTAGCCCACGAACAGGGCCCGCCGCCGGTGTGCACCCGCCGCCACCCGCCCGCTGGTCTCCAGGCCCAGCAGCGCCAGGGGCCACAGCAGGGCCACCTCCTTGCTCAGGGCGCCGAAGACCAGCGCCGCCCACGCCGCCACCACGGTCCAGGGACCGCCGCCCCGGCGCGCCCGAAGGTGCAGCCAGGTGGCGCCCAGCACGCCCACGGCCGCCAGCAGATCCGTGCGGCCCGAGATGAAGGCCACCGCCTCGACCTGGCGCGGGTGCAGGCCAAACACGGCCCCCGCCGCCGCGGCCGCCAGGCCCGACGCCCCCAGCCGGCCGGCCACCGCCATGAGCAGGGCCACCGCCCCCAGGTGGAGCGCCAGGTTCTGCAGGTGATAGACCAGCGGATCGGCCGCCACCGCGGCCCAGGTCAACCCGTTGAGCAGGGTGGGCACGGGCCGCAGGTACCCGCCCTGGGGTTGGCCTGCGGCGCTGCCGAAGAAGTCGCCCCAGGCCGCTCCCCACGCCGCGCCCAGGCCGTGCACCGCCGGGTTGTCGCGGATGAGGATGACGTCGTCCCAGACGAACTCGCCCCCCAGGGCCGGCGCGAAGACGAGCGCCACCGCGCCCAGCACGGCCCAGCGCGCCGCGCTCACCAAGCCCCCCTCACCGGGCCACCCGGTCGGGCCAGCCCGGATCGTCCCCGGCCAGGAAGGCGCGCAGCCAGTCACCCACCGCCTGATCGGCGATGACCGTCACCCCCAGCCCACCCACGGCCACCACCCGCTCGACGGCCTCGGGCACGTCGTCGCCGATGAAGCCGCGGATGCCGCCCAACAGCGCCGTGTGGGCGTCGCCGTCGGCCAGGAACCGCCGGTAACGATTGGGGAAATCCACCACCAGGGGCGCGGTCTGCGCCCGCACGGCGGCCTCGAAGGCCTCGCCCCCGATGCGCAGGAACCAGTCGGCGATCACCTTGTCCTGCAGGCTCGAGATGGCCGCGATGCGCAGGCCGGGATCGCGCTCGAGCTGCCAGCGCACCAACCCCGTCAGGTGCCCGTTGGCCAGGCAGTCGGGGCAGCTCGCCGGCACCAGGGCCTGCGCGCCCAGCTCGTCCACCAGCGCGCTCAGCCGCTCGGGCTCGTCGCCCCAGGCCACCCCCAGGCCCGCGTCGTTGATGACGCGCAGCTCGGCGTCGGGCCAGGACAGGCGCACCAGCGGCAGGCCAATGATCGTCCCGTACGCCCCGCCGCTGCTGCCCGCGAAGACCACCCGGCGGGGCTTCGGGAAGCGGGCCGCGGCCAGATCCAGCGCCGCGGTCAGGTTGCGCAGGCCGCGGTAGTCCCGGTCGGCCACGCCGTCGCCGTCGTCGTCCCACGCCCGGTCGCCGGCGAAGAGCCCGCCGTCGCAGTAGGGCACGTACACCACGTTCCAGTCGGCCATGGGGTTCAGCGGCTCGGCGGGATCCAGCACGTCGAAGGCGGGGATGCCCTCGACGGGGTCGGCCAGGGCCAGGCAGAAGTCACTCCAGCAGGCACCCCCACCTTGCAGATACACCAGCAGGTCGGGCGAGCCGGCGTCGCGCACGCTCACCTGGTAGGGCGCCCCCCGCAAGCAGCCCGGGCCGTCTGCGCTGGCGGCGAACCGGTGCACCTCCACGCCGTCGTCCAGGGTGTCCGTCGAGGCGGGGGCGAAGCGCCCGCGGTAGCGGGTGTAGGCGGTGCCCTCCAGCTCGGCGAAGGGCGCCGCCGGGGGCGCCTGGCCCTCGTCGCAGGCCAGCAGCCCCAAGGCCAGCAGCGCCGGGGCCAGCGGGCCTGCCGCCAGGCGCCGCGCCGCCCTCACGCCACTGCCCGCCGGGGCGGCACCGGCACGCGCATGCCGTCCACCACCGCCACCACGTCCCCGTGGATGGGCTGCGCCTCGGCCACGAAGGCCGCCTCGTCGGGGTGGCGCTGCGAGAAGTGCGTGAGCACCAGCCGCGTGACCCCGGCGGCCTGCGCCACCTGGGCGGCGTCGGCGGCGGTCATGTGGCCCCGCTCCCAGGCCTCGGTGGCCTCGCTCTGCAGGTAGGTGCTCTCGCACACCAGCAGGTCCGCGCCCTGCGCCAGCCGCACGGCGCCGTCGCAGCGGCGGGTGTCCATGACGAAGGCGAAGACCTGCCCCGGCCGCTCGCTCGACACCTCGGCCAGGGTGATCTGCCGGCCGTCCTCGAGCGCCACGCGCCCCGTGCGCCGCAGCTCGCCCACGATGGGCCCCTTCAGCCCCAGCGCCGCCAGCTTCGCCGGCTCGAAGTTGCGCTTGGGCGCCTCCTCGAGGCGGAAGCCGAAGCACGGCACCGTGTGGTCCAGCGCTTCGGCCGACAGCGTCCAGTCGGGCCCCTGCGCGATGACGCCGGGCTCGCGGATGGGGTGCGGCACGATCGTGGCCACGTCCTTGAAGATGCTGGCCCGGCGCAGCCGGTCGAAGTAGCGCTGCCCGCTGGCCGGGTAGTGCACGTGCACCGGGTGGGGCACGCGGTCCAGGCTCAGCCGCTGCACGATGCCCGCCAGCCCCAGGCAGTGATCCCCGTGGAAGTGGGTCACGCAGATGCGCGTGATCCGCGGGGCGCTGATGCCCGCGTGGATGAGCTGCCGCTGGGTCCCCTCGCCCGGATCGAAGAGGATCCCCTCGCCGTCCCAGCGCAGGAAGTACCCGTTGTGGTTGCGGTGGCGGGTGGGCACCTGGCTGGCCGTGCCCAGGGCCACGAACTCGCGGTCCCCCACGGGCGGCTCAGCTCACCCGCATGATGAAGAAGACCGAGGGCACGATGAGCGCGATGGCCAGGAAGATGAGGTTGCGCCACATCTTGCGCTGCTCGGCGGCGCTCGGGCCCTCCAGATGCCGCTGATACAGGGCGTCGTCCACCGTGCCGCGGGACTCGAACTCCACCGCGTCGGGGTGGGTCACCACCGCGTCCAGCGCCTTCTCGCGCTGGCGGTCGTCGCGGGTGGCGTGGGTGACCTGCGCGGCCTTCGATTTCGAACGGTTGGTCTTCTTGCTCGCCATGGGTGCCTCCGTGAACGGCGCGCAGGGTAGCAGAGGACGGCGTGCGGCGTCCCTTGCTTGCACGTGCCGTTCGTGGCACACCCCCGCGGCGCCTGGTCGGAGGCGCCGAACTGACGCATCGCGTCAAACAAAGCGCACACCATGCGCACGCTGCCTCGTCCCAGGGCAGCAACCCATCCGCCGACCGTTCGAGAGGAGCCCCCCTTGGTCCGTCGCCTGCTGCTGTTCAGCCTGATCGCGCTGGCCCTTCCCGCGCCCGCCGCCGCCCAGCAGCTACTGCAGGGGGCCGGCGACTCCGGGGACGGGCCGCGCTCGCCCTTCCGCGGCTCGATGCTGTTCTACTCGAACGCGGTGAGCGTGACCTCGCTGAAGAAGGACAACGACCTCACCTACAACCCCATGTACGCCATGCAGCTCACGCTGCTGCCGCGCTACTGGGTGAGCGACAAGGCGTTCCTGCGGGGGATCCTGACGGTGATCCACGAGTTCACCGAGGAAGACAGCAACACCTACCAGAACGAGACCCAGATCACCGACACCACGGTGGGGATCGGCGCGCCCCTGTGGACGCTGCCCGTGGTGGACATCAACACCTCGGCCACCTTCGATTTGCGCCTGCCCACCAGCAAGTGGTCGCGGCAGCAGGACCTGTACTTCGCGCTGCAGGCCAACCTGAACGCCAGCAAGAACTTCAAGCTGCTCGACGGGCTGAACGTGTCGTACACCTTCGGCGCCGTGCGGTTCTTCCACGGCTACACCACCGGGCGCACCCTCGAGGCCCGCAACGGCGAGACCTCGGGCCCCGAGAGCCCCTTCTTCTCGGCCACGCCCAACGACTTCATCAACAACGGCGTGCGCAACCCGCGCATCCGCATCATGCACACGGCCGCGCTGAGCCTGTCGTTCACCTCGTGGCTGAGCGTCTCGGCCAGCGCGACGGCCATGCACGACTTCCTGTACCCGACCATGGATGTGAACCCGGGCGTGCAGGCCCAGGCCGACATCGACGCCCGCGACTCGATGTTCTACAGCACCGAGATCGCCTTTCAGCCCCTGGACGCGCTGGGTCTGGCCATTGTGGCCAACACCTTCAACCCCCAGCTCGACCCCAACCCGAACAACACCTACTACACCCCCTTCTTCAACCGGTTCACGAACCTGCTGGCGCAGGTGCGCCTGAACGTGGGGGCCTTCCTGTGAGCCACCACCCCATGAGAGGTAGGACGAGCGACGTGAAGCACACGAAGCACTCTCCCGTTGTCGCGCTGCTTGCGCTGGCCGTCGGCTTCTTCGCCGGCTGCGCCGAAGAGCGGCCCCCCATCAACCGGGTGCAGCCCTTCGCCCTCGAGAAGAGCTTCTTCGTGGGCGAGAACCTGACCGACACCCGGGATGATCCCGAGTTCTGGACCCAGGCGACGCTCATCGACGTCGGCTACGGGGCCTCGCAGGACGGGCTGTTCACCAGCACCTACGCGCAGCCCATGTCGCGCATCAAGTGGCAGATCACCGAGGACATGCTCATCGGTCGCATCGCCTACGAGCGCATCGAGGACTCCGACGGCAAGGGCACCGGCGGCCCCGTCAACGACGGCATCGTGGCCGTGGCCTTCCGCATCGAGAGCCACTTCGACATCCAGAACAGCTACAACCCCACCACGGGCGAGCGGCTGAACATCATCGAGGAGAACGCCTCGGACCGTCCGTGGTACGAGCGGCAGTTCTTCCGGGTGGACTTCAGCGAGAACCTGTCCACCGACAACTACGACTTCGACACCTTGTCGCTGGTGGGCCTGTTCGGCGGCGTCAGCTATGAGTCCATGAAGTACGACGTGACGGATCCCCGCGATCCCCACGCGCCGGTCTTCGACATTCAGAACGGCTACTTCGACATCACCAACAAGGCCTTCGCGAAGCCCCAGGTCATCGACCTGAGCCACCTGGGCTGGGGCATCGACTCCTTCCCGGCGTGCTTCCTGGAGCCCGACTTCCTCAACGGCACCGGCCCCTCGGCCCAGTGCAGCCCCGTCGAGCTGACCCTGCGCCACAGCTTCCGCCGCGTGGTGGACACCGACTACGAGCCCCAGGACTGGGACGGCTTCCGCTTCCAGGCCTACGGCGCGTTCACCGTCGAGCGCAACGGCTACGCCCGCAACTACGGCATGAGCGATGACAAGTGGCACCGCTTCATCGCGCGGTATGACATCTGGGAGCGCAGCCACTTCTACGCCAACCCCGACGAGATGACGGGCTGGCTGGAGTGCTACACCCCCGAGACCACCCCGTACGGGGCTGATCCGCACCGCGACGAGGACGGCAACGGCACCGAGGACGAGTGCGAGGCCGCCGGCCCCGGCTCGAAGTGCGACGTCTTCCGCCAGCGCTGCACCCTGCCCTACGCCCAGCGCGCGGTGAACCCGGTGGTCTGGTACTACACCGACCAGAGCGACATGGAGTACTTCGAGCCCACCCGCTGGGCCACCCACGAGTGGGACGTCGCCCTGCGCATGGCGGTCAACGCCGCCAAGTACAGCGAGTGCGTGTCCACCGGCGGCACCAAGGCGAGCTGCGTCGAGAAGTTCCCCGTGCACTTCGGCCAGCAGGATCTGAACGAGGACACCGTGCGCCTGGCCCTCGAGGTCAAGGACTGCCGCGAGGGCCGCGCGTACGCCGGCCAGAACTGCGACGCCCTGGCTCAGACCCTGGGCAGCCAGCGCGGCTACAACGCCGAGGTCATCGCCCTGGCCAACATGGAGCCCATGGTGGTGCTGTGCCACAGCCCCGTGGCCCACGACGATCCGGCCGCCTGCGGTGACAAGCGCCTGCCCGCGAACGTGGATCCCACGGACTGCGTCAACGCGTGGGAGAACCCCACCAGCGAGCTGGCCCTGGCCTGCGACAACGCCCTGAGCGTGCGCATGGGCGACCTGCGCTACCACCAGGTCAACGTCATGCACAACCCGCAGACCCCCTCGCCCTGGGGCATCTACACCGACGCCGAGGATCCCCTGACCGGCCAGGCCATCTCGGCCAGCATCAACGTGTGGGCCCACGTCAACGACCTGTGGTCGCAGAAGGTCGTGGATCTGATGCGCTACATGAAGGGCGAGCTGTCCACCGCGGACATCACCGAGGGCGATCACATCCGCCGCTGGGCCCAGGCCGCCGAGAACGTCTCGAAGGGCAAGCTGAGCCCCAAGATGAGCAAGACCCAGCTCACCCAGGCCGCCCGCGCCTTCGCCTTCCAGGACAAGGGGGCCCAGGAGGGCGCCGAGGGCTGGGCGCACGCCGCCGAGCTCGACATCGACGCCGTGGAGCTGCCCGCCGACGTGCTGCAGCAGGCCCGCCAGCTCAAGCACCGCCTGCACCAGGTGCGCGCCAAGCTGGACGCCACCTCGGTGATGAAGCCCATCTACGCGGCCCGCGCCCGCGCCGCCGCCGGCACCGACGTCGAGGCCCAGCTCATCACCCCCATGGTGCAGGAGCTGATGGGCATCGAGGGCCTGCCGGCCAACGACGCCGTGCTCGATCGCGTGTCGCCCCTGCGCGGCGGCAACCGCACCTTCGAGCGCGACCTGTACAACATGCGCGAGATCGCCCTGGCCGAGCAGGGCTCGTGCATGCTGGGTGAGGCGCCCGCCCCCGTGTCGCTCACGGGCATGGCCGACGTCATGGAGCGCAAGTTCGGCGACTTCAACCCGAACGACGACCGCGCCACCCAGTACGCCCGCGCCGAGAAGATGCGCCGCTACATCGCCCGCAAGGCCCACTACGCGGTCATCGTGCACGAGATGGGGCACAGCATCGGCCTGCGCCACAACTTCGTGAGCTCCTCGGACGCCTTCAACTACCGGCCCCAGTACTGGCAGCTGCGCACCAACAACGGCGAGATCGACGCCGAGTGCACCGATCTGTCCGAGGGCGGCGAGGACTGCACCGGCCCCCGCTACTTCGACCCCATGACCAAGAACGAGCGCGACAACCTCATCTGGATGTTCATGCACTCGTCGGTGATGGACTACGCGGGCGAGTACACCCAGGACATGCTGGGCCTGGGCGCCTACGACTTCGCGGCCGCCAAGATGTTCTACGGCGAGACCGTGGCCGTGTACGAGGACGACGCCTTCAAGCTGGGCACCCCGCGCAGCCAGGGCGTGCTGAGCAAGATGGACAACTTCGGCGGCATCCTGGGCTTCTCGTGGAGCGCGGGCGGCGAGGACGACTTCCACTACAGCCAGCTCAACAAGAACTTCGACCTGATCCAGGACTGCCAGGCGGTCTCGCCCGAGACCTTCAAGCCGGCCGACTGGGACGAGGCCCTCTACGGCAAGTGGGACGCCGTGCTGGACGGGCACCTGGTGCCGGTGAACGGCGAGTACAAGCGCTGCAAGCAGCAGCCGGTGGACTACGCCCGCTGGTCCGACCTGCGCACCCCGGGCGATGACGACACCGCCAACGGCTTCTACCGTGGCGGCGGCAGCGTCGACCCCGACAACCGCATCCGCGTGCCCTACGGCTTCGGCACCGACTCCTGGGCCGATCTGGGCAACCTGAGCGTGTACCGCCACGACAACGGCGCCGATCCCTACGAGCTGTTCGACTTCTTCATCAGCCAGCAGGAGATCAACCACATCTTCGACAACTACCGGCGCAACCGGCAGGGCTTCAGCGTGCGCAGCGCCGTGAACCGGACGCTGGGCCGCTACAACGAGAAGATGCGCGACGGCGCCAAGGGCCTGGGCCTGCTGAAGAACATCTACCGGGACTTCGCCCTGAGCGTGAACTACGACTTCAACGAGTTCTGGCCGGTGATCGCCCCGCTGTTCTTCAAGGAGAACATCCTGGCCAGCGGCCTGGCCTTCGACCACTTCACCCGGCAGCTCGCCCGCCCCGAGCACGGCGAGCACTTCCGGATCCAGGGCGACGGCGTGCTGCGCTCGGCCCGCGACTTCACGGGCAACGCCGGTGAGACCCTGGTGACCATCCCCAACGGCGCCACCGGCTTCGTGGAGCAGGTGGGCATTGGCGGCCGCCCGGTGGAGAACCAGCTCTCCGAGACCAACGGCGAGTACGACAGCCAGTACACGATCAACGCCGGCAGCTACTACGAGAAGATGTACACCGCCATGCTCCTCACGGAGTCGGTGGACAACTTCATCTCGAGCTCGCGCACCGACTTCACCGACCCCCGCTACCGGTCGGTGTCCATGGCCGATCTGTTCCCCGACGGCTTCCGCCGCTGGCTGGCCAACAACCTGACCGGCGACGACCAGCTCAAGGGCATGCGCCTGTCCGCCGGCTTCGGCGGCATCCCCCGGGTGGATGACGAGGGCTACCCCGACAAGCCGCTGGGCTTCATCCAGTGGTGGGGGTCGACCCCCCGCATCTGCTTCCCGAGCGACGACACCCAGATCTGCGGCGCCTACGGCAACGAGAACGATCCGGCCTTCGCGGCGCAGAACATCCAGGACACCGTGGCCATCGACCCGCAGGTCAAGTGGGAGCAGCAGAAGTTCCTGATCGCCATGACCCTGATGTATCTGCCCGAGAACCAGAAGACCTGGTGGGTGGACATGATGCGGCTGTGGGAGCTGGGCGCCGACAACGACCCCGGCTTCGAGAACCGCATCGAGCTGCACCTGCCCGACGGCCGGGTGTATGTGGCCAAGACCTACGGGAAGGAAGAGATCTTCGGCAAGACGGTGCAGCGTGGCATCGCCGCCCGCGTGCTGGAGTACGCCAACGAGCAGCTCGCGGCCGCCTACGAGGTCAACGACGGCCCCGACCTGGACGGCGACGAAGAGCCGGACTGGTACATCCCCGTCATCGGCGACGGCGGTCAGCCGGTGGTCAAGTACGACCCCAGCATCGACCACATCACGCCGTTCGGCGGCATCGCGGGCAACGGCATCATCGGGTGCAACCCCCAGGGCAACTGGAACTGCACCTGCGAGTCGAACCGGTCCTGCATGACCCTGCGCGATTACCAGTCCATGCCCGCGTTCCTGCGCCAGTCCATGGCGGCCTTCCGCATGGCCGGCGCCGACGCCCGCGGCATCTACTGAGCCGCGGGCGGGCCCGGCCCGCCACCCGCCCCGGGGGCGCCCGGCGCCCCCCTCCCCCTCGCCCTCCGCATCGGCCACGGCGACCTGCCGTTCGGCCGATCTGCGTCGCGGCCTGGCGAGCCACCCGAGGCGACGGGAAGGCGCGCCGAGCGGACCCCTACCGCTGGCTGCGGGGCTGCTTCATCCGCTCCCACATGGTCTCGAGGCGCCGCATGGTGTTCCAGAACCCCGGATCGCTCACCGCGGAGTCGATGACCGCCTCGGCGTTGGCCATGCTGAAGGGCAGCACCCGGCGGGTGCCTGTCTCGCTGAACACCACGCGGGCCACGGTGGCGCTCATCTCGCTGGCGGTCTCGGCCAGGGTCAGCACCCCCCGCAGGGCGTAGGCCGCGCGCTTCAGCGGGTTCAGGTCGCGGGCCAGCTCGAGCAGCCCGCCGGTGCCCCGCTCGGGGCTCACGCGCGTGGCGGGGATGACCTCGGAGGCCACGATGAGCTCGGCGCCCTCGTTCTCGAGCACCTGGGCCGGCACGTTGGCGCTCAGGGCGCCGTCCAGCAGCACCTGGCCCGGGCGGAAGGTGGGCGCGAAGAACGGTGGCAGGCTGCCCGAGGCCCGCACGCCCCGCCCCATGGTGCCGCTGAGCACCGTGGTCTGGCTGGCGGTGACCAGGTCCGTACACGCGGGGAAGAAGGGCACCGGGGTCTCGCGCAGGTCGCGGAAGCGCCCGTCGGGCCAGGCCAGCTCGCGATCCATGTGCGCTTGCAGGGCCTTGCCCGTGACCGCGCCCACCGCCACGTTGGCCAGCAGCGGCCACTGGCGGTGCAGGAGCTGGATGAGGCCGTCCACGCCCTTGGCCGCATAGTAGCTGCCCACCACCGCGCCGAAGCTGGCACCCGACACCATGTCCACCGGCACCCCCCGGCGGTCCATGTGGTACAGCACCGCCAGGTGCATGTAGCCCCACGCCCCGCCGCCGCCCAGGGCCACCCCCACCCGCCGGCCGCTGACGGCCCGGGCCAGCGCCGCCAGGCGCTCGCCGTGGTGGGTGGGGTCCAGGGCCGACAGCGCGAAGGGGAAGCGCACCGTCGACGGCGGGTAGGCGCTGAGACGGCGCGCAGGCGCCGCGTCGAAGGGCGCATAGATGTAGGGCAGGCCCGGCTCGTCGGCGTTCAGCCGCGCCCGCCCCCCGTCGTCGACGAGCAGCGCCCGATCCACCACGGGGGCCAGCAGGCGGTTGGGCGTGCCCGGGGGCGGCAGGACCAACACCTGGTCGTAGCGCGGGGTCCCCGGCAGCACGTCGGCCAGGGTGGCCCGAAGCTCGCTCGGGCCCGCGGTGGCGCTCCAAGGCACGGTGAGCAGGCTGCCCCACGGGTGGCTCGCGATGCGCCGCCGCCCGGCGTCGAGCGCGAGCTGGGCCACGAGCGTCCGCTCCGCGAAGTCGCCTTGCAGGCGTTCGGCCAGGGCGGTGGCCAAGGCCATCAGGCGCTCGGACGGCACGGGGCCCAGGGCGGTCACCAGCGCCACGTCGATGCCGTCATCGAGGCTCTGCAGCAGGTGCGCCCGAGCGCGCTGGCGAGCCTCGGTGCGGCTGTGGAAGGTGCCGCCCCCCGCGGCCACCTCGTCGCAGCGGTGCCGGCTGATGTAGATGACCTTGGCGGGTAGCCGCGCCCGCCAGGCGCCCGTCTGGCCGATGGTGCTGGCGTCGCCCACGAAGGCACACTGGCCGGGTCCCACCACCTCCAGCACCTCCACTGGGGGGCGCCGCCGGCCCTTGGCCTCGGGGCGTTCGCGCACCCGCACCATCTCACCCTCGAGCACCACCACGTAGCCGCCACGGCGGTGGATGAGCGACGGCGCCGACAGGCCGACCCGCCAGATGACCTGCCGGGCCCCCTGCAGCAGCGCGTGCAGACGGGGCCGGGGCAGGTTCTGCAGGTCGGGCTGAGCGGCCAGGGCGTTGACCACCGTGAGGCGAGCGGCCTCCACGGCGCCCCGGGAATCCGCAAAGTCGGCAAACCAGGCCGCCGTGGCGCGCAGCCACCAGACATCGGCGTTGGGGTGCCGCCCCGCCTCGAACCGGTCCAGCACGGCCAGCACCGCGCCAGGCTGAGCCACCGCCCGGCAGGCGCTGGCGGTGGTCCGCGCCTGCAGCGCCTCGACGCCCACCAGGTCACCCAAGCCCAGCGCCACAGGAGGCTCACCCTCCAGGTGCAGGTCGACGCGCCCGTCCATCACCCAGGCGGCGCGACGCACCGGCTCGCCAGGACCCTGGAGCTCTGTGACCTGCTCGACGCGCTCCAGGCGCACGCGGTCGAGGATGAGCCGCCGTTCGCTGCGGGCCACCTGCCGGAGATCGGGGCTGACCTCGAAGGCGGCGGCCATGGCCAGGCGGGCCAGGAGCCCCTCCAGCTTCCCCCCCGTCCAGCCGTGGGGGGCCAGGGCGTGCGCGAGCTCGTCGTGGCTGACGCGGTACACCGCGGAGTCCACCAGGGCCTCGAAGTCCACCCGGGCCGCCGCAGGGCCCACGGGCAGCAGCGCGCCCCCCACCAGCACCGGCCGGCCCGGTACGTGGACCCGGGCCCAGGTGCCGTCGTCGCCATCCAACGTCAGCTCGCGGGTGGCCTTCAGATCAGCGCCGCTGCGGCCGTCGCCCATGAGCGCCACCGCAAGCTGTCCGTGCAGGGCCAGGAGCTGGAAGGCGGTGTCGGCGGGGCTGGCCCACAGCAGCGCGCCCTTGCGGAGCGGCTCGATTCGGCCCATCGCGCCGGCCAGGGCCACCAGGGCCGGCTCGGGCAGGACGCTGAAGGCAGGCTGCGCCCGCAAGGCCTTGAGCCGGGCCTTGGGGTCTTGCGGATCGACCGGGCCGCGGCGCCGCTCCATTGCCGTCCTCCTTCGGGGCGTGCCACCTTCAGGGATTGGCGGCCAGGCGCAGAGCACACCACGCAGCCGGGCCGACACGCAACGACGAGGGCGCGCGATGACCCCCGACGACGTGGCGATCCTCCGGTGCCCCGAGAGCGGTCGGCCCCTGACCTTCGACGGGGCCCTGGACCGGCGCGGACACCTGGCGCGCGGGCGCCTGCGGCCCCAGGGCGGGGGCGAGGGCTGGGCCGTGCTGGCGGGCCTGCCCCGGCTGTACCGCGAGGCCTGGATCCAGGGCCCCGATCGCTTCATGCGGCGCTGGTTCTACGACGCCGTGCCCCGGGCCCACGATCCGGCTGTGCGGCTCCTGCTGCCGCTGTTTCAGGGCCCCCGTGAGACCGAAGACCACCTGCGCGAGCAGTACCTGACCCGCATGGCCCTGGACGACCTGCCCACCGATCGGCCCGTGCGCATCCTGGAGGTGAGCGTAGGCACGGGGGCCAACCTGCCCCGGCTGCGGGCCCGGCTGCCCAAGGGCGTGCAGGCTCAGATCTGGGGGCTGGACCTGAGCGCGGGCATGGTGGGCCGCCTGCAGGCGAGCGGCCGCGCCGGCGACGCCCGGCTGCTGCTCGGCGACGCCCACCGGCTGCCCTTCGCCACCGCCAGCTTCGATCGGGTGCTCCATGTGGGGGGCATCAACGCCTTCGCCGACGCGGGGCGCGCCCTGGCCGAGATGGCCCGGGTGGCCCGCCCGGGCACCCCCATCGTGGTGTGTGACGAGCAGCTCGATCCCGGACGGCCGCACGGGCTGGGCCACCGGCTGGCCTTCAAGGCCGTGACCTTCTATGACCGCAACCCCCACAGCCCCGTGGACCGCTTGCCGCCGGGGGCGCAGGTGCTGGCCGATGAGCAGCCCAGCCGGTTCTTCTACAGCCTGACCTGGCAGATGCCCGGCTGATCCCCCCGTCCGCCGGCGGGTCAGCCCGCCAGGTCCAGGCTCGCCAGGTCGATGCCCGGCAGCTCCTCGAAGGTGGGCGCGCGGCGCTCCAGCAGGGCGGCCTCCACCGCCCGGGCGATGGCCGCCTGCTCCGCCAGCACCCGCCAGGCCAGCGCGTCGAAGCGTGGCACCACGCGCCGGTAGGCGTGGAAGACGCCCATCGGATCCACGGGGGACAGCTTCTGTGCGCCCATCAGCCAGTCCCGCAGCGGCACCTGCGGATCCAGCGGGCAGGGCCCCTCGGGCAGGCGGTGCCACAGCCCCGCCCACGCCTCACCGGCGCGCTCGCGCCGATCGGCCTGGCGGGCGGGATCCCGACCCGCCTGCTGGCTGTGCACGGTCAGCAGCATCACCGCGTCGTGCAGGGCGCTCAGCGGCGCCATCGCCGCACTCAGCCCCTCGGCCAGCGCCCACAGGGCGGGCAGCCGCCCCCGGGCGCGGGCCACGCCCGGCAGCTCGTTGCTGCGCACCGGATCGAAGGCCAGGGCCCCCGCCAGCGCCAGCCGGCGGATCACCTGGGCCTCCACCGCGCCCAGCAGCGCCTCGGCCTCGCGGCGGGCCTGCCGCTGCGCCTGGACCGCCGCCTCCAGGGCTTCCGGGGCGTCGCTCTCGACCCCGTAGTCCTGCGGGTCGAAGCGCACCCCCAGCTCGGCCAGCTCGGCGCCCTGCCGGACGTTCTGGAAGGCGAAGTCGGCGTCCGTCCACTGGCGCCGTGCCTCCTCCAGATCGTCCCCTGCGGTCAGGCAGCGCGCCCGCAGCCGCTGCAGCTCGCCGATGGGGTCAGCCCCCAGCGGCGCCGCCGCCCCGGCCGCCAGGACCCGGCGCGACGCGGGCCGCCCACCGCCCAGGAAGTCGTCGAGCAGATCCACCTCGGCGTTGGCCACGCGCCGATCGGTACGGAACGCCGCCGGATCCACGAGCTGCAGGGGCTCGGGGGCGTGGCGCATCCAGCCGGCGTAGCGCGCGCGAGTGGCCGCCTGGCACAGATCGGCGAAGCCGTCGAACAGGGTCGCCGCGCTGCGCTCGTCCCGGGCCATGCCCTGCGTGTCCAGCCCCTTCAGGTGGACCAGCCGAACGCCCGCAGGCCCCTCGTGCCCACTCACCGAGGCGCTGGGGTTGGCCGCCTCCAGGGCGACCAGCCGGGGCAGATCGCCGCAGATCCGCCGCCGATCGAAGGCGTTGCTCATCTGCTGCCGCCCCGCCGCGCGAGCCACCGCGTGCAGCCGGTCGAGCTGCCGCAGCGCGGCCCGGAGCCCGTCGGCGCCCACCAGCGCCGCGGCCCGGATGTCGGCCGCCCGCGCCTGCTGGGCC
>JACKDL010000032.1 GCA_020633555.1 Myxococcales bacterium | reverse complement strand
GAGCCCGACGCCACGCCCGATCAGGCCGTGGACGCGGCGGTGCCCCAGCGCCGGGTGCGCTTCGATCCGGCGGGCGAGGGCTTCTTCGACACGCCCTGGCCCAGCGACGCCCGGCTGACCGAGGCCGGCACCCCCGATCTCACCGGCTTCCCCGGCGACCGCGCCTCGTTCGTGGCCGTGCGCGCCGAGATCGAGCGGGCCGTGCACGGCTTCGCCACCATGCCGGTGGTGTTCGTGCGCTTCGACGACCCCATCGGCGACGCGGTGCTGCCGGCGCCGGCCACCAGCGTGGCCGACAACTCGCCGGTGCAGCTCATGGCCCTGGGCGAGCGCTGCGGCGAGCGGGTGCCGGTGGAGATCAGCGTGCGGGCCGAGGCCAACCGCTTCATCCAGGCCGACACCCTGCAGGTGAAGAACACCGTGGGCACGGTGCTCGAGCCGGGGCAGCCCTATGCCCTGGTGGTCACCACCGGCTTCGGCCGCGAGACGGGCCCGCCGGCCACGCCGTCGGCCGCCTTCCAGGCCGCCTGGGCCGGGGACGGCAGCCGGGTGGCCGCCAGCCTGGAGCCGTTGCGGGCCTGCTGGGCGCTGCTGGGCCGCGACAACGCCGAGGTGGCCGTGGCCACGGTGTTCACGCCGCACGATCCGGTGGCCGAGCTGCGCCTGCTGCGGGACGCCGCCATGGACCCTGCGCTGCCCACCCGCGCGCCGCTGGCCTTTGGGCGGGACGGGGCCTGGAGCCGCCGCCGCCTGAACATCGAGACCTGGTCGGGCCTGGTCGAGATGCCCATGTTCCAGGACGGCGAGACGCCCTACACCAGCGCGGGCGGCGCCTTCGTCTTCGACGCCCAGGGCCAGCCGGTGGTGCAGCGCTGGGAGCCCGTGCCCTTCATGCTGGCCTGGCGGCCCGACCTGGAGGGGGCGCCCGCCGAGCGCCCCGTGTTGGTGTTCCAGGACGGCACCGGCTGGGACCGCTGGAGCCACCTGCGCGGCGGCTTCATGGGCGAGATCCTGGACCAGGGCTTCGTGATCGCGTCGTTCATGCCCCAGTTCCACGGGGGGCGCGCGGGCTTTGAGGGCGATCCCGAGCTGCCCAGCTTCAACTTCCTGAACCCCCCGGCGGGGCGCAGCAACTTCCGCCAGCAGGCCGCCGAGAACAGCTTCTTCAGCCGGGTGATCCGCGAGCAGCTCGCCGGCACCGAGGGCGTGCCGGCGCTGGCCACCGAGCGGCTGGTGTACGGCGGACACTCCCAGGGGGCGCTGGCGGGCGCGCTGACGGCGGCGGTGGAGTCCAGCTACGCGGGCTATGTGTTCAACGGCCTGAGCAGCTACCTGACGCTCACCATCCTGGAGCGCGACGACATCATCGACTTCGAGCTGCTGATCCGCGGCCTGGTGGGCGCCGATCAGCCGCTGGATCTGTTCTCACCCGCGCTGCAGCTCATGCAGCTTGGCAGCGAGGCGGTGGATCCGCACAACTTCGCGCGGCTGTGGCGCGGCGACGTCCACAACCCGGCGGGCAACCATGTGTTCGTCACCAACGGCTTCGCCGACGACACCACCACACCCCGGGGCATGGACCACCTGACCCTGTCGGCAAAGCTGCCGGTGTTCGACGCGCCGGGCTGGGACATCGATCCGCTGGGCGTGGGCCGGCCCGAGGCCGTGCGCCCGCCGGTGCAGGGCAACGCGGTGGCGCTGGACGGCCGCCCGCTGACGCTGGCCACCTACCTGGACCCGGTGCAGGGCCACGGCACTATCTATCGCGTGGCCGCGCTGCGCGAGATGGCGCTGGGCTTCTGGCGCGAGGCGCTTGCGGGCGGGGTGCCGACCCTGCAGGCCGGCAGCGAGCTGATGTGCGGCGACGCCGAGGACGGCGACGGCGACGGGCAGGTGGACTGCGCGGACGCCGACTGCGCGGCCCGCGAGCCCTGCGTGGAGACGCGCTGCGGCGACGGGGCTGACGGCGACGGGGACGGGCTGGTGGACTGCGCCGACGAGGACTGCGCGGGCGCCTGCGACGAGTCGGCCTGCGGCAACGGCGAGGACGACGACGGCGACGGCCTGACCGACTGCGACGACCCCGGCTGCGGCGACCGTGAGCCCTGCATGGAGATCCTGTGCCAGGACCGGCAGGACGGCGACGGCGACGGGCTGGTGGACTGCGCCGATCCCGACTGCCAGGGCACCCGCGCCTGCCGTGAGACAAGCTGCAGCGACGGCGCCGACAACGACCGCGACGGCCTGGTGGACTGCGCCGACGACGAGTGCGTGGGCAGCCTGGCCTGCCCCGAGCCCGCCTGTGACGACGGCCTGGACAACGACGGCAGCGGCTTCGCCGACTGTGACGACCCCCGCTGCTACGGCCAGGCGGTCTGTGCCAGGCCGGCCGAGACGCTGTGTGATGACGGCGAGGACGACGACGGCGACGGCCGGGTGGACTGCGCCGATCCCGACTGCGCTCTGGCCTGCGCCGCCGAGACCTGCGCCGCCGGCGACCTGGGCACGGCCACGGGCATGGCGGTCTATCAGGGCACGCTGGAGGGCGCGGAAGACACCTACCCGCCCGGCGACTGCACGCCCCTGGGCGCCGGCGAGGACGCCCCGGATCTGCCCCTGCGCTGGCAGGCGCCCGCCGACGGCACCTACCTGATCAGCACGCTGGGCAGCGAGGCCGACACGGTGCTCACGCTGTACCGCGACGACTGCGCGGGGGTGGAGTTCGCCTGCCACGACGACCAGCCGGGGGTCACCACCTCGGCGATTCGCCTGGAGATTCGCGCAGATCAGGCGGTGGTGATCGTAGTGTCGGGCTATGGCAAGCGCGAGGCCAAGCCGGTGGTGCTGCACATCCTGCCCGAGCCGCCGCCGGCCCCGTGAGGGGCGCCGGCGGCTCGGTGGGCGGGGACCTACCGGAGCACCGCCGTCATCTGTACCAGCCCGTTGCCGTCGGCCGCGCGCCGGGTGAATTGCACCCGGTGGCTGTCCTGCAGGTCGTCGAACAGCCGCACACCCGCGCCCAGGATCACGGGGATCCAGGTGACGGTCACCTCGTCCAGCAGGCCCATGTTCAGCGCCTGCTGCACCAGCTCGCCGCCGTCCAGGTAGATGTCGCGGCCGTCGGCGGCGGCGTGGGCCATGCTCAGCAGCTCGGGCAGGCTGCCCTTCACGGCGGCCACCGTGGGCACCACCGGCTTCAGAGGGCGGTGGGTGGCCACCAGCACGGGCGTCTCGCCGTAGTGCCAACCGCCGAAGCCCTCGACGGTGTCGTAGGTGCGGCGGCCCATGAGCAGGGCGCCCACCTCGCCCATGAAGGCGGCGAACTCCAGGTACTCGGGATCCTTGCCCAGATCGCCCGGCTGGCCGTGCTCGCGGTTCAGCCAGCCCAGGTCGTGGTCGGGATCGGCGATGTAGCCGTCCAGCGAGCAGGCCAGATAGGCGCGGACGCGGCCCATGTCAGTGCCCCTCGTCGTGCTTGTGATCTTCGTCGGCCTTGTGGTCGCCGTCGCCGGCGCCCGCCGCGGCCCCGTCGCCGCCCTTCTTGTGGCCCTTGCCGGGGAACATGGCCTTCAGGCCCGCCATGAGCTGCTGCTTCTCGGCGTCGCTCAGCTTGGCCTCGCCGTGCAGGAGCACGTAGCCGGCCATGGGCATCTCGCCCTCTTCGATCTCCTCGGCGCTCTCGTGGGCGTGCTTCTGAGGCTGGTCGAAGCGGCTGAAGTTCAGGTGCTTGCGCCCATCCTCCACGTGGTGCTGCACCAGCCACGAGACAGGGGCGACGTGGCTGTACCACGGCCACTTCGTCTCGTTGCTGTGGCAGTCGTAGCAGGCGCGCTGCGCAAGCGCCTTGGTCTGCGGGCTGTCCCAGTTGGGCTCCTGCACCACGGCCGGGTTCTCGTGGTCGCGGCCGTAGGGCACGAGCTGAATGCCCACGAACACCACGGCCAGCACGATCAGGATCTTCTTCCAAAGCGACATGGGTCACCTCCGGCGGGCAAGATGCCGCCGACCGCCGTGCGGCGCCAGGGTGGAGTTGCCCATGACACACTTCGAAACGCAGCGCTGCGTGGTGCGCACGCTGGAGGCCGCCGACCTGGCCGCGTTCCACGCGCTGCAGGGGGATCCCGAGGTGATGCGGCACACGGGCGCGCCGGTGGCGACGTTGGCCGAGGATCGGGCGTCGCTGGCGCGGCTGGCGGCGTGCGGGGACGATCCGCAGGCGCCGCTGCGCGTGTGGGCCGCCGCGCCCAAGGCGGGAGGGCCGCTGCTGGGCACGGTGGCCTTGGTGCGGCACCCCGCCGGGCTCCCCGAGCTGGGCTACCGGCTGCGGCGGGTGTGTTGGGGGCAGGGCTACGGGACCGAGCTGTGCGCGGGCCTCATCGGCCACGGGCTGCAGACGCTGGGGCTGCCTGGGCTGCGGGCGACGGTGGCCGCCGAGAACACGGCGTCGGTGCGCATCCTGGAGCGCCTGATGGCGTTCGAGCGCGAGGCGGTCGATCCCAGCCACGGCGGCGTCGACCGCCACTACACCGTGTGGCCCTGACCGGGCCCGTCAGATGCGGAAGGCGACGCCCGCCTGGAGCTGGTCGGGGATGCCGTCGTCGCCCACGCCCACGTCGTACATGAGATCGATCTGGAAGTTGGGGGCCGGGCTGAAGTTCACGCCGGCGCCCACGCCGCTGGAGAGCCCCGCGTCGCCGTCGTAGTAGCCGATGTACTGGCCGTACAGGCCCACCGGGCCGATGCCGCCGCCCAGGGCGAGGCTGCCCAGCCACACCAGCTCCAGGTCGTCGCCGGCGTCCACGAAGTTGGCGCCCAGGTTCCCGCTGATGCCCACCGGGCCCATGCTGGGCAAGGCGAAGCTGGCGTTGATGAGGTACTCCAGGTCGTCGGCCCCGTAGCCCTCCTGCAGGGCGGGCAGGGCCACGCGGCCCACCACGCCCAGGGCGAAGGCCTCGATGGGCACGGCGTACTTCAGACCGATGCCCGGGGCGCCCAGGCCGAACTCGCTGTCGCCCTTGTCGGGGATGACGCCGTTGACGGGCAGGTCCAGCCGCAGCTCCCAGTCGCGGATCAGACCGTAGCGGGCCAGCAGGCTGGGGGCGGTGACGGCCTTGGCGACGCCCAGATCCACCGACGAGAAGCCTACCTCGCCGAGCAGGTGACCCTGATCGACGGCGGCGGGGTTGTCGGCGAAGCCGGGGCGATCGGGGACGAAGCCATCGGCCAGGGCGGGGCCGGACAGGCCGGCCAGAGCGAGCAGAGTGAGGTATCGCATGGGCGCAGTGTGCGGCGCCGCGGCTTCAGTTTCCAGGGGTGAACACCAGCGGGTAGCGCACCACCACCTTCCCGCCGCCGGCGGGCTTGGGGAACCGCAGGCGCTTTGCGATGCGCAGCAGGGCCTTGCCAAAGTCGGTCTTGGCCTGGGCCTCGTCGGCGAGCTGCACGGCGGCCACCTTGCCGTCGGGGCCGATGGTGATCACCAGCTCCCAGCGCCCCTTGAACGTGGGGTTGGCGCGGAGCTGCTTCTCGTAGGCGTAGCGGAACTGGTTGGCGTGCTTGCGCAGCACCCGGTGCACGGCGTGGCCGTCCAGGCTGCCCATGACCTGCGGCACGGCGTTGCTGATCCGGGGCGCCCGGGTGCGGCGGCCGAGCACGGCGCCGCGGCCATAGCCGCCCCCCGAGCCCAGCCCGCCGCCGCCACGGCCCGCGCCGATGGTCCCGAGCCCGCCGAAGCCCTGAACCTCACCCACGGCGTCGCCGAACATGTTGCTCAGGCCGCCGACGTCGCCGGCGCTGCCCATCACCGCCAGGGTGCCGCGGGCGCCGGTGGACTTGCCGAGCATGGCCCCGCCTGCCATCGCGGGATCGACGCCTTCGGGGGCTTCGGCGGCCTGGATGACCTTCGCCGGTCGCCCGTCGCCGACCTTCCGGCTGTCGTCCACCGCCACGAAGCTGGTGTAGGCGGTGACGATGCGGTGCTTCAGCCCCACTGCGGTGATGGCCTTCACCGCCTCGGCGTCGTGGCCGCGCCACAGGCGCTGGCTGAGGGTGGCCACCCGCTGCCGGGCCCACAGGGTGGGGGCGGCGGGGGCGCGGTTGCTGGCCAGCGGCAGGTCGAGCGGGATGGTGAGGGTGACGGGGCGGCCGTTGGGGCCGATGGCCGTCAGCGTGGCCTCGCCCGCGCTCTGGCCCACGTAGCGGCCGTGAATCACCAGGGGGCGGCTGGCGAACAGATCGGGCAGCTCGGCGGGCTCCACGTCGCGCACGGGCAGGTCGCCCCAGTCGATGCGCACCTCGCGCAGCACGCTGTGATCGATCAGGCGGTACATGCGGTTGATGGCCCGGTGCGGGGTCTCGCGCAGGGTGACGTAGCTGGCCAGGCCGTCGCCCGCCTTGGCCAGGCCGTCCAGCAGGTGGCGGTTGGTGCTGCTGCCCACGCCCAGGGTGAAGACCCGCGCCCGCTGGCCCTTGGCCTTCAGGCCGCGCACCAGGCCCCGGGCGCCGTCGAACAGGGCGGCCTCGTTGCCCACGTAGCCGTCGGTGAGGAAGAAGACATAGCGGTGCCGCCCCGGCTCCACCTGGGGCGCCAGGGCCTGCTCCACGGCGTCGGCCATGTGGGTGCCGCCGCCCGCGGTGACCCCGTCCAGGAAGCGCAGCGCGTGGGCGAGGTGCGTGTCGTTGGCGGGGCGAGGGCGGTCCCACAGGCGGGCCGTCTGCCCGGCGAAGGTGATGACGTTGAAGGTGTCCACGGGCCGCAGCCCCTGCAGCGCAAGGCGCAAGGCGGCCTTGGCCTGGGCCAGCGGGGCGCCCGACATGCTGCCGCTGACGTCCACCACGAACAGCAGCTCGCGCTGGCCCACCAGGTGATCCACGTCCAGGGTGGGCGGCTGCAGCACCACCATGAAGTGGCCCTCGGGGGCCCCGGCCTTGCGGAACACATGGGTGGCCGCCTGCGGGGCGTCGCCGTCCAGCCGGTAGCGCAGCATGAAGTCGCGGTTGGGGATGCGGTCGTCCTCGGCCAGGCTCACGTGCATGAGGCCGCTGGCCTCGGACCAGGCGTCGGTCTTGTGGGTCGGGGTCTGCAGGTCGATGAGCGGCAGGCCGGGATCCAGCACCACCTCCAGGTCGATGTCGTGGCCGGTGCGCTCGCCCACGCCCATGATGGGCGGGCCCAGCCGCGAGGCGTCGGGCACCTGATCGGTGTCCAGCGCCCAGCCGTCGCCCTGCTTGCCCGTGGGCGTGCCCGGCGAGAAGCGGGGCCCCACCACCATGGGGAATACGAACTCGTACTCGCCCACGTCGTAGGTGAGCGTCTGCACGTAGCGCAGGTGGACCTCGATGCGCTCGCCCGGGGGCAGGTTGGCCACCGACTGGGTGAAGATGTTGGGCCGCTCCTGCTCCAGCAGCGCCGCCGTGTGGCCGGCCTGCTTCGCCGCTTCGTAGGTGAGTCGCGCCGCCTTGCGCTCCTTGATCTGCGCCCGGATGGTGCGGTCGCCCACGGTGATGATCATGTCATCCACCGCGCTGTTCTCGGGCAGCGGGAACACATACACCGCCTCGATGGGGGCGTCGTGGTCGTTCACGAAGGTCTGGGTGACGTCCACGCGGGCCACGTGGGTGGCCAGCTCGGCGTGCACCCGCGTGTGCTCCAGGGGCAGGCCCACCTGAGCACCCTTCACGGTGAGCGTGGGCAGGCGGCCCGGGCTGGTCTTCACGCTGCGCGCGAGCTGCAGCAGCGCGGCGTCGGGGGCGGGCGAGGGCGTGGCGAGCGCCGGGCTGCTCAGGAGCGAGAGGGCCAGGGCGGCCAGGGGCAGAGGGCGGGGCAGACGCATGGGCGCACTCCTCCGGGACGGGGGGCCCGGGTGGCTGGGGACGACGGGGCTTGCTCGGTTGTGGCCTTCGACCGCCCGTGCCGCCCGAAGTTCCCGGCCATTGCCACTTTGTGGGCGCTGGGCCCATCCTCAGCCCATGGCTGCACCACTCCTGCCCCCGCGCGCTGCCCGCTGGCCCCTGCTGCTGGCGCTCGCCTTGCTTGTCGGCTGCGGCGCGGCGCCCAAGCCCGCGCCCCTGGAGGCCGACGACGCCGCCGCGGTGCTGGCCCACGTGCCCGCCGACACCCCCTACCTGCTGGCCAGCCTGGCGGACGTGCCGCCCGCGCTGGCGGAGCGCGAGGTGGCGCGGCTGGGGCAGGCCCTGCAGGTGCTGGTGGACGCCCTGCTGGAGCAGGCGGCGGTGGCGCGGGCCCAGTCGCCCTTTGATCGGCTGGTGCTGGCGGCGGCCGCGGCCGTGGACGGCAAGCTCGACGGGCCCGGGCTCGAGGCGCTGGGGGTGGGGCGCCACCCCCGCTTCGCGCTGTACGGCATCGCCGGGCTGCCGGCGCTGCGGGCGCGGGTGGCCGACGGACGGAAGATCGAGGCCCTGGTGGATCGGGTGCTGACCGACGCCGGCGTGCAGGTGGAGCGCGGCACGCTGGAGGGCCAGGCCTACCGGGTGGTGTTCGTGGGCGACCTGCCCCTGCTGTACCTGGCCTTCGGCGACCGCTGGGCCGTCGCCGGCGTGCTGCTGCCGCCCGTGCGCGACGAGCTGCTGCCGGTGCTGCTGGGGGTGACCCCGCCGAAGGTGCCGCTGACGGCGGCCGAGCTGGGGCCGCAGCTCGCTGCCGATGGCCTGGTACCCTCGGGCTTCGGGTGGCTGAAGCCGGCGGGCCTGCTCACGGCCGGCTGGCCCATGACCCGGGTGCTCGAGGCCGGCGCGCCCGCCGGCTGCGTGGGGACGCTGCGCGACGCCTTCGGCGCGGTGGAGTCGGTGCACCTGGGCAGCCGCGGCGCCGACGCCGCGCGCACGTCGTCGGTGGTGCACCTGCGGCTGGCGCCGAAGCTGCGCGAGGACCTGGCCAAGAGCCTGCGGCCTGCCCCGGGGTTGGCGCCGCGGGCGAGCGGGCTCGACAAGGCGGCGCTGGCGGTGGGGCTCGATCTGCCGGTGGCGCTGGCTGCGCTGCAGGGTTGGGGCCGCCGCTTGCAGGCCAACCCCAGCGCGTGCCCATGGTTCAGCGGCTTCGATCGGCTCGCCGAGCATCTCACCAGCGGCGCCTGGCAGCGGGTGGTGGACGGCGCGCCGGCCGTGCAGGGCCTGGCAGTGGTGCTCAGCCGGCTGGAGCCCGCCGAAGCGGGGCCGCCCCGCGTGGATGCGGCCTTGTGGATCGCCGGGCCGGCCCAGGCGCTGTTCGACCTGATGGGCGACGCCGTGCCCGGGGCGCAGGGCCTGGCGCAGGCGCCACCGGGCCGGGTGGAGCCGCTGACGCTGCCCCTGGGGATGGCGCTGATGGTGCCCGAGGCCCACGGCATCCACGAGGCGGGCGGACTGGGGCTGGCGGTGGGCGCCGAGGGTCGCGCCCGGCTCGAGGGGCTGAACCGGGAGCCGCCGCCCGCCGACGGGCCGGTGCTGCGCTGGCACCTGGAGCCGCAGTTTCTGGCGGCGCTCCAGGGCGCCGACGACCGGGAGGAGTGGGCCGAGGCCCCACGCATCGCCGACGCCATGGCCCGTTTCCGGGCCATCCGCAACGCGGGGGCGCGCAGCATGTCGGGGGTGGCGCGACTGACCCCGCAGGGGCTCACGCTGGAGGCGTGGACCGAGTACGGGGAGTGACTGGCCGCGCCGGCATCATCGGATCTTGGTGGCTTCGCCATCGGGTGGATGGCACCGTTGAGCGCTGCACGGCGCCGTCATGCTCGGGGCGGGGGAGCACGTGATGTCTGGACGACACGGCGCGACAGTGGTTCTCGCCTTGCTGGCGGCCTGCGCCAGCGTGGGCTGCGTCTCGCGTGACCGCGAGGACGTCCAAGCTCAAGACGGTGGCGTCGGTGTCCAGGACGGTGACGTCGACGCTGGCTCGGACGCGGCCACGCCACCGGCCTGCCCGGCGCCCACGGCGTGCGGTCTCACTTCCCTGCGGCCCGATCTGAGCGGCCGAGGTGAGTTCAGGGCCAACGCGCACAGCGATGGCTTCCTCTACGCGGTCGGCTTCAACGGCCTCGAGATCTGGGAGGTGTCGAACCCGCAGGCACCCGTGTTGGTCGGGCATGCCGCGCCTGATCCTCGCGACGCGTCCGCCGGCGCCCTGACGGTTCGCGGAGACTATGCCTACTATGTTGCGACGCAACGCAGAGCCGGTCCGCGCGCTGGCCCGAGTCGCTTGCGAATCGTCGACATCTCCGACCGCAGGAACCCGTGGCCGGTGTCGAGCGTGGAACTCGACGGGGCGACGTGGGTCTACCGCGGGCCGATCGTATCCGACGAGCACCTGTACCTTTGGGCCGAGGACGATGGGGCGGGCTGGGCCCTCCATGTGGTGGACATCTCAGTGCCGTCAGACCCCGTGCAACTGCCGAGCGTTCCGCTTGGCGGTCCCGACGTGTCTGCCAGGGTCGAGGGGGCGGTCCGTTGCGGCGGGCAGATCTGCACCCTGGTTCGGGGGTCGAATGTCGACGGGATGAGCATCGTGATGCACGCCCTCGCCGACCCGCTCGCGCCGGAGCGCGTGTCCGAGCTGTCGGTTGCGATGCCCGCGGGCGAGTTCTATCCGTACGGCACCATCCAGAGCGACGGCGAGGGGGTCACGGTCGCTGTGTCGACGCACTCGGGCAACGGGCGGGACTTCCTCTCGACGTACGCCCTTCGTCCGGGTGGGCTCGTACCGCTCGGCTCGGTCCAGTTGTTCGGCTCAGAGGGCCCGTTGGCGTTGGGGCAGAGCCGAGTTCACACCATCGTTGTTTCCCGTCGCGGTCGGGCTACGGTCGTAGATCTTGCCGATCCGAGGGCTCCCCGGGTGACGGGCTCGGCCATGCTGCCGCCGGACTGGGACGACGACGTGGCCATCGCCGGTGAGCCCGTCGACGGGTTGCCGATGGAGCAGGGCACGGCGTTGGTGCTGGCGCACAACGAGCTGATCGCGATCTCCGTCGACGACACAGGGGGACCCCGCGTCGATGCGCCGGTTTCCCTGGGTCGCACGCCAGACGCAGAGACCCACTCGGTCGCCATCGCAGGCGACGTTGCGTTCGTCGCGGATGGCCCCGGGGGCTTGCGCAGCTACAGCCTGTGTGCAGCCGAGCAGGCGATCGAGTTCGACAGGCACCTGGTCGGTGGCGACCTTCGTAGGGTGTGGGCGGCCGACGGCGTGGTCGTGACCTACGACACCGACCGACGCACCACATCGGTGTTCGACGCGACGGATCCCGTGGCTCTCGAGCTGAGGTTGCAACTGCCGCTGGGCGAAGGGGCGGACGAACCGACAATCGGGACCGAGGTCGCGATCTCCGAAACGGCGATCGTCATCGTGGCTGGCGGGACATTGCACGTGATCGATCGGGCGGACCTGAGCAGGGTCGTCGGCTCAATGGCCTTGGACGCCCACGACCTGCCGGGATCTCCCAACTTCGCCTGGGACGCGGCCATCCACGGCACAGTCGTCTACCTGCGCCATCGATTTCTTCGACGAGAGTTGTGGGTCATCGACATCAGCGACCTGGATCGCCCGAGGCTCAATGCAACGCACGTGCTTCCCTTCGCTTACGCCGCCAACGTGACGGTAGTCGCCGACCAACTCCTTGCCATCCTCGATGACGACACCCTCATCGCGGTGGACCTGACCCGCCCTGAAGCCCTCGCCAACGGGGAGTACAGGGTCGTCGATCAGGGGCCCGTCAGCTCGTTCAGCGCGGACTCGGCGGGGGCACCGACCATCGTGTACGGCACGACGGAGCCGGACGCGCTGTACCTGCTGGACGTCAGCGAGGGCGAAGGCGCGCGGCCGCCGGTCCCCGTCCCGTTGGGGCCCGAGTCCGCTCCATCCCTTGTTTTCGCTGGCTCTCGGGCCGTGGCAGTTGACCAGACCCTCCTCTTCCGTGTGTTCGAGCTGGCGTGTTCTGACCCGTAGCGCGGCAGGGCCTGGCCTGGCCGTACTGGGAGTCTGCGGCGGATCGGGGCGCGGTGCTTGACCTGCAATGGCATCCGCCCTGCGCCAGGGCAGGTGCCCCGCCGCGGCAGGCAAGCCTGGGCGCTCGTCGTCTGGTTGGCTTGGCTCAGCGGCCCAGGCAGCGGGCCAGCACGTCCACCCCGCGCAGGGCGCGCTCGGGCTCCACGCTGGTGAAACACAGCCGCACATGGGTGGGGTAGGGGCCGAAGCTCTCGCCGGGGCCCACCAGCAGCCCCTGGTCCACGCAGTCGCTCAGCAGCCCGTCCACGCCACGGTCGTCCAGGGCGTCGGCCACGTCGAGGAACAGGAAGGTGCTGCCCTCGGGGGCGGGCACGCCCAGCCGCGCTGCGGCCCGGGCGCCCACGTCGGCGTACAGATCGCGGGCCTTGGCCGCCCAGGCGTCGCCAGGCCCCTGCAGCGCGTTGTACGCCGCGATCTGGCTGGCGGTGGGCGTGGAGTACCAGACGTGGGTCGACACCTTGCGCAGCTCGGGCATGACCTCGGGCGGCCCCACCACGTAGCCGCAGCGGTTGCCCGCCATGCCATACGCCTTGCTGAAGCTGTGGTTGCTGAAGGTGCGCTCGGGGGCCAGCGGCCGGGTGTACGCGTGCTCGCCGCGGTAGACGTAGTGTTCGTACACCTCGTCCGCCAGCAGCCACAGATCGTGCTTGCGGGTGAGCTCGGCGAGCGCCGCCAGCACCGGCTGCGGGATCACCCGCCCGGTGGGGTTGTGGGGGGTGTTCACATACAGCGCCACCGTGCGATCGGTGATGGCCGCCTCCACCGCCTTCACGGCGGCCTCGGGGGTGATCGGCGTGTCTGCGTCGGGGAAGAAGGGCACCGGCACCGGCTTGCCACCCATGGTGTGTACGATGCCCGCGATGAGCGGCCAGAAGGGCGCCAGGATGATCACCTCGTCGCCCAGGCCCACCAGGGCCCCGCACACCGCGCCCAGCCCGCCGGTGGCCCCGGCGGTCACCAGCACCGCGTCCCGTGGCGTGGGCACGCCCTGGGTGCGCTCGGTGCGTGCGCAGATGGCGTCGAGCAGCGCCCGATCCCCCTGCACCGAGCTGTACCGGTGCATGCCCGGATGATCGGCCACGGTCAGGTCCTGCATCCGGCAGCCAACGGCCGGCTCCATGTAGGTGTCGCCCACGTGCAGCGGGTAGGTCTCGCCCGGATGGGCGGCCATCCGGTGGGCCAGGCTGGAGTAGATCCGCCCGGGCATGGCGGCCACGACGGGCGACACGTGGGGGTAGCGGGGCATGGGTGCTCCTCGGTGGACGACGGGTGAGCGTGGCTGCCGCCGGCCGGCGCCGTCAACGGCTCGCCCGTGCTACCGTCGCCAGACCAGACCTCGGGGGAGTCGAGATGCACCGGATCGTCTTGCTGGCGGCGACGCTGCTGGCCGCTGCGCTGTGGGTGAACACCGCGGCCGCCCAGCCCGAGCAGGTCTGCCTGCTGGAGGAGCGCAACGCGGGCCAGGGGCTGAGCCTGGCGGTGGATCAGCGCGGCACGCTGCACATGCTGTACGTGGTGAAGCTGAGCGGCGACCTGCGCCACCTGACGGTGGCCCCCGACGGGCAGACCGCCAGCGAGGTGGTGGCGCCGCGCATCAGCCGGCTGGCCATTGACGAGGTGCGCCACCCCGACCTGGTGCTGGTGGGCGGGGTGCCGACGGCCTGCTGGTACTCGGCCGCCGACGTGGAGGTGGTCTTCGGTCGACGGGGCGACGACGGGTGGGTCACCGAGGTCATCGACGACGCCATGGGGGTGACCGACGGCTGCGCTGTGGTGGAGGCCGATGGCCGCCTGTGGGTGCTTTACCGCGGCGCCCAGGGGCTGGTGGCTGCCTGGCGCCAGGACGGGGGCGGGTGGCGCTCTGAGGTGGTGGAGCCGGCGCCCGGCGGCCTGCAGCCCCACGCGGTGGCATTGGCGGACGGCACCCTGGTGGTGGCCAGCCACGACGGCGCCGGCCAGCTCTTCGTGGCGCGGCGGCCCCCCGGGGGGCCCTGGCGCGCCGAGGCGGTGCCCGGCTTCGGGCTGCCCTGGGGCGTCGAGCCGTCGGTGGTGGACGTGGGCGGCGGCGAGGTGTGGGTGGTGCACGGCGTCGTGGCGGGCGACTCCGACGCGGGCGTCGCGCTGACCGTGCCCGTCGAAGGCGGCTGGCAGACCGAGCTGACCTTCGAGGACGCCTTCGGCGGGAGCCTGGCGGCGGGCTGGTTCAACGGCGCGCTTGTGGTGGCCGCCCGGCAGGTGCGCCGCAGCGCGCTGTTCGGCGCCGCCGACGGCCTGAGCCTTTTTGACGACTTCCAGGAGGTGCCCTTGGCGGTGCACGGCTCGGCGGATCAGCGCCACCGGTACCAGTTCCTGGAGTTGGCGGCCGATCCCTTCGGCCAGCCGGTGCTGGCGCTGTACGACGACCGCGCGCCTTTCCAGGGCCGCATCGATGGGGGCTACATCTGCTGGTACAAGCCCGAGGATCGTGACAACGACCGGATCCCCGACCGGGCCGAGGCCGGGCTCGGCACCGACCCCGACGACGCGGACACCGACGGCGACGGGCGGAGCGACGGCGACGAGTGGCTCGATGATCTGACCGATCCCACCGGCGACGGCCCCCGACCCGGCCTGGACATGGCCGTGACCGATGCGGAGGTCCCCGACGCGCAGGCGCCCGACGCAGGGGGCGCCGATGTCGGCCTCAGCGACGCGCAGGTCGTGGACGGGGGCGCCGGGGGCACAGGCGGCGAAGGCGGGGCGGGTGGCGCCGGCGCGGCGGGCGGTGAGGGCGGGATGGGGGCCGGCGGCCAGGGCGGTGCCGGGGGCCAGGGCGGTGCGGGCGGCCAAGGCGGCGCGGGCGGCCAAGGCGGTGCGGGCGGCCAGGGCGGCCAGGGCGGCGCGGGCGGACAGGGCGGTGCGGGGGCCTCGGGCGGTCAACCCGGCACCGACGCGGGCGTCGGCGCGGATCTTGGGCCGGTGGTGACCCAGCCGGCCGACGGCTGCCGGACCTCGGGGGGCCCCGCCGTGCCGTGGGCGCTCCTGGCTCTGCTGGGGCTGCGGCGGCGCCGCCGGGCCTGAGTCAGCCCACGGCAAGGCGCTGGCCGCCCCGACGCGGCCGATGTTGTGCCAGCCTCGCCGCCCGGCCAATATCGCGGCTGGGGAGACCGATGGAGCAGACATGCAGAGTGTGACGCGGTGGATCGTGGTCGCGGCCCTGGCGGCCGGCGGCTTCGCAGGGTGTGACGACGACGAGACCCAGATGGCCGACATGGGCGGCGCCGGGGGCGCGGGCGGCGGTGCCGGCGGCGCCGGTGGTGCCGGTGGTGCTGGTGGGATGGGCGGCGCCGGGGGCGCCGGCGGCGCCGGGGGCGCCGGTGCCATGGGCGGCGAGGGTGGCATGGGCGGCGGCGGGGGTGATCCCTGCGTGACCGCCTGCACCACGCTGGCGGACTGTGCCGCGCAGGACGACTTCTGCCCGGGCATCAACCCCGGCGAGAGCCGCGACGCGTTGTACGCCGGCTGCCTGGAGAGCTGCGCGAACATGGCCGCGCTGGCCACCATCGTGAACGGCTTCGCCGGGAACTGCGCCCAGGTTGTCCCCACCGTCTCCACGGCCAGCGCCGACTTCGCCGCGAGCTGTGCGGGCGGCGGGATGGGCGGCATGGGCGGTGAAGGGGGCATGGGCGGTGAAGGGGGCATGGGCGGCGCAGGTGGCATGGGCGGCGCCGGTGGCATGGGCGGCGCCGGTGGCATGGGCGGTGCGGGTGGCATGGGTGGCGCCGGTGGCATGGGTGGCGCCGGTGGCATGGGTGGCGCCGGTGGCATGGGCGGCGCCGGTGGCATGGGCGGCGCCGGGGGCATGGCCGGCGGCGAGATCTGCGACAACGGCGTGGACGACGACGGCGACGAGTTTGCCGACTGCTCCGACACCGACTGCCAGGGCAACCCGGCGTGTCCGGCCAACGAGGACATCTGCGACGACGTCATCGACAACGACGCCGACGGCCTGATCGACTGCGCCGATCCCGACTGCGCCGAAGAGGTGCGGTGCAACCCCGAGGTGGCCTGCGACGACGGTATGGACAACGACCTGGACGGGGCCGTGGATTGCGCCGACGCCGACTGCGCCGGCGGCGACAACTGCGCGGCCGAGGCCATCTGCAATGACGGCATCGACAACGACGGCAACGGTGACACCGACTGCGCCGATCCCGCCTGCCGCATCGACCCGGCGTGCTTCGCCATGGGCGGTGAGGCCTGCGGGGACGGCATGGACAACGACGCCGACGGCCTGGTCGACTGCGACGACAACGACTGCGCCGGCGCGCCCGAGTGCGACGCGGCGGCCTTCGAGGCCGAGTGCAACAACCAGATCGACGACGACGGGGACGGCCTCACCGACTGTGATGACGCCGACTGTCAGGGGGCGGCCGCGTGCCAGCCCGAGGTCTTCTGCGCCAACGGCATTGACGATGACCTGGACGGGGCCGTGGACTGCGACGATCCCGACTGCGCCGGGGACCTGGAGTGCCAGGCGGTCGAGCCGATGACCTTCGAAGAGGCCCAGGGCATGTTCCAGAGCAACGGCTGCGCCGGCTGCCACGCCTTCCTGGCGGGCGACTTCCGCGCCGGCACCTTCGGCGTGGTGGAGCGGATCTCGGGGATGGCCCGGATCACCCCGGGGGATCACAGCCAGAGCTACATCTACCACAAGATCGCGGGGACCCAGGCCAACGTGGGCGGCGCCGGCTTGCGCATGCCTCGCGGGGGCGCGGCCATCCCCGACGCCACCATCGCCGCCTTCGCGGCCTGGATCGACGGCCTGCCGGTCGACTGAGGCCGCTCAGCGCCCGCGCCGGTCCCACAGGCTCGGGATCTTCGGGGCCGCGGCCACCGCCACGGGCCCCGGGGGCTCGCCTGCCGGGGGTGCCCCCCAGCCATCCAGTCTGCAGCTCGCGGGCGGATCCACCAGGACCACCGCGCGGTGCTGCACCTGCAGTTCGGCGGGCAGATCAGCCCATCGGCACGCCAGCCAGTGATCGCCGAAGCGGGCGGTGAGCGCCGCCGCGTCGGGCCGGCCGCCCAGCACCCATAGCCCGCCAGGCGCCGCCCGTGCAGCGGCCAGCACCGCCGCGGGCGTGGGGTCGGGCAGGCCCCAGGCCCAACACGCCCGGTCCCAGGGCAGGCCAGCGGCCCGGGCGGCGGCCGCCCGCCGGGCCACCTCGCGATCGTCGAAGCGCCAGGCGACAGTGCCCACCTGCTGGGTGGTTTCGTGCCCCTTGCCCAAGACCAGGGTCAGCGCTCCCTGAGCGCTCGCCTGGGCGATGGCGCGCGCCCGGTCGGGCTCGCGGTGGGCGGGCCGCGTGCTCCCCGCGGCCATGTCGTCCAGGATGGCCTGGGCGGACTCGCTGCGAGGGTTGTCGGCGGTGTGCCACACCGCGTCCGCGGCCTCGGCGGCGCGGGCCATCAAGGGGCGCTTGCCCCGATCGCGGTCACCCCCACAGCCCACCACCACATGCAGGCGTTCGCCCGGCGCCCGGGCCCGCACGCCGGCGATGATCCGGGCCACCGCATCGGGGGTGTGGGCGTAGTCCACCCAGATCCCGTCGGCGGCGCGCTCCAGGCGGCCGGGCACCGCGGGCACCTGGGCCAGGGCGGCGGCCGCGGCCGCCAGCCCGTCGGGCGAACGCGCCACCAGGGCCAGGGCCAGGCTGGCGTTGGCCACGTCGTGATCGCCCGGCAGCGCCAGGCGGGCGGTGGAGGTGACGTCCCCCCAACGCAGGGTCAGGTCGCTGCCGCGCAGCCCATCGGGCGTGGCGGCCACCCGCAGCGCAGCCGCGGGGCCGGTGCCCACGGGCACCTGCGGCACGCTGGGCGGGACGTGCGCGAGCATCCGGGCGCCCTCGGGATCATCCACCCACGCCACCGCCCGCGGGGCCTTGCCCGCGATCTGCGTGGCCTGCAGGCAGGGCCCGAAGAGCCGGGCCTTCGCGGCGCGGTAGTCCTCCAGATCCCCATGAAAATCAAGGTGATCCCGGCCAAGCTGGGTGAAGCCCACGGCGTCGAACGCCACGCCGGCCACCCGCTCCAGGCTCAGGCCGTGGCTCGACACCTCCAGCACCAGGCCGTCGGCGCCCAGGGCCAGCGCGTCGTGGGCGAAGCGTTGGATCACCAGGGCGTCGGGCGTGGTGTTGGTGGCCGGGATCTCCCGCCCCGGGGCCGTATAGCCCAGGGTGCCCATGCGGGCTGGCCGCCGCCCCAGGGCCGCCCAGAGGCGCTCCACGATCCAGGTGGTGCTGGTCTTGCCGTTGGTGCCGGTGATCCCCACCACCTCCAGCTTGCGGGTGGGGTGGCCGTAGAACCGCGCGGCGATGTGGCCCAGCGCCGGATCCTCGCGTCCAACCACGGCCACGGGCCGGTCGAGCCCCACCGGCACCGCGCCGGGGCGGCTGACCACCAGGGCCGCCGCGCCCCGCGCGCAGGCCTCGCCGAGCAGGGCATGGGTGTCGGACCACCAGGCGGTGCGGGCGATGAACAGGGTGCCCGGGCGGACCTCCTCGACGTCCAGCGTGATCTCGGTGATGGCCGGGGCGGGGGAGGGGGGCGGGCGGCGCCAGCCGTCCACCAGCCCGCCGAGCAGCGCGTCGACGGGCCAGGGCGGGGTCACTCGGCCTCTTCGCGCTCGACGGTCAGCTTGAAGTCGCCGCCCAGCCCGCGGGTGGTGTCGACGATGATCCAGTACACGGCCGCCTGGGCGTCGAAGGCCACCCGCCCGTTGTCGGTGCCGCCCCGGCTGCCGTCGTCGCACAGCAGCTCCGACAGGCGGTCGGCGCAGTCCCGGCGCACATAGACGGTGGTGCCCGGATCGGACTCGGGGTGGGCGGTGCTGATGGTCAGGCGGCCCGGCCGCGGGTTGCGGAAGCGGAAGACGCGCTCGGGGTTGCCCTGGCCGCCGCAGCTGCCCACCAGCGCGCTGCTGGCGCCGTCGGCCTCGCGGGTGCTGCCCACGTACACCGGGTTCGCGTCGAAGAGCTGCAGGAAGGGCACGTTGGCGCCACAGACGTCGGTCTCGTCGTCCCAGCTCGCGGCGGGGCAGGCCACGTCGAGGGGGAAGTCCACCTGCCCGTCGCCGTCGTCGTCCTCGTCGTTGGCGCAGGCCGGGGCCACGTCGGGATCGGCCTCGTCGCGGTCGGTGGGGTGGTCGCAGCCGGGATCGTCCGGGTAGTCCAGGCGGCCGTCCTCGTCGTCATCCAGGGTGTTCAGGCACTGGGCCAGGGGGACCTCGGTGACGGTGACCGCCACGGGCCCGCCGGCGCCGGCCACGCCGTCGATGACGATGTAGTAGTCGCCCGCCGGCACGTTGGGGATGGTCAGCGTGTGCCCCGGGGTCGCGGGGTTCTCGGCCTCGCGCTGGCAGCCCATCTCGACGATGGGATCGGGATCCAGGCAGACGCCGCGGCGGACATACAGCGTGGTGGGGACCGCGGTCTCGGCCCCCTCGGTGGAGACCACCAGCGCCTCGACGGGGCGGCTCAGGCGGTAGAACACCACGGTCTCGGGGCTGCCGCGGCCGCCGCACGAGCCGGCGCTCTCGAACAGGCCCCGGCTGGTGTCGACCACCAGGGTCTCGCCCTGGGCCAGCAGGGGCGGCGAGTACACGTTGCCGCAGGGCCCGCGCTCGCTGGGGTCCGAGGCGGCGAAGCACTCCACATCGTCGGGGTAGTCGGTGCGGCCGTCGCGGTCGTTGTCCTGGCCGTCGGCGCACTGCGGCGCCAGCGGCTTGTCTGCCTCGGTGTTGTCGCCAGTGCCCATGCAGCCCGGGTCGTCCGGGAAGTCGATGCGCCCGTCCTCGTCGTCGTCGACGCCGTTGCTGCACTCGGTGAGGCGTCCGTCGGTCTCGTCGTCGTCGCCCGCCGCGCTGCAGCCGGGATCCCAGGGGAAGTCCACCAGGCCGTCGCCGTCGTTGTCGATCTTGTCGAAGCAGACCGGGATCTCGTCCTCGTTCTCCTCGTCGTTGTCGGCCACCGACCGGCAGCCGGGATCCTGCTCGTCCAGGTAGCCGTCGCGATCGTTGTCGATGCCGTCGTTGCAGCGGGGCAGGACGGGCTCGTTGAACTCGTCGTCGTCCTGGGGGCCCGCGCAACCCGGATCGGCCGGGAAGTCGGTGTCGCCGTCGAAGTCGTTGTCGACGCCGTCGCTGCAGGCGGGCGGGCCGATCTCGCTGGTGTCGTCCGGGCCGTCGCAGCCGCGATCTTCCTCGTCGATCAGGCCGTCGTTGTCGTTGTCACGGCCGTCGCTGCAGGCGGGCAGGGCGCCCCCGCCGCCGGCGCCCCCAGCGCCACCGCCCGCGCCGCCGTTGCCGCCATCGGGCAGGATCAGGCCGATGTCGGGCTGCGCGCCCCCGCCGCCCTGGCCGCCGGTCCCCTCGGAGCCACCGTCGTCGCACGCGACCAGGCCGAGCGCCGCGCACGCCAGTGCCGCTTGGGCCCACCCGCTGAACTTCATCGACCGCATGCACTCCCCCGGCTCGCGGCGCCCCGGAACAGGAAACTCCCACGGATCCGAGCGGCGGGGCAGGCCCGCTCGGGACGCGCGATCAAAGCAGCGTGACGATTTCGAGGCAAGCGCCCGGTGGGGGTCACTCCGCCTCGATCTGGTCGGCGATGCGGGACTTCAGGGTGACGGCGCCGTCCAGGAAGACGGTGTTGGGCAGGGCGACGGTCTCGTCGCCGCGCTCGATGAGGGCCTGGGTGCTGCTGATGCCCACGAGCTCGCCTTCGACCTCGCCCACCTGCACGCGGTCGCCCGCGCGGAACAGCTTGCGGGCGTAGAAGCCGCTGAGGATGTTCTGCATGACCGTGCGCGAGCCCAGGCCCACCGACAGGCCGAAGGCGAGCGCCAGCCCGGCCAGGGCGCACAGGGTGAAAATCCGCACCACGTCGGTGTCGATCTTGAGCTGGCTGGCGGCGGTCAGGGCCACCACGAAGAACACCATGGCCGACACGACGCGCCCCAGCGACGGGCCGAACTCCAGGCCGCTGCCCTCGGCCACCCGCGCCACGGCGGTGCCGGCGGCCTGGGCCGCCCACGAGCCGAACACCAGCAGCAGCAGGGCGGCCACCACGTTGGGCAGGTAGGCCAGCACGCTGCCGATGGCCCGCGACACCGCCTGCAGGCCCACCGCTTCGGCGCCGACGCCGACGAACACGAACAGCAGCAGCCCATAGACGAGCGTGGGCACCACGTCGCTGAGCTTCTGGACGCCGATGCGGCGCAGGGCGCCGTCGAAGCCGGCCTTGGCGGCCAGCTCGTCCACCTTCAGGCGGGTCAGCGTCACGTGCAGCAGCCGGCGCGCCAGCCGGGCCACGAACACCGCGGCCACCAGCAGCACCACGGCCACCAGCACCTTGGGCACGGCGCCCACCAGGCCCTCGACCCAGCCGGCGAACAGGTTCTCCAGTCGATTGCCGATGTCGCGCACCTGATCACCCATCGTCGTCCCCCGGGTTGGCCTGCGTGGGCTTCGGCGGCGGGGGTCGCCGCCGGGCCGGCCGTGTGCTCGGTGTGAACAGGCCCCGCAGCAGCTCCTTGACCGCCGCGCCGGGCACCTCCCACCACATGCGGCCCAGGTCTGCCGTGACCTGGATGCGCTCGATGCGGCGCTCCAGGCGCCCGTCGAAGTCTGCGCTCACCGGGTGGATGGCCTGCAGCTTCTCGAGGGTGGCCGTGATGGGCTCGCCCAGCTCGTCGTCGCCCAGCTCCTCGTCGTCCGGGAGCGCCTCGTCCAGGGGCTCGTCCGGGGCCGCGCCGCCCTTCGGCGGGTCGTGGGGGTCGTGGCTCACGCGGCCCCCTCGTACAGCTCGCGGAACTGCTCACGGCCCCGCTTGATGCGCATCTTCACCGCCGACAGGGTCAGCCCGAGCTGGTCGGCGATGTCCTGGTAGGGGAGCTGGTCCAGATCCCGCATCACCAGGGGCAGGCGCAGGGTGTCGGGCAGCGCGTCCAGCGCCAGGGCGATGGCCTGCCGCTCGTCGTGCCGCGGCGCCTCGGGGCGCACCTGCATGGTGGCGGCCGCCTCCAGCCCCGGCGTCTCGATGTCGGTGGTGCGGCGGTGCTTCTGCTTCGCCAGCCAGTTCAGGCAGTGGTTGAGCTTGATGCGGCGCACCCAGGTCTTGAACTGGGCCCGCCCTTCGAAGCGGTCCAGGGCGAAGAAGGCCTTCACGAAGACATCCTGCGCCAGGTCCTCGGCCTCGCTGGGGGCGCGGGTGATGTAGCGGCAGTTGGTGATGACGTGGGCGCGGTGGCGACGGACGAGCGCGTCGAAGGCGCGGTGATCGCCCGGCCGCGCGTCGAGGGCGCGGGCGACCAGATCGGCGTCTTCGAGCTCGTCGAGGGGGCTTTCGGGCCGCATGCGGGCGGAAATTAGCACGCAGGGTGGGCCGGAGCGAGCCGGCTGGACTTGAGGCGCCCCTCTGCGGGAACGTATCGAGCCATTGGAAGCAATCCGGGCCACAGGGCCCGCACCGGGGGGTGCCCATTGTCTCGTCGAAGCCTCGGGCTCGCAGCAGCCGCGCTGGCGGTGGCCTTCGCCGCCTGTACCCGCGACAACCCCGACCTGCTGCCCGACGGCGGGCTGGCCGACATCGACGCCGAGATCCGCGACGCCAGCGGCGGCGGGGACGGCTTCACCCTGGATCGGGGTGGCCCCGAGGATCAGGGCGTCGCCGACCAGGGCCGGCCCGACCAGGCGCCCGATCTCGACGGGGGCAGTGATCCCGACCAGCGCGTCGACGGCGGCGAGCCCGCGGATCAGGCGGTCCCCGACCGGGGGACTCTGGACCAGGGGACCCCCGATCAGGGGGCCGATCAGGGCGCTGTGGACGACGACGGCGACGGCGTGCCCGCAGGCGAAGACTGCGATGACGGCGATCGGCTCGTCTTCCCGGGCGCCGGTGAGCGCTGCAACGGCCGCGACGACGACTGCGACGGGGCCATCGACGAGGCCTTCCCCGAGCTGGGCGAGGCCTGCGCCGTGGGCGTGGGCGCCTGCGCGGCGGAGGGCGAGACCGTGTGCGCCGACGACGTCTCGGTGCGCTGCGAGGGTGAGCCGGGGGCCCCCGGGGAAGAGGTCTGCAACGAGATCGATGACGACTGCGACGGCCTCATCGACGAGGAGGTCCTGGGCTGTAACTGCCGGCCGCGCGACGAGGTGTGCAACGGCCTGGATGACGACTGCGACGGGTTCATCGACGAGGGGGTGCTGAACGCGTGCGGCTTCTGCGGCGAGCCGCCTGCCGAGCGCTGCAACGGGCGCGACGACGACTGCGACGGCCAGGTGGACGAGGGCGTGCTGAACGCCTGTGGGGCCTGCGGGGCCGTGCCGGCTGAGCGCTGCAACGGGGCGGATGATGACTGCGACGGCCAGATCGACGAGGGCGTGGCCAACGCCTGCGGCGGCTGCGGCCCGGTGCCGGCCGAGGTGTGCAACGGGGCGGACGACGACTGCGACGGGCAGACCGACGAGGGGGTGGCGAACGCCTGCGGCGGCTGCGGCCCGGTGCCGGCCGAGGTGTGCAACGGCCAGGATGACGACTGCGACGGGCAGACCGATGAGGGCGTGACCAACGCCTGCGGCGGCTGCGGCCCGGTGCCGGCCGAGGTGTGCAACGGCCTGGACGACGACTGCAACGGGGCCATCGACGACGGCGTGGCGCCCGTGGCCTGCCAGGGCGACTGCGGCGTGGGCCAGCGCCGCTGTGTGGACGGCGCGCTGGGGCCCTGCGAGGCGCCCGTGCCCCAGCCCGAGCAGTGCAACGGCCTGGACGACGACTGTGACGGGCGCACGGACGAGGACGTGGCCCCGCGGGCCTGCATGACCGACTGCGGCGCGGGGCAGCAGGCCTGCGTCGGGGGCGCCTGGGCGGCGTGTGCGGGCCCCCAGCCCGCGCCCGAGGCCTGCGACGGGCGGGACAACGACTGCGACGGGCAGACCGACGAGGATCTGGTGCGCGGCTGCCAGACGGCCTGCGGGGAGGGCCAGGAGGTGTGTGCGGCGGGCCGCTGGATGGGCTGCAACGCGCCCCGGCCGACGCCCGAGGTGTGCGACGGCGTGGACAACGACTGCGACGGCCTGGTGGACGACGGCGTGGTGCGCGCCTGCGAGTCCCAGTGCGGCCCGGGCGAGCAGGTGTGCGTGAACGGGGCCTTCGGCGCCTGCGACGCGCCGCTGCCCGCCGACGAGGTGTGCGACGGCGTGGACAACGACTGCGACGGCCAGACCGACGAGGACCTGCGCCGCGCCTGCGGCAACGCCTGCGGCGAAGGGGTGGAGCTGTGCCGGGCCGGCCAGTGGGTGGACTGCTCGGCGCCGCCGCCGCCCCCCGAGGTGTGCAACTTCGTGGACGACGACTGCGACGGCGAGATCGACGAGGGCGTGCGCAACGCCTGCGGCGAGTGCGGCCCCGTGCCCGCCGAGATCTGCAACGCCGCCGACGACGACTGCGACGGCCAGGTGGATGAGGACCTGAACGCCGTGTGCCTGGTGGAGGTGGGCCGCAGCCCCGCCGGCACCGCGGGCACCGAGCTGGGCACCACCGTGCTGGGCGTGGGTGATCTGGACGGCGACGGGGTGCCCGATGGGGTCGCGGGCGCGCCGGTGGACACCCGTGAGAGCAGCAGCGAGGTGGTGGCCATCAGCGGCGCCGACGGCGGCTTCCTGTGGCGGGTGCGCGAGCGCGGCCGGCTGGGCCTGGGCTTGGCCTACGGCGACGCGCTCCAGGCGGGCTCGGCCCAGGTCATCGCCGGCGGGCCCGACCTGCCCACCGGCCGCCTCGGCACCGAGGGTGGGGTGCGCTTCTACGACGCGGCGGGCCAGACGGTCCGGTCGGGCCAGGCGAGCGCCGACGCCAACCTGGGTGAGTCGCTGGCCTTCCTCGACGTCGGCGGCGGGGTGGTGATCGTCGGTGAGCCGGACCGCTGGGAGGGCCTGAACCGCCGCACCGGGCGGGTGATCGCCGTCCGGGGCAACGGCGCCGGCCTGGAGGTGGTGTGGGAGACCTTCGGGCCCTTCGCCAACGCCCAGCTCGGTGAGAAGGTCCACGCCGTGGGCGACGTGACCGGCGACGGGGTGCCCGACGTCATCGCCACGGTGCGCCGCGACGGCGACCGCAGCACCGCCCTGCTCGACGGGGCCACCGGGGCGCTCATCCCCAACTCCTACCTGTCGGTCGGCGCCACCGAGAGCACGTTCGGGCAGGCGTTCGTCCAGGGCCGGCTGCAGCCCGGGGTGGGCACCGCCTACGCCTACGGCGCGCCGCGGGCCAGCCTCGCCGAGGATCGCGACGGCGCCGTGTTCCTGCTGTACCCCAGCAACGGCGCCTTCCAGCTCGAGGCCATCACCGTGGGCGAGGCGGACGACCAGGTGGGCCAGAGCCTGGCGGTGCTGCCGCAGGCGGGCCTGCCCGCCGACACGCTGTTCGTGGGCACCCGCGGCAGCGACTACGTGCAGGTCCTGGACCGGGGCCGCGACGCCCTGCGGATCCTGGCCGACGGCGGCGGGAGCTTCGGGCGGGCGGTGTCGATCACCGGCCCGCTGCCCGACGGCACCCGGCGCCTGTTCGTGGGCGAGCCGGCCCACGACGGCGACCGCGGCCGGATCTGGGTCTACTCGGTGCGCTGAGCCCAGGCCGCCGCCGTGGCGGCCAGCCAGGCCCGATCGGCCGCCAGCGCGAAGCGCCGCGCCAGCCGGTGGGCGGCGGCCCCATCCACCAGCCCGGGGCCGAAGCGGGCCACCGCCCAGCGGCGCTCGGCCGGCAGCGGCAGGGCGCCCAGCACCCGATCAAGCTGATCCACCGTCAGCCCCGCGGGATCCTCGACCGCCAGCAGGCGCACCTGCCGGCTGCGCCGGTCGGGGGCCTTCGACAGCCCTGCCAGCAGCGCCTCCAGCGCATCGTTCGGAATCCCCACGGCCTCAGCCGAAGGGCTGGGGCCCGTCGCCAGCCGGACCCGGCGGTGGACCCCAGGCGGCACCTCGACCGCCCGCGCCACCTGGGACCCGTCGGGGAGCGTGCAGTCGAGCTGCACGGCCGCCCCCTCGGGCGGGCTGACGGTGCCCGGCAAGGGGAGCGGCGCCGCCGACCGGCCGCCCGCGCTCGCCTGACACCGGGTGCCCGGCGGCCCCTGGACGCTCAGCAGCCCGAGCCCGCCGGCCGGGCCGTCGGTGACGTTGATCTGAGGCGCCACCAGGGCGGCGAGCAGCAGTGGGGCGATGGGCACGGCAGACCTCACGGGGGCGGGGTTGGGGCCGACCATACCCCGCGGGGGCGCCCCTCGCACGCGGCCGGGCGCCGGCCTGACACCGGCCCGTCGCTTGCGCGCGCGGCACCACTTGCCGTAACCAGCCCCCTGACCGCGCTGGAGGATGGCATGAGCGACACCGCGCCCCTGGTGGGGGTGATCATGGGCTCCCGGTCTGACTGGGAGACCATGCGCCACGCCTGCGAGACCCTGGCCGCCCTGGGCGTGCCCTACGAGACGCGGGTGGTCAGCGCCCACCGCACGCCCGACCTGCTCTACCAGTACGCCGAGACGGCGGCCCCCCGGGGGCTGCAGGTGATCATCGCCGGCGCCGGCGGCGCGGCCCACCTGCCCGGGATGACTGCGGCCAAGACGGCGCTGCCCGTGCTCGGCGTCCCCGTCCAGTCGCGCACCCTCAACGGGGTGGACTCGCTGCTGAGCATCGTGCAGATGCCGGCGGGGGTCCCCGTGGGCACCCTGGCCATCGGCAAGGCGGGGGCCATCAACGCCGCGCTGCTGGCGGGCAGCATCCTGGGGGGCCGGTACCGCGACGCCGTGGCGGCCTTCCGGGCCGCCCGCACCGCGGCGGTGCTGGCCGATCCCGATCCCTCGCAGCCCCAGCCCGAGGACTGAGGTGCAGACGCCGGCGCGCGCGGTGGGGGTGCTGGGCGGCGGGCAGCTCGGCCGCATGCTGGCCCTGGCGGGCCCGCCGCTGGGCCTGCGCGTGGTGGGCCTGGACCCCAACCCGCAGGCGCCCATGGCCGCGGTGGCGCCCATGGTGCCGGCCACAGCCTTCGACGATCCGCAGGCCCTGGACGCCCTCGCGGCCCAGGTGGACGTGGTGACCTGGGAGTTCGAGAACGTGCCCGTCGCCGCGGCCGAGCGCCTGGCGCGCCAGGTGCCGGTGTACCCGACCCCACGGGCCCTGCAGATCGCCCAGGATCGCCTGCCGGAGAAGCGCTTCTTCCGCGAGCTGGGCGTCCCCACGGCGCCCTTCGCCCCCATCGGGGGGCCCGCCGACTTCCCGGCCGCGCTCGCCACCACCGGCCTCCCGGCCCTGCTGAAGACCCGGCGGTTGGGCTACGACGGCAAGGGGCAGCGCTGGGTGCACCGGCCCGACGACCTGCCGGCGGCCTTCGCCGCGCTGGGCGGCGTGCCCTGCCTGCTCGAGGGCGCCGTGCCCTTCGAGCGCGAGCTGTCGGTGGTGGCCGCGCGGGGCCGAGACGGCGGCGTCCGCACCTTCCCGCTGACCTGGAACACCCACCGCGACGGCATCCTGGCCCGCAGCGTGGCCCCGGCGCCCGCCTGCCCGCCGGCGCTCCAGGCCGCCGCCGACGCCCTCGCCGCCGCCACCCTGCAGGCCTTGGACTACGTGGGCGTCCTGGCCATCGAGCTGTTCCAGGTGGGTGACGCCCTGTGGGTGAACGAGTTCGCGCCGCGCGTGCACAACAGCGGGCACTGGACCCAGGACGGGGCCCGGTGCAGCCAGTTCGAGCAGCACCTGCGGGCGGTGGCGGGCCTGCCGTTGGGGGATCCGGGGCTCACCCAGCCGCTGTCGGTCATGCTGAACCTGCTGGGGCGCGCGCCCCCGCCCCAGGCGGTGCTGGCCGAGCCGCTGGCCCACCTGCACCTGTACGGCAAGGCGCCTCGGCCGGGGCGGAAGCTGGGCCACGTGAACCTGGCGGGGCCGCAGGACGCGGTCCTGGCGGCGGCAGCCCGACTCGAGGCGGCGCTCGCCGCGCTCAGTGCCAGAAGCCCAGACCCAGCCCCCAGTTGAAGTAGCCCACCGTGCCGTCCACGGCGCTCGACAGCTTCCAGTCGTAGATCAGCTCGCCCAGGTGCAGGTCGAGCCCGCCGGTGCCGTGCCAGCGGCCGCCACCGGCATGGCGATCGGGCTCGAAGTAGGTGCCCGCCCGCAGCCGCAGCACGTCCACCCACAGCTCGCTCTCGGCCCCCGCCCGCAGGCTCCACGTCCCTGCCTGCCCGGCCGCACGTGGGCGGCCCGCCAGCAGGGACTGGGTGCCCACCGTGTCGTCGTCGGCGGGCCCCGTGAACACGGCGTCGGCGGCCAGCAGCACGTAGCGCCGGGGCAGGGTGGGATCGGGCTTCGCGTAGCCGAACTCCACCCAGTCGCCGAAGTCGGGCTTCGGGTTGAAGGGGCGGGGCCCCAGCATCCACGCGAAGCCCAGGCCAAGCTGCATGGGGGCGATGATCCGGGCCGGGGTGGGCACCCCCGGCACCGCCGAGCGCCCGGTGACGTCGGATCCGATGATCTCGGTGCGCAGGGTGGCCCCCATCCGGTAGGGCGTGTCGTGGGGGGCGAACAGCAGGCCCAGCAGCAGGCCGCCCCCCTGAACCTTGTAGACCTGGTCGTCCTCGGGCACGTCGGGATCCACCGTCTCGGGGCCCACCTCGGAGGTCACCACCGTCAGGGCGCCGCCCAGGGTCAGCTCGCCGTCCAGGGCCGAGTAGGCATAGCCGAAGCTGCCGAAGACCTGCGAGAACTTGGCGGGCCGGGTGGTCTGGGCCTGCTCGTCGAACGTGCTCAGGAAGTAGTTGTGCACCCGCAGGTGCAGCCCGTAGCCGTGCCGGTTGAACGCCAGGTGCAGCCCGGCATCCAGCAGGGTGGCGCGGTCGAACCCGCTCTGCCCCGACTGATCGATGTCCTGATCGGCGCCGCCCACGTTCAGCCACGAGAAGGCGAAGTCCCAGTCGAAGTCGTCGTGCCGGGTGTAGGGGTAGCGCGTGGTGAACGAGGCCGGGTTCGCCAGGTGCCCGTCGGCCCCCTCAGCCACGGCGATGTAGGCGCCGCCCAGGCCCACCACCCGGTTCGAGCTCACCACTGGCCCCTGGAAGAACTCGACGCTCTGGGCCGCGGCCGGCCCCGCGCCCAGCAGCGTCAGCGCGACTGCGACAAGTTGAAACCTGTGTCGCGACGGTTGGGGGGCTTTGCGACAATCGGTGCGCCGGCGCACCGCAAATCCCTTGACCCATGGGGCCTGCGATGTTGGCCCGCTTGCTGCAAACCGCTGCGGCCGACTCACGGACGCTTCGGAGGTCTTCGCCATGCTCGCCATCGCTGCGGTGCTCTCGGTCCTCATGGGTGTCGCCCTCGGCCTGCTCGGCGGCGGCGGCTCCATCATGACCGTGCCCATCCTGGTCTACCTGCTGTCAATGCCCACCAAGGCCGCGGTGGCCACCTCGCTGCTGGTGGTGGGCAGCACCAGCGTCTTCGGGCTGGTGCTGCACGCCCGAGCCGGCAACGTCCAGTGGCGCACGGGCGCCATCTTCGCCGCCTTCGCCATGCTGGGCGCCTTCCTGGGCGGCCTGGTGGCCAGGTACATCCCCGGGGGGGTGCTGCTGGGTCTGTTCACCGCGCTCATGCTGGTGACCGGGGTGATGATGCTGCGCGGCAAGAAGGTCAAGGCCGAGCACGCGGGTGGGCACGCTGTGAAGATCTCGGTGCCCAAGGTGGCGGCCGAGGGCCTGGTGGTGGGCAGCGTCACCGGCCTCGTGGGCGCGGGCGGGGGCTTCCTGGTGGTCCCGGCGCTGGTGCTGCTGGCAGGCCTGAGCATGCAGCACGCCATCGGCACCTCGCTGTTCGTCATCGCGCTGAAGTCCTTCGCGGGCTTCGCGGGCTACGCCGCCCACGTCACCATCGACTACCCCGTCGCGGGGCTCATCATCGGTGCGGCCCTGGTGGGCACCTTCATCGGCGTGAAGCTGGCCCAGCGCATCGAGGCCGCCCGGCTGCGCAAGGGCTTCGCGTGGTTCGTGCTCGTGATGGGCGCCTTCATGATCTACAAGCAGGCGGGCCCCTACATGGCCTCGGCGGGCCTGCCCAACGTGGCGCTGCTGGCCATGCTGGCGGCGGTCCTGGGCGCCATCGCCATGATGCAGCGGCGGCTGACGGGGATCAGCGCCTGAGCGGGGCTCGCCGCGGACCGCCCTTTGACGGGCGGCTCGGTGGGCGGCACCATCCGCCGTCCTCGCTCTGGAGCCGGCCATGTCCCTGCCCGTCACCTACGCCCGCTGGCTGGAAGAGCTGCTGGGCGAAGCCCCCCCCAGCGAGCCGAAGGCCACCTGCCACGACTGCGTGATGTGCCAGCCGGACCTCCCGGCGGACCGCGCCTTCAACCCCGCCACCCGCTGCTGCACGTATGTGCCGCGCATGCCCAACTTCCTGGTGGGGCGGCTGCTCGAGGATCCCGATCCCGCCCTGGCCCCGGGCCTCCGGAGCCTGCAATCGAGGCTGGCCGGTGAGGCGGCCCACCCGCTGGGCCTCGAACTCAGCGAGGCGCAGGCCGCCGAGTACGATCGGCTGCTGGCCGACGAGAGCTTCGGGCAGGCCGACATCCAGTGCCCCCACCAACGCGACGACGGCCTGTGCGGCATCTGGAAGCACCGCAACGGCATCTGCGCGACCTGGTTCTGCCGCCACGGGCGCGGCGCCGTGGGCGAGGCCTTCTGGGATGCCGTCCAGCGTTGGCTCACCGCCATCGAGGACGTCCTCGCCGAGTTCGCCGCGCGGTCGGCCTATCAGGCCCGTGGCCTGGCCGTCGACGCGGCGGGCCTGGCGGAGGGCGCCTGGGGGGCCTGGCCGGGGACCCCCGCCGAGTTCTACCGGGCCTGCGCCGATCGAGTGGCAGGCTTGGACTGGCGGGCGGTGCGCCGCCTCGGGGGGCCTGCGGTGCGCAAGCGGGCCCGGGCGGTGCGCCGCACCCACCGCGCCCTGTTCGACGAGCGGCTCCCGCCTCGCCTCTGGCTGGCCCCGCACGACAGCCTGGACGACGCCAGCCCCCAGCGCCGGCTCATGGCCTACAGCGGCACCGACTGGGTGACGGTGCCGGCCGCGCTGGACGACCTGCTCGGGACCTTCGACGGCCGCCGGGTGCCCGCCGCGGTGGCCGCGCTCCGCTCGGCCGGCTGCGCCCCCGACGGGCCCCTCCTGCGGGCGTTGTACGACCAGCGGGTTTTGGTGCAAAACGAACCCTGAGTCATTTATTTTCACTTTGTTTTCAGTGGTTTGGTTCAAAGTCTCCGCAACCCCTTGACCGGCGCCCGGGCCCTGGATAGCGTCCGTTTGCTAACTGACTGGTCATTTAAAAGCGAGGCGTGACCATCTCCACTCCGCCCGACGAGGAACCCCGCTGGCGCAGGCGCAAGGACGCGCGGCCAGCGGAGCTGCTGCGGGCTGCGTTGGACCTGTTCGTGGAGCAGGGGTTTGCGGCCACCCGCATCGAGTCCATCGCCAAGCGGGCGGGGGTCTCGAAGGGCACGGTGTACCTCTACTACCCCAGCAAGGAGGCCTTGCTGGCGGCGGTGGTGGGGGAGTCCACCGGCCCCCTGTTGGCCGAGGTGGCGGCCCTGATGGCCGACGGCAGCCGGACGGCGACCGACGTCATCCGGGCGGTGACCCTGCTGTGGGTCGAGCGGTTCGAGAGCGCGGGGGCCACGGGGCTGCCCAAGCTGATCTACGCGGAGTCGAGCAACTTCCCGGAGATCGCGCGGGCGTACCTGACCCAGGCCGACAAGGCCCGGGCGCTGTTCGAGGCGCTCATCCAGCGGGGCATCGACGCGGGCGAGTTTCGCCCCGTGGACCTGCAGGCGACGGCGCGGGCGTACCTGGGCGGGATCATCTTCGCGATGATCTACCGCCACGCGCTGGGGCCGCTGGAAGATGGTCGCTACGACTTCGAGCGCGCGGTGGAGGGTCACATCCAGCTCGCGCTCGCAGGGCTCAAGGCCACGGGGCCGATGCCCGATTGATTTGAAGCGTGTTGGCCGCCACCCCCTCCGGCGGCCCGCCACGGTGCCCTCAGCCAACCCCCTCCTGTGCGGGGGGCACCAAGGGTGAATGGTCCGACCCCTCCCTGGGTCATTCGCCTGGGCCGGAGCAGGGCAACCTGCTCCGGCCTTTTTTTTGTTTCGGGGTTCGGCCGTCGGTGCCGGGCCGCTGGCTTGCGGCGGCGGGCGGTGGCGGCGTTGGCCGTCCTCGTCGATGCCGCCGGCATCGACTGCGGGTGCCGCCTTGCCACCACCCACCGCCGCGGTGCCATCGACCCGGCCCCGACGACCTCACCCCTCCACGGTTTCGCGACTTTGGGTGTGCCGTCCTCGCCGACGCCGCCGGCATCGACTGCGGGGGCCGCCTTGCCCCCACCCCCCGCCACGGCGCCATCGACCCGACCCCGACGACCTCACCCCTCCACCGCTCGATCGGCGCAGGTCCAGGGCCGCGGGGGTCAGTCCTTGGGGCCCAGGAGCTTGCGGAGCTTGTCGTAGGCGCGGTGGGCGCGGACGCGGGCGGCGCCCTCGTTGATGCCCAGCTCGGCGGCGATCTCGGCGAAGGGGCGCTCGTCCAGCTTGTGCAGCTCGATGACGCGGCGCTGGCTCTCGGGGAGCTGGGCGATGGCGTCGCGGACGGCGGCGATGACCTCGGCGTCGGGCTCGGGCTCCGGGGGCTCGGCGGCCACGTCGGGCAGCTCGCCTTCCGGGGTGGTGCGGTCGCGCTGCGTGCCGCGCTTGCGCAGCTCGTCGATGGCCAGGTTGCGGGCGATGGTGAGCACCCACGCGCCCACGGGCGCCCCCGGGCGGTAGCGGTGCCGGGCGCGGTGCACCCGCAGGAAGGTCTTCTGGCACAGGTCGTCCACGTGGCTGGGGCCGGTCCAGCGGTGGAGGCAGGCGCGCACCGCGGGGGCGAGCTCGCGGTAGACGTGGTCGAAGGCGCGTGCGTCGCCGTCGGCGTAGCGGCCCATGGCGTCGGCCAAGGCTTCACGGCGGGCGTCGTCGGGGGGGCGGGGCATTCGGTTCGCGGCGCGTCCGGGCGGTCGAAGGCGACCTTCGCACGCCCACCGATGCCGGGCAACGGGGCGGATCCTCTGGCACGCGCCGCGAGCCCTGTGCTATGCCGTCGCGGTTTCGCCACCGGGCCGCTGCCGGGCGGTCGCGCCAGTTTTTCTACGCTGGCGGGCTCCTGGCACGGACCGGGGACACGTCGGCCCCGCGGAGCGGATCCGGCGCCCCCCGAGGAGGTTCCGCTTTGAAGAGGCTCTCGAGCATCGTGGTCGCCTGCGCGTTGGCCCTGCCCGCGCTGTCGCACGCCAAGAAGGAAGAGTTCCCCATCTCGGGGCAGTTCACGTTGTCCTCCCGGGCGCGCCACTCGACCTTCGTGCCCACCGAGGGCGGCAACTTCGGGGCGGTCGGCGCCCGCATTGCCGCGTCGCTGTTCTACGCGCCGCCGCAGCTCGATGGCGTCACCTTCTACGGCAGCTTCAACTTCACGAAGGCCATCTACGAGAGCTCCCAGCGGGCGTTCTTCCAGTTCCAGACCCAGCCCGGCATCACCCAGATGTCGGACCTGAACTTCGGGGCGAACTGGAACTTCGCCAAGGTCGGGCCGGTGCTGTTCACGGCCTCGCTCGACAACAACGTCGCCTTCTCGAACTTCTCGCGGGCCCTGGGCATCGGCTTCAGCACCGGGCCCAGCGTGGGCGTCACGTGGATCGCGCCGGCGGGCATCATCGTCAGCGCGAGCGCCTCGGCCGGCCTGAACATCCTCGAGAACTCCACCGCCCAGATCGACGCCAAGAAGGCGCCGGACAACGTGCGCGTCTCCGGGGCTGACGTGGGCGTGGCGAACCAGGCCGGCACCACCGGCTGGAGCCTGGGCCTGAGCTACCAGCCTGTGCCCGGCCTGTTCCTGGGCGGCAGCTACTTCTGGCAGAACTGGATCAGCGCGGTCTACGGGCCCGATGACGAGTTCACGGCCAGCAACGTGGACGAAGGCGCGCCGGCCCAGACGGGACTGCAGACCTCGGGCCTGTACCACGGCACCAGCTTCAGCATCCGCTACCAGATGAAGCAGCTCGGCGGTGGCGCGGCGGACGCCTTCAACGAGGCGGCCGGCGGCGAGGACGCGGCGGACTCGTGGACGAACCACATCGCCGTGGGCCTGTCCATGCTCACCTTCCGGGACTTCTACGATCTGGACAACACCACGGTGAGCAACCCCTTCTTCGACGACACCCCGCAGCTCCACACCAGCACGCTGTACTCGATCTTCATCACCGGCATGATGTGAGCCGAGGTCCGCGCTGACGGAGGAAGGGCGCCCCACGGGGCGCCTTTTTTCGTTTCTGGGGTTGGCGTTGCGCCCGGGCCCGTTGCGGCGGGCTGGCGCCGTGCGCACAGTGGGCCCGCATCGCGGCGGCCCACGCGGGCATCCCAGGGCCGTCGCTCTCTGCCTCGAAAAGGAGGACCCCATGGCGGGTTATGTGGACTTCCAGACGCGCGCGGCCGCCCACGCCTCGGTGAACGAGCGGGCGGAGTTCCTGCGCCTGACCTACCTGCACCTGGCCGGCGCCGTGCTGTTGACCACGGCCGTGGCCTACGGCCTGGTGAACTCGGCCTTCGCGCCCTGGATGCTGACCAAGCTGGCCGGCAGCCAGTTCTCGTGGCTCGTGGTGCTGGGGCTCTTCGGCGTGGTGTCCTTCGTGGCCCAGCGCTGGGCGGCCCAGCCCACCAACCAGGCCATGCAGTATGTGGGCCTGGGGCTGTACGCGGTGGCCGAGGCGGTCATCTTCGTGCCGCTGCTGTTCATCGCGGCTTTCTACAGTGATCCCAAGGTGTTGCCGACGGCGGCGGTGATGACCCTGGTGGTGTTCGGGGGCCTCACGGCGTCGGTCTTCATCACGAAGAAGGACTTCAGCTTCATGGGGCGGGCGCTCCAGCTCGCCGGCTTCGCGGCCTTCGGCATCATCGTGGCGGCCATCCTGTTCGGCTTCTCGCTGGGCACGCTGTTCGCTGGCGCGATGATCCTGCTGATGTCGGGCTACATCCTCTACTACACGTCGAACGTGCTGCATCACTACCCGGTGGGCGCTCATGTGGCGGCGGCGCTGGCGCTGTACTCGGCGCTGGCCACCCTGTTCTGGTACGTGCTGCGGTTCACCATGGGCGGCGATCGGGACTGAGCCGGGGCGTACCCCGCCTGACCGGTCCCTCCCGTCCCCCTCTCTTGCCAGCCCCCTCGCCGCCCGGTAAGGGGCGGCGGTGCACCTCATCTGGTCCAAGCTGGCGCTGGTGGTCACCACCGCGCTGGGCGCGTCCACCCACGACCGCCTGGAAGTCCTCTATACGAAGCGCCTGCTCTTCGATCGCTCGGGGCAGCCGCTCGTCACCGTGCGCCTGCAGCAAGGCCGACGGCGGCTGTGGCTGGAGAGCGCGTCCCCCCTGCGGTGGCACCTGCGCGGCGGGTCCGAGGAGGCGCTGGTCACTCCCCCGGGGCGCCGCTGGCGCATCACCCTCGAAGGGGTGACGCCCGGCACGCGGCGCTGGTGGCCGGTGATCGAGCGCTTCTCGGCCGCCGATCCCCAGCGCACGGCGGCGGCCCTGGCGCGCTGGCGCGGCAAGGGCCTGGAGGCGCGGGCCTTCGAGCGGGGGGCCACCCTGGGGCTCGGCCCGCTGAGCGTGGACACGCGGACCGTGGCGGTGGGCGTGTCGCCCGCGGACAGCCTGCGGGCCGCCCAGCGCGCGGGGGGCGGGCTGCCGCAGTTCACCGGGCGCGTGTACGAGCAGTGGGTGGACCGGCCCAGCGGCTGGGTGGTGGCACGGTCGGACGACGGGCTGGAGATCCGCGCTCGGGACCTGCTGAGCGTGCGCGCCGACGACGAGGGCCAGACGGTGGTCCTGGGCGGGGTGCCCTGGCGCAAGCAGCGCGACAAGACGCGCCGCTTCGGGGGCCTGATCGATCTGCTGATCGGCGCCGACGGGCACCTCCTGGCGCTGGAGACCGCGCCGGCCGAGCAGATCCTCGAGGGCACGGTGCCCTCGGAGCTGTTCCCCCGGGCGCCCGCCGAGGCGCTGAAGGCGCAGGCAGTGGCTGCCCGGGGTCAGCTCATCGCGCGGCTGGGCACCCGCCACCCCGGCGAGCCTTACCACGTCTGCGCGTCCACCCACTGCCAGGTCTACACCGGGCGCACCCATCTGTCGGACGCGGCCACCGCGGCGGTGCGGGCCACGCGGGGGGCGCTGCTGGTGGATGCAGGGGGGCTCACCGAGTCGGTGTACGGCTCAGCCTGCGGCGGCCACACCGAGGCCTTCCACGTCATGTGGGGCGGCGCGCCCGACGCGGTGCTCACCGGGCGCCCCGATGGGCCCGGCGCCCACAGCCCGCACTCCGAGGCGGCCGTGGCCCGCTTCATCGAAGAGGCCCCTGCGGCCTGGTGCCAGCCCACCGGGACCCGGTCGGGGGTCTTTCGCTGGCGGGTGCGCCGGCCCGGTCGGGCGGTGAGCGCCCGCATCCGGCGGCGCGCCGACATTGGCGCGGTGCGGGGCATCCGGGTGCTGCGGCGTGGTCGGAGCGGGCGCGCCATCGTGGTGCGCTACGAGGGCACCCAGGGGGCCCACGAGGTGCGCGGCGAGCACCTGAACCGCAAGCTGCTGGGGGGGCTGAAGAGCGGGCTGTGGGTGGCCCGCCGCGAGGGCGGCCACCCGGACGGCGAGCCCGACCAGTGGGTGTTCCGCGGCGGGGGCTTCGGGCACGGCGTGGGCCTGTGCCAGCACGGCGCGGTGGGGCAGGCCCAGGCGGGCTGGGACTACCGCCGGATCCTCGACCACTACTACCCGGGCGCGCGCTTGGAGCGGCTGTGGTAGGGCGTCAGGCGTGGGGGCCGAAGCCCACGATCACGTAGCCGCCGCTGCGCTCGTCCTTCTGGATCTCGAGCATGCCGCGCTCGGCGGCGTCCTCGAGCAGCTCGTTGAAGTTGCGGTAGCCGTGGAAGGTCTCGCTGAAGTTGGGGCGCTTGCGCTTCAGCGTCTGCTTGACCATCGAGCCCCACAGGTTGTCATCGCGGTCGCGGAACAGGCGGTCGGCGGTGTCCAGCACCATCTCCAGCGCCTCGAGTTTGCGCTCCTCGACGGACTTGGGCGGCTCCTCGGGCTCGGCCACCGGGGCCGGGGGTGGCTCGGTGGGGGGCGCGGGCGGCTCTTCGGCCACCTCGGGCGCCTCGTCGGTGGCCTCGTTGGCCTCGGGGCGGTCCTCGCGGTCCCCACCGCCGCGCCGCTTCTTGCGCTTGCGGGGCTTGCCCGGCTTCTCGCGCACCAGATCGTCGTAGTAGATGAACTCGTCGCAGTTCTCCACCAGCAGGTCGCTGGTGGAGTTCTTCACGCCCATGGCGATGACCTTCTTGGCGTTCTCGCGCAGCTTGCTCACGAGCGGCGAGAAGTCGCTGTCACCCGAGATCACCACGAAGACGTCGATGTGATCCTTGGTGTAGCAGAGGTCCAGGGCGTCGACGACCAGGCGGATGTCGGCGGAGTTCTTGCCCGAGTACGAGACGTGGGGGATCTCGATGAGCTCGAAGGCGGCCTCGTGCAGGGGCCGGCGGGCCGTCTTGTAGCGCGTCCAGTCGGCGTAGGCCTTCTTGACGACGATCTTGCCCTTGTCGAGCAGGCGCTCCAGGACCAGATCGATGTCGAAGTCGCCGTAACGGCCGTTGCGCACGCCGATGGCGATGTTCTCGTAGTCGGCGAAGATGGCGATGTTCGGGGTTCGCGTGAAGTCCATGGCGGGCAGGGTACGCCTGGCCTCCGGGCCGTGCAATCAGCGCACGCAGAGGGCCACGCTGCGCACCGCCACCGTGCTGTTGTCGGGCTCGATGCGCACGGCGGTCAGGCCGGGATCGTCGGCGGGCGAGATCAGCTCGCTCCAGTCCATGCCGTACCAGCGGTACGCCTGGCCGTCGACCTGCTCCACCTGGAAGCCGCCCCCAAGGCCCGGCTGGAGGGCGTTGAACCGGCCGCTCCCGCGGGTGCCGCGGGCTTCGACGAACAGCGCCGCCCGGTTGAAGGCCAGCCCCGCCACGCTGAAGCGGATCTGCAGGTAGTAGTTGCTGGCGCTCAGGTGCACCGCGCCATCGTTCAGCCGGGGGACCTCGCAGCCAATGCCGCCGCGGCAGATGTCGTAGACGCTGCAGGCCTGGTTCTGGAACCCGTACTCGCAGGTGGCGTCCCAGGTGTCGATGCGGGGGCTGCGGCTGCCGGCGTCGTAGTGGAAGGCCCACAGCACCCAGCCTTCGCCCCACAGGTCGCAGGGGGTTCGGCCCGGGGGCACGCCCGGGATGCCCAGATCGGGCGGCGCGAGATCGGGCTCGGCCATGTCGGGCTCGGCCATGTCGGGGATGGCCAGGTCCGGCTCGGCCATGTCGGGGACGGCAAGGTCCAGCTCGGGCGGGGCCATGTCGGGGACGGCCAGGTCCAACGCAGGCGGCGCCAGGTCGGGGGCGGCCAGGTCGGCGACGGAGGCGTCGGGGACGGCCCCATCCAGGGGGCTCAGGTCTGGCGCGCCCTGGTCGCCGGGCCCGGCGTCCACCGTGTCGGCGTCGGGGCGCGGCAATGCGTCGCTCAGCGGCAGCGCGTCGCTGGGGCCGGGGCGGGCGTCGCGGCTGATCCGCCGCGGTGGGTCGTCGTTGCAGGCGCCCAGGACCAGCAGCCCCACGCCCAGGATCAGCGCCGCACGCACGTCACCACCCCCGTGTCGCCCGAGTTCTCGATGGGGCCGAAGCCGCTCTCGAAGCCCTGCCCGCGGCACCAGCGGTGGATGGCTGCGTTGCAGTCGGGGCCCATGCGCTGCGTGGTGCCGTTGCAGGGGGCGTGGCGCCCCGCCAGGTCGCCGCTGTAGCTGGGCTGGAAGATCTGGCCCTGCTCGCCTGGAATGCACGCCACCAGCATGGCGCCGCCACCGTGTTCCAGGGGGCCGAACCCGCTGAGGTAGCCGTTCGCCGCGCACCAGCGGTGGATGGCCGCGTTGCAGTCGGGGCTCACCACCGGCCGCCCGTCCCCGCAGCCGGGGTGGCGGGCCTGCAGGTCGCCGAAGGGCACGTTGTGCTTCTCGGCCGCCAGGCAGGTGATGTGCGCCACATCGCCCGAGTTCTCCACCGGCCCGAAGCCGGCGTCGCGGCAGCCCTGATCGGCGCAGTGACGGTGGATGGCGGCGTTGCACTCGGGGCCGATGCGCTGCCCGTAGCCGTCGCAGCCGCCGTGGCGGGGCTGGAGGTCCTGGGCGTAGCTGCGCACTTCGGTGCCCGCGCCAAGCAGGGCCTCGTCGGTGGCGCCGTCGCAGTCGTCGTCCACGCCGTTGCACGCCTCGGCCGCGGGTTCGGCCGGGTTGCAGACGGGCCCGTCCGGGCCGCAGGTGGCGGCGCGCACGCAGGCCCCGACCCCGCAAGCGGCGTCGCCTGCGGCCTCGTCGATGGCGCCGTCGCAGTCGTCATCCTCGCCGTTGCAGGTCTCGGGCACGGGCTCGCCGGGCTCGCACAGGTTGGGGGCCCCGTCCAGGCAGTTGGGCACCTCACGGGCGCAGGCGCCCACGCCGCAGCGGGCCGTGTACAGGCCCTCGTCCACCACGCCGTCGCAGTCGTCGTCGCCCCCGTCGCACGCCTCGACAGCGCCCGGGTAGATGGCGGCGTTGCCGTCGTCGCAGTCGGGCGCGGGGCATGCGGGGCCGGTGCCGTAGCCGTCGCCGTCCTGATCGTCGTCGGCGCAGGTGGGCGGGGGCGGCTCGGCGTCGATGACCACCGCGCTGTCGGGCGGGGCCTGATCGGGGGGCAGGCCCCGATCAGCCGCCGGGCCGTCGGCCAGCAAGGCCCCGTCGGCGGCGGCGCCGCCGTCCACCAGCACGCGGGCCGGCTCGGGATCGGCGCAGGCGCAGAGGGCGAGCGCCAGGGTCAGGATGGGCAGGCATGGACGCATGGGTGCTGCTACCATAGCCGCTGCCATGCATACACTTCGACGACTGATCGCGCTCACCGCGCTGGCGGTGGGCCTGGGCGGCTGCGCGGGGACCCTGACGGTGCCCGCCAGCGACGGCGACGGCGGCCCCACGGGCCCCGCACCCGCTGCGTTGGCCCCCACGCAGGACGGCGGATCGTTCCCCGACGCGGCGGACGCCCAGGATGGCGGTGCCTCCCCGGCGCGTGACGCCGCCCCGGCGAACGACGACGCCGCGCTCCCCGAGCCCGAAGACCCCTTCGAGCCCATCAGCCCACGCCTGCAGCGCCTGACCGTGGGCCAGTACCGCAACAGCCTGCGCGACCTGCTGGGGGTCGAGGTGGCGGCGGAGTTGGAGGCTGACACCCCCCTGCACGGCTTCGCCGTGATCGGGGGCGGCGAGCTGACCATCGGGCCCCGGGCCGCCGAGCAGTACGAGGCCGCCGCCACCGAGGCGGTGGCCGCCGCCTTCGCCGATCCGGCGGGGCGGACGGGGTGCGCCCAGCCCGAGCCGGGCTGCCTGGCCGAGTTCTTCCGGGCCTTTGGCCGCCGGGCGTGGCGGCGCCCGCTGGACGAGGACGAGGTGGCGGCCCTGGTGACTTTGAGCCAGGGGCTGGGCGAGCAGCTCCGCGATCCGTGGGGCGGGGTGGCGGGCGCCGCGTCGCTGGTGCTCCAGGCCCCCGACTTCCTGTTCCGGGTCGAGGTGGGCCAGGACGGCCCCGACGGCCGGCAGCTCACGGGCTTCGAGCTGGCGGGGCGGCTGGCGGCCTTCCTGTGGCAGTCCGCCCCCGACGACGCGCTGCTGGACGCGGCGGCCGAGGGCCTGCTGGACACCGCCGAGGGCCTGCGGGCCGAGGCCGAGCGCATGCTGGCCGATGCCCGCGCCGAGCGCGGCGTGCTGGGCTTCTTCGCCGAGGCGTTCACGCTGGATCAGCTCCCAGGGCTGGTGAAGGACCGCGAGGCCTTCGTGCGCATGACGCCCACCCTGGGCGCGGCCATGCAGGGCGAGATTCAGGCGCTGCTGCGCTGGCTGGTGATCGACGAGGACGCCGATCTGCGGGCGCTGCTGACCACGCGCACCGTGTTCGTGAACGCCGAACTGGCGGCCCTGTACGGGCTGCCGCCGGTGGAGGGGCCGGGCTTCACCGCGGTGCAGCTACCCCCCCGGCATCCGCGGGGCGGCCTGCTGGGCACCGCCGGGTTCCTGGCCGTCAACGCCCACGCCAGCGTGACCTCGCCCACCCACCGCGGGAAGGCCATTCAGAACCAGCTCTTGTGCTTCGACGTGCCGCCGCCACCGCCGGGCGTGGCCACCAACCTGGACGGCGTGGGCGGCGATGCCCCCACCACCACCCGCGAGAAGCTGGCGCGCCACGCGGCGGATCCCACCTGCGCGGGCTGCCACCAGTTCATGGATCCGCTGGGGCTGGCGCTGGAGAACTTCGACGCGCTGGGGGCGTGGCGCACCACCGAGAATGGGCACCCCATCGACGCCCGGGGCGAGTTCCGCGGCGAGCCCTTCGTGGGCGGACGGGCGCTGGCCGAGCGCGTGGCCGCCACCGACGACTTCGCGGCGTGCCAGGTGCGCCGCCTGTACCGGTACGCGCTGGGTCACCTGGAGGCGTACAGCGAGCTGCCGGCCATCGACGAGCTGGCGCTGGCCTTCCAGGCGGACGGGCGGCGGTTCCGCGGCCTGGTGCTGGCCCTGGTGAGTCACCCGGCCTTCCGCGCCGTGGGACCCCTGGACGAGGAGGCGCCGTGATCGTCAAGCGACCCCCGATGTCGCGGCGGGCCGTGCTGAAGGGCCTGGCCGCCACCGTGGCGCTCCCCCCGCTGGAGGCCATGCTGAACACCCACGGCACCGCCTGGGCCGACGGCGAGGCCCTGCCCACCCGCTTCGGCGTGTGGTTCTGGGGCAACGGTGTGCGCCGGCAGCACTGGATCCCCAACGGCGAGGGCGCCGGCTGGCAGCCCGGGGCCGAGCTGGCGCCGCTGCAGGGCGTGAAGGGCTGGGTGAGCCCGGTGACGGGCCTGGAGATCAAGACCGCCACCCACCCGCACCACTCGGGCATGGCGGGCATCCTCACCGGCGCGCGCTACCAGCAGGTGGGCGAGACCCGCGACACCATCGTCACCACCTTCGCCCACCCGTCGGTGGACATGCTGGCGGCGGCCCACTTCGAGGGGCAGACGCCGTTCCGCTCGCTGGAGCTGGGCATCGCCCGGCAGACGGGCAGCGACGAGGGCACGAGCTTCCTGCACCTGAGCCACAACGGCCCGAACAACGTGAACCCCAGCGAGGAGAACCCTCAGGCCGTGTACCGGCGGCTGTTCGGCATGGCGCAGGACACGCGGGTGGATCTGGCCCGTCGCAGCGTGCTCGACGGGGTCATGGGGCGCATCCGGCGGCTGCAGGGGCGGGTGGGCGCCACCGACCGGGCGCGGCTGGAGCAGCACTTCGAGAGCGTGCGGGCGCTGGAGCGGCGGCTGGCCGCCGAGGCCCCCGAGTGCCTGCCCCCCGATGATCCCGGCACCTTCCCGCCGGTGGAGGGCCGCGAGCAGCTCGCCGCCAACAACCGCGCCATGAGCGAGCTGCTGGCCCTGGGGCTGGCGTGCGACCTCACCCGCGCCTTCTCGGTGAAGTTCTGCAGCGCCGGCAGCGGCGTCATCGTGCACCCGGCGGGGGCCCGCAACGGGCTGCACCAGATGTGCCATGACGAGCCCGCACCCCAGCCCACCGTGCACGCCGCGGTGACGTTCATCATGGAGCAGCTCGCGGTGTGCCTGCAGGTGCTGCGCGACACGCCCGCGGGGGCGGGCAACCTGCTGGACCACTGCTCGATCCTGTGCACCACCGAGCTCAGCGAGGGCAACGTGCACAGCAACGACGAGTTCCCCATCCTCATCGCGGGGAAGGGGAGCGGTCGGCTGCGCGGGGGCATCCACTACCGCGACCGCGGGCGGGCCAACACCAGCCACGCCGTGCTGACGGCGCTGCGGGGGGCGGGCGTGCCGGCGGCCAGCTTCGGCCACGGGCCGGGGCGCGTCGACACCGGGATCGGCGCCCTCGAGACCTGATAGGCTCCGGCGCAGGAGGGCCCATGCGACACCTGCTCAACACCGTGATCCTCGGCCTGGCTCTGGCGCCGGCCGCCGCGCTCGCCTGTGGCGGGCTGTTCCCCGACACGTCGAGCAACGAGGGGGCCACCTTCGCCGGGCAGGCGGTGCTCATCGACCGCCGGGCCGACCGGGTGGATCTGCACGTGCGGCTGACCCTGGCCCCCGGCGCCGAGGCGCTGGCCTGGGTGCTGCCCGTGGCGCCGGGCGCCACGCTGGCCCTGGGCGACGACGCGGTGTTCACCGCGCTGGACGAGCTGACCGCGCCCCAGGTGACCATCGAGCGCAAAGTCTCGGGGGGCTGCAGCGCCGGGGACTCGGCGGGCGGTGCCCCCGGCGACCGGGTGCAGGTGCAGGCGGCCGGGCGGCTGGGTGACTACGAGTACGCCATCATCGCCAGCGGCGACGCCCAGGCGGCGGTGACCTGGCTGCAGGACAACGGCTTCCGGCTGCCCGACGGCGCCGCCGAGGCGCTGCAGCCCTATGCCACGCAGGGCATGGATCTGCTGGGCGTGCGGCTGGCCCGCAAGGCGGCCGCGGCCACCGAGGCCGGCGCGCCCACGCCCCTGGTGGTGTCGCTGGCGGATCCGGGGAGCGACGCCTTGCCCCTGTTCCCGCTGGGCCTGTCGGCCCTGTCGGCGGATGGGCCGTTGCCGGTGGTGATCTACGTCATCGGCCCCGGGCGGGCCACGGTGCAGGGCCAGCAGGTGGTGACGGTGGCCGACGTGGCCGACGACCTGGCGGTGCGGGCGCTCCCGAGCAATCTGGACGACGCCTTCGTCTCGCCCAAGGCCGACTACCTGGGGCTGGTGCGCTACTGGCAGAGCCAGCGCGAGGGCCAGGTGTGGGTGGTCGAGGCCGCCCTGGAGGGGGTGCCGAGCCAGGGGCCGCTGGCGCCCTTCGCCCGGGACGGCGCGATGATCACCCGGCTGTTCGCCGAGCTGCCCCCCGCCCACATCACCGACGTGCGGCTGGGCTGGGACGGCCGCGAGCCCATGAGCCCCACCCAGTACCGCTCAGTGGGTGATGACGAGAGCTGCCGGGCCACCGGCGGCCCCGGGCCGGCCACCTGGGCCCTGCTCGCGGGGCTCTTGCTGTTCGGGCTGCGGCGGCGACGGCCGTTGCCGTGAAGGCCCCGTCGGGCGCATGATGCGGGGCGTCATCGGCGCCCGCGAGGAGGTCCGGTTCATGTTCGAGCATCACAGCGTCTGGGTGCACGGCCAGCAATACGGCGACTGGTCGAACCCCGAGGACATCGCGCACAACTGGGGCGATCCCTTCACCGCCCACCAGTCGCTGCACGCCCCGCTGCACGATCCCGAGCACGAGGGCGAGGCCGGCGTCGAGGACGCCGCCCACATGGAGCTGATGGTGGTGGCCGGCACCGGCGCCTGCCACGCCGCCGAGCACGCCCCGCTGCACGCCCCGCTGCACGCGCCCCTGCACGCCGGGCGGTGGTCGCGCTGATGCCCGAGCAGATCAGGCAGCAGCGTCAGGACCGCATCCTCACCCTCACCTTCGACCGGCCCGAGCGGAAGAACGCGCTCACGCTGGTGATGTACGACGCCCTGGCCGACGCGCTGAACGCGGCGGCCGAGGACGGCGAGGTGCGGGTGGTGGTGCTGACGGGGGCCGGCGCGGCCTTCACGGCCGGCAACGACCTGAAGGACTTCATGCAGCGCCCGCCCACCGACACCGACACCCCGGTGTTCCGGTTCCTGAAGGCGCTGGCCACCTTCCCCAAGCCCCTGCTGGCGGCGGTGAATGGGGCGGCCATCGGCGTGGGCACCACCCTGCTGCTGCACTGTGACCTGGCGTATGCCGCCGAGGGCGCCGTGTTTCAGATGCCCTTCACCCAGCTCGCCCTGGTGCCCGAGGCCGGCAGCAGCTACCTGCTGCCGCGGGCCCTGGGCCACCGCAAGGCCGCCGAGCTGCTGCTGCTGGGCGAGAAGTTCGGCGCTGACGTGGCCGAGCGGGCAGGCCTGATCAACGGCGCCGTGCCGGCCGAGTCGCTCATGGACGCGGTGATGGCCAAGGCCCGCACGTTGGCCGGCCTGGCGCCGCAGTCGGTGCAGGCCAGCAAGCGGCTGATGAAGGCCCCCTTCGCCGACACCCTGGCGCAGGTCATGCTCACCGAGGGCCGCGTCTTCATCGACCGCCTGCAGTCCCCCGAGCTGGCCGAGGCCATCGGCGCGTTCTTCCAGAAGCGCGCGCCCGACTTCTCGAAGTTCTGACCAGAGTCCCCAGAAGCCCCCGGAGGCTCCCCATGGCGCGCCCCGCGCAGCCCTCTCCGGCCACTCCCCAGCGCCAGCTCACCCAGGCCGGTGTGGCCACCTTTACCGACGAGGGCGCCGGCCCGGTCACGTTTGTCTGCGTGCACGGCCTGCCCGGCTCGGTGCGCGACTTCCGCTGGCTGGCGCCCGTGCTGGCCCAGGGCGCCCGGGTGATCCGGCTGGAGCTGCCGGGCTTCGGCGCCTGCCCGGCGGGCCAGGTGGCGCCCACCATCACCGCCTTCGCGGCCTACGTGGCCGAGGTGATCACTGCCCTGGAGCTGGAGCGGGTGGCGCTGGTGGGCCACTCCTTCGGGGCCATGGTGGCGGCGGCGGCGGTCCATCGGCTGGGTGGGCGCCCGGTGCGGGTGGCGCTGATCAACCCCATCGGCCTGACGCCGCACCCCGGCTTCGAGGCGGTGCGCCAGCCCCGCCTGCTGCGGGCCGCCCACGAGCACCGCGTGGTGGGCCGGGCCGTGCGGCCGTTGGTGCGCCGGATGTTCGAGGGGGCAGGCTTCAAGGGCTTCACGCCCGATCACATCGCCCGCGCGCTGGCGGTGCTGGCGCACATGCAGTTCGAAGGCCACCGGGGCCTGGTGACCAGCCTGCCCGCGCCCGTGCTGGTGGCCTGGGCCGACGACGATCCCGTCGTGCCGCCGCGCATCACCGCCGAGCTGCTGGGCGCGCTGCCCGCTGGCCCCCGCCTGCACTTCCGCGCGGGCGGCCACAACCTGCAGAAGCACGAGGCCCTGGCCGTGGGCCGGGCGTTGCTGAGCTGGGCGGCGGCCTGACGCGGTCGCCGACGCCGGGGCGCCGGGGACGCTGCTGGCCGGCTGTTGAGAATCGCTCCCGTCGCGAGCCGACCCCGTGGAGTCCGCGGCTCGGGCGTTGTCGTCTGCTCGACGATGCTTCGGCATCGCCTGCGGGCCGGCGCCTTGGATCCGCAGCCCCACGGCGCCTTTCGCTCGGTCCGCGAATTTCACCAACCTGCTAGAATGGGGCGTCGCGCGACGTGAGGGGGCCGAAGGCCGGGGTCGTCGGGGCGCTTCGGGTCCCCGAACATCCCACCTGGGACGGCTGAGGGTCGCGCGTGAGGTGCGCGATGGGAACGTCTCTCAGGGTGCTGTGTGCGGTGTCTTGGGGCAGCGGGTGGCCGGCCTTGGTGAGCCTGCTGGCGTGGTTGGCGCTGACCGGCTCGGCGCAGGCCTGGCGCCCGAACTGCCCCACCTGCGGCTATGGCAACAGCTATGTGCCGCCCGCGCCGCCGCCGCGGTACACCACGACTTTTCAGACCTACACGGTGCCCGTCTACCGGCCGCCCGCCAGCAGCTTCGGATCATCGGGTGGACGGGGGAGCTCGTATGGTGGCAGCTCGTACGGCGGCCGCGCGTATGGCGGCCGCTCGCATGGCTCCCGGACCGACGGCCGCCCGCTGCCCGAGAGTTGCAAGACCCGGCCCGCCCTGTGCGAAGCCGAGGGGCTGCGCCTGCGCGACAAGGGCGATCGCAACACCGCGTGTGATCGCTTCGAGGTGGGCTGCAACGGCAAGGCCGCGCGGGCCTGCGCCTGGCTCGGCTTCTGCTACCTGGAGGGCCGGGGGCGCCCGCGGGACGACGCCAAGGCCACCCTCCACTTCGGCCGATCGTGCGACCTCGGGGAGGAGGCCGCCTGTGGGCTCTACGCCGACAGCCTGTGGCACGGCCGGGGGATCCGCCAGGACCAGCACCGGGCCACCGGCTTCTACGACCGCGGCTGCAAGGCCAAGGCGGATTGGGCGTGCAACATGCTCGGGGTGGCCCTGGAGCAGGGGCGCTCGGGGGCCGTGCGCTTGGATCTGGCGCGCGACGCCTACCGAAAAGGCTGCGACCTGGGACAGGCGGACGCGTGCCGGAACCTGGCCCGGATGCACCTGGCGGGGCGTGGCGGCCCCAGGGATCCGCTGGCGGCCCGGCGGCTGCTCGACACGCTGTGCACCCAGAAGAAGGACGCGAGCGCGTGCGACGAGGCCCGTCGGGCGCTGACCCAGGCGCCGGGGGCTGAAGGCGAGGCCGCGCGGCGCGCGCTGCGGCAGCGCTGCGAGGCCAAGGACGCGCCCGCCTGCGCCCAGCTTGGGGCGGCGCTGCGGGCCATGGGGCAGGACGCTGCGGCCGCCGCGCTGGACGAGCAGCGGTGCGCGGCGGGCGAGGGCGCCGCGTGCGGCGCGGCGGCGTGGCACCGGGAGCAGACGGAGAAGCGGCTGGGGTCCAAGGCGCTGGGGCTGCTGGCGCAAGGCTGCGAGCGCGGCGACGGCTGGTCCTGTGATCGGCTGGGTCGCCATCACCTGTTCGGGGAGGGCGCCGGGCGCCGCCGCGAGGCCGGGCTGGCGGCGCTGGCGCGGGGATGCGACCTCAAGGCGGGCTCGGCCTGCGACGCCGCCGCGTGGGCCCACTGGGACGGCCCCAAGGGCAGCCGGCAGCCCGACCGCGTGCGCCACTTCGCCGCGCGGGCCTGCGAGGTGGGCGACGGGTACGGCTGCCTGACGCTGGCCTGGGTGGAGCGCGCCGGGGTGGGCGGCCCGGCGGATCTGAAGCGCGCGGCCGCCGCGGCGCAGCGGGCCTGCACGCTCAACCGCGCGCTCTGCGGCGACCACGGCGAGGCGCTCCTGGTGGGGCGCGGCGTGGCCGCCGATCCCGCACAGGGACGCCGCCTCTTGAAGGAGGCCTGCGATCTGGGGCAGGCCGAAGCCTGCCGGATGCTGGGCAACGCGCTGCTGCACGGGCAGGGCCTGCCCGCGGATCGCCCGGCGGGCCTCGCGCTGCTGAAGCGGGCCTGCGAGGGTGGCGCCAGCCTGGCCTGCCTGGCGCGCGCCGAGGGGCTGCTGCTGCAAGGGCCGGGGCCCGAAGCCCAGGCCGCCGAGGCCGAGCTGACGCGGCGCTGCGAGGCCCGCGAGGGCGCCGCCTGCACCAGCCTGTCGTGGTTGGCGTTCCGGGCCGACACTGGGCTGAAGCACGACCACCGGCGCGCCTGGCGGATGGCCGCACGCGCCTGCCAGCTCGGCCACCTGATGGGCTGCGTCAACCAGAGCCACTTCGCCAGCGAGGGCATCGGGGCGCGGGCCGACGCGGCGCTGGCCGTCCGCCTGGCCCGCAAGGCCTGCGACGGCGGCGAGCCGTTGGGCTGCAACAACCTGGGTGACATGTACGAGCACGGCCGCGGCGTCCCCCTGGACCTCGCGCAGGCCAGGCGGCTGTATCAGCAGGCGTGCGATCGCGGCGTCGGCGTGGGCTGCAAGGGCCTGGGCGATCTGGCCGCCGCCGACAAGGGCCAGCCAGCCGATCCCACCGCCGCCCGGGCCCACTACCGCCGCGGGTGTGCGCTGGGCTACGCCAAGGCGTGCCCGCTGGCCGAGGGAAAGGCACCGGCGGACGCCGCGCCGCGGCGCTGAGCGGGCGCGAACGGACGCCCGGCCAGTGTCGGGCCGCCGGTCGGTCCGTCGCGGAAGGAAGCCCCGGCCGCGGCCTCAGACGATGAGCAGGTCTTCTTCGCGCATGGCCTCGACCGGGCTGTCGCCGGCAGGGCCCTCGTCCACGCGGGGGGCCTGCCCGCGGAGCACCGAGTTGCCTTCGTAGAGCACGCGCTGGTCGATGGGGGCGGGCGCCAGCCAGTCCTTCTCGTCGAACTGGCCGCTCTGGCCGTAGCAGGCCAGGGCGTTGCCGTAGCAGACCTTGTGCACGTCCGCGGCGGGGATGCCACGGGCGAGCATGAGCCGGCCCGTCTTGGGCACGGCCAGCGGGTCGCTCTTGCCCCAGTCGGCGCTGGAGTCGATGAAGATGCGCTCGGTGCCGAAGCGACGCACCACGTCCACCATGCGCTCCGAGCCCATCTTGGTCTGCGGGTACAGGGTGAAGGCGGCCCAGAAGCCCCGGTCCAGGGTCTCCTTCACCGTCTCTTCGTTGTTGTGGTCGATGACCACCATGCGCGGATCCAGGCCGTGCTCCAGGCAGACGTCCATGGAGCGGCGGGTGCCCTTGGTCTTGTCGCGGTGCGGGGTGTGGATCATCACCATCATCTCGAGCTCGCGGGCGAGCTCGAGCTGGGCGCGGAAGTACTTGTCTTCCAAGGCGGTCTGCTCGTCGTAGCCGATCTCGCCGATGGCGACCACGCCCTCCTTGGTGGCGAAGCGCGGCAGGATCTCCATGACCGCCTCGGCCAGGGCCTCGTTGTTGGCCTCCTTGGAGTTCAGGCCGATGGTGCAGTAGTGGCGGATGCCGAACTGGCTGGCCCGGAAGCGCTCCCAGCCCACCAGGGTGGACAGGTAGTCGATGTAGGTGTCCACCGAGGTGCGCGGCTGGCCGAGCCAGAAGGCGGGCTCGATGACCGCCACCACGCCCGCCGCGGCCATCGCCTCGTAGTCGTCGGTGGTCCGGGCGTTCATGTGGATGTGCGGATCGATGAACATCATGGCTCAGGTCCCCCCAGAGACGGCTGAATCAGGCGCCAGCCCGGGCGCAGAGCGCGGCCCAGGTCAGCGTGCCGGCCTCGATGGCCTTGCGGGTGTCGTTGGATGCGTGGGCCAGCAGCGCGGTGGCGGCGGGCGCGTGGCTCGTGGCGCAGGCCAGGGCCGCGGCGCCGGCGGTGAGCGAATCTTCGTGCTGCTGGATCGCCCGCTCGAGCGCGATCAGGCAGCGATCGTCAGGGTGTGGGCCGACGCAGCGCCACAGCTCCCAGCTCACGGGCCGGCTCGCGGCCCAGCGCTCGAAGGCGTAGTCGGTCATCATGCGCGCCAGCGGGCCGTTGTGGCGGGCGTCCAGGCCCTGGATGGGGTGCAGCGGGGCGCCCACGAACAGGGCCTTCAAGCACATCTGGTTCCACGCCACCTCGTCGAAGTGCTCGGCGGGGTAGGGGTTGCGGTGGGCGATGGACTCGAAGACGGCCTTGATGTTGGTGCGGCAGCCGTCGGTGGCGCGCCACAGGTGGCGGGCGGGCTCGGGCAGCAGGGGCAGGCCCCGGTAGAAGCTGATCTGCTCGCCCACGTCGGCGGTGCGCCAGAGCTGGTGGAAGGCCTCGAAGAAGGCCTCGCCGCGGTGGCTGGCCGTGAGCAGCAAGGCCAGTCGGGCGGCCTGGTCCACCGACCACCCGGTGGGGTCCCAGCCCTTCCGCGCGGCGTGCGCGGCGCCCAGGTCGTCGCCGGTGAGCGCCAGATCCGCCTTGCCCAGCTTACGAGGGACCAGGCCGACGGCCACGTACAGGTCCCGATCGCCGTGCGCGCCCGCCAGGTGTGCGAGCCGGCCGCGGAGCCACTCGGCAGCGGGACCGTCGAGCTGGCGGTCGAGCCAGCCGGTCAGCAGAGCAAGGGGCGTCGGCATGGGTTCCTCCGGGGGCGGACCCTTGGATGGAACCGGAGGCCGCCGCGATGCGCAATGTCCGTGGGCAACTTCGCCTACGGTAGAAACCCGTACTCGGCCCGCCAGGGCCCGCCGCCGGCGCCGTAGAGCCAGCGCACGGCGGCGCCGTGCTGGCCCAGGGCGAGCTCCACGGGGGCGGCGCGCAGGGTCAGGCTGGCGACCACCAGCCCGTCGTTCAGGTCGGCCGCGGTGTAGCCGGCGCGGGCCACCCGGGCGGCGCGGACGCCGGCGACGGCTTCGCCCAGGGCGAGCAGCACGTGCAGCCGACCCAGCCCCCACAGCACGTCGCGGCGCTGCACGGGCTCCAGCGCGGCCAGCCCGCCCTGCAGCACCGCCTGCCGCAGCCGGGCGTGGCCGTCGCCCCAGGCGGTCAGCGGGGGCAGGCGGGCGTCGCCGGCCAGCACCTCGGCGGCGCGGGCGGCCAGCGCCGAGCGCTCGGCGCTCCAGCCCTCGCCGCCGGCCGCCGCGTCGTGGGCCGCCTTCGCGGCGGCCTGGGCGATGGCGCGCCATAGGCCGGCGTGGGCCACCGGGACGGTGGACGCCGGCGGATCGCCCCAGCGGTCGGCGTCCAGCCAGGGCAGGGGCGGCAGGGCGGCCAGGCGCTCGTCCAGCCAGGCCACGAGCGCGCCGCGGGCCTCGGCGGCCTGGGTCAGCCCGTCGTAGCGGGGCAGGAACTCGGCCAAGGGCACGAAGACGCCGGGGGCGAGCTGCACCGGATCGGGCAGCGGCAGAGCCAACCCGCCCGAAGCCAGCTCACGAAGCTCTGTGTCGGCCCGCGCGGCGTCCTCAGCGCCCAGCGCGGCGCCGGCGTCCAGGCAGTCCAGCAGGCGGCGGCACTCGGCGCTCAGGCCCACGCGCAGGCCGTCGGGGGCCCAGGTCAGCCCGTGGGGGAACAGCCGGCAGGGGGCGGGCTTGGCCGCGCGGCCCCCCAGGCGCTCCACGGCGCAGTCGCCGGCGTCCAGGGCCACACAGGCCTCGGCCTGCCGGGCCATGACCTGCAGCTCGCCCAGGGGCGTGAGCAGGTCGTCGGCGTCGCGGGCGCCGCGGGCGGCGGCCAGGGCGTCCAGGGTGGGCCGGGTGGCGGCGTCGATGGGGCCGACGGCGGCCCCGCTGCACGAGGAGCCGCAGCGCACGCAGCGGTGGCGCAGGCCGGCGGCGACGCGGACGGTGGCCTCGGCGGGGGCAGGCGCAGCCCGCAGGCCCGTGAACAGGGGCCGCTGGGCCTGCCAGCGGGCGTCGTCCAGCACGCTGGCCTGGGCGAGCTGGGCCAGTCGGGCGCGCAGCGTGGCCCGGGGCAGGTGCGGCAGGGCGGCCTCCAGGGCCTGCGGGCTGGTGTGGCCGTCGCGCAGGGCGTGCCAGACGGCAGTGGATTGCACGCCCAGGGCCACCTGCTGGCCCACCACGCGGTCGCCCAGCAGCACGCCCTCGTCCTGCGGGTGGATGGCGAGCTCGGCGCGGGGGGCGGGGATCACGGGCACCTCCAGGGCCAGGTTGGACCGGGGGCGAGAATGGCACGAGGTCACCAGCAGGCTGTTGAAAATCGCTCCCGTCGCGAGCCGCCCCCGTGGAATCCGCGGCTCCGGCGTTGCCGTCTCCTCGACGATGCTTCGGCATCGCCTGCGGGCCGGCGCCTTGGATCCGCGGCCCCACGGGGCCGTTCGCTCGGTCCGCGAATTCCAACAGCCTGCCAAACCTGAAACCCCCCGGTGGGGGGCGGCGTCGTACCCCGCGACGACGGACCGGGACGCTTCGTGCGCCACCCCCCCAGTCCCCCAAGGCGGGGCGGCACGCCCCGAGGCGCCAACCGGCCGGTGGCACCTCGGGCGCGCGGGCTGCCCTTCCGGCGCGCGGGGCGTCCCGGCCCGTCGTCCACCTTCCCGGTGTCGCGCCTTCCCCCGGTGTTGCGGCGGCGATACCTTCGGGGCCTTGCAACCCGCAGGAGGCCCCCTTGAGCCAAGCCAACGATGAGTCGGCGGTCGTCACCCTGGTGGATCGGGTGCTCACCCGCGCGGTGGCCGACGGCGCCAGCGACGTGCACGTGGAGCCCCGCAAGGACCGGGTGCGCGTGCGCTTCCGCATCGACGGCCTGCTGGTGGACCGCCCGCCCATCCCCCTGAGCTTCGCCAGCGCGGTCACCAGCCGCCTGAAGGTCATGGCGCGCCTGGACATCGCCGAGCGGCGCCTGCCACAGGACGGCGCCCTGCGGCTGGTCGTGGGCGAGAAGGAGGTGGATCTGCGCTTGTCCACCTTCCCCACCGACTTCGGCGAGAAGGTGGTGGCGCGGATCCTGTCGCGCAGCGAGGTCAGCCTGCGGCTGGACGGCCTGGGCATGCCGACGGCCATGTACGAGCGCACGAAGTCGCTGGCCAACCGCGCCCACGGGATGGTGCTGGTCACGGGCCCCACCGGCTCGGGCAAGACCTCGACGCTGTACGCGCTGATCAGCGAGATCGACGCCACCCGCAAGAACATCTGTACCCTCGAGGATCCCATCGAGTACCGCTTCGAGCACGTGGTGCAGGGGCAGGTGCACGACCGGGCGGGGTTCTCGTTCGCCAAGGGCCTGCGGGCCATGCTCCGCCAGGACCCAGACGTGATCATGGTGGGCGAGATGCGCGACGCCGAGACGGCGACCATCGCCTTCAAGGCGGCGCTCACCGGGCACATGGTGCTGTCGTCGCTGCACACCAACAGCGCCATCGAGACCTTCGTGCGCCTGTTCGACATGGGCCTGGAGCGCTACGTGGTGGCCTCGGCGCTCAGCGCCATGATCGGCCAGCGGCTGGTGCGGCGGCTCTGCCTGCAGTGCGCCCGCCCCAGCGCGCCCAGCGCGGTGCACCTGGAGCTCATGGCCGAGGCCGGGGCGCCGCCCACCGAGCGCATCTACGAGCCGGTGGGCTGCCCGGTGTGCAACGAGACGGGTTACCGGGGGCGCACGGGCATCTACGAGCTGATCCAGGTGGATGACGAGCTGCAGGATCTGGTGAAGGCCGAGAGCACCACTCGGGCGGCGCTGCGCAGCTACATGCGCGAGCGGCACCTGCACGGCCTGCGGGTCACCGGCTTCGAGCTGGTGCGCAAGGGCATCACCTCGGTGGACGAGGTCATGCGGGTCACCTGATCGGCGGCGCGCCCGCCGGCTCAGACCGGGCCGCGGATCACTTCTCGGGGTGGAGCAAGAGGGTCCACTTGTTCCCCTTGCGGTCGAACAGGTCGTCGCCGCTCACCGCGCGGGTCTTGTAGCCCTTCTTCTCGATCTTGTAGTCCACGTCCACCGGCAGCCAGCAGCGGTCGGCCTCGGCGCAGACGGGGGTGGGGTTGCCGTCGGCCATGAAGCGCGCGCCCCCCGGCTTCACGATGACCAGCACGGCGTTCTCCTTGTCGACGCCGGCGTCCTCGTCGGCGGGCCCCACGTCCGGGGCCGCCTGGGGGGCCGCGGGCACCTTCGCGGCGGCCTCGGCGGCGGTCATCTCGATGGTGGGCTTCACCCGGTCGCGCTCCAGGGCTTCCTCGACCTCGGCCTTGCGGGCCAGCAGGCGCCAGGCCACCAGGCCGCCCACCACCACCAGCACGGCCACGGCCACGGTGACGATGTTGGTGCCGCTGCTGGCCCCGCTCGCACGGCTGCCGCCCACGGGCGCGGTGCGGCGGGCGCTGGCTTTGCGGGCCGTGGTGGCCCCCTTGGGCATCTCGGCGCCGGCCACGCCCCAGCTATCGTCGTCGTCGCTGTCGCGCACGGGCCCCGGCGCCGCGGGCTTGCGGCCCCGGGTGGGCGCGGGCAGATCCGCGGGCTTTGACGCAGGCTTCAGCAGGGCGCTCTCGGCCGGCGGGGGCCCCCCGTCCGCGGCGGGCGGGGGCGCAGGCTCGGGCGGCGCCGACAGCGCCCGCGGATCACCTGCGGCGCCGTAGTTGGGCTTGATGTCGTCGGTCTTGGGTGGGCCGTAGGTGAACTCGGCGTCGCTGGGCTCGGGCGCCAGCTTCGCCACCACCCCGCGCACCCCTGCGCCGGGCAGGTGCCGCACCTGCTTGTCGGCCTGATCCACCACCGCGTCGTCCCAGGCCTGCAGCCAGGCGTCCTCGGCGGGGGCCGCCGGCAGATCAGCCAGGGCGTCGATGGCCGCACCCATGTCCACCACGCCGGGGTTGCGCTCCTCCAGCTCCAGGGCAGCGGGCGCGCCCGCGGGCTCGGGCAGCGACAGCCCCAAGCCCAAGGAGCTGCCGTCCTGGGTCTCGTCGTGGCCCATGCCCGACGGATCCGCCGAGGCGCGGGCGCGCAGCCGCGCCTCGCGCATGATCTCGGCGGGCGTGGCGCTCACCGAGGTGTCCTCGAAGCCCGAGCCGGCGGCCACGATCTCGAAGGACAGCAGGGCGTCGCGGGCGTTCGAGAACCGCTCGGCGGGATCCACCGCCATGCAGCGCTCGATGAAGGCCTGCAGATCCTCGGGCACGGGCTCGCCGGTGGCGGTGGCGGTGACCTGCGGGCGCGGTCCCTGGGTGTGCGCCATGTACATCTGGTTCGGATCGGCCTTGGGCACGGCGGGCCGCCCGGTGAGCAGCTCCACCAGCAGGGCGCCGAAGGCATACACGTCGGTGGCCGGGCTGGTGGGCTGCGAGTGCCACTGCTCGGGCGCCATGTACTTCGGTGTGCCCAGCACCGAGCCCTCGCTGCGCAGGGTGGTCTGGCCGGGCGTCTGCAGCGAGGCGATGCCGAAGTCGATGAGCCGGGCGAACCAGGGGCGGTGCTTGCCGGTGTCCAGCACCACGTTGCCGGGCTTCAGATCCCGGTGCACCACGCCGCGATCGTGGGCGGCGGCCAGCCCCCGCAGGATGTTGCGCCCGATGGTGAAGGTGGTGGGCAGATCGGCGCCGCCCGCCTGGCGCAGGAAGTCCGCCAGGGTGGGGCCCTCCACCAGCTCCATGGCCATGAAGATCAGCCGGTCTTGCGGCGCGTCGCCCACCTGGGTCTCGCCGAAGGCGAACAGCGTGGCGATGTTCGGATCCATCAGGCTGGCGGCGGTGCGGGCCTCGCGCTGGAAGCGCTCGACGCTGACGGTGTCGCCCACCTGGTCCAGCGCCAGCAGCTTCAGGGCCACGTCGCGGTGCAGGCTCTTCTGGTGCGCCTTGTAGACCGCGCCGAAGCCACCCGAGCCCAGAAACCCCGTGACCACGAACTCGTCGTTGATGGTCACCCCCAGCAAGTGCCGGCGGGCCCGCGGGGTGGCCTCCACCTCGGCCGCGGGCAGACCCATGACGCCCCCGTGCATGCCGTGGGACTCGTCGCAGTGGGTCTGGTTGGCCCGCAGCCTGCGGCCACAGGTGGCGCAGACGTGGTCGGTGCTGCTGGTCATGGAGGGGCCCCCGCGCGTCCTGTGGGTGGCTGCGAAGCTAACCCTGGGATCGCCGGGCGCGCAAGGCGAGGGCGGGGGTCTGGCTCAGGGGCAGGGGAACAGGATCTCGAGCTCGGCGGTGGCGGCTGCGGCGTCGGGATCGGCGCTGTCCCAGATGGCCATCAGCCGGTCGGCAGCGCCGGCGTCCCGCGCACGAGCCGCCCGGTCCAGGCTCTTGCCCAGGATCTGCAGGTTGACCCAGCGGGCGGCCTTCTCGGTGGCGTCCTCGGCCGCGGCGTAGCCGGCCAGGCGGTCGATGATCAGGGCGCTGTAGGCGTGGTCCAGCGCCGAGTCGAGCTGGCCGTGGGCCCGGTCTGACAGGGGCTGGTCCATGGCGGTCTCGCCGTCGTCCAGGTCCCGCCAGCAGCGCACGGCCAGCAGGCCGTTGAACACCGCAGCGTAGGCGTCGGGGGCCACCTCCTGGATCAGGCGCCCCAGGCCGGCGGCGGGATCCGCGGCGGTGCTGCCGGCGCCGAAGTAGGCCCACGCCGAGTCACAGTCCTTCGCGGCGGTGGCGCAGGTGTTCGACTCCTTGAAGGTGCTCACGTACAGGAACCACAGGATGGCCCCCTCGATCTTGCCGGCGTTGCCGAAAGGATCGTTGCCCGCGATGCCGTCGTCGAAGGCGGCGTTGATGAGGGGCAGCATCTGGGCCGGGCCCACGCAGTAGTCGGGGTGCATGGCGGCGCTGTCGGCGTCGCGGCAGTCGGCGCCCTCGGGCTGGGGCACGTGGCTGTCGTAGCGCCGCGCCACGCGGCTGCCCAGCCCCTCGTCCTCGACGAACAGGAACTGCGCGTCCAGGAAGCTGTCCGAGGTGGGCACGTCGCCCAGGTTCCACAGCAGGTCGCCCATGGCCTCGAAGGCCTGCACCCGGGCGATGCTGCTGGGCTCGCTGTCGCCCGCCAGCACCCACGCGCCGCCGTCGCTCACGCAGGCGTCCCAGGCGTCGCCGGGGTAGGCGTCGGCGGCGGGCTCGCACATGGCGCCGCCACCCTCGCAGCTCGCCGCGAAGTCGGCGCTGGCGGTGCTCACCGTGGGGATCACCTGTGCGCAGTTGCCGCCGAAGCCGTTCACGATGGTGGCCAGCGCGGCCATGTTGGCGCACGAGTCCAGGCAGCCGGCGTACAGCGCGTCGCGGCTCTCGCCGGGGTCGATGCCCGGGCAGTAGTCGTCCTGGGCCGCGCAGTCCGCCAGCGTCGTGCAGGCGGTCGCGCAGGCATCGCCGGCCGCCGCCGGCGCCGCCCATGCCGCCTTCGCCGCCCATGCCGCCCATGCCGCCGCCCGCAGCCGCCGCCGCCGCCCATGCCCGCCTTCGCCGCCAGCGCCGCCGCCCATGCCGCCTTCGCCGCCGGCGCCGCCGCCCATGCCGCCTTCGCCGCCGGCGCCCATGTCGGCGGTGACCTTGCCGTCGTCGTCGTCGCACCCGGTGATGGCCAGCACGCCGGCCGCCAGGGCCATGATCATCCACTGCTTCACGGAACTACCTCCACGTTCACGATGATCCCCCGGCCGGGTCCGTTGACCGCAGAGCCGTGGTTTCGGTTGGGTTCGTCAGTAAGATTCTCGAGCACCGCATAGACGCTGAAGGCGTCGGTGCGCAGGCCCAGCCGAGCGTCGAACACCACGTAGCCCGGCGTGCCCCCAAAGGGGATCCGAGCGTCCGCTTCATCGCCGAAAGAGAGGTCGGTCTGGTCGAGCGCCCAACGGACTGCGCCGCCGGCGTAGAGGCCCGTACCCGGATCGCGCCACATCAGCTCACCCACGCCGTTCACCGGCGGGATGCGCGACAGCGAGACCCGGCCGGGCCGCTCTTCCACGGGCGAGTCGCCCTCGCCGTGGGTGATGGCCAGGGTGCCCAGCAGGCTCAGCCCCAGGCCCGGGCGGACCTTCAGCGACGCCTCGATCCCGCGGATCTGAGCCTCGCCCTTCAGGTTTACGAGCTGCACCGCGGCCCGCGCCGCCCGGCACTCGCGATCGCCAGCCGGGCAGGCCGCCGAGCGCCGCTCCATGGCGTTCACCAGCCGCTGATCGAACGCCCACAGGGCGGCCTGCACCCTGCGGTGGTCGTACTGGAGCCCCACCTCGTAGGTGGTGGCCTGCTCGGGCTGCAGGTCGGCGTTCTCGAGCTGGTAGCCGCGCCCGGTGGGCTGGCGGCCGGTCATGTCGTCCAGGTTGGGCGGGCGGAAGCCCTGCTCCACGTTGAGCTTCAGCGCCAGGCCCTTCAGGGGCCGCACCTCGGCGCCGGCGTTGAACACCGTGGCCGTCCAGCTCTGGTCCACCGCGATCGAGGCGGTGTCCTCATCCGCGGCGGCCTCGGCGGCCGCGTAGGCCAGCCGCCCGCCCGCCCGCAGGGTCAGGCGGTCCCACAGATCCACCCGTGGCGAGAGCCAGCCGGCGGCGCGTTGATACGTCGAGCCGGCGATGTACTGGCCCCGCGAGCTCTGGCGGGTCACGCCCACCCGCACCAGCGTGATGTACGCCGAGGACTGGACCGCCTCGGTGCTGCCGTCGACGCCGTAGTCCAGGTCCATGACTGCCGGGCCCCGCCGCAGCGGCCGCGTGTGACCCACCAGGCGGGCGTTGTACATGTCCACCAGGTCCTCGCCCCCGGTGATGGCGCCCAGCGTCTCGCTGGAGTCCCGCTCGCGCCGCTCGAACTGCCGCACCCAACCGCCCATCAGTTCAAGGGCGTTCAGGCCGAGCCAGCCGGGGCTCGCGTCCAGCCGCAGGTAGCTCTGGGTGCGGTCCTGATCGCGGAACACCAGGCACTCCGAGAGATCAGCCTCGGGGGGCGGACACTGGTCCGTGCGCGGGGCGTCGCCTTGGCGGTAGACGTAGCCCGCCGCGGTCAGCCGGGCCCGCGGGTGCAGGTCCCAGACCATGCGGGCGTCGCCCGTGGCCTCGCTGAAGCCCGTGCCGAGTTGCGTGCGCCCATCCGCCGCGAAGGTGGGCACCTCCTTCTCGAACAGGGGCACGTTCACCTGGTCCTGGCTGAGCAGGTGCCCCACCGAGCCCGACGACTCCAGGCGCCCCACGTCGCGGTAGCCGGCCCCCACCAGGAAGCCCAGGCGCGGGCCGTACTGCAGCTCGGCCTCGGCCCGGCCCCCGGTGTCCTCGTCGGCGGTGGCGTACCGGGCCGAGAAACGGCTGGTGCTGCGGATGGCGCCCTCGGGCAGCGTCGGGTCGATGCCCGGGCTGCGCGGGGTGACCATGACCGCCCCGGCGATGGCGTCGGCGCCCAGGGTGACGCTGGCCGAGCCGCGCACCACGTCCAAGGTCTCGACGGTGCGGCTGTCGACGGTGAACAGGTACTGGTTGGGCCCCTGGCGGAACAGGGCGTTGTTGATCCGCAGGCCATCGAACAGCAGCAGCACCTGCTGGCCCGTCCGGCCGCGGATGTAGGGCGATCCCTGGCCATGGCCCGTCTGCTGCACGAAGGTGCCGGGCACATAGCGCAGGGCGTCCGGCGTGGAGCGCGCCTGCCGCTGGTTGATCTCGGTGGCCGTCACCCGCTGCACGGCGCGATCGCGCGCCAGCGGGTTGGGCAGCCGGTGCCCGCGGATCTCCAACTCGACCATCTCCCCGGACGGCGCCGTGGGTGACGCTGGCGGCCCCTCGGGCGACTCGGCGCCGGCCCATCCCCAGGCCAGCAAGCCGGCCAGCAGCACGGCGCGGTTCATGCCCATGGAGTATGGCCGGCGGCGCGGGTGGACGGCATTCGCAGATCTGCCCTCGGGAAACTACGGGCCGGCGGTGTGCCGGAGTTGGATCAGTCGGCGCACTCGAAGCGGGCGGCCAGCGCCGCGTGATCGCTGCCCCCGAGCCCGGTCATCGCGCCGGACTGCACCACCGCTGCGCTCCCCGGCGCGTAGGCGCAGGCGCCCGCCCGGGCCCGGAAGACGTGATCGATGGCCTCGCCCCGCTCGAAGTACCAGTAGGTGGCCGCGGCGTCGCCCAGCTCGGCGGCCGCCCGCTCCAGTTCGTCGCCCAGCATCAGATCTTCCAGCGCGGGATCGCCCGGCGCCGAGTTCAGATCGCCCGCCAGCACCACCAGAGCGTTGGGGTTGGCCTCGGCCACCTCGGTGACGATGCGCCGCGCCGCCCGCGCCTCGGCCCGCCTGCGCCCCGGATCGTCGTTGTTCTGCGACTTGAAGTGGGCCGCGAAGGCGATGACCCGCTGCGGCGGCGCCCCCGGATCGTCCAGGGGGGGGATGTCCAGGTGCACCTCGAGGAACTCCCGCGAGAAGGTGGTCCGGCTGCCGTCCGGGCGCTGGATCTGCTCATCGCGGTGGGTGATCACCCGCACCCGCTCGCCCCGCGCCAGGATGGCCACGTCCAGCGAGGCGTCGAAGTCGGTCTCGCCCAGGACCTGCACGGTGTACGGGAAGTCGTCGTACTGCCGCAGGGCCCGCAGCAGGGCGTCCAGGCTGTTCTGGTTCTCGATCTCCTGCAGGGCCAGCACGTCGGCCCCCTGCTCGCGGTACAGGCGCACAATGCCGCGGGCCACGTCCTCGGTGCGGATCTGATAGTTCTGGGCGCTGGGCACGAACTCGAAGTCGCCCTCGCCGCAGCGGCCCGAGTCGCAGGTGCGGTCGAAGAACCGCTGCACGTTGTAGGTAGCCACGCCGAAGCTGGGGCCCGCGGGGGGGGCCCCGCCCGCGCCGCCTTGGCCGCCCGCGCCGCCTTGGCCGCCGGCGCCACCTTGGCCGCCCGTGCCGCCTTGGCCGCCGCCATCGGGGGGCGGCGGCAGGGCGTCGAACACGCCGTCGTCCGGGTCGGGTGCGGTGCCCCCGCCGCCTCCACCGCTGGGCACGCAGCCCACCAGCGAAGCCAGAACAAGGCTCATCAGACTCAGGCGCATCGCCGTGCTCTCCCCCACAGCGCTCTCCCCACAGTGAAGCGGTGCGGAAGGTATCAGAAAGGCCGCGACCGGGGGCGCCCGGTCACATGCTCTTCATCGCCTCTTGCACCGCAGCGTCACCCTTGCACTTCAGGCCGTCGCTCACAATCCGCCCCATCACCGCCGCCAGCCGCTTGCGGATCGCCTGGCGGCGGCCGTCGCGGAGCGTGGTGTCCTGGGCGGTCTGTGCGGCCTTGATCTGGCTGAGCACCGGGCGGTTGGTGGCGATGAAGTTCTTCAGGGCGAGCCCCATGTTGGGGCAGTTCGCCTTGTGGGCCGCCATGATGGCGGCCATGCGCTCCAGCACGATCACCGCCTGCACCTCGGGGTTCTTGCCCGCCACCAGCCCGGCCACCGTGGTGGTGGCCGCGGTGGCCGACGTGACGCCGCGTTGGATGGGGACGTCGCCCTGATCAGGGTTGTCGCCGCAGGCGGCGAGCAGCAGGGCGACGCTCAGAGCGGCGGGGCGCAGCATGGGGACTCCACGGATCGGGTGGGGCCTCGCCCCGGCCGGGGAGCGCCAAGGCGCTCGCCGCGCGGCCGGGCGACGGGCCCCGCTGAGCCCCATTTACCACGCGAGGCGGGTCAGCTCACATGGCCTTCATGGCGGCGGTCACCCGGGCGTTGTCCTTGCACTTCATGCCGGGGCCCATGATCTTCATCATCGCGGCCTGCATCCGCTGCTGGAACGGGGCGATGGCGGCCTTGCGCTGCTCGGGGCTCAGGTTGTCGTTGCCGGCCTTCACGGCCGCCATCTTGTCCTTGTTCTTGGCCACGAAGCCCTCCAGGCCCTCGCCCATCTTGTCGCAGTCCTCGGCGTTGTCGGCCATGACCTGGCCCATCTCCTCCATGAGGGCGATGGTGGCCTCGGCGTTCTCCTTGGCACCTGCGGGCAGCTCAGCGGCGGGCGCGGCCTCGCCGGCGGCGGCGCTGGCGGGGGCGGTGTCACCGGCGGGGGCAGCCTCGGTGGCGGCGGCGCTGGCGGGGCGGCGGCGCTGGCGGGGCGGCCTCGGTGGCGGCGGCGCTGGCGGGGCGGCGGCCTTGCTGGCCGCGCCGGCGGCCGGCGCAGGGGCGTCGGCGGGCTTGTTGCAGGCGGCCAGGGCGAGGGTCAGGCCCAGCAGGGCGATGGCGCGGATCATGAGAGACGTCCTTTCGGATGGGTGCGTGGCAGCCCTCGCGGTCGGTCGCCGCCGGAGGACTGAGAGGGGGCGTGGCGCGGCAGGCGCCGAAAGTGGGGCTTCTACCAAACGAAAACGGGGCCGCCCCCGCTTGGGTGGCGACCCCGCCTGGCCCGGAGCTCAGCGAGCTCGCAGGGCGTCGGCGGCCCACCGAAGCGTGGCCGCCGGGTGATGAGCCCGAAGGCTCATCACATCTTCTTCATCGCGTCCTGGACCTTCTTGTTGTCCTTGCACTTCATGCCGGCGCCCATGACCTTGCCCATGACCGCCTTCATGCGCTCCTCGTACTTCTCCATCATCTTCTTCTGCTCCTCCTTCGACTGCCCCTCGCCGGCCTTCTTGAGATCGGCGATCTTGCTGCCGTTGGAGTCCATGAACTTGGCCAGGGCGTCGCCCATCTTGTCACAGTCCTCCTTGTTGGAGTCCATGATGCCCGCCATCTCCTCCATGAGCTTGACCGACTCCTCGGCGGGGTCGCTCTTGCAGCCGACGGAGAAGGTGAGGGAGGCGATCGCCAGGGTAGCCAGAATGCGCTTCATTTCGTTTTCCTCGCAGGGGGCGCTGGCATCCAGCGCCTGTTCTGGCCCGACATCCCCAGGCGGGCCGGTTTCACCGGGACGCATTCAAGGCACGGCCATCGGGCGTTGCCAACCCCCTCCGCAGGTTTTTTCGGGGTGTGTGGTGGGGACCCACCGCTCAAGGCAGATGAATCAGGTAGGATTCCGACACCTTGGCCTGGGTTTCGCCCCTTCGACACCGGGGGGGCGTTTGCGTGCTGCCTGGCCCGCGGGCCCCCGTGGGCGGGTCGGCGCCCGGTGCGAACCCCCCTTCGCACCGCGTCTTCACGTCTCGGCGCAACAGGCCCCCGCTCGCTGCGTCCCCCGGGGCGAAGGAGGCCCGCATGCGCCCGTACCGGTTGTTCATCCTGCCCTTGCTCATCGCCCTGGGTTGCGCTGACCGCAGCGACGGCCCCTTGCCGGCGGAGCATGACCACCCCCCGGCCGTCCGGGTGCACCAGCCGGCGCAGCTCCAGGCGCTGTTCGCGCCGGGCAGCGCCCACATCGAGGCGCCCGACGGCGGTGCCCGTTACCGGCGCGTGGGCCTGCGCCTCGAGGGCGACGCCGGCGCCCTGTCCTGGCGGGCCCGGCGGGCCGACGGCACCTGGACCCCGTGGGCCCCGGTGACCTGGGCCTTTGCCGAGGGTGGCCTGGGCGCCGCCGCCCTGGATCCCGGCGGCCCGGTGGGGGCGGTGGCGCTGCGGGCCGAACGCCCCCAGGCCCTGCGCGAGTTCGCGGTGGAGTTCCTGGAGCAGGCCGCGGCGGTGGAGCGGCCCTGGCGGGCGCGACCGCTGGCCGCCGTGGAGCAGCGCCACCTGGCGCTGGTGCCGCCCCCCGACTTCGTGGTGGACCGCAACGGGTGGGGGGCGCGCGAGCCCGACAAGCTGTGCAACCCGGTGTCGCAGGTGTACCGCTTCACCGTGCACCACACGGCCTCGCGGGCCGACGACGGCGACATGCCGGTGCGCATGCGGCAGATCCAGGCCTACCACATGGACGTCCACGGCTGGTGCGACATCGGCTACCACTTCGCGGTGAGCGCCACGGGCCAGGTCTATCAGGGGCGCAATGACGAGCGGCGCCCGGGGGCCCACGCAGGGCGCAACAACGACGGCAACATCGGCGTGGCGGTGCTGGGCAACTTCGAGGAAGGCCCGGTGCCCGAGGCCCAGTTCGACGGGCTGGTGCGGCTGGTGCGGTGGGCGGTGGAGACCCACGGCATCGTGCCCGACCGCGAGCACATCCGTGGCCACCGGGAGTGGCCCACGAACAACACCCTGTGCCCCGGCGCAGACCTGTTCGCGCGGATGGACGAGCTGGTGGCGCGGGTGCGCGGCGACGCGCCGAGCCCTGGCCCGGAGCCCGATCCGACGCCCGACCCCGAGCCGGATCCCGACCCCGAGCCCGATCCCGAGCCGGCGCCGGTGGATCCGGCGCTGCCCTTCACCGTGCGCTGGCTGGAGGCCCCGGCGGACCGCCTGCGCCAGGGCGCCTCGGCCGGGGTGCCCGACGCCTGGGTGGGCGAGCGGCTGACCGCCGAAATCCTGGTGCGCAACGCAGGCCCCGGGCCCGTGACCGGGGTGCGGCTGGCCTGGCGGGCCCGCGGCGCCCTGCGCACGCTGCGCTGGGACTGGCGCACGGACGCCCCGGCGCTGGACCGCCAGAGCTGGCAGCCGTTGGGCGACGGCGACATGGCCGCGCCCGAGGGCGAGCTGGCCATCGGGCGGCTGGCGGTGGGCGAGACGCAGCGGGTGCTGATCACCGTCGCGGTGGAGGACGCCGGGCGCGGCTTGGGCCTGGAGGCGGGCCTGCTGGCCGCCGACGGGCTCTGGGCGCTGGAGGCCCTGGGCGCCCGGCCGTCGGTGGACGCCCTGGCGGTGGATCCGGTGGGTGGGGTGCGGGTGGACGCCCTGCGGGCGGACGCTTGGCGCTTCCCCGCAGACCCCGCGCAGCCCGACGCCGACGGGTGGGTCCCCTGCGACGACGGGCCGGCGCCCGCGGTGGCCGGCGAGGGCCTGGCGCTGGCGCCCGAGCGCTGCCTGGCGTCGCCCGCCTGGACGGCGGTGGACGGGGCCCGCTGGTCGGGGGTGCAGGTGCGCCTCTCGGCCGCTGAGCGGGGCTCGCTGCGCCTGTGGTGGGCCGGGCCAGACGGGCGCTTCGATGCGGCGCAGCGGGCGTACGTGACTGTGGCGCCCGGCGACGAAGGGGTGGCCTTCGAGCTGGCGGGGCGCCCGGGCTGGGGCGAGGTGCGGCGGCTGGCGCTGTACAGCGATGTGCCCGTCACGGTCCGGTCGGTCAGCGCCCAGGACGACCTGGGCGCCGCCTCGGGCGACGGGTACGTGGCCCCTGGGAGCGCTGAACCCGAGCCCGAGCCCGAGCCCGAGCCGCAGCCCGACGTGCCGGTTGATCCCCCCGCCGTGGGGGACGAGGGCGACGTGGCCGATGAGGGGGAAGGGCGCGAGCCGGTCGGCGGCGTGCCCCCGCCCGCTGTGAGGCAGGTGAAGGCCGATGGCGGCTGTCAGGCGGGGCAGGGGCCGGGCGACGCCTGGTGGGGGCTGGCCCTGCTGGGCCTGGCCTGGCGGCGTCGCCGGCGCTGAGCTCGGGCGCGGCTCAGCGCGCGGGCACGCACCAGCCGGCGCACACGGCGCACATGGGGCAGGTGGGGTCGGGCAGGCACACGTCGCCGGCGTTGCAGGCCTGGCCACGGGCGCATTCCTGGTCGCCACGGCACAAGGTCTCGCAGCGGCCCTCCACGGCGATCTGGCCGTCGGCGCACACGGGCTGGGCGGCGCCGATGCAGCCGCAGCCGCACTCGTTGCTGAAGGCCTCCTGCCCCGGCTCGCACACGAAGCGGATGCGGGCGCACTGGGCGGGATCCTCGCTGACGTAGCTCACCGCCGGGTCGTTGGGATCCGGGCACATGGGGGGCGGCTCGTCGGGGCAGGGGCCCTCGGCCACCACCCGCACCCGGGCGCAGCCGGCCTCGCAGGCGTTGCCATAGGTGCGGCCGTCGGCGCCGCAGACCGGGGCGAACACCGCCGGGCAGATGCACTCCTCGGGCGCGCACTCGCCGCGGGCGGCGATGGCCACGTTGGCGCAACCGGCCTCGCAGGCGTTGCCGTAGGTGCGGCCGTCCTCGCCGCAGACGGGCGAGTACACGTCGGGGCAGATGCAGGCGTCGGGCGCGTCCACGCAGCCGCAGCCGCAGTCGTCGCTGAAGGCCTCCTGGCCGGGCTGGCAGGCGAAGCGGATGCGCGCGCACTCGGCCGGATCCTCGCTGACGTAGTGCACCGCGGGGTCGGCGGGATCGGGGCACTGGTCGCCCTGGGCGATGCAGCCGCAGCCGCAGGCATCGCTGAAGGCCTCCTCGCCCGGCTCGCAGGCGAAGCGCACGCGCTGGCACACGGCGGGATCCTGGCTGATGTAGCGCACTGCGGGATCGTTGGGATCAGGGCAGGGATCGGGCTCGTCGCAGGCCACCGCGCACAGGCCATCGACGCACTGGCCCACGCAGCCCGGGCGGGGCGGCGCGGGGCACTCGTCATCGGCGCGGCACTGCTGGGGCCCCGGGTTGCAGGCGCAGATCTCGCAGCCGCTGGCGTCGCGCTGGAAGCCGAACTCGCAGGCCAGATCGCACAGCACGGGCTCGCAGGCCTGCGGATCGCGGATGCAGCCGCAGCCGCACTCGTCGTTGAACGGCTGGGCGCCGGGCTCGCAGCGGAACCGGACCACCGCGCACTCGGCGGGATCATTGGAGATGTAGTTCACGTTCGGATCGTTGGGATCCGGGCACATGGGCGGCTCGTCGCAGCTCACGCGGCACTGGCCGTCCACGCAGGCGGCGCTGCAGTTGGGGGCGCCGGGCTGGGGGCAGTCGTCGTCCGCCCGGCACATGGCCGGGGGGGGCAGGCAGGCGCAGATCTCGCAGCCGTTGGCGTCGGTGGCGAAGCCGAACTCGCAGGCGAGGTCACAGAGCACGTCGGGGCAGGGCGTGCCGCCGCCCGCGCCGCCCTGGCCGCCCGCGCCGCCCTGGCCGCCGACGCCACCCTGGCCG
>JACKDL010000031.1 GCA_020633555.1 Myxococcales bacterium | reverse complement strand
ACGCGACCCTGGGGCCCGAGGGCGCGGGGAAGCTGGTGGGCGGCCTGAACCGGCTCGAGGTGCGGGTGCAGCTCCGGGTGCTGCAGACCCGGGAGAACCTGGTGGAGTCCATCGCCTACCTGAAGGAGACGAGCGAGAACATGACCGCGTTCTCGGCAAAGATCCGCGAGGATCCGTCCTTGCTGCTGTTGGGGGAGGGCGGCGATGAGTGATCGACTGCTGCGCGGCGTGCCGGGCGTGGGCCTCTTGCTGGGCCTGGGCTTGCTGGCGCTGACGGGCTGCGGCCGGGGCAGCGCCCGGCACTACTACACGCTGACCTACCCGACGCCGGCGCCCATCGCCGAGCAGCCCCTGCCGCTGACCCTGCGCATCAAGGACGTGTCGGTGCGCGACACCTACCGCGGCAGCGAGCTGGTGTTCCGCCCCGACGTCCACGAGATCCGCTTCTACAAGGCGCGGCGCTGGAGCGAGCGGCCCGAGAAGATGATCACCGCGCTGCTCACCGATCACCTGCGGGCGAGCGGGGTGGTGGAGCGGGTGGTGAGCAGCATCGGGCAGGTGCCGCCGGACTACACGCTGAGCGCCGAGGTCGAGGCCATCGAGCAGCTCGAGAACGGGCCGGAGCGCTTCGCGCGGCTGGCCATGCAGTTCCGGCTGACGCGGTTCAAGGACGACGCCGTGGTGTGGTCCTGGAGCTTCGACGAGCGGCGGCAGGTGAGCGGCGAGAACACCCGCGGCACCGTGCGCGCCTTGTCGGCGCTGCTGGCGGTGCAGACCCAGGAGGCGCTCAGCCGCATGCGGATGGCCCTGTCCAGCGGGGACGCCGATCAGTCGGGGCCCCCTGCAGGCGGGCCCTCGCCCCCGGAGGCCAACGGGGCGGAGCCCACGGTGCCGGAGCCCGCGCTGCCGGAGCCGCCCCCCAAGCCCACCCCGGCGGACGCGTCGGGGGTCATCCTGCCCAGCCCTTTCGCCCTGCACCCCCAGCTCCAGACCGACGACACCCCGATGCCCATGGACATGGGCGCCATCTTCCTGCCCACGCTGTCCACCGGTATCCGCGAGCCCCTGGTGCTGGTGCTGGATCAGGACAACCAGACGGTGGCCGAGGGGCGCAGCGGCCGGCGCATCGTGCTGCGGCCGGGCAACTACCGGGTGCGGTTCGGCAGCGGCGCGCCCAACCAGCAGCAGGTGCGCGACGTGCGGGTGGAGCCCAACAAGGTCACCTTGATCCCGGAGGGCACCTGGGCGGCGCTGGATGTGCAGGTGGTGAACCCCCAGTTCGTGCCCTTTCGCGGCACGTACGAGCTCATCAGCGCCGACACCCGCGAGGACTTCGGCGTGGGCTTCGGCGCCGACGGCCTGCTGGGTGAGCAGACCCGCGTGTGGGTGCTGAAGCCGGGCCTGTACAAGATCATCCGCGCCGGCGGCACCTACCGCGACCGCACCGACTTCGCCACCGTGCGGCTCGAGCAGGGCGAGCTGACCACCTTCACGGTGGTGCAGGACCAGGACACCGGCGACTGGCGGGGCGCGGGCGAGGTCACCGGCTCGGTGGTGGGCGCCCAGGCGGGCATGCAGGACAACAACTGGCAGATCCGAGCCGTGGTGGGCGGCGACTTCTCATGGAATCGGTCGAATCGCTTCGGCACCCAGGATGGGGTGCAGCTCCAGCTCGACGCCTTCCTGGACGGCACGGCCATCTACAACGACAAGACCCACCTGTGGTCCAGCCGGCTCGACCTGGAGATCGGGCTGTTGAGCCCGGTGGCGGCCGAGGAGCAGGACCGGCAGTTCCGCACGCAGACCGACCGCCTGTTCGCGAACAGCATCTACGTCTACCAGCTCGTGCCGTGGTTCGGGCCCTATGGGCGGGTGGGCCTGGAGAGTCAGGTGCTGCAGCGCGAGCAGTGGTTCGACGACGCGCCGCGCTTCGTGGTGGACGAGGGTGAGGGGGTGCGGCCGGGGCAGGAGGCGGTGAACCGGGTGAAGCTGGGTGATCCCTTCGCGCCGCTGACGCTCATTCAGGGGGCCGGCGGCAACTTCCGCATCCTGCGGACCCGCCCCGTGGAGTTGGACATCCGGGCGGGCGTGGGCGGGCGCCAGACCCTGCCCAACGGGCTGAAGGTGCTGACCGTGCGGGCGGGCACCGAGGCGGATCCCGACGTGCTCACGCCCGTGCAGGGCAATGAGTCCTTCGGCTTCGAGGGCACCGTGGTGGGGCTGCTGCGGGTGTGGCGCATCATCGGCACCACCGAGTTCGACGGCCTGGTGCCCGTGACCGACGATCAGGCCATCTACACCTGGCGCAACCAGGTGTCGCTGCGACTGGCCAGCTTCATCTCGCTGAACTACCGCTTCAACGTGGTGCGCAACCCCAACATCGGGCTGGGCGATGAGGCCCAGACCGAGCACGACGTGCAGATCCGGTTCAGCTACAACGTGTTCTGATCATGGCCACGGTGCACGTCGAGCTGGAGGACGACGCCTTGTTGGCGTTGCTCCAGCGCCTGCGGCGCGAGGGCTGGCGCATCGAGGACGTGACCCCCCTGCCCACCATCGGGGATGTGTACGAGGCCCGCCGGGGTGCGCTGGTGATCACCGTGCACCGCGAGGAGTTCGGGTTCGCCGGTGCGGCCTGGGGCCCGGCCGACGCCATGGCGGCCGCCGGGCTCACGCCGGCTGAGTCAGCGTGACGGGCGCCGTGTCCGGACACGGCCCGGACACGCCACAGACCGTCTCAGGCCGTGTCGGACACGGCGCTGGATGCGCGCAAGGGCTGGATTCGCCTGTGTTTTCTGGTTGGCACGACTCCTGAAATGAGGGTGAGCACACCCCAACACAGGAGGTCGCCATGAAGACCAAGCTGCTGATTGCCCTGCTCGCCGCCACCCCGACCCTGGCCCGGGCCGAGTGTCAGGCCCTGGCGGGCATGACCCTGTGCGGCGACTGGGCCGCCGACGGCGCTGGCTGGCGGGTCTCGGGGGCCGCGAGCCTGGAGGCCCTGGGTCACAGCTACCCGCTGCCCAACGCCGATCTGAGCGTGTCGCTGGAGCCGCCGGCCATCACCGGCCAGGCGGACTTCGCGATGCCCGCGATGGGGCCGCTGGCGGCCTGGAACACCTGGAGCCTCGAGGCGCCCCGCGCCCAGGTCCAACTCGGCCTGGGCGCGGGCCTGGACGGCATCGAGATCGGGGGGGAGGCGCTCGCGCTGGTGGACGATCAGCCCTACCTGCACTACCGCGTCGCGCAGGGCGTCAGCGGCCGCCTGGGCGAGGGGCGCACGGCCCCGCTGGTGAGCCTGTCGAACGGGGGCGACACCCAGATGGTGCTGGCCCCCATGGACCCGCTGCTCTACCTGGAGGGGCCGATCGTCGACGCGCTGACCGGGGGTCTGGTGAGTGGCGGCGCCGTGGGCGTCTCGTGGGGGGGCAACCTGCCGTGGGCGTCCGAGCTGGCGCTGTTCGACGGCACCGACTGGGCCGAGCGCGCCGTGTCGGCCCACCTGTACGCCAAGGGCAACATCCAGATCGGGCGCTACCCGGTCTATGTGGGCGCCGAGGTGGCCATCGACGCCGACGCCAACGACGACGGCACCTGGTTCACGGCGGGCGAGGGGGACCTGACGGATCTGCGCGTGGGGGCGAACGGCGAGCTGGCCCTGGGATGGGACAAGGGGCCCGTGTCGTTCACCCTGCCCGTCGGACACGGCTCGATGCTGTACGACGGGCCCGACGGCCGGCTGATGATCCACGGCGAGCTGTCGAGCAACCCGTGCGCGGGCACTCCGCTGGCGCCCCTGTTCACGGGCGCCCAGGGGGGCACGCTCTGGGGGCAGTTCGGCGCCCCCGACGACTTCACGGTGCACGTGGCCATGCAGACCCCCGTGCTGGGCTTCGCCGCCGGCGACGTGGCCATGACCCTGACCCGGGACGAGGTGCGCTTCAGCGGCGAGTTCGAGCCGGTGTACGGCGACATCTTCGGCGATCAGCAGGTGGCCTTCGAGGGCTGGCTGAACGACAAGGGCAAGTTCCGCCTGGAGGCCGAGGCGGCCGTGAACCTGGCGGGCTTCGAGCTGGCCGACGCCGGGCTGGTGTGGACCCAAAGCAAGTTGGCGGTGGACGGCCACACCGACATCCCCGGGGTGGGGGCGGGCGTCCGGGTGCAGGGCGAGATCCAGACCGACGGGCAGTTCAGCGTGAGCGGCGCCGTGGACTTCGCGCCGCTGGGCCTGCCGATGGCGAACTCGCGGGTCACCGTGAGCAACGCGGGGGTCTTCGTCAGCGGGACCGTGAGCGCGCCGGCCATCGGCCAGGTGCAGGTGTCCGGCGCCGTGAGCCCCAACGGGCAGTTCGAGCTGACCGGCGTGGCGGACCTGGAGCTGCTGGGCGTGACCCTGGCCGGCGCCCAGGTGACCGTGAGCAACGAAGGCGTGGCCGTGCGCGGTGAGCTGGCGCTGCCGGGGCTGTCGGCCGTCGAGGTGGCGGGCCGCGTGGAGGCCGACGGCGACTTCAGCTTCGTGGGGCGGGCGGGCCTGACCATCAAGGGCTTCGACCTGGCCAACGCCCGGGTGGAGATCAGCAACAGCGGCGTCAGCATCCGCGGCGACATCGACGCGCTCATCGCCGAGGGGCGCATCACCGGCGCGTACCGCACCCACGAGGCCTGGGCGAGCCAGATGGGCATGACGATGGAGCAGTACAACGGCCAACGCGCGGTGTTCCAGTACCTGGGCATGCCCTGGCCCTACCAGACCGGGCTCTACGTGGCCGGCGACATGGCCATCCGCGTGCCCCTGCCCGGGCCCGACGCCGAGCTGGCCAACGGGCGGGTGACCGTGACCGACGCCGGGCTCTACGCCCGCGGCAAGGTCGACTTCTTCGGCAACCGGATCCAGGTCAGCGGCCGGGTGCGCAGCAACGGCGACCTGACCCTGAAGGGCGAGGTGAGCTTCGACATGAGCGTGGCCGGCACGGGGGTGCAGGGGGAGCTGGAGGTCACGCTGACCGAGAGCAGCCTGTCGGGCCGGGTGGAGGGCAAGGCCTGCGTGAACGTGGTGTTCGACAAGATCTGCAAGAGCGCCGGGGCCAGCGTGTCGAGCAGCGGCAACATCAAGCTGAACATGCCCAGCCCGGTGCCCGACCTGGAGTTCAACGTGGACAGGATCTTCTGAGTCCTGCTCCGGCGTGGCACGCTGCGGGGGTGGAAGACACCCTCGACGCCGCCACCCTGCAGCCCGGCGCGCCCTCCCGGCGTGTCGGGCCTTCGCGCGTGGTGCGCCTGGTGATCCTGGCGCACCCTGATCCTGACCGCGTGGGCGCCACCGCCCCGGTCGCCGGGCGGCTCGAGCTGAGCCGCGCCACCCCCGCCTTCAGCGACGGCCAGCCCCTGCGCGACCGGTTCATCTCGCGGGCGCCGGTGGTGTTCGAGCCCGCGGGGGCGCTGGGCCTGACCCTGTCGGCCCATGACACGCGGACGGCGGTGGCAGTGGACGGGGGGCGGGTGCAAGGCGCGATCACCCTGTCGCCCGAGCGCCTGGATCGCGGCGTGGTGGTCGAGCTTGGCCCCAACGTGGCCGTGCTCCTGGAACGCTCCAGGCTCATCCCGCAGCCTGCCGTGGGAGCCACTCTGCTGGGGGTGAGCGCGGGGCTCATGGGCGTGCGCCAGGCGGTGGGCCAGGTGGCGGATTTGGGGGTGCCGGTGCTCATCCGGGGGCCGTCGGGCGCCGGGAAGGAGCTGGTGGCGCGGGCCCTGCACGCCCACAGCCCCCGCGCGGCCGGGCCCTTCGCGGCGGTGAACATGGGGGCCATCGCGCCCAACCTGGCGGCGTCGGAGCTGTTCGGCCACGCCCGGGGGGCCTTCAGCGGCGCGGCCAGCGCCCGGGACGGCCTCTTCGTGGAGGCCAACGGCGGCACCCTGTTCCTGGACGAGATCGGCGAGTGCCCGCCCGAGGTGCAGGCGGCCCTGCTGCGCACCCTGGAGACTGGCGAGGTGCGCCCCGTCGGCGGCGCGCCGCGACGCGTGGACGTGCGCCTGGTGGCCGCCACCGACGCGGATCTGGAGGCGGCCGTGGCCGACGGGCGCTTCAAGTCGCCGCTGCTGCATCGGCTGGCGGGGTTCGTGGTGCAGGTGCCGCCGCTGGACGCCCGCCGCGCCGACGTGGGATTGCTGGCGTACCACTTCGCGGCCCAGGCGCTGGCCCAGGTGGGGCGGCCCGACGCGCTGCGGGCCGAGCCGCCCTTCCTGCCCGCGGGCGTGGTGGCGGCGCTGGCCCGGCGATCCTGGCCGGGCAACGTGCGCGGCCTTCGCAACGCCATCCAGCAGCTCGTGATCGAGCACCGACACGCCCCGCAGATGGTGCTGGTGTCGGACGACGTGCCCGCGGGCGAGACGCCTGCGCCGGCAGGCGAGCCGGCCGTGGGCCGCGTTCGCTACCGCAAAGCCAGCGACGTCACGGACGCCGAGCTGGTGCAGGCCCTTCGGGACAGCGGCTTCGCGCTGAAGGCCGCGGCGGCGGCGCTGAACATCTCGCGCACGGCCTTGTACGGGTTGATCGATCGGAGTCCCACGCTGCGCAAGGCCAGCGATCTGGGCGAGGCCGAGCTGCGCCGCGCCTTCGAGGCCAGCGGAGGCGACCTGGCCCAGATGGCGGCCCGGCTCGAAGTCTCGCCAGCAGGCCTCAAGGCCCGTCTGAGCGCGTTGCAGATCGGGTAGCGCGCATCCAGCGCATCGTCGCCGCGAAGGCCAGCCCGTTGGCCGCGCCGATCACGACCTCGCCCAGCAGCCACCGGCTGGCGAAGGCCAGCACGGGCGCGGCCACCGCGTACACCCCGGCCAGGCGCCAGAAGCGTCGATCCAAGCCCACCGCCAGGCCGGCGCTCATGGCGCCCAGCACGGCGGGCGTGACCAGCAGGCCGGCGGCGAACGGTGCCCCCAGGAGCGCGATGCCCAGCCAGGCTGCGCCCAGCGCGAGCAGGGCGCCGCTGACCGACAGGGCCAGGCGTCGGTCGTAGCCCTGGGGCAGGGCGCGGGCCTGGGCGCGCATCCAAAGCAGCACCACCGCCCAGATGGCCAGCGGCAGGATGGCCCGCGCCAGGGGCGGCGGCTCGGCGGGCAGGCGGCCCGAGGCGCGCACGAGGCCGACGGCGATGGGGCCGAGCACGAAGAGCACCCACAGGGCGCCGAACTGCGCTGCGCGCCAGCCCCCGCCATGGGTGGCGTCGCGGGTCCGCGCCTCGGCCTCCAGCGCGGTCAGGCGGTCGCGCTCGGCGTCGGCCTGGGCCAGCGCGGTGGCGACCGCGGCGTGCAGGTCGGGCCGGGGCTCCGGCAGCTCGGCCAGCAGCCGCCGGGCGGCGTCGGGGGCCCCGCGGCCCAGCTCGTGCTGGATGATCCGCTCGACGGCTCTGCCCAGCCCGGCCTGCGCCCGGGCGCTCTCGGGCCACAGGCGCAGCGCCTCGCCGAAGCCGAAGCGGCAGGCGCCGAACAGCGCCTCACGGCTGTGGTCGTCCGGGGCGGCCTCCAGGCGTGCCAGCTCGGCCTCGGCGCGCTCGATGAGCGAGAGCGCGGCGCGGTGCACCTGAAAGTCGGCCAGCGCCTGGCGGAAGGCCTCGACGTCGGGGAAACGGGCGGCCGGATCCACCTGGCAGGCGCGGCGGACCACGGCCGCGAGGGCAGGGGGGACGCCGGGCGGATTGGGGTAGGGGCCCGGCTCGAGGGCGTGGGCGGTGACCTCGGCCAGGTTGCGGCCGGGGTGCAGCCGCGCCCCGGTCAGCGCCTCGTGCAGGGTGGCGCCCAGCAGGTACACGTCGCTGCGGGCATCCACCCGTGCGCCGGGCGTGAACATCTCGGGGGCCATGTAGCCCGGTGTGCCCACCACGGCCTCGGTGTGCGGGTCGTCGGCGAGCCGCACGGCCAGCCCCCAGTCCACCAGGTACACCTGCCCCTCCGGACCGATGAGCACGTTGTCGGGCTTCAGATCCCGGTGCACGACCCCCCGCCGGTGGGCCAGGTGAACGGCCCGGCACACCAGGCCGAGGACCTGCAGGTTGCGCCCCAGGGCGTCGCCGTCGAAGCCGACCCACAGGGGGTGATCGGCATGGGCCAGCAGCGCCCGCCAGCTCGCGCCGTCCACCTTGGGCATGACCACCAGCGGTCGGCCGCCCGGATCGCGGCCCAGCATGTGGACCGGCAGGATGTTCGGGTGCTCCAGCCCGCCGGCGATGCGCGCCTCGCGTACGATGCTGGCGGCCGCCGTGCCGTCGGTGCGGTCCCCGCGGGGCACCTTCACGGCCACCGTGCGCGCCAGCCCGAGCTGGCGCCCCTCCAGGACGACCCCGACCGCGCCCTGTCCGAGGGGTGGTCCCAGCTCCAGGTTGGGGGTGCCGTGCTCACCGGCCAGGCGGATCTCGGGCAGCCGGGCGACGGCCTCGAGGCTGGTGGTGATGGGGGCGCCCAGGGTGGTGCCCACGCTCCAGGTCTCGTCGGGCGCGCTCAACGGGGGAGGGTGAAGCGCACGGTGCAGCCGGTCCCAGGGCTGGTGGCGGCGATGGTGCCCCCGTGGCGGTGCACGATGCGGCGGGCGATGGTCAGGCCCACGCCCTGGCCCGGGTACTCGTCGGGGCCGTGGTAGCGGCCAAAGGCCACGAAGATGCGCTCGGCGTAGGTGGGATCGAAACCCACCCCGTCGTCGATGAGGGTGAAGGCGCCTTCGGCGTCGCGGGCGAGGGCGGCCGATTTCGCCTCGAACTTCGCGCAGTTGCCCAGCAGCTCGTCGAGCAGGTGGCGGAGCAGCCGGGCGTCGCCGTGCGCGGTCAGATCGCCTTGGCAGCGCAGCGTGAGGGCGGGCGGGGTGGCCTGCTGGGCCAGCAGCCCCAGATCCACCGGGGCCAGGGCCAGCTCGCCGCGGGTGTGGCGGCTGAGCTTCAGCAGGGCGTCGATGCGTGCGCCCAGTCGGGCGGTGGCGGCCCTGATCCGGCCGATGTAGAGCTGGCCGTCCTCGTCGAGGGCGTCGCCGTAGTCCTCCAGCAGGGCCACGCTGAAGCCCTCCAGGCTGCGCAGCGGCTCGCCCAGATCGTGGGAGACGGCGTGGATGAGGCTCTCGAGCTCGGCGTCCAGCAGGGGGTCGGTAGCCATCGTCCGACGATGCCATGGCCTGCGTTGCCCCGCCAGCCCGGCTGGGTCACCATCGCCCCATGGACACCCCCCTGCTTGACCGATCGGTGGGCGCGCTGCTGGCCGCGATGCGCGCTGGCACCCTGTCGCCGGTAGCGCTCCTCGAGGCTCACCTGGCGCGGATCACCAAGGTGAACCCGCTGCTCAACGCGGTGGTCGCCGACCGCTTCACGGCTGCGCGGGACGAGGCCGAGGCCGCCGCGGCGCGGTACCGGGCGGCCGCCGATCCAGCCGCGCTCCCGCCCCTGCTGGGGGTGCCCTGCACCATCAAGGAGTTCCTGCCGGTGGCCGGCCTGCCGCTGACCGCGGGGATCGCTGCCCGGCGCGATCGGGTGGCCACGGAGGACGCGGTGGTGGTCCAGCGGCTGCGGGCCGCGGGGGCCATCGTGATGGGGGTCACCAACGTGCCCGAGGGTGGGCTGTGGATGGAGACCGCCAACGCGCTGTACGGCGTCACCAACAACCCCTGGGACGTGACGCGCACCTCGGGGGGGTCGAGCGGCGGTGAGGCGGCCATCGTCGCCGCCGGCGGGGCGCCCTTCGGCATCGGCTCGGACGTGGGCGGCAGCATCCGCATCCCCGCGGCGCTGTGCGGGGTGGTGGGGCACAAGGGCACCGGGGGGTTGGTGCCCAACACCGGGCACTGGCCGGGCAACCCGGGCATCGGCGGCTTCTTGTGCACCGGCCCCATCGGGCGCACCGTGGACGACCTGGTGCGGGTGCTGCGCGTCATCGCCGGCCCCGACGAGGGTGATCCCTGCACCCTGCAGGCGCCGCCCCTGCAAGACCCGGACAGCGTGGACTTGAGGACGGTGACGGTGTTCCCCGTGCCCGGCGACGGCCGCCTGAGGGTGGCCAACCCCGTCCGCAAGGGCATCGCGCGGGCTGCCCAGGCCCTGGAGGCGCAGGGCGCGCGGGTGGGGACCCTGGATCCGCGCCGGCTGCGCAAGGGCTTCCGCATCTGGTCCAGCATGCTCACGCTTGGCGGCAGCGACCCCTACAAGGTGCTGTTGGGCGACGGGCAGCCCATCCGGCCGCTGCTCGAGCTGCTGAAGATGGGGGTGGGCCGCAGCCAGCACACATTCATGGGCGCGGGCACGGCCCTGCTGGAGCCCCTGAGCACCCTGTCGCAGGCGCGCCTGGAGCGCTTCATCGACCTGGGGCGCCGCCTGCGCGACGAGCTGGAGGCGCTTCTGGGCGACCGCGGCGTGCTGCTGTACCCGCCCTACACCGGGCTGGCGCCGCGGCACCACTGGGCGAAGCTGCGGCCCTTCGATCCGATGTGCACGGGGCTGTTCAACGTGCTGGAGTTCCCCGGCACGGTGGTGCCGGTGGGTGCGCACGCCGGGCTGCCGGTGGCGGTCCAGATCCTGGGCGGGCGGGGGCACGACCACCTGACGCTGGCCGTGGGGCGTGCCCTGGAGCGGGCGCTGGGCGGCTGGCGGCGGGCCAACCCGAAGTCGCCCGGAGGGCGCTGGCGGCCCGAGCTGGGGCTCCGGCTGCACCGCACCGAGGCCCTCGGCTGATCCAAGGGGGCGCCGGGCCGAGGTCACCGCGGTGTTGCAGGCGGGTGTCAACGGCCCGGTCAACATCGCCACAACAGCAAGGGATCCAGCGCGCTTGCCGACATGGACCCCCTCCCGAGGTGGCCCGTGGCGGGCGCCCGGGGGACGCGCACGGTGAATGGACCAACTGAGGATCGAATGATCGACTGGAAGCCCCGCTATGAAGCCAAGCGTTGCACGGCCGCGGACGCCATCAAGCGCATCCGGCCCCGCCAACGGATCCTGATTGGGTCCGGGGTGGGGGAGCCCGAGCACCTGGTTCAGGCACTCTGCCAGGAGGGTGGGCACCTGTATGACAACGAGATCGTCCACCTGCTGACCCTGGGCTCGGCGCCCTACGTGGCGCCCGAGTTCGCCGGCCGGTTCCGGCACCTGGCCTTCTTCATCGGCGCGAACGTGCGCGAGGCGGTCAACACCTGCCGCGCGGACTTCATGCCGGTCTTCCTGGGCGAGATCCCCCGGCTCATCCGCACCCAGCTGCCCATCGACGTGGCGCTGATCCAGGTCAGCCCGCCCGACGAGCACGGGTTCATGACGCTGGGCGTCAGCGTGGACATCGTGCGCAGCGCCGTGGACACCGCCGACATGGTGATCGCCGAGGTCAACCCGAACATGCCCCGCACCTGGGGCGACACGACGGTCCACGTGGACGACGTGGGCTGCATCATCGAGGTGGACTACAAGCTGCCGTCGCTGCCCATCCCCGAGCTGGGGGACGTGGAGCGCTCCATCGGCCGCCACGTGGCCTCGCTGATCCCCGACGGCGCCACCCTCCAGATGGGCATCGGGCGCATCCCCGACGCCGTGCTTAAGGAGCTGGGCAACCACCACGACCTGGGCATCCACACCGAGATGTTCAGCGACGGCGTCATCGATCTGGTGGACGGCGGGGTGATCAACGGCCGGGCCAAGACCTACAAGACCGGCAAGATCGTGACCTCGTTCGTCATGGGCTCGCAGCGGCTCTACGACTGGATCCACGACCACCCGTCGGTGGAGTTCCGGCCCAGCGACTACACCAACGATCCCTTCTTGATCGCCCGGCACGACCGGATGGTGGCCATCAACAGCGCCATCGCCGTGGATCTGACGGGGCAGGTGCAGTCGGACACCATCGGCGGGATGTTCTACTCGGGCATCGGGGGGCAGGTGGACTTCATCCGCGGGGCCGCCCGGTCCAAGGGGGGGCGCCCCATCATCGCCATCCCGGCCACGGCCAAGCGGGGCACGGTGAGCCGCATCCAGCCCACCCTGGAGCAGGGCTCGGGGGTGGTCACCAGCCGCGGCGACGTGCAGTACGTGGTCACCGAGTTCGGCGTGGCGAAGCTGTGGGGCAAGAGCGTGCGGCAGCGCACCGAGGCCCTGATCGCCGTCGCTCACCCGGACTTCCGAGAGGAGCTGCGGGCCCAGGCCGCCCAGCGCCGGTATATCCTGACCTGAGGGGCCGTCCCGGGACGCTATCGCCCGTCGGCCGCCTTCGAGCGCCGGGTCTGCTTGCCCCGCCACCAGCCCCATTCGCCGCCGTCGGCGCCCGTACCCGGAAGCAGCCGAAGGCCCGGGGGCGCGGTGGTGGGCGCGTCGGCCGGCATCGGTCGCTCCAACCCCGAGTAGCCCTGGTGGGCGCCGGCGTTGTCCGTCTGCACCACGTCATCGTGCTGGTCGACGCAGTAGGCGAAGCTCGCGGTGGTGCCCTTCGCCTGGGGCCACGCGCAGGCGCGCCAGGCCCGGGCCCCCGCCGGCGGCAGGGGGCCACCGTCACCCCAGGTCTTGCCCGAGGGATCGACGACCCACACCTGGAACAGGTAGCCGCCATCGCTGGCCGCCTGCCCGGTGGCGGTGGGCGTGAGTTGCCGATAGGGCCCCCGGACCACCGGCACCGGCAGCTTCAGGCCATCGGGGCGCGTACCGGCGAGCTCGGCGAGCAGGCCCGCGCGCCCGTGGCGCTCGATGAAGCGGTCCTGGGCCCACAGCAAGGTGCGCAGGCTGGCCACGGCCATCCGCCCGGCGGCGTTCTGCCCGGCGGCCACCACGTTGGGCGCCGCCACCCGGATGGTGAAGCCCGTGGTCGCCAGCAGGGGCGCGAGGATCACCACGCCCCAGCCGAGGCGGCGGGCCCAGGGCGTGCGCCGGCCGGGCCAGGCCAGCCCTGCGGTGGCTGCCACGAAGGCGCCCAGCAGGGCGATGGCGCCCCAGGTGGTGACGAAGGGCGCGCCGACGGCCAGGCCGGCGAGCCCGAGGGCGATGAGGGCGGGGGGGATCCGAGGGCTGCTCATGGCGCGCATCCAACCATGACGCGCGGGTGGGCGGGTATGCTTGCGGCCGGCGAGCCGGTCCCATAAGGATCCCCCCCATGGCCCGAACGACCCTCGACATCGGCAGCGTGTCGTCCGTTGACGACGTGGAGTTCATGGCCCGCCTGGGGGGTGGGCTCGGCGCCGGGCGTTTCAAGGCGCGCCTGCCCGATGACGACGGGCTCGTCTCCCTCCTGCTGGAGGACGCCGGACGCACGGACCGGCGCGCCTTCATGGAGTGGGGCCGCGCCTTGAAGCGGGCCGAGCACCCCAGCCTGCCGGCGGTGGTGCGGGTGGAAGAGGCCCTGGAGCCCTGCTTCGTGGCCACCCGCTTCGTCGAGGGGCGCACCCTCATCGAGCGGCTGGCGGCGCAGGCCGACGGCCCACTGGGCGAGGTCCAGGCCCTGGGGGTGGCCCTGCAGGCGGCTGCTGGCCTGCGGGCGGCCCACCAGGCCGGGCTGGCCCATGGCGCCGTGAGCGCCCGCAGCCTGGTGTTGGCGCCTCGCAACGGCGCCATGGACTCGGTGACCGTGGTGGGGTGGGTGCCGCACGCCGATCTGGAGGCCGCCAAGGCCGCCGACGTGTCGGCCCTGGGCCGCGTGCTCTACGAGGCCCTCACCGGGGCCCCGCCGCCCAGCGAGCAGGCCGAGGGGGACGGGCTGGGCGGCGGCAGGGCCTTCGACTCCATCCTGGCCGAGCTGAGCGACGTGCGCGGGGCGCTGGGCAAGCTGGCGCTGAAGGCCGCCGACGGCGGCTACGCCTCGGTGGACGCCTTCGTCGACGCGCTGCTCCCCCACTTCTCGACCCAGATCACCGAGCAGCTCGGCATCGTCGAGTTCGAACTGAACACCGACCGGGAGTTCCGCGCCGAGGTGGAGCGGCAACGCCACCGGCAGCGGGAGCTGGAGAGCAAGCTACGCTTCATCCGGCAGTGGCTCAGGGAGCACGCCGCCGACATCGATCGGGTGGACGAGAAGCTGACGCGCCTGGCGGCGCAGGGGCGCAGCCTGCAGAACCTGCACGTCGAGGTGGCGATGCTGCTGGAGCGGCCGCTGCCCCGGCTGGAGCCCAGCACCGAGGCGCGGCTGCCGGTAGACCGGCGCACCGAGCCCCGTCGGCTGGAGGACGAGCCCACGGCGGTGGCCGTGCCCGCCCCGCGGCGGGGGCCGCCGCCCGAGCTGACGCCCATGGAGTCGCCGGCGCCCGTGCGGGTGCCGGTTCAGTCGGTGGTGCAGTCGGTGACGCCCGCCCCGACCCCCGCGCCTTCGGCGGCCGAGCCCAGCGACCCCTCGCGCCCGGCGTCCGCGGCGCCCAGCGCCGAGCCGCCCGAGCCCGCCGCACCCTCGGCGCCCCGCGGATCCGCCAGCGCGCCCCTGCTGTGGGCGTCCGCAGCCATCGTGGCGGTGGCCGGCGGCGTCTGGTGGTGGGCGAGCCGCAGCGAAGATCCGGCGACCGATGGGCCCGGGACGGCGGCTTTGGCGGCCGCGCCGGCGCCGGCCGCTGCCCGTCGGCCGCCGAGACGACCGCGCCGAGCCTGGCGGCGGCCCGTCCGTGGCGCCGGCCCCCAGCGCGCGCCCTCGGTCCCCGCGCCGGTCGCGCCGCCCAGCCAGCCGGCGTCGATGGCCGCGGCCGATCCGCAGCCGGCCGCCGCGCCCGACGCCGGCGCCGCCCCGCCCTCGGCCGTGCCCCCGCCCACGCCGCCTGCCCCTGAAGGCATGGTGGCCATCCCGGCCGGGACGGCCCAGGTGGGCTTGACCCCCGAGGCCCTGGCCAAGGCCATCGCCCAGTGCGAGGCCGACACCGAGGGTCACGCGCCCCTGCGCAGTCAGCGCTGCGTGGCCAGCGCCCTGGCCGGCGAGGCCGCCGGCCCGCGGGTCGAGGTGGGGGCCTTCTTCATCGATCGCCTCGAGGTCTCCCAGGCCATGTGGGGCGACTGCCGCAAGGCCCGTCGCTGCGGGCCCATGCGGTTGAAGTGGGACCTGCCCGAGCAGCCGGCCACGGGCGTGAACCACGAGATGGCCAAGGGCTTGTGCGAGTGGCGCGGCGGTCGGCTGCCCACCGAGGCAGAGTGGCTGCGGGCGGCCCGTGGCGATGACGCCCGGCTGTACCCTTGGGGGGACGAGCCGCCCATCGAGGGCGATCAGCACAAGGGCAACTTCGGCGCGCCGGGCAAGACCAGCGGCGTCGGGCCCGACCGGGAAGACGGCCACAAGTATGCGGCCCCGGTGGGTGTCTTCGATGACCGCGGCGCCAGCCCCTTCGGGGTGGCCAACCTGGGCGGCAACGTGCGCGAGTGGACCGCGACCGTCGGTGGGACGGGCGTGGTGGTGGTGGGTGGCGGCTGGCGGGATCTGCCCTTCGACGCGCGGGTCACCCGGCGTGAGCAGGTCAAGGCCACCGTCGCCGAGAACGATTTGGGCTTCCGGTGCGTGATCGACATCCCGAGCAAGTGACCCTCGACTGGCCCGCCCACCTCGTGGAGGCATGGGCCCACGCCCGCGCCGGCGAGGGGCGCATGATCCATCTGGTGGGGCCTTTCGGTTCCGGCAAGAGCGCCATCGTCGACGGCCTGCTGGCCCGCGCCGGCGGGCCCACGGCCAAGGGGGCCGTGGTGCGGGCGGCGTTCGGAGCGCGCGACCACCTGCCGGGGGGCGAGCGCGGCCTGCTGGAGGGCTTGATCATGCGCATCGCCGAGGGCGTGCGAGTGATCGACGCGCCCGACGGCGAGGCGGGCGTGCCGTGGCTCCTGCCGGGCGTGGACTTCCTGCGGGCGGTGGCCCAGGTGGCCGAGCTGCCGGGTGGAGGCGGTCGGCGCGCCCGGCCTGCCCAGATCCACGCGGATCTGCTGCTCCATGTCACCCGCAACCACCCCGTGCTCCTGGCGTTGGATGACGTGCACCAGGCCGCGCCGCAGGATCAGGCGATCCTCACGGCGTTGGCCCGTGGGTTGGCCGAGAACCCGCGTCTGAGGCTGCTGGTGGTGTGCGTGGGCGCCCTGCCGCTGGGCGGGGACACGCCCGACTGGACAGTGCCGGGGGTGCCCGTCGAGCGCCTGGCGCCCCTGTCCGTCGAGGCCCTGACCGAGCGCGCCGCCGCCACGCTGGGGTCCCAAGACCCCGAGCGCCTGCATCGGCTCGCCGAGCAGGCCGCGGGCAGCGCCCGGGTGCTCGACCGGCTGGCGAGCCTGGCGGCCGAGCGGGCGGACGACCCCACCGGTCAGGCCCTGGTGGCCGAGCCGCAGGCGCAAGGCCTGGCTGCGTTGGCCCGGGGGGAGCGCCCTGCCATGACCGCGCACGTCCAGGCAGACCTGCGCGACGCCGCGGTGGCGGGCCCCACCCTCGAGACCGGGCTCATGGCGCGGCTGTGGGGGGTGCCCCCCGAGGCCGCGCGGGAGCGCCTGGCGGCGGTGGCAGCCACCGGGATGATCTTCCCCCTGGGCGATCGCTGGCGCTTCGTCTCGGCCACCCTGGCGGACGGCGAGGCCCTGAGCCTGCCCGCCGAGCGGCGCGCCGATCTGCACCGCCGGGTGGCCCACGCCATGCGGGCCGAGGCCCAGGACGGGCCCAGCCCGCGGCAGGTCCTGGACGTGACCGAGACCTGGTCCGAGCTGCGCCGGCGGGGGCATCGGGTCGAGGCCGCCCTGGACCTGCTCTGGCGCGCGGCGTGGCACTTCGCCATGGCCGGGGCCCATCTGGCCGCGGCCGACGCCGCCATCCTGCGGGTGGAGCGGCTGTTCCAGGATCAGGCCATGCAGCCGGCGGCGCCCCGGGGGGTGGATCGCGAGGCCCGCGAGCGGCGCCACGCCGTCGAGCGGGACCTGGGCGAGGCCGAGGCACAGCTCGAGCTGGCCCGGGGTGCCGGCGAGGGTGGGCTCGATCCGGCCCTGCTGGCCATCGAGGTCCGGCTGCTGACGGCGCGGGCCCGGTCTCGAGAACTCACCGGTGACTACGCCACGGCCCGCCGGCTGGTGGAGACGGCGGTGACCCTCGCCCGACACCTGCCCGACACCGCCCGGCCGGTGCGCCTGGAGGCGCTGCGGGTCCAGGTCGAGATCGCCTACGCCAGCGGCGATCACAACGCCGGGCGCGCCAGCGTGGCCGACCTGCTGAAGGCGCTGGCCCACACGTCCGCCGCTGACGCCGTGCCGCTCTACGGCTGGTTGGCCGAGGCCGTGGGGCGCTCGGAGTGGGTGGGGCTGCACGATCGCATCTACCCCACGCTGCTGGAGGCGCTGCGCCACCACGGCGCCCACCGCGAGGCCATCAAGGCGCGCGTGGATCGGCTGGGGGCGGCGGTGGCCGTCGACGAGGGGCCGGTGGCCGAGATGCTGCTGGCCGAGGCCGTCGAGGAGGCCCGGGTCCGCGGACAGCAGCCGTACCTGGCCGAGCTGCTGGCGCAGGCGGCGACGGATCTGGTGCTCATCCAGGTCGACGCCCACTTCGACAGCCTGAGCGGTGAGTTCTTCCCGCCGGATCTGTTCGGGGACGGCGAGGGGCCGCCGGTACCGCCGCTGCGGGAGCGCCTGGCGCGGCCAGTGGACGTGCTGACCCGGGCCGAGGTGCTGGCCGAGTCGGCCGGCGATCCGGTGGCGCACCTGCGCGTGCTGTCGGTGCTCCTCGCGCTCATCTACGAGGTGCGGGAGCGCCTGGGCACGCTGCTCCACCGCTGGTGGCCGTCCCATGGGGCCGAGGAGCCCTTGCGGCTGCTGGAGCTGGATGATCTGCTCTCGCGCGGCTTCTTCGACGTGGAGCAGCTCGAGGCGCTCACCCAGCGGGTGCTCGTGCTGGCCCAGACCCTGGGCCTGGACCAGCTCTACGCCGACACCTTGTACGAGGCCATCGATCGCGGCCTGCCCGGGCTGCTGGCCGACCGGGCCGCCCACATCGAGCGGGCCCGCGCGGCCTACGAGCGCCTGGACGACGCCTACGGGCAGCTCACCCTGGCGCTGCTCGAGGCCCGCGACCCCGACGGCGCGCCCGAGCCGGCCGCGCTGTCGCGGGCCGAGGCGCTGCTGCGCACGGGGGCGTCCCAGCTCAGCGCCGAGCAGCTCGCCTTCGCCCACCTGCGACTGGGGGAGCTGCGCATGGAGCTCGAGGGCGACATGGAGCCGCCCCTGGCCCACTTCGAGGCCGCCTTCCGCCTGTACGACCAGGTGGGCGACGTGCAGAACATGCAGACGGTGGCGGAGTTCCTGCGCGACGTGTACCGCAAGCAGGGGGATCTGGGACGCTACCGGGTGCTGCGGGAGCGCTTCCGGGCACTCGAGGATCGGGCCCCGGGCGTCGATCCGCTTGGCCTGGAGTTCCGCATCGAGCACCTGCTCAACCTGGCCCGCCAGGAGCCCGACGAGCAGAAGGCCATCGAGATGGTGGAGCGCTGCGTGGCGCTGTTCGCGCGGGTGCCGGACGGCACCGCCCGGGTGGACGAGTGCTTCGTCGAGATCAGCAAGCTCTGCCGCCGCCGCGCCGACGACGCCCAGACCGAGGCGGGCTATCAGGACTGGCTGCACCGCAGCCTGGAGGCCGTGCGCACCGCCGGCGCCATCAACCGGGAGCTGGGCAACTACCACCGGCTCTTCGAGGAGAGCCACGAGCTCTTCGACGACCTGATCGGGCTCGGCGCCTTCGAGGACTACCTGCGCGCCCGCGGTGAGAGCCGCGCGCTGGCGTTCGAGCTGGGCAATGTGGGGGAGCTGCTCTACCTCTTCGAAGAGCACATGCAGTACGACCCGGCGGCGGGCTTCGAGCGGGCCAGGCTGCCTGAGCTGCGGGGCTTCTACGAGGCGCTGGTGCGGTACCTGCTGGGCTTGGGGGCCGCCGAGCCGGCGCAGGCGCTGCAGCGGGACTTCGTGCGCTTCCTGGACGGCGTGGGCGAAGTGGAGCTGGCTGAGGCCTACCGCGGCGAGGTGCCCCTGGGCTGAGCCACCCGGCTCACCGCGTGGCGCTACCGCTCGTCCCGCAACCGCGACAGGCTCCCCCCGCCGGGCGTGGTGTAGACCTGCTGGATGCGGGCCACCGCGGCGGCCGCCCGGTCCAGCTCGGGATCCGGGAGCTGCAGATCCAAGGGGCCCGCCGTTGCGCCCAGGCGCCCCAGGCGACCCCGCGTGGCGGCCAGCACCTCGAAGGCGGCCGCCGACAGCCGCATGAGCTGCCGCAGCCCCACCAGCCCGCGGCGCAAGCCCCCCAGGTTGCGAAAGCGGCCCTCCCGGGTGGGCGCCAGCCCCTTCAGCAGCACCGTGTGCAGGCAGGCCTCCAGACGCCGATCCAGGCGCAGCGTCTCGGACGGCACGGTGGGCCAGCCCGAGCCGTCGGTGGGCCCATGGGGGCCCATGGGGGGTGGCATCACCCCGTACAGACACAGGTAGAGCAGCGCGGTCATGGAGAACACGTCGTCGCGGATCTCGGGCGCGGCCCCGGCGAACACCTGGGGCGACTCGAAGGCCTTGGGCCGCAGCGGGGCCGGCACCAGGGCGGCCAGCGCGGTGCGGTGCAGGGCCAGATCCACCAGGCTGACCCGGTAGTGCCCATCAGCGCGCGGCTGCAGGAAGATGCCGTCGAGGGTCAGCGGGACCGGCAGCACGTTCAAGTGGTGGGCCCGCTCCACCGGGTCGCTCAGATCGATGATCATGGCCAGGGCCAGATCTGCGCGCATCTGCCCCTGATCGTGGAGGACGCCTGCCAGGCTGCGCCCCTGTGGGCGGTCGAGCACCACGAAGGGCTCGCCCTGGGTGTCCAGGCCGGCGTCCAGCGCCGTGCAGTAGCCGGTGTCCCGCAGCGGGGCCAGACGCTCGATCTCGCGGCGGGCAACCGTCAGAAACTGTTGGGAATCCACCCGCTCGGCGGGGGGGTGGTACAGGGTGACGCGGCCGCCGCGGAGCTGGTCGATGGCGACCTCGAACCGGCCGGCCACGGGGGCATCGACGGGCCGCTCGGGCAGGTAGCGCGACGCGTTCGACGTGGGCCCTGCCATGACTGCCTCCGCGGCTCCGCTGGTCGTCTGCGCTATCGGTCTGCGGGCGTCCAGGCGTTGAGCGGGCGGGTCACCGGCCCCGGCCCCGCCGGGCCACGGCGGTGGAGACGATCTCGCGCATGACGGTGATCTTGATCTGCCCGGGGTAGGTCAGCTCGTCCTCGATGCGCGCGGCCAGGTCCTCCGACAGCTCCATGGCTCCCAAGTCATCCACTGCGCGCGGATCCACCTGAATGCGGACCTCGCGTCCCCCGGACATGATGGCGGCCTTCTGGACCTCACCGAAGGCCTGACAGATGGCCTCCAGGGCCTCGACCCGCTCGGAGAAGGACTCCAGGGTCTCGCGGCGGGCCCCCGGCCGCGCGCCGCTCAGCGCGTCGGCGGCGGCCACCAGGTGCGCCAGCGCCGTCGACGGCGGCTCGTCATTGTGGTGGGCCGCGACGGGGTGGACGATCTCGGGGGGCTCGCCGTGCTCGGTGGCGAACTTCGCCCCGCTCACCGCGTGGGACCCGGCCGCCTCGGTCTCGGCCCACAGCACTTTGCCGATGTCGTGGATCAGGGCCGAACGCCGGGCCACCTCCACGTTCATCCCCAGGTTCTCGGCCATCATGCTGCACAGGAAGGCCGTCTCGATGGCGTGCTGCCACTGATTCTGGGTGTAGCTGGTCCGGTACATCAGCTTGCCCACCAGGTGCAGGATCTCGGGGTGCATGCTGCGGATGCGCAGCAGCTTCGCCGCGCGCTTGCCCGCGTCGCGCACCGTCTTCTCCAGATCCTGAGCCGCCTTGTCGGCCGCCTTCTTCGCCACCGCCTCGGTGATCATCCCCGCGCGGACCATGCGCTCGTAGGCCAGCCGGCCCACCTCGCGCTGGTAGGGGTTGGGGGCTCGCAAGTGGAGCTTGTCGCCGTCCTGCGGCTCGAAGCTCACCTCGGTGACCTCGGTGATCGCCTTCAGCACCCCATAGCCGTCGTCGGCCAACGCGGCCTTCAGCTTGTCGCTCTTGGGGAGCAGCACGTTGGTGATCAGCCGGTTGGCGGGCTGTGGGCTGCCATAGCGCTGGCAGGCATTGTCCATCAGCCGCCGGGCGATGCTCTCGCGATCGGCCTCGGTGCGCTCCTCCAGCAGGCGGGCCGCCTTCTGCGCCGCCACGGCGGCGCGGCTGCCAAGCTGCTCGCGGAGGGTCTCGACGACCTCCTGCCGGGTGCTGCCGGCGGCCTGCTCGAGGACCTCGACGATGCGGCCGTCCGCTTGCCTGGCGTCGCGCACGGTGTCGCGGATGGTGTTTCGGCGCTCGCGCAGGGCGTCGTAGCCCGCGTCGATGGCGGCCTCACGCTCGGCCAGGCCATCGATCTGGGCGCTGACGGCGGCCTCGGCCTTCTCCAGGCGTGGGCCCTCGGCCTCCAGCGCGGCCTCACGCTCAGAGAGGGTGGCCTCGAGCCGCCGCCGGCGGGCGAGCGCCTGGGCCTCGGCGCCGGCCAGGCCCGCCTCGCGCTCCACCTCGACGGCCGCCAGCCCCAGCGCCTTGCGCTGCCGCACGGCCTCGAGCTGCGCCGCCTTCGCGCGGCGCTGCGCCAGCGCCATCGCCCCTGCGGCGGCGGCCGCGCCCACCAGGCCGGTGACGGCGACGTCGATCATGGCGGTGCATCCCCTGTCTTGGTTCGACCGCTTAGGATGGCGGCTGGCACCGGGCGGGTGCAAGGCCCCCGCGGGGCGGTCACTGCGCAGCGCTCGCGGGGGCCCCGGCGGCGCTCTTCGGGGCCGCCTCGGCGGCGGCCTTGCGGAACTTCCGCCCCGCGCCGAGCTCGATGCGCCACTTCCCGTCTTCCTTGCGCAGGTAGTAGTCCCGCCGCGCCACGCCGGCCTTGGCCAGGACCTGGGCGTAGTCGCCGTGGATGGTCTCGTCGGTGACCTCCAGCGGGCGGCCGTCGAAGGTCAGCTTGGCCGCCAGCTCGTCCCAGCCGTCGGCGTCGCGCACCCCCTTGAGCCGCCAGTGGTGCTCCAGCCGCCGCACGGTCACCACGCTGAAGCGGTCGCGCACCTCGGCCAGATCGCCGCCGGCCGCGGCCTCGCTGGCTTCGCCGAGGACCTCGCGCGGGCTGTCGCGGCAGGCGCTGAGGAGCAGGGCCGCGGTGGCGGCGAGGAGGGCGCGGGCGATCACTTCAGGAAGAGGAACCAGGCGGCCGCCGCGATCCCCCCGAGCACCACGATCACCAGGCCGATGAGCGGCCCGTTGCCCTTGCCGCTGCGCCGCTCGGCCGCCTCGATCTCGGCCTTGGCCAGATCCAGGTGGGTGGGACGCACCTTGGGGTGCATGCCCGAGCGCAGCGAGAAGGACTCGTCGATCTCGCTGCCGTCGTCCACGAAGTGTTCGCCGCGGTCGCGGACGTCCTCCATCTCGACCCGGTTCAGCTTCTCGGGGTCCAGGGCGTCCATGAACCACTTCGTCTCACGGAACTGACCCGGCGCCGGCGTGGCGTCCTTCTTGGTGGCCGCCTTGGCCACCTCGGAGGGCTCGGCGTCGCCCGGCGTGGTGCTCACGGCCTTGGCGTCGGCGCCGAACGCGGCCTTCTTGGGCTCGGCCTTCTTGGGCTCGGGCACCACATCGCGCGGCGCGCTGTTGAACTCTGCCGCCGCCGGAGGCGGCTCTTCGGCCGTGCGGTCCTGTCCCTCGGGCTCATCGGCTGCGGGCTCGGGCTGTGGGGCCGCGGGCTCGGGCTCGGCGGCCGCCGGCTCCGGCTCAGCGGCGGCGGGCTCGGGCTCTGGCTCTGGCTCATCGGCGACCACGGGCTGCACCGTGGTCGGCCCCGCCGAGGCGCTGACCGGCGGCGAGTCGCCGCGGGGCGGCTCGCTCGGCACGGGGGTCAAGGGCTGAGGCGTCGGCGCAGCGACGGGGACCGGCGTGGCGACGGGCGCTGGATCGGGGTCGCGGCTCGTCACCGCGTTGGGGTCGGGATCGGGCGTGATGGCCGTCTGCAGGGCCGTCTGCATGAGGGTGGGGCCGCCGCCGCCGGGGGCCGGGTTGCCGCCGCCACCAAAGGGGAGCTGCCCCAGGTCGAAGGCCGCCGTCTTCTTGATGTCGGCCGCTGGGTCGATGTCGGGCAGGCGCGACCCGCAGTGGCCACAGAACTTCGAGGTGTCCGGATTGTCGCCGCCGCACTTCGGGCAGTTCATCGCGTCCGCTCCCACGGCCCCAGCCAGTTGGCGCCGAGCCTATCACTCATCTGGTCCTCTGCCCACCCGCGGTCGCCCCGCCCGATCAAGTCGGTCGAGCACCGCCGAGAGCGCTTGCTCCGACAAGACGGCCGGGGCGAAGCGCGGCATGAATCGGTCGGGTGGTTTGGGGCCCGCCCGCCCCCGAACCTGGTCGCGGACCACCTCGTGGGGCCACGGTCGGCCCAGCAGCGGGCCCGCCGGGCCCGCCTCGTGGCAGTGCCGGCAGGCCTGGTCGTACGCGTCGCTTGCGGGGGACGCCGCAGCGGGTGGCCGGGCGAGCGCCGCCACCAGCGCCGCGGCCTCGGGGACCGAGATCACCCTCGCCTGATAACGCTCGGCGCACAGACGGATGGCCGCCGTCGCCCCCGCGGCCCGCCCTCGCCACAGGGACGCGCGCCCTTCGACGCCCTGCAGGTCGGGGGCGGGGCGCACAGGCCCGGCGTCGCTCAGCCGGTGACAGTCGACGCAGGCCAGGCCGGATCGCGACCGCGCGCGATCCGACAGCCCCTCACGGCCCACCCGCGGGTCGCCCGCCGGCCCGGCCGCGTCGGGTTCGGGCAGCGGCGGAGGCAGGTTCACGGTCGCGCTGCTGCATGCGGCCAGCGTGGCCCACAGGAGGGAAATCGCGAGGCGGCCTTGCACGGATCGAGCATACCCGCACCTGCCCCAGATTGGCACAGCGGGTCGGTGGCGAAAGTGCGGTTGAAGTCTGCTCTGAAATGTCCGATAGCTTCGACATGCTCCGATTGCTCCCAATCCTGGTCTGCCTGGGCCTGACGGCGGCCCCTGCCTTCGGCGCGCCGCTGGACAAGCTGGCGGACGCGCTCCTGCGGGACGGTAGCTACAAGGTGCGCGTCCGGGCGGCCCGGGCCTTGGGCACGGCGGGTGATCGTCGGGCGGTCGCGCCGCTGAAGTTCGCGCTCCGGGACGATCATCCGCTGGTGCGAGCGGCGGCGGCGCACAGCCTGGGCCAGCTTGCCGACGCCGACGCCGTCGCGGCCCTGTGCGCCTTGCGGGCCGACAAAGACGACTTCGTCCGCCGCACCACCGAGCACAGCCTGGCGACCTTGGGTGGCGTGGGGCGCTGCGGCAGCGGCGGGGCTGCGGGCCTGCGGGTGAAGGTGCAGGTCCGGGGCGCCGATCCTTCGCAGCAGGCCGCCGTCCAGCGCCAGCTCGAGGGCATGGTGCGGGCCCGCCAGGGCATGACCCTGATCGACGAGGTGGGCAAGGAGCCGGGCATCGAGCTGATGGTCAGCGTTTCGAGCGGGGTGCGGGGCTCCGGCGCCAGCACGGCGGTGACCTGTGCGATGAACCAGTCGGTGTTCGACCTGCCCAAGCGCGCCCTGCGGGGCACGGCCAACCCCAGCGCCGAGGTGCCCTTGGGCGCCGACGCCAGCCCGGCCCTGATCGCGGGCAGCCAGCAGCAGTGTGTGGACGCCCTGACCGGGGTGGTCTTTGATGCGCTGGTGGCCTACGCAGAGCGCCGCTGAGAGGCACACCATGGCGGATCGCGGACACCGACGCTCCCTGCGAAACCTGCTGCTCGACCGCCGGTTCCAGCTCAAGTACGCGCTGGCCATCGCGCTGTCCGGGGGCTTGATCTTCGGCGGCCTGGGCCTGTTGGTCGACCAGAAGGTGCGCCACAACACCGAGCTGGCGGCCATGGACGGCGATCCCGATCCCTTCGAGGCCGAGCTGAAGGCCCGCATGAGCGACGAGGACCAGGAGCTGCGCTGGACGTTGCTGGCGGCCTGGCTGGCCACCGTGGGCTTGTTGTTCGCGGTGGGCATCGCGGCCACCCACAAGATCGTGGGCCCCGTCTACGTGGTGCAGCGGCACCTGGGCGATCTGGCGGCGGGCAAGGCCATCCACCTGCGGCCGCTGCGGCAGGGCGATGAGTTCCAGCAGCTCTTTCGGCAGGTGGGCGTCCTGGCGCGCCAGCTCGAAGGCGAGCGGCGGGGGACGGCAGAGGCCATCGAGCGGGCGCTGCAGACCTTCGAGGCGCGGCTGGCGTCGGCGGAGGGTGCGTTGGATCCGGCGCGGGTCATGGGTTGGCTCCGTGAGGACCTCGGGCCGCTCATGGGCCTGGCCAGCCAGCAGCGGCAGGCCTCGGACCCCGAGGCCAGCCGCGACGGCTGAGGTTGGCTCAGAAGGCGCACAGGCCGTCGGCCGCGCAGAACCAGCCGTCGGGGCAGTGGGCGTCGCGGTCGCAGGGCGCCTCGGGGTAGCACAGGGCGTCGCCGCCGCAGAAGCTGCCCACGGGGCAGTCACGGTTGCGCTCGCAGATGATGTAGTCGGCCATGCAGCCGCCGTCGGCGCCGCACAGCTCGCCAGGCAGGCACTCCCAGTCGCGCCGGCACTCGGCCACCGCCTCGCACAGGCCGTCTGCCCGGCAGAACTCGCCCGCCCCGCAGTCCAGGTCGTCCAGGCAGCCCGGGATGGGCAGGCAGGCGCCACCCACGTCGCAGTACTCACCGGGGCCACACTCGGCGTCGGCCAGGCAGCCGCTGAAGGCCTCCTCGCAGATCCCATCGGCCCGGCACAGGTAGCCCTGGGCGCAGTCGCGGTCGCTGCGACAGCCGGGCGGGGGCAGCTCGACGCAGACGCCGTCGGCGCGGCAGCCGTACCCCTCGGCGCAGTCGCGGTCACCCCGGCACCCGGGCGGCGGCAGGGCCTCGCAGGCGCCGTCCGGACGGCAGGCGTAGCCGGCGCCGCAGTCGGCGTCGTCGAGGCAGCCGGGGATGGGCTCACACTGGAAGGTCGGGCCGCAGAACTCGGCGCGGCCGCAGTCGATGTTGTGGGCGCACTCGGGCACGGGCAGGCACTGGCCCTCGTGGCAGAAGGCGTCCACGGGGCACTCCCGATCCACCGTGCAGCCTTCGGGCGCCACGCAGCGACCGAGGGGATCGCAGCGCTCAGCCGGCCCGCACTGGGCGTCGGCCACGCAGTCGAACTGGGGGTGGCAGGTCAGATCGTCGGCGCAGTAGTCGCCTTCGGGGCAGTCGCTGTCGAGCTGGCACGCCGCCGGCGGCAGCGGGCCGGGTGGGGGTGTGGAGGTCATGGTGTCGGGGCCGCAGGCCAGCAGGCTCAGGGCGGTGGCGGTCAGCAGGGCGAACGGCAGCGTCGACGCGGAGCGCATCATGGTGGGCCTCCAGTTTTCTTGAACGCCGCCCCTGACGGGGTGGTCCGGGCGAAATTCGCCGCGAAAGGTCAGCGGGGGGGCAAGTGTTTGAAAATGGTGGATTTTTCGAGCTTTGACGGTCGGCCGGTGCTGGCCTATACTCCCCCGGACCGCGGCCAGGCTGCACAGGCTTGACCGGGGTTGGGGCGCAAGGGGGGACCAGGTGGAAGGCGCCGAGCACAGCGAGGGCCGCGATTACAGCGGGCATCGCTACGAACTGATCGATCGCACCGGGCTGCGTCAGGCGCCCTCGACCTACGAGGCGCTTGCCGAGCAGATCCGCGACGGATCGTTGTTCCGCAACGACTTGCTGGTGAAGGACGACGGCCCGCAGCTCCAGATCGGGGAGTACCCCGAGTTCGCGGCCATCTTCGCCGAGTTCATGCCGCCCGAGTCCCGGGCGGCAGACGGCACCGCGCTTCGCGGCACACCGGCGGTGGTGGGCCCCCTGGAGCCCTTCGAGATCTGCCGGCTCTTTGCGCGGCTCTGGCGGGAGCGGCGTACGGGGCGCCTGTTCGCGCGCAACGCCGCCGACGCCGAGTGGATGGTCGCGTTCCGCGAGGGGCGGCCCATCAACGCCACGTCGAACCTGACCGAAGAGGCCATCGGCGGCTTGCTGAAGGCGCAGGGGCTCATCGACGACGGCGCCTTCGAGGAGGCCGTCGAGTTCCGGCGCACGGGCGGGGGCCGCATCGGCTCGGCCCTGGTGAACCTGCAGAAGGTGAGCAAGCGGGACCTGAACCGCGCCCTGGCCGTCCAGGCCATGGACCGGCTGATGGCGGTGTTCCGCCAGACCGAAGGCACGTTCCGCTTCATCCCCGATCCCAAGGCCGCCGACGACGAAATGCGGCTGCTGGCCACCGCTCGCGACGTCATCGAGACCGGGCTGGCCGTGGCCGTGGATCCCCGCGAGGTGACCGCTCAGCTCAAGACCATGGGTGACCCCGCCCTGATGGTGAGCGTGTCGCCGGAGCTCGAGGACGGCCTGAGCGATGAGGATCGCGCCGTCCTGGAGGTTCTGGGGGGTGGGCAACGGCTCAGCAAGGTGCTGCCGCAGGTGGCCCAGACGGCCGAGCTGACCATCGCCGAGGCGCGCACCCGGGTGCTGGCGCTCATCCAGTACGGGGTCATCGGCGTCGCCGACGCCCGCTACCGGGAGCTCGAGGCTACCCTGCAGCGGCTGCAGGGGCTGAACTTCTTCCGGGCGTTGGACGTGCGCCGGGCCGATCAGGCCCCCGCCATCGAGACGGCGTTCCAGGCCCGGCTGGTCGAGTACGGCGCCGTCGAGACGCCTGACGACAACCCCATGGTCCGCGCCATGCGCGGCCGGATCCGCGGCGCGCTCGAGCGCGCCTGGGACACCCTGCTCGACGATGACGAGCGCGCCCTGTACGAGCGCGCCGCGCAGCTCGGCCTGGATCATGAGCAGCCCGAGGTCCGCCAGCGGCTGCGCCACGAGATCCTGGTGGGCAAGGGCAAGGCGGCCATCGCCCGTGGCGACAACGCGGCCGCGGTGGAGGCGCTGCGCGAGGCCAGCGAGCTGCAGCCGGACCAGCCCGAGGTGCTCGTCCAGCTCGGCTGGGCGCAGTTCCTCGCCAGCGAGAAGTCGCCCGAGGACACCCGCGAGGCGATCCGCCTGATCGAGCGCGCCATCGAGATCCGCGGCGAGCACGACGAGGCCTTCCTGTACATGGGCAAGGTCCAGCGGCTCGCCGGCTTGAAGTCCGAGGCCGAGACCGCGCTGCGCAAGGCCCTGGCGCTGAACCCCAACAACGCGCAGGCCACCAGCGAGCTGAACTTGCTGTTCCGGCGGGAGCTCGACTCGGGGAAGAGCGACTTTTCGGTCGAGATCCAGCTCGGCGGCCTGGGCAAGCTGGTGGCCATCTGCCTGCTGACCTTTGCCGGGCTCTACGCCGGCGCCATGCACATCCCGGGTGGGCTGAAGCTGTGGCCCGACCAGGGCATCCGCCTGGACACCAGCAAGGTCCAGCACCAGGTGATGCAGGACGTCGACATCCTCAACCAGATCCGCCTGAACGAGTCCATCGGGCAGGGCCGCCTGATCACGGTGGCCGAGGGGATGGGGGCGGCGAAGGGCTCGCTCAAGGACCGCAGCTCGGCCATCAAGTACCTGAGCCAGTACAACGGGAAGGATGTGCTGGAGGCGCTGTCCAACACCCGCAAGAAGGTGCCGCCCGCCGAACAGGTGATGGGCAACCAGGAGTACTACTTCGCCTCGGACGATCCCTTCTTCTGGGCGCGGCGCGGGATCCTGCTGCTGCTGGGCCTCATCGGCTTCCTGGTGGTGAAGAAGGACCGCAACGCGCTGGCGGTCGTCGGCGAGCGGCCCGGGTACGCGGTGCTGGGCCTCATCTACGGGGTGGGCATCGGCTTCCTGGCGCCGCCCTGGCTGGTCATCTCGCCTGATCCGGCCACGCTCAGTGGCATGGCTGGGCTGCACGTGCTGTCCGAGCAGGTGTTCTTCGTTTGGTTCGTCGGCCTGGTGCTGATGAAGGCCTTCGAGGAGCTGCCCTCGGTGGCGGTGGGGCTGGCGGCGCTGGCCTACGGGCTCTACCAGCTGACGTTCTTTGCGGTGCTCCAGGGCGACGTGGTCACGATCCTGCAGGATGTGGGTCGCCTGGGGGTCTTCGCCGGCGGGGCGTGGGCCTTGCTGCTGTGGCGGAGTGGGGGGATCCTCGCGCCGCTGCTCGCCCAACTGGGCATGTACGCAGTCATGATCGCCAGCGCCTCGGGCGCGAGCTGAGGAGAGGTCGGTGGGACAGCTGCTCCTGGTGGATGACGCGGGCCTGGCCGAGCCGGGGTCTGCCCTGCTCCAGCGCCTGCAGGACGCCCCCGAGCTGGTGGCGGTCACGGACGGCATGGCGGGGGTGGAGCGCTTCACGCAGCTCGTGGCGCGGGGGACCCCGCCGCTGCTCGTGGTGGTGGACGAGGTGCTGCCTCGCATCGCGGGGCGCAACGTGCTGCGGGCGATCCGGGCGGTGGAGCGGGCCTTCGGGCTGCAGCCCACCGCGGCGCTGCTCTACGCGAGCGCGCCCGCCGATGAGTCCATGAAGGCCTTCCTGAGCGAGGTGGGGCGGGCGGTGCACCTGGTGCGGCCCGCGGATCAGCCGATCCAGGAGCAGGCCCGCCGCTTCGTGCTGGCCAGCCGCAAGCTCCTCAGCCAGGTGAGGGGGTAGCCGTGGCCGATCTCAAGAAGCGCATGGAGTGCCCGAGCTGCGGAACCATGGTGCCCGTGGAGCACGCGCTCGAGGGCGACTACCTGCTCAGCTCGTGCCGCCTGTGCGGGCTGGGGCTGGACGTCACCCGGGCCAGCCGTGCGCTGAAGAACCAGTTCCAGCCCGCGGGCGACATCCATACCTCCAGCGCCGGCATGCCCGCCATGCGGCACACCCAGAGCGGCAGCATGGCCGCGGTGCGGCCCACCCAGAGCGGCAGCATGGCGGCGGTTCGGCCCAGCCACACGGGCAGCATGCGCGCCATGGGCGCGGCTGACTCGGCGGAGCGGCCGCCGCCGGTGATGAGCGCGCCGGTCAAGCAGATGCGCAAGGTGCACCTGGTGGAGGACAGCGACTTCCTGCGCCAGATCACCCGCGACCTGCTGAACGAGCGGCAGCTCGCGCAGGAGATCGCCGAGGCCCCGGACGGGCAGGCCTTCATCGAGGCCTACACCCGCGACGTGCAGCACGGCGAAAAGCCCGATCTCATCGTGCTCGACGTGCGCATGCCCGGCATCGACGGCCGCGAGGCCGCCTACGCCATCCGGGCCATCGAGACCGCCATGGGCGCCCGGCCCACCCCGATCCTGTTCTTCTCGGCGGTGCTCTGCGACGACGAGTTCAAGGCGCAGCTCAGGGACCTGGGCAACGCCCGCTACATCCGCAAGTCCGATGGCGGCGACCCGAACCAGCTCGGCAACCGCGTGGTGTCGGTGCTCGAACGCCTGGTGGGCGTCCGCCAGCAGGGCTGAGGCGCTGCTCGGCTTGCCTGAGTCCGTGTCGGCTGTGCAGAATTCCAGCCAGAACGTCTTTCAGCTTTACACCTCCAGCGGTCGCGCGGATACTGATCGGTATGACCGCGCGATCCATCCCCCGCCTGGCCCGTCGACATGGACACCGCATTGGTGTCCTGGCCGGCGTGTGCGCGCTGGGGGGCGTGGCCTGGGCCGGTGCACCCGAGACGGTGCCGGTGCCGTGGGACTGGATCGCGCTGGCGGCGGTCGGCCTGCTGCCGGGGTGGATCTTCACCCGGCGTACGCTGGATTGATCGCGCAGCGTCGCGGCGCCCGTCAGGGGTCGGGGGCCCGATGACTGCAGGATCCACAACCGACGGCCTGGGGGGCCTCGGCGGATCCGGTGGGGGGGGGAGCCGGCAGGCGGGGCGAGGGCCCCGTGCGCCGATCACCGCTTCGCCGGGGGCGCGGTGGTCGCGTACATACGCCGCGGGGGTGGCGTATCTGGGGTGTCTCGCCTGCCTGCCGGTGCCATTCTGGTTCAGCGACATCTGGCTCGGCGGCGTCCTGGGGGGCGCCGGCTCGGCGCTGCTGGCGGTGCCCATCGCCATGGTGCTGGCCGGCTTCGCCAGCCGTCGGCCCGGGTGGGACGCGCCGGCGCCGCAGCGCCCCGGCGCCGATCGGGCGCTGGTGGCGGTGGGGCTGGGCCTGGTGGTCAGCCTCGCGCTCGCCGGCTGGGTGCACCGCGACTTCCTGATGCTGGCCGGGCTGATGATCCCGGCCCTGGTGTTCGTTTGGACCTGGGGCGCGGTGGGCTGGGGCCGAGCCACGTCGCTGGCCATGCCCATCGGCTTCATCGGCTTCGCCCTGCCCTGGGAGTGGTTCCTGCACAAGTCGGTGGATCTGTTCCTGCAGGAGTGGACCGCCGACATCGCCGTCGCCCTGCTGCGGCTGGCGGGCTATCCCATAAGGTATTGGAACGACTACACGTTCTACACCTGGGAGTTCTACGTCATCGTCAACGAGACGTGCTCGGGCATGAACCTGCTGGTGACCCTGAGCATGACCGTGCTGGTGTTCGGCTGGGTGGTGCAGCCCAGCGTGAAGAACCGGCTGGCGCTGATGGCGCTGGTGTTCCCCGTGACCATGCTGGCCAATGGCGTGCGGGTGGCGGTGATCTACCTGATGGGTCACCACGGCGATCAGGCCCTGGCCATGGGGCCCTGGCACTACCGCACCGCCTACATCCTCTTCCTGCCCGTCTTCTGGTTCATCTACGTGGTGAACAACGCGCTCACGCGGCGTTGGGCCCGGCAGCGCCAGGGGCAGCCCCCCGACGGCGGCGGCGGAGGGTCGCCGCCCCAATCGCCAGCAGGCTGAGCCCGCACAGCCCCATCCACCACGGACCCCAGCGCACCCACAGGGTCTGATCGCCGCGCAGGCGGGCTTCGCCCTCGAGGAGGCCGGGCTCGAACAGCCCGAGCTGGCCGTGGCGCACGCCGCGGGGGTCGATGAGGGTGGTGATGCCGGCCTGCCCGACCCGCAGGAGCCAGCGCCCGGTCTCGACGGCCCGCACGATGGCGCGGTTGGTCATGTGGCGGGTGATGGGGCTGCGGCCGAAGCCGGCGTCGTTGCTCATCACCAGCAGCAGCTCGGCGCCGTTGCCCACCATGGCGCGGCTGGCATCGGGGTAGACGCTCTCGAGACAGATGATGGGCCCCAGCCGGCCGGCGGGGGTGTCGATGGGCCGCCAGGCGGGGCCCTTCGTCAGGTAGTCCTCGGTCTTGGGGACGGTGCGCACCTTGTCGTAGTGACCCAGGATCCGGCCGCCGGGCGCCACGGCCACGGCCCGGTTGAAGGCCTGCCCGTCGGCGCGGTGGAGCAGGCCGGCCAGGAGCACCGCCCGATCGCCGTCGCGGGGGAAGCCCGGCGCGGTCCGGGGGCGGTCGAGCATGGGCTCGCGCACGGCCGTCTCGGGCCAGACCACCAGCGCGGCGGTGGTGCGGTATGCCTGCTCGGACAGCGTGGCGTAGGTGCGCACCACGTCGGCAGCGGCCAGGGGATCGGCGTAGGCGGCCGTGTACTGGCCGTTGGCCAGGCCGCCCTGCACCCCGGCCACCTGGATCGGGCGGTCGCCCAGGGGGGGCGGGAAGGCGAACCCGGTGGCCCAGGCCGCAGCGAGCAGGCCCGCACCCACGGCGGCCCAGCGCCGATGGGGGCGGTCGCCGAACACCCCGTGGAAGATCACACTCTGCGCGATGGCCACCAGGGTGCTCACCCCCAGGCCACCGGTGTGGGGCGCCAGCGCCAGCCACGGTCGCAGGCCGGGCACGTCGGCGATGCAGCCCACGTAGCTGGCCGGCATGGCCAGCGGGCCCACGGTGCGCAGCCACTCGGTCAGGGTCCAGATCAGTGCGGGCAGGGCCAGATCGGCGGCGGGGTGCAGCTTGCCCCAGAGGGCCCGATGCAGCAGCGCGTAGAGCACCATCTGGCTGCCGGTGTAGCCCGCGAAGCCCCAGAACAGGAGCTGGCCGTAGTCGAGGATGCCGTAGATGTGCAAGCCGCCCAGGAAGCCCACCAGGCCACCCAGGCCGGCGGTGAGCCAACGGCTGCGGGCCCCATGCAGGGCCCAGAGCAGCGGCACGTTGGCCAGCAGGGCCGCGGGGCCCCAGAAGATGAACGCGACGCCGTTGAGCACGCCGGCCAGGGCGGCCAGGGCCCAACGGGCGCCGGGGCTCAGGGCCGGAAGACGGGGGTCCATCGGGTCACCAGGGGGGCGTCGAGATCCAGGGCGGGGCCGTCCGTCGGGGCCACCTCGGGCAGCAGGCAGACCCCGTGCCCGGGCACGAGGGCCACGTAGTCGCGGTCCAGGGTCCCCAGCACCAGGCGGGGTTGGCCGGCGTGCCACAACAGCCGCGGGTGGGTGAGCGGGGCGCGGGCCCGGGTGTTCCGCGTTGCGACGCCCAGCACCGCCAGGTGGCCCCGCCACGCCTCGACGTCATCAGCGGTGCTCGGCGCCGAGCGCTCGGGGCCGGCGGGTCGAAACCGGACGCGGAGCTCATGGGCGAGATCCACTGGCCGGGGATCGATGACGTGCCCGCCGTCGGGGAGGGGGTAGGGGGGCCAGTACTTGCGGAACAGGCCCTGCACCACCACCTCGTCGTTCAGCTCGTGCCAGGCGTGGGGCACCAGCCAGCCGGCGTAGCCGATCGCCAGGGGCCACAGGGCGAGCTGGATCCAGCCAGAGGGGCTCACGGGTCGCGGGCGAGGCGGAAGCCCACGTGCAGGGCCACGCTGTCCTGCGGGGCGGCCTGCCGGCTGGCGGCCCGGGCGTACAGCTCGAGCTGGTTGTAGCTGCCCCCGCGGATGATGCGCTCGTGGCCGTCGGCCACGGGGGTGCTCGTCCAGTCGGCCACGCCGCCGGCCAGATCGAGCACGCCGTAGGGGCTGCGGTCGGTGGGAAAGCTACCGCAAGGCTCCAGGCTGGCCGCGTGGGCCCGGCTGTGGGCGCAGTTGCAGTAGGTGGGCTCCCAGCGCTCGCCCCACACGAACGGGCGGCCGTCGGCGCCGCGGGCGGCGGCCTCCCACTCGAACTCGGTGGGCAGCCGGTAGATCACCCCGTCCACCTGGCTGCGCCAGGCGCAGTAGGCCTCGGCGTCCTGGGCGCTGACCCCCATCACCGGCCAGTTGGGGTCCCAGGGGTTGCCGCTGGGATCGGCGTCGGGGATGTAGAAGCGGCCGTCGCGCTCCTCGAACAGGAAGCCGCCCTGGGCGAACAGGCGGGGGCGGCGGCGGCGGGCTTCGTCCAGATCCTGGGTGGCCAGGGCGTCCAGGAAGTCCTGGTACTGGCGGCAGCTCACCGGCAGCCGGGCGATGCAGAAGGCCGGCAGCTCCCGCCCGCCCGGGGGCAGGGCCCAGTGGGCCTCGGGATCGCCGCCGAGCTCGAAGCGGCCGCCCGGCACGTACACGAACGACCGACCCAGGTGGGCGTCGCTGTAGAGCTTCACCTCGACCTCGGCCTGCTCCAGCCGCCCGATGCGCAGCGGGAGTTGCACCTCGCGCAGGCCGGGGGCCCGCAGCACCAGCAGGTAGTTGCCCATGGCCAGCGGCTCCAGCCGCACGGGGGTGGTGCCCAGGTCGCGGGGCTCCACGGGGGTGAACACCAGATCCACCGGCTCGACGCGGAACAGCACCGCCCGCACGCCGGGCGGATCGGTCTGCACCGCGAGCGCCCCGTCGCCGGCCAGCCGGCGGGCGAACTGCGGCTGCGGGTGGGCCCGCAGCAGATCGCGGAGCAGGGCCTCGTAGTGCAGCTCGTTGCCCCGGTCCTTGTGCTGCTCGGCCTCGCGGAAGGCCTGCCAGTAGAGCTGGGCCAGGCCCTCGCGGGCGGCCTCGAGCTCGGCGTCCTGCTCCAGGGCGTGCCGGTAGGCCTGTGCGGCGCGGGTGTAGGCCTCGGTGCGGTCGCGGCGGGCGGCGTCCAGGTTCTCCTCGGCGGCCCACAGCTCGCGGCGGCGCTCCACGCCCGCCCAGGGCGGCAGGGCCGCGCGGATCTGGGCGATCTGGCCGGCCAGGCCGTTCACCCGCCGAGTCAGCGCCCGGTACTGCTCGCCGTGGGCCCGCGCCTCGTCCAGCGCCTGCTGGCCCTGGGCCCGGCGGCGGTCCCGCTCCAGGGCACCTTCCAGGAAGGCCTCGATGGCGTCGTGCAGCTCCAGGGCCGAGGCGTAGCGCTCCTTGATGGGCTTCGCCAGGCACTTCAGGCAGATGGCCTCGATGTCGGGGGGCACGTCCAGCTCGGGGGCGCGCTCGCTGGGGGGGATCAGCGGCTCCTGGAGCATCTTCTTCAGGATCGTGCGCGCGTCGCGGCCGGTGTAGGTGGGCCGCAGGGTGACGATCTCGTAGAGGATGGCGCCCAGGCTGTACAGGTCGGCCCGCTCGTCCACGTCGTCGAGCTGCCCGAGCGCCAGCTCAGGGGGCATGTAGCCGGGGGTGCCGATGACCTCGCCGTGGCGGGTGGCCCACCGACTCTGGCCCGAGCGGTGGCTCTGCACCTTGCCCGGCAGGGCTCGGGGCAGGATCTTGGCCAGCCCCCAGTCCATGATGAGCACCTCGCCGAAGTCCCCGAACATGATGTTGCTGGGCTTCAGGTCGCGGTGCACGACCCCGCGGGAGTGGGCGTAGGCCACGCCCAGGCACACCTGCTTGAAGGCGTTCAACAGGCGGCTGCGGGTGTAGGTGCGAACGGTGACCTCGTCGCGCCGGCGGATCTGCCGGAGGATGTCGCGCAGGGTCCGGCCGTTGACCCGCTTCATGGTGAAGTACAGGTCGCCGTCGGGGGTGAGCCCCAGCTCGTGCACCGGGACGATGTTCGGGTGCTGGAGCTGCCCGGTGATCTGGGCCTCTTCGGTGAAGCGGAGCTGGATGCCCGTGTGCTCGGCCTTGCCCTGGAGCAGCAGCTTCATGGCCACCGTGCGGCCCAGGTTGGGATCCTCGGCGCTGACGATGCGGCCCATGCCGCCGCGCGCGATCTCGGCGCCCACGGCGTAGCGATCGGCCCCGAGCTGCAGGGGCGGCAGGGCCTCGTCCCGGCCCCGGATCTGCTGGCGCTCCGTCTCGCTCTCCAGGCCGGCGATGCCGCTGGGCCGCTCGCCGTGCGCGTGGTCCGGGGTGGGGCGCGGCGAGACCGTGGGCAGGCGGGGCAGCGGCGGGACCGTCGCCGGCCGCGGCAGGGGCGGCCGTGGCAACTTCAGGGCCTCCGCCGGCACGTCCAGGCTGGGCGCGGTGTCTTCGGCGGCGTCGCGGGTGAAGCCCTTGCCCGTAGGTGCGACGAGCGTGGGCGCCTGCACCTGCTCCACCGGCGCGCTCTTCGGCGGCAGGGTGCCGGGCGCGACGGGCAGCTCGGGGGGCAGGGGCACGGCCGAGGGCTCGGGGCGGTCCTCGGCCGCTGGCGGCGCCGAGGAGCGCAGCCGGCGGGGCAGTGGGGGCAGCACGGCGGGCGTGGCCTCGGGGCCGAGCTGGGCCAGCAGCCCGCTGATCTGCTCGGGGGTGGCGAGCCCCATCTCCACCAGGTGGGCCGTGAAGGGCCGCTTGCTCCGGGTGTGCTGGCGCAGGGCGGCCCGGATCAGCGGATCGGGCACACCCATGCGGTCGCGCAGGAGCTGGAGGAAGCGGGGATCGACGTCGGCCAAGGTCTCGCGGCTCCCAGCGGTCGATTCAGGGGCGGGGCGGGCCCGCATGGTGCCCGATGAGGGCGCTCAGGGGAACTCGGCGATCAGATCATGGACCTCTTCACTGCTGAGCACGCGGTTGCGGCGCTTCGCGGCCTCGAGGATGGACTCGGCCAGGCCCTCGCGGGGCTCGATGTGCCGGACCTCGAGCCACTGCAGCACGTTCGACAGGCCGCTCATGTGCCCGATCTCGATGACCTGGCGCTTGCCGAAGAGCCCGGCGGGCACGCCGGAGTAGATGCGGTCGGCCAGCCAGTCGTCGCCCTTGCGGTGGGCCTTGATCACCGCCGCCGCGTGCACGCCGGTGGCGGTGCGGAAGGCGTCGTCGCCCAGCAGCGGATAGTTGCGGGGGATGTCCCAGTGCATGGCCTGGCTGACGGCGTGGCACCACAGGGTCAGCTTGGTGAGGTCGTTGTCGATCTCGCCCAAGAGCTTGAAGTTCAAAAGGATCTGGTCGAGCGCGGCGTTGCCCACCCGCTCGCCGATGCCCAGGGCCGTGCCGTGCACCCGGTCGGCGCCGCACTCGATGGCGTAGATGCTGTTCACCACGCCCAGGCCCCGGTCGTTGTGGCCGTGCCAGTCGATCTTCACGTCGCGGCCCGTGCCCTCGATGAGGTTGCGGGTCCACTGGATCAGGTTGTTCACGCCGTCGGGGGTGGCGTGGCCCACCGTGTCGCACAGGGTCAGCCGCTGGGCGCCGCGCTCGATGACCGCCGTGAAGATGGCGTGCAGGGTGGCCGGGCGGCTGCGCACGGTGTCCTCGGTGACGAAGTTCACCGGCAGGTTCTCGCGGTTGCAGAACTCCACGGCCTCGATGCTCAGCTTGATCAGCCGCTCCTGATCCCAGGCCTCGGCGTAGCTGCGGATGGGGCTGGTGCCCAGGAAGCACATCACCTCGATGGGCAGGCCCACCTTCTGGCTGATCTCGGCGATGGGCTTCAGGTCGTTGATGTGGGTGCGCGCCGCGCAGGTGGGCCGGATCGAGAGCTTCTGATCGACGATGTGCTGGCACAGGGCCGTGACGTCCTCCACCGCGCGGGGGCCGGCGCCGGGCAGGCCCACGTCGCTGCTGTGGATGCCCAGGGCGTCCGCCAGCTCGAGGATGCGCAGCTTGGCCTCGATGGGCGGATCGACGATGGATGGCCCCTGCAGGCCGTCGCGCAGGGTCTCGTCGTGGAACTCGATGGGGCGCTCGGCCAGCTTCCACCGCCGGCGCCGGGTGTTCCAGTCGTAGATCAGCTCGCTCTCGTCCGGCCGCGCCATGTCAGATGGCCTCCACGATGACGGCGATGCCCTGGCCGCCGCCGATGCAGGCGCTGCCCAGGGCGTAGCGGCCGCCGCGGCGCTTCAGCTCGTAGAGCAGGTGGCCGGTGATGCGGGCGCCGCTGGCCCCCAGGGGGTGGCCCAGGGCGATGGCGCCGCCGTTGACGTTGGTCTTCTCGCGGGGCAGGCCCAGGGCCTTCTCGACGGCCAGGTACTGCGGGGCGAAGGCCTCGTTGACCTCGATGACGTCCATGTCCTCGATGGTCAGCCCCGCGCGCTCCAGGGCGGCCTGGGCGGCGGGCACCGGGCCGATGCCCATGATGGTGGGATCCACCCCCGCAACGCCCCACTGCACCAGCCGGCCGATGGGGGTGAGCCCCTTCTCCTCGGCGTAGCTGCTGGTGGCGATCACCAGGGCCGCTGCGCCGTCGCAGATGCCGCTGGCGTTGCCGGCGGTGACCACGCCGTCCTTCTTGAAGACGGGCTTGAGCTTGGCGAGCTGGTCGGCGGTGCTGGGCCGGGGGTGCTCGTCGCGGTCGAAGGCCACCACGCCCTTGCGGGTCTTCAGCTCGATGGGGGCGATCTCCTCGGCGTACCAGCCCATCTCCTGCGCGTGCTGCCAGGCGGCCTGGCTGCGGGCGGCGTAGGCGTCGCAGTCCTCGCGGCTGATGCCGTACTGCTCGGCCAGGTTCTCGGCGGTGATGGCCATGGGCATGCCGGTGTAGCTGTCGGTCAGCGAGCTCCAGAGGGTGTCCTCGAACTCGGGGGCCTGCCCGAAGCGAAGCCCGTCGCGGGCGCCGCGCACCACGTGGGGCGCCTGGCTCATGCTCTCGGTGCCGCCGCACAGCACCACCTCGGCGTCGCCGATGAGGATCTCGCGGGCGCCCGCGGTGATGGCCTCGAAGCCCGAGCCGCACAGGCGGTTGACGGTGACGGCGGGGGTCTTGGTGGGCAGGCCGCTGCGCAGGCCCACGTGGCGGGCCAGGTAGATGGCGTCCTTGCTGGTCTGCTGCACGTTGCCGAAGACCACGTGATCCACGTCCTCGGCGGGCACGCCGGCCTGCTCCAGGGCGGCCTTGCTGGCGTGGACCGCCAGATCGGTGGCCGACAGGTGCTTCAGGCTGCCGCTGAAGGTGCCGAAGGCGGTGCGCTTGTAGCCGAGGAAGACGATGTCGGAGGAGAGCGACTTGCTCATGGGCGGGGCTCCTTGTGCCAGCGTGGCCGAAGATTCGGGCGCATCATAGCCGATGCCGCGCGCTTGCAAAGGGCCGCAGGTGCCCCGGCCGGGGGTCCCCCGGTGGGCGGGGCGCGCCGGGTCTACAGGGCCGGGCGGGTGGGGTCGGTCTTGCGCAGCCAGGCGGCGATGGCCCAGCGCTCGGCGAAGGCCGGCTCGACGGCGTGGGGTACCCGATCCGAGAAGAACACCAGCAGGGTGTCCAGGGTGGGCTCGATGAGCAGTTCGCCGCTGTCGGTCCACAGGCGCAGGGCGCCGCCGTGGGCGGGCACCCAGGCCTCGTTCAGGTAGCAGATGGCGGTGATGCGCCGGTTCATGCTGCCCTGGAAGGCGTCCACGTGGCGGGCGTAGCCGGTGCCGTCGCCGGGGTAGCAGGCGAGCTGCACCTCCTGGCCGGTGAGGCCCAGCCACAGGGTCTGGTTGAGCTGCGCCCGCAGGCCCTCGAACCGGGTCCAGGCGGCGCCCATGGCCGGAGACTCGGGGTGGTGGCTCATCCAGGTGATGTGATCGCCGCGCACCGAGCGGTCGCGCACGGCCTCGCGGCTGATGCCCGCCGGGTGCAGGGCCCCGTCGCTGCGCAGCTCTCGGGCTTCGGCCAGCACCGAGCGCGCCAGCGCGTCGCCCAGAAAGCCGGCGCGGGTGGTCCAGCCCTGCGCCACCAGCTCGTCCAGGTGGGCGTCGTCCAGCGGCGTGTCGGGGGGCGGGGGCGCGGGGCGCGCGGTGGGCGCCGCGGGCGGCCGCGCGACGCGGGCGGGGTGGGTCATGGGGATCCCCCGGTGCGATGTGGGGGCATTAGAGGGGCGCCGGGGCGTGGGGCCCAGCGAAATCGGCCAGCCGGCATGATCCCGGCGGCGGGCGCCTCGGCGCGGGGCTCAGCGCCTGCGCCGGCGGCGGCCCGACAGCGGCCCGCAGAGCAGCCCGAGGAGCCACACCGCCGGGGCGTGCGCGGGGGTGGTCCGGCAGCCGTCTGCGGGCTGAGGGACTGTCTCGGCCGGGGCCCCGCCGTCCGCCAGGCCCGCGTCCACAGGTCCTGCGTCCACGGCGGGCTCGGCACAGGCCGGCAGCGGGGCGCCACCCACGGTCACGTCGAAGGCGCCCTCCAGGCCCGCGCCGTTCGTGGCTCGGCCCGCGACCCGGACGGGCCGGTCGGCGGCCAGCGGGGCGGGGTCGTCGCCATCGGTCAGCGGCAGCCAGGGTCCGTCGTCCACCCGATACTCGGCCGTCACCAGGCCGCTGTGGGGCTCCTCGACCGCCAGGGTCAAAGTGCGCATGGGGGCCTCGCCAGGCGAGGCACAGGCCGGGGGGGCACCGACGGTCACCTGCCAGTCGGGGGGGCTCAGGTCCAGCCGGGCGGTGCCCGAGCGCGCCGCCGGCCCCACGCCGTGGCGGCCGAACTCTGGGGTGGCCACCACCTGCACCGGCGCGCCGTCGGGCAGCCCCTCGGGCCGCGGCGCGTCCTCGTCCCAGAGGCACAGGACGCCGTCGGTCAGCAGGGCCGGGTCGGTGAGCGCGTCGCCGCCCGGGCTCTCGGCGTGGGCCCGCCAGCGGATGACCGCGCCCGGGGCGGCGGGGCTCAGGCCGCCGTTCACCGGCACGCAGCGGCCGGCGTAGGGGGGCACGGCCACCCCGGCGAGGAACGGCGTCTCCACCTCGACCCAGGTGATCTCGCCGGGCGTGATCACCACGGGCAGCCGCCGCGGTGGCCCCATGGCGCCGTGGCCGCCCAGCACCACCTCGTGCTCGCCCGCGGGCAGGGCGAACCGGGCCAGGCCGTCGGCGCCGATGGGCTGGGTCTGCTCGGCCACCTGCGCGGTGAGCCCGCCCACCGGGAAGTCCAGCCCTTGCAGCTTGCTGACCACGTGCAGGCGCCCCGTCCCGGGCGGCTCGGGGCGCGCCAGCGAGGCGGGGAAGGGGTTGCCGTAGGTGCGGAAGACGTGGCGCAGCGACGCCCGGTGCTTGCCCGGCGCCGGGCTGCTCCAGATGGCGTCGGCGTCGGTGGTGAAGAAGGGCAGCGGATCGTCGCCGTGGTGCAGGCTGACGGTGAGCCCCAGCGCGGTGGGCCACAGGGCCCAGTCGGCCACGAAGGGCACGGTCATGGTCAGCGGTTCCACCGGGCCGTAGTCGCGCGGATCCACCGCCAGGGGCGCCCGCGCCTCGGCCACGGCCGGGCCCAGCCCGTCCAGATCGGTGGCGTTGTCCAGCCGCACCACCGCACGCACCTCGCCGGCGTAGGGCACGGCGGCGAACAGCCGCACGTCCACCTCGCCCGCGTCCCCGTCCACCCGCCACCGCACGGCGTCGGGGATCAGCCCCTGGTGCGGGGCGAAGCGCTCGGGGTCGAAGCGCAGGCTCGACAGCCAGTTGGCGGCGATCAGCGCGTTGGGATCCCAGCCCGGGAAGCCCTCGATGCGGTCGGCCAGGCGGGCCTCGACCCACACCGCCGACAGATCGGCGAAGTGCTCGGCGTAGGGCGCCCAGAAGGCGTCGGTGAGCACGGGCCCCTCGGTGATGGCCTTCAGCTCCCACTCGTAGGTGGGCGACGCGGCGCCGGCGCGCTCGCCCAGGACGCCGGCCAGCGGGCCATCCAACGCCACGGTGACCAGCCGCTCCAGAGGCTGATCGAGCAGGGCGTTGACCACCCGCTTGGCGCCCGCGCGGTTCAGCCCGGCCACCAGCTCCTCGGCGGTGGCCAGCCGCCCCAGCACGGCGGCGGTGACGTCCTCGCAGTTCAGGGGCTCGCCTGTGTAGGCCACCCCCGTCTCGCAGTACCAACGCACGGCCTCGGCACCGCGGGCCTGGGCCGCCTCGTCCTCCAGGTAGAAGTCGAAGAGCAGGTCCACCACCGGCTCCCACGAGGCCAGCGTCAGGTCGCCCAGGGCCTCGCAGACCAGCTCCACCTCGCCCTGGCCGTCGTCATGCACGCCGGCCAGCAGGTCGTGGTAGCCGATGGGCTGGCTGGCCCAGGCGTGGGGGCCGAAGAAGGTCTCCGACACCGCATCGCTCGTGTTGTGGGCCAGGTGCCCCAGGGCGAAGAGCTTCAGCTCGGGGCGGTCGGCGGGGGCGGCGTCCAGCAGGTGGTACGACAGGCCCTTGCCGTGGCCGAAGGGCAGGGCGTCGGTGAGCCACTGGAAGTCGGGCGACAGGGCGCCCAGCCGCAGATAGCTCTGCGCCAACGGGTGGGCGTCCACCAGGGCCGCCCACTCGGGGTGGCCCGCCAGCAGCCGCTCCAGGGCGACGTCGGCCTCCATGACGTGGACGGCGGGGCCCCAGGCGTGGGCGGCCGGGGCGGCGAGGAGCAGCAGGGGTATGAGGCGGCGCATGGCGCCATGCTGGCGGATCCGGCGGGCCCGCGCACGCGCTGCGATGTCCGGTGTGGTCGGGCGGGTCGCGAAGCGGATCATATCGCCTCGACGCTATAGACGACCGTCGCAGTTTCCGACCATGGTCACGCCGCGCCGCCCCCCCGGCGAGGAGGTCCCGTTGGCCAGCCCCCCGGCCTACGAGCGCTACCAGAAGCTGGCCCTGATCGGCTCAGGGGGCATGGCCGAGGTGTTCCTGGGGGTGCAGCTCGGCGACGAGGCGTTCCACCAGCTCGTGGTGATCAAGCGCATCCGCCCCGACTTCCTGGGGCAGGCACAGGCGCAGCGCATGTTCGTGGACGAGGCGCGCACGGTGGCGAAGCTGAGCCACCCGAACATCGTGCGCATTCACGACCTGCGGGCGCTGGACGACGGCCTGTGCATCGCCATGGAGTATGTGGACGGTGAGTCGCTGTCGGCGCTGCTGCGGGTGCTGGCGCAGCGCGGGGAGCGGCTGCCGTGCCCCATCGCCTGCCGCCTGATGGTGCAGGCCTGCGACGCCCTGCACGCGGCGCACACGGCGGTGGACAGCCAGGGCCTGCCGCTGGGCCTGGTGCACCGCGACGTCAGCCCCAACAACCTGATGTTGGACCGCAGCGGGTTTCTGAAGGTCATCGACTTCGGCATCGCGAAGAGCGAGCACCAGACCGAGCAAACGCTGCCGGGCACGGTGAAGGGCAAGCTGAGCTACCTGAGCCCCGAGCACCTGGAGGGCGGGGTGGACGCCCGCAGCGACGTGTATGGGCTGGGCCTGGTGTTCTTCGAGCTGCTCACCGGGCGCAAGGCCGTGGAGGGGCGCGAGCTGGAGCTGGCGCAGCTCATGAAAGTGGTGCTGCACCAGCCGCTGCCGCCCGTGAGCAAGCTGCTGGACCACGGGCCGCCAGACTTCGACGCGGTGATCGCGAAGGCTACCGCCAAGCAGCGTGATCGGCGCTACCCCTCGGCCGAGGCCCTGGGCGCGGCCATCCGCGCGCTGGGGGAGCGCCACGGCGGCCTGGCCTCGGCGGCGGACGTCCGCCGCTGGTACCAGGCGAACTTCCCCGAGCTCATCGAGACCCGCCAGGCGCTGGAGCGGCGGCTGCTGGCCGAGGCGGAGCGCATGCAGACGGGGCCCGGCCTGACCTCGCCGCCCGCGCCTGCCGGTACGTCGCGGGCTGTCTCGGAGCGGGACACGGTGCTGCGCCCGGTGCCCGCGCCCGCTCCGCCCGCCCCGGGCATGGGTCGGTGGGTCGCCTTTGCGGCCTTGGTGCTGCTGGCGGTGGCGTTAGGCGTCTGGTTGGGACGGCAGCCGATGGCCGAAGGGCTGCCCGGGCGGCAGCGCGCCGGGGTCGCGCCGCCGGTCCTGGCGACGGGCGATGCGCCGACAACGACCGCGCCCACGGCGGGGGGCGGTGCCCCTGCGCGGGCGCTGCCGGCCGTCGAGGCTGCGCCCGATGCTGCACCACCCGACGCGGCCCCACCCGACGCCGCCCCGCCCGACGCCGCCCCGCCCGACGCTGCCCCGCCCGACGCTGCCCCAACGGTCGCTGCTCCGCCGGTGCACGCCGCCGCACAGGCACCGGTGCGACCGGTTCGTCGGCCGGCGCGCGCGGCGCCGGTGGCGCCGGCCATCACGCCGCCACCACCCCGGCCCGAGGCGGTGGTGGCCCCGGCACCCCGGCCACCGGTGGCGCCCCCCGCCGTGGTGGCCACCGACCCGCCACCCGCGGCGCCTGCGCCGCCCCCGCCGCCCCCGTCGACGTTCGTCAGCGGCCACGGTCGCTGGTCGGGCGGTCAGGTGTGGCAGCAGGGTTGCCTGAGCTGCCACGGGCGCACCGCCAAGGCCGTGAGCGCGGGCGCGCTGAGCGATCGCCAGTGGCGCCGCCTGCTGCGCCGCCACAGCAGCCACGATCCCCACGGCGTGCTGGCCGATCTCTACTCGCCCGGCGAGCTCCGGGCGGTGCTGCGTCACATCAGCGCCCAGCGGGCCGAGCAGGGGGGCTCGGGCGTCGCGGGCGTGCGCTGATCCCCAGACCCCCGGAGGCCCCATGCGCGCCCTGCCGTGGCTGTTCCTGCTCCTGCCCGCCCTGCCCGTGCCCGGCCTGGGCCAGCGCGCCCGGGCCCAGGGCTCGCCCGAACACCTGGAGCGCGCCAAGGTGAAGCTGGCCGAGGCGCAGGCCGAGGTGGACGCGGCCATCCAGGCGCAGCAGGCCGCGCCGGGGCCGGAAGACGACCTGGCGGGCCGGGTGGACGTGCTCAGCGCCGACGTGGACGAGCTGGTGCGGGTGCAGGAGCGCCTGGCCGGGCGGGCCAAGGCGGATCGGCTCGCCTGGTCGGCGGCCTACCGCGTGGCCATGAACAACGTGGCGGTGCAGGGCCCCACCGGCGACGACTTCAACGGCAGCCTGTGGAACCACCGGCTGCGGCTTTCGGTGGACGCCGAGCGCGGCCCGCTGCGGCTCCACGGCCGGCTGGCCATGTACAAGACCTTCGGCGAGGCCTGGGAGGGGCCGGTGGGCAGCGACGCGCGCTCCACCCGCATCCCCCGCGACACCACCCTGCGGGTGGAGCGCCTGTACCTGGACTGGTTCATCAACGACCGGGTGGCCCTCACGCTGGGCCGGGTGGCGTCCCCGGGCGGGCCGCCCGCCGAGCTGAAGGAGTTCACCGATCGGCAGGCCACCTGGGGCCTGCAGATGGTGGAGGCCGAGTTCGAGACGCTGATGCTCACCGTCAGCCTGAGCCAGATCCGCGAGGGCACGAGCCTGCGGTTCTTCTACAGCCCGTTCTTCCGCCACGCCCCGTACGACCCGCTGGAGGACGACAGCCTGTTCCAGAACGTGGGCATCAAGCCGACGCACATCTGGGGCCTGCTGGCCGAGACCACCCTGCCGGGGCTGGGCAAAGACAGCCTGGTGCAGCTCGGTCTGGTGAACCTGCCGGCCTTTCGGCCCGAGCCGTTGCCCCTGCGCACCCCCGACGGTGATCTGCTGCCCACGAAGCTGCCCGACAGCCTGGGCAGCTACCTGATGGTCAACGGCCTGGTGCAGGCCAACCAGCTCGGGGGTGCCGTGGATCTGTTCCTGGCCGGCTCGCTGACCCGGTATGGCCCCGACGGGGCCATGGTGTACCCCGGCGAGGTGCGGCTGGGGCTGGCCACCGCGGATCAGGCCGATCATCTGGCCTTCATGGTGTTCGGCGGGGGGCGCTGGACCCTGCCCATCGGCGAGGCGCTGGCGCCGCGGCTGGGCGCCGAGGTGAACTACGGCAGCCAGCACCACAGCCACTGGGGGTCGCCGTCCGAGCTGCTGGTCACCAAGCTGGCCACCCGGGGGCTGGCCGTCGAAGCGTACTGGCTGCAGCCGCTGCACGAGGCCCTGTTCCTGCGGGTGGGCGTGCTGCACCTGGCGCGTGACTGGCGGGGCAGCTTCATCGGGCCGGCGGTGCGGGCCGACGACGCGGTGACCAACGGCTACGCTCTGCTCAACGCGCGCTTCTGAGGGCCTCCATCAGCTCGGCGCAGGCGGTGGGCGGTTCGCCCGCCCGCAGATCGCTGCGTTCGTCCGGATCCGCCGCCAGATCGAAGCACTGCCAGGCGTCCGGCTGGCTCACGTCGGGCCACAGGACCTTGTGGATCCCGTCGCGCAGCGCCGCGCCCTCGGTGGTCACCATGCGCACCGTGTGATCCCCGTCGGTGTAGAGCAGGGCCCGCGGCTCGGCGGCCAGATCCGCCAGCGCGGGGCGCAGCGAGATCCCGCGGGCGTCGGCGGGCGCGGTGGCCCCACCCAGATCCAGCAGCGTGGCGAACACGTCCACGCCCGCGTGGGCCAGCCCGGTGGCCACCCCCCGGGCCGGCACCAGGGCTGGGGGGCCGCTGATCCACAGGGGCACGCGCACGCCGCCCTCGAACAGGGTGCCCTTGGCGTGGGGGCGGGCGAAGGGCGGCTGCTGTGCCGAGGCGACGGTCCCATTGTCGCCCAGGGCCACCACCACGGTGGGCCGGCCATGGGCCAGCCCGTCGGCGCCGGCCAGGAAGCGGCCCAGCTCGGTGTCCAGGGCGTGCAGCATGGCGCGGACGCAGGGGCCATCGGCGTCGCAGGCCCCGTCGCCATCGGCGTCCAGGGCGGCGTCGGGCAGCAGGGGGCGCAGGGCCGCGGGGGGCAGGTGCAGCGGCGTGTGGGGGGCGTTGAAGGCGAGCATCACCAGCCAGGGTTGCTCAGCGGGTTGCGTCGCCAGCCACGCGAGGGCGTCGTCCACCACGGCGGTGGTGGCGTAGAGGGTGGTCGGCGCCGAATCCAGCCCCCCTTCGTGGGCCTCGGTGCGCTCCCACGCGAAGTAGTCCGCCAGGGCCCCGTCGGGCTGGCCGGCGTAGGCATGCCAGCCGCCCTCGGTGACCGGCGCGCCGGCGGCGCCGCCCAGGTGCCACTTCCCGAACAGCCCGGTGCGGTAGCCCACTGCGGCCAGCAGCTTCGGGAGGGTCGGCTGATCCGGGGTGAGCGTCGAGGCGCGCGCGGCCGGGCCCAGCACCCCGGCGTGGGACGGGTAGGCGCCGGTGTGCAGGCCGATCCGCGTGGGAGAGCAGGTGGGTGTGGCCCAGGCCGTCTCAAAGGCCACGCCCTGGGCCGCCAGCCCGTCCAAGGTGGGCGTTGGCGCCACGATGGCGTCCGCGGCGAAGCGGCTGGCCCAGGGCTCGACCGCCTCGGGGCCCACGTCGTCCAACACCACCAACACCAGGTTGGGGGCGGCGGTGGGTGCGCCGGCGTCGGCGGAGGGGCCCCTGTCGGCGGCCAGGCCGGTGTCGGCGAGCGACCGGTCGGACAGGGCCTGGTCGGTCCCGCCAGCGTCGTCGTGCGGCCCGCTGGCCGGCCCGTCGTCGCAGGCCCAGCAGAGCAGCGACAGGGCAAAGAGGGCAGCGCGCATCGGGCCTCCGGCGTGGTTGGGGGGTGGGGCAGGGTAGTGCATCGCGCTACGCTCGCGACATGGACAGCCAGACCCTGCGCCTGGGCGTCGACCTGGGCGGCACCAAGATCGAGATCATCGCGCTGGTGGACGGCGTCGAGCGCCACCGCGAGCGCGTGCCCACACCCCGTGACGACTACGCCGAGACCCTGGCGGCCGTCGCCGGCCTGGTGGCGCGGGCCGAGGCCACCGTCGGGCTGCGCGGCACCGTGGGCGTGGGCATCCCCGGTGCGCTCAGCCCGGTCACCGGGCGGGTGAAGAACGCCAACAGCACCTGGCTCATCGGCCAGCCCTTCGACCAGGACCTCGCCGCCCGACTGGGCCGCCCGGTGCGCGTGCAGAACGACGCCAACTGCTTCGCGGTGAGCGAGGCCACCGACGGGGCGGCCGCAGGGGCCCCCGTGGTGTTCGGCGTCATCCTGGGCACCGGCGTGGGCGCGGGCGTCGCCCTCGAGGGCCGCGCGCTGACCGGCGCCAACGCCATCGCGGGGGAGTGGGGGCACAACCCGCTGCCCTGGCCCGCCGACGACGAGCGACCGGGGGCCGCCTGCTACTGCGGCCGCCACGGCTGCCTGGAGACCTGGCTGAGTGGCCGGCAGTTTGCGCATCGGTTCCAAGAGGTTACGGGGCTGGCCTGGGACAGCCGGCGGATCGTCGCCGAGGCGCAGGCGGGCCACGCCGCGGCAGCGCAGGCCTTTGACCGCTATTGCGATCGGCTGGCCCGCGGGCTCGCCCACGTCATCAACGTGCTGGACCCCGACGTCATCGTCCTGGGGGGCGGCATGTCGAACGCAAGGGCTCTGTACGCCGAGGTCCCCCGCCGCTGGGGCGCCTATGTGTTCAGCGATGTCGTGCAGACCCGCCTGGTGCCGCCCGCCCATGGCGACAGCAGCGGGGTGCGCGGGGCCGCCTGGCTCTGGGGGCGCTGACGGCGCCATCGCACACGGGCCTCAAGCCCGGGGGCCGGCCCGTCGAAGTGGGGGCCGGAGGTGCCGATGGACCAGCCAGCGCGCCTGAACCTCGTCAGCGGCCTGTACGGGCGGGCCCTGCTCTTCGTGCTCCTGGGCGGCGGCGCCCTGCTCGGCGCCGTCATGGTGCTCGCCGGGCAGATCGTCGACAGCGCCGCCGAGACCCTGCTCGACGAGCGCACCCGCCTGGCGCGCACCGCCGGCGCCTTTGTCGAGGCTCGCTTGCGCCAGGATCTGGACCGCCTCACCAGCGCCCTGGGTGAGGCCGCGTGCGTGCCCACCAGCGGGGGGCCGGGCTTCGACGTGCTGAAGTGCAGCGCCCGCAAGGCGGTGTTCGACGGGATCTACGCCGCCGATGGCGACGGGCGCCTTCTGCCCGAGCCGGCGCTGCCCACCCCGCTGCCCGAGGGGGCCGACGTGGGCGAGCTGGTGACCCGAGCGCGCCGCCGGGGCGACGTGGCCGTGTCCCATCTGGTCACCGGTGAGGGGGGCGCGGTGCTCCTGCTGGCGGCGCCGGTGGATCACCCCGAGGCCGGCGATGCCGAGTTCGCCATCGCGGTGCTCCGCCCCCTGGCCTCGCACCTGCTGGTGCCCGCCTCGGCCTCGCTGGGGGGCGTCTCGCTCGCGTTGGTGGACAGCCACGGCCACATGCTGGCCTCGACGGGGGCCGTGGTGGCCGAGGGGTTCCACGATCACAAGGCGGTGCTGGCCCATGCGGTGTCCGAGGGCCGCGAGTTCCGCGGACGCTGCCACGGGTGCCACACCGACGACGCCAGCGCCAAGCTGCCCGTGCCCGAGCAGACGCAGGTGATGGCCTTCGCACCGCTGCCGGGACTGGAGCTGGGCCTGGCCGTGCTGGAGCCTGAGCACCTGGCCCTGGCGCCCGCTCTGGACTGGCGTCGCCGCCTGTGGCAGCTCGCCGCGGCGCTGCTGATCCTGTTCGTGGGGTTCACCGGGCTGGCCGTGCGCAGCATCGTGCGGCCCGTGCGCCTGCTCACCGACGCCGTGCACCGCAGCGAGGCCAACCGGGTGCCGTTGGGGGTGGGCCGCTTCGGGGACGACGAGCTGGGCGAGCTGGCCCGTGCCTTCGAGCGCTGGCGCAGCCGCATGGAGCGCACCCTGAACGAGCTCGAGGCCCAGCGGGCCCAGCTCGTGGCCGAGTCGGACATCGTGCGGGCGCACCTGGCGGGCCTGCAGCGCATCTCGCAGCACTCGGCCGACCAGCTCACCCTGCCCGAGATCATCCAGATCGGCCTGGATCAGGCCGTGGGGCTGGTGCCGGCGGGCGCGGGCGCCATGCGGGTCATCCCGCCCGACGGCCAGCCGGTGGTGGGCACCCAGGGCCTGCCGCCCGACCGCGCGACGGATCTGCTGGAGGCCGTGGCGACCCTGCCGGTGAACGAGTTCGCGCGGGTCGAAGGGGTCTTCGGCGGGCACATCCAGCTCGCGGGCGGCCTGGCGCTGGCGGTGGCCTTGGACGGCTGGCCGGCGGATCTGGACCAGGGGCGCTTGTGGCTGGCCTCCCTCATCCGCCAGTCGGGGCTGTGCGCCTCGCACAACCTGCGTCTGGCCGCCGAAGGGGCGCAGCGGGCGGCCCAGCAGAAGCACCTGCACGCAGTGCTGCGGGCCCAGGAGGCCGAGCGGCAGCGGGTCGCCCGCGAGCTCCACGACACCGTGGCGCAAGACCTGGCCGCGCTGCGCCTGGAGGTGGAGCGCTTGAGCGCGCGCGAGGCCCACGATCCCGCCGCGCTGCAGGCCCTGGAGGCCCGGGCGGGGGCCATGCTCGACACGGTGCGCCGCATCCTGTTGGACCTGCGGCCCACCATCCTTGAGAGCCTGGGCTTCGTGTCGGCCCTGGAGTGGCTGGTGGAGCGCGCCCAGGCCGATCACGGCGTGGTGGCGCGGTTCATCATCGACGGGGACCGCCCCCACGCCGTGCGCGACGAGGCCGCCACCGCCCTGTTCCGGGTGGCCCAGGAGGCCATCCAGAACGCGGTGCGCCACGGGCAGGCCGAGCACGTGTTCGTGACCCTGGGGGTGACGGCCGACGCCCTCACGCTGACCATTGAAGACGACGGGCGCGGGTTCGAGGTCGGGGCCACGGGGCCCGAGCCCTCGGGGCGGGGCTTCGGGCTGGTGGGAATCCGCGAGCGGGCCCTGCTCTTGGGCGGCGAGGCGCGGATCATCGGGGCGCCGGAGGAAGGGGCCACGGTGTGGGTCCGCGTGCCCCGGGACGGGGCAGAGGGAGACGGGTGATGGGCGCCACGAAGCGGCTGGTGCTGGCGGACGATCACGCGGTGCTGCGGGCGGGCCTGCGATCGTTCTTCGAAGACCAGGCCAACCCGCCCATGCAGGTGGTGGCCGAGGCCGAGACCGCCGAAGAGGCCCTGGAGGCCATCCAGCGCACCCTGCCCGACCTGGTGGTGCTGGACCTCAGCATGCCCGGCCTGGGCGGCATCGGCGGCCTGCTGGAGCTGCGCCGGTTGGGGCTGACGGTGCCGGTGCTGGTGCTGACCCAGTACCCCGAGCCGGCCATGGTGCGCCGGGCTCTGGAGGCCGGGGCCAACGGCTATGTCCTGAAGACCGCCCGCGGCGAGGCACTGCTCACGGCGATCCGGGCGGTGCTGGCCGGGGGCACCTACGTGGATCCCACGGTGGCGGGCGCCCTGCTGCCCGGGCGCGACCTGTTCGGGCGTGCCGGCTCGGGGCCCAGCAGCGACGAAGAGGCCCTGCAGCGCCTGACGGCCCGCGAACGGCAGGTCCTGACGCTCATCGCCGAGGGCTACAGCAACAAGGAGGTGGCCACCGCCCTCGACATCGCGGTGAAGACGGCCATGGCCCACCGGGCCAACCTCATGGACAAGCTGGACATCCACAACCACAGCAAGCTGGTGCACTTCGCGCTGCGGGTGGGGCTGACCCAGCTCAAGTGAGGGCCCGGTTTAGGTGATGCCCAGCAGCAGCGCCGCGAGCAGCGCCGCGCTGCCCGCCTCGGCCAGGGGGTGAGGGCGCCGCCCCGGCCCGTCGAGCAGGCGCCGCACCCGCTGGCGGATCAGCAGGTGCCGGGTGTCCTCCGGGCGCTCCTCGTGGGGCAGGGCGTGCAGGTCCAGGCGCAGCCGCTCCACCACCAACAGCACGCTCGCCAGGTCGGCCGGGCGCCCCGTGAGGGCCGCCCCCGCGGCGTCGCAGGCGGCCTCCTCGTCCTCCACCAGCAGCCGGAAGGCCACCAGCGCGGCGGGGCTGAGCGGTTGCACCGCCCGGGCCAGCCACAGCAGGGCCAGCCAGCGGTTGCCCCCGCGCAGCGCGTGGGCCAGCTCGTGGGCCAGCAGGGCCTGGAGCTGTCGGTCGTCCAGGGCGTCCAGCAGGCAGCGCGACACCACGATCCGCGGTGAGGTCAGGCCCGCGAGGGCCGCGACGGGGGTGGGGGTCTCGAGCACCCAGGCGCTGAGCTGGGCGGCTTTGGGGTGCAGCGCGGCCACCTGGGCCCAGGCGGCGTCCAGCCGAGCGTCTCGCGCCCGCGCGGCGCCTTGCCAGGCCCGGTCCCGCCCGATCAGCGGCCAGAGCTCCTGCGCCAGAAACAGCAGCCCGGTGCCCGCCGCCAGCGCCCACAGGGGCCACCCCCAGCCGCGCGCCTCGAGCCACGCCGCCTGGGTCGACAGGGGCCACCAACCCCGGGGCGCCAGCGCGAGCTGGGCGATGGCCACCAGGGGGGGCAGCAGCAGCACGCCCGCCATGGCCCGCACCGCCAGGGCGGGATCGCGAGGGCCCAGCAGGCGCCGGGCGGCCTGCGCCCACAGGAACGCCAGCAGCCCGTGGGCGATGTGGGTCCAGAGGCTCACGGCCGCAGGTTAGCACCTGGAGCGGCCGCCCTCTGGGCGGTTTTCCCGAGGGGGAGGCGCCCTCGGGCCCGCGGCCTGGGGAAAAGTCTCCAGAGGATCCTGCGGACACTTCCCGACGGGCGCTGGGCACTCGTGCCCACGGACGAAAGGGGCCCCCGGACCGATAATCCAATCAGCCGCTGGGGGATGGATCTTCGGCGGCAGACGAAGGAGCTGGTCATGCAGTGGTACCGTAATCAGGACATCGTCCCCACCGGCTTCTACGTGGCCCCGCGGAAGCTGGACGTGCGCGCCATCGTGCGCGGCGAAGACGGCGCCCACGCGCCGAACGGCGCCCGGCTGAAGGGGGTCGACGGGGCGGAGTACTTCCGGCTGCCGCTGGCGGTCGGCGTCATGCTCACCCCCGTGATCGGTGGCGCCTTCGCCCTGTCCATGCCGCTCATCGTGCTGGTGGGCCTGGGCCGCGAGATCCTGCGCCGCCTGCGCAGCAAGCGGGTGCTCACCGCCGACGAGCCGGCGCCCCGCGGGCTGTACGTGGGCCTGAACACCGTGGGCGTGCGCCACGTGAGCGCCCACCGCGAGGTCATCGACGCGCCCACGGGCACGCGGTGGTGGCGGGTGCCCACGCCGCTGCTGGTGCTGCTGAGCCCGGTGGTGGGCGGCCTGTTCGTGCTGTTCTTCCCGGTGGCGCTGGTGGTGGCCCTGGCGGCCACCCTGGCCCGCGCCCTGGTGCAGCCCCTGGTGGCCCTGTGGCGCCGGCATGTGTACCTGGCCGAGGCCCGCTGGGAGCCCTCAGCGGCCTACGTCGCCCACGCCCGTGAGCGCGTCCGCAAGGGCCAGGCGCCGGCCATGGTCGATGACCTGGCGCTGGACGCGGCCGAGCTGGCCCCCGACCTGGATCCGAGCCTGAGCGCGCTGGCCGAGGAGGTCGAGGCCCGCCGGCGCGAGGAGGCGTGAGCCGTGAACACCACGACCCCCCTGCGGCGCCCGCTGGCGCCCACGCTCCCCACGGTGCTCCTGGCGACCGTGGCCTGGGCCGCGCCCGCCGCCGCCCAGGCTGAACGGGCGGACGCGGACTGCCTGGCCTGCCACGCCGATCTGCACGGCCAGACCTTCACGCTGCCCAGCGGCGAGCGGCTGCCCGCGTGGGTGGACGGCGCCGGCTTCCACGGCTCGGTGCACGGCGACGACATCGGCTGCACGGACTGTCACCCCACGGTGGGCGACTACCCGCACCGGCCGCCCACCGCCCAGACCGCCCGCGACTACCAGGTCCAGGCGGCCGAGGCCTGCACCACCTGCCACTTCAAGCACGCCACGGCGCTCCAGGACTCGATCCACTACGAGCGCCGCCTGAACGGGCTGCCCGAGGCGCCCACGTGCATCGACTGCCACGGCAGCCACGCGGTGGCGCCGGCCGCGACGCCCCGGCGCGCCACGGTGGACCGCTGCGCCACCTGCCACGAGGATCAGGTGAAGGACTGGCAGGCCTCGGCCCACGGGCAGGCCGTGCTGGCGGGCGATCCCGACGCCCCCGTGTGCGCCGACTGCCACGGCGCCCATGGCGTCACCGATCCGAACACACCCACGGCCCACGCGGCCTCCTTCGGCGTCTGCGCGAAGTGCCACGCGGACCAGACCGTGATGGGGCGCCACGGCCTGGATCACCGGGTGGTGGGCAGCTACCTGAAGGACTTCCACGGCGCCAGCAACCGCATCTATGCGGCGCTGGGCGACGCGCCGGCCGAGCCCGTGGCGAGCTGCAGCGACTGCCACGGCGCCCACACGGTGCAGAGCTTCAAGGACCTGTCCGAGGCCGAGCGCGCCGATCGCGCGGCGGCCATGTGCCAGGACTGCCACGAGGGGGCGAGCGCCGGCTTCGCCACGGCTTGGGGATCCCACACTCCGCCGTCGGAGCGGCATCGCCCCCTCGTGTGGCTCATCGACCTCTTCTACAAGCTGATGATCCCCCTGATGGTCCTGGGGCTCATCGCCCACATCCTCATGGATCTGTGGCGGACCCCTGGCCACAAGCACCCGGAGGGCCACTCATGAGCCGTCGCCCCCGCATCATCCGCAGCAAGGACGGCCACGTCCTGGTGGAGCGCTTCAGCCTGTTCCGCCGCTTCGAGCACACCGTGGTCGCCTCGTCGTTCATCGTGCTCCTGCTCACCGGCTTCCCGCAGAAGTTCGCCGACGGTGCCTTCAGCCATTGGCTCATCGGCGCGCTGGGCGGCTTGGAGAACACGCGCCTCATCCACCGCATCGCGGGGGTGACCTTCGTGTTCCAGTCGGCGCTGCACGCGCTGCTGATCCTGTGGGGCGCCGTCACCGGGCGCATGCGCATGGTGCTCATGCCCGGGCCCCAGGACGTGCGCGATCTGCTGGCCAACATGAGCCACTTCGTGGGCCGCCGGCGCCACCCGCCGAAGATGCCGGTGTTCGATTACCGCCAGAAGTTCGAGTACATGGGCATGGTCCTGGGTGGCCTGCTGATGGTGGTCTCGGGCCTGGTGCTCATGTACCCGGTGCAGGTGGGTCAGTGGGTCCCGGGCGAGATCGTGCTCGCCCTGCGGGCCGCCCACTCCTTCGAGGCGGTGCTGGCCTTCGTGGTGCTGCTCATCTGGCACGTCTATGGGTCGATCCTGTCGCCCGACGTGTTCCCGCTGGATACCTCGATCTTCACTGGCTACATGTCGGCCGAGCACCTGCGCGAGCACCACGCGCTGGAGTACGAGCGCCTGTTCGGCGACGCCCCGCTCGAGGCCGTCGAGGCCGAGCCGCAGCCCACGCCCGCTGAAGTCTCGTCGCCTGCGCGCCCCGGCCCCGCCGACGAACGCCACGGCTGAGCGGGGCGGCTCAGCCGGGGAGCTGGCCCCGCACCACCAGGTGCCGGTCGCTGGTCACCCGCACCTCGAAGTGGTCCAACCCCGCCGCCACGAGCTGCGCCTCCACCTCACCGGGCTCGAAGGCGGCGTGCAGCGACGCCAGGAAGTCGGCGCGCAGCACGGCGGGGGCGCCGGCCGCATAGCGATCCACCAGGGCCTGGGCCGCGGCCGGGGTGGGCGGGCGGCGCAGATCGGCGATGTAGATCCGCGCCCGGGGGCGCCCCAGCGCCTTGACGGAGTCCCAGAGCACCGTCGGATCGTGCAGGTGGTGGAGCAGGCTGTTGCTCACCACGCCGCTGAAGGCGGCGCGGGGCAGGCTGCGCTCGGGCAGGGTGGCCTGGATGAAGTGGGCGTTGGCGGGCGCCGCGGCCTGGGCGTGGGCCAGCATGGCCGGCGAGCCGTCCACCCCCACCACGTGCCAGGCGGGGCGGGCCCGGGCCAGCCGCAGGGCGATGTTGCCCGGGCCGCAGCCCAGGTCGATCACCATGCCGTCGATGTCCCCCAGCCAGGGCAGGCAGGCGCCCACGAAGGCGGCGTCGGGCTCGGCGAAGTCGGCGGCGGCGTAGGCGTCGGCCTGCGCCACGTCGTTCATGAGCTCGGGTTCGGGGGTTCGTTTCATCGGTGCGTCACGGCCGCGGCGAGGGCCCCGGGTCGGGGCCGTTGAGAAAGCTCGAGCCCGGGCGCGAGGCCCGGGCCGCCGGGATCAGTCCTCGGGCTTGTCCATCTTGCGCTTGAACCACCAGGCCAGGCCCACGCCCATCACGCAGATGAAGGCGATGGTCAAGACGCTGTTGATGCCGGCCTGGGACTTGAAGAGCAGGTCCATCATCTCGCTGAACTCCGGTTCGGTTCTGGGCCCCCGCACAGGGAGCGTGCTCAGGGACGGCGGGCTACCAAGCACAGGCCGTGCCGACCGCTGCGGGCCCCCGCCTCTCGGCGACTGGGGCCTGACGGAAACGCACCGTCACCGGGACGTGGCACAACCCCCGGGTCGCGCCTGCTCCGACGCCCCTGCCGCCACCCGGTGTGACGCCCAGCGGCGGGCGCTGCTCGGCATCGGGTCGCTTTCGCCGCGCTGAGCAGCGATGATGCCGCGCCTTTGCCAAGCGCGAGCACGACCATGACCGACGCCCCCTCGTTCCTGCCCCACGACGACAGCCCCCGCGCCCACGCCGAGGGCCTGCTGCGCTACATCAACGCCTCGCCCTCACCCTTCCACGCGGTGGCCAACGCCGCCGCCGAGCTGGAGCGGGCGGGCTATCAGCGCCTGGACGAGGCCCGCATGTGGTCGCTGAGCCCCGACACCGGCTACTACCTGGTGCGCGGCGGCGGCACGGTGGTGGCCTTCCGCACGGGCACCCGGCCGGCGCGCGAGGCGGGCTTCCGGGTGGTGGGGGCCCACACCGACTCGCCGAACCTGCGCCTGAAGCCCCGCCTGGCGAAGGCCGCCCACGGCTTGCTGCAGCTCGACCTGGAGCCCTACGGCGGCCTCCTGGTGGCCACCTGGGCCGATCGCGACCTGGCCCTGGCGGGCCGGCTGGTGGTGCGCGGCCCCAAGGGCCACACCGAGCGCCTGGTGCGCACCCCGAAGGCCGTCTGCCGGATCCCCAACCTGGCCATCCACCTGAACCGCGCCGTCAACGACGAGGGGCTGAAGCTGAACAAGCACAGCCACCTGGGGCCCGTGGTGGCCATGTGGGCGGGGGAGGGCGAGCCCGAGGCCTGGCTGAAGGCCCACCTGGCCGAGCTGGCGGGCGTGGCCCCCGCCGACATTCTGGGCCACGACCTGATGCTCTTCGACGTGCAGGACGGCGCCTTCACCGGGGCCAACGACGACTTCATCTCGGTGGCCCGGCTGGACAACCTGGGAATGAGCTACGCCGGCCTGGTGGCCCTGCTGCGCCATGATCTCAAGCCGGCGGCCCACAGCCGCGTGCTCAGCCTGTTCGACCACGAGGAGGTGGGCAGCCAGAGCACCCGCGGCGCCGACTCCACCCTCATGACCGACGTGCTGGGCCGCCTGGCCGGCGACGGCGCCGACGCGCTGCCCCGCGCCATCGCCCGCAGCCACCAGGTCAGCGCCGACATGGCCCACGCGCTGCACCCCAACTACGCCGACCGCCACGACGGCACCCACCAGCCGTTGATGAACGGCGGCCCGGTCATCAAGACCAACGTGAACACCCGCTACGCCACTGATGGCGTCACCGCGGCGCTGTTCCGCGCGGTGTGCGAGGCCGAGGGGGTGCCGTGCCAGGAGTTCGTCAACCGGCCCGACCTGGCCTGTGGCAGCACCATCGGCAGCATCACCGCCGGGCGCCTGGGGCTGGCCACGGTGGACGTGGGCAACCCCATGTGGGCCATGCACAGCATCCGCGAGATGGCGGGCGCCCACGATCCGCTGCCCATGGCCCGCGCCCTGGGCCGCTTCCTCCAGCCCGAGGCCTGAGCGGTGAGCGCGCGCCCTTACGACGTCATCATCTACGGCGCCACCGGCTTCACCGGCCGCCAGTGCGCCCTGGACTTCGCGGAGCACGCCGGCGCGCTGCGCTGGGCCATCGCCGGGCGCAGCCGCGCGAAGCTCGAGGCCCTGGCCGCCGAGGTCACGCCCACGGGCATCGTGGTGGCCGACAGCCAGGACGCCGCCTCGGTGGCCGCCATGGCCGCCCAGGCGCGCGTGGTGCTGAGCACCGCGGGGCCCTATGCGAAGTACGGCGATCCGGTGGTGGACGCCTGCGTGGCCCACGGCGCGCACTACTGCGACATCACCGGCGAGACGGCCTGGGTGCGGCGGGTCATCGACCGGCACCATGCCCAGGCGGCCGCGGGGGGCGTCCGGCTGGTGCCCTTCTGCGGTTTCGACTCGGTGCCGGCGGATCTGGGGACCCTGGCCCTGGTCACCCACCTGCGCGCGACCCACGGCACGGGTACCCGGGCGGTGCGAGCGAACTACACCATCAAGGGCGGCCTGAACGGCGGCACCCTGGACTCGGCGCTGACCATGGCGGCCACCGGTGACGACCGCGCCATGGCCGACGCCTTCCTCTTGAACCCGGCCGACGCCCGCCCCAAGTACGACAAGGCCCGGCACGGCGACCGCCGGTCGGTCGACCGCGACCCCGTCTGGGGCACCTGGCGGCTGCCCTTCGTGATGCAGGCCATCAACACCCGGGTGGTGCGCCGCTCGGCGGCGCTGGCCGACGAGCCCGGCTATGGGGCCGACTTCAGCTATCAAGAGGCCATGGAGAGCAAGGGCCGGCTGGGGGCCTACGGCACCACCGCGGGGCTTGCGGCGGTGGACGCGCTGCTGCGCCGCCGCTGGGGCCGCGCCTTGTTGGCGCGGCTGGGCCCGGCGCCGGGCGAAGGGCCGGCCCAGGCCAACCTGGACGGGGGCTTCACCCGGGTGCGCTACGTGGCCGAAGGCGAGGACGGCACGCAGGTGAAGGCGGTGCTCCAGTACCCCGGCGACGCCGGCAACCGCTTCACCGTGCTGTGCCTGTGCGAGGCGGCGCGGCTGCTGGCCGCCACCGATCCGCAGGCCCCGGGCGGGGTGCTCACGCCGGCCACCGCCTTCGGCCTGACCCTGCTGGACCGCATGCAGGCCCGCGGGGTCCGCTGGACCGTCACCGACCCGGCGTAGCCGCGCTGCACACCCGGTCCACGCCCGCCTCCAGCCCGTTCGCGGCCTTGGGGTCATCCCGGCGCAGGTGCTGCACCTGGGCCCGCGCGTTCAGGCAGGCGTCGGCCTTGGGGCCGCCCTCGTAGGTCTCGGCCCGCTTCGTCCACAGCTCGGCCAGGAAGGTCCGGCAGTCCAGCCGCCGCGCCTTCGCCCGCTGCTGCACCCGGGCGTCGGGCTCATCCGCCATCAGCTTGGCCTGCGCCAGCCCCGCCAGGCACGCCGCCTCGCGGGCCACGGGGTCGGGGGGCAGGGGCTGCCCGAGCTGGGCGTGGATCTGGGCGCCGTCCTTGCGCACGAACACGGGCGGGCCCGTGGGCGCCTCCGGGGTCGCGGCGTCGGGCGTCGAGCGCTGGCAGCCCAGGGGAGCCAGGAACATCAGCAGGGCGAGGATCCGCATGGCGGCACGGTGACACGGCCGCCCACCCGGGCTCAACCGCTTGCGGCCCTGGGCGTCGGGGGCCACCCTGCGCCCATGTTCGTACAGCGCGACCTGTTGATGCGGCAGATCGAGGCCTTCGCCCGCGCCCTGGCCGAGGCGGCGCAGGGTGGGGGCCAGCTCGACGCCGTGGACGAGGCTGAGCTCAGCCGCTCGGCGGGCCTGAGCCTGGACGTGGCCGCCCACCTGCCGCTGGCCACGGTGGCGGGCCTGGTGGGCGACGATCCCAAACGCCTGCTGGCCCTGGGCCTGGGTCTGGCCGCGCGCGCCCGGCAAGGGCAGGGGAGCGCCGCCGCGGCGGCCGGCCTCATCGATCGCGCCCTGGCCCGGGACCCGACGCTGGCGGACGCCGACGTTCACGCCGCCCGTGCGGCTCTTCCGTGACCGGCCGCGCCCTGTGAGGCCTCGTTTGGACGCCGGCCTGCTGTTGGCCGCGGCCGCTGCCGGCCTGGCAGTGGCCGCCGGCCTGCTGTGGCCCATGCCCGCGCCGCTGTACGCCCTGCAGCGCGTGGGGTTCGCCGCCGCCTGGGCGGCCGCGCTGGCCGCGCTGCTGCTGATCGTGCGGGTGGCGGTGGATCGCCTGCGCGGCCGGCGCCGGCCGCCGACCCCCGCGGCGGCCCGAGCGTCCTTGCTGATCACCGGCGTGGGCCTGGCCACGGGTTTGGGTGTCGGCCTGGCGGACGGCTGGGCCGTGGGGCACGGCGTCGGGCTGGCGTTGGCGGTGGGGCTGGCCCTCCTGGGCGGGCTGACGCCGCGGCTGAGCGGCCGCCAGCGGCTGGCGGCGCTGGCCGCCTGCGTGACGACGGTGCAGGGCCTGCGCGAGGCGGCGGTGGTCGACCTGCACCTGGGTCCCGCCCAGGTGGTGCGCGTCCAGGTCACCGGCGCCGAGGGCCTGACCTGCAAGCGCACCGGCTGGCCCGAAGACCGCGGCCTGGCGCAGCTCAAGCCCGGCTACACCGTGGTGGCCGGCACCCTCTCGGGCGCCCTGGGCGAGCGGCTCGTGGCCCGCTTCGGCCAGCCAACGGTGGCCAGCAACGACTTCCTGGTGGGGCGGCTGAGCGGCGACGCTGATGCCGGCGGGCTGGCCTGCCATCTGCCGGGGGCTCGCCGCCTGGCCTGGCAGGGCTCGCTGATGTTGGCGGTACGCTACACCTCGCACTGGGGCGAGCGGCGGCTGGACTGCGAGGGTGACCTCCCCTTGGCCGTGGCGGTCCAGGTCGAGGCGGCGGGCGTCCACGCCTGCGCTCACCTGAAGGCCCTGGCGGCCCGGGCCGTGGGCGACGCCGTGACCGCCCACCTGCGGCGCCTCTCGGGGCGCTGAGGCGCCCACACCCCACCTCGCCGTTCTGTGCTGGGGACAACAAACCCTGGCTGGTGGTAAGTCTTTGATTTGACTTGCCTCTCTGGCTGGCGCGCCCCTTGCTTCAACCGCGGGGTATGCGCACCTTTGCCTGCCTCCCGCTGCTCGCTGCCCTGCTCGCCTGCGAGGCGCCGGCCCCGCTGACGGTGGCCCAGCGGCTCGACCCCATCCGGGGCGGGCGCCAGGCCCCCGAGATCCAGGGCGTGGTGGGCATCGCGCTGCAGCTCGGCGAGGGCGGCGGCCTGTGCAGTGGCTCGCTCATCGCCCCCAACCTGGTGCTCACCGCCCAGCACTGCGTGGCCGAGATCGCCAGCCCCGAGGTGCTGTGCGGCCAGACGCCCTTCGGGCAGGTCTACCCGCCCAACGCGCTGTTCGTGACCCCCGACGCCGCCATGACCCAGAACGGCACCTGGCACGCCGTGCGCGAGGTGCACGTGCCGGTGCGCTTCGCCGACACCTGCGGCCACGACATCGCGGTGCTCATCCTCGACCGCCCCATCCGCAGCATGGCGCCCCGCGAGCCCCGCCTGGACGACTACCCGGCCGTGGGCGAGCGCTTCACGGCGGTGGGCTACGGCCACGTGGGCGACGACACGGGCGCGGGCGTCCGCCGCCTCATCGAGGGCCGCGAGATCCTGTGCGCTGGCCCGAGCTGCGCCCGGGTGGACGGGGTCACCGGCACCGAGCTGGTGGGCGACGACGGCACCTGCCAGGGCGACTCGGGCGGCCCCGCCCTCGACAGCCAGGGCCGGGTGCTCGGCGCCCTGTCCCGCGGCGGCGAGCTGTGCAGCTACCCCACCTACTCGGCGGTGGCCGGCTGGGCCGACTGGGTGCGGCAGATGGGCCTGCGCGCCGCCGAGGTGGGGGGCGTGGCGCCCCAGCCGTGGACCGGCGTGGTGGTGGCCGACGCCGACGGCGACGGCCTGGAAGACGCAGTGGACAACTGCCCCGGCGTGGCGAACCCCCAGCAGGACGACCTGGACGAGGACGGCCGCGGCGACGCCTGCGACCCCACGGCCGACCGGGACTGCTCGGTGTGCGAGGCCTGCGCCGCCGACGCCGACTGCGGCCCGGGCGCCTACTGCAGCCGCGGCGGGCGCTGCTTCATGGCCTGCCGCCAGGACGCCGACTGCCCCGGGGGCGACACGACGGTCTGCGCCGATCTGCAGGGCCTGCAGGTGTGCCTGAACGCCGGGCACGAGGCGGCGGGCATCTGCGCCGAGGGCTTCGTGTGCGGTGAGCAGCGCGCGCCGCCCCCAGCGCCCATCCCCGATCCCGAAGATCCGGCTGAACCCGCGACGCCCGACACGCCCCCGGGCGACGGGCCGCCGCCCATCGAGGACGGCGATCTGGTGGGGGTGGCGGGTGCCCAGCGCCCCGCCGGCACCGTGCGGGTCGTCGCCCCCGCACACCTGCAAGGCGGCTGCTCGGCGACCCCGGCGGCCCCGCCCGCCCCGCTGCTGCTCATGGCCTTGCTGGGCTGGCCCCTGCGCCGCCGCCGGCGCTGAAGGCCCGCCGGCCCGGGGCGGGGGGGTGGATCCCCAAAGCAGACCTTGGCAGGATCGGTGGCCTTGGAGGACCCATGGAACCGACCGAACTCGAGGCCTTCGCCGCCCGGCTCAAGGCCATGCGCGAAGAGCTGCTGGATCAGGGCCCGCACCGGGCCGATCCCACCCGCACCGACCTGAACGGCCGCCGCGACGAGGACGCCGAGCCCCTCACCGAGATGCTCCAGTCCATCGCGTCGAGTCGCAACCGCAACCTGTCGAAGGTGCTGGCCGCCATCGATCGCAGCCTGGCCCGGGTGGACGAGGACCCCGACCTGGTGGGGCTGTGCCTGCAGTGCGAGGAGCCCATCGCGCCCAAGCGCCTGGCGCTCATGCCCTATGCCGAGTACTGCGTGCGCTGCCAGGCGGCCAACGAGGGGCCGGTGAAGCCCACCAGCCGCAAGCACCTCACCGACTTCGAGTAGCGGCCGGCGCTGCGCCCGTCAGCGGCCCGTGTGCACGGGCGGGCGCTCGCCCAGCAGCCAGTCCACCGCCAGCCCGGCCGCCGTCAGCCCATAGGCGCCCGTCACGAACGCGGCGGTGCCGAAGCCGGTGGCGCAGGTGATTCGGTGCGAGCGCTCCAGATCGGGCACGTGGCACACGGTGCCGTCCGCCTGCGGGAACACCGCCCGCTCGCGGCTGAAGACGGCGGGCACGCCCCATGGCCCTTCTCCCACGAACCCGTGGTTGCGTCGCAGGGCACGCTTGGTCACCCGCAGCAGGCCGTCCTGCACGCTCTGGGTGATGTCGCCCGTGCGGATCTCGGTGGGATCGCGCCGCCCGCCCGCGCCCCCCACGGACACCACCCCGAACCCCTCTGCGGCCGCGCGGGCGATGAGCAGCGCCTTGTTCTTCGGGCTGTCGATGCAGTCCAGCACCAGGTCGGGCCCGGGCCGGTCGGGGCTGGCGGCCAGCAGCCCGTCGGCGGTGGCCGCGGTGAAGAAGCGCAGCTCGGCGTGCACCGCCAGATCGGGGTTGATGCGGGCCAACCGCGCGGCCATCACCTGGACCTTGGGGTGGCCCACGGCGCCCTCCAGGGCGTGGAGCTGCCGGTTGCTGTTGCTGACGCACACCTCGTCCAGGTCCACCAGCGTCAGCCGGCCCACGCCGCTGCGGGCCAGGGCCTCGGCCGCCCAGCTCCCCACGCCGCCAATGCCCAGCACCATGACGTGCGCGGCCCGCAGCCGCGCCAGCGCCCCCGCGCCGTACAGGCGCTCGATGCCGCCGAAGCGGGGATCCTGTTCGGCGACGGCGATGTCGTCCGCGGGTGTGCTCATGGGCCGGCTCCAGGGGGCGTTCTGGACGGGGAGAATACGGGCCCTGGCGGCGCCCGCAACCGACTTGCCCCACAGCGCTTGCCCCCACGGCGCGGCTCTGGCGACATTGCGGCCATGAAGTACTCTCGGATGATCGCCGCTGGCCTCGCCCTGGGCGCCGCCGCGCTCGTGCCCGGCTGCAACTTCGAGCCGAAGCGCCGCTCGCGGCCCGACGAGGCGCCGGCCACCCTCGCCCAAGCCGTGAACCACGACGCGCCCAACTACCTGCGCCGCGCCGGGGTGATCTGTGAGTTCCCCGGCGATCCCGCCGCGCCGAAGCTCATCCTGGACGCCTACGAGGGCATCGGCCGCCTCATGGGCCGCTTCCTCGTCGAAGAGGTGGGCCCGCCGCGGCAGATCCGCCCGGGCCCCCACGTCGAGGCGCGCATGCGCCCCGAGTGGCCCACAGGCTGGTACGCCACCAAGTTCGACCAGTACGACATCGAGCTCGACATCTTGCAGGCCGCCACGCCCCCCGAGGACGGGCGGGCGTGGGAGGGCAAGGCCCGCATCACCGCCGACGGGGCCACGCGCCCCGTTGCCTGCAGGGTGGTGGGGGAGTAGCCCCCGCCGGTGCGCCCCGAAGTCCCCCTGCCCGCCACGGTGTGCTGGGCCTGGCACCGCTGGGCCGACGCTGAGCCCGCCGCCCTGGCGCCCACGGAACGGGCCGGGCTCTCGCCCCACGCGGTCGTGAAGCGCCAGCAGGAGTATTCGGCCGGTCGGTTGGCGGCGCGCGCTGCATTGGCCCGCTTGGGCCTGGATCCACCGCCTCCGGTGCGGCGTGGCCCCGATCGGGCGCCCGGGTGGCCCCCGGGGGTGGTGGGGGCCATCACCCACGCCGACGGGCTGGCGCTGGCGGCCGTGGCCTGGCGCCGCGACCACGGCGGCCTGGGCATCGACCTGGAGCACGCAGGCGGCGTGCGCCGCATGGCCATCGCGGACCGGGTGGCCGACCCCGCCGAGCGGGCCTGGATCCAGCATGGCCCCGACCCCCGCCGCCGCCTGGCGGCCCTGTTCTCGGCCAAAGAGGCCGTCTACAAGGCGCTGTACCCCCGGGTGGGGCGCTACTTCGGCTTCGGCGCCGTCAGCGGGCGCTTCGACGCCGCCGCCGGGGCCTTCGACTTCACGCTGTGCGAACCCCTGGGGCCGGGCTACGCCGTGGGCGCCCTGGTGCGGGTGCCGGTGCGCTGGCAGGGTGAGCGGGTGCTGACGACGCTGTGTCTGCCCCCCGACCCCCCGGAGGTCCCGTGACCGCCCTCTCGCTCTTGCTGGCGCTGCTCGCCGTGCCGGCCAATCTGGACGTCCAGGGCCACCGCGGCGCCCGGGCCGTGCGCCCCGAGAACACCTGGCCGGCCTTCCAGCACGCCCTGGCGGTGGGGGTCACCACGCTCGAGCTGGACCTGCAGGTCACCCGGGACGACCGGCTGGTGATCTGGCACGACCCGTTCCTCACCCCGGAGCGCTGCGTCGGCCCGGCGGGTGCGGCCCTGGCGGCCCCCGTGCCCCTCCGCAGCCTCACGCTGGCCCAGGCCAAGGCCCACGACTGTGCGGGGCTGCCGAACCCGCGCTTCCCGAAGCTGGTGCCTGCGCCGGGATCGCCCCTGCTCAGCCTGCCCGAGCTGTTCGCGCGGGTGAGCGCCAGCCCAACCCCGGCGGCCAGGTCCGTCCGCTTCAACATCGAGACCAAGCTCATCCCCGGGCGCCCCGATCTGGCGCCCTCGCCGGCCGCGTTCGTCGAGCTGTTCGTCCAGGCGGTCGAGGCCGCGGGCGTGGCCGAGCGGGTGAGCTTGCAGTCCTTCGATGACCGCACCCTGCTGGCCCTTGCGGCGCGGGCGCCGGGCATCACACGGGTGCTGCTGGTGGCCGAAAACCACCTGGATCACGTGGCCGTCGCCCGGTCCGCCGGGGCGCAGGTCATCTCGCCGCACCACGAGTGGATCCTGCCCGCCGACGTCACCCGCCTGCACGCGGCCGGCGTCAAGGTGGTGCCCTGGACCCCCAACAGCCCTGCGGCCTGGCAGCGCCTGCTGGCCATGGGCGTGGACGGGCTGATCACCGACGACCCCGCGGCGCTGCTGGCCTGGCTGGCCGCGCGCCCCAAGCCCCAGGCACCCCCGCAGGAGCAGGTTGATGGAGCGCGTTGAGTACACCCTGGACGGCCAGCCCTTCGACCTGGCCGTCGCCCGGCCCGCTGGGCCCGGGCCCCACCCCGCCGTGCTGATCTGCCACGCCTTCAGCGGCCGGCAGCCCTTCGAGGAGGCCAAGGCACAGGCCCTGGCCGCGCTGGGCTATGTGGGCGTGGCGTTGGACCTGTACGGCGTGGGTCGGCGCGGCACCGATCGGGCCAGCAGCGGCGCGCTCATGAACGGCCTGCTGACGGATCGGGCGGCGTTCCACGGCCGGCTCACCGAGGCCGTGGCGCAGGCCCGCGCCCTGCCCGGGGTGGATCCCGATCGGTTGGCCGCCATCGGCTTCTGCTTCGGCGGCCTGAGCGCCCTGTGCATGGCCCGGCTGGGCCTGCCGCTGAAGGGCGCGGTGAGCTTCCACGGCCTGCTGAAGCTGGGCGCCCCGCTGCCCACGCGCCCCCAGGCCCGCATGCTGGTGCTACACGGCCAGGACGACCCCATGGTCCCGCCCGCTGACGTGGGCGCCTTCGCCGCCGAGATGCAGCGGGTGGGGGGCGATTGGCAGCTCCACGCCTACCCGGGCGTGATGCACGCCTTCACCAACCCTCAGGCCAACGACCCCGCCTTCGGCACCGTGTACGACGCCGACGCCGATCGCCGGAGCTGGGCGGCCATGCGGCACTTCCTGGCCGAGGTGCTGCGGCCCGCGCTCTGATCCGCGCGGCCTACTCCCCGCTGAGCGCGGCCGCCCGCGCTTCGGCCTTCTCCCACATCTGCACGAACGCCTCGGCCGATCGGAACAGCGGCACCAGATCCTCATCGGTGGCCCCGTCCTGGCGGGCGTCCTCGATGAGCTCGGGCAGCATCCCGATGTGCAGGAAGCCCTCGGTGTTGAAGTCCACCGCCCGCTCGCCCAGCGTGGGGGGCAGGAAGGTCACCGCCTCGTCGTAGGACATGAACGGGTAGGCCACCGGGTTCGCCTGGTCTGGGCCACAGCGGCTGTCGTCGCCGAACCGGGGCCGCCGGCCGCCGGCAAACCCGTTCAGATCGAAGCCCAACGCCACGCCCGGGTGGGCGCCCGCCGCCTCGCGCTCGGCGGACCGCGCGTTCAGCCCCGCCACCATCCGCCCCGGCCGCGCAGAATCACCACAGCCGCCAATGCCCGCGCCGGTCATCCCGCCCAGGCCGTAGGTCTGCCCGTCGTGGGTGCGTCCGTGGGTGGACAGCACCGGGTAGTCGTTGGCCTGCAGCATCTCCAGGGCCCGCAGCACCGACCGCTGGGGCAGGTGGGCCACGTCGGGGATCATCCCGCGCGCCATCATGCCCTGCAGCAGCGACTCGCCCAGCGGGGTCATGGTGGCCCGCTGGCAGAAGTTGCCCGCCTGGCCACCCCCCAGCACGGCGCCGAAGAAGGGCCGCACGGCCGCCACCGGGTCGTCGACGAAGTCGGCGAAGTCCAGCACGGGCGGGGCCAGGTACTCGTCCCGCGGGCGGTTGAGCTGCCCGAAGGAGAGCGGCCCGTCGTCGAAGCCCCCGTCGTTCCCCAGCGGGCAGTCCTCGACCTTGTCGTTGTAGTGACCGGCGTTGATTACGTTGCCCAGCTCGATGATGCCGCCGTCGCCGTCGCCCGGGCTGAAGGCGTTGTCGAACTTGTGCACGGGGAACAGCACCCGCACGCCCAGCGCCTGGTAGCGATCCAGCGTGGCCTCCACCCCCTCGGGCGTGCAGCGCGCCTCGCCGTCGGGCGGGGTCAGCAGGCAGTCGAACAGGTTCGAGATCTCAATGCCCAGCACCACCGCCAGCTTGCCCTGCGCGATGACCTCGCGGGCCTGCGCCGGCGACTCCACCACCCGCAACCAGCCCTGGCCCGGGCCGCCCCACTGCGCGTCGATGTAGGCCTCCAGGTCGCGCACCGCCTGCAGCGAGCGATCCACGGTCACCATGTCGCCGCAGCCGTAGCGCATGGTCTGGGTGCCCAGCCCCAGCCCGAACTCGCACAGCACCGAGTTGCCCGTGACGTGCTGCACCACCACCCGCAGCCCCGCCCGCCAGGCCCGCTCCAGCCAGCGGTAGTACATGGTCTGGTGGGTCGACCGGTTCCAGGCGCTCGGCCACTCGGTGAAGGTGGGCCAGCCGGCCGTCTCGTGCACGAACTCGCCGGCGTCCCCCGTGGTCAGGATGGGCAGGATGCTCACCGGATCCAGCTCCAGATCCCCCCCGTCGTAGAACAGCCCCACCAGGTCCCGCCGCCCGTCCATGCCGTGCGACAGCCCGCAGTCCGCCAAGGCGTGCTCCACCCCCAGCGGGTGGAACGGCGCCCCGTGGAACATCCCGCTGCCGCCAAAGGCCACGTTCGTGAACATGTGGGAGTGCAGCTCGGCGATGCCGAACAGCTCGCCGTCCACGCCCTCGCGCGGGCCCGGCACCCCCTCGGCGTCCACGGCGGCCTCGGGGAACGGCGTGCAGCCTGCGCGCGGCAGCAGCGCCACCACCGCGGCCCGCGCCTCGTCCGCCGTCAGCCCGGCCAGCGTCAGGTACTGCCCCGTGGCCTCCTGCTTCAGTTGGAACCGCGTGGGATCCTTGCCCGAGGGCTCCAGCCGCCACACGCCGGGCGACACGTAGCCGTCCTCCAGCCGCGTCAGAT
>JACKDL010000030.1 GCA_020633555.1 Myxococcales bacterium | reverse complement strand
GGTGATCGACAGCGCCCACGAGACCCTGGACGGGGCCGGCCCCGAGGTCTTCCCTGATCAGGTGAAGGCGCTGGCCAAGGCGCGGCGGCTCCACTACTGCCAGGCCTCGCCCCCTGATCGCGGCGATCTGGCGAACGCCTGGATCCCGTGGAAGGGCATCTTCACCCCCATCCTGAAGCACTACCGCGGGCCCGTGGCCATCGAGATCTTCAACGCCGTGCCGGAGTTCGCCGCCGGCCTGCGGCTGAGCCGCCGCAAGTACTGGATCCCAGGCGTGGATCAGCCCAGCAACCTGCCCAGCGCCTACGACGTGGCCAAGGCCTCGCTGGCCCGGCTGCGCGCCGAGTTCGCGCGGATCGAGGGCTGAGGCGGTGCCCATCACCCTCGGCACAGACGTCACCCGCGATCTGGACGCCGCCCAGGACCGGGAGTGGCTCGTCACCAACGGCATCGGTGGCTACGCCTCGGGCTCGGTGGGGGGCTCGCTGACCCGCGGCTACCACGGCATCCTGGTGGCTGCCCTGCGGCCGCCCATCGACCGCCGCCTGATGGCCGTGAAGCTGGACGAGACGGTCACCTACATGGGCCAGACCTGGGCGCTCGCCACCAACCGCTGGCAGGCCACCGGGGTGGTGTCCCCGGCCGGCTACCTGAACCTGGACGGCTTCGAGCTGGACGGCGGCGTCGCGCGGTGGCGCTTCACCCTGGGCGACGCGCGGATCGAGAAGACGATCTGGATGGCCTACGGGGCCAACACGACCTTCGTGCGGTGGGCGGTGACGCAGGCCAGCGGGCCCGTCGATTTCACGGTGCGCGCCATCACCGACAACCGGATCTTCCACAACACGGGCTCGCCCGACACGCCGCGCACCATCACCGTCGACGGCACGTCAGTCACCGTCACTCCGGGTGATCCGTCGGGCCTGGCCTTGCGGCTCTACGCCTCCACCGGCGCCGCCCAGGCCGCCCGCGCCTGGGACCGCGACTTCTTCCTGCCCGTGGAGCAGTACCGCGGGCTCAACGACCTGGACAGCCACCTGCAGGTGGCCACGTACACCGCCACCCTCCAGCCCGGCGACGCCTGGACCCTGGCGGCCAGCGCCGAGGATCCCGCCGATCCGCAGGGCACCCCCGACTGGCAGGGGGCCCTGACCACACGCCAGGCCCATGACGCCGAGCGGCTCAAGGCGTGGCAGGCCGCCCGCAGCGCGGGCCCGTGGCCCGACTGGGCCGAGGCGCTGGTGTATGCGGCCGATCAGTGCGTGGTCCGCCGCGCGGCGCAGGGTGACCCGGAGGGCCGCAGCGTCATCGCCGGCTACCACTGGTTCGAGGACTGGGGCCGCGACACCATGATCAGCCTGCCCGGGCTGACCCTGGCCACCGGCCGGGCCGACGAGGCGGCCACCATCCTGCGCACCTTCGCCCGCTACGTGGATCCGCAGGTGGGGCTGCTGCCCAACCGGTTCCCGGACGTCAGCGAGGCGCCGCAGTACAACACCATGGACGCCACCCTGTGGTTCTTCCAGGCCATCCGGGCCTACCATGAGGCCACGGGCGATCTGCAGCTCCTCAAGGACCTGTGGCCCACCCTGGTGACCATCATCCAGCGGCACCAACAGGGCACCTGCGCCACCGTCAACGGCGTGCGCTTCACCATCAAGGCCGACGCCCGCGACGGCCTGCTCGCCGGCGGCGCCCCGGGCGTCCAGCTCACCTGGATGGACGCCATCGTCGACGGCCGCGTGATCACGCCGCGCATCGGAAAGCCCATCGAGATCAACGCGTTGTGGTACAACGCGCTGCGCGCCATGGCCCGGTTCGCCGCGGCGCTGGGTGAGGACGGAGCGCCGTACACCCAGGCGGCGGATCGGGTGGCTGCCAGCTTCCCGCGCTTCTGGAACACGGCCGCCGGCTACTGCTACGACGTGCTGGACGGCCCGGACGGCCCCGAGACGCACCTGCGCCCCAACCAGCTCTTCGCGCTCTCGCTGCCCGAACCGCTGCTGACCCCGGCGCAGCAGGCGCAAGTGCTGAAGGTCTGCACCGAGCACCTGCTCACCGAGCACGGCCTGCGCTCCCTGGCCCCCAACGACCCCGCCTACGTGGGCCACTACGGCGGCGATCAGACCCACCGGGACGGCGCCTACCATCAAGGCACGGTCTGGGGCTGGCTCATCGGCCCTTACGTGAGCGCCCACCTGCGTCTGAACGGCGATCCCCAGGCCGCGCTGGATCTGTTGGCGCCCCTGGGGCGGCATCTGTCCGAGGCGGGCCTGGGCACGGTCAGCGAGATCTTCGACGGCGACACCCCGTTCACCCCCCGCGGCTGCATCGCCCAGGCCTGGAGCGTGGGCGAGCTGCTGCGGGTCACCGATCAAGTGGTGGCGGCCCTGGGCCGGCGCAGCGCCCCCAAGACTCAGAAGACGAGCAAAGCGAGCAAGGCATGAGCGACGAGTCCAAGCGGCTGAAGGCGGCGTACGCCGACGATCCGAGCCAGCGCTGGGTGTATTGGGGCCCCTACCTGTCCGAGCGGCAGTGGGGCACCGTGCGCGAGGACTACAGCGACAACGGCGACGCCTGGAACTACCTGCCCCACGACCACGCCCGCAGCCGGGCGTACCGCTGGGGCGAGGACGGCCTGGCCGGGATCAGCGATGACAAGAACCGGCTCTGCTTCGCGCTGGCGCTCTGGAACGGGCGCGACGCCATCCTGAAGGAGCGGCTGTTCGGCCTGACCAACAGCCAGGGCAACCACGGCGAGGATGTGAAGGAGTACTACTTCTTCCTCGACAACACGCCCACCCACAGTTGGATGCGCTGGCTGTACAAGTACCCGCAGGCCGCCTACCCCTACAGCGACCTGGTGAACACCAACGCCGCGCGGGGCAAGCAGGACTTCGAGTACGAGCTCATCGACACCGGGGTCTTCGACGGCGACCGGTACTTCGACGTGCAGGTGGACTACGCCAAGGCCGGGCCCGAAGACATCTGCGTCTGCATCACCATCCACAACCGCGCCCCCGAGCCCTCGACCATCGACGTGCTGCCGACCCTGTGGTTCCGCAACCAGTGGAGCTGGAAGGGCACCCAGGCGCCCACCCTGGTGGGCGACGCGGGCGGCCCCGTGGCCACCGTCAAGACCAGCGGCACCGACCTGAGCAGCGAGGACGGCTACGGCGCGCCCATGACGCTGTACTGCGATGGTCCGCAGGCCCTGTATTTCGTGGACAACGAGACGAACCAGGCGCGCCTGTGGGGCTCGCAGCCGTCGCCGCGCTACCCCAAGGACGGCATCAACGACCACGTGGTGGCCGGCGCCGACACCGTGAACCCGGCCCTCACCGGCAGCAAAGCCTCGGCCCACTGGCGAGTGGCCATCGACGCGGGCGGCAGCGCCACGGTCCGCCTGCGGCTGTCGGCGGACAGCGCCCTGAGCGACCCCTTCGGCGCCACCTACGCCGCCACGCTCGCCGACCGGCAGGCCGAGGCCGACGCCTACTACGGCGACCTGATCCCCAGCGGCCTGGACGACGACCGCAAGGCCATCATGCGGCAGGCCTACGCCGGCATGCTGTGGAGCAAGCAGTTCTACAGCTACGCGGTGCGCACCTGGCTCGACGGCGATCCGGCGCAGCCCAAGCCGCCGCCCGGGCACAACCGCAACCAGGACTGGCAGCACTTCTTCGCCAGCAACATCCTGACCATGCCCGACACCTGGGAGTACCCCTGGTTCGCCCAGTGGGATCTGTGCTTCCAGTCGGTGGTGTTCTCGCGGCTCGATCCCACCTTCGCCAAGAACCAGCTCCTGGTGCTGGCGCGGGAGTGGTTCATGTCGCCCGCGGGGGCCATCCCCGCCTACGAGTGGAACTTCAGCGACGTGAACCCCCCGCTGCACGCCTGGGCCTCGTTGCGCGTCTTCGAGCACGAGCAGGCGGCCACGGGGGGCGCCGGGGACCTGGGCTTCCTGGAGGCCATGTTCCGGTACTGCCTGCTCTACTTCGCCTGGTGGGCCAACCGGAAAGACCTGGAGGGCGGCGATGTGTTCACCGGCGGCTTCCTGGGCCTGGACAACATCTCCATCGTCGACCGCAGCAGCCTGAAGACGCTGGGGGATCAGATCAACAAGGACCTGGAGCTGGGGCAGTCCGACGGCACGAGCTGGATGGGCATGTTCTGTCTGAACATGATGGACATGGCCCTCCGCCTGCGACAGACCGGCGAGGCCGAGTACGACCGGCTGGCCATCAAGTTCTTCCAGCACTTCGTCTTCATCACCGACGCCATCAACGGCACGGTCCACGACGGCGGGCAGCCCTTCGCCATCTGGGATGACGCCGACAGGTTCTACTACGATGTGTTGAAGGTCAGCGACCGCCACGACCCGAAGCACACCTGCTACCAGCAGATCAAGCTGCGCTCGCTGGTGGGCGTGATCGCGCTCTTCCCCTGCTACATCCTCGACGTGGACGCCCTGGAGGCGAGCACCCACGCCGGTCTGCTCAGCCGCATCGAGTGGTTCTCGTCGGTGCACCCCGAGCTGCTGGACCAGGCGACGGTGAGCGACGCCGGCGGGGGGAACCGGCGGCTGCTGAGCTTCGTGGACCCCGAGCGGTTGTCTCAGATCCTGCGCTGGGTGCTGGACGAGGCGGAGTTCCTCAGCCCCCACGGCGTCCGCGGCCTGTCCAAGGCCTATCAGACGCCCTACACCTTGCAGGTGGAGGGGCAGACCCTCTCCGAGAACTACGAGCCCGCCGAGTCCACCACCTACGACTTCGGGGGCAACTCCAACTGGCGCGGGCCGGTGTGGTTCCCCATCAACTTCCTGCTCATCGAGACGCTGGCACGCTTCCACCGGTTCGTGGGCGACGGCTACACCGTCGAGCACCCCCATGGCTCGGGGGCGCAGAAGACGTTGCGCGAGGTGGCCGATGATCTCACCGAGCGGATGATCGCGATCTTCACCCGGGGCGCCGACGGCAACCGCCCGGTGTTCGGGGGCAACCAGACCTTCCAGCAGGACCCACACTGGAAGGATCACATCCTGTTCTATGAGTACTTCCACGGCGACAACGGCGCAGGCCTGGGGGCCTCGCATCAGACCGGATGGACCGGCCTGATCACCGAGCTGTTGCGCGGGGTGACGGGCTGAGCGCCCGACGGACCACCAAGGAGCGAGACATGAAGAAGGCGCGCAAGCCGCTGTTCGAGCCCGGCTCGGTGTATTTCGGCGTCACCCCCACCTCGTGGTGGAACGACGACTTCCTCGACATCGACATCGGCATCCCCTACCAGCAGGCGTTCAGCGAGATGGCGCTGGCCGGCTACGAGGGCTGCAGCCAGGGGCACAAGTACCCCGAGGATCTCGAGGTGCTGAAGTTCGAGCTCGGGCTGCGCGGGCTGCGCATCTCGGAGCCGTGGACGAGCACCTTCTTCACCATCAACAAGATGCGCGACAAGACCATCGCCGACTTCAGGGCGTCGCTGGCCTTCATCAAGGCCATGGGCGGCACCGACATGGTGGTGGCCGAGCTGGGGCAGTCCAGCCACCAACGCCCGGTGGATCTGGTGGCCAACCGCCCGATCTTCAAGGACCCCGAGTGGGAGTCGCTGGCGGACGGCCTGAACGAGCTGGGCGCCATCGCGACCGCCGAGGGCATGCGGCTGTGCTACCACCACCACATGGGCACGGGCGTGATGACCCTGGCCGACGTGCGCCGGCTGATGGCCATGACCAACCCGGGGGATGTGCGGCTGCTGCTGGACACCGGGCACCTGACCTACGCGGGCGACGATCCGCTGGAGTGCATCGCCGAGTTCGGCCACCGGCTGGGCCACGTGCACCTGAAGAACATCCGCCGGCCCGCCATGGAGGAGGCCCTGGCCCAGGGCATGTCCTTCCACGATGCCATCGAGCACGGGGTGTTCACGGTGCCGGGCGATCCGGCGGGGTGCCTGGACTTCGAGGCCATCCTCAAGGCCCTGGCGGCCATCCCCTACAAGGGGTGGATGGTGGTCGAGGCCGAACAGAACCCGGCCAAGGCCAACCCACTGCAGTATGTGAAGATGGCCCGCGACTACCTGCGCGAGGTCACGGGCCTCTGAGCCGTCGCGGCCCCTGATCTGTTTCACACAGCCCCACCCATCCGACCCACAGGACAGACCCATGCCCATGCGCCCCACCTTCCCCGGCCAGCTCCGGGCCCGCGTGACCGCCGACGCCGCCACGGACGACCAGCTCAAGCAGCTCGGCCCGCTCGAGCAGCTCGTCGGCACCTGGCACAGCCTGCCCGGCCACGGCTGGAACGTCATCGCCCTGCCCTTCGCCACGGGCCCCGGCGGCTTCAACTACCGCGTGCTGTGCAACCAGTACGACGAGACGCTGAGCTTCACCAAGGTGGGCACCGACGTGCCCAACCGGGGCATCGCCGTCGACGCCAGCGGCGCGGTGACCGAGGCGGATCAGACCCTGGCCGTGCTGGACTACGACCAGGAGGTCACCCAGATCCTGGCCGCCGACCGCCCCGACAGCGGGAAGGCGGGCGCGCCCGATCTGGCCATCCACCACGAGGCGGGGCTGTGGCTCCACATGAGCGATCGACAGACCGAGGGGCTGAACATCGCCCGGCTGGCCACCATCCCGCACGGTGACTCGGTGCTGGCGCTGGGCAAGTCGGCGGTGATCGATGGCCCGCCCACCATCCCCGACCTCAGCGGCCTGCCCCAGGGCATCACCGACACCCTCAACGACGCCTACTTGGAGCCCTACGCCTTCTTCCACCAGCAGCCCTTCGCGGGGATCTTCGATCCCACGCGACCCAACGAGCTGCTGAAGGGCGCCGTGCCGGGCGACGTGGTGCGCACCGTCGAGCTGCCGGTGGACTCCACGGCGCAGACGGGCGGCATCACCAACATCCCGTTCGTGGTCAAGCAGGCCAACGCCGCCACCATGAAGAGCACCTTCTGGATCCAGGAGACCGCCGACGGCAGCCTGTTCCTGCAGTACTCCCAGGTGGTGATGCTGGCGTTCTTCCCCCGCAACGACGGGATGCCGGGCCTGATCCAGTGGCCTCACGTGAGCATCAACACGCTGAAGAAGGCCTGACCGCAGCTCGCCCGCGAGGGCTCCCGCTCGGCCACGCCTCGTGCTCGGCGAGGGCCGCAGCGCCCGCCCGGGTCTTCCGAGCCGCCCATGGCGACCTGCGACCCTTGCGCGCGTGCGGGCAGCACGCCATAGGGGGGGGAGCTCGACCTCTTGGCCCGTGGCCCTGGAGGGTCCATGCCCAGCCCCACCGAGTGGTCCCAAGCCGAGGCGTCCCAGCGGCTGGCGCGCGAGGTGCTTGCCCGCGCCGCGGCGGATCCGGCGGTCTCTGCGGAACTCCTGAACGCGCTGACGCAGTGCCTGGAGGAGCACGGGCCGCACCGCGCCGACACGTTGCGCCGAGCGGTCAGCGAGCTCCGAACGGCCGAGGGCACGCTGGACCTGCATGTCTTCGACGTGCACCCGGGGCTGTTGCCCATCCTGCGCACTGCCGAGGCGGGCCTGTCGGGCCGGTGGGCCGCGTTGAAACAGTGGGGCCACCCGGCATCATCACCCGCCCTGGTGGAGGCCGTGCGCACCGCGTATGCCCCCGCCATGCCGAGCACAGCCGGCCTGAGGTTGGGGGCGCTGGGGGCGCTGGCGCTCCTGTTCGCGCTCCCGGCGCACGCCGTGCTCGGCATGGCCGTCGGGGAGGCCGCGGCCGTGGCACTGTTCATCGTCGGGCTCACCCGGATCGGTTGGCAGCAGTGGCGCCGGGGCCGCGCTCGGCCCGGCGTGAACCGGCTGGACACCCTGCAGGCCGGGCGCGGGCTCTGGAGCCACGAGGTGGCGGCGGCGCTTCAGGCTGTGGGCCAGGACGGCCCGGCGCTCGAGCTGCTGGCGGATGACTGGCGCGATCTACGCCTTCTGGGTCCAGCCCATGGCGAGCGGCAGCACGCTGGGGCAGGCGCACCGGCTGGGCGCCCGCAACCCCCTCCACCCGCCCCGCTCACCCCGCCCTTTCCAGAGGCACACGCACAGTTGGTCGAGGCGCGCGCCCGCCTCGCCGCCGAGCGGGAAGAGGCCCTGGACCGCGGCCGCGTGGCCGCGCTGATTCAGAGCTTCGGGCACCCCGACGACCCCGACCCCGAGCGGCGCTCGCCGTGGGCAGCCCAGCTCGACCAGGCGGAGGCGCTGGCCACCCAAGGGCGGGTGGTTTGGGGCCGGATCGAGGCGGCCTCGCCTGCCCTGCAAGTCGCCGGCCTCGGCTCGGAGGGCGCGCGGGTTGTCTACAGCCTCGACCCGTTCTTCGAGCACGCCGTGGGCGCGCTCGCCTCATCCGGCGAGCTGCGCCGCCGCTCGGCGAAGGGGCTGCCGCGTGACCTCCCCGGGGGGGCGATGGACCGCTGGGGCCACGGCCTGGCCACCCGGCTGCCGGGGCACCTCACCGGGGGACGCTCAATCCGCCAGAGTACGGTGCTGGTGGGGCGCCACCAGCTCCCGGGCGGGCGGCTGGTGGGCGAGTACGTGCCCTTGGTGACCTTCCCCGGGGCCAACGTCCCGGCGTCGGTGCTGCCCGCGGGGCTCTGGCCCGATGCGCTGGCGCGGGCGTGGGAGACCGCGCCCCAGGAGCCCACCGGGAGGCATCGCATCGCGCCGTGGCTGACGTCGAGCGGCTGAGGCGCGAAGGCCGCGCCCCCTGGCTCAGCCGTTGGCGAACACCTGGGGGAACCGCGCGAGGAAGGCCACCGCGCGCTCCAGGTTCCGGGCGTCGGCGCACTCGCCGATCTTGTGGGTGTTCTGCTCGATGCCGGGGCCGAAGCCGAACATGGGCGGGTACTTCACGGGGCCGCTGGTGACCCAGCCCTTGCCCTGGGCGTCGATGGTGGTGTCGTCGGCGGGCACCGGGAAGCCCACGCCGTCGGTGCTGAAGATCCAGCGGTCCACCCGCGGGGTCTTGCGGCGGGCGCCCGCGGTGCCGTCCTCGACGTAGGGGGTGACCACGTCCTTGTAGGTCTGCACCGCCGCCTGGATGGCGGGGTGATCCTCGGGGGTGACCCAGCCCGGGTAGATCTGGGCGTTGCCCGGGGTGTAGCCCTGCCAGGTCTTCTGGTCGTAGTGGGGCACCCGCACGTCCACGCTCAGGCCGGCCTCGCGGGCCTTCGCCACCGCGGGCAGGCCCTCGACGGCCGCCACGGCCTCGGCGGGATCTTCGCCCGCGGTCAGGCGGCGGTCGAAGCGGAAGGTGAACTTGTCGGGCACGGCGCAGTCGCTGGGGCTGTCCAGCACGGCCCACGAGGCGGTGCGGGTGCCGTGGCCCAGGAAGGCGTCGTCCTTGAAGCCATCCATGGCGCGATACTGCGCGGCGGCCTCCACCAGGATGGCGGCGCCGAACTCCAGGGGGTTCAGGCCCTCCCACGGCATGCTGCCGTGGCAGCTTCGGCCCACCACCTCGACCTCGATCTGCATGCGCCCGCGCTGGCCGCGGTAGATGCCCAGCGCGCCCTTCTGGGCGTCGCCGGTGCCCTCGGTGAGCACCACCACGTCGGGCACGCGGTCCCGGCCGGCGCCCACCAGGGACTTCATGACGAACATGGGGCTGCCGCCGTCGTTGTCCTCCTCGGCCACGCTGGCGTAGCTGCGGATGATCACGCCCTTCAGGGCGCCCTCACCGCTCAGCTCGAGCAGGATGCGGGTGGCCACCACCTGGGCGATGACGCCGCCGAGCTGGTCGGCCGAGCCGCGGCCGAAGATCAGGTTGTCCCACTGGTCGTCGGGGGGCAGGTAGCCCAGCTCGCCGCGCAGGAACTCGCGGTCCAGCTTCGCGGGATCCACCAGCCCGTCGTAGGCGTCCACGCCGCCCTTGGTCTTCGCCGTCCACTGGCTGCGCAGGGCCTTCACGGTGTCGCTGTGGCCGTCGAAGTAGATGACCTTCTTGTCGGCGGGCAGGATCCCGTCATCGGGGTCCTGCACCGTCCACACCAGGTTGCCGAAGGCGTCGATCTGCACGTCCTCGGGGTGGCGCACGGCGCCGATCTCGACGATGCGGCGCTTCAGGTACTCCAGGCGCGGGCCCTCGTGGTTGCTCAGGCCGCACAGGGGGTCGCCCCCAGCCTCGACGGGCCGGTCCACGTAGTCGGCGGGGATGCGGATGGCCTCGGCCAGCAGCTCGCGGGCCAGGCCACGGTCGCGGGCGGCCAGCTCGGCCACGCGCTCGGCGAGGGTCTTCTGCGTGCTCACTTCAGGCCCTCCAGCGCCTTGTTCAGCTTCTCGGCCAGCCCGGGGACCTTGGCGGTCGCGAGCATGGCCATGATGACGTAGACCTTCTTGTTGGCCTCGCGGGCCAGATCCACCCGGAAGCGGTCGAGCACGCTGTGGGCCACCTCGTCGCCGATGTCGGCGGGCAGGCAGTGCATGTACTGGGCGTCGGCGGTGAGCGCCATGCGCCGCTCGTCGCAGATCCAGTCCTTGTGCTGGGCGTTCTGCGCCAGCATCCGGGCCTCGATCTGGGCCAGCTTGTCCTTGTGCTGCACCCGCTCCCACATCATGTCCAGCGGGCCCCAGCTCTTGGGGTAGACCACGTGGGCGCCCTGGAAGGCCGCGTCCATGTCGTGGGTGACCGTGAAGGAGCCGCCGCTGGCCGCGCTCTGGGTGCGGGCCACGTCCAGGGCCTCGTCCAGCAGCGGGTAGCCCTCGGGGTGGGCCAGGGTGAGATCGGCGCCGAAGCGGCTGAGCAGCATGATCAGGCCCTGGGGCACGCTCAGGGGCTTGGCGTAGCTGGGCGAGTAGGCCCAGCTCACGGTGATCTTCTTGCCGCGCACGTCGCCGAACTTCTCGCGCAGGAAGAGCAGATCGGCCAGCGACTGGGTGGGGTGGTCCAGGTCGCACTGCAGGTTGACGATGGGCACCTGGCGGGGGTCCTCGGTGGCGCCCAGGTAGTCGTCGATGCCCTTCTTCAGGTCCTTCAGGAACGCCCGGCCCTCACCCAGGATGAGGTCGTGGCGGATGCCCATGGCGTGGGCGTTCATGCCCAGCATGGCGCCCGTCTCCTCGGCGGTCTCGCCGTGGGCCACCTGGGTGCTGCTGCCGTCCACGATGACCGGCTGCATGCCCAGGCGCGCCGCCGCCCCCGCCCACGCGCTCTTGGTGCGGGTGCTGTTGTCGAAGAACACGGCGTAGGCCAGCTCGTGGGGCAGGAACGGCGTCTTCACCCCGGCCTTGTCCAGGCGCGCGAAGGCCTCGGCGGCGCCGATCAGGGCGTCGAGCGCGGCGTCGTCGTAGTCGGGGGTCTTCAGCAGGCTGCGACCCAGCAGGGCCGCGACGGCCTGGGGGTCCAGGCGATCACCAGTCATGGCGTGGCCTCTTTCGTGAGGAGGGTGCCGGCGCGGCCCTCACAGGCCGCCAGCAGGTCGTCGGGGTGACAGATGATGACCTGGCGGCCGCCCCGCGCCAGGAACCACAGGGCCGCCTCGATCTTGGGCCCCATGCTCCCGGCGGGGAACTGCCCGGCCGCCAGGTGCGCCGCGGCCTCGGCCGCGGTCAGGCGCGCCACCCGCTTGGGGGCGGTGCGGAAGTCCAGGTACACGGCGTCGACGCCGGTGGTGATCACCAGCCGCTCGGCGCCCAGGCCGTTCGCCAGCAGGGCGCTGGTGCGGTCCTTGTCGATGACCGCCTCGAGGCCCTGCAGGTGGCCCTGCTCGGCGTCGCGCTCCACCGGGATGCCGCCGCCGCCGCACGCCACCACCGTGACGCCGGCGTCCACCAGGCGCTGAATGGTGGGGAGCTGGACGATCTCGACGGGCCCCGGCGAGGGCACCACCCGGCGCCAGCCGCGGCCGGCGTCCTCGACGATCTTCCAGCCGAACTCGGCGGCGTGGGCCCGGGCCTCGGCCTCGGGGTAGAAGCGCCCGATGGGTTTGGTGGGCTCGGTGAAGGCGGCGTCGTCGTGGTCGACGATGACCTCGGTGACCACGCTCACCACCTCGATCTCGGCGCGGCCCACCAGGTCGTGGCGCAGGGCGCGCTGGATCATGTAGCCCAGGCTGCCCTGGGTGTCGGCCACCAGGCTGTCCAGCGGCACCCGGTGCACCGAGCCCGCGGCCAGCTCGGCGCGGAGCTGCATGAAGCCCACCTGGGGGCCGTTGCCGTGGGTGAGCACCACGTGCTCGCCGCGGGCCACCAGCTCGGCCACCGGCCGCATGGCCTTGGCGGTGACCTCGAACTGATGCTCCACCGTGGGGGGCAGCTTGGGGTCGAGCAGCGAGTGCCCGCCCATCGCGATCACCAGGGGATCGCTCATGGATCACTCCGGTCGTGCCCGCTGAGGATCACCGCCAGGTGATCCGTGGGCGCAAAGAGGTGGGCGGCGGAGAAGGCGCCGGCCAGGCCGGCGGCGCCGGTGACGCAGCTCTGCACCCCGGCCAGCTTGGCCAGGGCCTGCGCCCGCCGCAGGGGGGGCTCGGCGGCCAGCACCGCCTGCCCGTGGGTGGCCAGGACGTGCTCGGCCAGGGCCACCCAGTCATAGGTCTCGTCGTCCAGGATGCCGTGGGCCAGGCTCTCGGGCGGCGTCTCCCACGGCCACATGTAGGCGCTGCGCTGCCGGGCGGCCGCCGCCACGCCCCAGCCCCGCCCCGCCAGGCGCTCCAGGGCCCGCTTCATGGGGAAGGCGCCGTGGGTCTGCACCACATGGATCCGCGGCAGGCGGGGGATGCAGCCGGCGGCGTGGGCCTCGCGCAGGGCCGCCCCGATGGCGCTGCCCAGGGCTCCACCCCCCACCTGGATGAGCAGGTGATCGGGCACCTGGCCACGCGAAGCCCAGTACTCGGCCCAGCGGTAGCCCAGGGTCATGCCGCCCTCGATGGTGAGCCCGTTGTCGGGCCCCTGGCAGCAGAAGGGCAGCGCGCCGCCGTCCACCGCCGCCCGGAAGGCGTGGTAGGTGGGATCGCCCGGAACCTTCGGATCTCGCTCGCAGATCTGCACCTGGGCCTGCAGCGCGTGCAGCCGCGCCACCACCGTCGCGGGGGCGTCGGTGGGGATGAAGACCCGCAGCGGCCACTCCAGCGCCCGGGCCACCACCGCCGCCGCCAGCGCAGCGTTGCCGCAGCTCGCGATGGCCAGCTCCCGCTTGGGGCCGCCGGCCACCATCAGGTGCAGGGCGACGCCGAACAGATGGCGCGCCTTGTGGCTGCCCGACACGTCGTCGGCGGTGACCAGGGCCTCGACCTCGCGCACGCCCAGGGCGGTCGCCGCCATGGCCAGCCCCACCACGGGCGAGGGCTGGAAGCCGGCGCCGTCCACCGCCGCCACGGCGTGATCCAGCCGCATGACGCCGTTGACGAACTCCTCGTCGGACCAGCCGTTGGCCTGGGCGCGGTGCCAGCTCGCCAGCCGGTGGCGGTAGCGCAGGAAGGGGTGATTGAACTGCCGGTCGGGCGGGGCGAAGGCCGGCAGCTCGCGGCGCACGACGTGATCCACGTCGCCCTGCCCGCGGTTGGGGCACGCGAAGGGGTGCGGGCCCTCGGGCTCCGCCCCACAGCCGAAGCAGCGCAGGCGCACCCCCGGATCCATCAGTCCGCCTGCCCCGTCTGCTGGTTGAACTGCTCGATGAGCGTGTCCCAGGTGCCCAGGTACTCGCGCAGGCCCCGCCAGAAGCGCTGATCGCGCCGGGCCTGGAAGTCCTGCAGGCTCACGCCCTGCTGCTCCACCCAGGTGAAGTAGCCCAGGTTGAACATGCGGGTGCGCGCGGCGTGGTCCAGCTCCTCCATGTGATCCACGCCCTGGCCGGCCAGGTGCTGGCCGAACACTTCGGCGGCGTCCAGGCGGTCGAAGTCGCCCCCGAAGCGCTGCTTGAGGATCTTGGCGTTCTCGCTGCCGTACATGGTGTAGCCGTCGGTGGCCACGGTGATGATGGCGTCGTCGGCGCCCAGGCCCTGCTGCCGGGCCATCTTGATGGCGCCCAGTACGTTGGCGATGCCCGAGAAGCCCAGGGACGGCAGGCGCGCCACCAGCTCGGCGGGCACGCCCTTGCGCTCGATGAGGTAGTCGCGGCCCACCGCCGTGTTGAACAGCAGGCCCAGCGAGTCGGTGGCCGCGTCGCTCACGCCGATGACGAAGTCGGTGTTCATGACGTTGTGGATCAGCGGCACGTGCTTGTCGCCGATGCCCTGGATGTTGTGCTCGCCGAAGCCGTTGGCCAGCAGGGTCGGGCACTCCACGGCCTCCATGGCCGCGATCCGGGTGCCGAACTCGTCCTTCAGCCAGTCGCCCGCCGCCAGCGTGCCCGCCGAGCCGGTGGCCGACACGAAGCCGAACAGGCGCAGCGCCGGCTGATCGGCCTGCAGGTGCTTGAACACATGGGCCAGCGCCCGCCCGGTCACCGCGTAGTGCACCAGGTGGTTCCCGTACTCGCAGAACTGGTTGAAGATCACGTTGCTCGGCACCTGCTCCAGGCGGGCGCACTCGTCGTAGATCTCCTTGACGTTCGACTCGGTGCCGGGCGTGCGGATGATGTCGCGGCGCTCCAAGGCCCAGCGCTCCAGCCAATCGAAGCGCTCCTGGCTCATGCCCTCGGGCAGCACGGCCACGCCGCGGCACTGCATGATCTTCGAGATGGCCAGCCCGCCGCGGCAGTAGTTGCCGGTGCTGGGCCACACCGCGCGGTGGTGCAGGGGGTCGAACTGGCCGGTCACCAGCCGGGGCGCCAGGCAGCCATAGGCCGCCAGCACCTTGTGGGCGGTGATCATGGGGAAGTGCTCGCCCAGCACCACGATGATGGGGGCGTCCACGCCCGTCAGCGCCTTGGGCAGCACGACGTGATCGGGCACCGCCTCCAGCGTGCGCCGGTCGGCCCCGTTGTACCAGTGCACCCGGAACAGGTTCAGGGGGTGCGCGTCGTCGGGCCCCACGTCCGCCAGGGCGTCGTGGACCTCGGCCGGGATGGTCCACGGCTCGGCAAGCTGCGCCAGGGTGGGCAGGCGGATCCCCGCCTCGCGGAAGCGCATGACGCTGTTGGCGTACACGCTGGGATCCACCACCTGGGTCTCGAGCCCAAGCTGCTTGCTCATTCCATCTCCTCCATGACGGCCATGCGATCCCAGAGCCGGATCGCCTGGGCCTCGGCGTCGGCGCGCAGCGCGCCCAGATCGCCGGTGAGCAGCGCGCCGTCGCGCACCACCTGGGCGCCGGCGACCCATACGTGGCGGGCGCGGCCATCGGGATCGCGGGCGACCACGTCGGCCACGGCCCCGGGCGTCAGCCCGCTGATGTCTTCGTCGAAAAGCTCGCTGATCAGGGCGCGGCCCGCCGCCAGCCGGCGGGGCCCCACGGCGGGGTCGTCGTCCAGCTCGCGCAGCTCGGCCAGCTCGGCGTCCATCTGCGCGGGGTAGCCGTCGGTGCCCAGGGCCACGCGGCCCTCGGCGCCCACCAGGCCGTGGGGGTAGCCCACGCCGTTGCCCTGGTTGCTGCGGGGGTTCTGCACCCACCAGATATGCGGCGCCGAGGCCACCTGCTGCGGGGTCAGGTGGACCCCGTGGATGGCCAGGCTGCCCGGCGGCAGCGCCCCCAGGGTGCGCAGGCGCTCCAGGGGGCCGCGGTAGCCCAGCGCGCGGGCGTGCTGCACGTCGGCCACGCCCTCGGCCACATGCACGTGCACCGGCACCGCCAGCTCGCTGGCCAGCGCCGCGGCTTCCTCGATGAGGGTGTCGGACACGGTGAAGGCGGCGTGCAGCCCCACCAGGCCGCGCACCCTGGGGCGGCGGTTGGCCCGCACGAAGCGCGCGCACTCGGCCAGCCCCGCCCGCCCCTCGGCCAGCCCACCGTTGCGCTCGGTGGCGCCGTAGCAGAGCGCCCCGCGGGCCCCGAGCTCGTCGAAGACTTCCGCCAGCAGATCCAGGGACCCCGCGATGAGGTTGGGTGACTCGTGGTGGTCGATGAGGGTGGTGGTGCCCGCCAGCAGCGCCTCGGCCACAGCCCAGCGGGCGCCCGCCACCAGGGCCGGCGCGTCCAGGACGCGGTCGAGCCGCCACCAGATCCGCTCCAGGATCTCGATGAAGTGTTCGGGGCGCTTGACCGGGGGCGGCATGCCGAAGCTGGCCAGGCCGCTGTACAGGTGGGTGTGGGCGCAGACGCGGCCGGGCTCCAGGGTGGCGCCGCCGCAGTCCACCGCGACGGCGCCCGCGACGGGCCCGTCGGCGAGGTACCCGTCGGCGTCGATCCACAGCTCGGCGCCGCCGGCGCCCCTCAAGTGCCAGGCCGAAGCCCGGGGGTGCGCGGTGCTCATCGCCAGCGGCTCCGGTCGCCCTTCGAGCGGATGGTGCCCACGTGCAGGGCCTGGCCCGCGGGCGAGTCCTTCATGGGCAGGGTGTGGCGCACCTGGCCGTCGTAGGCGAACAGGGCGCTGGCCACGGCGCCCGCGGTGGGCACCAGGCCGATCTCGCCCACGCCCTTGGCGCCGAAGGGCCCCTCGGGCTCGTGGTCCTCCACCAGGATCACGTCGACGGGGGGCATGTCGCGGGCCCGCAGGGGGCCGATCTCGCGGAGCTTGAAGGTGACGGGCATGCCGTCCTCGCAGGGCAGCTCCTCGCTGAGCGCGAAGCCCAGCCCCATGTGCACGGCCCCTTCGATCTGGCCCTCCACCAGGGCCGGGTTCAGGGCCTTGCCCACGTCGTGGGCCGCCACGAAGCGCTCCAGGTGGCCGTGCTCGTCCAGGATGACGAGCTGGGTGGCGAAGCCGTAGGCCGTGTGGGTCTTGGTGTTGCCGGGGGTGGCCTTGTCGGGGGCCACGGTGTCGTCGATGATCACGTGCCCGGCGTACACCCGGCCCACCAGCGCGCTCAGATCGCCGCCCGCCTGGTCCAGATCGGCCTTCAGCTTCTCGGCGGCCTCGGTGACCGCCCGCCCGCTCAGCAGCGTGCCGCGGGAGCCGGTGGTCTGCCCGCAGGCCAGGGCGTAGGTGCTGTCCACCCGCGGGTCGAACAGCCGCGCGGGCAGCCCGGTGACCTCCACCGCGCACTGGGTGAGGATGGTGAGCAGGCCCTGCCCCATCTCGGTGAAGCCGTTGTACAGCGTCACCCGGTCGGGGGCCTCGACCTTCAGGCGGGCCATGCCGTGCTCGACGGCGCCGTTGCCGATGCCGCTGTTCTTCATGCCGCAGGCCAGGCCCACGGCCTTGTCCTGCAGCTTCGCGGCGTAGAAGGCGTCCTGCACGGCCTCGAGGGTCTGCTTGATGCCCACCGACTTCTCGAGCACCTGGCCGGTGACGGTGACGTCGCCCACCTCGACGGCGTTGTGGTAGCGGAAGGCCCAGCCGTCCAGGTCCACCTTGGCCGCGAGCTGGTCCAGCGCGCCCTCGAGGGCGAAGTTGGTCTGGTTGGCGCCGAAGCCGCGCATGGCCCCGCAGGGCGGGTTGTTGGTCATCACGGTGCGGGCGCGCACGTCCACCGCGGGGAAGCGGTAGGGGCCGCCGGCGTGGCCGGCCGCGCGCTCCAGCACCTTGCCGCCCACCGAAGCGTACGCCCCCGTGTCGCCCACGATGTCGGCCTTCAGCGCCGTCAGCGTGCCGTCGGCGTCGCAGCCCACGGTATAGGTCATGGTCAGCGGGTGGCGCTTGGGGTGCAGGCGAATGGACTCCTCGCGGTTCAGGGTGATCTTCACGGGGCGGCCCGTCAGGTGGGCCATGAGCACCGCGTGGGCCTGGACCGACATGTCCTCTTTGCCGCCGAAGCCGCCGCCGTTGGGCACCAGCTCGGCGAAGATCTGCTCCTGCGGCACCCCCAGGAACGCCGCGCACTGGCGCCGATCGTCGAAGACGCCCTGGCCCTGGCTCCACAGGTGGATCTTGCCATCGTCGCGAGGGGCGGCCACCGCCGACTCGGGCTCCAGGAACAGGTGCTCGATGCGCTGGGTCTGCCAGGTGCCGGTGACCACGTGGGCGCTGGCGGCCAGGGCGGCGTCCACGTCGCCGCGGGCGAAGCGCACGTCCTTCATGACGTTCGGGTGCTTGGGGTTCACCTGAGGCGCGCTCGGGGCCATGGCCTCGAACACGTCGCACACCGGGTCGCGGCGCTCGGCGTGCACCACCACCTTCGCCGCGGCGGCGCGGGCGGTGGCCTCGTCCTCGGCCACCACGACCGCCAGCACGTCGCCCACGCAGCGGGTCTCCTCGCCCACCGCCACCAGGCCCGGCCAGTCGTTGTAGATCAGCCCGTACCAGCGCTCGCCCGGCACATCGGCGGCCGTGGCCACGCGCACCACCCCGGGCACGGCCTCCGCCGCCGCCGTGTCGATGCCGGTGATCAAGGCGCGGGCGTCATCGGTCATCACCACCGCGCCGTGGAGCATGCCCGGCAGCGCCAGGTCGTCCACGTAGGCCCGCTCACCCAGGGTCATGGCCGCCGCCTTCCAGCGGCTGAGCCGGGCGCCCACGCGGCCGTCGTCCACCGCGGGGATGGGCTCGCCCGTGCGCAGGCTGTGGGCCGCGAGCTGGATGGCGTCGATGATCTTCACGTAGCCCGTGCAGCGGCAGAGGTGCCCGTCGATGGCCTGGGCGATGGCCTCGCGGCTGGGCTCGGGATCCTTGGCCACCAGGCTGGCGCCGCGCACCACGATGCCCGGGATGCAAAAGCCGCACTGCAGGGCGTTGGTGGCCGCGAAGGCCTGCGAGAACGCCTCGCGGGTGCGCTGATCGATGCCGTCCAGCGTGGTGATCTGCTTGCCCTGCACCTTGTGGGTCTTGGTGGCGCAGGTGACCTTGGGGCGCCCGTCCACCAGCGCCAGGCAGCAGCCGCACTGGCCCTGGGGCTGGCAGCCGTCCTTCACCGAGGTCACCCCCAGGCGGTTGCGCAGGGTCTCGAGCAGGGTCTCGTCTTCGGCGGGGGCCACGGCGGCCGCCTTGCCGTTGAGGATGAAATCGACGGGCCCCGCCATGCTGGCCTCCAGGTCGGGATGAGCAGAGCACCGTCATCGGCCAGGGAGCGCGTGGGCCTGTGCGCCGGGCCGGCGCGACCCGCCCGGCCCCTCCGCAGTTCTACGCCGGCCAACGGCGTTGCCGCGGACGCTGGCCCGTGGTTGGCTGCGACCCATGAAGCGCCGTGTCCTGCTGCTCGATGTCGCCGCCCTCTCGCCCGCGCAGGTGGGCGAGCACACGCCCCACCTGAAGGCGCTGGCCGATGGGGGCGCGCTGACCCCGCTGGTGCCGCCCCTGGGGGCGCTCACCTGCCCCGCCCAGATCTCGATGATCACAGGGAAATCGCCGGCCGAGCACGGCGTGGTGGGCAACGGCTGGTACGAGCGGGCCCACGGGAAGGTCTTCAACTGGAACCGCTCGGCGGGGCTCATCGAGGCGCCGCTGATCTTCGACGCGGTGAAGGCGCGCGACCCGCAGGCCACCACCGCCAGCCTGTTCTGGCGCCACGCGGCCCACAGCAGCGCCGACCTGAAGGTCATCGAGCGGCCCAGCTACTGGGCCAGCGGCCAGAAGACCTTCGACTTCTACACCGAACCGGGCGAGCTGCACGGCAAGGCGAAGGCCGCCCTGGGCGCTTTCCCCTTCCCCTTCTTCTGGGGGCCCATGGCCGGCTGGAAGAGCAGCGACTGGATCCTGAAGCTCACCGCGATGGTGCTGCGGGATCACCAGCCCACCCTGACGGTGAGCTACGCGCCGGTCACCGACTATGACGGCCAGCGCTTCGGGCCCGCCGACCCCCGCGCCCTCGCGGATCTCAAGCGGCTGGACGCGGGCATCGGCGAGCTGAAGGCCGTGTGCGACGCGGTGGGCGTGGACCTGGCGGTGGTGTCGGACTACGGCTTCGTGCCCGTGTCGCGGCCGGTGCTCTTGAACCAGCACCTGCGCCGGGCGGGCTACGTCGCCGTGCACGCCGCCGACAACGGCGAGATCCTCGAGCCCGCCATGTGCCGCGCCTTCGCCCACTGCGACAACCAGGTGGCCCACGTCTATGTGCGCGACCCCGCCGACCGCGACGCCGTGGCCCGGCTGCTGGGCGACATCGACGGGGTGAAGGCCGTGCTGGGCCCCGCCGAGATCCAGGCCGCGGGCCTGGGCCACGCCCGCAGCGGCGAGCTGGTGTGCCTGGCCGAGCGCGACGCCTGGTTCCACTACCCCTACTGGCTGGAGGACGCCGCCGAGCCCGACTTCCATCGCTGCATCGCCATCTTCGACAAGCCGGGCTTCGACCCGTGCGAGCTCTTCGGGCGCAGCAAGGCCCACCTGGGCAAGCGGGTGATCCAGAAGAAGCTGGGGCTGGCCGTGCCCTTCGACGTGGTGGACGCCGATCCGGCGAAGGTGGGCGGGGCGCGCAACGCGGACCGCAGCGACCTGGCCCACGGGGCGGTGCTGATCACCTCGTGGGGTCGCGCGTCGGCCGCGTCGCTGCCCACCGAAGCGGTGCACGACGTGCTGTTGGACCGCCTGGGGTAGCGGGCGCTCGCCCGCCGAGCTCAGCGGCGGCGCCGGCAGGCCCCGTCGGCGGCGACGCTGACCCCGGCGCTGGCCGCCAGACACGGGCTATCGTAGGTCTGGCCGTCACAGCCGCAGACGGGGGCGTCATGCGCGCGGCACTGGGCCGGCTGCGGGGCGCACTCGCCGCGCATCCCGTCGGCGCCGCACTGGTCGCCGTAGTCGCAGTACTCCCCCTCGTCGCAGGGCAGATCCACCGCGCCGCCGCAGCGCCGGGGGCCCTCGCGGCACCCGGCCTCGCGCACCACGCTGACCCCCGCAGCCGCCGCCAGGCAGGCGTTTTCGTACGTGCGCCCATCGCAGCCGCACACCGGCGCCGTGACGGCCCGACACTGGGCCGGCATGGGCTGGCAGGCGCCCGACGCCCCGGCGTCTCCGCAGGTGGCGCCCACGTCGCAGTACTCGCCCTCGCCGCACGGGCGGTCCACCCCACAGCCCACGGCCACCATCAGGCACGCCCCCTCATGACGCACGCTGGCGCCGGCCGCGGCCGCCAGGCAGGCGTTGCCGTAGGTCTGGCTGTCGCAGCCACACACCGGCGCGTCCAATGCCCGACACTGCTCGGGCTGCGGCGCGCAGCGGCCGATCGCGCCCTCGGCCCCGCACTGCGCCCCCAGGTCGCAGTACTGACCCTCGTCGCAGGCGGCGCCTTCCGGTCCGCCACAGCCGATGAACGCCAGGCCGCCGCCGGCCCCGCCGTCGCCGCCCACGCCACCTTCGCCGCCCATGCCGCCGGCACCGCCCATGCCGCCGGCACCCCCTTCACCGCCGAAGCCGCCGGCACCGCCCATGCCGCCGGCGCCCCCTTCACCGCCGAAATCGCCTTCGCCGCCCATGCCGCCTTCGCCGCCGGCGTCGGCGGTGGCCCCCTGGTCCGGCACGCGCGCGCCGCCGGACCCGCCCACCCCGGCGCCGCCGTCCGCCTGGGCGGCCACGGCGGCGTCCTCGCTCGGGCTGGCGCCCGGATCGGCGCCGTCGTCGCAGCCCGTGGCCAGGGCCACCACCGCCAGGGTGAACAGGGAACGCTTCAGGGACTTCATCGTGCTGGTCATGTGAGCACCTCCTGCCCCACCGTTCGCGGGGGGGCCGGGCGACCTTTCAGGGCGGGGCCCTTTTCTCGTCGCGCGGGCGCCGCGAGCAGCCGGGCGCGGTCAGCCCCAGCGCAGAACGGCGGCCGTGACGCCCACCAGCCACAGGACGGCCCAAGCCTGCCGCCAGCGCCGATCGGGGCGCACGGGCGGCGGAAACGCCGTGGGCTTGGGCCCCTTGCGCGCCACCCGGTCCCACGCGGCTCCGCCGAAGGGGCTGAGGAGCTGGGTCCTCAGGTCGCGCTCGGGGTAGTCGTCGGCCAGCGACCAGGCGCCGCAGGGAGACTCATCGAACCGCCGCGGCTCGAGGTAGCTGCCGAAGAGCTGGTCGAACAGCGTGGTGATGTTGCCGAAGTTGCCGTTCTCGTCCTCGCGGACGCTGTGGTGCAGCGCGTGGTGATCGCCGAAGGGCACCAGCCAGTTGAACACCCCCGCCCGGGTGTCGGCCGCCAGGTGGTGCATGCCGCCCACCACCGCCGCGAAGAAGGCGGCAGCCTCGATGGCCAGCACCGGGGCGCCCAGCAGCGCCATCAGCGTGAAGCCCACCAGAGCGAACACCACCACGTCCACCGGGTGCACCTGCGCGCCCATCCACAGATCGTAGTGCTTGGGGGCGTGGTGCACGCTGTGCAGCCGCCAGGGCAGCTTCAGCCGCGTGGCCGTGTGCTCGAAGCGGTGCCACCCGTAGCTGGTGAGATCCACCAGGATCACCACCAGCCAGACGTGCATGGCCAGGCTCAGGTCCTGGGGCCAGAGGGCCGCCGTGCCGAGCTGCTGCCCCAGCCAGCGGCCGCCGGGCACGAGCACCAGCGACGGCAGCGCCACCGCCACCACGGGCGTGATGAGGCCGTTGTAGAAGGCCGCCACGTGCCAGGTGCCCTTGGGCCGCGGGGTGAACCGCGGGTTGCGCAGGGTGAGCTCCAGGGTGACCAGCAGCGCCACCATGACCCCCAGCAGCCCCAGCGAGGCGAGCAGCATGGGCGCCCCGGCGCCCACCACCGCGAACCACGCGGGCAGGCACAGCGCCACGATGAGCGGCGTGGCCAGGCAAGCCACCACCCGCCCGACCGGGCCCAGGTTGTCGGTGGGCGGCCGGGCCGCTGTAGACGCTTGCATGTGGGCTGTGTCCCCCTCGGGCGGCAGTCTGCGGGTGGAGCGGGGGGACGTGCAACCGGACGGAATGGGGCTCTGACCGGTGCGCCATTCGAGCCGCCGCAGGCTCGGGGCGGAGCGCCGGGCGACCCGCCGCAGCCTTGGGGCGGGGCGCCATCCGCCACCTCGGGGCGGAGCGCCAGGCGACCCCCGCCACCTCGGAGCGGAGCGCCAGCCGACCCGCCGCAGCCTCGGGGCGGAGCGCCAAGCGACCCGCCGCCACCTCGGAGCGGAGCGCCAACCGAGCCGCCGCCACCTCGGAGCGGAGCGCCAGATCCGAGACGCCGCCACCTCGGGGCGGAGCGCCAACCGACCCGCCGCCACCTCGGGCGGAGCGCCGCGACGCCGCCGCCTCCGGCCAGCGGCAGCGCGGAGCCCGCCGCCACCTCAACGGCGGAGCGCCAGGCGACCCGCCGCCACCTCGGAGCGGAGCGCCAGCCGACCCGCCGCCACCTCGGAGCGGAGCGCCAGCCGACCCGCCGCCACCTCGGAGCGGAGCGCCAGCCGACCCGCCGCCACCCGGAGCGGAGCGCCAGCCGCGCCGCCACCTCGGAGCGAGCGCCAGCCGACCCGCCGCCACCTCGGAGCGGAGCGCCAGCCGACCCGCCGCCACCTCGGAGCGGAGCGCCAGCCGACCCGCCGCAGCCTCGGGGCGGAGCGCCAGCCGATCCGCCGCAGCCTCGGGCGGAGCGCCGCCGACCCGCGCCGCAGCCTCGGGGCGGAGCGCCAGCGACCCGCCGCCACCTCGGAGCGGAGCGCCAACCGAGCCGCCGCCACCTCGGAGCGGAGCGCCAGATCCGGGGGGAGCCGGCCGCAGGCCGGCGGTGGGGGGCCCCCGCCATCCAACACAGTAAACCCCTTTGATCCATAACGGCTTTTCGTCGAAGCGGGGGGTGTCCGAGGGGGGCCTCCCCCTCGGCAGGGTCCCAGGGACAGCGTCCCTGGTGGCGAGAGCCGCCACGGCAGCGAAGCGACCACACGGGTGGAGATCGCAGCGGCGAACATCGCCGCGGGCTCGATCGTGGCCGAAGGCCACGTGCGTCCTCGGATCCAAGCCGCACAGGGCCCGAAAGATCACGGACGGCTCAGAAGTACATCCCGGCGCGAGTCACCACCGCGCTGACCAACACGAACCTCGCATTGGCTCGCGACCTCGCACTCAAGCGCAGCACGGCGGCCTGACCCAGCCTCGCAAACAGGCGGCCCGCAGCGCTCAAGTGCAGCGGGTTGACCCCCTGGCAGATAAGCATGATCCGCAACCGGCGCACCACGACGCGCACGACCTGCCGCCCCGCCATGAAGGCCTCGCCGCCTTGCGCCGAAGACCGCCCCGCGCACGCGGCCTGCTGGGCCGCGATCGACCCCGAGGCGCCATCCGCCGCTGCGATCTCCCCCCGGCCGGAGGCTTCGCTACCGGGGTTTGGGATGCCGCCAGGGACGCCGTCCCTGGGACCCTGCCAAGGGGGTGCCCCCCTTGGAAACCCCCTGGCTTCGTTGGGAAGCTGTGGGTAGGCCAGCACGCGTTCGGTTGCCCCGCCGGGGGGGCTCAAGCGGCGCCCCCCGGAACCCCCATCCTCCGGACCGTCGATCGCGCCGTCGCGGTCTCCGAAGCCGGCCTGCGGCCTCTCGCAGCGCGCGGTCCCCGCCATTCGGCGACGTGGACACGCTCCGGACCACCGCCGCGGCGGACCGGGCGACCTGAAGCCGCGCCGAACCACCCCCGCGGTGGATCGGGCGCCCGCCCGCGCCGTCGCGGCTTCCGAAGCAGGGCCGCGGCCTCTCGCGCGCGGTCCCCGCCATTCGGCGACGTGCAGCCGCTCTGGACCACCGCCGCAGCGGATCGGGCGCCCCCCCGCTCAGCCCGCGCGCCGCGCCACGATCACCTGCAGCAGCGCCTTCAGCCAGCGGGCGTGGCCGGCCATGGTCTCCAGGCTGGTCAGCTCCTTCTCGCTCTCGGGCGCGAAGTAGCCGGTGCCCAGGTTGGCCACGGGCACGCCGGCGTCGAGGAAGGGATCCACGCCGGTGCCGCCGCGAATGGGCAGCTTCTTGGGCGCCACCCCCACCTGCTCGCCGGCCTCGAGCGCGTAGTCCAGCAGCTCCGGGCGGTGGGCCAGGCGGGGCGCCATGTTGCGGTACTGGTCGAAGACCTTCACCGCCGCGGTCTTGGGCGCCCGGCCCTGAACCACGGCCTTGCGGGCCGCCAGGCCCTCGTCGGTGAAGTCGCGCAGGCGCACCATGAGCTGCACGCCGTCGCCGCGGGGGGTGATGCGGTGGGGCTGCGAGTAGCCCTCGTGGCCGTCGCTGTCCTCGGCCGCCACCGGCTGCACCGTCGTGTCGGCCAGGAAGCCGCGGATGTAGTGCAGGCTGTCCAGCAGCGCGCCGGGGGCGGCGTCCTCGGGGGCGTCCACGGTCTGGAAGCCGAAGGTGGCGCCCCGCGGGATGTGGGGGCTGACGACCGCCTCCACGGCGTCCACCAGGGCCTGGCGGGCGGCCTGATCGGCCACCGCGAACACGGCGGTGCCGTCGCAGTCGCGGGCCACCACGCACTCGAAGCGCACGGGCAGCAGGCGCTCGGGCACCAGGCCGGCGTCCTCGAGGCGAGTGACGATCTCGGTGAGGAAGCGGGTGGCGGGTCGGTGGCCCTCGACCTTGGCCGTGGCGCCGTGGGTGTTCACGCCACCCAGAATGACGGCCACGTGATCGGCGCCGGCCGGCTCGGTCACCGGGCGGCCGGGGAAGTCCACCGTGGCGCCGGCGGCGTTGAAGTTCTCGACGTTGACCTCATAGGGCAGCAGGCCGTCGACGGTGTAGCCGAAGTCCACGCCGCGCTCGGCCAGGGTCTTGGCCAGGCCGATGATGGCGGCCTCGCGGCCCACCTCTTCGTCGGGGCGGCCGATGAGCAGCACGGGCGGGCGCTCGGCGCCGGGGTCCTGGGCCAGCAGGGCCGCCAGGGTCATCATGTGGGTCAGGCCCAGCTTGTCGTCCAGGCCGAAGGGCGCGTCGCCGGGGCCATGGACCAGGGCGTGGCCCTTGAACATCTGCACCGCGGGGTAGTGGGCGATGTCCACGTGCAGGTGGGCGTTGTTCGGGTGGGGGCACCCGGTCGCCCTGCCAGCCCTCGACCACGTGCAGCTTGGGCACCGCCACGGTGCCAGGCGCGGTGTCCAGGTGCACCATGAAGGCCACGGGGGCCTGATCGGCGCCGCGCCCCACGCCGGGGAAGGTGGCGATGATGTTGGCGAAGTCGTCGCGCTCGACGGTGGCGCCGTGGCCGGCGAAGAAGCCCGCCAGGTAGTCGGCCAGCTCGGTCTGCCCGGGGGTGGTGGGCACGCTGGTCGAGGTCTCGTCGCTGGCGCTGTCGATGGCCACCACCTGCTGCAAGTGATCCAGGGCCAGCCGGCCGAGTTCCAGGTCGTTCACGTCGGGCCTCCGCGCGGGTCGAGATGGGGGCGGGACCGTACTGCACGGCCCGCCCGCTTTCGAGGGACAGGTTTTGCACCAGGGACGGTCGGTGGGGAAAAACGGTTTTCCTTCCCTGCCCGGTCGCGGGTCAATGGGCCCGCATGATCGCCGACGCCCCCACGCTGGAGCAGCTCTACCGCGACTACGGCCACGCCGTCTTTGATCGGTGCCGCTACCTGCTGGGCGACGACGACGCGGCCTGGGACGCCACCCAGGAGGTGTTCCTGAAGGCCGATCGGGGCCGGGCGGGGTTCGAGGGGCGGTCGAGCTGGCACACCTGGCTGGCCCGCATCGCCACCCACCACTGCTTGAACGTGCTGCGCAGCCAGAAGGTGCGCCGCGGGCGTGGGCTCGTGGACAGCGCCGATCTGGATCGGTTCCGGCACGACGCCGACGTGAGCGAGACGGCGGCCCTGGTGCGCAACCTGATGGGCCTGTTCGACGCCGAGACCCAGCAGCTCGCCGTGCACTACTACGTGGACGAGATGAGCCAGGAGGAGGTGGCCGAGGCGGTGGGGCTGTCGGTGCCCACGGTGCGCAAGCGGCTGCGGGCCTTCGTGCAGCGGGCCCGGCAGGCCGCGACCCCGGCGCGGTGCCGGTGCGGAGGGCAGGATGAGCGAGCAGCCGAGGACCAGCGAGGAGACGGAGCGCATGATCGGCCTGCTGGAGAGCCCGAACGTGGCGCCCGGGCACCTGGGCCGCGCCGCCCTGCAGCGGGTGCTGGGGGGCGAGGCCCCCGGGGACGAGGCGGCCCACGCCCAAGGCTGCCCCCACTGCCGCCCCCGCCTGGAGGCGCTGCGGGCGACCCGCGACGCCTTCCTGGTGAGGCACCCGCCCGCCGCCTTCATGGCCGCCCTGGAGGCCCGCCGTCCGGAGGCCTGGTGGCGGCGCTGGCCCACGTGGATCGGGGCGGGCCTGCTGGCCGCCGCCGCGGCCGCGGTGGCCCTGTCGGTGCAGCCCGTGTCGCCCGCCCCCGAGGTCGCCGCGGGCACGCGCCTGAAGGCCGGCGTAGGGCTGAGCTTCCACGTGCGCGGGCCTCAGGGCGTGCGCGACGGCGAGCCCGGGGCGGTGCTGCAGCCCGGCGACGCCATCCAGCTTCGCTACTCCACGCCCGCCCACCGGCACCTGGTGGTGGTCAGCCTGGACAGCGCGGGCGCCGTGACGCCCTTCTACGACCAGGGCGGGCGCTCGCTGGCCATCGAGCCGGGGGTGGGCCGCCTGCTGGAGGGCAGCGTGCTGCTGGACGACGCCCTGGGCCCCGAGCGGGTGGTGGGCTGCTTCAGCGAGGCCCCGCTGCCCACCGCCGACGTGGTGGCCGCGGCGAAGGCCGCGCTGGCCCAGGCGGGCGGTGATCCCACCCGCGTCGAGCGGCTGCCCCTGGACTGCACCCAGGCCAGCTTCACCTTCGTGAAGGCGCCGCGCTGATGCGCTGGCTGCTCCTGCTCGCCCTGGCGCTGCCGCCCTGGTCCGCGGCGGCCGCCCCCACCCGGCGGGTGGCGGTGCTGGTGGCGCACCCCACCGGCGGGCCCGACACCGAGCCCCTGCAGTACCCCACCCGCGACGCCGAGAAGCTGGGCGCCGTGCTCACCGAGCTGGGCGGCTTCGCGGCCGAAGACGTGGCCGTGCTCACCGCGCCCACCGGGCCGCAGGTGGCCGCCGCGCTGGCGCAGGCCGAGGCGCGCGTGGGGCAGGCCAAGGCCGCCGGCGAGCGCGCGCTGCTGCTGTTCTACTACTCGGGGCATGCGGCCAGCGGCGACCTGCAGCTCGGCGCCCAGCGGCTGCCCATGGCCACGCTGCAGCAAGCCCTGCGCGGCTCGGCGGCCGACGTGAAGCTGGCCTTCCTGGACGCCTGCCAGTCGGGCGCCATGACGCGCCTGAAGGGCGGCGTGCGCGCGCCGGGGTTCGTGGTGGAGGCCGAGCCCGACGCCCAGGCCGCCGGCATGGTGGTCATCACCAGCTCCAGCGCCCACGAGGCCAGCCAGGAGAGCGATGAGCTGCGGGGGAGCTTCTTCACCCACCACCTGGTGAGCGGCCTGCGGGGCGCCGCCGACCGCTCCGGCGACGGCGTCGTGAACCTGGAAGAGGCCTACACCTACGCCTACCACCGCACGGTCTCGCAGACCGCCGGCACCCGCGGCGGCACCCAGCACCCCACCTTCACCTACGACCTGCGGGGCAACGGCCAGGTGGGGCTGACCCGCCTGGGGGGCCGGGGCGCGCTGCTGTTCGCCGGCGACGCCGCCGGCCGCTACCTGGTCTATGACCGCGACCGCGACCTGGTGGTGGGCGAGGTGGACGCCCGCCCCGGGCACCCCACCCGCCTGTCGGTGGCGCCGGGGCGCTACGTCATCAAGAAGCGCACCGCCGATCACCTGCTGCTGCAGGACGTGGCCGTGGCCGCCGCCCAGCAGCGCGCCGTGGGCGAGGGCGACTTCCAGGCGGTGGCCTTCGACGAGGACGTCACCAAGGGGCCCCTGTGGCTGGGCGAGCGGGTGCGCCGCCGCAAGGCGTGGCAGGTGGGGGCGCGGGTGGGCTACCAGGCCTTCTTCGACGCCCCGAGCCGCGACGATCTGTTTCACCCGTCGGCGCTGGTGGGCGTGCAGGTCGAGGGGCAGAACCTGGTGGCCCGCGGCCTGAGCCTGCACCTGGACGCCGCCTTCGGGGGCACCCGCACCGCCGTGGCGGCGGGGCCCTACGCCGAGGCCGTGCCCGTGGACTTCAGCGTCTTCCTGGCCAGCGTGGGCCTGAGCTTCGACGGCTGGATCGGGCAGGCCACGCGCCTGCGCGCCGGCCCGCACATCACCGGGGTGTACCTGCGCCGAGACTTCCGCGACGGGCAGGCCCCCTTCCAAGATCTGTTCACCCTGTCGCCCGGCGCCGCCGTGGGCCTGGACTGGCGCTGGGGCGCGCTGGCCGTGGGCCTGACCGTGCGCGCCCACTACCTGCGCTACGCCACCGAGGCCGAGGACCGCTCCCTGGGCTTCGGCGAGGGCTACCTGACCGTGGGGTACCTGCCATGAAGTCCCCTGCCTGGATGATCCTCGTCCTGTGGCTGCCGCTCGCGTTGCCGGGCTGCGGCGACGAGTTCAGCAACGCCGCCTTCGAGGAGGACGCCCGCTATCTGGCGGCCGCCCCCAGCGCGCAGGTGCTGCGCATTGGCGGCCCCGCGGCCGCCTCGGCGACGGCTGCCACGGGCCTGATCGTGGCCGAGCCCGCCGAGCTGTACGTGCTCACGCGGCAGATCAGCCTGGCCCTGAACGGGCTGGCCTTCGGGCTGGTGCACGCGGTGGACCGGGTGGTGGAGCAGCCGCCCACCGAGCGCACGCCCCGCGGGCGGGCGTGGGCGCCCGCGCCCCACCCGCTGGACCCGCAGGTGAGCCGCTTCGCCATGACCCGTGAGGGCGACGGGTACACGTACGCGCTCACCCAGGCGCCCCGCGGCGACCTGGGGGCGCCGGTGACGGTGCTGGACGGGCAGTTCACCCCGGCAGGCGGCGGGGCGGGCCCCGGCGAGGGCGCCGGCGAGCTGCGGGTGGATCTGGACGCGGCCCGCGCCGTGGGCCAGGGCTGGGGTCAGGGCGACCTGACGGTGACGTACACGGTGCGCGACCACCAGGTGAGCCTGGCGCTCAGCTTCCGCCAGGCCGATCTGGGGCTGGGGCCCATGCCCGAGGACGCCATCTACCGCTTCCGCCGCGCGCCCGACGGCGCCGGCGTGTTCGACTTCGCTTTCTACGACGAGGCCGGCCAGCTCGCCCGCCTGCGCAGCCGCTGGGACGCCACCGGCGCCGGCCGCGCCGACGCGGTGATCATCCAGAACGGGCGCCCGCTGGCCGTGAGCGAGTGTTGGGACACCACCTTCGCGCGGGTGTACGGGCGGGCTGGCCTGTTCCGCGAGGGCGACGAGGCCACCTGCGCCTTCCCCACCCGCGAAGAGCCCGGCGACCCGGTGGAGTAGCCCGCCCGGCCAGAAAATCCGCCGCTCCGTTGCACGCCCTCGCCGGGCGCGGGTCGTGAGCAGTGAGGCCCCCGGCAAGCGGGGCCATCCGGATCACACCGAGCGACGGAGAGAAGCGATGCGTACCTGGCAGATCGCGATGGGGAGCCTTGCGCTCCTGGCGGCCACCACCGGCTGCCGCCCCGAGGAGATGACCGGCGAGGCGCCGCCCGAGGGCCGCGTGGCCGGCGGGCAGGCCCCCGATGACGGCGCCCTGCCCGGCATGCCGCCCCCGCCCCCCGGGGCCCGCCCGCCGCAGGGGGGGCCGCCCCCCGGCGACGCGCCGGCCATGGAGGGCGGCCCCGGCGGCGACGGCGGTGGCCAGGCGCCCATGGATCCGGCCCAGCCGCCCGTGGCGGGCGAGGATCCGGCCGCCCAGTGGGCGCCCGGCGACTGCCCCAGCGATCTGTTCCCCGACTACAGCGACGCCGAGTCCGCCGGCGACGGCTTCCCGGCCACCCAGGTGTCGGCGAGCTGCGCGGACGGCGTCGTCACCGTGCGCGCCAACGGCATCCCCAACTACCGCTTCCAGCAGGTCACCCCCAACCCGCTGGCGGCCCAGAGCCACGTCTACCAGATCCCGCAGAGTCCCCGGCTGCAGGCGAACAAGACCGACATCCCGCTGCTGGGGGTGGCCGGCTTCGCCCTGAACGGGATCCCCATCTATGGGCCGAACGAGGGCGCCTTCCCCGATCCCTACGGCGATCCGGTGGCCAACGACATCCTGGACTGGTGCCTGGGCCACACGGCCCAGCGCGGCGACTATCACTACCACGCGCTGCTGGTGGAGTGCCTGCTGGACTGGCCCGACGACGCCCCCTCGCCGGTGATTGGCTTTGCCCTGGACGGCTTCCCCATCTACGGGCCGAAGGGCTGCCTGGACGAGGCCTGCGACCAGGTGGTGGACTTCGAGAGCTCGTGGGTGCGCACGGGCGATCCCACCACCTACGCCTGGGACAACCACGCCTGCGACGGCCCGAGCTGCGAGACGGCGCAGGGCGACAAGCTGGACCGCTGCAACGGGCGCGTGGGGCCCGACGGGACCTACCGCTACCACGCGACCGGGACCTTCCCCTACGTGCTGGGCTGCTACCACGGGCAGGTGCTGGACGGGCAGGCCGGCGCCGGGGCGCCCGGCGGCGCCCAGCAGCCCCCCGCGGGCGGCGAGCAGGGCGGCATGCAGCCCCCGGGTGGGCCCCAGGGCGGGCCGGCCGCCTGCGAGGGCGACGGCGACTGCCAGGGCGCCTGCCCGCCGGGCTCGGTGGACTGCGTGTGCGCCGACACGCCCATGGGCAGCCTGTGCGTGCCCGGCTGCAATGTGGACGCCGACTGCGGCCAGGGGCTGAACGGCGAGGCGCTGATCTGCGGCGATGGGGTGTGTGTGCCCGAGATGGCAGGTGGCCAGCAGCCCCCGGAGGGCCAGCAGCCCCCCGAGGGTCAGCAGCCCCCCGAGGGTCAGCAGCCCCCCGAGGGCCAGCAGCCCCCCGAGGGCCAGCCCCCCGAGGGCCCGGTGGCGTGCGCCGGCGACGCCGACTGCGCCAACGCCTGCCCGCCCGGCTCGGTGGACTGCCTGTGCGAGGCCACGCCCATGGGCAACCTGTGCGTGCCCGGCTGCAACGTGGACGCCGACTGCGGCCAGGGCATGAACGGCGAGGCGCTGGCCTGTGATCAGGGCGTCTGCCGGCCGCCCATGATGGGCGGCGGCCCCCCGCCCCGCCCCTGAGCGCCCCCCCGCACACCCGCCTTGCACGGGGGCGCCGGCCACGGGTCATCCCAAGCGAACCCGCCTTCCCGGAGAGAGCCATGCGCCCCGCACTGCGCCCCACCCTGCGCGCCCTGACCGTCCTGGCCTGCGGCCTGAGCGGCCTGGTCTGCGCCCCCCCCGATGACGCCCCGACCACCTCGGCCCCGGCCCCCGTGGCCGGGGCGCTGGCCTACCACGCCGACTGGCGGCTCGAGGGCGTCACCGCCCACGCCGACGGCGCCTGGTCGGTCACCAACGACCTGGGCCACGTCATCACCGTCACCCGGGGCTACCTCACCACCTACAGCGTCGAGCTGGCCGAGTGCAGCGACCTGGACGGCGCCACCGGCCAGCGCGGCTGGCTGCGCAGCCTGCTGGGCGGGGGGGTGGCCCACGCGGGCCACGACGATGTGCCCAACCCCGTGGCCATGCAGGTGGCGCAGGTGGAGACGCTGGTGCCGCTGAGCCCCCGGCAGTTGGGCACCGCCGCCGTCATCGGGCGCACCTACTGCCGCGCCCACTACCTGGTGGCGCGGGCGCCCGAGGACGCGCTGGACCTGCCGAACGACGTGGACATGGTGGCCACGGCCTTGCTGCTCGAGGGCACCTGGCAGGCCACGCCCGAGGCCGCCCCGCAGCCCTTCGCCGTGCGCACCTCCCTGGCCAACGGCCGCATCGCCGAGCTGGTGAAGCCGGGCGACGACACGGCCTTCCGCCTGGACACGACCGCCCAGCCCGGCGCTCGGGTGACCGTCTGGCGCGACCCCGCCCGCCTGTTCGACGGGGTGGACTTCGGGGCCATGGGCGACCGGGCCGTGCAGCGGGCCCTGCTGACCAACCTGATGGACGACCTGCAGATCACCACCACCCCGGTGGTGGCCGCGGAGGGCTGAGCCATGGCGCGTCACTGGATGCCGGCCGCGCTGGCCCCGATCCCCGGGCTGGCCCTGGTGGCCGTGCTGAGCGCATGCGGCGAGGACGCGGCCGCCGACGCCGCCCCCGTGACCGTGCGCTTCGAAGCCACCGTCAACGGCGCGCCCTTCGCCTGCGGCGCCACCTACCCCGCCTTCGGGCCCTTCTCGGGCCCCGTTCAGGCCGGCGACCTGCGCCTGTACGTGCATGATCTGGAAATGCTTTCCGCGACGGGCGCGGCCACCCCCATCGCCCTCTCGGCAGACGGCGCGTGGCAGAGCGACCGGCTGGCCTACCTGGACTTCGAGGACGGCACGGGCGGCTGCCTGAACGGCACCACCGCCACCCGCGCCGTCGTCGAAGGCGCCGCCCCCGCCGGCGACTACGTGGGGCTGCGGTTCACCGTCGGGGTGCCCTTCGACCTGAACCACGGCGATCCGGTGCGGGCCACGGCGCCCCTGGGGCGCACCGCCATGCACTGGGGCTGGCAGGGGGGGCACAAGTTCCTGCGGCTGAGCCTGACCGACGGCGACACCGACAGCCTGATCCACCTGGGCAGCACAGGCTGCCAGGGCACGGTGGCCCACGTGACCGGCTGCGACCGGCCCAACCGGGCGGTGGTGACGGTGACGGGCTTCGATCCCACGACCACGCCCGTGCGGCTGGACGTGGCGGCCCTGCTCGACGCGCTGCGGCCGGGCGAGGACGCCACCTGCATGGGCGACACCGCCACCTACGCCTGCGCCGGGGTGTTCCAGGCGCTCGGCCTGGATCTCCAGACGGGCGCCCCCACCGCCCCGGCAGGGGCCTTCTCGGCCGGTGGCTGACCCCGCGCCAGCCCTGCACGGTCCCGCTCGCCACGGGTCATCCCAGGCAAAGCTCCTGGGAGGGACCCCCATGCGCCTGCGCCTCGCCGCCCCGATCCTCGCCCTCGCCGCCCTGGCGGCCTGCGCCGAAGACCCCACCCCGGCCGCCTACGCCTGGACGCTGCCGGCCCACTTCCCCGCCCCGGCCGTGCCCGCCGACAACCCCATGAGCCCTCAGAAGGCCGAGCTGGGCCGGCACCTGTTCTACGACGGGCGCCTGTCGATCACCGGCACCGTGAGTTGCGCCTCGTGCCATGAGCAGCGGCTGGCCTTCACCGACGGCAAGGCCAAGGCCGAGGGCGCCACCGGCGAGATCACCCCCCGCGGCAGCATGAGCCTGACCAACGTGGCCTACGCCCCGCGCCTGACCTGGGCCAGCCCGCTGGTGGATCGCCTGGAGCACCAGGCGCTGCTGCCCATGTTCGGCGAGGCCCCCGTCGAGATGGGCCTGGCGGGACGCGAGGACGCCCTGCTGGCCACCCTGCGCGCCGACCCCGTGTACCAGGGCCTGTTCCGGCTGGCGTGGCCCGCCGACGCCGATCCCTTCACCCTCGAGCGGGTGGTGCAGGCCATCGCCAGCTTCCAGCGCACGCTGATCTCGGCCGACAGCCCCTACGACCGCTTCGTAGCGGGCGACACCAAGGCGCTCACCGCCCAGCAGCAGCGCGGGATGGCCCTGTTCATGAGCGAGCGGCTGGAGTGCTTCCACTGCCACGGCGGGTTCAACTTCACCGACGCCGTGGACCACCAGGGCAAGGCCGAGGCCGAGATCGCCTTTCACAACACGGGGTTGTACGACCTGGACGGCCAAGGCGCCTACCCCGCCCCCAACACGGGCCTGCACGCGGTGACGGGCCGAGCCGAGGACATGGGGCGGTTCCGGGCGCCCACCCTGCGCAACATCGCGGTCACCGCCCCCTACATGCACGACGGCAGCGTGGCGACCCTGGGCGAGGTCATCGATCACTACGCCCAGGGCGGGCGTGCCGGCGGGCCGTTGGTGAGCGAGTTCGTGCCGGGCTTCGTCATCAGCGACGCCGAGAGGGCCGATCTCATCGCCTTTCTGGACAGCCTGACCGACGAGGGCTTCCTCACGGATCCGCGCTTCGCGGACCCCTGGGCGGCGCCCTGAGCAGCCGTCGCCGGACCCGTGGCCTCAGCGCGAGCAGCGCCAACAGCGCCAGCCACCCGCCGGGGGACGACCGGCTGCCCGCCGCGCTGCGACAGCCCCCCGCCAGCCGCGACGCCCGCTTGCGCCCGATGCCGGTCTCTGCCGAGTCCCCCGCAGCGTCCGCGCGGCCCCGGTCGGTGACCGGGCCCACGTCCGCCGGCGCCACAGCGTCGCGGGGCCCTTCGCCGTCCTCGGCCAGGCCCGCGTCCCCGGCCCGGCCAAGGTCCCCAGCCGGGCCCACGTCGTCAGCCGGGCCCCCGTCCTCGCGCGGACCCGCGTCCGCGGGGACGCCGGCATCCGGCACGCCCTCGTCCGGCGCGGGGCCGAGGTTCGCCGGGGGGCCCGCCACCCGCACCGTGGCGCCGTACCGGTTCGCTTGCCAGCCCCCCGCGTCGGTGAACTCGGGCACCTGCAGGCTGGCCTGGGCGAAGCCGCCCTCGACCGCCAGGTGGCAGCGCACCCCGTCTGGCGCACGCCCGCAGGCGTCGGCGCGCCCGTCGCCGTCCACGTCGGCGAGCTGGATCGTGGCCACGCGCGTGGGCTCGTCCCAGAGGGCCTCAGCGAAGTGGGCGGTGGGCCAGGCGTCCCAGGCGCCCTCGCCCCGGCGCAGCCAGCACAGCAGCCCATCGGGGCCGCGGGCGCACAGGTCCTGGCGCCCGTCGCCGTCCACGTCCCCCGCCCGCAGGGTGCCGTAGTGGGCCCATTGGCCCCACGCGGCGCCCTCCAGCGGCGCCACCACCTCGGCGGGCCCGAAGCCGTCGCCGGTGGCCAGGTGGCAGCGCACATCGCCCGCCGTCAGGGCGCACAGGTCCGCCCGACTGTCGCCGTCCACGTCGGCCAGCCGCAGGGTGGACCAGAAGCGCGGCGCGCCCCAGCCCTGGGCGTCGGCCCAGGCCGGCCCGGCCACCTCGGCCACGAAGCCCGCGTCCCCCGCCAGCGCGCAGCGCACGCCCTCGCCCAGGCGGGCGCACAGATCGGCCCGCCCGTCGCCGTCCACATCCCCGGCCCGCAGGCTCCCGTAGCCGGCGGGCCCGTCCAAGGCCGAGCCGTCGCCCCAGGCCGGGCCGGCGAGCGGCTCACCGAAGCCCGCCCCCGTGGACGGCCAGCAGCGCACGTCGTCGGCGGCGCGGGCGCAGAGGTCATCGCGGCCGTCGCCGGTGACGTCGGCGAGCAGCAGGGGCGCGTACCGTCCGGGCGCCGCGTAGCCCTCGTCGTCCGACAGCGCCGGCCCCACCCACCGATCGCCCACGCCGTCGGGGGCCCCCAGCCAGCAGCGGATGCCTGCGTTGGCCCGCGCGCACACGTCGGCCCGGCCATCGCCGTCCAGGTCCCCGAAACGCAGGGTCGAGCCGTTGCTGGGATCGGCCCAGCCCTGGGCATCGCTCAGGGCGACCTCGAAGGCGCGGGCGGCGGCGAAGCCGCCGTCGCCGGCCCGGTGGCACCACAGGCCCGCCGCCCCGCGGCCGCACACATCGGCGCGGCCGTCCCCATCCACGTCCGTGCTGGTGCTGCCCAGCACCCCGCCCACCAGCTCGGCCACCAGGTTGCCACACCGCGCGCCCGTGGGATCCGCGGCGAAGCACCCCTCGACGGTCACGCCCACGGGGCAGCTCCCCGGCTCGCCGGCGCCGCTCGCGATGACCCCCCAGTGGTTGGCCACGGCCCGCTGGGATCCGTCGGACGGGTCGCTCACCACCCCAGGGCCCTGCACCCACAAGGCCGACGAGCCGCCCCCGTCCAGGTTGAAGGCCTGCCAGGCGCCAAGGGCCTCCATCAGCCAGGCCAGCTCGGCGCCGTACATGCCGGCGGACTGGGCCGAACGGCCGTCCACCGCCACCAGGATCAGCGTCCGGCGGTCCTGGCTGAGCCCCATGGCCGAGCGGGGGTGCCGGGCCCGCATGTCGCTGCGGTCGGGGAAGCAGGTGTCAGCGGTGGGATCGGCGCAGCGGTGGCGCGCGCCCTCGGTGACCAGCTCGGGGAAGCCGCTCACCAGCGCCTGGGCGCCCGGCGGGGCCTCCTCGACCACCTGACCACCATGAAAGCCTTGTTGAATCGGGACGTTGCGCTTGGCCCAGCGGGTGTGATCGAACTCCGCCCAGCCCGGCCCGAAGGCGATCCACCCGTATCGCCGGGCGTACCACTCGTCGGCATAGCGCGCTCCGGCGCCGGTCTGGGCCGCCGGCCAGGCGCGCCCCCCGCCCACCGCCAGCCCGTACACCACCGGGGTCGCCGTGTCGGTGCGGAAGAAGTCCCCGTTGATGGCCGCCTGGGCGCCTGCGGCCCGCGCCCAGGCCGAGGGGGTCTGCCGCTGGGCCGCGGGGCCCGTGGCCAGCAACCGGACCCCCTCGGCGCACAGGTCGACGTACAGCGCGTGAAAGTCCGCGGCGGGCGCCCGGGTGCGCCCCTGCAGCAGCCGGACGCCCGGGTGGGGATCGGACCACTGGCGCGAGACGATCTCCACGGCCCCCGCAGGGGCGGGCGCCAGGGCGAGCAGGCAGGCGAGGGCGGCCCACGGGGGCGGCCGCCGATCCGCCGGACGCGGGGTGGACGCGGGCATGGCGCTTTGGACCTCCAGGGGGCGCACCCCCCGCTGCCCTACTGGTACGCCGGTGACCGGCGCACCACAAGCAGGGCGCGGCCCCCTGGCCCCCGGCCGCGCTGCGCGCCATCCTGACGCGATGACCGCCCTCAGCCCCCCGCCCGACTACCAGCCCTTCTACTGCGAGGAGAACGCCTGGCGCCTGGCCGCCCGGCTCGCCGCCGCCGGCGGAGCGCCCCAGCTGGTCTTCATCAGCAACCCGCTGCAGCAGGTGGTGCTGTTCGCCCAGCGGGCGGCGAACGCGCACGGCTATGTGGTGTGGGACTACCACGTGGTGGTGCGCGCCGACGGCTGGATCCACGACCTGGACTGCACCGCGGGCAGCCCCCTGCCCCTGGCAGCCTGGATCGCCGCCAGCTTCCCCCACGTGGGCCAGGCCCCGCCCCAGTACGACCCCCTGTTCCGCGTGGTGCCCTGGGCGGTCGCACAGGGCGAATTCACCAGCGATCGCAGGCACATGCGCGCCGCGGACGGGGCGTGGCTGCAGCCGCCGCCCCCCTGGCCGCCCATCAGCCGGCCGGCCGCCCCGCACCGGCTGCCCGACTTCGTGGCCATGGGCCCGGGGGGCCCCGGGCGGGTGGTGGATCTGGCGACCTTCGGCAGCGAAACCTGACCTGAAGGTCAGGGTGCGTGCGTCCTGCCCCCGGCCTGGTGCATCTTACGGCGCCTCGAAACGCGCCCAGGGGGCAGACGGTGTTCTTCGGCCACAACAACGAGTCGGTGGTGCTGCTGCGGGACGTGGACTGCGTCACCGTGCCCAACGGCGAGCCCACGAACCTGGACGCCGGCAGCCTGGTGGTGATCACCCAGGCCCTCGGCCGCGCCTTCACGGTGATGATGCGGGGCAACCTGTATCGCATCGACGGCGAGGACGCCGACGCCCTCGGCAAGCCGGTGCCGCCCATGGCGCCCATCCCCGACCACCCCAACGATGACGAGGTGCGGGCGGCCATCGACTTCGCCCTGCACCAGGTCTACGACCCCGAGATCCCGGTGGACATCAAGGAGCTGGGGCTGGTGTACCGCTGCGACGTGGAGCGCATGGCCGAGGACCACCGCGAGGTCGAGATCGACATGACGCTCACGGCCCCCGCCTGCGGCATGGGGCCCATCCTGGTGCACGACGTGCGCTCGGCGCTCATGCGCATCCCCACCATCCGCCACGTCGAGATCAACCTGGTGTTCGACCCGCCGTGGAGTCGCGAGATGATGAGCGAGGCGGCCCTGCTCGAGACGGGCATGCTCTGACGGGCCAGCCCGGCCGGCGGCCGGTCAGTAGACGCTGACGAAGCTGCCCGGCCCCATCACCATCCGCACACAGCGCAGCGCGTCGGCGCGATCCAGCTCCAGGTTGTCCACCAGGCGCCCGTCGATCTTGGCCAGGGGCAGGCCCGGCCACCAGGCCGAGGCGCGCACCGCCTCCACCAGCTTCAGGGTGGTGACCACGTCGCGGCAGTGGGCGCGGTCCTCCAGGGGCGCCATGGCGGCGGCCACCCGCACCTGAACCGCCCGCTCCAGCGCCGCCGCGTCCACCACCCCGGCCGGCCCCTGCGGCCCGGCGGGGCCCATCAACCCCTGCTCGCCCTGGGGTCCCTGCGCGCCTTCGGGTCCCTGCTCGCCCTGGGGTCCCTGCTCGCCCTGGGGCCCCTGCTCACCCTGGCCGCCCTGGGGGCCCTGCTCACCCCGCGGGCCCTGGGGACCCTGGGGGCCCTGCTCGCCCTGCGGCCCCTGCTCGCCCTGCAGGGCTCGCCCTGCAGGCCCTGCTCGCCCTGCTCGCCCTGCGGCCCCTGCTCGCCCTGCTCACCCGGCAGGCCTGCGATGACCTGGACCTGGGCGCTGTCCGTGTAGGCCCCGTCCGCGTCTGCGCCGTAGCCCCGCCCGGTCAGCTCCAGCCCGCCCTCGCTGATGACGACCTGCCCGTCAAAGGGCGACGACAGCTTCATCACGTTGAGCTGCAGCTCCAGCCCGCCGAGCGAGTCGGAGCTCACCGAGGCGGTGAAGTCATCCAGGTCGATGTCGAAGCTCAGCGCGCCGCTCCAGGCCACCTCGTCCCCATCGGACAGACGGTTGTCCGCGTCGGCCACGATGGAGAAGCCCAGCATGCCCCCGATGTTGGAGCCATAGCGCACCTTGCTGACGGCGTACTCGACGCCGGCGATGCCGATGACGGCGGCGCCCCCGCTCGGCGCGATGTTGCCGGTCACGGTGGCCACCGTCGTGAAGTCGCCCAGGCCGCTCCAGGCCTCGTTCCCGCCGGTCACGCCCCCCGCGCCGAAGCCCTCGGTCACGCCCACGTCGTCCGCAGTGTCGCTGCCCGAGAACACCCACGTGGTGGTGCCCTCGCCCGCGATCCCGCGGATGTCGACGACGAGCTGGGCGCTGGCGGGCGCCGCAGCGAAGAGGCTGGTGAGCGCCAACGCGGCGCAGGTCTTGGACAGGTTCATCTGGATGCTCCCGGGCGGTTCAATGAGCAGCCGCGACGGAAGCGAACGGAGTCCGCAGAGAAGGCGCTGTTCCCCGCTGACCCCGGGTTCGCGCCACCTCCCTGAATGGCCGATAGTGGGACCCGTCGGCCGCGCCGCCCGACCCACACCGCAAGGAGGTCCCATGCGTCTCGCCCTGGCTCTGCTCGCCCTGTTCGCCCTGCCCCTGTCCGCCCACGCGCTGGGCGTCGACGACACCAAGGTGGACTACCCCAACACGGTGACGGTGGCCGGCAAGACGCTGCGCGCCACCGGCGCCGGCCTGCGCGAGAAGGCGTGGGTGAACGTCTACACCATCGCCAGCTACGTGGACGCCGACGCCAAGTTCAAGGGCGCCGACGGGCTGGTCCAGGCCGACGCGGTGAAGGTGCTGCACCTGATCATGCAGCGCGACGTGAGCGGCGAGAAGATGGCCGACGCCACCAAGGAGGCCTTCCGCAAGAACACCCCCAGCGGCTACGACGCCGAGCTGGGGCAGCTCGTGAGCTGGCTGAAGGGCAAGGAGGCCAAGGAGGGCGAGCACATCAAGTTCACCTACGTGCCCGGCCAGCCCCTCGTGTGCAGCCGCTCGGGCAGCACCATCAAGCTGGGCGACGCCGGCTTCGCCACGGCGTTCTGGAAGATCTACTTCGGCGGCAAGCCCGCCGACGGCGATGTGAAGAAGGCGCTCTCGCGCTGGCTGTGATCCCGGCCCGGCGCCGCCCCCGCCCTGCCTACTTCAGCGCCTGCTTGCCCGCCCGATCCATGAAGTGCCGCTCCAGCCGCGCCTTCACCCGCGAGGCGCGGATGCGCCCGGTGGCCAGGGTGGCCTCGGCCACGTGCCCCTCGATGACCTGCGCCAAGGCCCGGCCCACCGCGGGGAGGCGCAGGCACAGGTTGGCCTCGCCATAGCCCTCGTGGCTCAGCCGGTTGAAGTTGGCCGAGCCCACGTCCACCACCGCCCCATCCACCACCAGCAGCTTGGCGTGCACCCCGTGGGGGTACAGCGCCACGCGCAGGTGTTCTGGGGCGCCGGTGCGCCGGCGGATGGCGTTGAGCACCTGGGGGTTGTACCAGCGCAGCTTGCCCGCCTTCCGGGCGGCCAGCAGGGTGACCTGGACGCCCCGATCCACGGCGGCGCACAGGGCGTCGGTGAAGGCGGGATCGCCGAAGAAGGCCATCTCCACCTGCACCGACCGCTCGGCGGCGTCGATGAGCGCCAGGCGCTGCGTCCGCAGGTCCTCACCGGCGGCGCCGGGGTTGAGCAGGAAGTCCCACGGGCGGACGGGATCGTAGGCCACCTCGCCGGCCTCGCGGGCGCGGAAGCGGGCCACCGCGGCGGGGTCGGCCCACTCCACCATGTGATCCAGCAGCTCGAAGTGGGCGTCGTCGCCAATGGCCATGCCCCCCAGCAGCAGCACCCGCTCGTCGATGACGAACACCTTCGCGTGGTCGTGGTGGGGGCCCAGGTCCAGGTGCACGTTGGGGTGCGCCCGCAGGGCGTCGGCCAGGTCGCTGGGCCGCTGCCGGGCCACCTTGGGCCGCGGGCCGTAGAAGCCGTGCAGCGCGGTGGCGGTGACGTGCTGCCGCATCAACAAGCGCTTATGGAAGAAACTCTGCCCCCCGGCCTCGTGCCACTCGTGGGTGCAGGCGTCGGCGCTCTTCTGGATGTGCACCTGCACGCCGCGCTCGGCGGCGGCCAGCAGGGCCCGGGCCAGGGCCTGCCCGGTGGCGTCATCCCGCCAGATGTACGCCCGGATCCGCACGGTGTGCTCGGCGGCGTCGATGCGGGCGAAGAGCCGCGCGAAGGCCGCCTGCCCGCCCACCAGCCAGGTGAGCCCGGCGGGCCAGCCCGGATCGGCGGTGGTGGCGCGATCGAGGATCATGGCCGTCCGCTCAGGCGGCGGGATCGCCCACCGGCTCCACGGGCTCGGGCTCGTCGGTGGGGTGGGGCGCCGTGAGCCGCTGCACCAGCGCCGACAGCGAGTCGAGCAGCGAGTACATCACCGGCACGATGACCAGCGTGAGGAAGGTGGCGAAGCTCAGGCCCGCGATGATGGCCGTGCCCATGGGCCCCCAGAACTGCGTGTTGGCCGAGCCGATGCGGAAGTCGGGGTCGAAGTGGGTCAGCAGGCCGATGAAGTCGATGTTGATGCCGAAGGTCAGCGGGATGAGGCCCAGCACCGTCGTCAGCGCCGTCAGCAACACCGGGCGCAGGCGCGTGGCGCCCGCCTCGATGATGGCCGCCGTCTTGCCCATCCCCCGCTCGCGGAGCTGCTGCGTGTAATCGATGAGCACGATGTTGTTGTTCACCACGATGCCGGCCAGCGAGATGATCCCGATGAAGGTGAACAGGCTGAAGGGCGTGCGGGTGACCATCAGCCCCAGCAGCACCCCGATCATCGACAGCCCCACGGCCACCATGATGATCACGGGCATGAGCACCGAGTTGAACTGGGCGATCAGGATCATGAGGATCAGCGACACACCGGCGGCCAGGGCCTTGCTCAGGAAGCCGAAGCTCTCGGCCTGCTCCTGGTTCTCGCCCGTGTACGCCATGCGGTAGCCGTCGGGCAGCGCGTGCTCGATGTCGGTGAGCTGCGCCTGCACGGCCCCCAGCACCGCCTGCTTGTTGAAGCCCTCGGCCACGTTGGCCATGATCGTGACCACCCGCTGCCCGTCCTTACGGGTGATGCTGCCCAGGCCGCTGCCGATCTTCAGGTCGGCCACGCTCGACAGCGGGGTCTGCTGGCCCTCCTTGAAGATGGTCAGGTCACGCAGGCTGTTGAGATCGGCCCGATCCTCCGGGCGCAGCCGCACGATGATGTCGTACTCGTCCTCGCCGTCCCGCCACTTGCTGGCCTCGGTGCCGTTCACCGCCGTGCGCACGGCGCTCGCCACCATGAACGTGTTCAGGCCGAACTGCGCCGCCCGCTCGCGCTTGATGACCACCTCCATCTCGGGGCGGCCCTTGTTCAGGTTGTCGCGCACGTCCACCAGGCCCTTGACCTTGCCCGTCTCCTGGAGCTGCTTCAGGCGATCCTTCACTTCGCTGGCGATGCGCGTGACCTCGGCGAACTGCGGGCCCACGATCTCGATGTTCACCGGCGGCCCGGTGGGCGGGCCCTGGGCGTCCTTCGTGAACTCGATGTCGGCGCCGGGCACGTTGCCGAGCTGGTCGCGCAGCTTCACCAGGGTGGCCTTGCTGGACTCGCCGCGGTCCTTGAAGTCCACCAGGTTCAAGGTGACCACCGACTCCTCGGGGCTGGCGGAGCCGCCGCCGAACATGGTGTCGCCGCCCACGCCGACGCTCACCACCACGTTCTTCACGTTGCCCTTGCTGACGGGGTTCTTGTCGAGCAGCTCGTCCACCAGCCCGGTGACCACCTGGGCCAGGCGGTTGCCCTCGGCCAGGTTCGCCCCCAGCGGGCCCGACACCTTCACCTTCACCTGGTTGGGATCGGTGTCGGGGAAGAACTCCACGCCGGTGGGGGCCACCACGAACATGGCGGCGATGATGAACAGGCCGCCCAGGGTGCCGGTGATCAGGCGCGCCCGGTTGTCGGTGAGGATCAGCCGGGGCACGAAGCGCTTCAGCGGCCAGCCGATGAGCCCCAGCGCGAAGAGCGCGATGGGCACGCCGGCCATCACCGCCTGGGCGTTGCGGTCCAGATCCACGCCGCTCAGGTGCAGCAGGGCCAGCCCGCCGGCGGTGAGCAGGGCGATGACCACGCCCGCCGCCATGCTGATGAGGCCGCCGAGCAGCACCGACTCCACGGTGTGCAGCAGGATGCCCACGAAGCCCAACCCGGCCAGCGCCGCCGCCGGCAGCAGCGCCACCTTGGCCCCGTCGAAGCCCACCGCCGCCGCCAGGATGCCGCCCGCCACCGCCAGCAGGATCCCGGCGGTGAATAGCACCATGGCGCTCATGTTGCGCACGTAGGCGAAGCGGACGGTGTAGTCGCGCTGCAGCATCCAGGTGAGGAAGTCGCGGTACAGCGCCATCAGGCCCGGCAGGCCGCGCTCCATGAACCAGCGGGCGATGTGCCGCATGACCAGGTAGTGGGCGACGATGACGCCCAGGGTGCCGCCCGCCAGGGCGAGCATGACGTTCTGGTTCACCAGGCCCACCGCCGTGGCCACCATGGCCAGGCCGCCGGCCAGGATCACCTTGGTGGCCGTGCGCATGGGCGGGTGGGCCTTGCCCTCGACCCGGGCGAAGTAGCCGGTGACCACGGGGTTGATCACCAGGCCAACGAACAGCGAGCAGCTCAGGGTGATGATCAGGGTCAGGGGCATGAAGCCCATGAACTCCCCGATGACCCCGGGCCAGAACATCATGGGCAGGAAGGCCGCCACGGTGGTCGCCGTGCTGGCCACCACCGCCATGCCCACCTCGCGGGTGCCGTGATCGGCGGCGTAGAAGTTCTCTTCGCCGTTCTCGAGGAAGCGGTAGATGTTCTCGACGATGACGATGGCGTTGTCGACCAGCATCCCCAGGGCGATGATCAGCGAGAACAGGATGATGAAGTTCAGGGTCTGGCCCATGGCCGCGAAGACCAGGAAGCTGAGCATCATCGACAGCGGGATGGCGATGCCCACCAGGATGGACGTGCGCACGCCCAGGAAGAACAGCAGCACGGCCACCACGAAGAGCAGGCCGCTGATGATGTTGTTCTCGAGGTCCTTGACCAGCTCCTCCACCTGCACGCTCTGGTCGCCGGTGATGAGCACCTCGGTGCCCTTCGGCAGGTTGAAGGCGGCGATGGCCTTCTCCACCGCCGCCGCGGTGTCGAGGATGTTCTCGCCCGCCCGCTTCTTGACGTTCAGCGAGATGACCTGCTTGTAGCCCTTCTGGTTGATGTCCTTCAGCGCGCCGTCCACGTCGCGACGCAGGATGCGCAGGCGGGCGTGGTTCTCGCGCTGCTTGAAGCCGAACTTCACCTCGGCCAGATCGCGGATGTAGATGGGCTTCAGGTCGAAGGCCTTGACCACCAGGCCCTCGATCTCGCGCACGTTCTGGAACTGCCCGTCCGTGCGCACCAGGTAGTTCATGTGCTCCACGTCGATGGAGCCGCCGGGCAGGTTGGTGTTCTCGTTGCGGATGGCGTTGATGATGTCGGCGAAGGGCAGGTTGTAGGCCTGCAGCTTGCGCAGATCCACGTCCACCTGGACCTCGCGCTCCTGCCCGCCGATCAGGTCCACCTCCAGCACGCTGGGGATGGCCTCCAGGATGTCCTGCAGGTCCTCGGCCACCGTCTTCAGGCGGCTGAGCGGGTAGTCCGCCGCCAGGTTGACCACCATGATCGGGAACTCCGACAGGTCGATCTCGCTGACGATGGGCTCCTCGACGTCGCCCGGCAGGTCCTTCTTGGCCAGATCCACCTTCTCGCGGACCTTGGTGTTGGCCTCGCTGATGGAGACGTCGGGGTTGAACTCGATGACGATGGTGGAGACGCCCTCGGTGCTCACCGAGCGCAGCTCGTCGATGCCGCTGATGCCCTGGATCTCCTGCTCCAGCGGGCGGGTCACCAGGCTCTCGATGTCGTTCGGCGTGGCGCCCGGGTAGATCGTGGTGACCACGATGTTGGGCACCTCGATGCTGGGGTTGGACTCCTTGGGCAGGCCCACGTAGGCCCCCGCCCCGCCCAGCATGATCATGGCTGTCAGCACCAGCACGCTGGTGCGCAGCTTGATCGACAGCTCGGTGATCTTCATCGGGCGCCGCCCTTCGGGGCCGCGCTGGCAGAAGCGCTCTTCGGGGCGCTGGCCGGGGCCTTCGCGGGCTCATCGCCCAGCGAGATGGGGTCGCCGTCGTTCAGCGCGTTCTGGCCCAGCACCACCACCCGGTCGCCGGCCTTCAGGCCCTGCGCCACAGACACTGCGTTGCCCGAGGCGGGCCCCAGCTCGACCCGCGCGCGCCTGGCCACCGGGCCCTTGGGGGTGTCGCCCACCAGGAAGACGCTGGCGCCCTCCTCGTCGCGCAGCACCGCCGTCTGCGGCACCACCAGGGCGCCCTCGGTGGCCGAGCGGGTCAGGGCGATGCGGGCGATCATCGCCGGCTTGAGCTGCCCGTCCTCGTTCTGCAGCTCGGCCTCGATGGTGAAGGTGCGGCTGCGGGGGTCGATGGTGCGGCCCACGAAGGTCACCGTGGCGTCCCGGTCGGCCATGCCGTAGGCGTTGAAGCGCACCTTCAGGGTGCTGCCCTGGCGCACGTCGTTGGCGAAGCGCTCGGGCACGCCCGCCTGCACCCGCACCAGCCGCGTGTCGATGATGCGCACCACCGGCTGCCCGGGGTTGATCTGCTCGCCGGCCTCGACGAAGCGCTGCTCGACGGTGCCCGCGAAGGGCGCGATGACCTCGTAGAAGCCCACCTGGGTGCGGGCGGCCCGCACCGCGGCCCGAGCCTGCTTCACGGCGGCCCGCGCCTGGTCGAGCTGGGCGGCGATCTGCTGGAACTCCAGGTCGCTGATGATCTTGCGGTCGTGCAGGGGCTTCTGGCGGCGGTGATTCTCCTCGGCCAGCCCCAGCGCGGCCTCGGCCTGGGCCACGCCCGCCGCGGCCTGGGCCACAGCGGCCTCGGGGGCCGAAGCGTCGAGCTTCGCCACCACCTGGTTCTCGGTGACGGTGGCGCCCAGCTCGACGATGGCCTTCACCGTGCCCGCGCCCCGGGCGCTGAGGGTGGCGTCGTTGGGGGCGGTGATGTCGGCGGGCAGCTCGAGCTGCTCCTCGAAGCGCTGAGGCTCGAGCGCCAGGGCCGTGACCCGGCGCGCCTTGCGGGGGGCCGCGTCGGGCGCCCCGGCGTCGGCGGCGGGCGCATCGCCGGGGGGCTGGCAGCCCCAGGCAGCGCCGAGCAGGCCGGCGCAGATCATCGCGCGGAGGAGGCGGGGCGAGCGGACGAGACGGGGCGAGTTCATCGGGCGGCCTCCGACCCGGCGGCCCCGGCGAGGGGGCGACCGACGGCGATGCGATAGGCGACGAGGGCGTCGAGGTAGTCGTGCACCGCCTGCAGGCGGTTGAACTGGCTCTGGTCGAGCTGGCTGCTGGCCTCGCGCAGCTCGAGGCGGGTGCTCACCCCCTCGTCCACGCGGGCCTTGGCGTGCTGGTAGTTCAGCTCGGCCCGGGCCACGTTGCGATCCACGTTGGCGAGCTGGGCCTGGGCGGTGCGCAGGGCCCGCAGGCTGCCCTGGATCTCGGCGCGCACACCGGCCAGCGCCTGGGCCTGCTGGACCTCGATGCGGCGGACGGCCACCCGGTCCCGCTCGGCCTGCTGGGTGGTCTGGAAGCCGTCGAACAGGTTCCAGGTGAGGCTCAGGCCGATGTTGCTGGTGTCGAACCAGTAATCGCCGTCGAAGACCCCCAGCTCCTTCTTGGTGAAGCGGAAGGGATCCATGGGGTCCTGCACCGCCTGCACCCGCTCGTCGGGCACGCTGCCGGTGATGCCCACGTTGGCGAAGGCGCTCAGCACGGGCAGGTAGCGGGCGTCGGTGAGCTCCTGCTGCACCGCCAGCATCTCGCGGGTGCGGCGGATCGTCTCCAGATCCGGGCGGTTGCGCTCGGCCTCGGCGGCGGCGAGATCCACGGTCAGCCCGTCCAGCGCCATGGGCGCGTCGATCTCCAGGGCCCCCCGCAGGGCGATGGGCTGATCGGGCGGCAGGCCGATGGCCAGCTTCAGGCCGTCCTTGGCCGCGTCGGCCCCGGCGCGCACCTGCAGCAGCGCCGTCTGCAGGTTGGCCAGCTCCACCTCGGCGCTGAGCTGCTGGAACATGGGCAGCACGCCGTTCTTCACCCGGTCGCTGACCTCGTCCACCGTCTCCTGCACCCGGGCCACAGCCTTCGCAGTGACCTCGGCGCGGGCCTCGGCCAGCAGGGCGCCGTGGTACGCGCGGGCCACGTCCCGGGCCACCTCCTGCTGGCGCTGGCGCACCTGCGCCTCCACCTGCTTCTGGTAGGCCTCGGCCCCCCGGATCGCCGCGAAGGCGGCGCCGTTGTACAGGGTCTGGGTGATGGCCAGCCCCGCGGTGATCTGGTTCTCCACCAGGAAGGGGTTGTCGCTGCTGCTGTTGCTGAGCCCCGCGGCGCTGCGGCCGTCGGCCACGCGCTGCTGATAGTCCAGCAGGCTCAGGGTGGGCGCGCCGTTCTGGCGGGCGGCCTCGTTGTAGGCCAGCCACCCGATGGCGTCGAGGCCGCCGAAGAAGCTGCCGGCGTCCGAGCCCGCGAAGGGGTTGGCCACCCGCAGGTTGCGCACGTAGCGGGCGCTCAGATCCACGCGGGGGTAGACGCTGCCCCAGGCCTCGTCGATGCGTGCCAGGGCGTCCTGCTCCTCCAGGCGGGCGAGCTGGACGGCGTAGCTGCGGGTGAGCGCGAGCTCCAGGGCTTCGGCCAGCGATAGGGTCAGGGCCCCGTCAGCCGGGGCCTCGGAGGCGCCGGGCGCCGGATCCGGGGGCGGCCCGTCGGGCGCCTGGGCCAGCACAGGGCCGCCGGTGAGGCAAGCCGCCAGCGCGGCGCCGACCAGCGGGCGGGTGGGGGTCATGGGCGGGCTCCCGAGCCGAAGTCGCCGCCGCTTCTAACAACTCTCAGCCGGCCGCGAAACGTTGTCACGGTGGGTGAGGTTGCCCGAGGGTGCGGCGGTCACGGGCCACAGATGCCGGAAGGGCGCCACGCGTTCCGGGTGGCGGGGCGACCGCCGCTGCCGGGGACCGCGCCGGGGGCCGATCAGCCTGCCAGGGCGTCGGCGAGGATCTCCAGGGCCTCCAGCGCCTGCGGGCTGGCCTTGTCGTCGTCCTCGTCCTCTTTGTCCTCGTCCTCCTCGCCCTTCCCGTCTGCGAGGATCTCGGCGACCTTGATCACGTCGCCGTTCTTCTCGAACTTCGCGCGCTTCTCCAGCGCCTCCTGCAGCGCCTTGTTGGCGGCCACCCGGGCCTTGCTGGCCGCCGCCAGGGCCGGGATGCGCGCCTTGGGGAAGGGCTTCCAGCCCTCGGCGCCCGGGGTGTTGGCCTCGTCGGAGACGAAGGGCCGGGTGGTGTCGGTGGGCAGGGCGTAGGGCTGCTCGCTCTCGGCGAAGATGTCGCGATCGGTCAGCGAGGGGATGACGATGTCCACCGGCACGCCCTGGGCCTGGGTGCTCTGGCCGCTGGGCCGGTAGAAGCGGGCCACCGTGACCTTCAGGGCGCCCTGGGGCGGCGGCAGCGGATCCATGGTCTGCACCGTCCCCTTGCCGAAGCTGCGGGAGTCGCCCACCAGCAGCGCCCGGTCGTAGTCCTTCAGCGCGCCCGCCACGATCTCGCTGGCCGAGGCGCTGATGCGGCTGGTGAGCACCACCATGGGCCCCTGCCACTGCACCCGCGGATCGTCGTCGTCGAGCACCTTGTTCTCGTTGCCGCGCACGGCCACCACCCCGCCCTCGCGGATGAACAGGCCGGCAATGTCCACCGCGGCGCTCAGCAGGCCGCCCGAGTTGCGGGACAGATCCAACAGCAGGCCGTCGGCGCCCTTGTCGCGGGCCTCGGCCAGCAGGGCGCGCATGTCGTCGTCGCTCTGCCGCTTGCTGTCGCGGCCGCCGTAGAAGCTGGGCAGCACCAGGCGGGCGAGCTTCAGGGTCTTGTCGCCCCGCTTCAGCTCGTGCCAGTGCAGGCTGGCCGCCTGCTCCTTCAGGTCGATCTTGTCGCGGGTGATGACGATGCTCAGCGTGCGGGTCTTGGTGCCCTGGCGCAGCACCGAGAGCTTCACCTCGGTGCCCTTCTTGCCGCGGATGAGCCGCACCACGTCCCGCAGGCTCATGTCCACCACGTCCACGGGCTCGCCGTCCTTGCCCTGGGCCACGGCGATGATCTTGTCCTTGCGCTTGAGCTGCCCCTGCCGGTCGGCGGCGCCGCCCTTGATGACCTCCTGCACCACCGTGTAGCCGTCCTTCTGCCGCAGCGACGCGCCGATGCCCTCCAACGAGAGCTGCATGCTGATCTGGAAGTCCACCAGATCGTCGTGGCTGAAGTACGAGGTGTGCGGGTCCAGGGCGCTGGCGTAGGCCGACAGGAAGCTCGTGTAGTAGTCGCCCGCCCGCTGCTCCTGCGTGCGCTTGCCGAGCAGGGCGTAGCGCTTCTTCATCTTCGCCCGCGCCTGCTCCAGGGTGTCGCCCGAGGCGATCATCTGGGCCACCTGCACGTGCACCAGCTTGCGCCGCAGGGCCTGCTGCTCCACCGCGTTCTTCGGCCAGGGCCGCTTGTCGGTGTCGGTGTCGAGCACGAGGGCCTGGTCCACCTGGAAGTCGGGGGCGTCCACCATCTCGGCCACCACCTTCTCGAGGGCGGCCACGCGCGTGTTCTGATCGGCCACCAGGGCGTCGAGCAGGCCGCAGCCCTCGCCGCCCCGGTTCTGCACGAAGCCGCGCACCCGGTTGGCGATGCGGTCCGCCTCGTCGGCCCGGTACATGGTCTTCTGGCTGTCGAGCTGGCGCAGGAACAGGTTGGCGACCCGGTCGGCGAAGGGCGCGTCGGGCTTCAGGCCGCTGACGTGGCCTTCATGCAGGCGGGCCATGAGCTGCGGCACGGTGGCGCAGTCGATGGTGGGGCCACCCGCGTGGGCTGCGGGCGCCAGGAGCAGGGCGGCGGCCAGGGCCCACAGGGGGGTCGAGCGGTGCATGGGCGTCCTCGAAGGCAGAGGGAAGCTGATAGCCTACACGATGCCGAACCGCAGGCGGACGTGGCGAGATTCCTGCCGAAGATCGGGGGCGGGCGTGCGGCGGACTTGCAGAGGGTCGAGAAGGCCTGGGGCTCGTTCGCGCGGCCGTGGAGGCTCTGGGCCGACCGCGCCCTTCTCTGGCCCCTACCTCGCGCCAAGCGATCGTGTGCCAACAGTTGCAACACTCTCGACAGCCTCTGTCCAGCCAAGGCGCTCGCTTGACAACCCTGGGATCGACCCCGCTATCGTGCCCGTGGGCACGTGACCAAGGGGGTCACGCAGGGCGCCGACTCTGAGGGGGGTCGGCCGGGCATTGGAGGGAGAGTCGAATGTGGGCGACCACAATGACGGCACCGCGGCCGGAGCCGGGGCGAGGCCGACCCTGGCGGGACGACCGCGAACGCTTGATCCACGAGCTGATGCCGCTGGTGCAGCGGCTGGCGCGGCGCCTGCGGGCGCGGCTGCCGGCCAACGTCGAGCTCGATGAGCTCGTCAGCGCCGGGGTCATGGGCCTGATGGACGCGGTGGACAACTACGACCCCGAACGGGAGCAGCACTTCCAGTCCTATGCGGCCTTGCGGGTGCGCGGCGCCATGCTGGACGAGCTGCGCCGGCTGGACTGGGTGCCGCGCTCGGTGCGCGAGAAGGCCCGCCGCCTGGACGCCGCGCGCCGGAGCTGCCGCAACCGGCTGGGGCGCAAGCCCGAGGACGGGGAGCTGGCGGACGCCCTGGAGCTGAACCTGGAGGACCTGCCCGCCTACGTCGACGAGGCGCGCCCCGGGGGCATGTACGGCTACGACGACGTGCACCCGGGTCGGGCCGAGGACAGCGGCCACTTCCTCGAGACCGTCGCCGCCGACGAGGGGCCGGGGCTCGAGGAGCGGCTGGCCTCGCAGGACTGCAAGGCGCTGATCCTGGAGGCCCTGAAGCCCCTGGCGGAGCGGCAGCGCGTGGTGCTGGCGCTGTACTACGTCGAGGGCCTGACCCTGCGCGAGATCGGCGACATCCTGGGCGTGACCGAGTCGCGGATCAGCCAGCTCCGCGCGCTGGGCATGCAAGAGGTGCGGCCGGTGCTCCGGGAGTGGCTCGCGGACGCGTGATCCCCTACTCGGGGGCCGGGGGCACCTTCAGCCAGCCTTCGAGCGCGGCCCCCGGGCTCGCCCCCTCAGCCAGGCCGGGCGCCACCACCGTCGGCTCCAGCCCCAGCCCACGCAGCGCCGCTTGAACCGCCGGCGCTGGCAAGCGCGGCACCAGCATCACCCGGGCCTGGGTCCCCGCCACCGCGGCGACGAGCGCGGCCCGGGTGGCCTCATCGGGTGGCGCCTCGAGGTCCAGGGGCACCGCCCGCACCGACAGCCCATAGCGCTGCGCCACGTAGCCGTAGATGCGGTCGCTGGCCAGCAGCGGCCGCCGCCGCAGGGCCGGCGCCTGCGCATCCAGGGCGCGGTGGAGGCCGTCGAGCCGGGTGGCCAGCTCGGCCAGGCGCGCCTCGACCGCGGCCTTCAGCGCCGGACGGCGGGCGACGAGCGCGTCGCGCACGGCCTCGGCCTGACGCTTGAACAGCAACGGATCCAGCCAGGTGTAGCCCTCCCAGGCGCCGTGGCTGTGGGCGGGGCCGTCGCCGTGCCGGTGGGCCGCCACGGGCCGCGGGATCCACTGCTCGCGGAAGCCCGCCGCCGTGCGCACCACCTGGGCGTCCGGCAGGCTCACCAGCGCCAACCCCTGCTCCACCCCCGCCCCGTTGAGGACGATCAGGTCCGCCGCCTGCAGGCGCTGGACGTCGGCCGCCGCCGGGCGCCAGTGCAGGCCGGCCTCGCCGGCGGGCGCCAGCCGGGTGACCACCACACCGTCGCCCCCCAGCCGCTCCACCAGCCAGCGCATGGGCTCGACCAAGGTGATCACCTGGAGGGGCCCCTGGGGCGCGGTCGGGGCGGGGCCTCGGCGGGCGCACCCCGCCACAGCGACCAGCGCCCACACGCCCACCCACATGCCCGCTCGCTTCATGTCCACCTCGCCGGATCCGGCAGCAGCCACACGCCAAGGGCAGCCCCTGCGGCCGCCAGGGCCAGCGCAAGGGCGCCGATCAGCCCCCACTCGGCTGCCTGCAGAACCACCACCGCCGCGCGGCTCGCCCCCACGTCCACCAGCGCCCGCAGCTCGGCGGCGCGGGCCCGCAGCCCCAGGCCGATCACCAGGGCCACGAAGAGCGCCGTCGACGCCGCCACCAGGGCCTGGTGGGCGTCGAGCAGGCGACGCAGCTTCAGCACCAGACCGGCGAGCTGGGCCACCACCTGATCGGGGCGCACCACGCGCACCCCGTCGAGCCGCCCGAGCCGACCGGCCAGCAGCGCCTTCGCCTTGGCGTCGGTGGGGAAGACCAGCACCGCCGTCAGGGGGGCGTCCGCCAGGTCGCCGTGGGGGTGAAATTGGCCGAGGCGCGCGGGATCCAGGTCCAGTGCCACGGCGTCGCCGGGGCCCAGCACCACCTCGCCGGCGTCACCCCGAGTGGGGTCACGGTGGCCGTGGATCAAGCCGTCCACCACCCAGGTGGTGAGCACGTCGGTGAAGATCACCCCGTCGTCGGGGCCCCCGGTGGGCGCGAGCACCCCCACCACCCGCAGCCGCACCGGCTGTGAGCGGGCCAGATCGAAGGGGTGCGCCGCGTCGGTGATGATCCGGTCGCCCACACCCAGCCCCAGCGCAGCGGCGGCCTCGGCGCCCAGCACCGCGTCGCCGAGCTGCAGCGGGTGCGTGCCCTGGGCGGGCTGCAGCCCGCGGCGGGCGAAGTAGTCCACGCGGGTGCCCACCAGGGGCCGCCCGCGGGCCGAGTAGCGCAGGTGGAGGGGAACCGCGCCGCCCAGCCCCTCGGCGCGCACGGCGTCGGCCACCGAGGCCGGCAGCGGGGCCAGCGGGGCGGGCCGCAGCCACAGGGCGGCCAGGGTCAGGTCCACCTGGCTGCCCGGCGCCCCCAGCACCAGCGGCGTGGCCTCGGCCCGCGCCGCCAGGCCCTGCACGTACCCGTCGCTCAGGCGGTGCACCGCCCAGGGCAGCGCCAGCGGCAGCGCCAGGGCCAGCGCCGTCAGCAGCGTGCGGCCGCGGCTGTGCCACAGGGCGCGAGCGGCCAGGGCCAGGGCGTGGCGGGGTGTCACCGGCTCACCCCCAGGGCCCCCGCCCCGCGCAACGTCACCACCCGGTCGAAGCGGGCGTGCTGGGCGGGGTCGTGGGTGACACACAGCAGGCCCCCGGCGCCCACCTCGGCGAACAGCACGTCCAGCGCCCGGTGCGCCGTGGCCGGATCCAGGCTGGCGGTGGGCTCGTCGGCCAGCACCAGCCGCGGCCGGTGGATCAGCGCGCGGCACAGGGCCACCCGCTGCTGCTCGCCCACCGACAGCGCGCTCGGCTTGCGGTGCGCGACGGCCTCCAGGCCCACCGCCGCCAGCAGCGTTCGGCCCCGGCTCCGCGCGGCCCCGTCGAGCGGACCGGCCCCCAGGCGAAGCGGCAGCAGCACGTTCTCCAGGGCGTCCAGGTGGGGCAGCAGCCCGAAGCGCTGGAAGACCACGCCCACCTGCCGAAGGCGGTGGCGGCGGCGCCCGGCTTCGCCGCGGGCCTTCAGGGGCGCACCCGCGGCCCACGCCTGGCCCCCAGCGATGGGGTGCAGGCCTGCCAGGGCGCGCAGGAGCGTGGTCTTGCCCGCGCCGCTGGGCCCCGCCAGCGCCACCCGCTCACCGGCAGCGACTGCGAAATCCGGGCACTCAAGGGCCCAACCGCCCGGGCCGTGCGTCAGGCGCAGCCCCTCCACGCGGGCGATGGGTTCGAGGAGGGCGCGGGGGTCGGTGGAGGCGGCCATGGCCGCGGAGTGTGGTGGGGGCGGGGGCGAGGGTCAATCGACCCCTGCGCAGGCAGCCTCGGCCGACCCTGGGCCGCTCAGCCCTGGGCGGCGGGCATGACCTCGAGCACCTCGGTGGTCACGAAGGGCGCAAAGGCCGCCATCTTGGCGTCCAGGGTGGCCCGGTCGGGCACGTCCACCACCGAGTAGCTGCCGCTGCGATCCGCCAGGGCGTAGTCGGCCTCGACCTTCACGGCGCCGGGGTTGGTGTGGAACGCGGTGACGGCCTGGTACAGGCCCTGCTTCTGGGTGTCGTTCAGGCCGGGCTTCTGGCGGCTGATCACGAGGAAACGCATGGCGAGCTCCGCGGGTTGGAAGATGCCGCCCCGTTGAAGGGGCGCCCGGCTCATCGGCCCCGCGGGGGCCCCATGCGAGCCACGGGTCAGTCGGACCCACCGAACTCGAACGCCAGGGCCAGGCCGGCCTCCACCACGAGGAAGTCGTGGTTCCACGACACGTCGTCGCGCAAGGCCACCACGGGATAGTTGAGCGCGACCTCGGGCACCAGCCGCACCGTCCGGCCCAGCCGGAAGGTGCCGCCGAAGGACAGGGCGGCCACCGGCATGACCCCGAAGTCGTCCCCTCGCCCATCGAAGTCGCCGCCCACCACCACGCCCAGCCGGGGGGCCAGGGTGAGCTCGTGCGATCCCCCCACGGCCCACCCCACCAGCAGCGGAACCTGCGCCGAGAACTGGGTGTAGTCGTCGCCCAGGAAGAAGCCGCCCACCTCGGGCGCCAGCGAGAGGCGGGTGGTGCCGCCCACCAGGGCCCGCTTGTACTGCAGATAGGCGCCGTCGGTGCCCAGGCTCAGGCCCAGGTCCTGGGTGCCGTCGAGCCCCACCCGGTAGCGCAGGGCGCCCACGGCCACGGCGCCCCCGTCACTGCCCGACAGGATGCCCAGGGCGTTGCCGCGGACCGCCAGCTCGTGCCGACCGGCCTCCAGCGGCTGCGCGCTCGTGAAAGTGGCTGTACGGAAACAGCCCGAGAGCCCAAGGCCCAAGCTCAGGCCCAGCGTCAGGGTTGCGGTCGTGCGCTGCACGGCTACCTCCACTCGATGCGAAAGGGCCGCGCCGCGGCCACCTGGTCGGGGGTCAGCGCGCCGGCGCCCACCAGCCGGTCGAACAGCCGCGCCATGTAGGTGCGGTAGTGGGCCGTGTCGGGGGTGGCCCCCCGCCGCCGGAGCTGCTCGGCGTAGCGCGGCGAGGGCTTGGCCGTGGCCAGGAACACCGCCTGCTTCGGCGTGAGCCGCGCCGCCGGCACACCGAAGTAGTGCTGCGCCGCCCGCTCGATGCCGTACACGTCGGGCGCGAACTCGATGCAGTTCAGGTACAGCTCCAGGATCCGCGCCTTGGGCACCACGTCGGCCACCCGGGCCGCCAGCAGCGCCTCCTGGAGCTTGCGCGCCAGGGTCTTGCCCCGGTCGAGGAACAGGTTCTTCACGAGCTGTTGCGGCAGGGTGCTGCCGCCGTAGACGAAGCGCCCCTCGGCCAGATCGAGCATGAGCGCCCGCTGGATCAGGTGGCCGCTGACGCCCCCGTGGCGGAAGAACGCGGGGTCCTCGCTCAGGTACATGACCGCGGGCACGTAGGCGGGCAGCCGGCTCAGCGGCACGTAGCTCGCGTGCCCGGGGCCGACCGTCAGCGGGCGGCTGGCCTCGGGCACGGCGCGCTGGAAGGGGTGCAGCAGCCAGTCCACGTCGTGCAGATCACCCCGCGCCGCGTCCACCTGGGCTGGGACCGCGGCCCCGAGCGCGATCATGGGGCAGGCCCCCTCGACGCCGCGCCAGCGCAGGCGCAGTCGGCGCGGGTCATCCAGGGGCAGGGTGAGCTGCACCCACGGCGCGAAGGTGCCGGTCAGGCGGGCGCCGCCGTAGGGGCCCAGCAGGCCCTTCGGGATCGCGTCGTAGGCCGCCTGGCACGGCAGCGGATCCAGGGTGGCCGTCAGCGCCAGGGTGGCCGCCCGATCCAGGCCGTCCAGGTGCAGATCCACGTGCCCGCTGGCCTGTTCCCGGGACAGGCGCACCTGCGCGTCGAGCGCGCCCGTCGCCGGATCGCGGGCCACGACCGCCTCGGCGGTGACGCCCACGTCCACCGGGCCGGGGGCGACCCGCGGATGGTCCAGGTGGCCCCGCAGCGCCCCCGTCGCGTGCGCCACGGGCGCCTCGCCCCGCGGATCCACCACCGCCAGGGCCACGTCCAGCTCGGCGTCCAGGCCGTCCAGCGCGGGGAGCGCCCGGCGGTGGCTGCGGGCCCACTGCAGGAGCGACGCCGCGCCCAGCCCGTGCCCCTCGGCGGTGACCAGCGCCGGCCGCGCCAGATCGCCGACCACTGTGGCTTGGACCTGGCCACCCAGGCCCGCCGGGCGCCCGCCCGCGGTCCAGACACCCGGGCTGCGCTGGACCCACGCCTGCAGTACCCGCTGCTGCAGGGGCCAGCCCACGTCCACCGCGTCCACCGTCACCCGCTGCCCCGCCAGATCGGCCTGGAGCGTGCCGCCCCGCACCTGCAGGCTCACGCGGCCGCCGAGGATCCCGGTGGCGTGCAACCCGTCGACCGTGAGGGCCCCGTCCGCCAGCCGGGCCTGCCGCGCGGCCCCCTTCAGGCGGCTGCGGCCCAGCCGCAGGTCCGCCTGGAGATCGCTGAAGGTCACCGGGAAACGGGGCCCGGCGGTCCGCCGTTCGCCGGCCACGTCCGGCGCGGCGATGCGCGGGGCCAGCCCGGCCTCGGGCTGCACCCGCAGCCCGTCGATGTGCACCGCGGCGGGCCGGCGCGCCCACCAGTCCACCCGCGCCGAGATCTGCCGGGCCTGGAAGCGCAGCCCGCGGCCGTGACCGGCCACCCCCCGGAGCACCACGCGCGTGGGCCCGTCGAACAGCACATCGTCGAAGGTGGCGGTGACGCCGCGGGCGGCCAGGGCGGCGGTCGCGCGGTCCCTGACCAGCTCGGGCAGGTGCGCCCAGAGCCACGCGGCGCCCAGGCCCGCGGCGCCCAGCAGCAGCAGCGCTGCCCGCCAGGCCCGCCGGGCGGTCACCGGCAGCCGACCAGGGCGTTCACCTGGAAGTCGTAGGCGTGCAGCCAGGTGACCAGGTAGCCCGCACCCCACGGCGCCACCCGCGGATACAGGGCCTCGGCCGGGTCGTCGTGGAGCTCGATGGACGCGAGCCGCGCGCCGGCCAGGTCGAAGCGATCCAGGTACACCCCGTCGGCGGCCACGTACACCACCGCCAGCTCGCCCCGCGGGTGCAGCGCCAGCGCCCCCCAGTCGGGCTCGGCCGGGACGGGATGAGCCAGTGGATCCGCCGCCACCACCGTGTCCGCGTCGCCGGCGGAGCCCACCAGGTGCAGGCTGAGGTCGAAGGCCTCGCCCTCGGGGGGGCTGACCAGCAGGGCGAAGCCCTGGGGCGTGCGCACGGCGTCATCCAGGTTGCCGGGCACCAGGATGGCCCGCTCGTCGCCGTCGGGCGGGTGGCCGTCGTCCCGGAAGCCCCCCTCCAGATCCATCCCCGCGTGGATCACGCGATCGCCGTCGCCGGGGTCAAAGCCCAGGAACAGGTCCACCGCCCGGCGGGGCGCCCCCACCCGGGGGAAGGCCGCCACCTGGTGCGCCCCATAGCCGATGACCTGCACCGCCTGCCCCTCGAAGGGCTGCACCTGCATGACCACCGGCTCGGGCCCGGGCGGGGCGAACACGGCGTAGGGCACATCCGCCAGGCGGAACAGGTCGAAGCCCAGGCGGTAGGGGTGGACCGCCCACTGGGGCCCGTCGGGCAGCAGCGTGGGGCAGGTCTCGCCGTCCAAGGCCAGGCGGCGGCTGCGCACCTCGAGGTGGTCGTCATCGTCAGCGTCGAACAGCCAGGCCACGTCCACCAACGGGCCGTCCTGGAACAGGCGCAGCAGCCGCATGCCGCTGCCGATGCCCGCGGCGTCGCCCACCTCGATGGCCACGCCCGGGCCGTCCAGGGCCAGCGGGTCGTCGCAGCGGGCCCACAGCGTGCTCTGAGCCACACCCCCGACCCGAAGCGCCCGCGCGCCGTCCGGCGCGACCGCCAACCCGGCGAAGCCCGGCAGGCTGTGCACCTGGTTGTCGAAGCCCACGTTCAGGTTGGGGCGCCGGTCGAGCGTGCAGGTCACCGTGCCCGGATCGCCGCCGGCGCCGCCTTGGCCGCCGGCGCCGCCTTGGCCGCCTTGGCCCCCGACACCGCCCATGCCGCCTTGGCCGCCTTGGCCCCCGACACCGCCCATGCCGCCGGCGCCGCCCTGACCTCCGGCGCCGCCTTGGCCCCCGACACCGCCCATGCCGCCGGCGCCGCCCTGACCTCCGGCGCCGCCCATGCCTCCAGCGCCGCCCATGCCCCCGGCGCCCGCACCGCCGTCCTGCCCGCCCTGGCCGCCGGGCGCGCAGGCGCCCTCAGCCGTGCAGATCTGCCCGGCCGCACACTCCCCGCTCTGGTAGCACTGCGCCACCGGCGTCTTCGAGCAGCCCCAAAGGCCCAGCAGGGCCGCGGCCCAGCGGACGTAGCGCATCAGAACCTCCCCCCCAGCGCGAAGCCCGATGGCGTCGGCGCCAGGGTCACCGCCGTGGGCTCGGTCCGCAGCAGGCGCCAGAGCCCGAAGCCCGCCGCCGCCGCGCCCACGCCCACCCCGGCCCAGCCCACCCAGCGCAGCGTGTCGCGCTGATCGGCCAGCGACAGGGCCTCCTCGCGGGTGGCCCCCGGCTTGCCCTGCAGGTCGGCCAGCTCACCGTCGGTGGCCTCTGCGGCCAACAGCAGCCCGCCGCCCACGCCCAGCGCCACCGTGCCGCCCACCACCCCCGCCAGCATCCAGGGATCGGCCATGCGGCGCGCCTCCGCCGGGTCGATGGGCGGCGCGTCCGCCAGGCCGGGCGGCGTGGCGGTGGGATCGGCCGGCGCAGCCACCGCCGGGGCCGGCGGCGCCTCGCGCAGGTCCACCTGGACGCGGGTGTCGCCTTCAACCCAGACCGTCCGGCGCTCGGGCGTCATGCCCGGCTGCGTCACGGTGACCTCGTGGCGCCCGGGGAACACCATGCGCGTGGGCGCCTGCACCTGATCGATGACCACCGTGGCCCCCGGCGGCGCCTTCACCGCCAGCGACACCTCGCAGGTCTGCTCCAGCGCCTTGCGCCGGGCCAGCACGTCGTCGCGGCCGCGGCAGACGTTGCAGCGGGCCAGGAACGCGTCGAAGGCGTCCCGGGCGCCGGCACAGTCGGGGGGGTCGCCCGCCAGCGCCACGCCCGCGTTGAACAGGTAGGTCTCGCTGAGCGCCGCGTCGGCCGCCAGGCGGAACTCGGCGGCCGCCGCGCAGCGGTCCTGCGGCGCCAGCGCCTGACCGCGGGCGTTGTGCGCCCGGCTGCGCGCGCGATCGTCCTCGGGCAGCCGGGTGGCGGCCTCGGGGGGCATCACCCGGTCCACCGCCGGCGCGGCGCACAAGGTGACGAAGCGGGCCTCGGGGCCCTCGCCCAGGCGGAGCTGCCAGGCCCCCGGCCAGAGCAGCACGCCGCCGTCCGCCTCAACGGTCAGCGGGCGGAAGTCGCCGGCGCGCGCCTTGCCGTCGGCGGCCGGGACGGGCCGCGCTGAGACCTGGGTGGCCCCCAGGCCGGTGACGCGCGCCGTGCATCGCCCGGTGAGCGCGTCCAGGGCCGCCTGAGCCCCGGCGACGCCTGCCTGGCGCGCCTCGGCCAGCCGATCGCGGGCGTCCACGCAGAAGTCGAGCCCCGCCTGCGCGTAGGCCTGCCCCGCGGCGAAGCGATCGCCGGGGGCGCCGGTGAGGGCGAAGCGGTCGTCATAGGCCAGGGCCCGCGCCCGTGGACCGTCGGCCTGCGCCAGGCGGGCATCCACGGCCGTGGTCTCCACCGGCACAGCGCCCGCCGCCAGGCCCCAGATCACCGCCCAGCCCACCATGTGCTCCCTCCCGTTGGCCCGCCAGCGTCCGGGTGCTAGCGTCGCCCCCGTGCAGCCACCGACCGATCCGCTCCTGGGCGCCGTGCTGGACGAGCGCTGGCAGATCGACGCCCCCCTCGGCGCCGGGGGCATGGGTGCGGTGTACCGCGGACGGCAACTCAACGTCGACCGCCCCGTGGCCATCAAGGTGCTGCACGCCCTGGCCGCCCACGACAGCAAGGCGCGGGAGCGCTTCGCGAACGAGGCGCGGGTCATCGCCAGCCTGCAGCACCCCCACATCATCCGGCTGTTCGACGTGGGCACCGACCTGCAGGGGCGCCCCTGGCTGGCCATGGAGCTGCTCGAGGGCGAGCCCCTGGACGCCCGGCTGGCGCGCCTGGGGCCCCTGCCCGTGGATCTGGTGCTGGGCGTGCTGGCGGACGTGGCCGACGCCTTGGTCGAGGCCCACGGCCGCGGCATCATCCACCGCGACCTGAAGCCCGCGAACATCTTCCTGCAGCGGGTGGGCGACCGCGACGTGGTGAAGGTGCTGGACTTCGGCGTGGCCCAGGTGGCCGACCACCGGGTCACCACCACGGGCCGGACGCCGGGCACCCCGGCCTACGTGGCGCCCGAGCAGGCTCAGGGCGCGGCCATCGGCCCCGGCGCCGATCTGTACGCCCTGGGGGTGGTGGCCTACGAGCTGCTCACCGGCACCCTGCCCTTCGACGCCCCCACCGCGCTGGCGCTGATCTTCCAGCATGTGCAGCTCCCGCCGCCGCCCATGGCCGACCGAAACCCCGAGCGCCCGGTGCCGCCGCCCGTCGAGGCGTTGGTGCGGCGCCTGCTGGCCAAGCGCCCCGAAGAGCGCCCCCCCAGCGCCGCCGCCCTGCGCGACGAGGTGGCCGCCCTGCGCCGGGCGCTCGAGGTGCACACCGAGGCCCAGGCCCCGGCCTGGCCCAAGCCGACGACGGGCGAGGCGCCCACGCGGTGGCCCCTGTGGGCGGCGGGCCTCGTCCTGCTGGCGGGCGCCGGCGTCTGGTTTGCGCTGCGCCCCGATCCGCCGGACCAGCCCCGCCTCGACGCGAGCCCGACCCCCGCCGCCACGGCGCCCGACGCCCAGCCCTCGCGATCGCTGCCGCAGGACGCCGGGGTCCCCGATGCGGCCCGCCCCGACGCCCGAATCGCCGACGCGAGCGCCCCCGACGCCCAGGCGCCCGAGGCGACACCGCCGGCCCGCCGCCGCCGCGCCGGGCGCCGGCCCCGCGCCTGAGGCGGCGCCGGCCACCGAGCCGCCCAAGGCGCCCGCCACGGCCCCGCCCAAGGCCCCGGCCACCGCCCTGCCCTTCCGCGCCCCCACCGACGACGAGTTCATGGACCGCGGCGGCACCCCCTGACCGCCCCGGGCCCCCCGGGCGGCCCTTGCCGGCGCGCCTGAGCGTGCCGCATAGTCCTCGCGCTCCCGCCGCCGAGGTCCACCATGTCCAGCCCGCTGCTGGTGCACATCCCCTACTCCCCGTGGTCGCACAAGGCCCGCTGGGCCATCGACAACGCGGGCATCCCGTACGAGTGCATGGCGCTCCTGCCCATGGTGAACACCGGCCTGGTGCGGCTGCGGGCCCGCAAGCTGCGCGGCAAGATCACCGCGCCCCTGTGGATCGAGGGCCGCACCGTCCTCATGGACAGCTTCGCCATCGCCCGCCACGTGGACCGCAAGGGCAGCGGCCCCAGCCTGTTCCCCGCCGGGGCGGGCGCCGACGTCGACACCTGGAACCGGCAGAGCGAGAAGTGCCTGGCCGCCGGCCGGGCGCTGACCACCGCCGCCGTGGCCGGCGACGCCAAGGCGCTGCGCGAGAGCGTGCCCCCGCCCCTCGACGGGCTGGGCCCCGTCTCGACCCTGGTGGGCAAGTTCGGCGTGGGCTACCTGCAGAAGAAGTACGGCTTCGGCCCCAGCCAGCGCGAGGCCCACGAGGCCACCCTGCGGGACGGCCTGGCCGCCGTGGACGCCGCGCTGAAGGCCAGCCGCAGCGGGTACCTGGTGGGCGACAGCCTCACCTACGCCGACGTGGCCATGGCCATGGTGCTGCACTTCGTCGCGCCGCCGGCGGACCTGCCCATCGGCGAGCGCAGCCGGCCCCACTGGACCCGGCCCGAGCTGGTGGCCGCCTTCCCCGACGTGCTGGCCTGGCGTGACCGCATCCTGGCCCAGCGCCCCCGGAGCAGCGCCACCCCGCCGGTGGAGTAGCCCTACCGCCATCCCTCGGCCACAGCCGCGCCGCGACACCCATGTCGTGGGGTCCGGCGCCCCCAGCAAGCTGGCACGCCCCTCGCAAAGGCCGCCCTGCGCAACGCAGAGGGAGGTCACATGGGGCTCAACCGAATCATCCCGACCCTCACCGCCGCCGCGGTGGCCCTGGCGCTCGCCGCGCCGGCCTGGGCCGACGAGGTGGAGGGGGTGGTGGTCGCCGTCGACGGCGGCGAGATCGTCCTGGACGTGGGGCGCCGCCAAGGCGTGGCCCCCAAGACCACGCTGCGCCTGTACCGCCGGCTGGTGGTGCAGCACCCCGTCAGCGGCGAGCAGCTCGAAGACCGCTTCCCCATCGGCGAGGTGCAGCCCGCCGAGATCGGCGAGCGGCTGACCATCGTCCGCAAGCCCACGAAGCTGGCCCGCCCCCCGGCGCCCGGCGACTTCGTGGTCTTCGGCCAGCCGGCGCCCAAGCCCGCCCCCGTGACGCCCGCCCCCGCCCCGCAAGCGCCTGCCGCGCCGGCCCGCCCCGGCGACGAGCTCGCCCTCGAGGCCCTGCTGGTGCGGACCCTGGGCCAGAGCCCGGAGGCCCGCGCCCAGCTCTACGAGGCGTGGCTGAAGGCCTACCCCCAGAGCCGCTTCCAGCCCGTCATGGCCCGCGAGCTGGACGCGCTGCGCGCCCTGGCCGTCGAGCCCGCCCCGGTGGTCGCGGCGGCCCCCGAGGCCCCCGAGCCGCCGGTGGCGCTGCACGACCGACCCCGCACCGTGCGAGCGGGCCAGGCCGTGGACCTGGCGGTGGGCTTCGCCGCCCACGAGCGCATCGACCGGGTGCGCGTGTACGCCTTCCGCAAGCGCGGTGATCAGTGGCAGGAGTTCAACCTGACGCGGGACGGCGACGCCTACTGGCGCGTCGCGCTGCCCCCCGCCCTGCTCGCCGAGCCCGGCCAGGTCCACTACCTCATCGAAGCCATCGCCGAGGAGATCTCGTACCCGGTGGTGGGGACCCCCACCAAGCCGGCCAGCTTCCAGGTCATCGAGCCGCCCACCCTGGAGCAGCCCCAGGGCCACAGCCAGATGGCCACCTCGGTGCGCTACGTGGACTTCAACACTGTGGGCGACGCCACCGACGCCTACTTCCAGTTCGAGGGCAGCTTCGCCTACGAGGTGAACTTCGAGGCCCTGAAGACCGTGCGGGTGGGCGTGGGCCTGCTCGACGGCGAGGGCGGCCCCACCGACGAGATCGACGGCGATCCGGGCCAGACGCGCACGTTCAGTGTGAACTACGCGTTCGCCGAAGGTGAGCTGGCCCTGGGCGACTGGGTGGGCCTGGCCGCCCGCGGCTACGCCGGCAACCACCACCAGACCAGCGACGGCAGCAGCGCCGCGGTGGCCGGCATCGAGGGCCGGATCCGCGTCGGCCGCGCCGACGGCACCCGCATCACCGCGGGCGCGGCCGCCATGGACGTGCTGGGCGCCCAGGGCTTCCTGCACCTGGACATCGAGGCCGTGCGCCGGCTGCCCATCCGCGCCGGCGTGGTGGTCACCAACCTGCCGGTGGACGCCGATCTGGGCGTGCAGCTCGAGGGCCAGGTGGGCTGGCGGGTCAACGACCTGCTCACCCTGCACGTGCTCACCGGGTGGAACGCCCGAACCATCAACCACTACGGGTTCACCGGCGGCGGTGGCCTGACCCTGGACTGGTGAGGAGGCCGCCATGCGCCCTGTGATCTTCTCGGCCGCGACCTGGTCGATCCTGATGTTGCTGGCCCTGCCCGCTCTGGCGCAGGACGACCAGCCCGAGGCCCCCGACGCCGATCTGGCCCCCGCGGCCACCGTCCTGCACGCGCCGCGGCACCACGCCGTCGCCGGCGAGGCGCTCACCGTGCGCGCCCGCATCGGCAAGGACTGGAGCCTGGGCGAGGTGCGCCTGCGCTACCGCAGCAACGACGGCCCGTGGGCCAGCGCGCCCTTCACCCGCAGCGGCAACACCTTCGAGGCGGTGGTGCCCGGCCACGCCGTGCGCACTGGCCAGCTCGCCTACACCATCGAATCGGGCGAGGGCGCCACCGCGCGGGCGCACTTCGCCAGCATCGAGCACCCGCACATCATCGCCGTGGCCAGCACCGCCGAGTTGGACCGCGAGCTGGTGCGGCTGGCGCGCTACCACGGCAAGCGCGGCCGCATTCTGGCCCGCGGCGAGGTGTTCGCCTACGGCGCGCGGCTGGTGGACGAGGGCGGCGACTTCCCGGGGGATCCGAGGAACGACGGCCAGACGGACCGCTACTCCGACCGCTACTGGCGCACCGAGGTGGAGTACACCTACCGGACCCTGGGCGAGTTCCTGCACGACTTCCGCTTTGGCATCGGCCTGATGCGCGCCGACTGGCCCACCGTCGACGGCGAGTCGCAGTACGCCGGCGACAGCCCCGGCATCAACTACGGGTTCGGCGAGGTGAACCTGGAGTTCACCGACTGGCTGGTGGTGGGCGGCCGCATCCTGTTGGGCGCCAGCGCCGAGGGCTTCGTGGGCGGCGTGGGCGCCGTGGGTCGCCTGGGCAACCCCGGCGGCACCCACTTCGCGGCCCAGGTGGACTTCATCGGCGACATCGGGACCCGCACCGATCTGCGGCTGCACTGGGACACCGTGCCCCGCGTGCCCATGGCGTTGGGCATCGAGCTGACGAACTGGCCCAGCGATGGGCGGTCCGCCGACGCCGCCAACCTGAGCTTCGACCTGGGCTACGCCTTCGAGGGCGGGCTGACGCTCATGGGCCGCGTGGGCTCGGCGAAGCGGAGCGCGTCTCTGGATGGCGGATTTCAGTTGGGAATGACGGCGGCGTACGAGTTCTGATTGGACTCCGGGTGTGGTCGATCACGCCCGCGACACTCGAGGCGCGGTTGGCCAGGTTTTCGGTGACCGTGAGTGTCGGGGTGAACCGGCTGGCGCCGGTTCACCCCTGGCGCTGCGGGTGGCCGATCACCGCGGGCACCGGGACCGCCGGCTCCGGGGCAAATCCTCGGGCTCGGTCCGCGGCTTCGCCGCGTCCCTCCCCCTGCGGGCGCCCCATCGCCGGCGGCCCCGGCGCCCGCTCGCGATCGGCCAGTCGAGGGGTGAGGAAGGGTAGAGAGTGAGCGGTTGTTGGCTGTCTGTTTCTTCGCGTTGGGCGCCCGGTGGTTGGCTGCAGCGACACCCGAGGCGCGTTTGGCCAGGTGCACGGTCGCGATGGGTGTCGGGGTGAACCGGCTGGCGCCGGTTCTCCCCTGGCGCTGCGGGTGGCCGAACACCGCGGGCACCGGGACCGCCGGCTCCGGGGCAAATCCTCGGGTTCGGTCCGCGGCTTCGCCGCGTTCCTCCCCCTGCGGGCGCCCCATCGCCGGCGGCCCCGGCGCCCGCTCGCGGTCGGCCGGTCGAGGGGTGAGGAAGAGTGGAGAGTGGACGGTTGTTGACTGGTTGTTTCGTCCCGTTGGGCGCCCGGTGGGCACGGAGTGCCAGCCGATTCGCCCCCTCGGAACGGAGCGCCTGGCGATCCGCCTCAGCCTCGGAACGGAGCGCCAATCGCTCCGCCTCAGCCTCGGAACGGAGCGCCTGGCGATCCGCCTCAACCTCGGAACGGAGCGCGAGACTCCGGGGGGAGCCGGCAAAGGCCGGCGGTGCGGGGGGCATTGGCCCCCCGCCATCCAACACAGCAAACCCCGTTGATCCAAAACGGCTTTTCGTCGAAGCGGGGGGTGTCCGAGGGGGGCCTCCCCCTCGGCAGGGTCCCAGGGACAGCGTCCCTGGCGCCGAGAGCCTCCCCGAAAGCGAAGCGACCGACCGGGTGGAGAGCGCAGCGGCGATCGTCGCCGCGGGCTCGACCGTGGCCGAAGGCCACGTGCACGCGCCGCCCTGAGCCGGACACCACCAACCGCCGCGGACGGCCCGGCTGCGGGACGGGGCGCAAACCGAGGTGGCGATCCCCGCCATGCGGCGACGTGAACGCCTGCAGACCCGCCTACCCCAACGCCCACCAACGAGCGGTGGCCCCTTGCACCGTCACCAGCCCGGCCAGGTCCCGCCACAGGCTGGCGGCCAGGTGCGCGCCGCCCGCGTCGAACACCTCCACCGAGCCGTGATCCACCAACACCACCAGGTCACCCGCCGCACACGGCGCCTCGACCGGCACGGCCATGGTCGCCGCGTGGCGGGCGGGCACTGCGGAAGACCGATCCAGCCGCAGCGTCTGCCCGTCGCCTGTCAGCGTCACTGCGCCGCCGACGACGCCAATCTCCACCCGGAACGGCCCGCCCACGGTCAGGTGCAGCTCGAACGGGCCACCGGGCTCGAAGCGGTCCCCCGCCCCGCCCACGCCGCGCAGGGCCTGCAGCTCGGCCACGGGCGTCTGTCGGAGCCGCAGCCCGCCCTCGCCCGGCACCAGGCTCAACTCGGCGGGGGCGGTCATGGCACCCCGCCAGCCCGCGTGGGGCAGGTCGCGAGCCTCGCGCCAGTTGCGCAGCCAGGCCAGCAGCACCCGGCGGCCGCCCGGGGCGTCGCTGAAGGTCACCCCGGCGTAGTGATCGGGGCCGTGGCTGAGCCACCGCGCCGGGCCCAGGGGATCAAAGGTGAAGCCGTCGAACTGGCCCAGGCGGTACCAGGTGCCCGAGCCGCCCGAGGGGCCACCTTGATCGACGCTCACCAGCATGACCCACCACCGCGAACCGTCGGGCGCCGGCAGGGCGAACAGGTCCGGGCACTCCCAGGCGCCGGGCAGGTCGGAGCCGTCCGCGAAGGCGCTGGCGAAGGTCCACTGGCGCAGGTCGGGCGAGCGGTACAGCCGGATCGACTGGCCCGCTGCCACCGCCATCACCCACGCCCCCGTCGGCGGGTGCCAGGCGATCTTCGGGTCGCGGAAGTCGGGCAGATCGGGCTCGACCAGCACGGGATTGCCGGGCTCGGGGCGCCAGGTGAGGCCGCCGTCGTCGCTCCAGGCCAGGCTCTGGACCTGGTGCTGCTGCAACACACAGTGGGTGAACAGCGCCGCGAGCCGGCCCTCGGCCTGGGCCGCGCTGCCCGAGAACACCATGCCCAGCGTAGGATCGGGCGCCAGCGCGACGGGGTGGTGGTCCCAATGGCACAGATCGAGGCTGCTGGCGTGGCCCCAGTGCATGTCGGCCCACCCAGGGCCACCGGGGTTGTGCTGGTAGAAGGCGTGCCAGCGGCCCGCGTGCCACACCAGGCCGTTGGGGTCGTTCATCCACCCCGCCGGCGGCGTGAGGTGGAAGACCGGGCGCCTCACCCCTTCTCGACCCGCCACAGGGCGTCGCAGAACCAGCCCTGGGCGTCGTACCAGCGGGCCTCGACGGCGAAGCGGGTGAACTGGGCCAGATCGGTGATGTCGTGGTCCAGGTACTTGTAGCTGTACTCGGTGTGGATGGGCTCCCACGGGGCGAAGTGGAAGTCCTGGCTCAGGGCCTCGATGTACACCCGCTGGTCCACCAGGCTGACCAGGTAGCTCTCCATGGCGCCGCTGAACACGTTGTAGGTGCTGAAGAAGCGGAACTTGTCGGGGTTGAAGGTGCCCCCCAGCTCGCGGTTGATGCGCTCCAGCAGGTTCAGGTTGAAGCGCTCGGTGACCCCCTGCGGGTCGTTGTAGGCCAGGAGCAGGGCCTCGATGTCCTTCTTCAGATCGAAGCCGATGAGCACCCGGTCGGCCGGGTTCAGAGCGTTCCACAGGCGGCGCAGGAAGGCCCGGGCGCGGGGCTTGTCGAAGTTGCCGATGTTGCTGCCCAGGAACAGCACCAGGTTGCGGCGGTCGGTCTGGTGGGCCAGCCAGCGCAGGCCGTCGAAGTAGTCCGCCACCAGCCCCGAGATCGGCAGCGTGGGGAAGCGTTGGCCCACCGCGTCCACGGCGATGCGCATGGCCTCCTCGCTGATGTCGATGGGCACGTAGCGCACGTCGGCGCCCTTCTCGATCAGGTACTCGAGCAGCACGGCGGTCTTGCGGCCGTCGCCCGCGCCCAGGTCGATGAGGTTGAAGGGCGCGCGCCGGAAGCGATCGAGCAGATCGGCGTGGTGGGCCTGGAAGATCTCGCGCTCGCACCGGGTGGGGTAGTAGGCGTCCAGCTCGGTGATGTCCTGGAACAGCCGGCTGCCCGCGTCATCGTAGAAGTACTTGCTGGGCAAGCGCTTGGGGCGCTCGCTCAGGCCCACCAGCACCTCCTCGGCGAAGGCGCGGCGCGGCGAGTCGGCCAGCACCGGATCGGCGTGGTCCAACACGGTGTAGCCCTGGGCGGCGCTGTTCGGTGGGGTCGTCATTACAGGTCCTTTGCCAGGCGCAGGCCGGTGAACTGCCAACGCTTGT
>JACKDL010000003.1 GCA_020633555.1 Myxococcales bacterium | reverse complement strand
TGCCGATCCCTCGACCTGCGGGGCCAGGTGCGCCGTCGCGGTGATCGCCAGCACACGTTTGGATCGAGCCGTTGTCGGCCTACCAACCATTCCGGTGGTAGGTGGGGTTGGTCGGCCCCGGCTCCGTTGACGGCACCAAGATGCAGGCGCGCCGCTATTCGGCCTCTACGACGCGCAGCAGCCCTTCGTCGATAAAGGGCTGAAAAGCACTCCAGCCAGACTTCGAGCCCCCATCGATCAGAATCAACCTGCTCTTGGGGCGGCTCAAGGCAACGTAGAGGCTGTTGGCTTGCCGACGATCCTCCAAATCGAAGCACTCCACTTGGGGGATCACCACCACGTCGAACTCGAGCCCCTTGGTCTCGATCGGAGTGGTGAAATGCACTGTGAACCGGGCCAACAACTTGTTGTAGTCCGCCACTTGGGTTGGCCGGTCAGCCTCTTTGAAGCGAAGAGCGAGTCGATCGTGCAGAGCCTTCGCCAACGCCTCATCAGGACAAATAACAGCCACAGACAACCGCCGGCTCAGATCATCAACAACGTGGAACAGCACATCGTCAACGGCAGCCTCAAGATAGATCGACGCGTCGGGGGCACCCAAGCCGTCCGTCGTCAACGGGAGGGCGTCACCCAGATACCAGTTTCGGAACGCGGTCGAGAGCGCGGCAAGGGCTGGAGTCTGGCGCTTATTGTCAGCCAGGAAGACCGGGGCCCGCTCGATCTGACTGCTGCGGATGAAGCCCGCAGAGTGGGTGTTTTGTTGGGACACCTCCAACAAGGACTGCGCAAAGTCACCCACTGCGGTCACCGACCGCGCCAGCGGGTGGGCCTGCTCACTCATCAGGAAGAGTTGCAGCTCCGTGAAGTCTTGGAACTCGTCAATAAAGACATGTGCGTACCGCGAGGACGCTGTGAGATGGGAGATCGGCTCGCGTCCCTCCCGGCCCTCGTATCCTGCGCAGATAATCTCGGCCAAGGCCAAGATCGAGTCACGGATAGCCTCCGGCAGCGCTCCCATGGCGATGCCAACCTTCAGTTCACCCAATGCAACCCTGGCTTCTGGCTCAAGGGAACCAGATTCCGCACGCTTGATCGCTTCAGCCACCAAGCGGTCCAGGCGCAGGAGGCCCACGATCCGCTCACGGACTGCACTGCTGACCGCTTGCCGAGCGCTTCTGCGGGTGGCCCCCCGCCACGGACTCACGATGATCTCAAGCCGCTTGACCGCGCCGGCTGTGGCACCCATCCCCAGGATGGCTCCCTCGTTGAGCATGCCATCGATCTCGGCGGCGGCGACGGGCACAGGTGGCATGCCGGTGCGGTAGGCCATGAGCGGGCTCCAGCTACCGCTTGGCTGCCGCCGGAAAACGATCTCCCCCGCCTGCGAGGCCCGCTGCGCGATAGACACCGCGTCCACGGGCCTATAGCGACCAGCGTCGACCAACCAGCGGCGAGCTTCCTCCAAACTCCGGCTCAGTCGTTCACGGGCTTCCTCAAGCTGCTTGAGGAGGCCTTCGAGGAGCAGAAGGCCTGTCATGTGACTGAAGCTCTCGCGAATTCGGCTAACCTCTTGCCAGAAGTCAGCCCAGACTACGGCGAGCGTTTCCTCGGCATGAGTCCGTGGCTTCTTCGGCGACGGGGGCGTCCTGAACACTTCAAGCCCCACCCCGACCAAATGGTCCCGAACCAACTGCTGCAAGCAAGTCAGCCAGCGAACGGTACCGAGGTATCGCCGCACAGGCGCTGAAGCCTCCGCCGTGAAGGTGTAGAGCGCCTTGCCATCCCGCATGGTGCGGTGAGTCCACAAGTCGTTGCGAAGATCCTGGTAGTCGCGGACCTGCATTCGCGGGAGATTGAGCTGGTCGGCCAACCCCTTCAGGTAGGGCACGAGTTGGGGACTGAGAACGAAGCCGACAACGTTTTCCGGGGCCACGTCGAGGTGATCTATCCAGAGGTCCGCGTACTCGTCCTCAGCCGCCCCTTCCTCGGGTTCAAGAGCATCGCATAGCATCTTGGTGCGTCCCAGTGCGACGCTGGTCTTGCCCGAGCCTGCCACACCGAGCACGACGGACAGCCCCTTCGGCGGCCGCCGCATCAACTCCTCTTGAGCCTCGGTCGAGTTCAGGTAGAAGCGGTCATCCATGACCAGTTCGGCCCCCGGCTCGAACGCTTCAGGCAGGTTGGCGCCGACCAGGCCATCACTGAGGTTCTCAGCGTCAAGAGCATCCTCGATGTGCTCAGCAATTGCGTCCTTCGATTTGCGCGCGTCGAAGTAGTCCCGATCGCCGGACTGGCATGCAATTGCGACCCGTCGGAGGTTTGTGATGTTCCCCTGCCGCTCTGCGCCACGGAATCGGCCCAGTTCTGCGATCAGGACAACCTCGAACTCCTCCTCCTCATTCGGTAGGTCGAGATACTGACCAAGGCGGGCAGACACAATTCGGCCCGCGAGCGCCGCGTTTCGGCTCAGCAGCCCAAATCGATGAGCACGCCGCGGCTGGTAATTCTCCGTGGACAGTCTGCGCACCCTGCTCTCGCCATCATCCGAGCGCAGAACGACGAGTTTCCCGACCCCCCCTACCAGGAACTCCCGCGCCGCCCGCAGCTCTCCATTCGGGATACTCACGGGCCGATCGATCATGCTGTTTACCGGGTTGGCCAGAAAGCGATCGCTGGGCGTCGAGCGGGACAGGCGGTCAACATCCTTCTGGGCCTGCTGAAACAGCTCCTCGGTGACTTCCAACTCAACGGAGAGACGGTGGCCATCGGACACAGTCTCACCGACAGCCGCGAGCCTCCTCCGGAGCCCCTCCAGGTCGGTCGCCAGGCTGTCGAGAAGCTCTTCGAGGTCTACCCCATCAAGCAGAGTGGTCGCTGCCAAGACCACATCCGGAGTACTCCAAGGCTGATTCGGATCGTGCGCCATGCCGCTTGCCTCCCGTCTGACTGAGAGTTGACAGGGCCATTTCGTAGCTGTCAACGCACTCGCGCGTCTTGCGCTCAGGGGTACTACGCCCACACCCACCGAGCTCTGTTCCACTCGCCACCCGCCGACCCGGCCAGCACCGGGTTGATGAAGGCCTGGGCAGCCGCATAGACGCTCGCCAGGTCCGACCACCTCAGCCCGTCGGTGCGGGCGAGCGCGGCATAGGGCGTCGCCCACTCCGCAGGCGGCTCGGGCAGGCTCGCTGGCAGCGGGTGGGTGCCGCGGAACCCGAAAGTCTGCTCCAGCGCCGCCCGCAGGCGGTCGGGTGCCAACGGGCCGGCCTGAGCCAACAGCACGAGATCGGGCAGGTCCTTGACCCGGGAGTTGGGCCGGGTGCGTGGCAGCGTGTAGGCGTGGAGCTTCTCGGCGATGTGCGACTCGATGGGGTAGACCGGCAGCGCAGGCGGCGGCACCCCGGCGAACCCGAGCAGGTCGGCCGCCTGAAACGTGGCCGGCGGACCCACGATCGGGTCACCGAAGGCCACGTCCAGCCCGAACGCCGAGCCGTACAGCTTGCCCGCGATCCGGCACTCGGTGCGGAAGCGGAAGCCGTCGTACCGCACGCCGTCGCCATGCAGCTCAGGGTGCTTGGGATCGGGCTGCAGATCGAACCGCATGAAGTCACCCAGGTCGAGCCGGGCGGCCGCGCGCAGCCGGTCCAGCAGGCCGTCGGGCGTGCCGGTCAGGCGCAGATCCACGTCCTTGGTGGTGCGCGCCCGGGTCAGGCGAAGCTCCAACGCCAGGCCACCTTTCACCACCGCCTGTGAGCCGAAGGCCTGGACGATGCGGGCCAGAAAGCGGTCGAAGACGAGCAGTTGACGCTGCCGCTCCAGGTCGGGGCCAACCCCAACGGTCGAGCGCAGGCGCTGCTCCAAGGCCTGCCGGAACGCCAGCGGGGTGCGGTAGACGCGAGGGGTCATGGCCTCAGCCCGCCGAAGGGTTGGAGCGCGTCGACGACGGCGGACAGCTCGCCAAGCGTCGCCAAGCCCCGGTCGAGCGCCTGCACGGCGGCCTGCCGCAGCAGATCCGGCGCCAGCGCAGCGCGGGCACAGTCGTTCAGGGTGGTCGCGGCGTCGGTGGCGGGCACGGCCTCGAACCAGCGCTGTTGATCCGCACCGACATCGGCAAAGTGCAGCACGAGCCCGTCGGGGATCCGTAGCCGACGCTTGCGCCAAGGGTTCGGCAGCGTCATGTGGGCCTGCGCCGGGAGCACGTCCGAGAGCCCGTGGAGCATCAGCGCGGTCTGGTGGGAGAACACGCCCTGCTGATCGGACCAGAGCCACAGCACCGTCAGCGCCTCGTGCTCGGCCGGCGGATAGTGGGTGAGTCGGTAGATGCCCCGGCGGATCCGCTGGAAGCGCCCAGCCTGCAGGTGGTGGTGGATGAGCGGGGTGGAGTAGCCCACTTCGGCCGCCTGCTGGGTGGTGAAGTGCCCGGCCTGACTGCTGGCCAGCGCGAACAGGTCATCCCAGGCGGGGGTGGAGTTCGTCATCGCGCACAAAAACTAAGTCAGGCTTAGTCTTTGTGCAAGACGGTGGGGCTTCGCACGGGTTCGGAGGGTAAGGGCTCAGGGGCCAAGGGTCGCTGCGCGCGGCTCTACCACGCATCGGAACCCGGTGTCGGCTTCGCGGTCAGCGGGGAGCCAGGGGATGCGCTGGGACACCCTCAGGTCTGGCGGGCTAGAGCCGAACGCGCCCCCCCGCAGTACGGTCCACATGACGGCTTGGTCGGTCGGGCGGCCGGGGTCGCGCCTTGCCTCTATTTCGTAGCTCAGACACCACTCAAAGACGTTTCCGCTCTGGCCCCAAGTGCCCGTCGGGCTCGCACCGTTGGGGCAGCAGCCTACGGGCCCGGCACGACGCAGGCTGAGTTCGTGCCCAACTCGACACTCTGGATCGTCGTCGATACCCCACGGGTAGCGATTGACCATCTCGCGCCGGAGCCCGCGCGCGGCGGCTTCCCACTCAGTCTCAGTGGGCAGTCGAACCGTCCAGCCGACCCCCAGCGGTGCCTGCGCGGTGAGCCAAGCGCAGTAGGCCTCGGCCTCCCACCAGCTCACGTACCGGATGGGGTGGGACCTCTCACGGTCCAGCGGCCAGACCGAGGGTGTCAGCGCGCCCTCCTTTTCACGCCACGCCGACCCGGGCTCGGACCACCAGCCCCGCTCGGTGTAGCCACCGGCCTCCACGAACGCGGCAAACTCGGCGACGGTCACCGGCCAGCGCTGGATGCGGCGGGCGCCGGTCAGTTCGATGGGGCCGGCAGGCTTCTCGCTGTCAAAGGCGTCGGCGTCGTCTGGCGCGGCGCCGCGCCAGTAGGTGCCCGGCGGCAGGTCCACCCAGCGCCCGTAGCGCTCGGGCTCAGCCACCAGCAGGCTGTGACCGCCGATCGCGGTCCAGAAGCCCACCCGGTCGGCCAACGGCATCTGGTGCGCCGGCTCGGCGTCCAGGAACTCAAGCTGCAGCGCGTCCAGTCGGGTAACCAGCTCTCTCGGAGCGACCGCGCGCCAGTCGGCCAAGCTCTCCGCGGCCAGCCGGGCGAAGTGGGCCCGGTCGCGCCACGGGTTGCTCGGCTCGTGGGCGCGGTCCAGCAGCTCGCCCACGAAGGCCCAGGCGGCCGCCTTGCTGCCGGTGTGGGCTCGGGCCAGCTCCGCCACATACAGCAGGCACACCTCGCGCCAGTTGCTGTCGTGGGCGTGGTCGGTCGGGCCTGCTGCGCCCTCGGTGTAGCGGCAGGCCACCAGGAACTCGGCCAGGCTGCGGTGGCTGAAGCGCAGGGCCCGCTCGCCGCGGTGTACGGCGCGCCACACCAGCAGGCCGGCGCGCTCGTCCAGGAAGCGCACCACGGCTTGTGCGGTGTCGGGATCCAGTCCCATCGCGGTCGCCAGGCGGTCGGCACAGGCGCCCTCGCCCAGGGTGGCGTCCTCGCCCTCGGCACACACCCGGGCCCACCACGCCACGGCCAGCTCGGTGATGGCCCGCCGACGCTGCCGGGCGGTGAGCGGCGCGGCGGGCACGCCGGGCTTCTTGCGGTCCTCCAGCAGCAGGGTGATCAGCTCGTCGTACAGCTCGGCCCGGCCGTCGGGCAGGCGGGCGTCCCGCTGGTGGAACAGCACCACGCACACCATGGCCAGGTTCAGCGGGTTGCGGGCCAGGGCGTGGATCTCGTCGCGCTCGCGCAGGTCGCGGACCAGGCGCTCCGCGATACCCGCGGCGTCGGCCGCCGTCTCCTGCCGGCCGCGCATCCAGCGCTCGGTGGCCTGCCCGAGCTGGTCGTCCTCGAAGGGCAGCAGGTCGATGCGCTGGAACGGCTCGCCGGGCTGGGCGTCCTGGGCGGCCGCGGGGCGGCAGGTGACCAGCACCTTGCACAGCTTGGCCTGGGTGGCCGCCAGCTTGGTCAGGGCCTCGGCCATCTGGCGCCGTCGCTGGGCGTCCGGCACCTCGTCCAGGCCGTCGTACAGCAGCACCAGCCGGCCGGTCTTCAGCGCGGCCTTGGCCACCTCGGGCGGCAGCGGGTCCGCCAGCCCTGCACAGGCAAGCTCGGCCCAGGTGGCCTCCAACAGCGCCTTGGCAGTAGGTGTCTCTGCGCCCAGCCGCGACAGGTCGAACCACACGGGCAGCGGGTCGGCGGGCGCGCCCGGCACCGGCTCGCCGTGGCCCAAGCCGGCGGCGCACAGGTCCTGGGTCAGCTTGCGCATGAAGGTGGTCTTGCCGCTGCCCGGGTCGCCCACGATGAACAGGCAGCGGCCCTTGGCAAAGCGGTCATGAGCGGTCCCAGGCGGCGGCGCCTCGGGGTCGTGCCGATTCCGATTCCTGCGCTCCCGAAGTTCACCGTTGTCTTGGGGCCCCTGCGTGAACACCGGCACGTACACGTCGCCGATGGTGCGGCGGGCGTTTGGGTCCCGCACGTCCAGGTGCAGCACCCCCGACGCTTCATACAGCGCCCGCAGGTACGCCAGGCTGGCCGCCGCCGCAGGGGTCGCCGCCGGATCGCTGGCGTCGCGCTCGTTCAGGCGAACCTCGGGCCCCTGCGTCTTGCCCTCCAGGCGCTGCGCCAGGTCCAGGTTGGTGGTGGTCCCCATCGCCAGCAGCGCGTCGGGCAGCCGGTCGGCCACGCCCGGCCCCACCACCCGCACCGCGCAGGTGGGCCAATCCAATGCCTCGATGGCGGCCACGTGGGCTTGCGGCACGTCCAGCACCACCACCCACTCGCCGGCGGTGACCTTGCCCATCACCCGGCACAGCTTCTTCAGCTCGAAGCCCTGCGCCTCGACGGTGCGCAGGGTCAGCGTGTCCTCCAGGTCGTCCACGAACACGTCGCCCACCAGCACCAGCCAGCGGCGCTCGCCCGGGTCGTCCTTCCAGGCCTTCAGCTGGTCGATCAGGTCCTGCCCGCTGGCCCGCGGCCTGTGGACCACGGGCTCGGCGCGGAAGCGGGGGCCCAACTGGTTGCGCAGGGTCTGCGCGATGGCCAGCACGTTGGCCTCGACGCCCGAGGTGGTCTGGTCGCCGGCCACGCCGGCCACGAACGCGCTGATGCTTGGCTTGCCCATGGCGCGAGGGTACGGCGTGCGGGGCGACTGGGCCAGCCTGCGGTGCCGGTCCGGCCTAGGTCGGCAGCCTCGCCGTAGCTGTGGGAAACAGACGCCTACCTGGCGGGGGTCGCTGCCCGTCGGAAGCTGCCACGGCGCGATCGACGGACCGAGCGACTTCGGCGGTCGCCCGGAGCGCCTTCACGTCGCCGTCGGAAGCCACAACGGCCCGTTCCGGCGCCCGGTCCAGCGCCGCGGCCGCCCGGAGCGCGTCCACGTCGCCGAATGGCGGGGACCGCGACCGCCGAGAGGCCGCAGACCACCGGCGGACACCACAACGGCGCGATCGAAGGTCCGGAGGATGGGGGGCACCGGGGGGGCGCCGCTTGAGCCCCCCCGGCGGGGCAACAGAACGCGTGCTGGCCTACCCACAGCTTGCCAACGAAGCCAGGGGGAGTCCGAGGGGGGCCACCCCCTCGGCAGGGTCCCAGGGACGGCGTCCCTGGTGTCATTCCAAACCCCGGCAGCGAGGCGAACGACCGGGTGGAGATCGCAGCGGCGATGGTCGCCGCGGGTTGGAACGCGGCCCAGAAGCCGCGTGCGCGGGGCGGTTTGGGGCGCTCGGCGGCGAAGCACTCACAGCGAGGCAGCAGGTCGTGAGCGTCGAGGTTCGCCGGGGCCAGATCTTGGCAGTGCACGAGGTGTTCGACCTGCTGCGCTTGAGCGCAGCGCGCCGCATGTCCGCGAGCTTGGCTCAGGTCGCCGTGGTGCACTTGAGTGCGAGGTCGCGGTCCAAAGGCAGCTTGGTCCAGGCCAACACGGTGGTGACTCGCTTCGGGATGCACTTCCGCGCCGTCCGCGATCCTTCGGACCCTGTGCGGCTCAGATCGGCGCGTGCACGTGGCCTTCGGCCACGGTCGAGCCCGCGGCGGCGGTTGCCGCTGCGGTCTCCGCCGGGTCGGTCGCTTCGCGGCCGTGGCGGTATCCGTGGCCAGGGACGCTGTCCCTGGGACCCTGCCGAGGGGGCGGCCCCCCTCGGACACCCCCCGCTTCGACGAAAAGCTGTTGTCAATCAACGGGGTTTACTGTGTTGGATGGCGGGGGACCAATGTCCCCCGCACCGCCGGCCTGCGGCCGGCTCCCCCTGGTCTGGCACTCCGCTCCGAGGTGGCGGCGGGTCGCATGGCGCTCCGCTCCGAGGTGGCGGCGGGTCGCATGGCGCTCCGCTCCGAGGTGCCGCCCGGTCGCCTGCCGCTCCGCTCCGAGGTGGCGGCGGGTCGCATGGCGCTCCGTCCCGAGGTGGCGCCGGGTCGCCTGCTCCGGATCGGCCGGACCACGGAAGTGCCGCAGGCAGCGCCCTACCGGTACGGCGCCATGGACACCATCAGCTCGATGAACGCGGCCATGGTGCGCAGGTCGGGGTAGCGCAGGTAGTAGCGCTCGCGCCAGGCCGCCTCGATGGCGGGCCAGTCGGGCTGGCCGTACTCGGGCGTGACGTCGATGGCCTGCGCCAGCGCATTGAAATCAAACGGCTCTTTGGTGGGATCCGCCTCGGCGGCGGTCAGGCGGGCGGCGCGCTCGGCCTGATCCCGAGCGTGCAGCGCCCGGAACCAGGTGAGGTCGTCGTCGGCCACGGCGTCCTACTTGTTCGCCTTCAACTGGACCGTGTGCTCCAGCGTGGTCTGCTCACCCCAGGTGAGCACCTCGCGGCGGTCCTGGAAGCCGTCCTTGCGGATCAACAGCACGATCTCGTTCTTGTCGCGGTCGAGCTGCTTCTTGGTCAGCGGCGTGTCGCCGATGTACTTGCCGTCCATGTAGATCTCGGCGCCGGGCGGCTCGGTCTTCAGCAGCAGCACGCCCATGGCCTTGCGCAGGAAGACGCTCTTGCGCAGCTCGCCGTCCTGGCTCTCCACGGGGACGGTGAACGTCTCTTCGTAGGGGGTGAAGCCCGAGACCTCCACCCGCAGGTTGTGCTGGGTGCCGGGCACCAGGCCCTCGATGCGGGCGGGCGTGGTCTTGGCGCGCTCGGCGCCGTCGAGCGTGACCGTGGCGTTGGCGGGCACGGCCTTCACCACCAGGGTCAGGTTGGCGGCAGCGGGGTCCTGCTTGGTGAAGAAGGGCTTCACCAGGAAGGCCGCCACGCCCAACAGGGCCAGGATGCCCAGGGCGGTGACGCCCTTGGGGCTGAACAGCTTCGCCAGCCCGGTCTTCTTGCGGCCGGGCATGACGGTGATGGTGGGCTTGTGTCGCTCGTCGCCCCGGTTGCGCTTGCGGGGCTTCGGCTTCTCGGGCGCCGCAGCCTTGGCAGCGGGGGCCGCAGGCGCAGGGCGCGCGGCCGCAGGCGCAGGGCGCGCGGCCGGCGCCGGCGCGGCGGGCCGCGGGGCAGGGGGGCCGGGACGGCTGGCCGCGGCACGCTCACCGCCGGCGGGGCCTGGATGGGCTTCGGCGGGCTGGGCGCCTGGATGGGCGTGGGCGCCGGCGGCATGGGGCCCGGCGGCATGGGCGGCATGTTCGGCGGCGGCATGGCCGGCAGATCCGCCGCAGCCAGCGGCCGATCGGGGGCCGGGGGCGGGTGCGAGGCGCGCGCCGGGGGCACGGGGCCCCGCGGGGCCGGCGACAGGGGCACGTTCGAGCCGGCCGTGGGCTGCACGGGGCGGTGGGCCCGGCCGGGCGCCGGCAGGCCGCCGTCGCGATTGAACAGCGAAGTGGGCGGCTCCTCGGTGGTGGGCCGGTCGCCCCCCGACACCATGGCCCGCACGGCCTCGATGGCGCCCGCCCCGATCACCGAGGTGGCGTCCTCGTCGTCGTCGTCGGCGGGCTGGAGCTGGTGCAGCGCCTGGGGCCGGGGCACCTGGGGCAGCGGATCGCCGGGCGACCACACCACCTCGGCGATGGTGCGCTCGTTGTCGGCGTCGTCGTCGTCGTCGTCGGGCAGGTAGACCCCGCCCGCGTTCACCGTGGGATCGCCGTCGTCCTCGGCGGGCCCGGCCGATCGCGCCGCCTGGAAGTGGCCCAGGTCGAAGATCACCGAGTGGGCGGGCGCCTTGTCGTAGTCGTCGGCGCTCATCAAGGAGCCGGTGGCGTCGAGGTCGACCACCTCTTCCTTGGGGGCCGGCGCCTGGGCCTCGATGCTGAGCTGCGGCGCCGCGCGGCCGCCAGCGGGCATGGGCAGCACGAAGCGCTGGTCGCCGAAGACCTGGCGCATGAAGGCCTTCACCCGGCCGCGGTTGAAGTCGGGCCAGTTGCTGTACAGGAAGGCCGACAGGGCGCGCTGCAGCTCGCCCGCGCTCTGGTAGCGCTTGTCGCGATCCCGGGCCAGCGCCTTCAGGATGATGCCCTCGAGGGCAGGGGGCAGGTCGCGGCGGCGGGCCCGCATGGGCGGGATCTCGGCCTTGCGCACCTTGTCGAGGAGGGCCAGGGCCTTCTCCTCGTTGTAGAGCATCTCGCCAGTGATCATCTCGTACAGGCAGATGCCCGTGCTGAAGATGTCCGTGCGCGCGTCGATGCGGTCGCCCCAGGCCTGCTCGGGCGACATGTAGAAGAACTTGCCCTTGATGACCCCGCTCTCGGTCTCCTTGCTGCGCTGGCTGGCCTTGGCGATGCCGAAGTCGACGATCTTGACCTCGCCGTCGTAGCTGATGAGCACGTTCTGCGGGCTGATGTCGCGGTGGACGATGTTGAGCGGGCGCCCGTAGTTGTCGGCCTTGGTGTGGGCGTACTGCAGGCCGGCGGCGGCCTCCATGGCGATGAAGACGATGATGTCGAAGGGGATCTCGATCTCGAGCTCGGAGCACTTCACCAGGAGCTGGTAGAGGTCCTTGCCGTCGATGAACTCCATCGCGATGTAGTAGGTGTCCTCGATGCGCCCCAGGTCGAAGATCTGCCCGACGTTCACGTGGCTGAGCTGGACGGCGATCTTCGCCTCGTCCACCAGCATGTCGATGAACTCCTGGTCGGTGCTGAACTTCGGGTGGATGACCTTCAGGGCCAGCAGCTTCTCGAAGCCGCCGATGCCGCTCGCCCGCGCCAGGTGGATCTCGGCCATCCCGCCATAGGCGATGCGCTTGATCAGCTCGTATGGGCCGAACCGCTGGCCTTCTTGCACGTCCGGTCGTCCGTCGTTCCAGGGGTGGCTGCCACCACGGGGGATTGTAGGGGCCCGCGCCGCGCACCGGCAAGAATCGTGGCCCCGCCCCCCCAGCGGGGCTGGCTTGACCCCCCGTGCGCGCGAGGCCTACCTTCACGCCACCCCGCACGATGGGACAGAGGAGGCCTGAGGATGTCGACCCGATGGCGTGAGGTGCGCGTCTACCTGCGCAGCGTCTTCCTGGTGGCGACCGTGGCCGCCTGCGGCCAGTCAAACGGGTGCGCCGGCTGCGATCCCGACGGCCCCGCCTTCCCCGACAAGGACAAGATCCACTCGGCGGTGCAGGTCCGGCTCAGCGCGCCGGGCGTGCAGTTCCTGGAGGAGAACGTCGAGCCGCTGCTGAGCCAGGCGATCCCCGAGGGGCTGAGCCTGTGCATCCCCGGCGACGGCGGGGATCTGGTGGTGGTCCAGTGGGGCTACTGCAACAGCGAGCCCTGCAGCGACGGGCAGCTCGGCTGCGAGGTCAACGTGGGCATCGGGGCGGTGGATCTGGAGCCCATCCCCGGGCCGCCGCTGGCGGACGGCACGCCCACCGAGCGGGCGGCCACCCTGCGGGCCACCGTCACCTTCGACGAGCTGAACGCCCGCTTCGACGTGCGTGCCTCGCCGGTGGTGGACTGCGCCATCCGCCTGGACGCCCCGGGGTTCCCGGTGAGCGTGGATCTGGATCTGACCACCCCCGATCCCACCCGCTACCTCACCTTCTCGCTGCAGAACCCCCAGTACCGGCTGGCGGATCTGAACATCCGCCTGCAGGGCAACGGCGGCTTCCTCAGCCCGCTGTGCGATCTGATCGATGGGGCGCTGAACCTGCCCTTCATCGGTGATCTCATTCAGGATCTGCTGCAGGGCTTCATCGACGGCGCCCTGGTGGATCTGCTGGCGGGCGTGCTCGAGGACTTCACCTGCCGGAGCTGCGAGGTGGACGCCGACTGCCCCATCGAGGAGGCGCCGCGCTGCGATGGGGGCAAGTGCCGGCTGGACAGCGGGGCGTGCATCCCCGCGCCGCTGGGCCTGGAGGGTGCCTTCGACATCGGCGAGCTGCTGGGCGGCTTCAGCCCGGGCCTGAGCGCGGTGATTCAGTACTTCGGCAACCCCGGCAGCTACGTGCAGGTGGAGAACGAGGGCCTGTCGGTGGGCGTGATCGCCGGCGCGGTGAGCGAGCGCAACCGCTGCGTGCCGCGGCGGGCCCAGCCGCCCACCGACGAGCCGCCGCGCTCGGCCGCCCTGCGCCTGAACGAGAGCCCCAGCGGCCAGCCCTTCGAGGTGGGCCTGGGCATCCACGAGCTGACCCTCCAGCACGCCCTGTGGGCGGCGTACAACTCGGGCGCCCTGTGCCTGAGCGTGTCGGGCGAGAACATCGAGCAGCTCAGCACGCAGTTCCTGGCCATCGCGGTGCCGGGCCTGCGGGATCTGGCGGGCCGCGGCGGCGTCATGGCCGTCACCCTGTCGCCCCAGGAGGTGCCCGAGTTCCGCATCGGCACCAACACGGTGCGCGCCGACGGCGACGGCGGCTTTGAGCTGGACGATCCCCTGCTGACCATCACGCTCCCCGACGTGTGGATCGACTTCCACCTGTTCATGGAGGGCCGCTGGGCCCGGGCCTTCAGCCTGCGCGCCGACATCGAGATCCCCCTGGGCCTGGCCTTCGATCCCGACAACGGCGTCATCCCCGTCATCGGCGATCTGGCCGGCGCCATCCGGAACCTGCAGGCGGCCAACGACGAGATCGTGCCCGACGGCGCGCAGCGGCTGGTGCAGCTCCTGCCGGCGCTCATCGGGCCCATCCTGAACGGCGCCCTGGAGGGGCTGGCCGATCCCATCGCCCTGCCCGACATCATGGGCTACCAGCTCAACCTGCAGGAGGGCTCGGTCACGGGCATCGACGACGGCACGGTGCTGGCCGTGTTCGCCGATCTGGAGCGCCGCGAAGAGGTGAACATGGGCGAGGGCGTGGCGGCCCGGGTCGAGACGGACGCCAAGGTGCTGGCGGTGCACATCCCGCCCACCGCCGACTTCGTGGAGGACGGCACCGGCGTGTGGCGGCGGCCCTTCGTGCGCCTGGCCCTGGACGCCTGGGACGGCGCCGAGGACGGCGCCGAGATGGAGTACAGCGTGCGGGTGGATGATCACTCGTGGTCGCTGTTCTCGCCCAGCCGCGAGCGGGTGGTGCGCAGCCCCGCCTTCATCCTGCAGGGCCGCCACACCATCTACGTACGCGCGCGCCGGGTGGACGACTACCGCACCCTGGATCCCACGCCCAAGGCCATCGAGGTCATCATCGACAGCATCGCCCCCGAGGTGTCGGTGAGCGGCGAGGACGGCGCGCTGGCGGTGTCGGCCCGCGACATGGTGAGCCCGCCCGAGGCCATCGCGCTGGCGGCGCGGGTGGACGGCGGCGACTGGCAGCCGCTGGTGGACGGCCGGCTGACGCTGCCCGCCGGCGCCGAGTACGCCACCGTGCGGGCCACCGACGAGGCGGGCAACGCCACCGAGATCCCAGTGGCCGTGGCCGAGCTGGGCCTGATCGGCCGGCTGCCCCCCGATCAGCGCGGCGGCGGCGAGGGCGGCTGCGGCTGCTCGGTGGACGGCGACGCGCCCACCCCCGTGGGGCTGGGCTGGCTGGCGCTGCTGGGCCTGCTGGGCCTGCGCCGGCGGCGGCTGGGGGCGCTGGCCGCGGTGGTGGCGCTGCTGGGCCTGGGCGGCTGTGACGACGATCCGCCCGCCCGGGGTGAGCCCGCCCAGGACATGGGCACCGATCCCTGCTCGGCCTGTGCCGAGGATCAGGTCTGCCAGGACGGCGCCTGCGTCACCGTCACCTGCACCGAGGATCCCAGCGTCTGTGCGGCGCTGAGCTGCTCGGGGGGCCGGGGCGCGGTGTGCAACGCGGGCCTGTGCGAGTGCGAGCCCTTCTGCGCCGGCGGCTGCGGCGAGGGCCAGTTCTGCTGCGAGCAGGACAACGCCTGCCGCGCCGTGCCCAGCCCCTGCGCGCAGACCGACTGCCCCGAGGGCTTCGTGGCCGAGGTGCAGGATCCCGGCATGGGCGATCCGGCCACCTGCCTGAACGCCGGCGGGGCCTGCGCCTGCGTGGAGATCGAGCCCCTGGAGGCCGGCTTCGTGGGCGCCTACAGCGATCTGCAGGTGGTGGGCGACGCGGCGTGGGTCAGCGCCTACGCCCAGACCTGGGGCGACCTGGTGGTGGGCCGCTTCACCTTCGCCGGCGGCTTCGAGTGGATGTGGGTGGACGGCCTGCCCGAGGGCGGCGACGTGGAGGGCGCCCCCAGCGGGCCCCGGGGCGGCGTGGCCGACGAGGGGCCGGACGTGGGCACCCACACCAGCCTGGCGGTGGGCCCGGCCGGGCAACTCCACGTGGTGTACCGCGACGAGGACAACGACGCGCTGAAGTACGCCCTGGGCACCCCCCAGGGCGCAGGCATGACCTGGGCCACCCGCACCCTGGCCGAGGGCGGCAGCCCGGGCCGCTGGGCCACCGTCACCCTGGACCCCCGCGGCGTGCCGGGCGTGGCGTACCAGGTGCTGGAGACCGAGGTGGAGGGCGAGCGGGCCAGCGAGCTGCGCTATCTGCTGGCCAAGAACCCCGAGCCCACGGGCGCCGCCGACTGGAACGAGCCCTTCGTGGTGCACCGCATCGCCCTGCCCGAGGGCCCGGTGGACGCCGGCGTGTACCCCGAGGGCACCGGCCTGTTCGCCAGCCAGGCCCGCGGCCCCGACGGCAACCCCGCCCTGGCCTGGTACGACCGCACCAACGGCAGCCTGTGGATGAGCCGCTTCATGGACGTGGGCTTCGCCCCGCCCCAGCAGCTCGCCGGCTGGGGCCACCCCGAGCGCGAGGGCGACATGGGCGCCAACGTGGATCTGTTCCTCGACGGCGACGGCAACGCCCACCTCTGCTACCAGGACGGCTTGACCGACAGCCTGCGCTACCTGGCCCCCGAGCTGGGCCTGGACGACTGGGTGGACGACGGCGTGCGGCTGGACACGGGCGGCCGCGACTACGCGGTGCACATCGTGGGCGACGACTGCAACGTGCGCCTGGACGGCAACGGCAACCCGCTCATCGTCTACCAGGACGCCACCGGCCACGACCTGGTGCTCGCCCGCCGCGGCGGCCGGGACCCCGAGTCGGGCTGGGCCCGGGTGAACCTGCGCGGCACCGAGGGCGCCTACCAGGGGGCGTTCGGCTTCTACGCCAACGCCGAGGTGGCCGGGAACACCCTGTGGGTGTCCAGCTACGTGTTCCGCAGCGACCTGGAGCCCGCCCAGCGCACCCTCGAGGTCCTCAGCCTGGAGCTGTGACCCGGCGCCGGCGCCGCGCTACACTCCGGGCGTCGCCTGGAGGTGTCCCGTGGCCGCACCCGACCTGACTGATCTGCCGTCCGCCCTGGAGCGCCTGGCCGCGCTGGAGGTTGAGCTCCAGCGGCTGCAGGCGCGCGTCGCTGAGTTGGAGGGTGCGGCGCCGGCACCTCAGAAGCGGGACGACTCCGTCTTTGGGTGGGCCACGGACCTGGTCGAGTCCGTCTCTGAGGACTTCGACGAGCCCCTGGACGAATTCGCCGAGTACCAGTGACGGTGCAGGTCCTGCTCGACACTCACGTGCTCATCTGGATGGGCTCTGATCCCGCCCGCTTGAGCGACAAGGCCGCAGAAACGCTGCGCGATCCCTCCATCACGCTCCTCATCAGCCCCGCCAGTCTCTGGAAGTTGGCCATCAAGCTGGGGCGAGGCCGGATCTCGCTCCACGGCGGCATCGAGGCGTTTGCCAATCGCCTGTTGAGCTTGAGGCGAACGCGCTGGCTTGGCATCACGCCCTCGCACCTGGCCGCCGTCGCCCAACTCCCGCCACACCACGGCGATCCGTTCGATCGCTTGTTGATCGCCCAGGCGCTTGTGGAGGCGGCGCCCCTGGTCTCCAAGGACGCGGCCTTCGGCGCGTACACCGAGCTTCAGCGGATCTGGCAGCTCACGGGCAGGCGGCGGTGGCCAACTGCAGCGTGTACTCGTTGAAGCCGTTCGCCCCGAACAGCCAGCCGCGCACCTTGAAGCGGATGATGCCGTCCGCCGGCGCCCGCACCGTCAGCACCTCGTCGTCGGTGACCGTGGCGGCGCGGCCGATCTCGGCGCCGGCGGTGTCGTAGGCGATCACGTCGATGTCGCCGGCGACGTCCCGGAACCGCAGGGTGATCTGGTAGCAGGTGTCGGCCACGCCGGTGAGCTGGTGCCAGTCCTCGTCGGCGCCGCAGATGATGCGGTGCCAGGTGGGGCCCACGCGGATGGGCAGGGCGGTGGCGGCCGCGTCATCGTCCTCCAGCGGATCGTCCGCCGGGCAAGCCAGCGACGGGGCGCGGCGCTCGCGGGCGAACAGGAACCACTGGCCCGTGGCCAGGCCGCTGCGGCCGCACTTGCGGGCGCCGTCGTCCTCGCCCCAGTCGGTGCCGTCGCTCTGCTCCGAGTCCATGCCGCGATCGTCCAGATCCACCGTGAAGTCGCTGGTGCTGTCGCAGCTATCCTCGCCCTCCAGGTAGTCGCCGCCGCTGAAGATCGGGTTCTGCGGCGCGTAGGGCGCGCCCAGGGCGCGGGCGACGCCGCCCACGTTGTCGCGCCGGGCGGGCACGGGCAGGTCCACGCCGGCCCCCTGGTTCTCGCTGAAGCAGCTGTCGGCGTCGGCGCCCGTGGTGATCTCGTGGTACCAGCCCACGTCGTAGAAGCTCAGGTCCACGGTCAGGGGATCGCCGGCGGCGCCCAGGGCGTCCCGGCAGGCGAAGCGCACGTCGAAGCGGTCGGTCAGGCCGCGCAGGCCGTCCCACACGGTCTGGTGACCCGCCGCCGGGGCCAGGGTGGCCAGATCGGCGTACCAGGCACCCCCGGCGTCATCCAGGGTGGTGCCCGCCGTGCTGCCCACCAGGGTCCAGCCGCCGCCGTCGGTGGTCATGTCGCAGTACACGTCCACCGGCGCCGCCGCCCCGGGGGGCTGCAGGCGGTACACGCCGCTGACGGCCGCGCCGGCCAGGCGGGCGGCCTCGCAGCTCGGCGAGGGATCGCAGTCCAGGCCCTCGTCGGTGCGCCCATCGCAGTCCTCGTCGCCGCCCCCGCAGATCTCGGCGCCGGGGGCGCCCGCCACCGCGTCGCAGCCGCCCACGCCCGCGGCACAGGTGGTGGCGCCGGCCCGCACGCAGGCCCCCACGCCCACGGTGCAGGCCTGGCCCACGGTGGCCTCGTCGGCGGTGCCGTCGCAGTCGTCATCCACGCCGTTGCAGGCCTCGGGCGCCGGCGCACCGGGGGCGACCCCGCAGGCGATGGCCTGGCCCTGGCAGGCGGTGACGCCCTCGCGGCGGCAGGCGCCCTCACCCACGGCGCAGGGGGCCCCGCCCAGGCCCTCGTCGGTGGCCCCGTCGCAGTCGTCGTCGGCGCCGTTGCAGATCTCGGCCGCGGCCTGCCCGGGCACCGCGTCGCACCCGGGCTGGGGATCGGCGCCGCACACCCGGCGGCCCTCGCGGGCGCAGGCGCCCACGCCCAGGGTGCAGGCGTCGCCCGCCCCGGGCACGTCGTCCACCACGCCGTTGCAGTCGTCGTCCACGCCGTTGCAGGTCTCGGCCCGGGCGGGCAGCGCCTGGGCGTCACAGCCCAGCTCGCCGCCCAGGCAGCGGCGCACGCCCTCGACCCGGCAGGGGCCCAGGCCCACGGCGCAGGCGTCGCCCACGCCCTGCACGTCCCCGGTCTGGCCATCGCAGTCGTGATCCTGGCCGTCGCACTGCTCGGGGGCGGGCACCACCGCGCCGCCGCAGGCGCCGTAGCCCGTGCCGTCGGCCCGGCAGCGCTGGGTGCCGGCCCGGCACAGGCCCACGCCCTCGGTGCCGGGCGCGCCGGGGTAGCAGGGGCGCTCTGTGCCCGCCTGGCACACACAGGAGCCCTCGGCCACGTCGTCCACCCGGCCGTTGCAGTCGTTGTCGATCCCGTCGCACAGCTCGGCGCCCGGCAGCACCGCCCCCACGCAGGCGCTGAGGCCGCCGTTGACGCAGAGCTGCTCGCCGGTGCGGCAGGGGCCCACGCCGTTGGTCTCGGCCGGGGCCGGGTAGCAGGTCACCCGCAGGGGGCCGCCCAGGGCCGCCTCGTCCACGGCGCCGTCGCAGTCTTCGTCCACGCCGTCACAGGTCTCGGCGCCTGGGGCCAGGCTGGGGCGGCAGACGCGGCGCCCGCCCACGCAGGCGGTGGTGCCGGCGGCGCAGCGGCCGGGCTGGCCGGTGGCGCAGGCCAGGCCCGCCTCGGGCTCGCCCTCGTCGGTGCGCCCGTCGCAGTCGTCGTCGCGGCCGTTGCACAGCTCGGCGGCCCCCGCCGGGCCGGGGCCCACGCTGCACACCGCGTCGCCCTGGGGGCGGCACACGATCTGGCCGGTGCGCGCGCACACGCCCACGCCCACCTCGCAGGCCGCGCCGCGGTCGAAGCCCTCGTCCACGGCACCGTCGCAGTCGTCGTCCAGGTTGTTGCAGGCCTCGGGCGCCGGCGCCCCGGCCTGGGCGGTACACACCACCGCCCCGTCGGGGCCGCAGCCCAGGCCCCCGCTGGCCCGGCAGGCCCCCTGGCCCACCGTGCAGGGCGCCCCGCGGCCCAGCCCCTCGTCGGCGCGGCCGTCGCAGTCGTCGTCCAGATCGTTGCAGCGCTCGGGGCCGGGCGCGCCGGCGAAGGCGTCGCAGACCACCTCGCCGCGGGCGTCGTCGCACACGGTCTGCCCCTGGGCCCGGCAGGCCCCGACGCCGATGACGCATGGCGCGCCCGTGCCCGCCACCTGCTCGTCCACCCGGCCGTCGCAGTCCTCGTCGGTGCCGTCGCAGCGCTCGGGCTCGGGCCCCTGGGCGCCCACGCAGGGCCCCCAGGCGCGGCCGTCGGCGGCGCAGGTCTGGCGCCCGCCGATGCAGGGCCCCACCCCCTGGGTGCCGGCGGGGCCGGGGTAGCAGTCGCGCGCGGCCCCGGGCTCGCAGGCGCACCCGCCGGCCACGTCGTCCGCCGCGCCGTCGCAGTCGTTGTCCAGGCCGTCGCACAGCTCGGCGCTGGGGGGCACCTGGCCCTCGCAGGGCCCCCAGGCTCCGGCGGCGCAGGCCCGCAGGCCCGTGCGGCAAGCGCCCACGCCGGCGGTGTCGGCGGGGCCGTCGTAGCAGGCCTCGGTGAGCACGGCGCCGCCCGGCGCCTCGTCGGTGGTGCCGTCGCAGTCGTCGTCGGCGGCGTTGCAGGCCTCGTCGGCGGGCAGCACCTGCCCCTCGCAGGGGCCCCAGGCGCCGTCGGTGCAGGTGCTCAACCCGGCCTCACAGGCGCCCACGGCGCCCGTGCCCTCGGGGCCGTCGTAGCACACCCGGGTGAGCACCAGCTTGTCGGCGGCCTCGTCGGTGCGCCCGTCGCAGTCGTCGTCCACGCCGTTGCAGGCCTCGGGCGTGGGCACGCAGCCGTCGGGCACGGCGCCCTGATCCGGCGCGCCCAGGTCCGGGGCCGGCGCGGCGTCGGGCGCGTCTCCGTCCATGGGCGGCAGGGCCTGATCGGTGGGGGTCGCCGCGTCCAAGGCGGCGTCGGCCGGCGCGCCGTCCGCGGGCAGCGCCGCGTCCACGGCCAGGTCGCTCGCCGGCGCAGCGTCCCGGGCGATCCGGGCGTCCTGACCGGCCATGGGATCCAGCTCAGCGCACCCGAAGGACGCCGCCAACCCCAGCAGCCACAACGCTTTTCTTGAAGGGCCCACGGCCACCCCCCGGCGAAGATCGCGCGGACCCTGTCACAGCGCGTCCGGTGGGTTCAAGGCGCGGCGTGCGCCGTCGGTCAGACCTTCGCACCCTGCGCGGTGAGCCAGGCCTCGACCTCGCCGCGGTAGGTCGCCAGCGCCTGGGCCGTGGGGGCCTCGAAGCGCATCACCAGCACCGGCTGGGTGTTGCTGGCCCGGATCAGGCCCCAGCCCTCGGGGAAGCTGATCCGCGCCCCGTCGATGGGGTTCACGGGGTAGCGGGCGCTGAAGTGGGCCACCGCCTTCTGTACCAGCTCGAACTTGGCGTCGTCGGGGCAGTCCACCCGCAGCTCGGGGGTGGTCACGGTCTGCGGCAGGCCGTCCAGGAAGCCCGCCAGGGTCACCTGCCCGCGGCTCAGCAGCTCGATGAGGCGCGCGCCCACGTACGGGGCGTCGTCGAAGCCGAAGAAGTCGTCGGCGAAGAACAAATGCCCGCTCATCTCGCCGGCCAGCAGGGCGCCCGTCTCCTTCATGCGCGCCTTGATGAGGCTGTGGCCCACCTGCCACATCTCGGCGTCGCCGCCCGCCGCGGCGATGCCGTCGTACAGCACCCGGCTGCACTTCACCTCGGCCACGAACTTCGCGCCGGGGTGGCGGGTGAGGATGTCGCGGGCGAACAGCAGCAGGAGCTGGTCGCCCCACAGCACCCGCCCGTCGGGGGCCACCGCCCCGATGCGATCGGCGTCGCCGTCGTAGGCGATGCCCAGATCGGCCCCGTGGGCGGCCACCGCGGCCTTCAGATCCGCCAGGTTCTCTTCCACGGTGGGATCGGGGTGGTGGTTGGGGAAGTCGCCGTCGGGCTCGCAGAACAGCTCGATGACCTCGGCGCCCAGGGCCCGGTACAGGGCCGGCCCCACCAGGCCGCCGGTGCCGTTGCCGGCGTCCACCACCACCTTGATGGGCTTGGGACCCAGGCGCAGGTGCTCGCCCACCCAGCCCAGGTAGTCCGGGTACAGATCCACGGTCTCCAGGCCGGCCTGGCCCACCGCGAAGTCCTCGGTCTCGATGAGCTGCCGCAGGTGCTGGATGGCGTCGCCGTACAGCGAGCCCTTGCCCAGGCCCAGCTTGAAGCCGTTCCAGTCGCCCGGGTTGTGGCTGCCGGTGATGGCCACGGCGCCCGCCACAGGCAGCCGGTGGGCGGCGAAGTACACCAGCGGCGTGGGCACGATGCCCACGTCCACCACGCCCACGCCCGTGCTGCGGATGCCGTCGGTGAAGGCCTGGAACAGCCGCGGCCCGCTCACGCGCACGTCGCGGCCCACGGCCACCTTGGCCCCGCCGCCGCGGCGGATCACGGTGCCGTAGGCCCGCCCCAGCGCCGTCACCAGCGGGGTGGTCAGGTCGCGGTCGGCGACGCCGCGGATGTCGTACTGGCGAAAGATGTGGGGATCGACGTTCACAGCAGGTCCTCCCGGCCGGCCTTCTTCAGGGCCTGCACCACCTTGCGCACCTCTTGCGCGCGCTCGCGATCGCACACCAGCACCGCGTCGCCCGTGGCCACCACCACCAGATCGGTGGTGCCCACGGCGGCCACGGTGATGCCCGGCTCGGCGTGGATGGTCGTGCGGTGGGCGTCCACCAGCACGCTGTGGCCCTGCGCGATGTTGTCCTGGGCGTCGGACTCGGCGAAGTCGCCCAGGGCCGCCCAGTGCCCCACGTCGTTCCAGCCGATCTCGGCGGGCACCACCCGCACCCGCTCGGCGTGCTCCATGATCCCGTAGTCCAGGCTCACGCTCTGCAGGGCGTTGTACTCGTGGGCCAGCACCTGGTCGTAGTCGGGCCGGCCGATGGCGGCCTCGATGCGCTGCAGCGCCGTGGACAGGCTGGGCAGCAGCCGGGCGATGTCGTCGAGGATCCGCCGGGCGGTGAAGAAGAACATCCCGCTGTTCCACAGGTAGCCGCCGTGGGCCAGGTAGCCCTCGGCCACCGCCCGGGGGGGCTTCTCGACGAAGCGGTTCACCACGCAGACCTCGACGCCGTCGTGGGTGAGCGCGGTGTCCTTGCGGTCGTAGTGGATGTAGCCGTAGCCCGTCTCGGGGCGGGTGGGGCGGATGCCCAGGGTGACGATCTCGCCGGCCCGGGCCCGCTCGGCGGCGGCCAGCACCAGCCGGCGGAAGCCGGGGCCGTCGCCGATGTGGTGATCGGCGGGCAGCACGGCCATCACCGCGTCGGGATCCTCGCGGGCCACGTGCACCGCGGCCAGGCCCACGCAGGGCGCCGTGTTGCGGGCGCAGGGCTCGATGACCAGGGCGCTGGGGGGCAGCTCGGGGTACGCCTCGCGGATGGCGCCGGTGTGGCTCTCGCCCGCGACGATCTTCACCCGCTCGCGGGGCACCAGGGGCGCCAGGCGCTCGATGGTCTCCACCAGCAGGGGCCGCCGGGTGCCGATGGCCAGGAACTGCTTGGGACGGGCCTTGCGGGACAGGGGCCAGAACCGGGTACCCGACCCCCCCGCCATCACCACCGCGTAGAGCATCTGCGCCTCCTCGAGCTCATCGCCGAGGCCCGCGGCGCGGGGCTCACTCGTCGCCGCGCACCCAGGCCTGCAGGTCGGGCAGGGTGACCGATGCCCACTGCGGCGACAAGCGCACCGCGAGGAACTGGCCGAACAGGCCCCGCACCATCTGGTCGAGCTGTTCGAGCAGCTCCATGCGCTCGTAGAACTTCTCGCTGTCCTCCTTGGCGAGGACCGCGGGGATCTTGACCCCCGCCACGGCCAGGCTGTCCCCCTTCAGCATCAGGGTCCACTCCTGGCTGCCGCGCACGATGCGCACCTTGGCCTCGCGGGCCAGCTTGCCCAGCCGCAGCGCCGTGCGGGCCTCGAGGCTGGATGTGGGGTGGCCGCCCTTGAAGTGGTTCTCCTGGGCGTCCACGGTGGCCGAGCCCACCACCAGCTTGTCCTCGAACCACACCTCGAAGTCGCCGAACTCCTTGTCCAGGGCGAACTCGCCGTCGCGCAGCTCGCTCTGCCACCACAGCCAGGTGACGAACTCGGCGCCGAGGAACGCCGTGCGGTGCATCTGATCCAGCAGATCCATGGTGCTTACCCCTGCAGCGCGGCGAGCGCGGTGTCGGCGTCCACGAAGGGCGTGGGCTCGACGTTCTCGAGTGCGGCCTTCTGGGCTTCGGTGAGGGTGACGCCGCGCCCGTTCAGGGCCACGGTGTAGGGCACGTCGGGCACCAGGCTGACGCCGAAGGTGTCCTCGAACAGCTCCATGAACTCCAGGTTGGCCTTCTCGCTGCTGGCGAAGAACCGCACCGTGCCGTCGGTCCAGTTCCACACCATGTCGATGCTCTTGATGCTGGGCATCATCTTGGCGCGCATGGCCAGCCGCACCCGCTCCTTCACCTCGGCCTTCTCGTAGCGGTTGAGGCTGTCGCGCTTCTGCTCGGCCATCAGCTTGCGGCACTCGGCCTCGGTGTGCAGGCGCAGCAGGGGCCCGGGCACCGCCAGGGTGTCGATGCGCATGCCGAGCACGATGTACTCGTTGAGGTGCCAGGTCTGCTCGTCGAGCTGCACGTCGAGGGGGAACTCGGCGTTGCACCACCCCACGGAGCGGTCCTCCTCGTTGGCGGGATCGATGGGCTTGTGGGCCAGGCGCTTGATCTCCACCTGGTACTTCTCCGGCCAGTTGGCCGGCAGGTCCCCTTGCACGTGGTATTGCCTGAAGCTCAGGCCGCCGCTGAAGGCCCCCATGGGCGCTGCCTCCTCGAAGGAAGTCCGGGTTTGGGGGCGCATCGTAACCACATGTGGGCCCATGTGCGAGTTCTCGCTACGTCGGCGTGCTTTGACAGGCCCGCCGGGGGGTGTCTAGCATCCGGGCCTTGCGGGCGGGTCGCCACTGGCGGCGATCCAGCAGGTTGAGGGGATATCCATGCAGACACGCGCCTGGCGGGCGCTGCTCGCCCTCGTCGTCATCGGGATCGCGGGCGGGGCCTTCGCCCAACCCACCACGGTGGTGATCCAGCCCGAGGCGCAGCCCGCGGAGGGCCAGCCGGCCGCCGCCGCGGTGGTGCTGACGCCCGAGGCCCAGGCCCAGCTCTCCCAGGCCGATCGGCTGCGCGCCGAGGCCCTGAAGAGCGAGGCCAACAAGCTGTTCGTCGATGGGCGCTACAAGGAGTCCATCGAGAAGTTCAGCCAGGCCTACGACATCAACAAGGACATCAACCTCCTGTACTCGATGGCGGTCAGCTACCAGAGCCTCGAGAAGTGGGAGGGCTGCGTGACCTACATGGAGCGCTTCCTGGAGAAGGCGCCCGTGGGCCCCAAGCGCGACCGCGCCGAGAACACGCGGGTGAGCTGTGACGCCCGCATCGAGCGCGACCAGCAGCTCATCGTCACCAGCACCCCGCCGGGGGCGCGCATCTTCATCGACGACAAGCAGAAGGGCGTGGTGGGCCAGACCAGCCCCGACAAGCCCTTCACCACCTACCTGCGCCCCGGCCAGCACACGGTGTGGCTGGAGCTCGACGGCTTCGAGCCGGTGGAGCAGACCATCGAGGTGCAGCAGAAGGAGCCCTTCCGCATGGCGGTCACGCTGACCGCCATCAAGAACATGGGCTACGTCTTCGTGGACTGCTCGGTGAAGGACGCCACCCTCTACGTCGAGGGCAAGAACATCGGCCTGACCCCCCTGGAGAAGCCCATCGCCCACCCGGCGGGGCCCCTGCAGATCGTGGTGCAGCGCGACGGCTACACCCGGTTCCAGAAGGAGATCACCGTCCGCAAGGGCGAGCTGACCACCGTGGACGCCTACATCGTCAGCCTGGAGACCCCCACCACCTGGCGCACGGGCCTGGGCTGGACCATGAACGCCTTCGGGGCCCTGGCGCTGGGCGGCGGCTTCACCGCGCTGTACTTCGCCAACCAGGAGTACAACGACACCGACGACTTCGAGCAGCTCGCCCTGTTCGAGAAGCTGGGCTACGGCATCGGCGGCGGCCTGCTCGCCCTGGGCACCAGCCTGGTGATCTGGGACTCGGTGCGCTCGGTGATCCCCGAGGATCAGCGCAACCCCGACTACGGCAAGCCCGTGGGCCTGCCCGCCAAGACCTCGGCGGTGCCCTTCAACTTCGGCGTCGGCCCCGGTGGCGTCGCCTTCGGCTTCAGCTTCTGATGAAGGGGAACACGACCATGCGCCGCTTCGCCCTGCGCACCCTGTGCGTCCCCGCCGCCGCCCTGACCCTGGCCGCCTGCGCCGAGGGCAAGGATCCGCCCACGCTGTCGCCGGTGGTCAAGTTGGAGGGCGGCACCTTCACCATGGGCAGCGCGCTCTTCGACCCGTGCGGCAAGAGCAGCACCCAAGGCATCGCCTGCACCCCGCTGGAGCAGAGCGAGATCGTGCCCCACGCGGTGAGCGTCGACGCCTACTGCATCGACCGCAACGAGGTGACCGTCGAGCAGTACCGCCACTGCGTCGCCCGCGGGGAGTGCAGCAAGCCGCTGATCACCAACACCGGCAAGGTGCAGACGCCCAGCTACATCCGGCGCTACTACAACGAACCGGACACCTACGGGGACCACCCCGTGGTGGGCGTCACCCACGACCAGGCCCGCGCCTTCTGCGAGAGCAAGGGCGGCCGGCTGCCCACCGAGGCCGAGTGGGAGTACGCCGCCACCAGCCGCGGCGAGCGCAGCCTGACCGTGTGGCCCGACACCGACGCCGCGGGCAACCAGGTGCTCATCGAGCTGGCCTGCCCCAACAACCGCGGCGATCTCGCCCTGGGCGAGTGCAGCGCCACCGTGCGCCCCGTGGGCAGCTCGCAGAAGGACATCACCGCCCAGGGCGTGATGGACATGGCCGGCAACGTCAGCGAGTGGGTGGCCGACGAGTTCGACTTCCTCGCCTACTGCGCCGACGACGCGGGCTACGAGGTGGTGCGGCCCCAGGGCCAGGACAACTTCGCCCGCTTCAGCCAGGGCGTGCCCGGCGGGCTGGTGGCCGACGCCAACGCGCTGGCCGCCTGCGACGCGGGCTACTTCGACTGCGAGCAGGTGTGCCGGCGGGTCTACGGGCCCTACTACGACCGCGACCTGGAGCAGGAGCGCAACGAGGCCTTCACCGCCGAGCTGAGCCGGGCCTGGCAGTGGGATCACTGCTTCACCCAGTTCAACGGGAAGACCGCCAACATCGGCGATCTGCGTGGCGAGAGCCCCAACTTCATGTGCGATCCGAACGACACCCGCTGGTGCGACACGTCCGCCTACCCCGAGGCCACGGCGGAGACCTGCCAGGACTACTGCGGCTGCCTGACGGCCGATCTGGCGGGGGCCCCGCAGGGCGGCAACGCCTGCATCAACACCTGCGTGGACGAGTACAGCGCCTGCCTGGGCGCCGGCGCGGCCACCGCGGGCGCCGTGGTGGCCTGCAACCGCGAGAACAGCCGCAAGCCGTCGCCGTGGTGCCTGCCCAAGCAGGGCCAGTCCAGCCGCGACGTGGTCACCGGCGTGCCGCCCCGGCTGAGCTTCTACGAGAGCGACACCGCCTACGTGGTGCGCGGGGCCGACGTCAGCACCGCGCTGGCCTGCGAGGCCCGCCCCACCCGCCGCCAGGCCCGCAACGGCGCCGTGAGCGTGGTGGGCTTCCGCTGCGCCTACGACCTGCAGGGCAACAACTGCCCCCGCTGAGCGCCTGAGGGGCCTCGGCCGCTGCTCCCGCCCCTCACCCGCCCCGCAGCGCCTCGGCGATGGTGGCCGCCAGCGCGGCCCCGATGCCCGGCACCGCCGCGATCTGGGCCTCGCTGGCCTGGGTGACCCCCCGCACACTCCCGAAGGCCCGCAGCAACGCCCGCCGGCGCCCCGGGCCCACGCCGGGGATCTCGTCCAGGGCGCTGGTGAGCGTGCTCTTCTGCCGCAGCTTGCGGTGGAAGGTGATGGCGAAGCGGTGCGCTTCGTCGCGCAGGTGGGTGAGCAGGAACAGCTCGTCGGTGTGGGGCTTGAGGAGCACCGGGTTGCTGCGGCCGGGGATGAACACCCGCTCCGAGCTGCGCACGGTGCCGCCGTCCTCGTCCTCCAGGCCGTCGAGCACGCGGCTCTTGGCCAGGCCCACCAGATCCACCCCGTCGATGCCCAGGTCCTCGAACACCGCCCGGGCCACGCCGAGCTGCCCCTTGCCGCCGTCGATGACGATCAGGTCGGGCAGATCGGCCTCCTCCAGGCCCCGGCTGAGCCGGCGGGTGAGCACCTCGCGCATCATGGCGAAGTCGTCGGTGCCCTCCACCGTGCGGATCTTGTAGTGCCGGTAGGCGCTGCGCTTGGGCACGCCGCCCTCGAACACCACCTGGCTGCCCACGGCGGCGGCGCCCTGGAACAGGCTGATGTCGTAGCACTCCATGCGGTAGGGCAGGTTGGCCAGCCGCAGCGTCTTCTTCAGCCGGGTCAGGCCCTGGTGGCGCACGGCCTCCTCGCGGCGGCTCTGGAAGAAGGCGGTCTCGGCGTTTTTCTCAGCCATCTCCAGCAGTTTGCGGCCGGCGCCCCGCTGCGGCACCTTCAGCACCACCCGCTTGCCCTTCAGATCGCTCAGCCGCTCGGTGAGGGCCTCCTGCTCGTCAGCGGCGACGGGCAGCAGCACTTCGTCGGGGATGGGGTTGCCGCGGGCGTAGTACTGGTTCACGAAGCTGCTCAGCCAGGCCTCGTCGGGGGTGCCCGGCTCGCTGAAGCTGAACTCGCGGGCGCCGATCATGCGCCCTCGGCGCACCTGCAGCAGGGCCACCTGCAGGGCGCTGCCCTCGCGGTACAGGCCCAGCACGTCCCGATCGATCTCACGGCCCGACACCATCTGCTGGGGCTCCAGGCTGCCCTGGATGGCCTTGATCTGGTCGCGGTAGATGGCCGCCCGCTCGTAGGCCATGTCGGCGGCGGCCGCCTGCATCTTGGCCTCGAGCTTGGGCACCAGCTCGCCGTGGCGCCCCTGGAGGAACAGGGCCACCTCGCCCACCTGCTGGTGGTAGGCGGCCTTGTCCACGGGCAGCACGCAGGGCCCCGGGCAGCGCTTGATCTGGTACTGCAGGCAGGGGCGGCTGCGGTTCTTGAACGTCAGATCGTCGCAGTTGCGGAGCTGGAAGTGGCGCTCCACCAGCTTCAGGGTCTGCCGGATCTTGCTGGCCGAGTGGTACGGCCCGAAGTACTTCGCGCCGTCCTTCTTCGGGCGGCGGGTGACCTGCAGCCGGGGCCAGTCCACCCGGTCGTCCAGGCGGATGTTCAGGAAGCTCTTGTCGTCCTTCAGGTTGACGTTGAACCGCGGCTGGTGGCGCTTGATCAGCTCGTTCTCGAGGATCAGCGCCTCCTTGGCGCTGGCGGTGACGATGACGTCCAGATCCTCCAGCCACTCGTCGAGGAGGCCCACGAAGAAGCGGGTGTCGCTGGTGGCCCCGAAGTACTGCCGGACGCGGGCGCGCAGGCTGGCGGCCTTGCCCACGTAGATGATCTCGCCGCCCTTGCCCTTCATCAGGTAGACGCCGGGCTCGGCGGGCAGGCGCTCGATGTCGGTGGCGGGATCGAAGGGCATGGGCGCTCCGGGGCTGGGCTCAGGGGGACCGGCTCAGGGGGCCGGCCAGATCACCGTCGCCCGCTTGGACGCCGCGCGGCCGCTGCGGTCGCGGGCCTCGATCTCGATGACGTGGGGGCCGGGGGCCGGCCGCCGCGCGGGCAACCACAGCCCCCGGTCGAAGGCGCGCTGCAGCTCCAGGGGCACGGGCCGGCCGTCCACGGTGACGGTGACCTTCGCGAGCCCCGCGCCCTGCTCCTTCACGGGCACCACCAGCCGCGGGCCCGCCGGGTGGGTGTCCAGGTAGGGATCGCCGATGACGGGGTCGCTCACGTCGCGCATCAGGGCCAGGTCGCCCAGGTGCACGGTGCCGGCCTGCAGCCAGTCGCCCTTCTCCAGGCCCCCCAGCCGCCAGAAGCGCCCGCGGTCGTGCAGGTACACGCCCACGTGCGGCCCCTCGGCCGCTGGCGTGGTGCGCTTCAGCCGCACGGTGTTGTAGCCCTTGCCCGGCCGCCAGGCGTTGCCGAAGCGGTACACGGGGCTCACCGCCTCCAGCCCGTCGCCGCCCGGGTTGGGCACGGTCCACACCTCGCTGGGGTACTCGAAGAACAGGCTGTCCTCGCCGATCTCCAGCGCCACGGGACCCCGCTCGACGTCGCCCCCGGGCACCACCGGGAAGCTCTCCAGACGCACCCAGGTGGCCGGCCCGTCGGCCGGCGCGTGGCCGATCTCGACGGTGGCCGAGCGGTCGGCCGGCAGGGTCAGCGCCAGGGCCGGCTGGCCCCGCAGCCGGGTGGCCCGCCAGCCCTTCGCCCGCTTCTTGTTGATGCGCACGTCCACCCGGGCGGCGCGGCCGGCGCACAGCTCGGGGGTGGGCACCACCAGGGTCGTGCCGCGCCAGGCCCGGGGTCCCGCGGCGGTGGGCATGGCCTTGGGCAGGCGCAGCCGGGCCCGCTTCACCACGCAGGGCGGCGCCGGGCGCTCCACGTGCAGGGTGAACCGTGCCGTGGTGCGGTTGCCGGCCGCGTCGGTGGCGATGATCTCGGCCGCGTGATCCCCGGGCCGCAGCCGGGTGAGCAGCTTGCCGCCGGGCTGGTGGGCCCGCACCCGCGGGCCCTCGGCGTAGAGCTTGTTGAACAGCCCCTCGCGGTGGGCGTTGCGCTCGGCGTCGAAGTCCAGCTCGGTGTGGCGGGTGTCGGCGTAGCTCACCGCCTCGTACACGCTGCGGTGCCAGCGGCGGCCGTCGATCTTCAGCTCGACGCTCAGGGGCGTCAGGTCGCGCTCGCTGCCATCGATGCGGTCGGGGGCCTCCACCAGCAGCCGCACGTCGCCGCTGACGCGCACCGGGCCCGCCAAGGTGCCGTCCCGAAAGTGGAACTCGGCGGCGTCGTGGGCCTGATCCACGTGGGCGTCGGGGGTGAAGGGCACGGCCAGCAGCCGCTTGATCCGCGGCGGCTGAGTGTCGGGCACGGGCAGGCCGTGGGTGAGCGGGTTCACCGGGGTGCCGCCCTTGCGCAGCTCGAAGTGCAGGTGCACCAGGTCGGTGCCACTGGTGCCCACGGTGCCCAGGGCCTCGCCGGCCGCCACGGGGATGGGGGTCTTCAGGTTGAAGGCCACCTGCAGATCCCCATCGACGCCCGCGCGGGCGTTCACCTCGGCGGCCAGCTTGGGGGCGAAGCTCGACAGGTGGCCGTACACCGTCTGCCAGCCGCCCGGGTGACGCACGTACACCGCCCGGCCGTAGCCGGCGCTGCTGCGCTTGATGCGATAGATCTCGCCCGCCGCCGCCGCCACCACGGGCACGGTCTCGTCGTCGCCCGTCACCAGGTCCAGCCCGGCGTGGTGGTGGCTGATGCGGTAGGTGCCGAAGGTGCTGGTGACCGCCGGCGGGTGCGCCAGCGGATACACCAGGGGCGGGCAGGGGCCCACCAGCAGCCCGACCAGGACGGCGAGCGGCCCCACTTAGCGGCGGATCTCGAAGCCGGCGAAGGCGCCGCCGGCCGGGCCCCACTCGAACTCCACCCGCTCCACCTCGGCGGCGGGCGGGCCCTGGCGGCACCAGGCCAGCAGGGCGTCGAGCGCGGCCTTGGGGCCCTCGGCCACGAGCTGCACGCTGCCGTCCGGGCGGTTGGCCACCCAGCCGGTCAGGCCCAGGGCCACCGCCTGCTCACGGGTGCTGGCGCGGTACCACACGCCCTGCACCGTGCCGTGGACCCAGGCCTCGAGCCGCGCCACCGACTCAGGCCTTCGCCTTCTGCGCGTCGACGATGGCCTGGTGCTCGCGGTCGTACATGCGCAGGTGGTCGAGCACGATCTGCAGGTTGCGGTGGTTCACGTCGTCGCGGCGCACCTGATCCAGGTCGTCCATCTGCCGGGCCACGTCCCACAGCTCGTCGAGCATCTTCACCATGAGGCCGAGGTCGCGGGTCTTGCGGTCCTGCCCGGCGAAGTGCTTGCGGTACTCCTCGAAGACCTCGTTGGCGGCACCGCCCAGGGCGTTGACCAGGCTGGGGAAGTCGGTCTGGGCCCGGGCCTGGTTCACGGCCTCGAGCTCCTTCTTGTAGGCCGCCACCCGCTCCTGGACGATCTGGATGTTGCGCTTGTTGGAGTCGGCGTGCAGGCCCTGGGCCTGCAGGGCCTTCATCCGGTCGTGGATCAGCAGGAGCTGCTCGATGATGCGGTCCAGCAGCATGGGCCGGCGCGACAGGCGCGACTTGCCCGCGAAGTGCTTCTGGTACAGGCCGAACTGGTCGTTGGCCAGGCCCGCCAGGCGGTCGGCCTGATCGCTCAGCTCGCCGTCCCCGCGGGCCTCGGCGATGGCCTTGCGCTCCTCGATGTACAGGGCCAGGTTCTGGCGCAGGGTGTCGCGGGCCTCGCTCAGCTCCCCGTTCGAGAACTGCTCGGCCAGCTCGCCCATCTCGTCCTTCAGCTCCTGCAGATCGGCCACCATCTCGCCCACCAGGCCCAGATCGCGGGTGCCGCGGCTCTGGCCGGCGAAGTGGTGCCGGTAGCGGGCGAAGGTCAGGTAGGCCCAGCTCGCCAGGCGGTGGGCCTTCAGGGCGTCGGGGCCCTGGGCCTGCGCGCTGCGGATGGCGTCGGCCTCGCGGGCGTACAGGCCCTTCAGCTCCACGATCCGGGCGTTGATCTCGTCGCGATCGGCCGCGGGCATGCGCGCGGTCTGGCCGGCGAGGGCGTTGAGCTGGCCGAGCATCTCGTCGAGCACGTTGGCGTCGCGGGAGATGCGGGGCTGGCCAGCGAAGAGGGCGTCGTAGCGCGCCACGATCTGGTCGATCTGGTGGCGGGCGTCTGCAGGGGTGTGTGTCGTCATGGGCGGCAGTATGGGCACGGGATGTGGGGGCGGCAACGGGCGGCCCCCGTTTTGTCACAACGGTGCTATCGTGCGGCCACCCCGTGTGGAGGTGGACGATGCGGTGGCTTGGGATGGCGTTCCTGGGGCTGGTGGGCGTGGCGCACGCCGGGCCCCGCACCCCCTGCGACACCTGTGAGGCCTGCACCGCGGCCCTGGCGACGCCGGGCGCCGAGGTGGAGCTGAAGGGCCCGCTGACGGCCACGGCCGCCGGGGCCTGCGTGACCATCGCGGGCGACGGCGCCACCTTCAACGCCATCGGCCACCCCATCCAGGCCGCCGACACCGCCATCGCCATCACCGGCGCCGACGTGCTGCTGCGCCAGCCCGACGTCACCCAGGCGAAGGTGGGCGTGCGCATCACCGGGGCGCGGGCCACCGTCTTCGGCGCCCGGATCAGCGCCAGCGACGTGGGGGTGGCCGTGGACGGGGCCGCCGACGCCCGGCTCGACCGGGTGACCGTCACGGGCGGCCAGGTGGGCGTGGCCTTCGGGGCGCTCGCCGGCCAGGCCTGCGCCCCCGACGCCAGCCTGCGCAGCGCCGGTGCCGTGGTGCAGCGGGCGACCATCACCGGGGCCCAGCTGGGGCTGGCCGCCTGCGAGGCGCGGCCCGTGGTGCTCGACAGCGAGGTCAGCGGCAACCAGACCGGGCTGCTGCTGGGCGATCCGAAGGCCGCCGGCACCGGGCCTGGGCAGGCCGGGCCCCACGACGCCTGCGCCTGCGCGCCGACGCTCGACCAGGTGCAGCCCGGCACAACCCTGCTGTTCAGCTCGGGCTGCGGCGGCTGCCAGGTGCACGAGGGCTTCCTGCCCGACGTGCGGGGCCGTGGGCACGACGTCCGCCTGCGCGAGACGGGGCCCGAGAACAAGGCGAAGATGGACGCCTACGACGCCTTCGTGCGCCGGTGCGCCCCGGGGATCATCGACGCCATCGGCACCCCGGGCTGCGTGCCCAACTACGCCTGCCTGGCCAACGGCGACCTGTTCAAGCGCAAGGGCCCCGACGGGCGGCTGGTGTTCGAGAGCCGGCTGAACGACGCCGACGGCGTCAGCGAGTTCGCGGCGAAGTGCGCCTCGGCGGCGGCCGCCCACTACGGCGCCGGGGCCGCCTGCGTGCAGCACCAGATTCGCGGGCTGAAAGCCTGCGGGAACGCCAAGGCGGGGGTGGTGCTGGCGGGCGGCGCGGTGACGGGCGCCGACAACGCCTGCGGCGGCGATGTGCCCGGCCTGGGCTGCACCGAGGCCTGCGGGGCCACGGCTGCGGCCCCCTCGCCCACCGCGCCGGCCGCGCCGGCCCCCCGGCCTGCGGCCCCCGCCTCGGCGGCGTCCAAGGCCCAGCCCGAGGTGACGCGGCCCGGGCCCACCACCGCCACGTCGGGTGCCGCGCCGGCCTCGCTGGCGGCCGAAGGCAAGGGCACCAAAGCGGTGGCGGTGAACCCCGACGACACGGAGCGCAAGTCGCCCACCTGGGTGATGCTGGCGGGGCTGGGCATCCTGGCGGCGGGGGCCGCCTGGTTCCTGCGCAAGGGCAAGAAGGGCTGATCGGGCCCCAGACCGGGCCTCAGCCGCCCTGGGCGGCCTTCAACAGCGCCAGCAGCGCGCCCACGTGGGGCACCACGATGTCCGGCTGCACCGGGCTCTCGGCCAGCATCTGCGCGCTCGTCTCGCCGGTCATCACCAGGGCACACAGCACCCCGTGCTGCGCCCCCAGGGTGATGTCGGTGTCGAGCTGATCGCCCACCATGATCGTCTGGTCCTTCGGCGTGCCCACCCGGCGCAGCCCCGCCTCGAGCATGGCCGCCGTGGGCTTGCCCAGCAGGGTGGGGCGGCGGCCCTTGGTGGTGGTGGCGATGGCCTCGATGAAGGCGCCGGCGTCGGGCAGCAGCCCGCGGGGGTCGATGCAGGTCTTGTCGGCGTGGGTGGCGTAGTAGGGCAGGTCCCGGGCCACCAGCAGGCAGGCGTCGGTGAGCGTGGCGTACGTCAGGCTGGTGTCGTAGCCCAGCAGCACGCAGTCGGGCTCGTCGGCCAGCGCCGTGGGGGTCAGCCCCGCCCGCACACAGGCGGCCTTCAGGGCCTCGGTGCCCAGCACATAGGGCCGGCGCAGCGCAGTGTGGGCGGCCAGCCACTCGGCGCTGGCGTCGCCGCTGGTGAGCACGTCCTCCAGGGGCACGTGCATGTCCAGCGCCGCCAGCCGAGCCTGGTAGACCTCGCGGGCCTTGCTGCTGTTGTTGGTGAGCACGATGCGCCGCCGGCCGTCGGCCTCGGCCCAGCGCACGAAGTCGGCCGCGCCGGGCATGGCCTCGCCCCCGATGTACAGGGTGCCGTCCATGTCGGTCATCACGCCGCGCACCCGGGCGAGCCGGGCCTGGATGTCAGTCATTCGATGGGATCTCGGGGTCGTCGGTGGGGCGCAGGGGTTTCACGGCGGCCTCCAGGGCGCGCACGGCGGCCTCCAGGCGGGCGGCCGCGTCGGTCAGGTGGGCCAGCTCGTCCTCGACGCCGGCCAGATCGATGCGGGTGGCCACGCCGAGCTGCTCCAGCCGCAGCACGGCCAGGTCGTGAAACCGGGCGCGGGCCTGAGCGCGGGCCTTGCTGATCGCGTGCTGCAGCCGCACCACCGGCTCGGCGGTGCCCACGTCGATCAGGCGGTTGAGCGCCCGGGTCTTGAGCCGCTCGGCCATCATGGGGCGGCGGGCTCCGCGGGCGTCGAGGCGGGCTGGGCCTCGACCACGGCCTTCAGCAGGGCCGCCTTGCGCTGCGCCCACTCGGGCTGGAAGGCGTCGCCCTCCTTCGTGAGCTTCTCGAAGCGGGCGCCCTTCACGTGGCAGTGGTCGCAGAACACCTTCTGCTCGCGGCTGATCTGCCACATGGCGCCGGCCACCACGCCCAGCTCGGTGTATTCGACCTTGCCGCTGTGGCAGTCGTCGCAGCCCACCTGGTGCTCTGCGCTCAGGGCGAGCATCTGCCGGCTGATGTCGAGCTTGTCGGTGTACCCGTCGAAGGTCTTGGTGTGACAGTACTTGCAGGGCTGCTTCAGGGCCCGGCCGGCGGCGCGCATCTGCTGCTTGCGGGCCTTCTCGTCGGCGCTGTCGAACCAGGCCTGGGCCCGGGCGTGCCAGTCGGCCTCCACGGGCAGCGGGCCCTTGCGGATCACGACCCCGCCGCCGGCGGCGGCCAGGACGGTGAGGGCGAGCAGGGCGAGCAGCGGGCGGGTGAGGCGCATGGGTCCTGTGTCTCCGGTTCAGCGGGGTTCTACCAGCGCGGGCCGACTGCGCGCGAGGCTGGTCATTCACCCACCCCCCCGCTACCTTCGCCGGCATGAAATTCCTGGTGGTCATGGACCCGATCGAGACGGTCGCGGTCGCGAAGGATACGACGTTCGGCTTCATGCTCGCGGCGCAAGCCCGTGGCCATGAGGTGCACTACTGCCTGCAGGACCAGCTCTACCTTCAGGGGGGCAAGGCCTGGGCGGTGGCGTGGCCGGTCACGGTGCGCGCCGTCGAGGGCGATCACTTCACCCGCGGCCCCGCCGTGCGCGCGCCGCTGTCGGACTACGACAGCGTTTGGATGCGCAAGGATCCCCCGGTGGATCGCGCATTCCTGCACGCCACGTACATCCTCGACTACGCGGGCACGCAGGTGCTCAACCACCCCCGCGGGCTGCGCGACGCCAACGAGAAGATCTACAGCCTGAACTTCCCCACGGTGATCCCCGAGACGGTGGTCACCCGGGACGCCGAGCAGGTGAAGGCGATCCTGGCCGAGCGCGGCGAGAAGATGATCGCCAAGCCGGTGGACGGCCACGGCGGGCGCGGGGTGTTCATGCTCACCCCCGGCGATCGCAACAACAACGCCATCCTCGAAGCCCTCACCGACGAGGGGCAGCGCTGGATCATGCTGCAGGCGTACATCCCCGAGGCCCGCGAGGGCGACAAGCGCCTGCTGGTGCTGGACGGCGAGCCCCTGGGGGCCATCCTGCGGGTGCCCCAGGCCGACGACAACCGGGGCAACATCCACGTGGGCGGCTCGGTGGTGGCCGCCGAGGTCACCGATCGCGACCGCGAGATCGCCGCCGCCCTCGCCCCCCGCTTGAAGGCCGACGGCCTGGTGTTCGTGGGCCTGGACATCATCGGCGGCCTGCTCACCGAGGTGAACGTCACCAGCCCCACCGGCATCCGCGAGGTGAAGAAGCTGTGCGGCGTGGACGTGGGCGACGCCTACATCGCCTGGGTGGAGCAGCACGCGAAGCGCTAGCCCCGTGGAGATCCGTACCTTCGCCGAGCGGGTCCTGTTCGAGCCCGATCTGGCCGCCAAGCTGGCCGCCCCCGCCCATCTGAGCGACGCCGCGCCCGGCGATCCCCTGCGGGTCATCCCCCGGGCGCCCGCCCGCGCCCCCGGCCTGGCCTTCCGCCGCGCCGTGGGCGCCGCCAAGGTGAAGTTCCCCAAGGGCGACGCCCTGGAGCGCGACGAGGGCCGCGGCACCGTCCTGCACTTCTTCGCCAACCACGAGCTGCTGGCCCTGGAGCTGATGGCCCTGGCCCTGCTGCGCTTCCCCGATGCCCCGCCCGCCTTCCGCCGGGGCATCGTGGGGATCATGGCCGACGAGCAGCGCCACCTGGGGTTCTACCTGGACCGCATGGCGGCCCTGGGGGTCGAGTTCGGCCAGGTGCCCCTGTCGGACTTCTTCTGGAGCGCCCTGCGCGACGTGCCCGATCCGGCCAGCTTCGTGGCGGGCATGAGCCTGACCCTGGAGCAGGCCAACCTGGACTTCGCGCTGCGCTATGCGAAGGCCTTCCGCGAGGTGGGCGACGAGGCCACCGGCGCCGTGCTCGACCAGGTGCTGGCGGACGAGATCCGCCACGTGGCCCACGGCCGGCTATGGTTCGAGCGCTGGAAGGACCCCGCTGACGACCTGTGGACGGCCTGGCTGAAGGCGCTGGTGTTCCCCATGACGCCCGCCCGTGCCAAGGCCGAGCCCTTCGACCGCGCCGTGCGCGAGGCCGCCGGCCTGGACCCCGCCTTCATCGACCGGCTGCGCATCTACAGCCGCTCGAAGGGCCGCGCGCCCACGGTCCACTGGTTCGATCCGGGGGTCGAGGAGGCCTTGCGCGACCCCACCGCGCCCGTGCCGACGGTGGTGCAGGCCTTCGCCGCCGATCTGGAGACCCTGCCCGCCACCCTGTGCGCCGCCGACGACGTGGTGCTGGTGCGCCGCCGCCCCGCGGCCGGGTTCCTGGCGGCCCAGCAGGCCCTGGGCCTCACCGTGCCCGAGTACGTCGAGGCGCCGCTGGACGGGCCGGCCCTGCCCCCCGACCACCCGCTGGTGGGGCGGGGCCTGTCGGGCCTGGCGCCCTGGGGCCCGCACCCGGGGGCCACCCGCTGGGCCGCCGCCCTGGGCGCCGAGCCCCCGGATCCCGCCCGGCGGGCGCTGGCGGGCAAACCCTGGGCCGCGCAGTTCCGCGCCGAGGCCACCGTGGCCACCACCGTCGAGGCCGTCGAGGCCGCCCTGGCGGGGCTGCCCGGCGACGGGCGCCTGAAGGCCGCCTTCGGCACCGCCGGCCGCCACCAGCGCCGGGCCCGGGCCCCCCTGGCGGACGCGGATCGGGCCTGGATCCAGGCCGCGCTCGCCGCCCACGGGGCGGTGGTGGTGGAGCCCGAGCACGACCGGGTGCTGGACCTGAACGCGCTGCTGCACATCGAGGCCGACGGCGCCGTGCGGGTGCTCGGCGTACACCGCTTCCTCACCACCCCACGGGGCACCTACCGCGGCGGCGTGGTGCACCCCTGGACCCGCGGCCTGCCCACGGACCTGGCCCGGTTCGTCACCGGCGAGGGCGACGCCCAGGCCAGCGTCACCGCGCACCTGCTCGCCCTGGCCGAGCGGGTGGGGGCCGCCCTGGCCGCCGCCGGCCACCGAGGGCCCGCCGGTCTGGACGCCCTCGTGGCCCGCACGCCGCAGGGCTTCGAGCTGGTGGCCCCGCTGGAGGTCAACCCCCGCACCACCCTGGGGCACGTGGCCCGAGCCCTGGCGCCCCGCATCGCCCCGGGCTGCGCGGCCTGGTGCGTGCTGCTCCGGCGCCCCGATCTGAAGGCTGCCGGTTGCGCCGACTTCCCGGCCCTGGCCCGACGGCTGGCCCAGGCCCTGCCCACCCAGCTCCAGCGCACACCCAAGCCACACCTGAGGCAGGGTGTGGCCCCTCTGACCGATCCCGAGCGCGCCCGGCAGGTGTGGGCGACCCTGCTGGTGGCCCCCCGCCCTGCCGCCCTCGAAGCTGCCTGGCGGGTCACGGGCATGCCGCCCCCCCAATGACAGCGCGGCGCCGCCGAAAACATTGCGTGGGCAGCGCCGATGGGGCAAAGGCCCGAAGGATCGGGACATTGATCCCCGTTGGTGGGCCTCACTATCGTGCGGGCGCACCGCAACGAGGAGGTGAGCGGTTGGCGATCGTGGTCCCCGGACGCCGGGTGGCGTCCCGAGTCATCGAAGGTCAGGCCCTGCTGCTCGATCCCCGCGTGGATGAGCTGCAGCGGCTGAACCCGGTGGGCACGTTCGTCTGGCAGCTCGTCACCGAGCGCAAGCACACGCGCGCGGCCATGCTGGCCCGCGTCATCGAAGAGTTCGAGGTGGACCGGGCGCAGGCCGCGGCTGATCTCGACGAGTTCCTCGGGGAGCTCGAGGCACGGGGGCTCGTGGCCACCACCGGCTGATCCGCAGCGGATCGCCGGGGCCGACGGGCACGGAGGACGAAGTGATGCGAAGCTGGTTGCCGCGCGGGTCCAAGTGCGTGCTCGCCGCCCTCGCCGCCGTAGGCGCGGTGGGCTGCGACGACGCCGAGAACAACCCGTCCAGCGCCCTGTCGGTGGCCATCGGGGTGCTCCCCGGGACGCTGACCTGTGCCGACGATCTGAACCGGGACACCAACGACCGGCTGGAGGTCGACGTGCCGGTGTCGGTGGCCATCAGCGGCACCGATCCCACCCCCTACCTGGTCCGGCTGAGCAGCGGCGGCGCCGTGCTGGCGGAGCGGGCCCTGGTGGACGGCCTGAGCGTGCAGTTCGAGCGGGTGCCCCTGCCCCTCGGCGACATCACGCTCAGCGCCGAGCTGGTGCTCGACGGGCAGGTCCAGGCCAGCGACAGCCGCAACCTGACCACCGGCATCGATCTGAGCGACCCCGCCTGCGGGGCCGTGGATCCCCAGATCACGCTGACCTTCGAGGCGCCCACCGCCGGCGCCACCCTGGGCGCCGCCGACGACCTCGACGGCACGCTGGGCAACGACGTCCAGGTGGACGTGGCCGTGAAGGTCGAGGGCACCACGTCGGGCGAGATCGCCCTGTCCGTGGACGGCGCTGGCGCGGGCCGCGCGGTGATCACCGACGGGATCGCCCGCTTCAGCCAGGTGACCCTGGGCGCCGGCGACGGCAGCGCGCAGGCCCACCGCCTGCAGGCCAGCCTGGGCGACGCCAGCGCCACCCTCGACCTGAGCGTCGAGGTGGGCGACTGCGCCCTCGAAATCACGCCGGTGCCCGCGGGCGCCGCGTGCGTGCCCGACGCCGATCCGGCCACCCCGGGCACCCAGGTGGCCGTGGGCGCCACCACCAACTGCAGCACGGTCACCTTCGTGGTGAACGGCGCCGAGGGCGAGCCGGTGCCGGTGGCCGACGGCCAGGCCCGCACCACGGTGACGGTGCCCGCCGGGGACTTCACCCTGGGCGCCAGCGCGGCCACGGCGGGCGGCATCACCGGCCAGGTGGCCCCCTACGACCTGACGGCCGCCGGCTCGCCGGCGACCCTCAACCTGAACCTGCGGCTGGCGAACGACCTCCTGGTGGCGGACGCCGCCGAGGGCGCCTGGACCATCAGCGGGATCTCGCAGGGCGTGCCCGCCGGGCAGGCGGTGAGCCTGACCTTCAACCCGCCCCTGGAGGGCGCCCCCGCCGAGGCCCAGGTGGCCGAGGGCGGCGCCTTCAGCTTCGCCGTGCCCGTGGCCCCCACGGCCACCTGCCACACGGTCACCGCCGGCTACGACGACCCGTGCACCGGCCAGGCCACCTCGCCCGAGTACACCGTGTGCTTCGACGGCGTCGTGCCCCAGGCCCGCCTGGTGGCCCCGGCCGACCTGGCCCTGATCACGGGCGCCGACGACGCCGATCCGCAGCTCGCGCTGCTGCAGGTGGACGCCACCGTGCAGGTGATCGACGGCCACGACGACGGCGTGGACTACGACATCGGCGTGGAGTGCAGCGCCGACAACGGCGCCGTGTGGGTGCGCCGGCACAACATGCCGCTGCGTCGCAGCGCCCTGGACGCCGAGGGCAATGGCGTCGTGCGCATCACCCTGGTGCCCGGCGACGAGGGGCTGCTGCGCTGCCGCCCCGTGCTCGAGGACGCCCCCAACGCGCCCGAGGCCTTCCCCGAGACCACCTGGCAGGTGCTCTTCGAGGCCCCCACCTTCGCCGTGCAGTCCCCCGAGGTGGTGGACGGCCGCGCCTGCGTGGGCGCCACCCTGCCCGTGGGCGGCGTGGGCACCAACCTGGACGGCAACGATCCCGCGCTGCAGGCGCAGATCCTCAACGGCGAGGGCGTGACCGTGTCCGAGGCGCCGCTGGCGGCCACGGGCAACCAGGGCTACCAGGTGGAGTTCGGCGGGCCCGACGGCCCGGCGGCGCTGCCCGAGGGCGCCTACGTCCTGCGGGTGTGGGGCACGGTGCAGGGCAACGTGGACGTGGCCGTGGCGCCCAACCTGTTCCCGGTGGTGGTGGACCGCACCGTGCCGGTGCTGGGGCTGGTGGCCCCGGCCGTGGACAACCCCCTGGGCGTGGCCGACGACGCCGACGGCGACCTGGCCAACTGCGTGCAGACGCCGCTGACCCTGGACGTGGTGGACGGCAACGTGGCCGAGGTGTGCCTGACCCTGAACGGCGGCCAGGCCGACTGCTTCCCGGTGGATGACGCCGGGCGGGTGGTGGTGCCCCAGGTGACGCTGCTGGACGGCGCCAACCCGCTGGTGGTGAGCGCCGTGGACTGCGCCGGCAACGCCCAGGAGCTCCAGGCCACCCTGAACACCGTCGGCTGCCCGCCGCGCATCACCGTCGAGGCGCCCGCGGACGGCGCCCGCATCGCGGCCAGCGTGGCCGATCTGGATCCGGCCACCGCCGGCGTGCAGATCGACGTCACCGTGGCCACCGCCCTGGCCCAGGGCGACGAGATCGAGGTCACCGTCAACGGCCAGCCCTTCGGCCCCGAGGCCGTGGGCGCCGACGGCTCGGCGGTGGTGCGCGTCACCCTGCCCGCCCCCGCCGGCCAGGTGAACCCCATCGCCTACTTCCTGCAGGGCCGCAACGCCGACGGCAGCAACGCCGGCCCCGTCAGCACGGTCACCGTGCTGTTCCGCAGCCCCGCCGTGGCCATCCGCGCCCTGGGCGACTGCATCAACGCCGCGGTGGCGGACGCCTCGCCGGCGCCCGGCTTCCAGCTCGCCGTCACCGCGGACGTGCAGCGGGCCGAGGCGGGCGATCTGGCCGTCCTCGAGGCCGACTGCGGCGCCGTGCAGGCGGTCGAGGCCCCCGTGCGGGCCGATCTGACCGTGACCTTCCCGCCCGTGACCTTGCCCGCGGAGGGCGCCTGCAGCTTCACCGCGCGGGTCACCGACGGCGCGGGCCAGACCGGCGAGGGCATCGCCCAGGTGGACGTGGACCGGGTCGCGCCCCAGCTCAGCTACCTGAACCCGCTGCTCGGCGCCGTGATCACCCCCGCCAACGACGAGGATCGCCGCGACGTGCCCGAGGCGGCCGGCGTGCAGCTCACCCCTCGGGTGCGGGTCTGCGGCGCCGGTGGCGCCGGGCTGACGGTGGTCACCAACCCGGTGATCCAGGGCGGCCGGTTCGACCTTCAGGTGCCCGCTGGCGAGGACTGCGCCGATCTGGCCCTGCCCCAGCTCACCCTGCCCCAGGGCCAGGTGACCTTCACCGGCACCACCGCCGACACCTGCGGCAACGCGGTGCAGCGCGTGAACCCGGTGACCGTTGAGGCGGGCGCCTCGATCGTGGTGGTGGATCCCAACAACAACCAGAGCCTGCGCGCGGCCATCGACACCAAGCCGCAGGTGGCCGGCTGCCAGTACACCCTGGTGGCCACCACCTTCGGGCTGGGCCTGGAGGCCGAGTACACCGTCTGCACCGACTTCGCCCAGGGCGCCGGCCCGGAGCTGTGCAACGGCGAGTCCGGCGCGGTGGATCCCGACAGCGCCGGCTGCGTGGCGGTGCCCGGCAACCTGGTGCGCTGCCCCATCTCGCTGCAGACCGGCGTGCACACGCTGACCGTGGTGGGCCGCTTCGGTGAGCGCGTCACCAGCCAGCCCATCGCCCTGCGGGCCGACTGCGAGGCCCCGGCGGTCACGTCGGTGCAGGTGGTCGAGGTGGGCGACGACCAGTGCGTCAACCGCCAGGAGCGCCTGAACCGCGACGACGGCAACAACACCGCCGCCGTCACCCTGCGCTTCACCACCGAGGGCCTGGAGAACGGGCAGACCGTCAACGTGCTGTCCGAGGGCGGCAACCGGGTGCTCGGCAACGTGCAGGTGCAGGGCAACGCGGGCGAGCTGCGTTTGAACCTGGCGGGCGGCGAGACCCACGGCATCTACCTGCGCGGCCGTGACGTGGCGGGCAACCCCCTGCCCGCCGAGGGCGAGGGCGGCAACGGCGTGGCCGTCACCGTGGACGTGCAGCCGCCGGCCCTGGCCCTGCTGAACCTGGCGGCGGATAGCTGCCTGAACGCCCAGGCCGACACCGACGTGGACGCCGTGGGCCTGCAGTACGTCTTCAGCGCCCAGACGGGCGGCACCGCCGACGAGCCGGTGGATCTGGCCCTGACCGCCGGGGCGAATCAGACGGCCCTGCCGGGCGTGACCACGCCGCAGCTCACCTTCCCGCGCGTGACCCTGGCCGAGGGCCAGCAGTCCGCCACGTTGACGGCCACCGACGGCTGCGGGAACGTGGCCAGCGTGGGCGGCTTCGACCTGCTGGCGGGTCGGCCCGACTGGACCCGCCCCCGCCCCGTGGCCTTCGAGGTGGACACCGTGGCGCCCAGCGTCACCCTGGCCGGCCTGGAGGCCGATCGCATCTACGGCGCGGCCGACGACGCCGACAGCGACGCAGCCGACGGCTTCCAGCTCGACGCCCAGGCGGTGTTCGATCCGGCGGACGGCATCGAGGCCGGCGCGCCGGTGAGCTTCCGCAGCGGCGGCGCGCCCCTGAGCACCACGCCCACCCCGCTGACCATCCCCGCCGACTTCGACGGCACCCTGGCCGCCCGGCTGACCCTGACCCCGGGGGCCCACGCGGTCACCGCCGTGGGCACCGATCTGTGCGGCAACGTGGGCACCAGCGATCCGGTGAACATCACCGTGGACGTGGGCGGCTGCACCAGCCGCCTCGTGGGCCTGGACGGCGATCCCACCGTCTTCGGCCCGGCCGACGGCGTGGTGGGCCAGGGCAGCCTGACCCGCGCCATCGCCGGCCAGGTGGATCTGCTGGATCCCGGCTGCGCCGGAGCGGCCGTGGAGCTGCTGGCCGACGGCGCCCAGGTGCTGGCCCAGGGCGTGGCGGGGGTGGACGGGGCCGTCGCCCTGGACGCCGCCCTGCCCGAGGGCACCTACACGCTGAGCCTGCGGGTGCAGGCGGGCGCCGACGCGACCCTGTCGCCGGCCCGTCCGGTGGCGGTGGATCTCACCTCGCCCACCGTGACCTTCCAGACCCCGGCCAACGATCCCGCCGTGGTGATCGACGACGCGGATCCCGCCACCCCGGGCCTGCAGGGCCTGTTCGTGGTGAGCGTGACCGAGGCGCCCCGCACCACCGCCCGCACCGCCACCGTGGCGCTGGATGGCCAGGTGGTGGCGGGCCCGCTCGCCGTGGGCGCCGGCTCGCCCGTGCTCTTCAGCCGGGCCGTCACCCTGACCCCCGGGCAGCACGCGGTGCGCATCTGCGTGGCCGACGCCGTGGGCCACGAGGGCTGCGCCACCCGCCAGGTCAACGCCGATCCGGGCGCCCCGGGGGCCGTCGAGGCCCAGGTCACCGTCACCGATCCGCGAGCGACCACGGTGGAGTTCAGCTTCACCGCGCCCGGCGAAGACGGCGCCGAGGGCGGCATCGTGGCCGGCTACCGCATGCGGCGGGCCACCGCGGCCATCGCCAACGAGGCGGCGTGGACCGCCGCCACGGTGATGGATCCGCAGCCCGCGACCGCCGCGCCCGGCGAGGTCGAGACCCTGGTGGTCGAGGGCCTGGCCCTGAACAACGTGCATCACGTGGCCATCCGCGCGGTGGACGACGTGGGGCGGCTGGGCCCGGTGCGCTCGGTGCAGGTGGATCTGAGCCTGGGCCGGGTGAGCCTGCCCGTGACCGCCCGCGGCGGCGCCTGGAACACCGATCAGGTGGTCAACGAGACCGGCACGGTGCACCCCGTGGGCGACGTGGACGGCGACGGCCTGGCCGACGTGCTGATCAACCTGGCGCAGGTGCCCACCCCGGGCGCCCAGACCGCGCTGGTGTTCGGCCGCGCCGATTTGGACGCCGCGGCGGCCGCCGACGTGCAGCCGCTGGTGGTGCCCGACTCCGTCTGGGGCCTGTACTTCGGCGCCGGCGCGGGCGCCCTGGGCGACGTCAACGGCGACGGCGCCAACGACTTCGCGGTGGTGGGCTTCGAGCAGGCCACCTTCACCACCGTGGTGGCCGTGTACTTCGGCTGCCCGGCAGGCGGGGACTGCGACCGCAACGACGTGCTGACCCCCGACGTGAGCATCCGCACCGGGCGGGTGGCCTACAGCGTGGTGGGGGTGGGCGACGTGAACCGCCTGGACGGTGAGGCGCAGCCCTACGGCGATCTGCTCATCGGCGGCAGCGTGGCCGGCGGGGCCACCCAGGCCTACCTGGTCGCCGGGCGGCCTACCGACCAGTGGCCGGCCGTGATGAACGCCTTCGAGCTGGACGCCGCGGCGGGCCGCACCGCCCTGGTGGTGCCCGCGGGCCTGGCCAACGCCGGCCAGGCCGGGCGCCGGGCCGCCCCCGCCGGCGATCTGGACGGCGACGGCTTTGACGACGTGCTGGTCTCGGACGGCGGCGCCTTCGACTACACCTTCGTCTACTACGGCGGCGCCAACCTGCCGGCGGAGTATGACCTGGCCGACGATCCCCGCAACACGGCGCTGGAGCACCCCTGCCGCGCGGCGGGCGTGACCTTCGGCAGCGATCTGGCCGGTGGCGTGGATCTGGACGGCGACGTGAACGGCCGGCCCGACGTGCTCGTGGGCGATTACGTGGGCAAGCGCATCGCCGTGTTCGATCAGGACCTGAACACCCTGGACTGCGTGGCGGCCTCGGAGGTGCAGTTCGGCGTCGACTTCGATCTGGCCGGCGACGTGAACGGCGACGGGGCGGTGGACCTCATCGTCACCCACGCCGACGATCAGGGCCGCGCCCTCGACGCCCTGGTGCTGTACAACGACGGCAACGGGCGCTTCGGCCAGGGCAACCAGCCCCGGCTGCCCGACGTGCGGCTGCGCACCCCCAACCGGGTGAAGCAGGGCGTGGCGGGCGTGGGCGACATGAACGGCGACGGCCGCGACGATCTGGTCGTCATGTCGTTCGATGCGGACGCCAGCGAGCTGCTGGTGGTGATCTACCATTGATTGGGACAGGGCCCGCGCGGCGCGGGTCCAACCCTCAGGCATGAGCGGAGAGGCCATGAGCACCAAGAACACGCGGGCGGACCGGGCGCAGCCCACCGCCGAGGGCGGCCCGGCCCCCAAGGCCAAGCGCCCCTACGAGAAGCCCGGCTTCGTCACCTCCCTGGCGTTCGAGCGCGGGTCGCTGGCCTGCGGCTCCAACCTGATGAACGCCGCGCCCCCCTTCGGGAGCTGCGCGCTGCAGTCCTGAGCCCCGTGCACACGCTGGGGCTCGGCGGCCTGCACCTGGCCGTCGACGTGCAGGGCCAGACCCACTGGCCCGCCGATCTGGCTTTCTACCGCACCGACGCCCCCGGGCCGGCCCAGCGCCGGCTGACCGTGGTGGCGCGCCCGGGCTGGCGCAACCCGCACCTGCCGACGGACTCGATGGAATCGAACGGTCTGCCCCTCGGGGTTCCGCTAGAGTCCGCTCGGGATCGGCGAGGCGGCACGGCGACCCCGCCGGGGGTGGCGCACCGCCTGGACCGGTGGGACCTGGCCTTCGAGGCGGCCCCGGACGGGGATCGGGCCTGGACCGACGGCAGCGCCCACGCCCTGGAGGCCGCGGTGCAGCTCAGCCTGACGCGACTTCTGCTGGCCCACGGGGGTCTGTTGCTGCACGCGTCGGCCGGGGTCGACGACGCCGGGTGCGCCTGGCTGATCCCGGGGCCCTCGGGCGCGGGCAAGACCACGGCCGCGCGCACGGCGGGCTTCGCGCGGGTGCTGAGCGACGAGCTGCCCATGGTGGTGCCGGGCGAGGGCGGCTACGTGGTGTGGCCCAGCCCCTTCTGGAGCGCGGGGCGCGCCGCGCCGCTCCAGCGGGCACCGGCGCCGCTGCGGGTGTTGGCGCGGCCCGGGTGGGGCCCGCGCCCGCGTGCCCGACCGTTGGACCGGGCCGCGGCCGCCGCCTGGCTGATGGCCTGCGTGGCCTGGTACGACGACGCCCCGGCCGAGCGCGCGCAGGCGTTCGAGCGGGCCTGTGACATCGCCGCCGCCGCGCCCGAGTGCGTGGCGCTGACGTTCCCGAAGGAGGGGCCATGGCTGAGTGCGGTCCAGAGGCAAAGCTAGGGACCTTCCTCGATCACGCCTTCGAGAAGGCGATCCCCCTGCACGTGCACTGGGATCTGACCTGGCGCTGCGATCACAAGTGCGTGCACTGCTACCTGACGGACCGCCGCCAGCCCGAGCTGATCTTGCCCGAGATGGAGGGCATCCTGGACCAGCTCGTGGACGCCGGGGTGATGGGGCTGCTGGTGAGCGGCGGCGATCCGTTCCTGCGGCCCGACGCCCTGGACTTCCTGAAGGCGGCCCGGGCGCGGGACTTCGACGTCAAGATCAACACCCACGGCAACTTCATCGACGACGCCCTGGCCGACGAGCTGGCCGCCCTGGGCCTGGCCCGGGTGAGCGTGTCGGTCTACAGCGTCGATCCCGCGGAGCACGAGGCGGTGACCCTGGTGCCGGGCAGCCACCAGAAGACCCTGGACGCGGCCCGCCGGCTCGTGGCCCGCGGGGTCGAGGTGCAGTTCAAGACCCCCGTGATGGTGCACAACAAGGTGGGCTGGTTCGGCGTGGGCGAGCTGGCCCGCGAGATCGGCGCCAAGTGGGAGCTGGACGCCAGCATCGTCAACGACGACCAGCTCGACTTCGGCCTGTGCAGCATCGGGGTGCACTTCAGCGAGCGCATGCTGGCCATGATGAAGGGCATGGAGCCCCACCGGGCCCACGTGCACACCCTGGAGAGCATGCCCGACGCGCCCAGCTCGGCGCGCACCTGCTCGGCGGGCACGGTGAGCGGGTACATCAGCCCCGATGGGCGGCTGTTCCCCTGCATCAACTGGCGCGATCCCATCGGCAGCCTGCGGGAGCACAGCTTCAAGGCGCTGTGGTACGAGAGCGAGAAGATCGCCGAGCAGCGCCAGGTGACCCGGGCCAGCTACCTGGACAAGGGCTGCGGCGGCTGCGCCTTCCACGGCAAGTGCGGCTACTGCCCCGGCATCAGCCACGCCGAGACGGGCGACCCGGGCGCCCGCAGCCCCTACGTGTGCGAGCGCACCCACATGACCATGGCGGCGCTGGAGCACATGAACCGGCTGAACGAGGCCGGCGCGCCCGTGCCCGCGCCGGGCAGCCCCGAGGCCGAGGCCCTGTTCGACGGGCCGCCCACCTTCGCCGAGCGCCAGTTCCACGCCCGCAAGCAGGGCCTGGCGCGCCCCGCCGACCGCCTGCCCCTGGGGCTGGTGCAGATCGTGGACCCCCGCCGCTGACACCCCCGCCCGCCCAGGCCCCGCCCGGCCCCGCCCAGGCCCGGGCCGCGGATCAGATGGCCCTGGAGCTGCTGGCCCGGGGCGAGCCGGTGCACCTGCGGGCCACCGGCGGCAGCATGCGGCCCTTCATCCGCTCCGGCGACCGGCTGCGGCTGGATCCCCGGGCGCCGTGGGGCCTGGGCGCCGTGGTGTGGGTGGCCGCCGCCGACGGCGGGCCGGGGGTGATCCACCGCGTCGTGGCGCGGCGCGCCGATCGAGTGCTCACGAAGGGCGACGCCCTGCCCGAGAGCGACGGCTGGGTGCCTGTGGCGCGGGTCATGGCCACGGTGGTGGCCATCGAGCGCGGCGGCCGCCCGGTGCCGCTGCGCCGCTGGCGCGCGCTGGCCCTGAGCCTGACCCTGGGCCGCCTGCGGGGCCGCCTGCCCCACTGATCTGACACGGGCGCTGGCAGTGGCACCGGGCTTGGCACCGGCGACGCCACGCCGGCTACACCACGGGCACTGGGAAGGGCGCGTGGACGGCCACCACGCCGTCTCGGGCGGCGTGGCCAGCCACCAGGCTGCGGTAGCTGGGCACCCGCCAGGTGGCCTGTAGTGGGCGGTGGGGCGCGGGCGCGAAGTCGTCGGCCGCGGGCCAGCGGAACCAGGTCAGGCCGTCGGGGCGCGCCACCACCCCGGCCTGCCCGGGCGTGCGGCCGCACAGGCCCTCGCCGTCGTGGGCCAACAGCAGCACGGCCGGATCGAGGGCCTCGGCGGGGCCGCGCAGATCCACCCCCGTGGGCGGCCACGAGATGAGCACCGCGTCCGCCTGCAGGTGGGCCACCGCCTCGGCCGCCGGTGCCACGATCCGGCGCACGCCGGGCGCCGTGGGGCCGTTGCCGTTGGGGTCCACCACCGTCACCGCCAGCCCCCGGGCGGCCAGGAGCGCGGCGAACAGCCCGTTGCCGCCCCCCAGATCCACCACCCGTCCGCCGGCCCGTCCGGCGGCTTGGGCCAGGCGGTCGATGTCGGCGGGCGCGGGGCGCCAGTTGCCCACGGGGTGATCGCCGGCGAAGTCGGCGTCGGTCAGGTCGGCCAGCGGCGGCACGGGTCGCAGCGGCGGCGCCTGCGGCAGCACCTCGGCCCAGGGGCGCGGGGCCTGCCCCAGCCCCGGGCAGCGGCCGGGCTGGTAGAGCAGGCAGCCGGCGCAGTCGGGGGGCGTGGCCACCGCCTGGGCGGCCGCCCGCTGGCCGGGCAGGGGGCTCAGGCACCAGGGGGCCGCCCCGTCGGCGCCCGTCTCGGCCACCCACGCCGAGTGGACGGCCGCCAGCGCGGGATCCAGCGCGGGGTAGCGCACCCGCACCTCGGTGTGATGGGCCAGCGCCGGCCGCAGATGGGCCAGCGCCTGCCGCAGCCCGGCGGCGTCGGGCGCCTCGACCGCGGCCCACAGGTGCCGCACGGGCCCCCAGGGCGGGCCGGGCACCATGCCGGGCCAGGGGGGGATCAGCGGATCGGCCACCACTGGTGCTCGGCGGTGCGCGGGCGGGTCAGGCCGGCCTCGGCCAGGCGCAGGGCCACGGCCCCCGGGGGATCGCCGCTGGCGTGCACCTCGTCGAAGATCCGCTGCACGACCTCGCCGATGCGCTCGGCGGCCCGGGCGGTGGCCTCGGCGCCGCTGGGCACGCTCTCGAAGAAGCGGCTGGCCCCCAGCACCACGGCCCCCGCGTTCACCGCGAAGTCGGGCACATAGGCCACCCCGCGGGCGTGCAGGCGGGCGTCCACGCTGGCGGAGGCGAGCTGGTTGTTGGCCGCGCCGCACACGATCTTGCAGCGCAGCCGCTCGGCGGCCAGGGCGTCCAGGATGCCCCCCACGGCGCAGGGGCTGACGATGTCCACCTCCAGGTCGAACAGCGCCGCGGGATCCACGAGCTGCACGCCGGCCTGGGCGGCGGCCTGGGCGGCGGCGGGGTTGGGATCGGCCCCGAACACCGTGGCGCCGGCGTCCACCAGGCGCCGGGCCAGCCGGCCGCCCATGGCCCCCAGCCCCTGCACCGCCACGCGGCGCCCCTTCAGGTCCGCGCCCAGGCCCACCGAGCGCAGGGCGCAGCGCATGCCCGCCACCAGGCCGTCGGCCGCGGCCCCCGCCAGGTCGAGCTGGGCGTCGGGCACCGCCACGTAGCGGGTGGTCTCGCGCACCACGGCCAGATCCCCGGGTCCAATGCCCAGGTCGCCGCTGGTGTAGAAGCGCCCGGCCAGGCTGTCGATGTAGTGGCCCATGGCCCGCAACATGGCGGCCCGGTCGGTGATGCCGTCGTGCTCGATGAACACGCCCTTGCCGCCCCCGGCGGGCAGCCCCGCCAGCGAACACTTCAGGGTCATGGCCCGGGCCAGGCGGATGGCGTCGTCCAGCGCCGCCTCACCGTTGGCGTAGCGTGCCAGCCGGCAGCCGCCGATGGCGGGGCCACGGGTGGTGTCGTCGATGACGATGACGCCGAGCAGGCCGCTGGCGGGGTCGTGCACCCCCACCACCTGCTCCAGGCCCTCACTCTGCAGTCGGTCCAGCATGGCCAACCCTCGGGATCTCGCGCGCTTGGCAGGGGCGCGATGTTACGTCACCATGCGCCGCATGCCCAACGAGCTGGTCTACAACTGCACCCCCCACGAAGTCCGCGTCGCGCTCCTCGAGGACGGCGAGGTCGCCGAGATCTACGTCGAGCGCCGCCGCGAAGCGAGCCTGGTGGGCAACATCTACAAGGGCCGGGTCATTCGCGTGCTGCCCGGCATGCAGGCGGCCTTCGTCGACATCGGCCTGGAACGCGCCGCCTTCCTCTATGTGGCCGACGTGGCCGACGCCCGCAAGGCCACCGAGACGGTGAGCGAGGCCCGCGCCGCCGGCCACCGCCCCATCCAGGCCCTGCTGGACGAGGGGCAGGCCATCATGGTCCAGGTGGCCAAGGAGCCCATCGGCACCAAGGGCGCCCGGGTCACCAGCCACGTCAGCATCGCCGGCCGGCACCTGGTGTACATGCCCACCGTGGATCATGTGGGCATCAGCCGCCGCATCGCCGACGAGGAGGAGCGGCGCCGCCTCCGCGAGATCCTCGAGGCCCTGGTGCCCCAAGGCGGCGGCTTCGTGGCCCGCACCGCGGCCGAGGGCCGCACCCGCGAGGAGCTGGCCGCCGATCTGGAGTTCCTGCAGCAGCTCTGGAACGACATCCTCACCCGCATGGAGGCCATGCCGGCGCCGGCCACGCTGTACGAGGACCTGGACCTGGTGCTGCGCTCGGCCCGCGATCTGGTGACCCCCGATCTGGCGCGGATCGTGGTGGACGATCCCCAGGAATTCCAGCGGCTGGACCGCTTCATGCGGCGCTTCATGCCCCGCTTCATGGACCGGGTGGCCCGCTACGAGGGCGAGGATCCCGTCTTCGACGCCTACGGGGTCGAGATCGAGCTGAACCGGGCCCTGGGGCGCAAGGTGTGGCTGCCCAGCGGCGGCTACCTGATCATCGACCAGACCGAGGCGCTCACGGCCATCGACGTGAACACCGGCCGCTATGTGGGCAAGCGCAACCTGGAAGACACCATCGTGCGCACCAACCTCGAGGCGGTGGTGGAGGTGGTGCACCAGCTCCGGCTGCGCAACATCGGCGGGATCATCATCATCGACTTCATCGACATGGAGCGGGAGCACAACCGCGACCGGGTCTACAGCGCGCTGGCCGACGCGCTGCAGAAGGACCGCTCCAAGACGAACATCACCAAGATCAGCGATCTGGGCCTGGTGGAGATGACCCGCAAGCGGGTGCGCGAGAGCCTGCAGCGCACCACCACCGAGCCGTGCTTCTACTGCGACGGCGCCGGGGTGCTGAAGAGCCGCACCACCGTGGCCTACGAGATCTACCGGGCCATGGTCCGCGAGGCCGAGTACATGCACCAGTGCATGGTGCACATCGCCGTGCACCCGCGGGTGGCGCAGACGCTGCTGGACAGCGAGGCCTCCATGGTCGAGGAGCTGGCGGGGCGGCTGGACAAGCGCTTCGTCATCGAGGCCCGGGGCGACTTCCACCTCGAGCAGTACGAGTTCCGGGTGGTGGATGACGAGCCGCCACTGTTCGCCGCCGGCGAGGTGGCCGTCCGCCTGGAGAAGTAGCGCCCCGGCCGGCGCGGCCGGGGGCTCGTGGGGCGCGCTCGGGCCCGCTCAGTTCCGCGGGGGCAGGCAGGCCGCGAAGCCCTGGAAGGGCGTGCACACCGTGCCGGGCACGGCCGCGCAGTCGCCCTCGCCCTGGCAGGGGACGGTGCAGATGTTCTGCCCGCCCGCGCCGCCCTCGAACACCCAGCACACCGCGGCCTCGGGCACGCAGTCGTTGTCGCTGTCGCACCGGCCGCCCAGGGGCACCTGGCCCTGGCCGTCGATGGCCCGGCAGGCGCCGGTCTCGGCGTCGCACAGCGCCCGCAGGGGCTCGGTGCTGCCGCACTGGTTGCCCTCGGCGGTGCAGGCGTCGTCGTTGTCCACCAGGCCCACGCTCAGGGTGTAGGCGGTGTCCTCCAGGCGATCGCTGCTGAACTGGTCGACGAACACCGTGTAGGCGCCCGGCGCGATGTAGCGGGCGGTGGCCACCTCGGTGGTCTGGTCGGGGCTGGTGGCCGCCGCCACCAGGGCGCCCGTGGCGTCGTAGACGTAGACGTCGATGTCCACGCCCTCGCGGAAGCGGGCGGCCACCTCCAGGGTGAAGGCGGCGGCCTCGGCGGGCACCTCGAAGCGGAAGTAGTCGCGGTCCTCGTCGCAGGTCTGCAGCCCAGCGATCTCCACGCCGTCCGTCGGCACCACGGGGGCGTCGCCCCGGCGGTCGTTCTCGGTGTAGGGGGCGGGATCGGCGCCGCAGGCGGGGGTGTCGCCGTCCAGCACGCAGTACTGGCCGAACTGGGTGCTCTCGCAGCGCTCGGTGGGCGCGCAGTCGCCGTCGGCGGCGCACTCGCCGCGCAGCTCGCAGGTGTTCGCCCGGCAGGTACGGAACGCGCTGCAGTCGTCGTCGCTCTGGCAGGCGGGGAAGCACACGGCGGTGCGCCGGGTGACGGGCACACAGGTGGCGCCCATGCCCAGGCCCGCGCAGTCCGCGTCGCCCTGGCACTGCACCGTGCACACGTTGTCGTGGCCGCCGGCGCCGCCGGTGTAGCAGAGCTCGGCCTCGGCGCCGCAGTCCAGGTCGCTGTCGCAGCGGCCGCCCAGGGGCACGGGCTCGGCCTGATCCACCGCCCGGCACACGCCCATGTCGCACACGGGCAGGCCGTCGCCGCAGTCGCGATCGGCCTGGCAGGCGTCGCTGCGGCCGGCGAGCTGCAGGGTGAAGCTCACGTCGCGGTCGCCCGCCCCACCGAACACCAGCACGCCGTAGCGGCCCGCCGGCATGCTGGGGATCTGCAGCCGCTCGGGGTTCACCCGGGCGTCGTTCTGCGCCAGCGCCACGATGGCGCCCGTGCGCAGATCGGTGACCGCCAGATCCAGGTCGGCCTGGCCGGGGAAGTTCAGCAGCAGATCGATGGTGTCGCCGTCGTTGGCCCGGAAGGCGAACCAGTCGCGATCGCCTTCGCACACGGTGCCGCGCACCTCGCCGGGCACCATGGCCTCGGCGGCCTGATCGTCGCGGTCGTTGGGCTCGAACACGTCGGCCCCGCACTGCGGCACCACGAAGGGCGCGCAGGTGCCCTCGGCCCGGTTGCACACCTGACCCTCGGGGCACTGGGCGTCCAGCGCGCAGCCGCCCGCCACCGTCAGGGCGTAGAAGGTGGCCTGGCCGCGGTAGCCGTTGACCTTCACGAAGTAGTCGCCGGCCTCGGGCGGCGCGAACCGAATCTGCTCCTCGCCCGTCTCGCCCGCGCTGTCACCCACCACCGTGCCGTCGGCGGTGAGGATGGACAGATCCAGATCCGTCTCGGGAGGATCGGCCCGCAGGGTCACGGTGATGCCCTCGTTGGCCTGCAGCGACAGCCGGAACAGGTCCTCGGTGTCGGGGCAGATGAACAGATCGGGCCGGCTGAAGCCCACCTCGATGGGGGCCGCCGTGGCCAGCGTCTGGTTCGGCTGCAGGTCGTCCTCGTTGCCGCACGCGGGCGGCGGGGGCGCCATGTCGGGGGCCAGATCGGGCCGCAGGGTCATGTCGGCGGGCACGCCGGCGTCCAAGGTGGCGTCGGCGGAGGCGCCGCCCTGGTCGTCCAGGCGGGGGGCCTCTTCAGTCTCTTCGATGCAGCCCACAGCGGCGAGGCCGAGGGCCAGCGGCAGCAGGGCGCGGGGGAGCCGGATCACGGGCAGTTCCTGACAGGTTGAGTGGGTTCACGGCGCGGGGAAGCAAGGGGCGTTCCAGCCCAGGCGACAGTCAGCTAACGGCGGGGCCCAGCCAGGCGTCCAGCAACACCGCCAGCTCGTCGAGCAGGATCCCTTTGTCGATCATGGCCTGCGCCCCCGCCACCAGCGCCGCCGGCGCCGAGCTGGTGAGCAGGATGGGACCGGGGTAGCCCGCCGCCCGCAGGGCGCCCACCAGGGTGGGGCCGTCGCAGCGGGGCATGTTCACGTCGGTGATGACCAGGTCGGGGAAGCGCTCGGGCTGGGCGTAGTCCAGGGCCGCCTGGCCGTCGGTGGCGGTCACCAGCTCCACGTCGCTGCGGCCGGCGCGACGCAGCTTGGCCCGCACCAGCAGGTGCACGTCGATGCAGTCGTCCACCAGCAGCAGGCGCTTCATCACGGGCAGCGCAGCGTCTCGCCCTGGACCTCCAGCGGGCCATCCACGGCGCCCAGCACCACCACCATGCCGCCGTTGTCGGCGCCGCCGCCCGCCACGTCGAGCAGGCCGCTGCCGGTGGCGGGCACCTGGATCTGGGGGGCCACCAGGCGGATCATGCCGCCGCTGCCGTTGCCGCCACGGCCGCCGCTACCGGCGCCCTCGCCGCCGCCCTGGCCGGGGCCGCCCGACTGGGCGCCGTCGCCGCCGTAGCCGTGGGTGCGGGTGTCGCACGCGCCCCCGCAGTCGTCGCCGCCGCCGCCGCAGGGCGGGCCGCCCAGGGTATCGGGGCCAGCGCCACGGTGCCGCCCGAGCCGGCCGCGATGATCTGCCCGTCGATGATGATCCGGGTCTCGGCCACCAGCGCCACCGCGCCGCCCGCGCGCCCCGGCCCCCGCCGCCGCCGCCGCCGCCGCCGTCGCACACCGCGCCGCCGTTGGCGCCCTTGCCGCCGCCGCCGCCGCCCCCACTGCAGCCCACCTGAAGCGTGGCCTGATCGTCGCAGCTCGTGATGGGGAAGCGGCCGTCGCCGCCGGCCAGGCCGTCGGGGTTGCCCACCTCGCCCGGCTCGCCCGCCTGGCCGCCGTTCACGCCCAGCCCGCGGCTCCCCGGTCCCCCGTCGCCGCCGGTGGTGCCGTTGGCCAGGGACCCGCGCTGCGGGCTGTCGACCCGCCCGCCGGGCACGAACTGCAGATCGGTGTGCCCGCCGGCCCCACCGCCGCCGCCCGGGCCGCCCGCCGGCCCCAGCACCTCCAGGGTGCCCTCGAGGCGGATGGCCTTGGCGCTGAAGGTGACGCCCGACAGGCTGTCGACGATGATCTGGCCGCGCAGCACCAGGGTCTTCCCCGGGAAGCTCTGATCGCCCTGGGCCTCGGTGAAGCGGCCGCCCTCGATGACCTGCACGTCCTCGCCGGTGGCCTGATCGGGCCGACCCGAGAAGTCCACCACCCCGCCGTCCCCGGCGCCGCCCTGGGGCACGCAGGCGTTGGCCTCGCAGCGGTAGCCGCGCCCGCACTGCACGCTGCTGGTGCACTCCGAGAAGTCCGCGGACGAGAAGCAGCCGCTGAGGGCCGCGGCGAACAGGCCGGGGAGGATCAGTCGAGCAGCCACCACACCACCGCCGCCGTGGCCACCACCGCGCCGCCGATCCACAGGGCGTCGGCGGTGCTGGCCAGTGACTCGGCCGACGACAGATCGTCGGCACAGAAGTTCGTACAGGTGCCCGCGCCCTGGGCGGCCCGGGCGTCGTCGAGTTGGCCGTGGCTCATGACGCCCAGCGCCAGGCCCGTGCCCACCAGGGCGAGCCCCAGCCCGCCGCCGCCCCACAGGCGCCAGTCCACGCCGCCGCTGTCGGGATCCATGGGGGCCACGGCCTTGGCGTCGTCGAAGAGGCCCGGGGCCTGATCGCCGCCGCCGGCGCCGCCCAGGAAGCCATCGGGCACCAGCGGACCGTCCCGGCGTGCCAGGCCCACCATCACCTGCCAGGGCCGGGCCCGGGGCAGGCGCAGGGCGCTGGCGCGCGGCGCGCGGCCGGGGGCCTCGACGGTGACCTCCAGGTTGCCGGGCGGCAGCCGCGCGCCCGACTCCACGGCGCCCGCGAAGGCCGCCGGCTGGATGACGAGCACCCGGCCCCCCGCGGGCAGCCCCGTGAACTCGAAGGGCACCGTGCTGGCTTCCAGGTTGGTCTTGCAGATGATCTCGCGGTCGAGGTCGTCGACGCGGTCATCCTCCATGCAGGCGCGGTAGTTGGCCGCGGCCTCGGCCGGCTTGTTGATCTTCTGGTAGAGCTGGCCCAGGCGCAGGTGCACCCGGCCGTAGCCCGAGGCGAAGCCCAGCAGGGCCTCCTCGTAGATCTCGATGGCGGCCTGCGGGCTGCCCGCGGCCTCAGCCCGCTTGACCACCTGCGCGTAGCGGGTGGCCATTTCGGGCTGCACCCGGTCGGCAGCCAGGGCCGGCGGGGCCAGCATCCCCAGGATCAGGGGCAGAAGAGACAGGCGACGCATGGCGGCCATGGTAGGGGCAAACCGCGGGCGACGCGAGCCCGCGGCGGCGGATCATTTCAGCTGCGCTTCACAGAAGCGGATCCGGTCGGCCACCTCGGGGTGGAGCTGCCGGGTGCCGGGGTCCGCGGCCCGCTGGAAGGCCTGGTAGGCCACCAGGGCCCCGGCGAAGTCCCGTTGGCGGAACAGGCCGTCGGCCTTGGCCAGCAGCGCCGCGGGATCGGCCTTCTTGGGGGGCGGGCGCCGCCGCACGGGGGCGCGGCGGGCAGGGGCCTGGGTTGCGGGCGCGGCCTGGGTGGCGGGCGCGGCCTGGGTGGCGGGCGCGGCCTGGGTGGGGAGCGGCCTTCGTCGCGGGCGCGGCCTGGGTCGCCGGTGCGGCCTGACTGGCGGGCGCGGCGTCCGGGGCGGGCGCAGCGTCCGGGGCCGGCGCCGCCTGCGTGGCCGGCGTGGCGTCGGGGGCCTCGACCGGCACCGCCCGGATGGGCACCACCGCCGGCGCCCCCGCGTCGAAGATGGGCTGCACCGGGGTAGGCGCGTTGTCACGGTTGAGCCACAGGGCCAGCCCCACGCCCACCAGCAAGGCGGGGATGGTGAGCCACAGCACTTTCAGCGACCCGCCCGCAGGCGCAGGCTCGGCGGGCGCGGCGTGATCCGGCGGCGCGGCGGCCGGCACCTGCCCGTAGCCGTCCACCCGGGTGGGGGTCTCGGGGGCGCCCTCGTCGGCGTCGCCGGGCAGCGGCACGCCGTCGAGCAACGCGTCGAGCGAGTCGTCGTCGGCCTCCAGGGTGAGGTCGTCGGGGCGGGCGGGTTGGGGCGGCATGGGCGCCGAGGGCCGGGCCATGGGGGGCACCAGCAGCGCCCGCTCGGACGAAGTGGTGACCGAGGGCCGGGGCTGCACCGTCTGCACCCGCGGGGGATCCTGGCGCTGCGAGGGCCGCCGGGGCACCTCCTGCACCGGCAGCCCGCTGGCCGACAGGCTGGCACCCTCGATGGCCGGCCACGAGGCGTCGATGACGTCGCCGCTGGCCACCGCCTCCAGGCGCTCGAGGAACTCGGCGGCGTTCTGGGGGCGCCGGGCGGGATCCCGCGCCATGGTGTCGGTGATGAGCCCCTCGAGCCCGGGCAGCAGCTCGGCCAGCGGGGGCTTCACCGAGTCCAGCGGGATGGGGTCGCGGGTGCAGCTCCAGACGATGATCTGGGTGTTGCTGCCCTCGGGGTACGGCGAGACGCCGGCCACCATCTCGTAGAGGATCACCCCCAGGGCGTACAGGTCCACCCGGGCGTCCACCGGCTGCTTCTCGCCAGGGCGGTCGATGCCGGCGCCGCTGAGGACCCAGGCCGGCACCTGCTCGGGCGCCAGGTAGCCCGGGGTGCCGCGCAGGGCCAGCGGGTGGGTGGAGTGCTTGCCGCCGGGGCCCGACAGATCCTTCACCAGCCCCAGATCCACCAGCGTGAGCCGGCCGTTGCCCCGGGGATCGAGGATGACGTTGGCGGGCTTCAGATCCCGGTGCACCAGACGCCGCTCGTGGAAGGCCTCGAGCGCCTCGGCGATGCGCTTGGCGATGGCCAGGGCCTCGGCCACCTCGAGCCGGCCGCGGGCGGCGATGACCTGCAGCAGGGAGGGGCCTGGGACGTACTCCATGACCAGGAAGGGCAGCCCCTCGAACTCGCCGAAGTCCGAGACCCGCACCACCGCCTCGTGGCGGATGACCGAGGCCACCCGGGCCTCTTTCAGGAAGTCGTTGCGGTAACCGGCCTTCTGCTTGTCCTTCACCTCGAGGCCCAGGGTCTCGAGGTCCAGGAACTTCACGGCGAAGAGCTGGCCCAGGTGCAGGTGCTGCGCCAGGTAGACGGTGCCCAGCCCGCCTTGCCCCAGCCCGCCGATGAGGTGGTAGCGGTCGCCCACCACCTTGCCCAGCAAGGGGTAGCGCGAGCGCGTCTGGTGCGCCTGCACCTCGGCCAACGGCTCGCCGTCGCGCGGGCAGACGGACCCCGCGTCCTCGTAGACCGACCGGCACTCGGGGCAGATGAACACCGGCGGGAGCATAGCCGCCCGGACCCGCGAACGCACCAACCCCATGACACGGCGCGGCAAGTGTGTAGTATCGCGCGGTTCACCCGCCCGGAGACCGCCCATGCTTCGCCTTGGCGAGCGCTGTACGGCCGTGCGCGGCCCCCTGATCTGCCCCGCCGCCGACGGCCCCCGCCTGACCCTCATCGAGGACGGCCTGATCACCCTGGACGCGGCCGGCCACATCAACTCGGTGGGCCCCGCCCCCGCCGACTGCGCCGAGCCCGTCACCGCCCCCGGCGCCGTGTGGCTGCCCGGCTTCGTGGACACCCACGTGCACCAGCCGCAGACGCGGATCATCGGCAGCGGCACCGGCCCCCTGCTGGCGTGGCTGGAGCGCTCGGTGTTCCCCGAGGAGGCCCGGCTGGCGGATCCCGAGTACGCCGCCGAGGTGACCGACGAGTTCATCGACGCCCTCATCGCCCACGGCACGACGACCTCGGTGGTGTACGGCAGCAGCCTGCCGCCGGCCACGGACGCCCTGTTCGCCGCCCTGGCCGAGGCGGGCCTGCGCGCGGACGTGGGGCTGACGCTCATGGACCAGGGCTGCCCGCCGCCCGTGTGCGTGCCCGACGCGGTGGCCCAGGCCGCCAGCGAGGCCCTGGTGGAGCGCTGGCACGGCCACGACGGCGACCGCCTGCGCTTCGTGATCACCCCGCGCTTCGCCCTGAGCTGCAGCCGCGCCCAGATGCGCGCCGCCGGCGATCTGGCCGAGAAGCACGGGCTGTGGGTGCAGACCCACATCGCCGAGAACGCCGCCGAGCTGAAGGCGGTGGCCCAGGCCTTCCCCGAGGCGCGCGACTACCTGGCGGTGTACGCCGATCACGGCCTGGCCGGGCCGCGCACGATCCTGGCGCACTGCATCTGGTTCGACGACGCCGCCTGGGACCGGGTGGCCGACCTGGGCTGCACGGTGAGCCACTGCCCCGACAGCAACTTCTTCCTGGGCAGCGGCGCCATGGATCTGGCCGCGCCCACGGCCCGCGGGGTGCGCGTGGGGCTGGGCAGCGACGTGGGCGCCGGGCGCAGCTTCTCGATGCGGCAGGCCGCCGCCAGCGCCTGGGACGCCGCCCGGGTGCGCGGGGTGGCCGTGAGCGCCGAGGCCCTGCTGTGGCACGCCACCGCCGGCGGCGCCGCGGCCTGCGGGCGGCCCGAGGTGGGTCGGCTGGCGGCAGGGCTGGCGGGGGATCTGGTGGCGGTGGACGTGCCCCACTACACCCTGGAGCGCGGGCCCAAGGCCGTCTATGAGGCGCTGGCCTTCCGCCGAGACGCGGAGCCCGTGCGCCACACGGTGGTGCAGGGGCGGGTGCTGCGCTGAGCGCGCGCGGCTGAACGAGAAAAAACGCGGGCGACGGCGGGGGGTCTGGGGGACGCCGCCGCCCGCAAGGGGAGTCAGGGGGCCGGGTCGGGGGCCCCTTCGCTGGCCTCGGCCTGGGCGCAGGCCGCCAGCGCCGAGAGATCCTGCCAGCCGCACTGGCCCTGCACGCAGCCGCAGCCGGTGACGGCGGCCTCGCCGCTGTAGCAGGCGGCCGGGGCGTCGGCCTCGGCGGCGCACTCGACGGCGGCGTCCACGGCGGCGCAGATCTGCCCGCCGCAGCCGGTGGGGGCGCAGTCGGCGTCCGTCTCGCAGGCCAATCGGTCGGCGTCGGGGCCTTGCTGGCCCAGCGCGTCGTCATCGCAGTCCCGGTCGCAGATCCAGCCGCCGTCGGCGCACCAGCAGACGCCACCGCACTCGCCGGCGCGCACGGCGTCGGGGGCGCAGTCGCCGGGCCCACCGGGGCTCGGCGGCTCGCCGCCTTCGCCGCCCTCACCGCCGCCCCCGTCGCAGCCGCACTGCCACTCGCCGGCGTCGCACACGCAGGGGCAGCCCGCGTCGTCCTGTCCCCGCTCGCCGGGCGCGCAGCCCAAGGCCGCGTCGGGGTCCTCCACGGGCTCGCGGGCGCACTCGCCGGCGGTGCAGATCCAGGCGCCGTCGGGGGCGCAGGTGCAGGTGTTGCAGCCGTCGGCCAGGGCGTGGAAGTCGCCCGGGGTGCACGCCTCGGCGCAGGCCAGATCGGTGCAGCTCCAGGCGCCGTCGGCGCCGCAGACGCAGGCGTTGCAGCCGTCATCGGCGGGCCGGCGGGCACCCGGGGCGCAGCCCCCTCCGGCCTCGTCGCTCAAGCCCACCGCCGCGCCGTCGCCCGTCGGCGTGCAGCCCAGCGCGGGGAGCAGGGCGATGAGGGGCAGGGCTCGCAGCCAGCGGCGCATGGGAGAACCTCCAGGACCTGTCGGGCTGCCTTTTCAAAGGTCGTGCCACCCCGCAGACCCTTGCAGCGCGGCCCCGGAGGCAGCGCGGGGGCGGGTTTTCCGTCATCCGCGCCACAGATTTGTGAGAGCGTCCGCCCATGGACGTGGACGCGCTCATCGAAGAGCTCGCCGGCGAGGGCCGGGTGGACGCCGTGGGCCGCTTCACCCTGGACCGCGAGAAGGCCCGCGAGAAGACCCGGAAGTTCCAGCTCGCCGAGCCCCTGAACTACCTGCTGGAGCTGGTGCAGGCCGCCACCGGCCAGGGCGCCACCCGGGTGGACGTCACCGTCGACACCGACGACATGTGGCTGACCTTCGACGGGCCCGGCTTCGACGGCGACGACCTGAACGGGCTGTACGACGCCCTGCTGTCGCCGCAGCCCGAGCTGGAGGTGCGCCGCTGCCTGGCGGTGGGCCTGAACTCGGCGCTGGCCCGGGATCCACGCTTCGTGGAGCTGCGCACGCAGGGCTGGCGGATGACCCTGCGCCCCGGGCAGCCCGACGCCCTCGACCCCTTGGATCCCCCGCTGCCCGGCGGCCGGATCCACGTGAAGGACCGCTTCAGCCCCGCCCAGATCGTGGAGTTCTTCCAGAACCTGTTCGGCGAGCCGCCCGAGGTGGCCGTGCTGCGCGAGGGCTGCCGGCACGCCGAGCTCTCCGTGACGGTGAACGGGCAGTTGGTGAGCCACGGGCTGCAGGCCCCGGCGCTGAACGCCTGGGTGTCGGTGCCGTGGCCGCCCGAAGCCGAGGACGGCCGACGCCCGCCGCGGGGCTGGGCGGGCGTGCGCGGCGACGAGGACCCGGGCCGCCTGGTGCTGTGTACCTTCGGGGTGGTCATCGAGACGCGCCTGCGCATGCTGCCCGGCGTGGAAGTGCGGGTGGACGCCCCGGGCCTGAAGAAGGACGCCTCGCGGTTCAAGTTCGTGCAGGACGACCACCACGCCGCGCTGATGGCGGCCGTGGACGCCGCGGCGTGGGACGCCCTGGCCCAGGTGGGCGAGGCGGCGGCCGCCGCGGGCTGGCCCGCCGAGCACCGGGGCACGGCGCTCATGCAGCGCACCCTGACCATGTACCAGGGCCACGCCGCCAACCTGCCCCGCTACCGGGGCGAGCGCCTGGCCGCCGTGCTGCTGGCCCTGCCGCTGCCCGAGCTGGGCGGGCTGACGCTGGGGGCGCTGCTGCGCCAGCAGGAGCGCTGGGGGCGCCTGGCGTGGGCCCCGCCGGACGTGGCGGCCCCCCTGTCCACGGGCGAGCCGGTGCTGGCCCTGACGCCCGAGGCGGTGGGCCCGCTGGCCAGCCGGTTCCCCAAGGGCACCGTGGTGGACGCGGCGGAGGACCTGGAGGCCGACGCGGCGCTGAAGGCGCGCCTCGAGCGCTGGCGAGGGCGCCCCACCGAGCCGGTGCTGCCCGCCGATCCCAGCCTGGCGGTGCGCGTGCCGGTGCACCACGCCGGGCTGGTGGGCGAGGTGGGCTGGCGGCCCGGCAGCGCCGCCGAGCCGCGGCTCGCGCTGGTGGCCCAGGAGGCCCTGCTGGCCGAGGGGAGCGACGCCCTGCTGCCCGAGCTCGAGGGCATCGAGGTGATCCTGGGCGATCTGATCGCCCGGCCCGACGCCCGGTGGGTCGAGCCCCACGACGGGCTGGTGCCTGCGCTGTGGGCGGCGCTGGAGGCCCTGGCCGACGCCCTGCTGGACGCGCCCCGCCCGCCCCTGCCCCTGCTGGGCGCCTGGCTCACCCACCGCGAGTCGCCGGCCCTGTGGCAGGCGCTGGCCCGCTGGGCCGGGCTGTCGGAGGTCGCCTGGGAGCGCGCGCCCGCCACGACGCCCCTGGCCCGCCCGACGCGCTGGGCGGCGCTGCCCCTGTGGCGCTGGACCGACGGCCAGGCCCACGGGCTCGCCCACCTGGCCCAGGGCGCCGTGGTCTCCACCGTGGCGGTGTCGGTGCCCCCCGCCCCGGGCGCCGAGCCCGTGTGCCTGTACGTGGATCCCGAGGTGCACCGACAGGTGCGGGCCCTGCGGCCCGATCTGGCGCTGGTGGACGGCCGCGCGGCCCTGCATGACGGCCGCGGGCGGGCCGAGTTCCTGGCCCGGCCCGCCACGGGCCCCCGCCTGGATCAGCCGGCGCGGGTGCGGGTGACGGTGGAGACGCCCGAGGTCCGCGGGGTGGTGGCCCTGGCCGATGGGGCCGATCACGGGCCCGACGGGCCACCCGCCGAGGTGGCGCTGTACCTGGAAGGCCGACGGCTGGACACGCTGCCGGTGAGCCTGGGGCTGGGGGGCCTGATCGCGGCCGTCGCGCCCACGGACCTGACCGCCACGCCCGATTATCGCCGGGCCGCCGACCGCCCGCGGCTGGCCGCGCGCCTGGCCCGGGTGCTGGCCGAGGCCGTGCCCCGGCTGCTGGACGCGCTGGGGCCCCAGCCCAGCGACGACGGGCGCCTGGCCCGGGGCCTGATCGCGCTGGCCTGGCCCTGCGTCGAGGCCCGCCGGGCCCACGACCGGCTGCGGGCCACGCTGGGGCCCGACCGAGGCGACGCCGAGTACGCCGAGCTGCGCCGCCGGCTGGGGGCCGCGGGCTTCCGGCAGGGCGCCCGCACCCTGGCCGCCGCGCTGGCCCGGCCCGACGAGCCACTGACCGCCGCGGCCCTGCCCGAGGGCCAGGACCCCGTGGAGGCGGTGACCCTGCGGGTGCTCCTGGAGGACGTGCTGGCCACCGATCGCCCGCGCCCGATCCTGGCCCGGCTCGCGGCGCGCTGGCCCGCCCTGGCCGCGCAGCCCGTGGCCTGGCGCCCCGACGGCGCGCCCGTGCCCCTGCGGGCGGTGCTGCACGCCCTGGCGGCGGGGGAACCCGTGGTGCCGGTGCCCCCGGGCCAGGCCCCCGAGCCCGACCGCTTCGACCTGCGCATGGCCCGCGACGCCGACTTCGGCTGGGCCGAGATCCTGGTGGGGCGGGCCGCCCTGATGCCCCTGGACACGTGGCGCCGCACGGTGCGCCTGCGGCGGGTGCTGGCCGGGCGGCCCGAGGCCGATCCGCACACGCTGCCCAGCGAGCGGGTGTGCAGCCAGGCCGCCCTGCCCGCCGGCGCCGTGGGCCTGGCCCACCCCCACCCGGGCCCCCAGCGGAGCGCCGACAGCCCCGTGAGCCTGATCCGCGGCGGCCGCCGCGCGCTCACCCTGTACCCCGTGCTGTCGGCGCGGGTGCAGGTGCACCTGGTGGACGACGCCCTGCCCCTGGAGGAGGACAAGGGCTTCCTGGCGCTGCCCAAGGCCGCCGGCGAGGCCCTGGCCGGCCAGGCCGAGGCCGCCGTGGACGCCGCCTTCGAGGCCCTGCTCACCGCCTGGCCCCTGGACGCGGCCAAGGCCGCCAGCGCCCGCAACCACGTGCTGGATCGGCTGGCCCTGGGCGGGCCGGACCGCCTGCGCGAGCCCCTGCGGGCGCTGCCCCTGCTGCCCCGGTATGGCGCCGAGCCCGTCAGCCTGGCGGCCCTGGACGCCCACTGGGCCGCCGGCCGCGGGGTGGCCGCGCTGGGGCCCCACGAGGTGCCCCCCGCGGGCTGGGACGCCGTGGCCGACCCCCACGAGTGGGTGCTGGTGCTGCCCCCCGCCAGCCTGCAGCGCCTGGAGCGTCTGGTGCAGGACGCCCTGCCCACGGTGGCCGAGCGGCTGGAGGTGGTACAGGGCCAGCAGGCCTTCGCCGCCCGCCCTGAGGTGGCCGCCGCGCTGCCCGCCGACGATCCCAGCGTGCTGCGGGTGCGCTTCGAGCGGCGCCACATCGAGGGCGAGGTGGGCTGGGCGCCCCCCGCGGAGCCCTGGGCCCTGCGCGGGCACACGGTGCACGTGCGCCTGCACCACCAGGGCCGCCTGCTGTGCACCTTGGAGCTGCCCAGCCCGGTGCGCGGCCTGCGGGCCGCCGTGGCCGCCACCCACCTCACGCCCACGGCCACCCTGGACGGCGTGGTGCCCGACGAGGCCCTGGCCGACGTGCACCGGGCGGTGCTGGCCGGCGCCCGCCGGCTGCTCTACCGCACGCCCAAGGCCCAGCGCGACGGGCTGGGGCCCCTGGTGGCCGACCTGATCCGCCTGAGCTGCCCCGACCCGGGCTTCGCGGCGGTGTGGGCCGCCCTGCACGCCGATCGCCCCGCGGCCCGGGCCCAGGTGGGCTACGCCCTGCGGCTGGCCGCCGCGTGGGACGGCGTGGACCCGGCCCGCATCCTCCAGGATCCCCTGGCCGAGCCGCCCACGCTCACCCCCGACCTGGGCACCCCGTGGGGCGAGCTGGCCCTGATCCTCAGCGGCGATCCCGTGCGCAAGCAGGATGGCCCTCTCGCCACCCGGGTGCTGGACGCGCTGCCGGGCAACGCGGCGCAGCTCCCCCTGGCGCAGGGCCCCGCCGGCCCCCTGTCGGGTGAGTCACTGCGCGCCGCGGGTGAGGCGGCCCCCGCCGTGCTGGTGGTGCCGCCCGAGACGGAGGATCCCGGCGATGGGGCCCTTCGGGTGACGGGCGTGGATCCCGCGGTGGTGGCAGCCCTGGTGGGCGAGCGCCTCACCGACGAGGCGGGCTGGGCCACCCGGCAGCGCCGCGCTGCGGTCCTGGCCGCTCAACCTCCCCTGCCGACGCCGCCCGCGGGCGCGTTGGGCCGCGTGGCCTTGCAGGGCGACAAACTGCATGGCGTGGCCTGGCTGGCCCCCGGCGAGCCGCCCCGGGTGCTGGTGGGCCGCGCCCGGCGCACCCTGGGCGCCGTGCCGCTGGCCGGCGACCTGCCCGTCCAGGCCGTGCTCGACGGCGAGGACACCCCGGTGGCCTGGGACGCCGAGGACCGCTGCCGCCCCGCCGAGCCCGAGGCCGCCGCCGCCCTGGCGGCTCAGGGGGTGCCCGCGCTGGTGCAGGCCGCCTGCGCCGCCTGGCCCCGGCTGGACCCCGCCGCTCAGGCCGCCCTGCGCGCGCCCATCCTGGGGGCCCTGGCCGACGCCGCCGCCCACCCCGGGCTGGCCGCCGAGCACCTGCCGCCCATCCTGCGTTCGGCCCTCACCACCCCGCTGTTCCAGGGCCTGACCGACGAGCCCCTGTCGCTGGCCGACCTGCGCCCCGAGGGCCAGCGCCCGGTGAAGGTGGTGTCGCCCGACGCCCCCCGGGTGGAGGGCCTGCCCGGCCCCATCGTCCGCGCCACCCCCGCCGAGCAGCAGGCCCTGCGCCGGCTGGCCCTGCGGGTGGTGCCCCAGGACGGTCGGGTGCAGGCCCGGCTGGCCGCCCTGGTCGCCCGCCAGGCCCAGCCCCTGCCCGATCCGCCCGCCGACGCCTGGGCGAAGCAGCGGCTGCGCGGGCGCGCCTTGCGGGGCGAGGTGTGGATCCCCCGCGCCGACGCCCCCCGGGTGCTCCTGGGCGCCGACGGGGGCCTGGTGGCCACCGCCGCCGCGTCGCTCGTGCACCCGCTGCCCTTCGCCGCCGCGGTGACCGGGCCTGGGGTCATCGCCGATCCCATCAACCCCCAGGCCGGCCTGACCGAGCACGCCGTGGCCGAGCTGGTGGAGGCCGTGGAGAAGCTGTACCGGCACCTGGCGCGGGCCTGGGCCGATGGGCAGGTGGACGACCGCGACCAGGCCCCGCTGCAGGCCCGGCTGCGGGCCGCGCGGGACGCGCTGCGGGCCGAGGCGGGTGGTCTGGCAACCGTGCTGGCGGCCTTGCCGTTGTTGGATCTGAGCCCCACGGATCAGAGCCCCGCGGATCAGAGCCCCGCGGATCAGAGCCCCGCGGCGCCGGTCCCCGTGCCGGCGGTGGTGGGCGTCCCTTCGGTGGTTGAGCCCGTGGCCGAGCAGCCGGCCCGGCCCGAGCCGCCGCCGCAGCCACGCCCGCAGGCCCCCGGCGAGGCCCTGCTGGGCGCCCTGCACGCCGCCCTGGGCCGCATGCGCCGCGAGGCGCCCCGCGCCTTCGATGGGGTGGATCTGCACCGGCTGGGCGTGGTGACGGGCAGCCGCAAGGGACCACCCCTTCACCTGGATCGCGGCGGGGTCACCCTGGATCTGGCCCACCCGTGGGTGGCCGGCGCCGCCGCCGATCCCCGCCCCGAGCGGGTGGCCCTGCTGGCGTGCCTGATCCACGGCGCGTGGGTCGAGGGCCGCCCCGGCGAGGCCCGCCTCGAGGCCAAGGCGGTGACCGCCGCGGCCCACTGGCTGCGGGGCGCGCTGCCGGCCGAGCCCGCGCCCTGAGCCGGGCTCAGAACATGAAGCTCACCGCCCCCTCCACCGCGGGCGGCCCGATCTCGGCGCCGAAGGCGCCGCCGCGCACGTTCACCAGCACGCCCAGGTGCTCGCTCACGTGCACGTCCAGCCCGGCCAGCCACACGCCCGCCAGCGCTTCGGCGTAGGTGGTGGCCTCGGTCTCCACGTAGCTCGCCTGGCCGCCGTACAGCACCCACACCTCCTCGGCCTCGTAGCGCTGCAGCACCGTGTCCACGCCCACGCCGCCGAACAGCCACACCCCCTCGGCCAGCCGCAGCGCCGGGTACACGCTCGCCGTCGCGTAGCCCACCAGGTCCCAGTCGGGGGTGCCCGCCCGCGCCGAGCTCTGCCAGCAGGTGCCGCCGGGCACGGGCCCGAAGACGCCGGGCTCGGGGGTGTGGGCCACGTCGCACAGCATGCTCTGGCCCTGGCTGACCTCGAGCACCCGCCCGCCCACCTCGGCCGCCAGGTTCACCCGGAAGCGCTCGCCCCCCGGCGCCACCCGGAGCCGCAGGCCGCCGCTGCTCAGCCCGCCCTGCCCGCCCACGCCCCGGTTCACGGTGCGCCGGGTCTGCCCCCCGGCGGTGAGCCCGATCTCCACGCCCCCGGCGTTCACGGTCACCAGCCCCCCCACCCGCGGGCTGCCCGTGTGCAGCGCCGCCCCGTCGGGCGTCTGCGCCGGGCCCCCGGGCAGGCCCAGGCCGCCGCCCACGGTCAGCCGCACGCCGTACCCGTGATCGTCATCGGGGATGGGCGCGCCCGCCAGCAGGGCCTGCCCCACGGTGGGCTGCTCCATGGATTCGGCCCCCGTCTCCACGCGCACGTGCGAGATGGGGCCCGTGAAACAGCCGGTGAGCAGGAGCAGCGGCGCGGCGAAGGCGAAGCGTGGCATGGGGGCCCTCCCAAGGCGTAGACGCCCCGGGGTTCTTCAAGGCCCGTGCCGACCCGAAAACCCCTGCGCGTCCGCCCCTTGGACCCCCGCCTGTGGGCGCCGGTTCACACGGCCCGTCGGCGCGGGTTCACGCCCCCGTCAGCGACTCAGGCAGCAGCAGCGACGGGGTGTCGCTGCACACCAGCCAGAGCTGGTGGGCGGCGCGGGTCATGATCACGTGGAGCTGGAAGCGCGCCTCGTCGGTGCTGGGGTAGTGGCCCGCCGTCGCCTCCAGGGCGACCACGTAGTCATACTCCAACCCCTTGATCTGCATGACATCCGTGACATCCACGCCGGCGCTGAAGTCGAAGTCCTGCTGCCGCACCCGCCGCAGGGCGGGCACCTGCGCCCGCTTCAGCCCCTGGTAGTACACGTCCGCCACCTCGGGCGTGCGCGCCACCAGCGCCACCGTCGAGCGCCGCTCCCGGGCCAGCAGGCTCTTCAGCGCGTCGGCCAGGAAGCCCACCGCCTCGCCCTGCTCGGGGAAGCGCAGCAGCTCCACGGGCGCCCCATCGCGGGCGTCGCGGGGCGCCTCCTCGCGGGCCAGCGGCCCCAGCACGTGGCGGGCCAGCGCCATCACCTGCCGGGTGGAGCGGTAGGTCACCGCCAGCGGCGGCAGCACGTGGGCCTTCAGGTGCAGGCGCTCGGCCAGCTCGTCCCAGTCGGCGAAGCCGTTGTCCAGCACCAGCCGCTGCGCCGTGTCGCCCGCCAGCGTCACCGGCCCGTCGGGCGGCACCAGCCCGCACAGCACCTGGATGCTCAAGGGCGACAGATCCTGCGCCTCGTCCACCACCACGTGGGCGAAGCGCAGCTTCTGCCCCGAGGGCCCCGTCATGCTGCCGAACTTGAGCTGGCAGATGCGCAGCAGGATCGCGCAGTCGTCCACGTCCAGCCGCCCCTGCAGCTCGCCGTGATCCAGCGCGTGCCCGTCCACCCCCTGCCGGTGGCTCTCGTCGTAGTCCGCCAGGTTCATGGGCTCGTCCACCTGCAGGCTGGCGGTCTGCACGAGCTGATCCAGCTCCCACTGGTAGAACTCGGCCCCCGCCGCCGTGAACGCCTGACTCAGCCGCCCGCGATCCGTCAGCAGCTCGGCCCACGTCTCCACGGGATCGCCCAGCTCGCGGGCCGCCTGCTGCAACGCCTTGCGCGCCGCCACCAGCGACCCCCCCTGCAGCCCCGCCTTCGCGGCGTTCTTGTCCAGCCACTCCAGCGTGCGCTCGGCCCGCACCACCGGCGGCAGGTTGCGCCGGCTCACCCAGGCCTTCAGCACCTCGGGCCCGCCTGCCTTGCCGATGGGATCGTCCCAGGCCCGCGCCTCGTCGCGGATGAGCTGGCTGATCAGGTCCAGCAGCGCCGGGTGCCGCTTCAGGCGCCGGGCGCCCATGGGCGTGTCGTCGGTGGCCTTGCGCTTCTTCAGCGCCGGCACCAGCCGCTTCACCGCCTCGTGGGCGAAGCTGGGGAACGTGCGGATGGGCACCCCGCCCACGTCCAGGCTGGGCAGCACGCCGGCCACGTAGCGCCGCAGCGCGTCCCCCGGCGTGATCACCAGCATCCGGTTCGCCGCGAACTTCTTCGGGTCGTCGAAGTGCAGGAACGCCGCGCGGTGCAGCGCGATGGTCGTCTTCCCCGTGCCCGCCCCGCCGCGGATGATCACCACCCCCGAGCGATCCCCCGAGATGATGCGGAACTGCTCGGGATCGATGAGCGCGGTGATCTCGGGCAGCCGCCCGTCCACCTTGCCCCCCAGCTCCCCGGGCCGCATGGCCGCGCCCACCCCGCCCGCCAGCCGGCTGCGGGCCGCCGAGTCCTTCACCCAGCCCTCGGCCGTGCGCACCAGCACCGCGTCGCCCTGGCGCAGCCGCACCAGCTCGCCGCTCTGCACCGTCAGCGTGCGCCGCACCAGCACCTCGCCGCGCTTGTGCTCGCCGGCGAACACCTCCTCGTACTCATCGCCCTCGTTATAACAGTAGTAAATCCGGCTGATTGGCGAGTTCCGCCAGTCGACGATCTGCACCCCCTGGCGGGTATCGATGAACGCCCGGCGCCCCACCAGCACATCGCGCACCCGGTGCTCGCCCTTGAACACATCCTGCAGCCGCAGGTGGGCGAAGTACGGGTTGCTCGGATCCGCCGGGAACACCCGCTCGCGATCCTGCGCCGCCCGCAGCGCCGCCAACCGCGTCATGTGCTCCACCAGCATCGCGTGGTCCTCGGCCCGCGTCTCCTGGAGCTGATCGCGCAGCGCCAGCAGCTCGTTGTCGAAGTCCGAGGTGGCCTTCGCCCCCGCCACATGCTCCGCCAGCCGCGCCTGCACCTGCCGCAGCAGCGCCTGCTCCTCGGCGATCATGGCCTCTTCGTAGGCGGTCAACGCCTCGCTCATGGGGCACCCGGGGGTCCGAAAAAGGGGGGCGTGGTTCTAGCAGATCGGCGCCGAACGGACCAATGGGGGCGGAGGATGGCCGAGGATGGTGGCGTTCCTGGGTGATCCGGCCAAGGGGGCGGGCCCCGGCTCGACCTCAAGCTCCAACCGGTAGCGCCGGTGGCGAGCGCCAAGGTCAGCAGCGATCACAGCAGGGCGGCGCCCATCTCAGCGCGCCTCCTGTGGGGCCTTCGCCCCGCGGCGGGCGAAATACCCGGCCACCCGGTCCAGCTCAGCCTTCTCCTTCGCCGACAGGGCCAGCGGCGCCGGCGGCGTCCAGCCGGTGAAAGCCAGGGTGCCCCGACGCGGCGTGCGCCCCGGGAGTTGCTCGCCGCAGGCGTTGCTGTGCAGGGCCGCAGGCAGCTCGGCCAGGCGCTGGGCCACCGCCTTGCGCTCGGCCTCCAGGGCGTTGCGCTTGCCCAGGTACTCCCGCAGCACCCGGTAGCGGTTGTCGCGGGCCGTGGGCTCGGGACCCGCGAACTCGGCCAGGCGGGCCTGCGTGGCGGTGTCCAGGCGGGCGATGTCGTCGGCGATGCTCGCCTCGTTGGCCTCGAGCTGCGCCTTGTCGGCCGCGAGGTCCGCCTTCATCCGGGCGGTGGGCTCGGGGCAGTTCAGGCGGGCGATGGCGGCCTGCGCCAGGCTCCGGGTGTCGGCAGGCGCGGCGGCCTGATCGGCGGGCGCCGGCGCGGGCTCGGCCTGCGCGTGGACCGCGGCCAGGCTCAGCAGCCCGACCACCAGAGGCATCGTCACGGGGAGCGTCAGGGAACGCATGGGAACTCCTTCGAGAACGGCGCGCCTGTCGGCGCGCGGGGTGACTTCGGGGGCTCGGCTCGAGATCAATCCAGGTCCAGCTCGGGCAGGTCGTCGCCCAGGGACAGCTCACTGACCGGGGTGCTCTCGTCGTAGGCCACGGCGAAGCTGGGCAGGCGCCGCATCTCGGTCAGCAGGGCGTCCAGGCCCTCGGTCTCGCGCTGCACGGTGGCCAGCCGGGACAGCGCCTCCAGCTCGGCCCGATCGGCCTTGGCCATCAGCTCGCGGTGGTCGATCTCGTCAGCGGCCATGGCCAGCGCGTCGATCAGGGCGGCCTTCAGTTCGCCGACCTGCGCCAGGGTGTCCTGGGCGCGCTCGCGGGATTGCTTCGACCGGGCGGCGTAGGCCTGGACCCGCCGGGCCCGCTGCAGCGCCTGGTTGGCGGCCTGCGCCGCCCGCCGCGCCTGCCCCTCGTTGCTCCGCACCGCCCGCTGAGCGGCGCGGCGCTTCGACTGCGGCGCGTCGGCAGGCAGGCTGCGCTCAGCGGCCTTGGCCTTCGCATAGGCCTGCTGCGCAGCGACCGCCTTCGCCTTCGCCGCGCGGTGGTCGTCGCGCACCGCGTCGAAGTGGCGCTTCACCTCCACCTGGTATTTCTGGATCGCCTGCAGCGCGCCGCGAGCACCGTCCTCCCAGTCGGCGGCCAGATCGGCCTTCGCGTTCAGGCGCACGATGACCTCCGAGGCCTCCTGGATGGCGCCCTGGTGCCCGTCCAGCGAGGCCTGCGCGTCGTCGGCCAGGTGCTGATCGGCGGCGTCGAAGGCCCGGTAGCTGGCGGCGGCGGGCTCGGTGGCGCGGGCGGCGGCAGGCTCGGCGGCCTCCAGCCAGTCGGTGGCCGGGGTCGTGGGGCTCTCCTCGGCCAGGGCCGGGCCGGTGAAGCCGAGCGCGAGGCTCAGCAAGCCCGGCCAGAGCGGTCGGGGGGTGAGGCGGGTCGAGCGGCGCATTGGGCATCCTCCGGTTGCGGGTCTGCTCCTGGACTCCGCCCCAGCCAGGTCTTGGGGACCGAAGGGATGTCTCTTTCTTGGGTTCCTTCGTCCTTTCGGGGACTTGCGACTACCGTCGCCAGCAGGTGAAGGGCGCCCAGCCCAGAGGCGCGATGCGGGCGTCGGCCTCGAGGGCCGCCAAGGCATCGGCCAGCGCGGGCGCGACGGGCTGCCCCAGGCGCACCGCCTCCAGGGCCGGCGCGATCACCCGCTGCCAGGCAGGGAGCTGGCCCGGCGCATCCGGGCTGAGCCGCACCTTGCCCATGGGGGCCACCACCGCCCGCAGGCACGGCAGGCCCAGCAGCGCCCGCAGCAGCCCCACGCCCTCGGCGCCGTAGCGGGGATCGATGGCCCCCGACAGGCAGGCCAGGCTGACCACCGCCTGGCACCCGCGCAGATCCACCGCCGCCGGGCCCAGGCGCACGCGCTCGGCGCCTACCGCATGGGCGTCCAGCCGCGCGGCCCGCCCGCCCTGATCCGCGCCCAGTTCGACGTACCCACCCCGGGGTCCCCGGTCGCCGTGGGCCAACACCAGCAGGGCCTGCGGCTCGGGCACCTCGTCGGCCTCCCAGTCCGGCCCCGCCGGGCGCTCGCCCGCCGGCCGGGTATACCAGGTGGCGATCTCGGCCTCGGCCGCCACCCAGGGGGCCAGCAGTCGCTGCACCGTCCCGGGATCCACCACCGTCGGATCGACGATCACCAGCAGCCGCTCGGGCGCCGCTGCCGGGGGAGCCGGCGCCAGGCTGGCGGCCGACAGGGCTTGCGCCGTCACCGGCCGGCCCGCCGCGGCGCCCACCGCCGCCCACGGCACGTCCAGCAGCGGGCCGTCGGCCACGAGCACCAGCGGCGGCACCGGCGGCGCCCCCAGCGCCTCGGCCAGCCCACCCAGCGCCTCGGCCAGCAGGGCCGCCACCGGCGCCATCGGCCGGCTCGGATCCGGCACCGGCCCGGAGGCGCTTGGGGAGGCGCCCGTGAGCGCCGCCGTCGGCTGGCTGGGCGCGCCCTCCAGCGCGGCGTCGAAGGGCCGCCGCCAGCTCAGGTACGCCAGGTGGGCGTCCGCGCGGGCGTCGTCCTCGTCCGCGCGGGCCGCCACCCGCAGCCACACCTGCGGATCGGCTTCAGGCGAAGGGGGCCGCCGGATGACCAGCGCACCTTCCAGGGTCATGCCCGTCAGCCAAACCAGCACCCCGTGGCCCGGCGGTACGCTTGTGGCCACCTGGGCCGCCGAGGTGGGAATCAAGGCCCCGTCGACCCGCCGCAGCCGACCGCGCTCCACCAGATCGCTGCACGCGCCGTTGCGCAGCAGCGCCGCCAGGTGGGGATCGGTGGGGGGCACCGCCACCCACCGCGCCGGGCCCGCCGCGGGGGCCAGGGCCGCCAAGTGGGCCTCCAGGTGCACCCGCAGCACCCCGTCCAGGCGCACCCGGTAGTCGCTGTGGGCCATGCCCCGGGGATCAGCCGCGAACAGGGCGTGGTAGTCGGCCGCCAGCCGGGTGACCGCCACGTCGGCGCGCGCCTGGACCGCCGCCGTCAGCGCCCCCTCGTCGGCCAGGCCCAGCCAGCGTGGCAGCTCGGCCAACAACCCGCTGTCGTCGGTGCGCAGCAGGCGCGCCAGCCGTGCCAGGGTCAGGGTGGCCAGCGCCACGATCGCGGTGGGCTGCCCGGCGGGATCGTGGGCGAAACTGGGCGCGAGCAGCTCAACGACCTGGCGCACGATGGCGGGCGACGCCTCGGGCTGGCCCGTGCGCCAAAGCACCCACAGCGCCAACTCGGCCGCGGCTTGGGCGATCTCCACCAGGGGGTCGGTATCGCCCAGGTCGCGGGCACCCTCAGCTTCTGCCTCGTGGGCGACAGCGTGCGTCAACGCTTCGAGCGTGCCCTTCACCGTGGCTGCTCGCCAGGCGGCGGGGATGTCGTGGTTGGTGTCGTACAGGCTGTCGAGCAGGATCTGTGCAACCCGTAGGTTGGCGTTGGCGCCTGGGTTCGCCTCCGTCAGCCAGCGCGCCGCGGTCGCAAGGTCTGCCTGGACTGCGGCAAAGTCTGCGCGGGTCACGGTCGTGTCGTAGACCGCACTGTGCAGCCGAGCCCGCGCCCGTTCCAGGCACAAGGCTGCCCAGTCTGCCGGCGATGGGGCCTCGGGCGCCGCAGCGGCTTCACTCTCCAAGTGGGTAAGGTTGGGCACCGCGCGCACCGCGTGCCCCCGAGCGCCGAAGGGCTCGAACCAGGCGAGGACGACGGGCGCCCTCCACGCGGTACGCAGGGCTTTGAAGCGGGCACGTCGTGCGGCGGCTTCGGCTCGATGCAATGCCGCCTTCGCCTCCGGCAAACGCTCGGCTTGCGCCAGCAGGAGCCCAAGGTCCAGGGCGGCCTGGGCGGCCCTGTCCCATACCCCGTGTGCCTCACCGAGGTTGATGGACCGCCGATACGCGGCCTCGGCCTCCGCCAGGCGCCCGGCATGAGTCAGAATGACGCCCAGGCTCGTAGCGGCCCAGGCCGCCAAATTCCACACCCCGTGCGTCTCACCAATGTTAGTAGCCTGCCAAAGGGCGGCATCAGCTTCCGGCGAGCGTCCGGATTGAGTCAGCATGACCCCCAAGCTCCCAGCAGCCCAGGCCGCCTGATTCCACAACGCGTGCGCCTGAGGTGCCCGACGGCCCGGCCGACGCGCGGCATCAGCAACCCCAGTTTGCTGCCCGGTCTACCGTGCGTCTGCCGCGGCTGCCAGCAGGCCCGCGGCCCCTTCTGCGGGGCGGCCGCGTTTCCCCTTGGTCGCCCAAGGCGTGGGCCTGCCCAGAGGCCTCGATTGACGGCGCGCCAGTGAGCGCCAGCCCTGGTCCGCCTGGGCGTCCCAGCAGCGCCTCGGTGCCACGCCTCTCCTGCCGAGGTCGGGGCCTGAGGCAGGCCCCGCCTTTCTCAGACTCGGTAGCAGCGCCGCGGGCCTCGACGCCTCTGCCCCGTCAGGCATAGCCAAGCGTGCCGCCTTGGTTCGCCCAGAGGCCGCGTGACCCCAGGGTGTGCCCACGCAGCCTCCGGTGGCCGAGGCCTTCGGCCGGCGGGTCACCCAGTTTGCCGTTGCGGCGGTTCCAGGTTGTGGTCCCAGGCCACGCCCGGTGCTGCCGCTTCTTCAGCCGCCGAGTCGGAGCGGTGCCGACGGCGCCGCCGGTCGCAACTTCCGCGGTGGCCGTCCCAGGTGAGCGCCTTCGGTCTCAACACCCGCCTCGGCCTTCGAGGGCCAGTCCCAGGTCGAGGCCCCAGGCTGGTCCACACCTGGCCCAGCAGCGGCCTCACGGTGGCCCGGCGGCCTCCCGCCGCGTTTCGGCTCAACCCAGGTTGTGGCTCGCGACCTGAGCCAGACTGATGGGCGGTGCCCAGGCCAGCGCTCTCGGAGCCAGACGGCCATGGTCGCGCGAAGCGTTCCAGGTGTCGCGCCGACCGGACTCCCAGCACCGAGCCTCCCGGCCAGGCACGCCCGGCGCGCCGACTTCTGCCGAACGCCAGGCCGTTGGCACGGCGGCAGTGAGCGTAGGGTGCCCCCACCCGCTGCCTCGGCGCAGACAGCGCCCCCTGAGTGCCTCCACCCGACCTGGACGCGGCCTGCGCCTGGCCGGGCCCTCCACAGCTCAGGTGCGCGCGCGAAGTCCACGTGCACCGCCACCAGCGGCCCGGGGGGCCAGGCGAGCCAGCCGGGCCAAGGCTGCCAGTCGATCATCAGATCGCTCATCGGGTCGCCTCCCGCCTGCCGCCTGGGTGTCCTGGCTATCACGCCCGGCACCGCACGGTCACCCGGCGCCGGGCCTGGCCTGCGGGGCCCGCCGCAGCTCCACCAGGGTGAAGTCGGCGGCCTTCAGCCGCTCGATAACGGCCGCCGTGGGCCCGTAGGCAGCCCCGGGCGACACCGCCAGCACCAGCGGACGCCCGCGGTGGGGTGCCACCGCCGCCAGCAGATCGCCGGCCACCGGCCGGCCGTTCACCCGCACCGCCACCCCGGCGCCGGCCGGCTCGATGGTCAGCCGCGGGCCCTCCAGGGGCTCCTGCGCGGCGGCCGCGTCCACCGCCTCGGGCACGGACACCTCGGTGGGCAGCGCCGCCCGCTTCAGGTTCACCATGAAGACCACCAGCAGCAGAAACAGCACGTCCACAAAGGCCGCCGACATCCCGGACGGCCGGCTCACGGGGCCCCCTCGACCGGGGCCGGCCCGCCGACCGACGCCTGGGTCAGCCGCAGGCCCAGCGAGCCCTGCAGCTCCAGCACCAGGCCCAGGGCGGTGGTGCCCAGCATCACCCCGATGTTGTCGGCCATGGCGTCCAGGCTGCCCGTGGCGGTGGCGCACATCATCCCGTACACGGTGCCAAGCAGGCCCAGCTTCGAGCCGTAGTCCACGGCGAACCTCAGCCGCCGCAGGGTGCCGGCGGGCGCCGCGCCCCGGGCGCGCCAGGCCAGCAGGGTGTCGAAGCACGCCAGCAGCAGCAGCAGCCCCATGGCCAGGGTGGGCCAGCCGCCCGCCTTCAGCATCGGCAACATCTCAGCCCTCCTCGCTCAACTGCAGCGCCAGCTCCTCGGCGCCCGGCTCGCCGGCCACCCACACCTTCAGCACGGTGCCCGGCGGCGCGACCTCCAGCTCGGGCACCAGCCGCTGCATCAGATCGGCCCGCAGCAGGTGCCCGCAGCCGGGGCTCGGCGGCGTGGTGGGCACCATCAGATCGGTGGCGTAGCCCCGCTGGGCCCAGGCGGGCAGCGGGGGCGCGCTGTGGTCCCCGGCGATCACCTGCCCGTCGGCGCGCAGGCACAGCCGGGGGCTGAGCTGTCGGGCCAGCGCGCGGGTGGGCGCGAAGCGCAGCCGGGCGTGGCCCGCCCGCGGCCGCGGCGGGCGCGGGAGGCGCCGGCCGGCGCGCGGGCGCTGCGCTGGGCGCCGCGGCCTCCGGCCGGGCCACCGGCGGGCGGGCGTCTGGACCGCCAGCCCCGCGTGGCGCGGGGCGGCGCGGCCGACGCGGGCGCGCGCGGCGCCGGGGCGCGCTTCGTCGGCGCGGGGCTGCGGGGTGCGTGGCTCGGGGCCGTCTTGGTAGGCGGGGTGGGCACTTGCACGGCCACGTGGGCCCCACGCTGGCCCGCCACCTGCGCCGCCGATCGATCCGGCGCGCGCACCACAAACCAGGTGGCCACCAGGCCCACCGCCAGGGTCAGGATCCCCGCCTCCGCGCGGGCGCGCTTCAGGGGGCTCACAGGGCGCCCTCGGCCGCCGAGGTGACGCCCGGGCAAGCCTCCTGCGCGTAGCGGGCCTGGCGATCAAGGGCCCGGTACCAGGCCCGCGCCGCGGGGGCGAAGTCGCTGGCGCAGGCGCGGCGCGCCAGCGGGCTGTCGGCGGTGCAGCCCGCGCGCACCGCGCGCCGGGCCTCGAACAGGGCCAAGGGGTCGCTCGCCCCGATCCGGGCGGCGGCAACCTCCACGGCGGCGAAGGCGCGCTGGGTGTCGGCCCGGTACTCCGCCCAGGCGCCGCGGTCGCCGTGACAGGGCGGCAGGTCTTCAATGCGCGGGCGCAGCGCGAAGAAGGCCACGATGAGCAGGGCCAGCACGGCGAGGACGAACTTCATGGGGACCTCCGGCGGGGGTCGGCCCGAACGCCGGGCCGCTGTCGGGGGTCTCCGCCCCTGCCGGGGGGTGGGGACCGGGCTGTGCGTCGATTTCTCGCGCACAGGCCCCGCGGGTCGCGCCGGCGAGTGTCCGCACGGGGGGCGCGAGCCCGTTTGCTGGGGGTGATTCCCTGCCAGCGGAGGCCGGCATGGCGCCCATCGACGACGGGTACGCGCTGCGCCGCGAGGCCGAGGCCGCGGAGGCGCGCGATCTCACCGCCCTGCGTACCCCTGACCACGCGGCGTGCTTCTTCAGCGCCGATCGGCGCCTGACGCTTGCGCGCCACCGGGCCTTGGCACACCGGCTGCGAGCGCTGGCGTTCTACCGGCGGATGTGGCGGGGGTAGGGGCTGGTTGTCTGCCCGATCAGGGCTCGTCGCTCGGGCCACCCAGCGCAGCCGCGTCCAGCACTTGGGGGCCGTCCTCGTCATCGTGGACCAGCAGCACCCAGCCCTGAGCGTGGCGCTCCAGAATCAATCCCGCCTCGTCGAAGCGGATCCCGCGGGGGACGTCGCCCACCGCCGCGTGGGGCGCCAGCGGGGTCCAGGCCACGCCGGGCATCGCCCCACCCAGCACTCGCTCGAAGATCGCCTCGAGCCCCTCGGCGCCGGCCCGCAGATCCGCGCGGATCCGGTCGAGCACGGCCGTGCGCGCCGATCGCCGGCGCGCGCGGGTGGCCTCCGCCCGCAGCGCCGCGCGCAGGCCTAGCTGTGCGACCCACGCGCCGTGAGCGGCGGCCTGCTCGGCACGCCATCGAGCGTGGGCGGGCTGCTCGGCGGCGTCCAGGGGCGGGCCGATCCGCGCGCCGTCAGGCGGGGGGCCACCCCGGGCCTTTGACCACGTCTTGATGGGTGCCAGAACAGCGCGGTCAATGGCCGCCCAGGGCTGGAACAGGCCCTCGGCGTCCAGCTCGGTGCGAGGGATTCGCAGGCGCAGATCCGGCAGAGCCGCCCACGTCCAGGCGTAGGAGGGCAGATCGGGCGGGGCCAGCACCGCCTCGGTGGGCGAGGCCATCCACACGTCGGGGGTCAGGCGGCACGCCCACCAGGCCTCGGGATCGCTGCTCAGCAGCAGGTAGTCGTCGTCGCGGCAACGCACCAGCGCGCCCGCCTTCACCGCAGAGTTCTCGGTCAAGACCGCGGGGGTCCCCGGGGTCGGATCTGGGGTCAGCATGGGGGATGCCCCTTGGTGTTCTCGGACGCCAGGTACGCGCTCAGCCGAGCTCGGAGCTCGGCGGGCAGCTTGGGCACCAGGCGCTTCATCAGATTGTTCGGGGTCAGATACTTCTTGGCGCTCTCGAGCTTCAGCTCCACCCGCGCCCAGTAGGCGGGCGTCGGGGTTGGCAAGCGCGTCAGCCCGATCCCAGCCAACGGACCGGCCTTGGCTTGCTCGGCCAGGGCGGCGATGTGCTCGGGCCAGGCCGCCGCGGTGAACTTCAGCGCGAGCGTCTGCCGCTTCACCGCGCTCGGGGCGCTGATGCCCTGTGCCAGCAGCTCGACACACACCACCAGGCGCAGCGCGCGCCAAGGCTCGAGGGTGCGCAGCAACTGACCGAGGAGCGGCGCACGATCGATGCGCTGCGCGACGAGCCAGTTCATCTGCCGCGCGCCGCGGCCTCCATCGCTTGGCGGGGTTGCATGCTCGGCGTCCAGCCGGTCCGCCTGAGCGTAGGGCCGAAGCCCCTTCACCAGGGCCACACGGAGCCAGTCAGCGTATTGGCCCACCTCGACGGGCGTGGCGCTGGGCGTGCCCGGAGCTGCGGTCATGAACTCAAGCCAGCCTGGCAGCGCCTCGCTGAGGGTGTGCGCATCCACGACCCCTTCGTCACCGTGGGTGTCGAGCGCTTGGAGGGCGGGCATCAGCCCCTCGACGATCGCCGCCTGGGTCAGGCTGGACCGCCAGGCGGCACCGTCTGCCTTCAAGACCCCGTGGACCGCCTTGGACACCTGACGCCGGAGCCGCCCATAGGCCGGATCACGCGCGGCCAGGGCGCTGTGCCAGCGCGCCTTCAGCGCCTGCTGCCAAAGGCTGGCGATCTCAGCATCGGCGACCCGCGGATCAGGCGCCTCGAAGAGCAGCCTGCGGAAGAAGTTCGTTTCCTTGAGCGCCTCGGCCCGCATGAGCTGACGCCATGCGTCGCTGAGCGCATCGCTGATGAGGTCGGTGGTCTCGGAATCAGCGGGCCGTCGGCTCGCCCGCGTCAGCACGGCGTGGGCCGACTCATGCAAGCGCTCGCCCCCCTCCCTCGTGTCGCGCAGCATGATCGCCGCGCGCAGACTGGTGGACTTGCAGGTTCGAAACAGCCAACCGGCCAGCCGCTGCCGCAAATACCCACGCAGGACGCCCCGCTGCGCAAAGCGGCTCAGCGTCACTTCGTCGACCACCGGCAGGGGCGGCCCGCCACGCAGATCGGGGTCGAGCCCGGCCACCTCGAGCAGGCCAGTGAGGCCCAGCGCGGCCAGGAGCTCAGCCGCGTTGGCCGCGCTGTGCGCTCGGGCGTACGCGCGCGCCCGGGCCTCGAGGTGGGCGTCCGCGGGGTCGCTCGTCGGTTCGTTTGGCCGGTCCATCTTCTCTCCCAGGGTGGGCCTTCGGGCGGGCCAGCGCCAGGGCACCCGCACCACGATTCCCAGGACGGATTGGCCCGGACCGTTCGGACAGCCTGGGCGCCCCAAGGCACGCGGGATCGGCCTCACCCGCCCGCCTCGTCCGGCCAGCCGTCGTCCAGGTCCACGAGTCTGAAGGGCTCGGTCAGGCCGGGCATGAAGTCAGGCCCCAGCCCCGCCAGCGCCCGGTGCACCAGCAACGCCAGCTCAGACAAGCTCACCGTGGCCTCCAGGGCACGGGTCGGCGTCATCCGCAGCAACTCCAGCGTGGTGAGCAGGCAGAAGACCGGGTTGGTCAGGCTGGCCTGGGGGGCCGGACGACCCTCGTCGAGGGCCTGAAGGAGGGACAGCGTCGCGTCAAGGGTGGCGCGATCCTGGGCCTGAAGCGCCGCGTGGAGTTGGCGACGCTCGGCACCCGACAGACCCGGCGGCCGCCGCAGGAGAGCGCGCTGCGCCGACCGGCTCAGGCGCTGCGTCGCTCCCGGCGCAGCCACCGCGAGGGTCTCGCCCGGATCGATGGGCTGCGGGGCCTTGAACGCCCGCAACTGGAGGGTCGCGATGAGGATCAACAGGTCGAGGAACAGGGCCACCCCCACCGCGATCAACCCAGCGGGGTCACGGGGATGCGCCCGCAGCCAGGCCATGAGCTCGCTCGCCTTGATCGGCCCGTCGGCAACCACCCCGGCGTCCAGCGGGCGCAGGGCCGGGGCCTCAGGCGGGACCACCACGCTGCCGGCCAGCGTCTGCAGCTTCGCGAAAGCGGCCACCGCGGCCACGCTGTCACCGGTCTGCCCCAGGACCTGCACGCCCGCGTCGAAGTCGCTCAGCGTGTCGCGCGCCTCGGTCAGCCGGGCGCGGGCGCTGTCGGACTGAGCGCGATGGGCCCAGCACCGCTTCCCGCAACCCGAGGGGATACCCGGCCCCCCCTGCGCCTCCATCTCGGCGTTGCGCTCGTGGGTCGCCACTTGGGCCGCGCCCTCCTCCACGGCCTGCGCCAAGGTCGCGCGCCAGCGCCCGGCCTCCGCCTGCAGGCTCCCCCGCCATCCCAAGAAGGCCGCCTGGTTGTCATGCTCGATGCGCGCGGCGGTCCGGCGCGCCGCGTTGGTCCGCTCGGCGCGCAGCTCCGTGGCCACCTGATCGTGGTAGATCTTCACCGTGGCACCGCTCACCGAAAGGCCGAGCAGGGCCGGGATCGCCCAGGCCACCGCCTTGGCCCGGTTGTCCATGAACACGAACAGCACCCCGGCATACAGCAGCTGCACTGCGAAGGCCGCCCCGATCATCACCGTGGGCATCGTGTCCACGAGGGTCTGGAACCCGAACAGGGTGTTGGTGAAGGAGAGCGCCGACAGGCCCACCATGGTGAGCGCGAAGGTGCTCCAGAAGAAGCGGCGGACCCACAGGTCGCGGGGCGTCTCGACGATCGGGCGGTGCATAGGCGGCCTCCTTGGCGGGAGTGACGGGGGCGTCCACACCGGTCTCCGCCCGTCACCCGCGCCAGGGACTGGCCTGGCCACTTCTTCAGTCGAAATGGTCGGAATTGTTCACCGGAACAAGGCCGCCCAGCGGCGGTCGCTCACTCCCCCGCGATCCAGCGGCGCACGGCCTCGTAGTTGGCGTCGCCTACGGCCCAGACCATGCCGCCGGGGTGGGGGCTGGTGGCGGTGGCGGCGGTCAGCACCTTGCTGTTGGCGGGGTTGGCCAGGTCCAGGAACTCCTGGATGTCGTCGTAGCTGGCGGTGACCGCGGCGGGCACGGTGCCGGGGCCGATGCGGAAGAAGCCGTCGCCGGGGATGGGGTTGCCCAGGTGGCAGCCCACGCCGCAGCTCGCCTCGATGCGGGGGTGGATCTCAGCGGCGTAGACCTGGGGGTTGGGGGGCTGGCCCACGGGAGCCATGTCAGGGGGCGGGCCCTGATCGGGCACCGGGGGCGCGCCGTCGGGGCGGGGGCCCTGGTCCACGGGGGGCGCCATATCCGGCTCGGGGGCCATGTCGGGGCGCACGCCGCGGCCGTCGAACAGCCACAGCCACTCCAGCACGCGCTGCTCGGCGGGGCGGCCGCCGTCGGCGCTCCAGATGACGGGGTGGTTGGCGGCCCCGCGGCCGAAGATCACCAGCGGGGTGGCCTCGGCGCTCTGGCCGCCCACGAAGTCCTGCAGGTCGTCCCAGCTCGCCTGCTCGCGGGCGCCGTCCAGGTAGGTGCCCCGGTGCAGGCGCCAGCGGCCGTCGCCGGCGGTCACGCCCGCGCCTTCGTAGCCGTCGTGGTGGCAGGGGGCGCAGTCCACCTCCAGCCGCAGCCGGAACTCCCGAGCGTACAGGGCCCGCGGATCGCCGCTGACCTCGCGGGTGACGCACTCGCCCGCGAAGCAGGTGGTGCGCTCGGGGCACTGCCGGTCTTCCAGGCACAGGGGGTCGGGCTCGCAGGCCACGGCCAGCAGGGCGATCAGGCCGCCAAGGGCCAGCAGCAGGGGCAGGGTGCGACGCATGGGCCGACGGTACGGTGGGCCCGCGCCGCGGTCAATCGAGGGTCAGCCCGCCGTGGGGGCCTGGTAGCTGGCGGTGACCACGGTGGTGATCCCACCGCGCACCCAGAAGTCGCCCTCGACGGTCATGCGCAGCGGCTGCGTGGCCGCCACCAGGTCGTCCAGGATCTGGTTGGTGACCGCCTCGTGGAAGGCGCCCTCGTCGCGGTAGCTCCACAGGTACAGCTTCAGGCTCTTCAGCTCCACGCAGGTGTCGAGCGGCGTGTACTTGATGCGGATGGTGGCGAAGTCCGGCTGGCCCGTCTTGGGGCACAGGCAGGTGAACTCCGGGCAGTCGAAGGCGATGACGTAGTCGCGCCCCGGCCGGGGGTTGGGGAAGGTGTCGAGGGTCTTGCTGGGCTGGGTGGACATGGGGCCTCCAGGCGGTGAGGCCGCGGACCATACGGATCCGGGCCGGGCGGGACAACGATGTGCCAGCGGGCGCCAGGTCGCGCCCCGCCGAGCGCCGCCCGGGCGGCTCAGGTGTACAGGCCCTCGATCTCGGCGGCGTACTTCTCGTTGATCACCCGCCGCTTCACCTTCTGGGTGGGCGTGAGCTCGCCGCCCTCGACGGTGAAGTCGTCCGCCAGCAGGGCCCAGCGCTTGATCGTTTCGTAGCGGGCGAGCTGCCCGTTGGCCGCCTGCACGCCGGCCTCGACGTGGGCCTTGAAGCGGGGATCCATCGCCAGGGCGCCCGGCTCGGTGGGCCAGCCGTGGCGGGCGGCCAGGGCCGGGCCGCCCTCGGGATCCACCGTCAGCAGCGCGGCCAGGTACTTGCGGTGATCGCCGATGACGACCGCCTGCCCCACGCCCTCGATGGCCTTGAGCAGCTTCTCGATGTGCTGCGGGGCCACGTTCTTGCCGCCGGCGGTGATGATCAGGTCCTTCTTGCGGTCGGTGATCTTCAGGAAGCCGTCGCCGTCGAACTCACCCACGTCCCCCGAGCACAGCCAGCCGTCCTGCAGGGCCTCGGCGGTGGCCTCGGGGTTCTTCAGGTAGCCCACGAAGACGTTGTCGCCCTTCACCAGGATCTCACCGTCCTCGGCGAGGCGCACCTGCACCCCGGGCACGGGCAGGCCCACGGTGCCCAGGCGCCGCTTGCCCGGGAAGGGCTGGTTGAAGGTGGTGGGGCCGCAGTCCTCGGACTGGCCGTAGACCTCGTGGATGGGCACGCCGATGGCCCAGAAGAAGGTCACCACGTCCCGGCCGATGGGCGCGGCGCCGCTGCTGGCCACGTTCAGGCGGTCCAGGCCGAGCTGGGCCTTCAGCTTGCTGTAGAAGAGCTTGTCGGCCAGGCGATACTGCACGCCCAGCAGGCCCTTCGGCGCGCCGTGGGCCACCAACTCGGGCACGGCGGCGTGGCCCACCTTCAGCGCCCAGCGGGCGATGGCGCCCTTGGCCCCGGTGAGCTCGCCCAGCTTGGCCTCGAGCGCCGCCTTGAACTTCTCCCACACCCGCGGCACGCCCAGGAAGAAGGTGGGCCGCGCCGTCAGCAGGGTCTCCTTCAGCTTCTCGAGCCGGTCGCACATCCACAGCGGGTAGCCGCCGGTGACGTGCAGGTGCAGCGAGAACATCTGCTCGGCGATGTGCGAGAGGGGCAGGTAGCTGATCATGCAGTCGTCGGGCCCCACCCCGCCGATGACATCCATGGCCGCCTTCGAGGTGAAGGCCAGGTTGCGGTGGTTGAGCATGACCCCCTTGGGCAGGCCGGTGGTGCCGCTGGTGTAGATCAGCGTGGCCAGATCCTCGTCCGTCAGCCCGTCGAGCCGGGCCTGCACGGCGTCGGCGTGCGCGGCGCCCTCGGCCAGGAAGGCCTGGAAGCCCACCGCCCCGGGGTCGCTCACCTGCTCGGCCCCCTGGATGATGACGATGCGCTCCAGCAGGGGCAGCCCGTCGCGCAGGGCATGCACCTTGGCCCACTGGGCGGGGTCCTGCACCACCACCACCCGCGCGTCGCAGTGCTCGATGATGTAGGCCGCCTGCTCGCCCGTGAGCGTCGGGTACACCCCCGCGGGCACGGCGCCGGCGAACATGGCGCCCATGTCGGCCACGATCCACTCGGCGCAGTTGTCGCTGAGGATGGCCACGCCCCAGCCCTTCCCGTAGCCCATGGCCAGCAGGGCGCCGGCAAACGCGCGGGCCTGGGCGGCGTACTGGCCCCACGAGATGGCCTGCCAGCCCGAGTCGGGGGGCTGGTGCCAGATGGCCGGGGCGTCGGGCGTGGCCTGGGCGCGCGCGAGCAGGCGCCCCGGGATCGAGTCGATGGCAGGCATGGCTTCCCTCCGGCCCGCATGGTGGGCCAGCGGGGCCGGCCTGTCACCGCCGTTGAGCCGGCTCGCCCTGCCGTGACAGCATGCGCCCTTCCCCGGGGGTGAACATGCGGAACGGATGGATGCTCGGCGCCCTGTGCGCCGCGCTGTGGGTGATGGGCTGCGATGACGGCGGCGCGAGCGAGGCGCCTGGCCCCGCGGACGTGGGCGTGGACGTGGGCCTGATCGTGGATCAGGGCGCGGGCGGCCAGGGCGGCCAGGGCGGCGAAGGCGGCCAAGGCGGTGAGGGCGGCGCCGGCGGTGAGGGGGGCCAGGGCGCGGCGGGCGGCGAAGGCGGCCAGGGCGGTGCGGGCGGTGCGGGCGGTGCGGGCGGCCAGCCCGGCGCGCTGCGGCTGGAGCCCGAGTCTGCCGTGCTGCCCGTCACCGATCCCCCCGCGCAGGTGCAGTTCACCCTGTTCGAGAGCGGCCAGCCCGTGCCGAACGACCAGGTGAACTGGGTGGCGGCCCCCGAGGAGCTGGGCACCGTCGAGGGCGGGCGCTTCGTGAGCACCGGCGAGGTGGGCGTGGGCACCGTGCTCGCCGAGTACCGCGGCATCTCCACCACCGCCCGCGTGGAGGTGGTGGTCACCGAGGACGTGGTGCTGGGCGACGTGACCCCCGAGGAGATCGCCGGGCTGGAGGGCGCCGCCGACGGTGGCGCGGGCTGCGCGCCGGAGTGGGTCTACCCCGAGGCCGCCACGGTGATCCCCGCCAACCTCATCGGCCTGGAGCTGCAGTGGCGCGCCCGCGGCCACGACACCTTCCGGGTGAGCATCGACGTGGGCGGCACCGTCGTGCGCTGGTTCACCGACCAGCCCCGGCTGACCCCCGAGGGCGAGGCCTGGGCCCGGGTGATGGGCCGCGCCAGCGGGCAGACCATGCAGATCACCCTCACCGGCTTCGGCGGCCAGGGCGCGCAGGCCTGCAGCAGCGCCCCGCTGCCCGTCGAGGTGGATCGCAGCCGCATCGTGGGCGCCGTGTACTACTGGTCCACCAGCGACTCGGGGATCATGCGCCTGGCCGCGGGCGAGACCGCTCCCGAGCCCCTGCTGAACCCCATCACCGCCCCCACCATCAACTGCCCGGCCTGCCACGCGCTGAGCCGCGACGGCACCCGCATCGCCTTCACCCGCACCACCTTCCCGCCCTTCGGCGACCTGGCCACCAGCCTCATCGACGAGCCTACCAACCTGCTGTACGACCCCGCGGGCGTGGCCAACTACTTCCCGGCCTTCGCCCCCGACAACGTGCGCCTGGTGGCCGGCGGCGCCGGGCAGCTCATCATCCGCAACTCCGACACGGGCGCCGAGCTCGACCGGCTGCCCAACCTGGACAACACGGTGGCCGGCCAGCCCGACTGGTCGTGGCAGACCGACAAGATCGTGGGCGTGGTGGGCCCCGGCGGGCTCAGCAACCCCCTGCCCGACGCCGGCGTCACCGGCGGCAGCCTCTACCTGTGGGAGAGCGTGGACGGCACCTGGATGGACCCACGCCCCCTGACGCTGCGCCCCAACGACCAGCGCTGGCTGGACCGCCCCGCCTTCAGCCCCGAGGGCACCTTCGTGGCCTACAACTCGGTGGGCGAGGGCGGCGGGCAGGGCATGGGCAACGCGAACGTGGATCTGGAGATCATCCGCGTGGACGGCGGGAACCCCGTGCCCCTCACCCGGGCCAACGGCGGCGCCTTCAACGGCAACTCGTGGCCCAAGTGGTCGCCCACCGACCGCCGCGGCCGCCTGTGGCTGGCCTTCAGCAGCCTGCGGGCCTACGGCGACCGCCTGGGCCCCGGCGAGCGCCCGCAGATCTGGGTCACCGCCATCGATCCCAACGCCGAGCCCGGCGAGGACCCCAGCGCCCCCGCCTTCTGGCTGCCCTACCAGAGCCTGCGCTCGGGCAACCACATCCCGTATTGGGCGGCCTACACCAAGGAGTAGCCGCCGCGGGCCCGGCAGGGCGCCTGAGTCGGGCTCGATCCCGACCCGCCCGCTGGGGCACGCTGCGGCCATGCACACCCGCCCCCCTGGCCGCCTCGCGCTGGCCCTGGCCCTCACCGGCCTCACCGCCTGCGCCCCCAGCGGGGCCGGCGGCGATCCCGATCCCCTCGACGGCGCCGTGGACGGCGGGCCGCTGGACGGCGGGCCGCTGGACGCCGGGCCGCTGGACGCCGGGGGCCCGGACGCCGCGACCCCCGACGCCGCCGTGGGCGACGCGCAGCCGCCCGAGCCGGACGCCGAGCCCCTGCCCGAGGGCCCCGGCTGGCTGGCCTTCCCCGTGCACCCCGACGACCGCGACGCCATCTCGTCGCGCCTGATGTTCGGGGTGGATCACGACGGCCGCGACAACGGCCGCACCGCCTGCGAGGCCTACGACGGCGACCCCTTCCCCGCCTGCTACGGGGGCCACGACGGCAGCGACTTCATCCTGAACGGCGGCTTCCGCGCCATGGACGCGGGCAGCGCCCGCGTGGCCGCCGCGGCCCCCGGCTTGGTGGTGCGCGTCGAGGACGGCCACTACGACCGCTGCCGCGGCAGCATCGAGAGCCTGGACGTGGACTGCGACGGCCACCCCATGGTGGCCAACAAGGTCTACGTCGAGCACGCCAACGGCTGGCGCACCCACTACCTGCACCTGATGCGCGGCTCCATCGTCGTGCGCGAGGGCCAGCGGGTGGGCTGCGGCGACGTGCTGGGCCTCATCGGCTCCAGCGGCTACAGCACCATGCCCCACCTGCACCTGGAGGTGCAGGACCCGGCCGGCCGGGTGGTGGATCCGTACCACCTGGATCCCACCGAGAGCCTGTGGCGGGTGCCCGAGACCGCCACCGACATCCGCCCGGGGGCCTGCCGGTAGCCGGCTGTTCGAGCGCTGTCCGGCTCAGGCGCCCAGCTTGCCCAGGGCCTCGCGGTGCAGGCGCCGCACGAAGGCCAGCGCCTCGGCGCCGTGGGCGCGCTCCAGGGCGGCCCGGGACGCCGTGTCGCCGAGCTGCCCGAGCTGCGAGGTGGCCGACACCCGCACCTGGAACACCGGATCGCCCAGGAAGCGCTCAAGCTGCTCGCGCACCCGGCGGGCCTCGGCCTTGTCGAGCACGCCCTCGGCGCGGGCCAGGCGGCCCAGGCCGGCCAGGGCCACGCTGCGCACGTTGGGGGCGTGCTCGGCGCCGCTGAAGCGCTCGAACACCGCCAGCGTGTCCTTGCGCTCCAGGCGGGCCAGCGCGCTCAGGGCGGCGCCCCGCTCCCGATCGGCCACCGGGCCGGCGATGGCGTCCAGCCGCGCCACGATGAGCGCCCGGGCGGCCTCGTCGTCGCGGAAGTGGCCGGCGGCGCCGGTCAGGGCGTTGCGCACGGTGAAGCGGGGCTCGGCGGCGAGCAGGGCCTCGATGCGCGGCAGCCAGCCGGGCTCGGCGCCCAGGCCCAGGCCCCGCGCGGCGGCCGCGCGCACCCGCCAGGGCTGCCCGTCCCGATCGGCCACCGCCGCCGCCAGGGCCTCGCGGGCGAGCTCGGTGCGGTGGGCGCCCAGGGCGCTCGCCGCTTCGCCGCGCACGGTGTGCGACGGATCGCCCCGCAGGGCCTCGATGAGCGCCCGGGTGTTGGCGGCGCTGCCCCGGCCCGCCAGCACCCGGCAGGTGCGCATGCGCAGCAGCCGCGGCGACTCGCTGGGGACCAGGCGGGCGCGCAGGGCGGCGTCGGGCTCGACGGCCTCGTCCACCTCGAGCAGGCAGGCCTGATCGGGATCCACCGCCACCCACAGGGGCGGCGCGTCCAGGGGCAGCACCAGCGTGCGCTCGCCCGGGGCCAGGCGCACCCGCTGGCGGCGGGTGCGATCGGCGGCGCGCCAGGCCACGTCCACGTACAGGGTCTGCGCGGTGTCGTCGGTGCGCGTCAGGGTGATCTCCAGGCCCACCTTGGGGTCGAAGGCCCAGCGCGCCTGCACCTTGGGGTGGGCCGCCGTGCCCACCAGCACCTGGAAGAAGTCGGTCAGATCCTCGCCCGCGGCGTCCTCGAAGGCCCGCTGCAGATCGGCGCTGGTGGCCGCCGTGCCCGCCGCCCGCTTCACGTACCGCCGGATACCCCGCCAGAAGGCGTCGCCCCCGATCTGGTGGCGCAGGGTGTGCAGCAACAGGCAGCCCTTCTCGTAGGCGTGCCGGTCGAACAGCACATACGGGTGGGCGTAGGTGTCGGTCACCACCGGCCGGGCGTAGCGGCCGCCGGCCTCGCTCAGGTAGGCGTCGCGCTGGGCCACCAGCCGGCGGGCGAAGTCGTCCTTCCCGTCCAACGCGCCCATGCACAGGATCTCGAAGTAGGTGGCGAAGCTCTCGTTCAGCCACAGCTCGGGCCAGCCCCTGGGCGCGATCAGATCGCCAAACCACTGGTGGGCCAGCTCGTGGGCCACCAGCCGCTCCACCTGCACCTCGTCGAGCACCTCGGGCGGCACCAGCACCCGGTCCGTCAGGCTGGTGAGGGTGGTGTTCTCCATGCCCCCCCACATGAATTCCTGAAGGAAGACATGGCCATAGCGGGGATAGGGGTAGGGCCTGCCGGTGGCCTCGGCGAAGAAGTCCAGCATGGAGCCCATGCGCTTGAACATGGCCCGGGCGTCGGCCTCGCGGCCCGCGGGCACCCAGTGGTGCAGGGTCACGTCGCCGTGGCGATCGCTCACCTCCACCAGCCGATCCACCACCAGCGTCAGCAGATACAGGGCGTGGGGCGTGTCGTGCCGCCAGTGCCAGCGCACGCCGCCCTCGACGGCGCGGCGCTCCAGCAGGGCGCCGTTGCTCAAGGCCGCCCAGCCCTCGGGCACCGTGGCGCGCACCTCGGTGGTCACCAGGTGCTCGGGGGCGTCGAAGCACGGGAACCAGTGGTGGTGGTCCTCCATGGCGCCCTGGGTCCAGGCCTGGGGCCGCTCACCCCCCACGAAGTACAGGCCGGCGGTGGGCTGCGCCTCGAACCGCAGGCTCACCGTCACCGCCTCGCCCGCCTCCAGGGGCTCGGGCAGGGCCACCACGACCCCCTGGGCGTGCACGGTCACCGCCAGGGCGTCATCGCCCAGACGCGCCTGCGTCACCCGCAGATCGGCGGCGTCGAAGGGCAGCCGATCCACCCCATCCACCCGCGCGCGCACCGTGTGGTGCACCACCCCCCGCACCCGGCCGGCCGCCAGATCCACCTGCACCTCGTCGACGAAGACGTGCACCGGCACCACCGCCACGGGGCGGCGGCGGGCGGGCCGGGCGGCGGGCTCGTCAAAGGAGCGCGGGGGGACGGGCAGCGCGGGCTCGCGCATGGGGCCTCCGGGGCAAAGGGGGGTGACGGGGCGGAAGTCTAACGCGACAAGGCCCTGACGCGTACCGGCCGGTGATCTGGCGATCCAAGGCGCCCCTCTGAGTATGCTCCCAGCCATGCAGCTTCACGCCGCCACCGCCCAGGACGCGCCCGCCCTGCAACGGCTGCTGGACGACACGGCCGCCCGCGACCACCTCATCGTGCCGGTGGGCGTCGCGGACGTGCTCGCCGGCGACGCCTGGGTGGCCGCTGACGCCCAGGGCGTCCCGGTCGGGGTGGGCTGGCGCCGGGACGGAGCCGCGGCCGTGGTGGACGTGCGGGTGCACCCCCGCCACCGCCGCAAGGGCATCGGCGACGCCCTGCTGAAGCACCTGCTGGCCCGGCACCCCGGCGGCCCGGTGGTGGCGAGCTGCGACGCGGGCCACGCCCGCGCCCAGCACTTCGTGCGCCACCGCGGCTTCACCCTGAAGGGCGTGGTGTTCTTCCAGCGGTGGGACGGCGAGCTCGAAGACGTGCCCCGCGCCTTCAAGAACGCGCGGGTGGCCGTGGGCGCCGACGCCGCCGCCGACTGGGCCCTGCTGCAGGCTGCCGCCGCCGACACCTGGCCGCCCCCCACGGTCACCGCCGAGGACCTGGCCGATCCGGCCGTGCGCACCCGGGTGGCCTGGGTGGGCGACACCCCCGCCGGCGTGGTGGTGGCCACCCGTGAGGCCGACGCCTGGGTGGCCGGCGGGTTCGCCGTCCTGCCCGCCTGCCGCAAGCGCGGCGTGGGCCGGCAGCTCTTGTCCGATCTCATGGCCGAGGCGGCCCGCGAGGGCCTGGGTGTGGTGCTGCGCGTCAGCCACGAGGCCGAGCAGATCCAGGCCTGGACCGCGGCGCTGGGCTTCTGGACCTACCGGAGCTGGTGCTACTGGGTCTTGGATCCCGCCGGCATGGCCGCCGCGGGCTGATCCGCGCGGGCGGGCTACCGCCGGCGGGGCTCGTCCAGGCTGATCAGGTCCTGGGCCACGGCAAAGCGCCCCTGCTCGGCCCCGTGGTCGTGCCCGTGATCATGGTCGTGGTCGTGGTGCCCCGGGCCCCCCTTGCGCTTGCAGGCGCCCGCCTTGCGGGCGTCGGCGCAGGCGCAGCTCCCGCCGGTGCCACCGCAGGAGCCCTTCAGGGGCTTGCGGCCGAAGATGACCCCCACCGCCATCACGCCCATGGCCAGGGCCATCAGGCCCAGGGTCAGCAGCACGGTCTCCATGTCCACCTCCGGGCGCGCGCGCCCCGCGGGAAGGCGCGCACCATAGCAGATCAGCGGTTCGGGAGCAGGCGCTCGAAGGCGGGCGTCACCTTGGCCTCGAAGTCACCGTCGGGCCGGCGCACCAGGAAGTACGCCGCCAGGCCCAGCGCCTGCGCCTTGGCGAAGCCCTCGTCGGGCCCCAGCACGTTCAGGGCCGTGGCCCAGCCGTCGGCCGTCGCGCAGTCGGCGGCCACCACGCTCACCGATGCCAGCCGGTGGGTGATGGGTGCGCCCTTGCGGGGGTCGATGGTGTGGCTGATGCGCTGGCCGTCCTGCTCGTAGAAGTTGCGGTAGTCCCCCGAGGTGGCCATGGCGCCGGCGGTCAGCGGCACCACCGCCTGCACCGCCCGCCGATCCTCCAGGGGCGCCTCGACCCCCAGCCGCCAGGGGGCGCCGTGGGCGTTGTGGCCGCGCACCCGCAGCTCGCCGCCCACCTCCACCAGGTAGCGGTCGTGGCCCTTGGCCTCGAGGGCCAGCGCCACGCGATCGACCCCGTAGCCCTTCGCGATGGCCGACAGATCCACGTAGGTCTGGGGGTGGGCCTTGGCCAGGGTGCCGGCGGCGGCGTCCAGCGCCAGCTTCTGCCAGCCCACCCGCTCGCGCAGGCTGGCGTGCGTGGCCGCGTCGGGGGGCGTGCCCCGCTTCTGCGGCCCGAAGCCCCAGGCGTTCACCAGGGGCCCCACGGTCACGTCGAAGGCCCCGTCGCTGGCGGCGCTGATCTGCAGCGCCAGCGCCAGCACCGTGCGCAGGGCCGGTGAGATGGTGGTGGGGGTGGTCTCGGCCCGGGCGTTCAGCTTCGACAACTCGCTGGTGGGCTCGTAGGTGCTCATGGCCGCCACCACGGCGTCCAGCTCGCCCTGGATGGTGGCCCGCAGGCCGGCCTCGTCCAGGCCCTCGCCCACCACCTTCACCGACCACGTGGTGCCCATGGTCTCGCCCTGCAGCGCCAGCTCGCCGCGGCCGCCGCCGGCGGCCTCGATCTGCTGCCCGCGGTGGTACTGGAAGGCGAACAGGGCCCCCACGAACAGCAGGGGCGGCAGGAAGCGGCGGGACAGGTGCTTGACGGTCAGGGGCCCCAGGGGGCTGGTGCCGTCGGGGGGCGGGGGGGCCATGGGGGGACCTCGGGGGAGCCGGGGCGGCTCAGCCGCCGAAGTCGTCGAGCATGATGTTCTCGGGCTCGACGCCCAGGTTCTCGAGCATGCTGATGACCGCGCTGTTCATCATGGGCGGCCCACACATGTAGTACTCCACGTCCTCGGGCGAGGGGTGGCTCTTCAGGTAGTTCTCGAGCACCACCTGGTGGATGAAGCCCTTGTAGCCCGTCCAGTTGTCCTCGGGCAGGGCGTCCGACAGGGCCAGGTGCCACTCGAAGTTGTCGAACTCCTCGGCGATCTTGTCGAAGTGGTCGACGTAGAAGGCCTCGCGGAGCGACCGGGCGCCGTACCAGAAGCTCACCTTGCGGGTGGTCCGCAGGCGCTTGAACTGGTCGAAGATGTGCGAGCGCATGGGCGCCATGCCGGCGCCGCCACCGATGAACACCATCTCGTTGTCGGTCTCCTTGGCGAAGAACTCGCCGAAGGGGCCCGAGATGGTGACCTTGTCGCCGGGCTTACAGCCGAAGATGAAGCTGCTCATGATGCCCGGCGGCACATCGGGCTGCCGCGGGGGCGGCGACGCGATGCGCACGTTGAGCATGATCATGCCGTACTCTTCGGGGTAGTTCGCCATGGAGTAGGCGCGGGTGACCGGCTCGTCGACCTTCGACACGAAGCGCCACATGTCGAACTTGTCCCAGTCCTCGCGGAACTTCTCCTCGATGATGAAGTCCTTGTAGTTCACCACGTGCGGGGGACACTCGATCTGAATGTACCCGCCCGCCCGGAAGGGCACGCTCTCGCCCTCGGGCAGGTCGATGATGAACTCCTTGATGAACGTCGCCACGTTGTGGTTCGAGCGCACGGTGCACTCCCACTTCTTGACGCTGAACACCTCGGGCTCCACCTCGATGGACATGTCGCCCTTGACCTTCACCTGACAGGCCAGCCGGACGCCCTCACGGGCCTCACCGCGGCTGACGTGCCCCTCTTCGGTGGGCAGCATGGCGCCGCCCCCCTCGTGCACGTGCACCTTGCACACGCCGCACGAGCCCTTCCCGCCGCAGGCGGAGGGGATGAAGATCTTGTTGCTGCCCAGGATGTTGAGCAGCGTCGAGCCCGCCGGGGTCTTCAGGGCCTTGTCCGGATCATCGTTGATCAGGATCGTCACCTCGGCGCTGTTGACCAGGCGCTTGCGCGCCACCATCAACACCAGCACCAGGGCGACCACGATCGCGATGAAGACGACCACGCCCAGGATCGCGGTTGCCATCAGTCCTCCCTCGAAAGCCGGATCAGGTGCGTGAACATCACAGCTGGATCCCCGCGAAGGCCATGAACCCGATGGCCATCAACCCGGTCAGGATGAAGGTGATCCCCAGGCCACGCAGGGCGGGGGGCACGTTGCTGTAGCGCATCTTCTCGCGCAGGGCGGCCAGGGCGACGATGGCCAGCATCCAGCCGATGCCCGAGCCCACGCCGAACACCGCGCTCTCGGCGAGGCCGTAGTCGCGCTCCACCATGAACAGCGAGGCGCCCAGGATGGCGCAGTTCACGGCGATGAGCGGCAGGAACACGCCCAGGGCCGAGTAGAGCGCCGGCGCGTACTTGTCGAGCGCCATCTCCACCACCTGCACGCTGGCGGCGATGGTGCCGATGAGCGCCAGGAAGCTCAGGAAGCTCAGATCGGTGCTGGCCATGTCGTCGCTGATCCAGCTCAGCGCGCCCTCACGCAGCACGTAGTTGTAGAGCAGGTTGTTGAGCGGGACCGTGACGGCGAGCACGAAGGTCACCGCCATGCCCAGGCCGAAGGCGGTCTCGACCTTCTTCGACACCGCCAGGAACGAGCACATGCCCAGGAAGTACGCCAGGGCCATGTTCTCGACGAAGATCGACTTCGTCGCCAGGCTCAGGAGCTCTTGCATCGTCCCGCCTCCTCAGCTCGCGTCGACCTGATCCGGCTTGATCACCCGGTTGATCCAGATGAACACGCCGATCAGGAAGAAGGCCCCGGGCGCGAGCACCAGCAGGCCGTTGGGGTTGTACCAGCCGCCCTCGGTCTGGAGCTGCAGGACGCTCATCCCGAAGAGCTTCCCCGAGCCGAACAGCTCGCGGAAGAAGCCCACGAAGATGAGCACCAGGCTGTAGCCCAGGCCGTTGCCCACGCCGTCGATGAAGCTCGCCGTCGGCGGGTTCGCCATGGCGTAGGCCTCGGCGCGGCCCATCACGATGCAGTTGGTGATGATCAGGCCCACGAACACCGAGAGCTGCTTGCTGATGTCGAAGAGGAAGGCCTTGAGCACCTGATCGGTGACGATCACCAGCGACGCGATGATGGTGAGCTGCACGATGATGCGGATGCTGGGCGGGATGAAGTTGCGGATGACGCTGACCGACAGGTTGGACAGCGCGGTCACCGCGATCACCGCCAGCGACATGACCACCGAGGTCTCGAGCTTGGTGGTCACCGCCAGCGCCGAGCAGATGCCGAGCACCTGCAGGGCGATGGGGTTGTTGTTCAAGAGCGGGTCCAGCAGGACCTCTTTGGTCTTCGTGCTCACGAGGCACCCCCGGCCCGCAGCTTCTTGAGGAGGGGGCCGTAGCCGGCCTCGCCGAACCACAGCCGCAGCATGTTGGTGACGCCGTTGCTGGTCAGGGTCGCGCCCGACAGGCCGTCCACGGCGTAGGGATCCTCGGCCACGGTGCCCGCGGCGCCCTTCTTGACGCCGATGGCCACCTTGTCACCGTTGTAGACCTTGCGACCGATCCACTTGGCCTTCCACAGCGGGTTGTCCACCTCGCCGCCGAGCCCGGGGGTCTCGCCGTGCTCGTAGTAGGTGATGCCCTTGATGGTGTTGCCGTCCTTCTCGAGCGCCAGGAAGCCCCACAGGGTGCTCCACAGGCCCTTGCCGAAGATGGGCAGCACGAAGAGATCCGTGGCCTTGTCGCCGTCCAGATCCACCTCGTAGATGAGGGCCTGCTTGGGCTTGCGCGGCACCTGAGCCGCCTTGGCCTCGGGCGAGGTCATCGCCACGCTCAGGGCGGGATCGCCCAGGGCCTTCTTCACGTCCACCGTGGCGGGATCGGCGTCGGGCACGAGCTGCCCCGACTCCAGGTCGATGACCTTGGGGGTGATGTGCTGCTCGTACTTGGCGACGATGGTCGCCCGGTCGGCGGCCTCGCCCTCCTTGATGATGCCCGTGACGTTCAGCACCTTGAGCTGCTGGTCGAGCTTCTTGTTGACCTCTTGCCGCTCCTTGAGGCTGACGGCCGCGGTGCTGACGAACGCCGAGCACACCAGGCAGACCGCCGCCGCAAAGAGCACGATGTAGGTCGGGCCATTACGATCCACGGGCGACCCTCCGCTTGATGTTCGCCTGCACGAACACGTGATCGATGAGGGGCGCGAACATGTTCATGAACAGGATGGCCAGCATCATCCCCTCGGGGTAGGCGGGGTTGACCACCCGCACCAGCACCACCATGACGCCGATCATGAAGCCGTAGACGAGCTTGCCCTTCTCGGTGAAGGCCGAGGTCACCGGATCGGTGGCCATGAAGACCGTGCCGAAGGCCCAGCCGCCCAGGACGAAGTGGAAGTACCAGGGCATGTGGTAGATGGCCGCGCTGGCCTCGCCGGCCACCGCGTTGAGCAGGAAGCCGGTGGCCGCCGTGCCCACCGCCACACCGATCATGGTGCGCCAGGAGCCGATCTGGCTGGCGATGAGGATCGCCGCGCCCAACAGGCAGGCGAAGGCCGAGGTCTCGCCCATGGAGCCGGGCACGAAGCCCCAGAAGCCGTTCAGCCAGGTCTGGCCGAGGGTGCCGGCGCTCTCCAGGCTCTTGGCCAGCGTGCCGTCGGCGGCGAACTGGGCCAGCCAGGTGGCGCCCGAGGCGCCGTCGGTGACGGTGGCGGCGATCCAGGGCTGGTCGCCCGAGATCTGGCCCGGGTAGGCGAAGAACAGGAACGCGCGCCCGGTGAGCGCCACGTTCAGCACGTTCATGCCGGTGCCCCCGAAGACCTCCTTGGCGAAGATGACGCCGAAGGCGATGCCCAGGCCGGCCTGCCACAGGGGCAGGGTGGGCGGCAGGGACAGGGGGAACAGGAACATGGTGACCAGGAAGCCCTCGTTCACCTCGTGGCCGCGCTTGATGGCGCTGACCACCTCCACCAGGCCGCCCACGATGCCCGTGATGGCGAACAGGGGGATGAACCACATCGCGCCGTGCAGCACGTTGTTGATGAGGGTGGGCTCGTAGCTGCCCGCGATGGCGTGGAAGAGGCTCGTCTGCCACGCATCGAGGGGCTGGGCGTTGCCGCCGTGGATCAGCGTGTTGGCCTGGAGCCCCGTGTTGTACAGGGCCATCAGGATCGCCGGGACCAGGGCGACGACCACCATGATCATCATCCGCTTCAGGTCCAGGGCGTCCCGCACGTGGGTCTTGCCCTTGGTGACCTCGCCCGGCGTGAACAGGATGGTGTCCTGGGCTTCGTAGATGGGGTAGAGCTTCTCGAGCTTCCCCCCCTTCTCGAAGAGCGGCGCCACCCGATCGAGTTGGTCGCGCAGGAACTTCATCAGCCTTCCTTCCAGATGGTCGTCAGGTTGCGCCGCAGGGCCACGCCGTAGTCTTCCTTGCCGGGGCTGACGAAGGTGCACAGCGCGAGGTCTTCTTCACCCAGCTCCAGGGCGCCCAGCTTCTCGGCGCGCTCCAGATCGTCCACCAGCAGGGCCCGCAGCAGGAAGGTGGGCATGATGTCCAGGGGCATGACCTTCTCGAACATGCCGATGGGCACCATGGCCCGGTGGGAGCCGTTGGTGGTGGTGGTGAAGTCCAGGGTCTTCTTGCCGGGGCCGAACAGGCCCAGCAGGCCCGAGGCGAAGGCGCGCACCGTCGAGTACTTCTTCAGGCCCGGCACCAGCCAGCCCAGGAACTCGCGCTCGCGGCCCTCGCGGACGGCGGTGATCTGGTTCGTGTAGCGGTCGAGGAAGCCCACCGGCCCGGCGGCGGTGTGCCCGTGCAGGATCGAGCCCGACACCAGCCGGGTCTCGCCGTCCTTCAGGCCGCCGTCCACCAGGGGGGCCACCTCGGCGCCCAGGCGGGTGCGCAGCAGCCGGGGCTGCTTCGCCTGGGGCCCGGCCAGGGCCACCACCCGCTGCACCGACAGCTTGCCGGTGGCGAAGAGCTCGCCGATGGCCAGCACGTCCTGGTAGCCCAGGTGCCAGACCACCTTGCTGCGGCTCACGGGCGCCAGCAGGTGGATGTGGGTGCCCACCAGGCCCGCGGGGTGCTTGCCCGCGAACTCGGCCACCTTCACCCGGGGCACGTTGCCCTGGTTGCCGATGGCGGCGCCCTTGGCCTTGCACAGCCAGACGTCGCCCTCGGTGAGCTTGCTGACGGCGTAGAGCCCGGCGGTGAAGGCCTCGCCCTTGCCCTCGAGGACCTTGACGGGGTCCGGGGCGCCAGGGCGGGTGTCGATGGCGGTGACGAAGACCGCAGCCGGGCTCTCCTGGGTCGAGGGCACCCGGTCGAAGGGGCGCGCCCGCAGGGCGGTCCACAGCCCCGACTCGGCCAGCAGAGCCTTCACCGCCGCCGGATCGAGCTGATCCACCGAGCGGCCCGCCGTGTAGGCCTGGAAGGGCTGGAAGTCCTCGTCCGCGGGGCGGCCGGCCTGCTCGCGCTCGTTGAGCTCGATGACCACCGACTCCAGCTTGCGCCGGGCGCCCCGGTTGACGGCCACCACGGTGCCCGCCCCGGGCGCGGTGAAGCGCACGCCGGCGCTCTTGCGGTCCTCGAAGAGGAGCTGGCCCCGCTTGACGACGTCACCCTCGGCCACGTGCATCCGCGGCTTCATGAACGGGTACTCGTCGTTGAGCACGGCCACCCGCTTCACGGGGGCGCCGTCGTGGACGGTCTGCTCTGGGGCGCCGCTGATGGGCAGGTCGAGGCCCCGCTTGATCACATGCACTGCCATCGACGTCCTTCTCCAGCCGGCCGGCCAAATTTCAAGGGCGCATAAAGCCCTTTTGGCCCCCCGGCGCAAGTCCGAAGGCGGGGTTTATAGCCGATCGCGGGGCGCATTGCGCGCACCGCGAGCCGGCAAAGGGTCAAACTGTCGCGAAGCTTGCGACCCCATTGGACAATTCCTTGAGCGGTGGGGTCGCGCCGGTCGGCACCGCAGCCCCGCTTTTGCCCCCGCTCAGCCCCCCGGCGCGGTCATGCGGGCGCCGCGGATCAGGGCGCTGGCGGCGTGCTGGGTGAAGTCGATGCGTACCTCGCCCTCCACCAGGCTGCGGCGGATGCCGCCGGCGGCGTAATCGGGCCGCGGCATCATCCAGGCGTTCTCGGGGCGGATGCGCTCGCGGGCCAGGGCGTCCAGGGCCTCGGCGGCCTGGGCGTGGACGTCGGGGGCCGGCCGACCGTGCTTCAGGCTGAGGTCCCAGGTGCTGATCACCGCCTCGGTGAAGCCGGCGGCGGCGGGGGCCTGGGGCACCATGAAGCCGGTGAAGCCGTAATGGCCCCGGAAGTCGGCGTTGTCCCAGCCCGTGGGCTCGTACTGCATGCGGCGGATGAAGCGGCTGTAGCCCAGGCAGAAGTCCAGGTACTGCGGGTTCTTCAGGCGAGGCCAGGCCTCGTCGGCGGCAATGCAGGTCCAGTGGTCGGCGCCGTAGATGAACCGGCCCAGGAAGAAGCCCGCGTACTTGGGGCCGGTGAGGTGGTCGAGGGCGCGCTCGGCGGCCTGCAGGTAGCGGGCGTCGCCCAGCACCGCGTGGGCCATCACCAGGGCCAGGGCCGCCTCCTCGCTGTAGAACATGAGCAGCTCGGCCTCATCGACCCGATCGGCCTTCACGTCGTAGACGTGACGGAAGCTGCCGTCGGGCCGCTGCAGCCAGAGCACGAACTCGAGCAGCCGCCGGGCGGTGGGGGCGTAGCGGCCGTCGCCGGTGCGGCGCTGGTACTCGAGCATGCCCACCAGCGTCAGCGCCGTGCTGCCCAGGTCGGCGATCCGGTCGTCCTTCAGCACACAGGCCCGCTCGGGGGTGCCGCAGGCCTTGGGGATGCGGGTGTCGAGCCAGGCGATGGCCTTCTCGGCGCCGCCCTTGAAGGCGGGCTCGCCGGTGAGGCCGTGCAGCAGCGCCAGGGCGTACACGGTGCCGGCGTGGCGGGGCAGGCTGTAGTTGCGGGGGTTGGGGGGCGGGTGGCGGTGGCTGTAGGGGAAGTACTGATAGTGGAAGCGGCCGTCCTTCATGATCTGGCGGAGGATGAAGTGGCCGCCCGCCACCGCCGCCGCCTCCCAGGTGGGGGGGCCCGTGCCGTCGGGGGGTGTGTTGCCGCGCACCACCGGCAGGGCCTGGCCCTGGAACTCCACGAAGCCCTCGCTGCGCACCCGCTCCAGCCGGCCCTCGGGCAGGCCCAGCCGGGCCAGGGCCCACTGGCCATCCAGGCCGAAGCGCAGCTCGCGGATGCCCGGCACCAGGGGCGCGGCGCCGAAGCGCTGCATGCGCACCAGGTCGTCGGCCAGCAGGGTGCTGCGCTGCTCGCCGGCCACGCGACGCAGGCCGTCCAGGCCCGGGTTCACCGACAGGGCCACCACCGGCGCGCTGGCCCGGGCCACGGCGCCCACGCCCAGGGTGCGGTCCACCTTGATACGGCCGCGGCCCTCGGCGCGGGCCTGCAGGCGGGGGTGCTGGGTGAGCTCGTGGGCGGCCTGTTCGAGCGCCTGGGCCAGGTCCTCGGCGCGGCCCTGGCCGCGGGCCACCAGGTTGCCGTCGTGCCAAACGGTGGCGAACAGCGGGCCGGGGCCCGTGGGCACCCCCTTCAGCGCATCCAGGGCGGGGCGATCGGTGCGCTCCAGGGCGGCCCGCAGGTAGCGCACCGCCAGGGTGCGCTGGGCCTCGCTCAGGGGTTCGATGGTGGGCAGCCGGCCCAGCCAGTGGCCATAGGCGAGGGCCACCAGGGGGATGAGCCCGACGCCCAGGACCGCCCGCAGCCAGCCCTTGCCGGCGCCCATGGCCTCGCGCACGTCGGCCCGCAGCAGGGCCCGCAGCGCCAGGGCCGGCACCAGGCCCAGCACCTGCAACGCCACGCTGGCGAACAGCAGGGCGCCGATGGAGGCTCCGTGTCCGAAATCACCATAGATTCCATGTAGATACGACCATGATCCCAGCAACCCGGCGAACACCAGCACCATGGCCAGCAGGCCCAGGAAGGCCGCCCCCACGCCCAGCCGCCAGCCCCAGCGGCGGGTGCGCCACAGGCCGTGGCCGGCCACGGGCCACAGGGCGCCGTAGGCCACCAGCAGGGCGTTGATCCAAGGGGTCTTCCAGGGGACGAACACCGCCACCGCCGCCGCCAGCAGGCCGCCGTAGGCGGTGCCGGCGACGGCCCAGAACCGCAGCGCGCGGCGGGCGGCGGGGGTCACTCGGCGCCCCCCCAGGCCTCGACGCTGCTGGTGTAGGCGCCCTTGGCGGCCAGGCGCTCGCCCAGGGTGGGCAGCGCGGCGGCCACCCGCGGCAGCACCCCCGGCGGGGGCTGCACCAGGATCACCCCGCTGCCGTTCAGGGCCTTGCGGCGCTTGGTGTCGAGGTGCAGCGGGATGCTGCACAGCTCGATGGCGGTGGCGGGCACCCCGGCCTCGCGGAGCTGGGCCTTCAGCGCGTTGGGCCGCGAGGCGCTCTTGATGGGGTACCAGAGCATGAGGCGCACGTCGGGGCGGGCCATCCAGCAGGCGGTGAGCGCGTCGGCCACCTCGCCCCACTCGTTCTTGCCGGCGTAGGCGGGATCCACCAGCCCGAACAGGCCGGCCGGGGCACGCACGGTGGCGGCCTCGACCAGGGCCGACAGGCCGTCGCCGCCCCGCACGGTGACCTGGTCGTCGTCCTTGAACAGGGCCTCCAGCTCGCGGCGGGGCTCCTCCATGAGCTCCACGCAGGTCAGGTGATCGCCGGGGCGCAGGGCCTTGCGGATCAGGCTGGGGGAGCCGGGGTAGCCGCCGCCGTGATCAGGGCGGCGCGGCCAGGCCACCGCGGCGGTGTAGTCCCGCACGGCCGGCGGCGCGTCCTCGGGCAGGCCGGCGTCCAGCCGGCCGATGCCCGCGGTCCACTCCCCGGTGGGCTTCAGGCGGTAGCGCCCGCCCGCCGCGTGGGTGTCCAGCACGTGCACGGGGCGCGGCAGGGCCGCCAGGCCGCGCAGGGCGGCCACCAGCACGGTGTGCTTCAGTACGTCCCCCACGTTGCCCGCGTGGTAGCGGTGGTCGTAGGGGGCCTCGGAACGGGGCTTTTCGGGGGCGCTCATGGCCGGTGAGGGTGGGCGAAGCGCTGCGCCTTGACAAGCCGACCGTCCGCGGGGTGCCGTACGCACGCGAGATCGGGAGGTGCGGCCATGATGAAGGCGCGGGCGAAGCTGGTGGACGGGGTGGCCTTCATGGTCCACGCCGACTCGGGCCACGGGATCGTGGTGGACGGCAGCGAGGCCATCGGCGGGCGGAACCTGGGCCCGCGGCCCATGGAGCTGGTGCTGCAGGGCCTGGCCACCTGCAGCGCCATGGACGTCATCAGCATGCTGCGCAAGGGCCGCGAGGACGTCACGGACCTGACCATCGACGTGCAGGCGGAGCGGGCCGAGGACTTCCCCAAGGTGTTCACCAAGATCCACGTGCACTACGAGGTGGAGGGCCGCGGCCTGCGCGAGCGCTACGTGCAGCGGGCGGTGAACCTGTCGATGGAGAAGTACTGCAGCGTCACGAAGATGCTGGAGCACACCGCCACCATCACCCACGACTTCCACATCACCGATCTGGCGGCCGAAGCCGCGGGCGACGCGGCCGAGCAGGGCTGAGCGCCGCGGCGGCAGGGGAGGCCGGACGCAGCCGTGGAGTTGAAGGACCTGACCGAGCGCTTCGCGCTCGGGGACGAGATCGGGCGGGGCTCCATCGGGGTGGTCTACCGGGCGGTGGACCGCGTGCTCGACCGCGAGGTGGCGGTGAAGTGCATGCGCCCCGAGCTCATCGAGCACCGCCGCCACCGGCCGCGCTTCCTGCGTGAGGCCGCGGTGTGCGGCAAGCTGGTGCACCCCAACATCGTGCCGGTGATCGACGTGGGCCGCGTGGGCGACGCCCCGGCGCTGGTGATGTCGCTGCTGGCCGGCCGCAGCCTGCGCACCATCCTGCGGGCGGGGCACCTGAGCCGGGCCCGCCTGCTCAGCGCCTTCAGCCAGGCCTGCAACGGCGTGGCCTTCGCCCACAGCCGCGGCATCGTGCACCGCGACATCAAGCCGGCCCATGTGTTCGTGGGCGACTTCGGCCAGGTCGTGCTGACGGACTGGGGGCTGGCGAAGGTGCTGAAGCGCGAGGCGCCCAGCCCGGCGCCCACCCACCGGGACGTGACCCGGGTGGGCGACATCGTGGGCACCCCCGCGTACATGGCCCCCGAGCAGGCGGAAGGGCGGCTGGACGCCATCGACCGCCGCACCGACATCTACGCGCTGGGGGCCGTGCTGTACGAGATCCTCACGGGCACCCGCCCGTACGAGGGCGCGCGGTCGGCCGAGGTGCTGGACGCCCTGCGGGACGGGCCGCCCGAGCCCCCCACCGTGCGCGCGCCGCACCGGGGCATCTCGGCCAGCCTCGAGGCCGTGTGCCTGCGGGCCATGGCCCGCGATCCGCGCGACCGCTTCGACAACGCGCTGGATCTGGCCGCCACCCTGGAGACGGTGTTCGACCCGCACCCCGCCGCGGTGCCCGAGGACCGGGCCACCGATCCGGCGCCGGTGGAGGCCGAGGACACCGCCACCGTGCCCGGCGACGCCGTGGCCGCCCGCCACCTGATGGAGGGCCGGGCCGAGGCCGCCGCCTTCGGGCGCACGCTGCAGGGCGCCGAGGCCCTGCGCCTGCAGGTGCGCCGGCTGGCCACCGCGCTCGAACCCCAGTCGCCGCGGGCCGAGCGCGACGAGCTGCAGCGGCTGGAGGCCGAGCTGCGCGAGCGGCTGGATCAGGCCGCCTGGCACCTGGCGCAGGGGGTGGATCACCTGGAGGCGGCGGCGGTGGATCCGATCCACACCTTCGCCGCCCGGGCCGGGCTGGCGGCCCTGCACCACGACGCCTGGCGGGCCGCCGACGCGGTGGGTGACCGGGTCTCGGCGGGCTTCCACCGCTCGCGGGCCGAGCGCTGGGACGACGGCCCGCTGTCGGCGGAGCTGGCGGGCCGGGCTGCTCTGAGCGTGCGCACCGATCCCGAGGGCGTGGCCGTGCAGGTCAGCCAGGTGGACGACGGCGGCTCGGTGTGGGCCCTGGGCGCCACCCTGGTGGAGGGGCTGACCCCCCTGTCGCCGCGCACCATCAGCGCCGCCCGGCTGCGGCTGCGCTTCGAGGCCCCCGACGGCCTGACGGCCCGGCTGCCCCTGCAGGCCGCCGCGGGCACCACCCAGGCGGTGGAGCTGTACCTGCCCCCGAGCGCCGCGGTGCCGCCCGGCTTCGTGTATGTGCCCGGCGGGCGGTTCGTGGCCGGCAACGACGACGCCGCGCCGGGGGCCCTGTCGCCCCGCGAGGTGGAGGTCGCCGGGCTGTGCATGGCCCGCCAGCCGGTGACCATCGATGAGTACCTGGAGTTCGTGGAGGATCGGCTGACCGTGGGCGCCGACGTGGAGCCCCTGCTGCCGCAGACCCGCGGCCGGGCCCTGGTGATCGTCGAGGCCAACCGCAGCGTGGCCTGGCGAGATCCCGGGGTGTCGCCGCAGTCGCCCGTGCACGGCATCAGCCACCACGCGGCGCTGGCCTACGCGGCCTGGCTGGGCCGTCGGCTGGGCGCCCCGGTGCGCCTGCCCACCGAGCACGAATGGGCCTACGCGGCGGGCGCGGTGGACGGGCGGGCGTTCCCCTGGGGCGACGTCTTCGTGCCCGGCCTGGCCGACACCCGCCGGCGCGGCGCCCGCGGGCCCGCGCCGGTGAACCTGTTCGCCGACGACGAGAGCCCCTTCGGCCTGCGCAGCGTGGCCGGCGGCGTGCGGGAGTGGACGGCCACCCCCGCCGAGGACGCGCCCGATCGCTTCATGCTGCGCGGCGGCTCGTGGCGCAGCCTGCCCGAGGCCTGCCGCATCGGCGCCCGGGCCACCGCCGCCGCCCACCTGACCCACCCCACCATCGGGGTGCGGCTGGCGGCGGATCTGCCCTCGCCCGGCTGACGGCCCCCGCGCCGAGCGCGCCGGCCCGGCCCCGGCGCCCGTAAGCTCGGCGCCCACCGCGCAAAAATCGGCGGCCCCTGGAACCCGGCCCGCGACCCGCGGTCCAATGGCCATCCAGGGGGGCCTTGGCGTTGGCGCAATCCCACTCAGCGAAGCGGCTCGCGGCCCGTCGCCTGGCGGCCGGCGCGCTGTTGTTGGGGGTGGCGTTGCTGACGCCCGCCGGCCGGGCCCCCGCGCCCGAGGCGCCCCTGATCCGCGAGGGCGTGGTGTACGTCGTGCCCTTCCAGGGGGTGACCGCCGCCGAGCTGCAGCGGGCCGTGTGGGCCCTGCGCACCCAGCTCCCGCAGCCCGTGCAGGTGCTGCCCACCCGCGAGGTGGCCGCCTCGACCGCAGGTGAGGTGTCGGCCGAGGGCGTGCTGGACGCCCTGCTGCGCGACGCCCCCGACGACACCTTCCGCATCCTGGGCGTGGTGCACGCGCCGCTGGTGAGCGAGGCGCTGGGCCCCGTGGTGGGCTACGCCCGGCGCAGCGAGCGGGCGCTGGTGTACTCCACCACCCGGCTGCCGGGCGTGGCCACCGAGGCCGCGCGGCGCCGGCGGGTGCGGCGGATCATCGCCCACGAGCTGGGGCACACCTTCGGCGCCGGCCACTGCGACGTGAAGTGCGTCATGCACTCCACCGAGACGGCCACCGACATCGATCTGCTGCCCGATCACTACTGCGCCGAACACCGGGCCCAGGCCCGCGCGGCGGTGCAGCAGGGCCTGGACCACCCCGACGCGGTGGCGGCCCGGGCCGCCGAGCAGCTCCGGCTGGGGGCCTGGCAGCCCGCCGCGCGCCTGTACCGCGAGGCCCTGGGCACCCGGCCCGACGACGTGCGCCTGCACACCTCGCTGGGGGTGGCCCTCATGGCCGACGGGCAGATCACCGCCGCCCGCGAGGCCTTCGAGGCCGGTCTGCACTTCGCCCCGCAAGCGGCCCAGCCCTACTACGGCCTGGCGGTGCTGTACGCCGCGGGCCTGGCCCCCGGGCGGGCGGCCGCCTTCCTCGAGGCCGCCGTCACCCGCGACGCCAACGCCGTGCGGGCCCACCGAGCGGCGGGCATCCTGTACCAGGACGTGCTGCGCAACGACGCGCGGGCCGTGCGCCACTACGAGGCCCATGTGCAGAAGGGTGGGCGGGATCCCGAGGTGATCGCCCGGCTGACCTACCTGATCTCGCCGGCCATGCTCACCTTCCAGGAGCCCGAGGTGGTGGTGGCCCGCTGGACCGCCGCCGGCCTGATGGTGGCCCGCGCCACCTGGGAGTAGGGCCGCCCCCTCAGTCCCCCGCGTAGATGAAGGCCTGCACCCGCTCGTCGGGGCACGCGCGCAGCTCGTCGGGGGTGCCGGCCGCCACCAGCTCGCCCTTGTGGATCATGGCGATCTTGTCGGCGATGCGGAACGTCGAGAGCATGTCGTGGCTGATGACGATGCTGGTGATGTCGAAGGTCTGGCTGGCCTCGACGATCATGTCGTCCACCCGCTGCATCATGATGGGGTCCTGCCCCGTGGTGGGCTCGTCGTAGACCATGATCTTCGGGCGGGTGATCAGCGCCCGCGCCAGGCCCACCCGCTTGCGCTCACCGTTCGAGATGCCCGCCGGGAAGCGGTCGAGGATGCCCTGCACGCTGGTCTGCTCGGCGATCTCGGCCACCCGCTCGCGCACCTGCTTGCCCCGCAGCCGCTGCCCCTCGGTGAGGGGGAAGGCGATGTTCTCGCCCACGGTCATGGAGTCGAACAGGGCCGCGCCCTGAAAGAGCATGCCGATCTGCCCGCGCAGGGCCTGCTTCTCGCGGCCGTCCAGCTTCGCCCAGTCCTGGCCCAGGGTCTCCACCACGCCCGCCGTGGGGTCGAGCAGGCCGATGATGTGCTTGATGAGCACGCTCTTGCCCGAGCCCGATCCGCCGATGACCACGGTGATCTTGTGCTCGGGGATCGTGAGGTCGATGCCCTTGAGCACGTGGTTGTCGGCGAAGCGCTTGTGCAGGCCGGTGACCCGGGCCACCGGGGGCGCGGGATCGGGCGCGGGCTGCCAGGCGGGGGCCTGGGCCTCGGCCGCCGGGGTGCCGCCCTCGGCCCGGCCCATGCGCTCGGTGACGGCGCTGGCCACGAAGGCGCGCACCTTCGGATGCTCGGAGGCCATGACCTGGCGGAAGGGGCCGCTGGTGACGATCTGCCCGTCGGCCAGCACGGCCATGGTGTCGGCCAGCCGGCGGTTGCTGGCCATGTCGTGGCTGATGATGACGCTGGTGATCGCGAACTCGCGCTGGGTGCGGATGATGAGGTTGTCGACGAACTCGATCATCACCGGATCCAGCCCGGTGGTGGGCTCGTCGAAGAGCACCACCTCGGGGTTGGTGATCACCGCCCGGGCGAGCGCCACGCGCTTCTTCATGCCGCCGCTGAGCTCGCTGGGCATGCGGTCGAAGGCGTGGGGCAGCTCCAGCAGCTCCAGCAGCTCGCGCACGAGCTTGTCGATGTCGGGCCGCTTCATGCGGGTGTTCTGCATGAGCGGGAAGCCGATGTTCTCGGCCACGGTCATCGAGTCGATGAGCGCGTAGTTCTGGAACACCATGGTGACGCGCTTGCGCAGGGCCGTGCGCTCGCGCTCGCTGATGCGGGCCAGATCGCGGCCGAAGAGCTTCACCGTGCCCCGGTCGGGCAGGGTCAGGCCGTTCATCATGCGCAGCAGCACCGACTTGCCGCTGCCGGACTGGCCGGCCACCACGGTGGTCTTGCCCGTCTCGACGGTGAGCGACAGGCCGTCGAGCACCACGTCGGCCCCGAAGGCCTTGTGCACGTCGATGAGCTCGATGACCGGCGTGTCGGCGGGCCAGCGGGCGGTGTCGGGCAGCAGCAGGTTGCGGCGTTCGGCCATGCCGGCCAGGGTACGGGCCCATGCGACCCCTCGGCTACCTCGGCCTGTACCTGCTGTGCGCGGGCCTCCTGAGCGCCGGCTGCGGCTGGACCCCCAGCAACGGCGTGCGGCCGCCCCGCCGAGGTACGGCCAAGGTGTGGCTGCAGGTGCAGGGCCGCCACGCCACCGCCCTGCGCTGCTACGACCCCCTGTGGGTGGAGCTGCGGGGGTCCTGGGACTGCCTGGATCTGGTGCCCCCGGGGGCCCACGTGGGCCCGGGCGCGGTGGTGGGTCGGGGGCCGGGGGACGGCACGCCCCGGCTGGAGCTGAGCGCCCCCGGCCAGGGGCGCTGGCTCTGGGTGGAGGGGGTCGGCGCTCGGCCCGCGCCCGAGCCCGTGGATCTGGACGGCGACGGGCGCCCCGACGGGGCCGTGCCCCTCAGCCTGGCTCCACCTCGCCCAGACCGAGCTGATACAGGGCCACGTCGAACTGCCGGCCGAACTTGACGCCGGCGCGCTTGTAGACGCCCACGGGCTCGAAGCCGAAGGCCCGGTGCAGGCCCTCGCTGGCGTCGTTGGGCCGCGCGATGCGGCTCACCAGCTCCCGCAGGCCCCGGGCCCGACACGCCGCGATGAGATCGGCCATCAGCGCCCGCCCCAGCCCCTGCCCGCGGGCGCCGTGATGGACGTACACCGACACCCAGGCCATGCCGTCGTAGCCGCTGTAGCCCGGCGCGTACGGACGGGCGGCGATGTAGCCGGCCACGGCGCCCGCCACTTCGGCCACCCGCGTGGGGTGGTCGCTGCGGATCCACGCCGCCCACTCGGCCTGCGGCAGCGGCTCGTCGCGGAACACCGCAGGCGTGTGCCGCACCGCGTGGGCGTGGATGGCCGCGATGGCGGGCAGATCGGCGGGGGTGGCGGCGCGGAGGGTGGGCATGGCGCTCCTGGGCTGGCGGCCCGGGATGATGTTTCGGCCCCCCGGTGCGGTTGCAAGGCCTTCGGCGGGGTCCCCATAATCCGCCCCCCGCCCGGCCCAGGCCTTTGGCTTTGAACGACCTGACCCCCGCCGATCGCGAGCGCCTGGCGGCGCTGGCCCAGGTGAGCGCCCGCCGCACCGTGGGCAACGCCCTGTTCAACTACGGCGGCGCCGTGGGCACCTTGCTGCTGGGGCTGTTCATCCAGGCCTACCTGGTGCGGTCGTTGGGCCGCGACCAGTACGCCCTGTGGCCGGTGATCAACAGCGCCACCGCCTTCGCGGCGCTGGTGCCCCGGGGCGTCGGGGCCGGCGTGTCCCGGTTCCTGGCCCACGCCCTGGGCGACGGCGACACCGCCGCCATCGAGCGCATCACCACCAGCGTCTTCACCGCCCTGGCGGGGGCCGCCACCCTGTACGCGCTGGTGATCCTGGGCCTGAGCGTGTCCTTCGAGTCGGTGTTCGACATCCCCGCGGGCACCGAGGGCATCGGCCCGTGGGCCATGCTGCTGGCGGGCCTGTCGGGGGCCGTGGTGGTGCCCGCGGGCGTCTACCGCGGCGGCCTGATGGCGGCGCAGCAGTTCCGCACCATCAACGCCATCCGCGTGGGGGTCTTCGCGGTGCGGGTGGGCCTGATCGTGCTGGCCTTCGAGGTGGATCGGCCGCACCTGATCTGGGTGGGCGCGGCCTTCCTGGCCATGGGCATCGGCGAGGCGGCCTCCATCGTCATCACCGCCCGGCGGGTGCTGCCCTGGCAGCGGCTGCGCCGGGCGGCGCTGGATCGGGAAACCCTGAAGAAAGTCACAGGGTTCAGCGCGTGGGTGCTGCTGAGCACCGTGGCCGGGCTGCTGTACTGGCACACCGACAACCTGATCATCAACAAGCTGATGGATCCCGGCCTGGTCACGGGCTACGCCATCGTGGCCAGCCTGGCGGTGAACGCCTACCAGTTCGTGGTGCTGGGGGCGCGGGCGCTGGCGCCGGCCATGACCATCATGCACGCCCGCGGCGAGATCGACCGGATGTACCGGGCCGTGGTGCGGGCCAACCGCGCCGTGCTGCCCCTGGGGCTCATGCCGGTGCTGGTGGCGGTGGTCTTCGGCGAAGAGATCCTGGCGCTGTACGTGGGCGAGGCCTACCGCGAATACGGGCCCCTGTTCTGGCTCACGGGGGGCGCCTGGCTGCTGTGCAGCACCAACCAGGTGAGCAACGCCGTGCCCGAGGCCTTCGGGCAGATGCGGCTCGCCAGCGTGGCGGCCTTCGTGGCGGCCTGGGTGAACGTGGGCCTGAGCCTGCTGTTCGTGCTGGTGTTCGACTGGGGGCTGATGGGGGTGGCCGGCGGTACGTTCGCCACCTGGATCCTGTACAAGCTGGTGTTCTGGACCTGGCTGGTGGCGAAGATGCTGCGGGTGCCCATCGCCCGCTTCGTGGTCCAGACCGCCCTGTGGCCGCTGGCCATGACCCTGCCCGGGCTGGCGGTGCTGGTGGCGGCGCGGCTGTGGGGCCTGAGCGAGGGCCTGTGGGGTCTGATGGCGGTGACCGCCGTGGCCGGCGTGGTGCAGGGCGTGGTGGCGGTGACGGTGGGCCTGGATCCCGCCGACCGAGCGGCCGTGCGCCGCAGAGTGGCGCGGCTGACGGGCCGGGGAGCGAGCTGAGGATCATGGACGCGCGGACGCGAGTGCAGCAGGCGCTGGCCGGGCTGGACGCCTGGGTCACGGAGCATGGCTGGGCGGGCTACGACCCCTACGATCTGCACCACTGGCGGCTGCAGGCCCCCGAGGCGCTGGCGCGGGTGAAGCTGGGCGGCCGCAGCCCCCTGGGGCTGGTGGAGCGCCTGGGCCACCGCTACCCCCGGACGGCCCGGCAGGTCCTGGGGCTGGAGAAGCGCATCTACCCCAAGGGCATGGGGCTGTTCGGCGACGCCTACGCCCGCTGGCATGCCCTGACCGGCGATCCGCGCCACCTGCGGCGGGCCGTCGAGGCCACCCGATGGCTGGCCGAGCACCCCAGCGCCGGCTACCCGGGCTGGGGCTGGGGGCTGCCCATCGACTGGCGCAGCCGGCAGCTCTTCCCGGCGGGCACGCCCTGCGGGATCGTCACGGTCATCTGCGGCGAGGCCTTCACCACCCTGCACCGCGTCACGGGCGACGCCCGCTGGCGCGACGGCGAGCTGAAGGTGGCGCAGGCGCTCACCGAGGGGCTGAACGTGGATCCCGTGGGCGAGGGCGCGGTGTGCTTCAGCTTCACCCCGCTGGACCACTTCCACGTGCACAACCCCAACGTGCTCATCGCGGCCTGGCTGGTGGAGCTGGGGCAGGCCACCGACCAGCCCGCGCTGGTGGAGCTCGGGCTGAAGGCGGGCGAGTACGGGCTGCAGGACCTGACCCCCGAGGGCTACCTGACCTACTGGGGCAGCGATCAGGACCGGAACGGGGCGCTGGACCACTACCACACCGGCTTCGAGATCCGCGGGTTCCACCGGCTGTGGCAGGCCACGGGCGACCCCCGCTACGAGGCCGCCACCCGGCGCTTCTTCGCCTGGTACGCCGAGCACTTCTTCGGGCCCGACGGCGCGCCCTGGCGCAACCCCGACGACCCCGGCCTGATCGACGTGCACGGCGCCGCCGAGGCCCTGTACTGCCCCGCACAGCTCGCGGCCGATCTCCCCGAAGCGCGGGCGCTGCTGGAGAAGGCGGTGCACTGGATCGAGGACCACCTGGCCCTGAGCCCGGGGGTCTATGCCTATCGCCGGTATCTGCCCCCGCGCCGGCCGTGGCTGGATCAGAGCGTGTACGTGCGCTGGGGCCAGGCCTGGATGATGCGCGGGCTGGTGGCCGCCCTGGAGGCCCTGGCGTGAAGATCTGCATGTTCGTGCGCAACCCGGTCACCAAGGATCCGCGGGTACGCCGCGAGGCCGCCGCGCTGGTGGCCGCGGGCCACCAGGTGGTGATCATCGGCATCCAGCGCAAGGCCGAGGCGCCCACCGACACCCTGGACGGGGCGCAGGTGATCCGGCTGCCGGGGCTGAACCAGCGGGTGGCCCAGGTGCGGGGGCTGCTGCGGCGGCCGAAGGCCAAGGCCGGCGCCCCCCGCGCGGCCAACGCCAGCGCGGCCCGCGCCAGCGCCCCGCAGACCCCCGGCCGCGCCCGGGCCATGCTGGCCGAGTACCACTACCAGGCCTCGGCGGTGGCGGCGGGGCTGGCCCAGCGCGCCGACGCCTACCACGCCCACGATCTGGACACCCTGCGCCCCGCCCACGCCTGCGCCCGGCTCACCGGGGCCAGGCTCGTCTACGACAGCCATGAGCTGTGGATCGAGTGGCAGGAGACGAAGGTGGGCGCCCCCGACTGGCTGCTGGCCCAGTGGCGGCGCACCGAGCGCGCGGGCTACCGGGCGGCGGATCGGGTCATCACCGTCGGCGACGCCCTGGCCGCCGAGCTGGAAGGCATGTACGGCGCGCCCACGCCGGCGGTGGTGCGCAACTGCGCGCCGTTGATGCCGCTGGCCCAGGGGGGGGCCCTGCGCGCCCTCATCGGCGGCGATCCCGCGCGGCCGCTGGTGCTGTACCAGGGCGGCTTCAGCAACGGCCGCGGCCTGCTGGAGCTGGTGGCCGCCGCCGACTTCGTGCCCGAGGCCGACGTGGTGTTCATGGGCCACGCGGCGCCCTACCGCGACGAGGTGGCGGCGGCGGCGGCGCGGGCGAAGCACGGCAACGTGTTCGTGCAGCCCGCCGTGGGCTTCGAGCAGCTCTGGGCCTACACCTGCAGCGCCGACGTGGGCGTGGTGCTCACCCAGCCGGTGTGCCGCTCGTACGAGCTGTCGCTGAGCAACAAGATCTTCGAGTACCTGGTGGCCGGCTGCGCCGTGCTGGCGAGCGATCTGGCCAGCCACCGGCAGCTCGCCGAGCAGACGGGCGCGGTGGCCGTGGCCGACGCGAGCGATCCCGCCACGCTGGGCGCCGCGCTGGCCGCGCTGGTGGCCGATCGGGGCCGACTGGCGGCCATGGGCGCCGCCGGGCGGGCCGCCGCCGAGGCCGGCCTGAACGCCCAGGCCGAGTTCGCCAAGGTGGCCGATCTGTACGCCGCCCTGGCGCGCTGACCGCCCCCGCGGGCTATCTTGGGGCCCTCGCGAGGGGGGAACAGCGGATGAGCCGGCGGTGGATGGGCTGGATGGGGGCGCTCGCGATCTGGGCCTGTGAGGGCACGGTGCCCCCGACCTCGCCCGGGGTGCCCGCGCTGGACGCCACACTGCCGACGGACCAGACGCCCCCGCCCGACGCCGCCTGGGATGCCCCGCCGCCCGACCCTGAGCCGGACGGGGCCGCCCCAGACGCCGGCGTCTCGGACGCCGCCCCAGACGCCACGCCCGCCGACGCCGGACCCCCGGTGGATCCCCTGGGCTTCACCGCCGCCGAGCGCGCGCTCGTCGCCGGGCTGATGGGCCCGGTGGCGCTGGCCCCCGATCCCACCAACCGGGTGGCCGACGATCCGCAGGCCGCCGCCCTGGGCCAGGCGCTGTTCTTCAGCGACGCCCTGGGCCCCGGCGACGCCAACTGCCCCTTCTGCCACAGCCCCGAGCCCGCCTTCAGCGGCCCGCTGAGCTACGACCAGCACGGCGGGCTGCGCTTCCGCAACGTGCCCTCGCTGATCAACGCGGCAGCCCAGCCGTGGCTGTTCTGGGACGGCCGCGCCGACACGCCCTGGGGGCAGGTGGTGACGCCCTTCGAGGATCCCGAGGAGATGGCCAGCGACCGCGTCTTCATCGCCCGGGCGGTGGCGGCCGATCCGGCGCTGCGCGGGCCGTATGAGGCCCTGTTCGGCCCCCTGCCCGCGGCCTTGGAGGGCACGGCGCTGCCCGACCGGGCCACGCCGTTTCCCACCGCCCAGCCCGAGCTGCAGGCCGCCTGGGCCGCGCTGAGCGCGGCCGATCAGCAGGCCCTGTCCGAGGTGTTGGCGAACGTGGGCAAGGCCATCGCGGCCTTCCAGCGCACCCTGGTGCACACCGAAGGCCCCTTCGACCGCTTCGCGCGGGCGCTGGTGGCCGGCGATCCCGCAGCGGGCGCGCTGCTGTCGCCGCAGGCCGTCGAGGGGCTGCGGCTGTTCATCGGCCCCGCGGGCTGCCTGGCCTGCCACCACGGGCCCACCCTGTCGGACGGCGCGTTCCACAACCTGGGCCAGGCGCCCTTCGCGCGCGACGCCCACCCCGACGGCCGCGCGGGCGCCATCCCCCGGCTGCTGGCCAGCGAGTTCAACGCCGCCGGCCCCTTCAGCGACGCCCCCGACGGCGCCCGGGCCGCCCGGCTGGCCGATCTGGCGCCCACGCCGGCCGACGTGGGCGCCTTCCGCACGCCCACGCTGCGCAACGTGGCGCAGACAGGCCCGTGGGGGCATGACGGCCGCTACGAAACGCTGCAGGCCATGGTGCAGTACAAGCTGGCGCCGGGGGATGACGGGCCGGGCGAACGGGACCCGTTGCTGCAGCCGGTGGCGCTGGACGACGGGCAGGTGGCCGCGCTGGTGGCCTTCCTGCAGGCCCTGGACACCGATCCGCTGCCGGCCGACCGCTACCGGGCGCCGGACGCGGCGGCGCCCGATGGCTCCGAAGGGTCCGAGGGCTCGGACCCTCAGCCCTCGCCCTGATCCTCACCGGGCAGGGCCGGCGGCGCCGGGGTTGGGGGGATGGAGGCGGGCGCGACCCCCTCGATGCCGCCCACCAGCGCCTCGAGCGCCTGCGCCACCGCCACCCGGCTGGCCGCCCGCAGCGGCCCGCTGACCGCCGCCACGAAGCGGCGCGCGTCATCCATCTGCCCCAGCAACATCAGCGCCTGCGCGTAGGCTGCGGCGGCCTCGGTGAGGGTGTCCACGTGCTCCACCGCCTGGGCCAGACGGAACGCCGAGCCCAGCTCGGCCCGAGCGGCGCGCAGGTGCTGGGTGCGCCCCGCGTCCTGCTGAGCCCGGGCCGCCCGCTGCAGCTCCAGCTCGCCCAGGGCCAGGCGGGCGTCCGCCTCCACCGCCGGCTCGCCCAGGGCCCGCGCCGCCCGCAGGGCGTGCCGGTGCAGGCTGATGGCCTCGTCGAACTCGCCCCGGGCCGCCAGGATGCGCGCCATGGCGCCCCGGGCCACCCCCTCGCCCTGGCGGTCACGCAGGTGCTCGAAGTCCTCCAGCGCGGGCCGCAGCAGGGCCAGGGCCTCGTCGAAGCGCTTCTCACGGGCGAGCAGCCGGGCGATGTCCACCTTGGCCTGCGCCCGCGCCCGGCGGGCCCCCAGCCGCTCCAGCACCTTCAGCCGCTGACGGTGGAGCTGCAGCGCCTCGTGGATCCGGCCCTGCCGGGCTCGCAGCCGGGCGATGTCGCCCTGCCCGATGGCCAGATCGTGCTGGGCCCCCAGCGCCTCGAAGGTGGCCACGGCCGCGGTGAGATCGGCCTCGGCCGCCTCGAGCTCGCAGCGGCCCACCTTCAGCCGCGCCAGCCGCCCCCGGGTCACCGCCGCCTCACGGGCGGCGCCCAGGGCCTCGTAGCCGGCCAGGCGCTCGGCGTGCAGCGTCTCGGCCAGCCCCAGATCGCCCCGGCGCTCCGCCAGCCAGGCCACCACCCCTTGCAGGCTCAGGGCCGCCGCCGACCGCGGCGGGAGCTGCCGCCGCATCCGATCACAGCGGGCGTCCACCGCCTCCAGGGCCGCCCGGTCGGGGGCGCTCAGGGCCAGATCCCAGGCCAGCTCGGCGGTCACCGCGCCCCGGGCCAGCCGGTACGCCTCGGGATCGTCCACCCGCACCAGCAGATCCAGCGAGAGGGCCGCCTGATCGCGGGTGGCCAGCTCGCGGGGGCCGCGGGCGCACGTGAAGCGCAGCAGCGCCGCCAGCAAGTGCAGCAGCCGGGCCAGGGGCGTGCCGTCCAGGGCGAAGGGCTCGCCCGCCGCCAGCGCCGCGCGCACCCGATCGGTGAGCGCCGCGCTCAAGGCCTCCACGTGGGCCGGGAGCTGACACAGCTCCCCCAAGAGGTGCAGCCCCGCCTCGGCGGCCGCCGCGGCGGCGGCATCGGCCCCCTCGCTCACCCGGATCCGCTCCAGCTCCAGCGCCTCCACCACGCTGCGCCACAGCAGATCCCCCGAGCGGCGCACGGGCACGTCCAGATCCCCGCCGCCGCGGCTGGGCGCCATCTCGCCCGCCACCACGAAGCGCCGGGCCTGCTCGTTGAAGGCGTCCGCCGGCATCCGATCCAGGAAGGCGCCGCGGATGAACGGGTCGTCGAGCTGCCGGGCCAGCGGCCCCAGCCGCACGGTCTGCCGCTGCACGGTCGCCAGCCCCAGCCGGGCCAGGCCCTGACCCCCCTCGATGAAGCCCTCCACCTCGGTGATGCGCTCGGGGCCGGCCATCAGCAGCGCCACGGCGTGCTGCAGGGTGTGCCCCGCCAGCCGCAGCACCCGGTCCGCCAGCCAGCGGCCCGCCGTGTGCTGCAGGCTCTCGCGCCACTCCTCGGGATCCATGCCCAGCCGGGCGTATTGCAGGCGGTGGGCCACGGCCCCCTCGAGCAGATCCACCAGCTCCACCAGGTCGCGGGTGAGCCCCGAGGCCAGCTCCACCGGCAGGTGCGCGATGCCCAGGGGCGCCAGCGGGTGATCGGGCGCCCGCACCGCCGTGTGGATGGCGTGGGCCAGGGCCGGCCGCAGGTGCTCGGCCTGCCAGCCGTCCAGGCCCACCCGGGGCTCGGCGGGGCGCAGGAGCTGCACGGCCCCGCCCAGGGCATCCAGCGCCAGGTTGCGCTCATCGGGATCGACCCCGGGGGCCACGTCCACCACCACCAGGCAGCGCTCGGGGCGCACCAGCCGCTGCGGCAGATCCACCGCCGCCCAGGGCAGCCGCACCAGGTGGGTGAGCTGGGGCTGCATGCGGAACACCAGCTCCACCAGCCGGTCCTGATCGGCGGGCCCATGGGCCCAGGGCAGCCAGTAGCGGCCGGGCGGCAGGGGCGCGGCGGGCAGGGTGGTGGGCAGCAGCCAGCTCATGTCATCTCCCCTTCGCCCCAGGCCACGGGGTGCAGGCACACCAGCTCCGGGTCGAGCTGGAAGGTCGAGGCCGGGTGCCAGTGGTCCCGCGGGCGCACCACCCGGTGATCCAGAAGTTGGCCCCACAGGAAGCGGTCGCCGCCGCACGCGGCCAACAGGGCGTCCTCGGTGGCGTCGCCGTCGGGCGCGCCGAAACACCAGGCCACGGCCCGCAGCACCTGCGGATCCAGCGCCGAGTATTCGCTCTCGAGGAAGAAGTCGACGCCCTCGGCCAGCCGCTCGGCGGTGAGCTTCTCCTCCTCGAACAGGAACTTCACCCAGCGCAGGAAGGCCCGCGGGGTGGGCGCCATGCGGGCCAGCCGGGCGAGCACCGGCGCCCGCTCGGGGGCCAGCAGCGCGTCGCGCAGCGCCGGCCGCTCGGCCGCCAGCCGGGCCTCGAGCAGGGCGCGCAGCCCCTCGGGCGGCAGGGGCCGCAGGGCCCGGATGTAGCTGATCTCCCTGGGGATCACGGCCGTGGCCGCCGTGCGCAGGGTCATCACCCAGCCCACGGGCGCCGCCCGCAGGGCCAGCACGGCCTCCAGGGCCCGCCGGTCGGGGCCGTGGCGCCCGTCGGGGCCCCGCAGGCCGTCCAGATCGTCCAGCAGCACCACCGCGTCCAGGCCGGCGGCCCGCAGATCGCCCACCAGGGCCACCACCGCGTCGGTGAGCCCCGCGGGGTCGAAGCGGGCCACCCCGGTCAGCCGCTTGATCTGCTTGTCGCTCAGGTCGAAGGCCAGCCCGAAGGCCAGGCGCAGCGCACCGAAGAGGCCAGGGGTGACGGCCGGATCCAGGCCCGGCTGGAACGGGCGGAGCTGCTCATGCACCACCCGCAGCGGCACCTGCTCGAAGCGGGTGAGCGTGCGCAGCACCTGGGCGGCCGCCAGCAGCGCCCCCGCGGGTCCACCGGCCTTGCGGCGCAGATCCAGCGCCCGCGCCAGCTCGCCCACCAGGGCCTCGAGCACGCCGCGGTGGCCCAGGCAGGCGCCCACGTCGACGGTGATGAACAGGGCCTGCGGGTGGTGCTGCGCCAGCCGATCCAGCGCGGCCCGCGCCACGATGGACTTGCCCACGCCGGGCGCCCCGGTGAGGCACGCGGCCCGCGGCGTGGGCGGCCCCGCCAGGGTCAGGTGGCGCTGGAGCAGGGCCTCCAGCCAGTGCACGGCGTCGTCGTGCCCCACGCGCAGCGCGGGATCCACGTCGGCGGGATCGAGGCGGTCGAAGAACATCGGCCCCTGCAACGGCGGCGGTCTTATGGGACTTTACCTTGCCGTCATCCCACGCGCCTCAACACGAGCCGGGTGATCTCGGCGGGCACCCGCAACCGCATGGGCGGGCCCCAGTAGCCGGTGCCCCGGTTCACGTAGATCCAGGTGCGCTCGCTGTGCCGATGCAGGCCCTTCACATACGGCTGTACCAGCCGCACCACCAGGTTGGCGGGCCAGATCTGCCCGCCGTGGGTGTGGCCGCACAGCATCAGGTCCAGCCCGTGCGCCGCGGCGGCGGCCACGCTCTTGGGCTGGTGGGCCAGGCACAGGCCGAAGCGCGCGGCGTCGCGCCCCTGGCAGGCCCGTGCCATGTCGTGATCCGCCCGCCAGTCGTCCACCCCCACCACGTCCAGCGCGGCGCCCTTGTGCGTCAGCCCCACGTGCCGGTTGCGCAGCACGGTGACGCCCAGCCGCTGGAGCTCGGCGCACCAGGCGTCCACGCCCGAGTAGTACTCGTGGTTGCCGGTGCAGAAGAACGTGCCGTGGGTGCTGCGCAGGTGCGCCAGCGGCGCGGTGTGATCGCCCAGGCGCCCCACGGTGCCGTCCACCAGATCGCCGGTGATGGCCACCAGATCGGCCCCCAGCCCGTTCACCATGCGCACCAGCCCCTCGACGAAGGGCCGCCCCAGGGTGGGGCCCACGTGGATGTCGCTGAGCTGCACCACGACCAGCCCGTCCAGGGCCGGATCCAGCCCCGCGATGGGCACGGTGACGTGCTCCACCCGCGGGCCCGCCAGCGCCGTGTCCACCGCCACCGCCGCGGCCCCACCGGCCGTCAGGGTGGTCAGCGCCGCGGCGCCTCGGGCGATGGCCAGCCGCCGCGTGGGATCAACCGGGCCCTCGCCCCGCGCTCGCCGCCGCACCGCCAGGGGGATGCGCACCATGTCCACCGCCCACAGCAGGGGCACCAGCAGGGTCACCAGGCCCATCCAGCCGAAGGCGGCGTAGCCGATGACCTCGCCCAGGTGCCGGGGCACGAAGCGGTTGATGGCCACGCCCGTCAGCAGCAGAAGGCCCAGGCCCGTGAACACCCAGCGCCCCACCCGGCGGGCCCGGGCCGAGCGCAGGGGGTCGCGCACCAGCCGCCGGTACAAGTACACGTGCAGCCCGGCGGCCAGGCCGCCGAACACGCCCAGGAAAAGCACCATCCGCCACCACGCCATGGATCACCTCGGGCCGGGTCCCCCGGCGGGATGCCGCGGCCGTCGCGGCGGTCGCCGGGCCGCTGTACCATGCCCCCCCGGGCTGTGAGGGGAGCGATGGGGAAGAAGTCGAAGATCGAGCTCGAGGCGTGGATCGAGCGGGATCTCAGCGCCGCCTGCCAGGCGGGCGAGCTGCCCCCGGCCTTCGAGGTGGACGAGCTGCTGCGGCAGGTCGAGGAGACCCTGCTGGCGGGCAACAACCGCTCGCCCGTGCTGGTGGGCCCGCGGGGCGTGGGCAAGAGCGCCGTCTACCACGCGCTCATCGACCGCCTGCACCGCGGCGAGGGCCCCGAGGCCCTGCGGGGCGCCCGGGTGGTGCAGTTCAGCTTCAAGGCCATCGCCGGCCGCTTCCCGCCCAACACCGGCAAGGCCACCGACTTTGCCCAGAAGCTCTTCGACTACCTGCTGAGCCTGAAGGAGCCCGTGCTGCCGCTCATCCGGGACGTGCACGCCGCCTACGCCCTGGACTGGGAGGCCATGCTGCACCGGTTCCTGGGGCGGGCCCGCCTGCCCATCCTGGCCGAGGCCCTGCCCAGCGCCTTCGACGAGATGGTGGAGTACTGGAGCGACCTCACCGAGTACCTGGTGCCCATCGTGGTCAAGGAGCCCCCGGTGCCGACGGTGAAGCGCATCGTCGAGCGCTGGGACGCCCACGGCGCCGCCCACGGGCGCCGCGCCTTCCAGCCCGAGGCCCAGGGCGTGGCCATCGAGCTCACCGCCCGCTACATGGGCGACCGCAGCTTCCCCCGCAAGGTGCTGGATCTGCTGGAGCAGACCCGGGTGCTCGCCGACAAGACCGGCGACGTGCTGGGCCTGGACGCGGTGGTGGCCCGCTTCAGCCAGCTCACCCGGGTGCCCGGCAGCCTGGTGGACCCCCGCGAGCGCCTGGATCTGGACGACGTGCACGCCTTCCTCGCCGGCCGCCTGCTGGGCCAGCACGAGGCCGTGGACGTCATCGTGCGGATGATCGCGCTCATCAAGGCGGGCCTCACCGATCTGCGCCGCCCCTTCGGGGTGCTGCTCTTCGTGGGCCCCACGGGCGTGGGCAAGACCCACGCGGCGCAGCTCCTGGCCGAGTACCTGTTCGGCGACCGCCAGCGCCTGATCCGCGTGAACATGGCCGACTACGGCAACGAAGGGGACGTGGCGACCCTGTTCGGCAGCCCCTACGGCAACAACCTGGCCCAGAAGCGCGGCGTGCTGGCCAGCCGGCTCATGGGCCACCCCTTCGGCGTGCTGCTGCTCGACGAGTTCGAGAAGGCCCACCCGCGGGTGCACGACGCCTTCCTGCAGCTCATCGACGAGGGCCGCTTCATCAACGGCATGGGCGAGACGGTCTCGGCGGCGAGCATGATCATCATCGCCACCAGCAACGCCGGGGTGGAGGTGTACCGCGAGACGGGCCTGGGCTTCACGCCCCAGCGGGACCTGAAGGCCCTGGACCGCGAGCTCGACCGGCGGCTGCTCAAGACCTTCCGCTTCGAGTTCCTGAACCGCTTCGACCACGTGGTGCACTTCCACCCGCTCAGCCGGGCCCACATCCGCGACATCGCCCGGCGCGAGCTGGCCGATCTGGTGAAGCGCGATGGCATCCACCGGCGCGATCTGGCGCTGGAGTTCAGCATGGAGCTGCTGGACTGGGTGGTGGCCCACGGCTACCACCCGCACTTCGGCGCCCGCTTCCTGCGCCGGGAGATCGAGCGCAGCGTCACCGCCGCCCTGGCCGACTTCCTGGTGCGCCGCGAGCCGCCCAAGGGCGCGCGGCTGGAGCTGGGCGTGGTGCGCGACCGCCCGGTGGTGCGCGAGGTGGTGGAGCCGCTGGTGGTGCTGCCCGCGGCCGAGGACGAGTCGGACCTGGCGCTCACCGCCAGCGAGCTGCGGGCCGAGGCCGAGCGCCTGGTGGCCGCCTGGGCCGCGCTCGAGGCCCAGCACGCCGAGCGGGCCGCCGAGGCCAGCGCCCTCATCGAGCAGAGCCAGGCGCCCACCTTCTGGGACGATCCCGCCCAGGCCCAGCGCACCCTGAAGCGCTACACCACCCTCGACGCCCGCCTGCAGGCGGACAAGCGCCTGCTCGGCCCCGCCCGAACCCTGCGCGACCTGCTGGCCGGCGCCCGGGAGCCCGCCGCCGATGAGCTGGCGCCGCTGGTGGCCGAGGCGCGCCACAACCAGGCCCGCTGGCTCCAGCTCGGCAGCCAGCAGGGCCCCAGCGGCGTCTGGCTGGTCATCGGCCCCGCCGATCCCACCCAGGCGCCGGGCAAGTGGCTCAACCACCTGGTGGGCATGTACGCCGCCTGGTGCGCCCGGCGCGGCTTCACCCACGAGGTGGTGGCCGAGCAGCGCCCCGGCCAGAAGACCCTGCGGGTGGTGCTGGAGATCGAGGGCGCCGGCGTGGGGGCCGTGCTCGCCATGGAGGCCGGCCGCCACGTGCGCAAGCTGCCCGCCGGCAAGAGCGCCCGGGCCCGGGTGGACGTGGTGCCCCGCAGCGAGCAGCCCGGCCCCGTGCCCGAGGGCGCCCGGCTGGCCGACGCCCGCAAGGGTGCCGGCGAGTTCCTGGGCCGCCGCAGCGCCCGGCTGGCCCTGCAGGTGCCCGGCCGCGGCCTGGACTGGACCCTGGACGGCACCGATCGCGCCACGCTGACCCTGCTGGCGGGCGATCTGCTGCCCTACCTGGTGCGGGGCGAGGGCACCGACGAGCCGGCCCGCACCTATGGCCTGAAGGGGGGCGCCGTGCAGGACCCCCGCACCCAGGCCAGCCACCCCCAAGTGAAGGACGTGCTGCGGGGCCACCTGGAGCCCTTCCTGCGCGCCTGGGAGCGCCGCCCATGATCCGTGATCTGCTCGCCCCGCTGGGGCTCGCGCTGACCCTGGCCGCGCCGGCCTGGGCCCAGAACACCGTCGACGAGATCCCCTACGAGGACGCGTCGGGCCCCGAGGCCCCCGCGGCCGATGGGGCGAGCACCGCCTCGGGTGAACCCTTCGCCCGCGGGCGGGTGGCCGCCCAGGGCTTCCTGGTGGATGGCAAGGCCATCGGCGGCCTGGTGGTGGGCTTCGCCGCCAGCGCCTTCCGCATGGATCTGGGCTTCAACCTGGCGTGGGCCACCGACGAGCGCTCGCAGGCCAGCCTGGACGGCGACGGCTTCTTCGGCAGCGTGGTGGACATCCACCTGGGCGCCCGCGTGGAGCTCACCGAGATGTTCGCCGTCGAGGCTGGCTCGGGCCTGGACCTGTGGTGGCTGTTCGCGCTCCACAGCGAAGAGGTGAAGCTGGCCATGCCCCTGTACGCCGCCGTCGAGGCCACCTTGGCCCAACAGTTCTTCGGTCGGCTCGAGGCGCGGGGCTACCTGCTGGCCAGCGACGGCCTCATGGTGGGGCGCAGCTTCGACGGCGAGGACACCGTGCCCCTGTTCTTCACGGCCTCGGCGGGGGTGTGGTTCTGATGCGCGCGCTGCTGCTGTTCGGGCTGCTCCCGTTGGGGCTGATGTTGGCGGGCTGCGTGCCGGTCACCCTCGACAACGACCCCCCGGTGGACTTCAAGCGCTGGCAGGCGGTGTACGTGGCGCCCATCCCGGGCGCCGACGCCGACTCCGAGCGGGAGTTCGTCGAGGGTCTGCGCGCCGACTCGGGCTTCAAGACCGTCACCACCGACGGCGGTGCGCGGGTGGACGCCGTGCTCTACGTCACGGTGGACGTCAGCGAGTCCTACGACGACGAGGACGACGAGTACGAGTACACCGCCACCGCCCGGGTGCGCCTGGAGTCCGCCCTGGACGGGCGGGTGATCGACAGCACCGAAGTGAATGACGACGGCGGCAGCCGGTCAGGGGCGGTGGACGACGCGCTGGACGAGGTGGTCCAGCACTACCTGCGGGCCTATCGGCTCTGACCGACGGCCCGCAGGCGGCGCGCTGCCCTCAGAAGCCCTCGCACACCCACTGGGTGCCGGGGTTGAAGGTGTCCTCGGGGCAGATGGTGGCCTCGGAGCAGCCGCAGACCCCGTCGTAGCAGGTGTCGGTGTTGCCCTCGGTGCAGTCCTCGTCGGCGGCGCAGCGGCAGATGCCGTCATCGCCGCAGACCGACGCGTTGAAGGCGCAGGAGTCCGCGGTGCACACGCAGCGGCCGCTGTCCACGTCGCACACCGGGTAGTCGGCGGCGGCGCAGTGGGCGTCCTCGGCGCAGAAGGTCTCGCAGTACGCCGTCTCGCCGCTGTCGTTGCACCGCGCCCGGGTCTGAGCGCAGACGGTCACGGCGTCGCCCTCGGGGAACAGCGCCTGCTCGCTCTCGGCCTGGCCGAAGGCCGCGCACATGACGAACTCGCTGGGCGCGTTGGCGCACACCCCGCCCTCGCCGAAGGCCACGCACACCTGCCCGGGGCAGTCGGCCTGGGCGGCGCACATGGTGATCCAGCCCGAGAACAGCGCGGTGCACTCGCTGTCCTCGGCACAGCCCGCGACGGGCGCCGCGGGCAGGCAGCGGTCGTTCTGGCAGGTGAAGCCGTCGGCGCAGTCGGCGTCCTCGGCGCACTCCTCGACGCAGAGCTTGTAGTCGCTGCCCATGGCGCCGCCGGCGCCCCCGGCACCACCCATGCCACCGGCACCGCCTTCGCCGCCCATGCCACCGGCACCGCCAGCACCGCCAGCTCCGCCCATGCCACCGGCACCGCCTTCGCCGCCCATGCCACCGGCACCGCCAGCACCGCCCATGCCGCCGGCACCCCCGGCACCGCCCATGCCGCCGGCACCCCCGGCACCCCCGGCGCCGCCCTCACCGCCGGCACCGCCGGCGCCGCCGCCCTGGCCGCCCGCCCCGCCCTGGCCCCCGCCCTGATCGGGGCGGACCACGGTGGGCTCCGGCAGCACGCACCAGCCCTCGGGGCTGCACACGGTGCCGGGGCGGAACGCGCAGGCGTTGGGATCCGCCGGCTGGCATTCGTCTTCGTTCAGGTCCGGCGTGCAGCCGGTGGCGAGCAGCAGGCCGGCCGCAGCCGTGGCCTGCATCCAGAGGCGCAGAGTGCGCTGCATCAGAAGGTCCCCCCGAGGCCCACGATCGCGCCGCCCTCGGGCAGGGGCGCGACCGAGGCCGCATAACCGTCAGAGTCGTCCATGGCCCACAGCACGGCCCCCACCACGATGGCGGTGGCGCCCACGCCGTAGGCGATGTTGCTGCCCAGCGCCCAGCCCTCGGCCTCGTCGCGCAGATCCATCTTCTCGCGCCGATCCAGGCTCTTGTTGAAGTCCTCGGCCTTGCCGTCGGCCTGCATGCCCGCCAGCACGCCGCCGGTCACCGCCAGGCCGCCCACCACGAAGGCGAAGATGGCCGCCGGCTTGGTGCTCGTGCGCCGCGCGGGCGCCGGCTCGGGCGCCGCGCCCGACACGCCGCCGCCGCCGCCGGCCCGGGGCCGGGTGTTGACGGGCTTGCGGGTCACGTTGGGCTTGCTGGCCACCCGGGGCTGGGGCTTCTCGCCCACGCGGGGCTTCTCGGCCACCACCGTCTTCGGCTTGCGCTTGACGGTGTTGGTCTTCTTGATGGGCGTCTTCTTGCCCGGCCGCTTGGCCACCGGCCGCTTGGTCTCGGGCCGCTTGGCCACCGGCTTCTTGCTCACCGGCCGCTTGCTGCCGTCGGTGGTCGCGCCCGCCGTGCCCGTGGTGGGCCGCTTGAAGGTGGGCTTCTTGCTGGTGCGCTTCTTCACCGGCACCAGCGTCTTGCGAGTGGACGCCTTCGAGAGCGTCACGGTGAGCCTGGCCGTGCCGCCCTTCTTCACCAGCACCGACTTGGTCTGGTCCTTGTGGCCGCTGGCCTTGACGGTGACCTTGCGCTGGCCGGCGGGCACGGTGAACGCCTGCCCCGACTTGGCGTTGGCCTCCTGGCCATCCACGAAGATGGAAGCGCTGCTGGGGCTGGTGGTGACGATGAGCTTGCCGGTGCTCGGGGCGAGCAGCCCCACCAGCAACGCGAAGGTTGTAATCATGAGGTCTGGTCCTCCCCCGAGGTGTGTGGTCCCGGCCGCTCGCGCTCGCGCGACGACGGGCCGCCGACGACGTTTCCTACACCACATTCAGGTCGCAGGGAAAACCCGTCGAAGAGGGGCCGCGTCGGCCCGGTCGATCCGGTAGGTTCCGGGGGCCGTGGCGCACAGGAGGTCGTGACGATGGCGGGGTGGCAGCTCGACAAGGGGCGGATCGCGGCGGTGCCGGGGCCCGTGCTGGTGGTGGTCATGGACGGCGTGGGCCTGGGCCCGGGCGACGCCGGCGACGCCGTGCGCCTGGCCCGCACCCCCACCCTGGACCGGGCCATGGCCGACTTCGGGCACCTGGCCCTGGCCGCCCACGGCACGGCGGTGGGCCTGCCCAGCGACGACGACATGGGCAACAGCGAGGTGGGTCACAACGCCCTGGGCGCCGGCAAGGTGTACGACCAGGGCGCCAAGCTGGTGGAGGGCGCGCTGGCGGACGGCTCGCTGTTCGAGGGCGAGACCTGGCGCTGGCTCGTCGAGGGCGTGCGCGCCTCGGGCGAGGCCCTGCACCTCATCGGCCTGCTCAGCGACGGCAACGTGCACAGCCATGAGGCCCACCTGCACGCCCTGCTGCGCGACGCCGCCCGCCAGGGCGTGCGGACCGTGCGGGTCCACCCCCTGCTGGACGGCCGCGACGTGGGCGCCATGACCGCGCTCACGTACGTGGATCGACTCGAGGCGGTGCTGGCCGAGCTGAGCACCGGCGGCCGCGACTACCGCGTCGCCAGCGGCGGCGGGCGCATGACCACCACCATGGACCGCTACGAGGCCGAATGGGCCATGGTCGAGCGCGGCTGGCAGGTGCACGTGCGCGGCGAGGGCCGGCGCTTCGCCTCGGCCCGTCAGGCCATCGAGACCCTGCGCGAGGAGGGCGGCGGCACCACCGACCAGTTCCTGCCCAGCTTCGTCATCGCCGACGACGCGGGCCCGGTGGGGCCCATCCGCGATGGCGCCAGCGTGGTGCTCTTCAACTTCCGGGGCGACCGCGCCATCGAGATCTCGCGGGCCTTCGAGGACGGCGCCGACTTCCCCGGCTTCGATCGCGGGCCCGTGCCCAAGGTGCGCTACGCCGGCATGATGCAGTACGACGGCGATCTGAAGCTGCCCAGCCGCTTCCTGGTGGCGCCGCCGAAGATCGAGCGCACCCTGGGCGAGCACCTGGCCCGCAACGGCATCTCGCAGTTCGCCTGCAGCGAGACCCAGAAGTTCGGCCACGTCACCTACTTCTGGAACGGCAACCGCTCGGGCAAGTTCGACGAGCGCGAGACGTACCTGGAGATCCCCAGCGATCTCGTGCCCTTCGAGCAGCGGCCCTGGATGAAGGCCGCCGAGATCGCCGACGCCACCCTGAAGGCGCTGCCCGACTTCCGCCACCTGCGCATCAACTTCGCCAACGGCGACATGGTGGGCCACACGGGCCACCTGCAGGCGGCCATCCAGGCCGTCGAGGCGGTGGATCTGCAGCTCGACCGGCTGCTGCGGGCGGTGAAGGCCCACCGCGGCGTGGCGCTGATCACGGCGGACCACGGCAACGCCGACGAGATGTTCATGCGCGACAAGAAGGGCGCCTTCGAGGGCGATGGCGTGGGGGGCTTCAAGCCGCGCACCAGCCACAGCCTGAACCCGGTGCCCCTGTGCCTGTACGACCCCCACGGCTTCGCGCCGCGGCTGGCCGACACCGTGCCCCGCCCCGGGCTGGCCAACCTGGCGGGCACCGTCTTCGAACTGCTGGGCCACCAGGTGCCCGACGGCTTCCAGGCCAGCCTGCTGGGCAAGGCGTGAGCGGGCTCTGGGCCAGTGTCGACGGCCGGGTGACCCCGGCCGAGCAGGCGGTGGTCCCCGCCCTGGACCGGGGCTTCCTGTTCGGCGACGCGGTGTACGAGGTGTTCAGCACCCGCCGGGGCCGGCCCCTGTTCTGGGCCGAGCACCTCGACCGGCTGCGGGCCTCGGGCGCCCGCACGGGCCTGGCCCCCCAGGCCATCGACGGGGCCGTGCTGCGGGCCGAGGTGGCGGCCCTGTGCGCCGCGGTGGGCGCCGACGAAGCGTACGTGCGGCTGATGGTGTCGCGGGGGGTGAACCCCGATCTGGCGCTGGATCCCCGCGAGGGGCTCACGCCCACCCGGGTGCTGTTCGCCCGCCCGCTGACCCCGGTGGATCCCGCCCTGAAGGCCCACGGCTGCGTGCTGAGCACCACCGTGGTGCCCCGCCGCGACGACGGGCAGCCCGTGGCCAAGAAGTCCTCGCGGCAGGGCGCCATCGCCGAGCGGCTGGCGGCCCACGCGGCCGGGGCCTGGGAGGCCCTCCGCGTGGACACCCTGGGCCGGGTGCTCGAGGGGGCCACCAGCACCTTCTTCGCCGTGCGCGCCGGGGTGCTCCTCACGCCGCCGCTGGGGCTGGGGATCCTGGACGGCATCACGCGCCGGCACGTGCTGGCGGTGGCCCGGGCCGCCTCGGTGCCCGTGGCCGAGGCGGCCATCCCGGCCGAGGCGCTGGACGAGCTGGACGAGGCGTTCATCTGCTCCAGCACCCGCGGCGTGGTGCCGGTGCGGGCCATCGACGCCCACGGCTTCGCCGCGCCGGGCCCCCTCACCGCGGCGATGTCGGCGGCCTACGAGGCGGTGGTCGAGGCCCACCTGGGTTGAGGGGTGACCTCCGCCGGCCCTACTTCCCCGGGCGCCGGTGGTAGTCCAGCGTCGGCTCGCTCTCGATGACCGTGGTGTCCGGCGGCACCGAGGCCGTCAGCCACACGTTGCCGCCGATGACCGCGTTGCGGCCGATGACCGTCTCGCCGCCCAGCACCGTGGCGCCGGCGTAGATCACCACCCCGTCCTCCAAGGTGGGGTGGCGCTTGGCCCCGGCGAACCGGCGGTGCACGCTCAGCGCCCCCAGGGTCACGCCCTGGTAGATCTTCACGTCGTCGCCGATCTCGGTGGTCTCGCCGATGACCACGCCCGTGCCGTGGTCGATGAAGAAGCGCTGCCCGATGCGGGCGCCGGGGTGCAGGTCGATGCCCGTGCGCATGTGGGCGTGCTCGGCCATGGCCCGCGGGATGTAGGGCACCTCGGCGTCGTACAGCCAGTGGGCGATGCGGTGCACGGTGATGGCCTCGAAGCCCGGGTAGGTGAGGATCACCTCCTCCAGGCTGCCCGCCGCCGGATCGCCGTCCAGGGCCGCCTGGGCGTCCAGCTTCAACGCCATGCGGATGTGGGGCAGGCAGGCCACGAAGTCCGCGGCGATGCGGCGGGCCTCGGCCATCACGTCGTCGGTGTCGCGGCGGGGATCCTCGTGGGCGAAGGCCCGCCAGATGAGCTGGGTGAGGTCGCTGTACAGCTCGCACAGCCAGGTGCCCACCTTGAAGCGGCAGCTCGACTCCGGCAGCGGCTCCTCGGCGTAGTAGCCGGGGAACAGCAGGCGCCGGCATTCGTCGATGACCGCCACCACCTTGGCCTGGTTGGGCAGCGTCACCCGCTCGGGCAGGTCGTGGTCGTAGCTCGCCAGCAGCTCATCGGTGATCTCGCCCAGCCGCTGGGCGGTCATGCCGTCGTCACGCACAGGTCCGTCGCTCACAGTCGGTCCTCGCTCACAGCGGCTCCACCGCGATGCCCCGCGGCGGCTCCAGGGTGAAGGCCTCGGCGGGCAGGTCGGGGTTCACCGTCACGTCCACCACCTCCACGTCCACGGTGGCGTCCGCGCCCGGCGCCTCCAGCCGCAGCCGGTGGGGCATGGCCGTGCGCGGATCCTCGCCGTCGTAGCGTCCCAGCCGGGCCTTCAGCAGCAGCTTGCCGGCGCGCTCAAGCCGCAGGCTGACGATGCGCCGGTGCTCGGGCTCGAAGCCGATCTGCTCCTCCACGTCGCCGCGGGTCAGCCGCAGCACCGCCCAGCCCTCGGCGCCGTTCCAGGTCACCGCCTGCTGCTCGGCGCCCGCCAGCAGGGGCACCGAGCCCCGCAGCAGCGCCGCCAGGGCCTCGGGCTCCAGGGGCACGGGCACCAGCCGGCCCAGGTTCTCGGCGCTCGCGGCGCCCTGGTAGAAGCGCTTCTCGTCCTGGGCCCAGATGCTCAGCGTCTCGCCGTCGCTCACCAGCACGCTCAGCTCCTGCCCGAAGGGCGTCAGGGCCGACAGCCGCAGCCGATCGGGCACCTGCACGGCGAAGAGCTGCTTGAGCCGCACCCGCTCGCTGCCCCGCCAGACCTCCAGCGCCAGCTCGCCCGCCAGGGCGTGCACGGCGGCGTTGCGGTCGCGCACCGCCTGCACATAGGGCGCGGGATCGGTCTGGAGGTCGTCGGGCCGCCGGTAGCGGTCGGGGCAGCCGGTCAGCGCCAGACCGGCCAGCGCCACGAGCAGCAGAGAGACAGGGCGCATCGTCACCTCACTCGGGGGGCGGGGCCGGCGGAGCCTGCGGCGGCTTGGGGGCCTGCTCCAGCCGGCGCCAGCGCACCTGCCACAGGCGGCGGGCCTTGGCGTCGGGGCTGTGCTTCAGCGCGGCCTCGAGGGCGGCCTTGGCCTCGGCGGCCTTGCCCGCGGCCCGCAACACCGCCGCCAGATGAAAGAGCACCTCGGGCTCACCGGGCGAGCCCGCCAGCGCTGCCCGCACGGCCTGCTCGGCCTCGGCCAGCCGCCCTTGCCGGTACAAGACCCAGCCCAGGCTGTCGGTGATGGCGGGATCTTCGGGGCGCTGCTGCAGGGCCAGCCGCAGCATGGCCTCGGCCTCGCGCAAGCGCACCCCCTCCTCGGCCCAGGCGAATCCGATGTAGTTCAGCGCGCCGGGGTGACGGGGCGTGCGCTGCAGGATCTGCTGCATGCCCTTCATGGCCCCGGCCTCGTCGCCGCGGTCGTGGGCCGCCATCGCCGCCATGAAGGCCAGGTCGGGGTCGTGGGGCCAGCGGGCCACGGCGTCGCGCAGCACGCCCTCGGCCTCGGCGTGCTGCCCCGCCGCCCGCAGCGCGCGGGCGTGATCCCGATGCAGGCCGGGCTGATCGGGCCGGGCCAGCACCGCCTCGGCCAGCCGGGCCGCCGCCTCGGCCGGGCGCCCGGCCGCCAACGCCAGCAGGCCCCGCAGCCGGAGCGCGTCGGCGTGCACCTCGGCCTCGGCGGGGATGGCGTCCAGCAGGGCCGCTGCGTCGGCGTCCCGGTCCACCCGGGCCATGATCTGCGCCAGCAGCAGCCGCGCGGCGTGGTGATCGGGGTGGGCCGCCAGGAGCTGCTCCAGCTCGTTGGCCGCCGCCAGATAGTCCTCGCGCTTCAGCATGAGCGCGGCCACCTGCAGGGCCGCCGTACCGGGGGGCGCCTGGGCGCCCACAGCCCGCGCCGCCGAGCGCCGCGCCAGGTCGCGATCGCCACCGTCCAGGGCCAGGGCCATGATGCGCGGCTCCAGGTCCCGCCCGGGCCCGGGCGCCAACAGCACCGCCTTCTCGAAGGCCCGGGCCGCCGGCACCGACCGCCCCAGCCGCTGCCGGTAGCTGCCCAGCCGCTGCCACGCCGCCGGATCCTCGGGGGCCAGCGCCACCGCCCGGCTCAGGGCCTGCTCGGCGCCCTCCAGATCGTCCAGCATGGCCAGCAGGGTGCTCAGGGCCTGCCAGCCCTCGGCCCGCTCGGGGGCCCGTGCCGTGAAGGCCCGCCAGGCGTCGCGGGCGGCCTCGGGCTGCTCCTGATTCAGCCGGGCCTGGGCCAGCGCGGCCACGGGCTCGGGATCCTCGGGGGCCAGCGCCGTGGCCGTCTCGGCCCGCTCGGCGGCCTTGGCCCAGTCCCCCAGCCGCCGCCAGGCGTCGGCGGCGGCCAGCCACACGGCGGGTTGATCGGGATCGGCCTCACAGGCCCGGTCGTACAGGGCGGCGGCGCCCGGCAGATCCCCCGCCTGGGCCTTCAGGCCCGCCTGGGCGTGCAGCGCCGACGCCGAGGGCGGGGCGGCGCCGCAGCCCCAGAGCCACAGCGCGAGGAGGACGAGGGGGCGCATGCGCCGGCACGGTATCTTCGGCTTCATCCAGGGGTCAAACCGCCGCCCGCGCCGATTCATTCGGCCCCGGTCATGGGCGCCGGCGTACCCACGGGGACCAGCTCCCCTGCGTGGGGGCACACGGCCAGCTCGGGCCCCACCACCCCGGCCAGCGCTGCCTCGACGCTGGGGGTCCAGCGGGCGAAGGTGGGGGCGATCTCGGCCGCGCTGCGAGTGCTGGCCAGCCACACCTCCACCCCGGGCGGCAGGGCGTGGCGCACCCCCAGATCGAAGATGGCCTCGTTGATCACCTGCACCGGCCCCACCCCCTCGTGGAGCGCCGCGGCCAGCACCACCCGGCCCCCCGGCGCTACCAGCGCCCCCGCCGGCGGCAGCAGCTTGCAGGCCTGGTACAGGCTGGCGGTCACCGGGTGCCCGTCCGACACCACCACCACCGGGAAGCGCCGGGGGCTGTGCACCTCGAACAAGGGCCGGGCCAGGGCCACCCCCGCCCGGTGGGCCGCCACCGGATCGCCGGCCACCACGTGCACCGGCCCCGCCGCGCCCCGCACCAGGTTGACGATGAAGCTGGGGCCCGCCAGCGCCGCCGCCGCCTCCATGTCCGCCCGGCAGGGGTTGCCCTCCACCTGGCCCAGGCGCGCCCCCGGGGCCGCCTTCAACAGGTGGTTGCGCCAGATGCCCGCCTCGCCGGCCACCCCGGGGAACAGGCCCTTGGCGCCCCCCGCCCAGCCCGCGAAGTAGTGGGGGCGGATCTCGCCCAGCACCACCCGCAGATCGGCCTCGAGCACCGCCGCCGGGAAGGCCACCGGGGTCCCCGCGGCGGTGTGGCCCACCCGCACCAAGGCGGGATCGTGGGCGTCGTGCACCCAGGCGCCGGGCGGCCCTTGCGGCGTGGGCGGGTGCTTCCCGGTGGCCACGCCCACCGTCCAGGCCACGCCCGCGGCCTCCAGCGCCGCCCGCACCGGCCCCCACAGGGCCTCGGTGACCCCCTTGCGGGTGCGGTCGGGCACGAGGACCGCCACCCGGCGGATCCCCGCGAGCCGCGCGGCCAGCGGCGCCGACCCCACCGGGGCCGCCAGCGCCGCCGCCACCCGCGCCGACCAGTCCGCCGCCGCCGGGGGCGGTGGGGGGGCCGTGAACACCGTCGCCCCGTCGGGCACCGTCAACGCCTGGGGGGCGCGCCCCCATCCGATGGACACCTGCATGGCCCCAGGGTCGCCCACCGGCCGCGACCTTGCCAAGCCGGGGGGATCCTGCTTGGATCCCCAGGATGCGCGCCCTCGCTGCCACCGCCGTGACGCTCTCGCTCTGCGCCTGCCAGGGGCCGGCCAGTGAGCCCGAGCCCCCCACGGTGGACGGCGGCCGTGCCGGCCTGGTGACCTTGACCCACACCTATGGCGAGCCCGGGGTGGCCGTCAGCGGGCAGGTCATGGCCTGCTATGGGCAGCCACCCGCCCAGGCGCTGCATGCCCTGGCGCAGGCCGAGCAGGCCTGGATGCTCGAGCCGCCGCCGCCCCTGGGCACCTGCCAGCTCCGCTGGGTGCAGGGCGAGGCCGCCCACCGGGCCAGCATCGATCTGCTCGACGTGGGCCCACTCACCGTCACGCCCCCCGCGCCCCTCAGCGACCAGCCCATCACGGTGGCGCCCCGCGCGCTGCCCGCCTTCGACTTCCGGGTCACCGGCGTGGTCTACGACGCCGATCGCCCCGAGGAGCTGCCCTACCTGGCGGGCGGTCAGTACCGCGTGGCCGCCCGGGGCGCCGACGTGGCCGAGCCCCTGCGGGCCAGCGTGCAGGCCCCCGAGCCCGTGGCGCTCGAGGCCATCGAGGTCGACGGCGAGGGGCTCCAGATCATCTGGCGCACCGCCGGTCAGGTGCGGGTGCTGCTGGCCCGCGACGCCGGCGCCGACACCGTGGGGCTGGACTGCCACGGCCAGGGCGCTACCCTCACCGTCCCCGCGGAGGATCTGCGGGCGCTGGGGGACGGGCCGGTGCAGATCAGCGTGCAGCGCGCCACCCTCGCGCCGGGCGAGCCCCCGGTCATGTTCGTCACCCGTGACGTGCGCGAGCACGTCATCGATCTCTCGCTTTGGACGGAGGCCCCGCGATGAAGCTCACCTCGGCCGGACGCACCCACGTCGGGATGAAGCGCGCCCACAACGAGGACAGCCTGCGGCTCTTCCGCGAAGAGAACCTGTTCATCGTCGCCGACGGCATGGGCGGCCACGCCTCGGGCGAGGTGGCCAGCCAGATGTCCGTCGAGACCCTGGCAGAGTTCTTCCGGGCCACCGCCGAGGACGACGAGATCACCTGGCCCTACAAGATGGACAAGGGTCGTAAGTACGAAGAAAATCGGGTAGTTACCGGCGTCAAGCTGAGTAACCGCCGGATCTTCGAGGCCGCCTCGCGGGACTCGAAGCTGAAGGGCATGGGCACCACCATCGTGGTGACCTTCTTCGTCAACGACACCTGCTACATCGGCCACGTGGGCGACAGCCGCGTGTACCGGATGCGCAACGGCGTGCTCGAGCAGCTCACCGAGGACCACTCGCTCCTCAACGACTACATCAAGATGCGCCAGCTCACGCCCGAGGAGATCGAGGCGTTCCCGCACAAGAACGTCATCGTGCGCGCCTTGGGGATGAAAGAGACCGTGCAGGTGGACGTGATGCACGAGCAGCCGGTCACCGGCGACGTCTACCTGCTCTGCTCCGACGGCCTGTCGGGCATGGTCAGCGATGACGACATGGCCAAGATCCTCAACGGCGAGGGCGACGATCTCGACGAGAAGTGCGAGCGCCTCATCGACGCGGCCAACAAGGCCGGCGGCACCGACAACATCACGGTGATCCTGGTCCGCTACGAGCAGGACTGAGCCCGCCGACGGGCGCGGCCCACCGCCCGGGGCCAGCGGCCGGTCGCGATCAGCGCGACACGCGGTTGCGGCCCGCCTCCTTCGCCCGATAAAGCGCGCTGTCCGCCGCCTGCATGAGCGACTGCGCCCCATGCATCCCGTTGTCCAGCGCCGCCACCCCCACGCTCACGGTCACCGGCAGTCGGTGCCCCTGGAAGGTCAGCTCGCTCTCGGCCACGAGCTGGCAGAGCTGGCGCCCGAAGTGCTCGCCCTGCACCAGATCCGCCTCGGGCAGCACCACCACGAACTCGTCGCCGGCGTAGCGCGCGAACAGCTCCTCACGGCGGATGCGCCGGTTGACCACCCCGGCCATCAGCCGCAGGGCCGCGTCCCCCGCCAGGTGCCCCAGGCTGTCGTTGATCTGCTTGAAGTGGTCGATGTCGAAGATCAGCAACGCCAGCGGGCGCTGGTGGCGCTGGGCGCGGGCCACCTCGCGATCCAGGAACTCCTCGAAGTAGCGCCGGTTGTGGATCTGAGTCAGGCCGTCGTAGATGGCCACCCGGTGGATCTCCTCATACCAGGCCGCCTCCACGTCGCTGACGGCCATGAACTTGAGGATCGCCGAGCCCACCTGGATCAGCTCGCCGTTGCTCACCGGCACCCGGCTGCTGATGCGCCGGCCCGACACGTAGGTCCCGTTGGTGCTGCCCAGATCCTCCACGTACCACTGGTCCAGCAGGCGCACGAACTTGCAGTGCCGGCGGGACGCGCTGTCGGTCTCCAGCGCCACATGACAGTTCTTGTCGCGGCCCAGCACCAGCTCCTGGCGGCCCTGCAGATCCACCTTCAGCCCCAGCCGGGGCCCGCGGATCAGCACCAGCATGGCCACGTCGCGGTGGTCCGGGGCCGACGGCTCAGCCTCGAAGATCTGGGTCTTTGCCTCGCGCACCGCCCGCCGCCGGCCTCTCCTCAGGGGTGGGGCTCACCCCCGCCCTTGATCAGACGAATCCGGGCCTCCACGTCGCGGTCCTGCCCGCGCTCGAGGTCCAGGTACGCCTGGTAGTGGGCCAGAGCTTCCGTGGGCTTCGCAAGAAACTCGTCATATAGAAGCCCGAGCTGTTTGTGGGCGAGGGCCCAGCTCGGATCCACCGTGAGCACGGCCTCGAAGGCCTCGCGGGCGCGCTGGTGGTCGCTCACGGACAAGTAGATCAGGCCCTCGTTGAAGGCCGCGTTGGGCAGCCCCGGCGCCAGCTTGCGGGCGTGCCGCAGCCACCAGAGCGCGCGGCCGCCGTCGCCCCGGCGCAGGTAGGCGACCCCCAGATCGTTGGCTGCCAGCGCGTCCAGCGGGTCGAGCTCGGCGGCGAGCTGCAGGTGGAACACCGCCTGCGGGTGCTGGCCGCGCCCCAGGTGGGCGTGCCCGCGCAGGTAGTGCCAGCGCGCGGTGCCCGGCCGCACCCTGCGCCCGTCGGCCACCCCGCCTCGGCAGCGGCGGCAGAAGCCCTCGGGGGACTGGTCCAGCGCCTCCAGATCGGCGTCGTCGCGCATGACGCAGTGGGGGTTGGGGCAGTGCTCGAGCCCCAGCGTGTGCCCCACCTCGTGCACCAGCACCTTGCGCAGGCGCGCCCGAAACCGGGCGGGATCGGGATCGGTGCCCCACCAGGTGTTGCGGAAGCGCGCCAGGCTCACCACCCCCACCCGATCCACCAGTGAGGCCAGACCGAACACGAAGCGCGGCCGGCGGGCGTCTGCCAGATCGGCATTGGTCAAGCCCATCAGGCCCACGCCGTCGGTGGGCAGGTCCCGGAACAGCACGTCGATGAGCCCGTCGGCGTCGTACTGCTGGCGCTCGGCCCGCAGGTGCCGCTGGGGCAGCGGCCGGGCACGCAGCACCACGCAGCGGAGCTGGAAGGCCTCGCGCACGATGCGGCAGGCGTAGCGGGCCTGGGCCGGATCCACCGCCCCCAGCGGCCGGATGTAGTAGGTCCCGGGGCCGGGATCCGCCTGGGCCGAGGTCGCCCACACCAGCGCGAGGGCGCCCAGGGCGCCCAGCCACCAGCAGCGGAAGTGACCTCGGTGCCGCACGTCTCCCCCAGCGCGCCGGCGACACCTGAGAGTGGGCCCCGGTGCCGCGCGGGTCAAAGGCGCCCCCGGGACACGGCCGGGCCTGCAAGGCCCGCATTGCGTTTGGTGACAGGCGTCCAACGGCATGGCGCCCTCCTGCAACAGTCGCACTCCCAGCGGCATTTTCCGCTGGTCCTGGGCGGCCCGTGAGGGGCTGTGCGGAGGCATCCAGGCCGGCTAAGGTGCCGCCATGGACGCCCGCACCTTCCTCGCCGAGTTCGCTCGGCTCGAGCGCGCCGCCGCCGACCGGGGCAACCCCGGCTCGTACGGCTCCGTGGACTGTGACAACTGCAGCCAGTGCATGTTCTGCGAACGATGCACCGAGTGCCACGGGTGCAACTACGCCGTGGACAGCCAGGGGTGCACCGACAGCAACCACCTGGCCCACTGCACCCAGTGCCACCGCAGCAACCACCTGACGGACTGCCTGCGCTGCGTGGGCAGCGCCTACCTGGAGCGCTGCACCGACTGCGCCGATTGCAACTACTGCTTCGGGTGCGTGGGCCTGGTGCGCAAGGAGTTCCACATCCTCAACCAGCCCTACGACCGCAAGACCTGGTTCAAGCTGGTCAAGGATCTGCGGTCGGCCCTGCCTCGCGCCCGCGGGCGCTGACCGCCGCGCGGGCCTCGGGCGCCGCCTCGTCGGGATCCCGGCGCGGGTTCACCGGCTTCGTCCGCTCACGCCAGGCCGCCTGGGCCCGCCCCCGATCCACCGCCGCGGCCAGCGCCACCCCTGCCGCACCCAGCCCGAAGCCGGCCACCCACGCCGCCACCAGCAGCCGCCCCGGATCGTGCCCGCCCCGCAGGGCCAGGGGCAGCGCCAGCGCAGCCAGCAGGCCACCGCCCAGGGCCAGCACCCCCGTCCGCCGGGGCGCGGGGCCGGGCCGCAGCCGCCGCCGCCACCGCGGCGCCCAGGCCCCCAGGGTGATCTGCGCCCCCACCAGGCCCCCCACCGCGCCGGCCAGGGCCCCGCCGACGCCCACCGCCAGCGCCTGCCGCGCCAACTCCCAGACGGCCTGATCGCCCACCACTCCCGCCCGCAGCAAGGCCCGCCAGGGCACGGCCACGCCGCCCACCGCGGCGCCCAGGCCGCCGCCCAACGCCACGCCCGCGCCCGTCCACGCCGGGGCGTGGGGCAGATCCCCGCGCGCCCGGGCCCGCTCGGCGCCGTCAGCCACCCAGGGCCACCTGCCACAGCGATCCCAACCAGTCGGCGGCGAAGGGCAGGCACACCACCCACAGGGCGAGCACCGCCGCCGGGCGCATCGCCCAGACCGCCGCGCCGGCGCCCGGCTGCCCCACGCGGCCGACCCAGCCGGCCAGGGGCCCCACCGCCAGCGTGGCCACCCAGCAAGGCAGCCCCAGGGCCACCGCAGCGGCGAACAAGGCGCCGCCTCCCTCCACGACGGCCCCGGCGGGCCACGCGGCGGCCGGGGCAACCCGCAGGCTCCCGGCCAGGCCCAGGCCCCACAGCGCCGGCCCCGCCATGCCGAAGAACACGGCCCAGCTCAGCGCCCGCCCCACCTGCCCCAAGGCCGCCGGCCCGTCCCCCGCCAGCCCCTGCCCCGCGTGGGCGGGCAGGGCCGCCAGCAGCCCCATCGCCGCGCCCAGGGCCAGCTCGGCCAGCAACCCCGACATCGTGAAGGCGGGCGGCGGCGGCGCGTGCGCCGACAGCCACAGGACCAGGGCCAGACCCAGCGCCCCCCGCGCGGCCGCGCCGCCCAGGGGCAGGGGCAGCACCGCCGCCAGCACCCGCGCCGCGATAGCCCAACTCACCCGCCGCCCCAGGCGGCCTGGGCGAAGGCCCGCAAGCTGCGGGCGATCCAGGGCCCGGCCAGGGCCCAGCCGGCGGCCACCAGCAGCACCCGGCTCACGTGGCTCAAGGTGGCCTCCTGCCAACCCGTCAGGCCTTGCAGCAGCCCGGCCAGGGTGCCCGCCAGCGCGCCCGCGGCCAGCACCGGCGCGCTGAGCCACAGCGCGAGCCAGGCCGCCTCCTGCACCAGCCCCAGCAGGTCGGGGCTCACCCGCTGTACCCCGCGATGAAGCCCCGGGCGAACAGGGCCCAGCCGTCCACCGCGACGAACAGCAGCAGCTTGAAGGGCAGGGCCACCAGCGGCGGCGGCAGCCCCGCGAAGCCCACCGTGGTCAGGGTGTTCGCCACCAGCAGATCCACCACCAGGAAGGGCAGCAGCAGCAGCACGCCCAGCTCGAAGGCGGCCCCCAACTCGCTGATGAGGAAGGCGGTGATCCCCTCGGCCCGGCTGGGCGCCGCCTGCGGGTCGAGTTGGGCGGTGGCCCCCCGCACCGCGGCGGCGTCATCGGGATCGGTGTGGCGGACCAGGAAGGCCTGCACCGGCGGCCAGCCGCGATCCACGGCGGCCGCCCAGTCGCCGTCGGCGGGGGGCAGCGGGCCGGCCGCCGCCCCCGCCTGCTGGGCCACGGGCGTCATCACCAGCAGGGCCAGCAGCGCCGCCAGCGCCGTGGTGACCGCCGCCGGCAGCGCCCCGGGCACGCCCAGGCCGCCGCGCAACAGCCCCAACAGTACGGCGGCCTTTGCGAAGGCGGTGGCGGCCACCGCCAGCAGGGGCGCCGCCGTCACCACCACGAGCCAGACGGCCGCCCGCTCCACCTCGCCGGCCAGCGGCGCGGCCTCCTGAGCCAGCGCGACGGCCGGTCCGAGCAGGGTGGTTGCTGCCAGGGCCGGGCCCCTCACGGCGTCGGCTCAGCGGGGGCGCCCTCGAAGGTGGGTGCCTCGGCCAACCCATCGTCCAGTGCGGTCAACAGACGGACACCCGCGGCGTCGTGGGCCAGCAGCAGGCGGCGCTCGCCCAGGGCCACCACCAGCACCTCGGCGCCCCGGCCCAGCGGCACCCGCTGCAGCAGCCGCAGATCACCCTCGGCCTGGGGCACGCCGGGTACACCGCGGCGCACGAGCCAGCTCAGCCCGGCAAAGACCGCCAACAGCCCAATCGCTGTGAAGAGTGCCCACCCGTCCACGGGCCGAACATAGCCCCCCGCGGCCCGCCCCGTCGACGGGTTTGCCCCGCCGGGCCGCGCCCCCCACAATGCGCGGCCATGGCCGAGCCCACCCGCCGCCGCCGCGTCGTCGAGATCGCCCTGCTGTACGGGGCGACGCTCGTGGTCACCGTCGGCCTCACCCTGGCCCAGGGCGCGGTGGGCTGGCTGCGCGCCTACCTGCTGGTCATCGTCGCGGCCACCTTCCTGTACCTGCCCATCGAGGTGCTGCACCGGCGGGGCGAAGATCCTGAGGACCTGGGCATCCACCGCCGCCGCCCGGTCTCGGCGCTGAAGGCCGCGCTGTGGCTGATGCTGCTGACCTTCCCGCCCTACCTGCTGGGCTTCCACGGCTGGCAGACCCAGTGGCTGGGCCGCGAGGCCGCCCCGGCCGAGGCCCGGCTGGATCGCTGGCCGGTGGCGCTGCAGGAGGCCCCCCGGGTGGCCCGCCCCGCCGAGGGCGACGTGTGGCTCTACACCGAGACCGACGCGCAGCACCGCCTGCGCTGGCGGCTGCCGGCGGGGCAGCGCCTCGAGGCCGAGGTGGTGGCCGACGGGCCCCTGCGGGTGGTGGCGGGCGGACACCAGGCCCGGGCCGACGGGGGCACGCTCACGGTGCGGGGCGGCAGCGTGGGCATGGTGGCCTGGCGCACCGAGGCGTCGGCGCTCACCGTGGACGTGCAGGCCGGCGGCGATCGCCTGCCCGCGGACCGGCTTCGGCTGGGCACGGCGCTCACCGCCGCCGACACCGTGCCCTACCGGGCGCAGCGCGGCTGGTGGTGGCTGCTGAACCTGGTGCTGGTGCAGTTCCTGTTGGTGGCGGTGCCCGAAGAGGTCTTCTACCGGGGCTACCTGCAGAGCCGGTTGGACGGCCTCATCGGGCGGGACCGGCGCATCCTGGGCGCCGACGTGAACGTGGCCAGCGTGCTGCTCACCAGCGCCCTGTTCGCGGTGGGGCACATCGCCACCATCCCCCACCCCAGCCGGCTGGCCGTGTTCTTCCCCAGCCTGCTCTTCGGCTGGCTGCGGCGCCGCAGCGGCGGCGTGCTCGCCCCCGCGATCTACCACGCCGCCTGCAACCTGCTGGTGGATCTGGCGGTGCTGTTCTACCGCTGAGACGCGGGCGCAGCGCCGGACGCGGGCGCCATCGGGGCGGCCGGGGCCGGCTGCCGCCAGCGCCGCTGGTGCACGGCCACCAGGCTGTCTCCCTCGATCACCGACGCGAAGGTCATGCCGTCCGGGCCCTTGAAGCTGTGGGGGTGATCGGCCCGCGCCGTGTAGCCGTGGGCCTGCACCCGCGCCTCCAGCGCCGCCTGGTGTGCTCCGGGGGCCCCGGGGAGCGCCACCGCCAGCCGCTCCACGTCGGTGGTGCGGATGCCGCCCCCGCGGGCGTGAAAGCGGCTGAACTCGTAGCCCGTCGGCGCCGCCGGCCAGCCCGCCGCCCTCAGCCAGGGCGGGGCCTGGGCCAGCAACGCCTCGGCGCCCGTCAGCGGCCCGTCGGCCGGCTTGCGGTCCAGCACCCACTCCACCACGGTGGCCTGCTCCTCGGGCACCTTCACCGCCAGCGTCAGCACCCCGCGGGCCGGATCGCTGTAGCGGTCCGCCAGCGGCGCGCCGGCCGCGGCCCAGCCCTCGGCCACCAGCCGGGCCTTCAAGGCCTCGCGCAGCTCCAGCCCCTCCAGCCGCGTCACCGCCCGCAGCATCTCCTGCCGCCGGTCCGGCGCCGGCCGGCTCAGGGCCATCCGCCGCTTCAGCTCGTGGGCCACCACCTTGAAGCCGTCGGCCGGCTCGGCGGGCAGCAGCGCCGGCAAGGTGGGGCCCAGCGCCTCGGGCACCGCCACGGGGATCTGCGCCCGGAAGTGCTTGTAGCGGAGCTGCCGCTGCAGGGCCCGCAAGGGCACCGAGTCGTCGCCGTCCGGTCGCGGCCGGTCGCCCAGGGCCGGCGCGGCGCTGATCGCCGCCTGCGAGGCCGCCTGTGAAGCGCTCTGCGCGGCCGGCGCCGATCCACCCGCGGGCGGCGGCTCGGGCGCACGACAGCCGCAGAGCCCCACCACCACCGCCAGCCATCTCACCACCCGGGCCCCCTCTCCGCCGCTCGACACTGCGCCTGAACCGCTTGTGTGTCGGGGGTTTGTGCCACCCGGGCCCCAATTTGGTCAACGTCCGAGGGCCGTGTTACGGTGCTGACAGCGACCGATCCCCCTCGGGAAGCCCACGTGGATCATCCACCGCCCGTCCCTCTGCGCATCGCGGTCGTCGTTGGCGATGACGCCCGCGCCGACGCGGCGCGCATCACCTCGGTGGTGGGCCGCGCCAACGCCCAGCTCGGGTGGCGCTATGACGTGCGGTTCGTCCTGGGCGACGGCGGCCCGCCGCGCCCCGATCCCCTGACCGGTGGCCGCGAGCCCTCGTGGCAGAACCCGCTGGATTGGCGCGACGCCGACATCGTCATCGTGGTGCTGTGGAACACCCGGCCCCGGGCGCTGATGGCCGTGGGCCCCATGGAGGTGGCCCTCTGGGGCCCCACCGATCCCGATCTGCTGGTGCTGGCCCGCAAGGGCGCGGCCCTGGTCGAGACCCCGCAAGAGGCCTACGAGAAGGCAGCCACGCTGGAGTTCTGCCAGGCCGCCGGCGATCGCGCCTACCCCTACGACGACGCCCTGTCCCTCGAGACGGGCCTGTTCGCAGGGCTCGCCCGCGTCGCCCGCGACCGCTGGGCTCAGCGCGAGGGCATCGACCGCCTGTTCTGCCCCGTCTGTGGCGCCGAGTCGCCCGTGGCCACCGCCCCCGCGGTGTGCGTCGAGCACAACCAAGTGCTGCTGCACATGCGCCACCGGCAGGAGGGCATGGGCCACGACAACCTGCTCGGCCTGGCCCTGGACGGCGGCCGCCTGCCCCTGCACGGCCGCATCGGCGGCGGCAGCTTCGGCGCGGTCTACTACTCGAAGATGCAGCCCGACGGGCAAGCGGTGGCCGTGAAGGTCCTGCGCCGCGCCGGGCGCCAGATCGAGGTCAAACGCTTCGAGCGCGAGGTGAAGCTGCTCGAGCAGCTCCGCCACCCGAACGTGGTCGAGATCATCGACCACGGCTGGGAGCGCGACGGCCCCATGTATGCCGTCATGGAGTACCTGCCCGGCCGCACCCTCAACGACGTGCTGCACCGCATCGACGCCCGGGCGCTGGTGGAGCTCATGGTGCCCCTGCTCGACGGGCTGGGGGTGCTGCACCAGAAGGGCATGGTCCACCGGGATCTGAAGCCGGCGAACATCATGCTGGTGGACGATCCGCTGCGGCCCGATCACCCGCCGCGGCCGGTGCTCATCGATCTGGGGCTCGGCAAGAACCTGTCGAACGTCGACGGCTCCGAGCTCACCCAGCACGGCATGGCCATGGGTACCCACAACTACATGGCCCCCGAGCAGTTCGAGCGGGCCCATGACGTGGACGCCCGGGCCGACCTCTACTCCCTCTCGGTGATCCTGTACCGCGGGCTCACCGGCGAGCCCCCCTTCGACTTCCGTGGGCTGGATCCCGTGCAGCAGGTCGAGGCCTGGACCGAGAAGTGGCGCGAGCTGTGTACCCAGCCGCCGCCCACCATCGACCGCCCTGATCTGCCCCAGCCCCTCATCGACCTGGTCATGCACGGGCTGCAGAAGAAGCCCGAGGACCGGTTCCAGACCGCGGGCGACATGCGCGCCCAGCTCCTGACCGCGCTGAACATGTGGCGCGGCATGCGGATGGAGCCGCGCACCCCGGTGCAGGTCCACGCCGCCGAAGAGACCACCTCGCGGCCCAACCCCCCGCCAGCGCAGGCGGTGGCCCACCCGGCCGCCCCCCGCCGACCGGGCGTGGGCTGGTGGCCGCTGCTCGGGGCCGGCACCGTGCTCGTGGTGGGGCTGCTGGCCCTGCTGTGGGCCAACCGTCGTCGCGCTGAGCCAGGGCCAGCGGACGCCGCGGTCATCGCCGTCACCCCCGATCCGCCCGCCATGCCCGTCTCGACCGTGCGGGCGGTGCCCAGCTCCCAGGCGGCGCACCCCGCCGTGCTCGACGCGGCGGTGGTGGACGCGGCCACGCCCGATGCGGTCGTCCCGGACGCGGTCGTCCCCGACGCCGCCATCCCCGACGCCGCCATCCCCGACGCTCGCCCGGCCCGGGTGCCTGCGTCCGTCGCCGTGGCGCCGCCCAGCGCCCCGCCCACCCAGGCGGCGCCCCCGACCCAGGCCGCGCCCCCCTCGGTCGCACGTACCCCCGCCACCCAGGCGGCGCCCACGACCCAGGCCGCGCCCCCCTCGGTCGCCCGCACCCCCGCCACTCAGGCCGCCCCGGCCTCCGTGGCCGAGATCACCCCGCGCACGAACCGCCGCCGTCGCCGGCGGCCCGTACCCCTGGATCCCTCGGCAGAGCAGCCCATCACCCGCAGCGCCCCCGCGGCGGATCCCTCCCCCAGCGGCGACGCCTACCGCGACGCGCTCGCCGAGGCGAAGGCCCTGGTGGCGGGCAAGCAGATGAAGGCCGGTGTGGCGGCGTACAAGAAGGCGGCCCAGCTCAAGCCGTCGGCCAAGGGGCCCCACCAGGCGCTCTGTCGGCTGCTCCCCGGCGTGGGCGAGCAAGGCGAGGCCCTGACCCACTGCAAGCGCTGGCGGGCCATGGAGCGGTCGCCCGGCGCCATCAAGGCCGCCGACCGGATGATCGCGCGCCTGAGCCGCTAGCCGGCGTCCCGCCCGCCATGAACCACTGATCTGATTCTAGAATCGAGCCTTGCCCGAGACGGGCATCCGTTCGATGGCCGCGCCGATGGACCGCAGCTTCTGCTCGATGTGGGCGTAGCCGCGGTCGATCTGGTGGATGTTGTAGATCTGGGTCTCGCCCTCGGCCGCCAGCCCGGCGATGAGCACGGCCATCCCCGCCCGCACGTCGGGGCTCTGCACCCGCTGGCCCCGCAGCACCTGCGGGCCCACCACCACCACCCGGTGGGGATCGCACAGGATGATCTGCGCACCCATGCTCTGCAGGTGATCCACGAAGAACATCCGCCCCTCGAACATCTTCTCGAAGAACAGCACCGTGCCCTTGCACTGAGTGGCCACGGTGATGGCGATGCTCATCAGGTCGGTGGGGAAGGCGGGCCAGATGCCGTCATCCACTTTGGGCACGGCGTTGTGGTAGTCGGGCCGCACCACCAGCTCCTGATCGCCCGGCACGAACAGATCGGGGCCCCGCACCTCGGTGCGCACCCCCAGCCGCTCGAACACCATGCGGATCATGCGCAGGTTCTGTGGGTTCACCTTGCGGATGGTCAGCTCGCTGCGGGTCACCGCCGCCAGGCCGATGAAGCTGCCCGTCTCCAGGTAATCCGTCTGCACCTCGTGGGTGCAGCCGTGCAGCCGATCCACGCCCTCGATGGTCAGCGTGTTGCTGCCGATGCCCTCGATCCGCGCGCCCATGGCCACCAGCATGCGGGCCACCCCGCACACATGGGGCTCGGCGGCCGCGTTGCGGATCACCGTGGTGCCCTTCGCCAGGGCCGCCGCCATCACCGCGTTCTCGGTGGCCGTCACCGAGGCCTCGTCCATGAAGAAGTCGGCGCCCTTCAGGCGCCCGGCGGCGCGGATGTCGTAGGCGTTGGCCTCGACGGACACCTTGGCCCCCAGGGCCTCCAGGGCGTGGAAGTGGGTGTCCAGCCGCCGCCGCCCGATGACGTCACCCCCCGGTGGCGGCAGCACCACGTGCCCGGCGCGGGCCACCATGGGGCCGGCGAACAGGATCGAGGCCCGCACCACGCGGCAGAGCTCCGCGTCCAGCTCGGTGCCCTTCACCCCCGAGGTGTCCACCCTGAGCTGATCCTCGCCGATCCACTCGGTGGTGGCGCCCTGGGCCTCGAGCACCCGGCACATCACCTCCACGTCCCGGATGCGCGGGACGTTGGTCAGCACCACCGGCTCTTCGGTCAGCAGGGTGGCGGCCAGGCAGGGCAGCACCTCGTTCTTGCTGCCTCCGGGCGTGACCTCACCGGACAGCCGGCGCCGGCCCTGGATGACGAACTTCTCCATCGGATCACTCCCCCTCGGCCAGGGCGCCGGCCTGGACCCGCCAGACCTTCTGCTCGCCCTTGATGCGTAGGAAGGCCCGGTCGGTGGTGGTGATGAACACCTGCCCGCCGAAGCCCTCCAGGAACTCGAAAAGCCGCTCCGTGCGTCCAGGATCCAGCTCGCTGGACACGTCGTCGAGCAACAAGACCGGGGCGTGCCCGCAGGCCGCCTCCAGCGCCTCGATCTCGGCGATCTTCAAGGCCAGCACCATGGCGCGCTGCTGCCCCTGGCTCGCGTAGATCCGCGCGGGGCGGTCCCCCAGGCGGAACACCAGATCGTCGGCGTGGGGCCCGCGCTGGGTGAAGCCGCGCTCCCGGTCGCGCCCACGATCCTCGGCCCAGGCCTCCGCCAGCGCCGCCGCCCCCTCCGCGCCCGGCGCCAGGCTGGCGCGGTAACGCAAGCGGGCCGGCGCGTCGTCGCCAGTGATGCTGGCCCAGGCCGCCTCAAACCGCGGCCCCAGCCCGGTCAGGTAACGGTCCCGCGCCTCGATCAGCCCCACCGCCGCCTGGGCCAGGGCCAGCTCGAAAGCCTCGAGCACCGCGTCGTCGCCCTGCTCGCGCAGCAGCCGGTTCCGCCCGCTCAGCGCCTTGCGGTAGGCCAGGACCGCCGCCAGGTGGGCCGGCCGCCCGGTGAACACCGCCCGATCCAGAAAGCGCCGCCGGTCCTCGGGGCTGCCGCGCACCAGGCCCACATCGTCGGGGGTGAAGACCACCACCTCCAGGGCCCCGAAGTAGTCGCTGGCGCGGCTGCGCTTGCCCTCGCGCCAGGCGACCCGCTCACCCTCCACCAGCCCCACCGCCAGGGCGTGGCTCAAGCCCTCGTGGGTCACGGTCCCCTCCACCCGGGCGGCCGGCTGCCCCCAGCGCACCACCTCGCGCAGACGCCGGGCCCGCAGGGGCCGCAGGGTCGCCAACCAGTACAGGGCCGCCAGGGTATTCGTCTTGCCTTGCCCGTTGGCCCCCACCAGCACGTTGAAGCGGGGGCTCGGGCTCAGGGCGACGTCGGAGAGGTTGCGGAAGTCGCGGACGCGCAGGTGGGTCAGGTGCACGGGCAGGGCCGGGGCGAGCGCCCGCGGCTCAGAGCCGCATGGGCATCACGACGAACAGGTAGTCCTCGTTGCCGTGCTCGCGGAACAGCCCGGGGGCCAGCGACTCGTTGAGGGCCAGCTCCACCTTCTCGGCGTCCAGGATCCCCAGGATGTCGCGCACGTACCGGGCGTTGAAGGCGATGACCAGCTCGTCGCCGTTGTAGCCCTCGATGGGCAGCTCCTCGCGGGCCTTCCCCAGATCCGGGTTGTCGCTCGAGAGGACCATCCGCCCCTCGTGCACCTCGATGCGCACCCCGTGGGTCCGCTCGCTGGCCAGGATGCTGATCCGCTTCAGGCTGTCGAGGAACGCCAGCCGGTTGACCACGGCCTTCTTGCCGCTGGCCTTGGGGATCACCTGGCGGTAATCCGGGAAGGCGGCGTCGATGAGCCGGACGAACAGGGTCAGGTCCTCGGCGCCCACCACCAGGTTGTTGTCCAGGAAGCCGAAGCGCACATCGGCGCCCACCTCGCCCAGCAGGCGGCTGAGCTCCGACACGCCCTTGCGGGGGATGATCACGCCGTCGTGCTCGGCGATGTCGCCCTCGCGCCCGGCGTCCCGCTCACCCTGGCTGAGCCGGTGGCCGTCCGTGGACACCATGCGCAGGCGCCCGCCGCCCAGGCTGCGGAAAAAGACGCCGTTCAGGTTGGGCCGCGACTCGTCGGTGGACACCGAGAAGATCGTGCGGTCGATGAGCTGGCGCAGCGCCAGGCCGTCCACCGGCGTGAACGCCACGCCCGCTGCGCTCGGCAGCTCGGGGTACTGATCGGCGGTGGCCCCCAGCAGGGTGAACTCGGTGTTCTTGCACACCAGCTTCACCTGGTGCGCGTCGCCCACCGACAGGTCCACCTCTTCGCCGGGCAGGCTGCGGATCACCTCGTACAGCCGCTTGCCGTCCACCGTGATCTCGCCCGGCTCGCCGATGCGGGCAGCGATGGCGCCGTCGAAGGTCACGTCCAGATCGGTGGCCGCCACCCGCAGCCGGCCGTCCGTGCTGGCCTGCAGCAGGACGTTCGAGATGGCCTGCATGCTGGACTTGCGGCTGACGACACCCTGTACCCGGGCCAGGGCACGGGCGAACAGATCACGGTTGACGACGAGCTTCATGCTGCACCCCTGACGGCGATCGGGCGGCGACGGCTGGGAAGACCAGCGCCGCTGCGGTCCCGAGCGATTCGAGCGCGGACCATCCCACAAGGCCCGATGGTTTTCCAGCCCTCAAATCAAGGGAGAATTCCAGAGCCTACCGTCATCATCGGGCCTGTGATTCTGTGGACAACGTCCGCAACACGCCGAAACGACGACGGATCTACGTCCACAGTTTCCCGGGGGTGATCCTGGGGAAAGCTGTGACCCACGGCGGGCGATTCCCCGACCCACAGCCCAACCCCAGGCGAGGCACAGGGTTCACCACAGGGTTGGCCACAAGTTCTCCACAGGGGGGTGAGGCGTTCGGCCCGCCCCACGGCGGACACGTCTCGCACCCGACACCGCGGATCGAAGAGCATCGAGCGCCCCACGGGCTGCCTGGGCCAGCGGGGCGTGGTTGGACGGGGGCCGAGGGCGTGGGTTCGACGGGCCGCGCCAACGCCGCAGGCGCACCGCAGCCCAGGTTGGACGACCACATCAGGTGGGGGAGGTGAGGCGCCGCGGGGGCGCGTGGGACCCGTAGGCCAGCACGCCGCTCAGGACGAGAAGCGGCGCTCGATGCTCTCGATCTCGGTGCGCAGCGTCTGGTCGTCCGCCAGCGACTGCTCCACCCGCTTGCAGGCCGAGATCACCGTGCTGTGGTCCTTGCCGCCGAAGCCCTTGCCGATGCTCGGGAAGGACGCCTGCGTGTGCTTGCGGCACAGGTACATGGCGATGCTGCGCGGGTGCGTGATGGTGCGCAGCCGGCGGTTGCCCCGCAGGTCGGCCACCTTCACGTCGAAGTGCTCGGCCACCATGCGCTGAATGCTGTCGATGGTCACCGCGCGGGCGCGCTGGTCCAGGATGTCCTTCAGCGCCCGCTTGGCGAAGTCGATGGTCACCGGCTCGCGGTTGAAGCTGGCATAGGCCATCAGGCGGGTGAGCGCGCCCTCGAGCTCGCGTACGTTCGCGGACACCAGGCGGGCGAGGTAGAAGGTCACCTCGTCGCTCAGGGGGATGCCCTCACGCTCGGCCCGGCGCTGCACGATGGCCACGCGGGTCTCGAACTGCGGCGGCTTGATGTCCGTGATGAGCCCCCAGTTGAACCGGGAGCGCAGGCGCTCTTCCAGGTGCTGAATCTCCTGCGGCGTCTTGTCGCTGGTCAGCACGATCTGCTTCTGCGCCCCGTGCAGGGCGTTGAAGGTGTGGAAGAACTCCTCCTGGGTGCGCTCCTTGCCCGAGAGGATGTGCACGTCGTCCATGAGCAGGACGTCGCAGCGGGCGCGGAAGCGGCGGCGGAAGTCGTCCATCGTCTGGCGGGCGATGGACTTGATCACCTGGTTGGTGAACTCCTCGGCCGAGATGTAGACGATGCGCTTGCTGGGGTCGGCCGCCTTGATGCGGTGGGCGATGGCGTGCAGCAGGTGGGTCTTGCCCAGGCCCGTGCCCCCGTAGATGAACAGCGGGTTGAAGCTGCGCGCGGGGCGCTCGGCCACGGCCCGGCTGGCGGCGTGGGCCATCTCGTTGTTCGGCCCCACCACGAACTGGTCGAACAGGTAGTGCGGGTTGAGCGGGAAGGCCTCGGGCTCATCGACGGGGGCCGCGCGGGTGGGCAGCGGCAGCTCGAGGACCGGTGCGCTGGGCGCCTCGGCCACGTCGAGCTGGAGGCTCATGGCCCGCCCGGCGACGGCGCTCATGGCGCCCTCCAGGACCTCGCGGTAGTGCTCGATCACCCAGTCGCGGAAGAAGGGGTCGTCCACCGTGAGGCAGACGGCGTCCCCGTCCACGCGGGCGAAGCGGAGCGGCTCGAAGTAGGTGGAGAAGTTCTCTCCCGACACCTGAGCGCGAATCCGGTCGAGCGCGTTGTCCCAGAGCGCCTTCAACGGTTGCCGTCCACCCCTGTGGGGGCCGTCGAAGGACCCCGTCATCAACACTACCCTGGCGTAGGCGTACGTCACCGCTGCGGATCGAGCCGCCGTCAATGCGTCGTCGCCTTCGAATGATCGGTCGCGCCAGACCCCGACCGGACCCCCCTTCTAGCAGCGGCTCCAAAGGGCCTGCAAGTTCTTTCGGGGCGGTGATCGGTTCGCTAGAGATTCCAAAAACTTGCTTGGATTTTGCTCAAGTTCTGCTTTTGAAATCGGACGCCAAGCCCCCGAGGTGCAATGGCTCGTGCCGACTCGATCCCGCTCAGCTTGACAGCCTCGCGTAGGCGTGCTTCCCTTCCGCGCCATTTTTCCCGTTCGCGCCGGAGCCCCCGGCCGGACCCCACGCCGGATCGACCTTCGACTCCGGCCGGAGGATTTCGATCATGAAGCGCACGTTCCAGCCGAGCAACACCTCCCGCCGCCGCACCCACGGCTTCCGGGCCCGCATGAGCACCAAGAACGGCCGCGCCGTCCTGAGCCGGCGCCGGCAGAAGGGCCGCAAGCAGCTGGCCCCGGCCACCTACCGGAAGTGACCCCGGCGCCGGGCGAGGGCTTCCCCAAGCGGCTCCGCCTGCGCCGCCGCGGCGCGTTCCTCGCGGTTCAGCGCGGTGGGCGGCGGGTCTCGACCTCGCACTTCGTGGTCTATGGCCGCGGGAACCGAGGTCGTCCTGCCCGGATCGGGATCACCGTCAGCCGGAAGGTGGGCAACGCCGTGGTTCGCAACCGGGTCAAGCGGTTGGTGCGAGAGGCGTTTCGCCGGCACCAGCACGCCCTGCCCCAGGGGGTGGACTACGTGATGGTGGCCCGGCAGGGCCGCCCGGCGCTCAGCTATGCCGTGGTGGCCGAGGAGCTCCTCGACGCCACCCGGCGGCTGCGCGAGGCCCCGTCCGCGGGGGCACGCCGTGGCGCCCGTGGGCGCAACAAGGGGGGCCGGTCTTGAGCCGGCTCGCCATCGCCTTCGTGCGCCTGTATCAGCGGCTCATCTCGCCGCTGTTCCCGCCGAGCTGTCGCTTCACGCCCACCTGCTCCCACTACGCCGTCGAGGCGTACCAGGTGCACGGGTTTCTGGGCGGCAGCTGGCGAACGCTTCGCCGCCTGGGCCGGTGCCACCCGTGGCACCCGGGCGGTCATGACCCCGTGGATCGTCCATGCAGCCAATGAACAAAGGCGGCCTCTTCGGCGGCGGTGACCCCGAAGACCAGAAGCGCATGCTCATGGCGGTGGCCCTCAGCGCCGCCATCCTCATTGGCTGGAGCGTGCTGTTCCCCAGCACGCCGCCGGTGAAGCCGGCGCAGCCGGTGGACGGCACGCCCGCTTCGAGCGCGGCCTCCGCGGCCGCGAGCCCCGCTTCGGCGGCGGGCAGCGTGGCCCCCACGCCCGCAGCGGCCCCCATCGAGCGCAAGATCGTGGCCACGCTGGACGCCGAGGGGCGCTTCCACGTGGACGTCACCAACGCCGACGGCCAGCTCGCGCGCTGGGACCTCGACGAGGTGCAGTACCAGGCCCGCGACGACAAGGGCGAGCCCGCCGGCCCCTACGGCCTGGTGGCGCCGCTCACGGCCGAGAGCCGGCGCGGCATCTTCCTGCCGCCGCTGGTCCAGGTGGGCATCAACGGCGAGGCGCGCCCGGGTGACTACCAGGTGGTCTCGAAGGCCGGCGACCGGGTGCAGCTTCGCTGGACCGACGGCGCCACGGGGCTGGCGGTGGAGCGCACCCTCAGCCTGCGGCCCGACACGTACGGCGTGGACGTGCAGGTCAAGCTGACCAACACCGGCAACGCCCCGGTGGCCTACGATCTCGCGGCACTCCTGCGGGCGGCACAGAACGACGAGGAGGCCAGCGGCAGCATGTTCAGCCCGCCGCTGTATGCCTTCGAGGCGGTGTGCCGGCGGGGTGACGACTTCGAGCGCATGCCGGTGAACGCGGTCGCCGACGCGCTGCAGGACGAGGACGATCCCACGCGGTTCGACGACGGCGTGACCTGGGCCGGCGTCAACAGCCGCTACTTCATGGTCTCGGCGCCCGTGGGCGCCGCCGCGAAGGCCTGTGAGTTCTTCCTGGGGCCGAAGGCTGCGGGCGTGGATCCCAGCGCGGTCCCGCCTCGGTTCACCGTCATCACCACCCGCATCGAGCTGGGCGGCGGCACCCTGGCGCCGGGCGCCAGCTACGAGCAGACCGTGCCCCTCTACGGCGGCCCGAAGAAGCTCGACGTCCTGCGCAAGCGCGAGCCGTCGATGGCCGACGCCATCGACTTCGGGTTCTTTGCGCCCCTCAGCGAGCCGATGCTGTGGGTGATGCGCACCATCTACAAGGGCCTGCCCAACTGGGGCCTCGCCATCATCTTGCTGACGGTGCTGGTGAAGCTGCTGACCCTGCCGCTCACCCACAAGCAGTACAAGTCCATGGCGGGCATGCGGAAGGTGCAGCCGCAGCTCCAGGCGCTGCAGGCGAAGTACAAGGACGACAAGGTGAAGCTGCAGCAGGAGATGATGGCGCTCTACAAGACGCACAACGTCAACCCGCTGTCGGGCTGCCTGCCCATGCTCCTGATGATGCCCATCTACTTCGCGCTGTACCGCACCATCTACTCGGCGGTGGAGCTCTACCAGGCCGACTTCTTCTTGTGGTTGAAGGACCTGAGCCAGCCCGATCCCTACTTCATCACCCCGGTGCTGCTGGGCGTGCTGATGGTGGTCCAGACCCGGCTCAACCCCACCACGGGCACCGACGCCACCCAGCAGAAGATCATGATGTGGGTCATGCCCATCATGTTCTCGGGCATGATGCTCTTCCTGCCCTCGGGGCTGGTGGTCTACATCTTCGTCAACACCGTCCTGGGTCTCGTGCAGCAGCTCACGCTCTACAAGCGGATGATGCCCGAGCCCGTCGCAGCGCGCTGAGGAGGACCCCCATGAGCGAGCACGCCCTCGAGGCCGGCCGCAGTTACCTGGCCGGCGCCTTCGAGCACCTGGGCTGGGCCATCGAGATCGCCGACGGCGGCGTCCGCGACGACGCCTCGGTGCTCACGCTGACCGGCGATCTGGATCCGCTGGCGGGCCAGCCGCACCTGGTCTCGGCCTTGGCCCTGCTCACCTCGCAGGCCATGAGCCGCGTGGCCGATCGGCCCCAGCGCTGCGTGCTGGATCTGGGCGGCACGCTGGAGGACCGCGAGGCCCTGCTGGAGGTGCTCGCCCGCGACGTGGCCGACGCGGTGGGCCTGAACGGGAAGGTCGCGATCATCGAGGGCCTGTCGGCCAGCGAGCGCCGGCTGGTGCACACCGCCCTGCGTGAGGATGCTCGGGTGGAGACCCAGGGCGAGGGCCCGGGCGACGCGCGTCGGCTGGCCGTAGGCCCGGCCCGCAACCGCTGAGCTGCAGGGGCGCCCGCTGCCTGCGGCTGCGCCCAAATCAGCGAAAACACGACCGAATCGGCCTGAATTGGGGCTTGTGAGCCGGCCCCGGTTTTGCTAGGCTGCGCCGTCACGCGGCGTGGGCCCACGCCTTGCTTCGCGCGCCCGCGCGCAGGCGAAGCGCCGCCAGGGGACACCTGGAGAGTTCGATGAGCGAGACGGTCAACACCGCGCCGGAGTATGGCGCCGACAACATCAAGGTGCTCAAGGGCCTGGAAGCGGTCCGCAAGCGCCCGGGGATGTACATCGGCGATCCGAACGACGGCACCGGCCTGCATCAGCTGGTCTACGAGGCGGTGGACAACTCCATCGACGAGGCGCTGGCGGGGTACTGCGACCGGGTGGTGGTCACCCTCCACCCCGACGGGAGCTGCTCGGTCGAGGACAACGGCCGCGGGATCCCCGTGGGCATGCACGCCGAGGGCAAGAGCGCGGCCGAGGTCATCATGACCACGCTCCACGCCGGCGGGAAGTTCGACGACAACAGCTACAAGGTGTCGGGCGGCCTCCACGGCGTGGGCGTCTCGTGCGTCAACGCCCTGGCCACGTTCCTCGACCTCGAGATCAAGCGCGAGGGCTTCACCCACCGGCAGCGGTACGTGCGCGGCGAGCCCGAGGACGCGCTGCGTCAGATGGAGCCGACCAACGCCACCGGCACGAAGCTGCGCTTCTTGCCGGATCCCCTCATCTTCACCGAGAACAACGAGTTCTCCTTCGATGTGCTGTCCCAGCGCCTGCGGGAGCTCAGCTTCCTGAACTCGGGCGTCGAGATCGTCATCATCGACGAGCGCGGCGAGGGGCGGCGGCACGACTTCAAGTACGAGGGCGGCATCCGCAGCTTCGTGGAGCACCTCAACCGGAACAAGTCGCCCCTGCACCGGCCGCCGATGCACTTCCAGGCCATGGGGAACGACGGCATCGAGGTCGAGATCGCGCTGCAGTGGAACGACTCCTACCAGGAGAACGTTTTCACGTTCACCAACAACATCCGCAACCGGGACGGCGGCACGCACCTGTCGGGCTTCAAGGACGCCCTGACGCGGACGGTGAACAACTACGCGGCCTCCGAGAACCTGCTGAAGGGCGTCAAGAGCTCGTTGTCGGGCGACGACGTGCGCGAGGGGCTCACCGCGGTGGTGTCGGTGAAGGTGCCCGACCCCAAGTTCTCCAGCCAGACCAAGGACAAGCTGGTCTCCAGCGAGGTGAAGCCCGCGGTGTCGAGCACCCTGGGCGAGCACCTGAACTCCTGGCTGCTCGAGAACCCCAACGAGGCGCGGGCGATCATCGAGAAGTCCATCAGCGCGGCCCGGGCCCGCGACGCGGCCCGCAAGGCCCGCGAGCTGGTGCGCCGCAAGGGCGCCCTGGACTCGGCGGCGCTGCCCGGCAAGCTGGCGGACTGCCAGGAGAAGAACCCCGAGAACTCCGAGCTGTTCATCGTGGAGGGTGACTCGGCCGGTGGCTCGGCCAAGCAGGGCCGGCACCGCGCCACCCAGGCCATCCTGCCCCTGCGCGGGAAGATCCTGAACGTCGAGAAGGCCCGACTGGACAAGATGCTGTCCAGCCAGGAGATCGCGACGCTGATCACGGCCCTGGGCACGGGCATCGGGATGGACAACTTCGACGTCTCGAAGCTGCGCTATCACAAGATCGTGATCATGACCGACGCGGACGTGGACGGCTCCCACATCCGCACCCTGCTGCTGACCTTCTTCTATCGGCAGATGAAGGAGATCATCGAGCGGGGCTACCTGTACATCGCCCAGCCGCCCCTGTACCGGGTGCGCAAGGGCAAGGCCGTGAATTACCTGAAGAATGACGCGGCGTTGGACACCCACCTGGTGAACCACGCCGTGCGCACCGCCAAGGTGATCGCGGGCGAGACCGAGTTCGAGGGCCCCACCCTGCGCGAGCTGATGCTGCGGCTCACCGGCTTCTACCGGGACGTGGAGCACGTGCAGCGCCGCGGCGACGGGCGGCTCATCGAGGCGGTGGCCACCGCGGTGCCGCTGACCGCCGACATGTTCGACAGCGAGGCCGGCACCGAGGCGCTCATCGCCCCGATCCAGGCCTTCCTGGCCAGCCGCTACCCCGACGAGATCCCGGTGCGCTTCGTGGTGCAGCCCGAGCTGAAGGCCGCGGCTCGCCTCGAGGGCGCGCCCGAGTTGGATCCCGAGGCGCCCCCGCCCGCGCCGGAGCCCACCGGCCGCTGGCAGCTCCTGGGCATCAGCCGGCAGAAGGGCAGCGAGCGGCGCACCTTCATCGACGCCGATCTGATCGACGCGCGGTCCTTCCAGGTGGTGGTGGCCGGGCACGAGGGCCTGGCGGAGCTGGGCGACGGCCCGTTCCAGGTGGGCAGCGGCGATCTGATGGTCGAGGTGCCCGATCGGCGCCAGCTCCTGCTGCACCTGCAGTCCATGGGCAAGAAGGGCATCGACATCCAGCGCTACAAGGGCCTGGGCGAGATGAACCCCGATCAGCTCTGGGAGACCACCATGGATCCCACCACCCGCACCCTGCTGCAGGTGCGCGTGGACGACAGCGAGGGCGCGGACGACGTGTTCACCATCCTCATGGGTGATCAGGTGGAGCCCCGCCGGCGTTTCATCGAGGACAACGCCCTGTACGTGAAGAACCTGGACGTGTGATGCCCACCCCGCCCGCCGACTTCCTGCGGGCGGTGCAGCAGGCATTCCTGGACGCCCGCGGCCGTGGCCTGATGCTCTCGGCCCGCGACACCGAGCTGGCCCTGCGCTGGCACGCGGCCGACTACCCCCTGCATGTGGTCATCGAGGCGATCCAGGCGTGCCTGGCCGAGGCGCCGCCCAAGGTGCGCGGCCTGGCCTACGTGGCCCCGGCCGTGGACGAGGCGGTGGGCGCCTGGCGGCACCGGCGGGTGGGCGCCCGTGAGGGCGGCGATGACGAGGCGCCGGCGGACTCGGCGCTGGATCCGCAGGCGGTGCGCGCGGCCTTCGATGAGCTGCTGGAGCGGGTGGCCGAGGCGGGACAGGCGCAGGCCGATGACGGCCACAAGGCCCTGCTGCGCGGGGCGTGGCGGGTGGTGCGCGACACCCGCGACCGGTGCCTGGCCCAGCTCGGCCTGGATCCGGTGGAAGCGCTGGCCCAGGCGGCGCATCAGATCGAGGTTCATTGCCTGGAGGGCCTGCCCGTGCAAGTGCGGGCGGTCATCGAGGCGCGGGTGGATCTTGCGCTGGCCGATGAGCGGCGGGTGGCCCCCGCCGAGGCCTTCGCGCAGACTCGTCGGGCGCAGGTCTGGCGGGCGGTGCGTCGGCGGATCGGCCTGCCGGCCCTGGTGTTGACCCTGGAAGGAGGCAGCCCATGAGCACGCAGCGTGAGTGCCCGACCTGCGGCGACGAGCGGCTGGTCATCGGCACCCAGGGGGCGCTGGCGGTGGCCCGGCGTTGCCCCACCTGCCGGGCCACCTGCCCGCTGTGTGAGGACGTGGGTTTCCGCTACCAGGTGGATCCCGCGAGCGGCTACGAGGCCGTCGTGCCCTGTAGCTGCACGGCGGTGGATCGACGCATCGAGCAGTTCAACCGCGCCACCCTGCCCGCCCGCTACGCCGAGGCGACCCTGGCCAACTTCCAGCCAGGCCGCGACAAGGGGCTGCGCAACGCGCGGCACAAGGCCTCGACCTTCGCCTTGGAGTTCGTCACCGGGGCCCGCGGCCTGCTGTACCACGGGCCCTGCGGCACCGGGAAAACCCACCTGATGGTGGCCATCCTGCGTCACCTGGCGGTGAAGCGCGGCGTGGGGGTGCGCTTCATCGAGTTCATGCACCTGCTGGCCGATCTCAAGGCCCGCTTCGGCGATCCGAACCGGGTCGGCGACCCCCTGGCGGACCTGGTGTATGTGCCCGTGCTCGCCGTGGACGAGCTCGGCAAGGGCCGGGGCACCGACTGGGAGCTGGGCGTGCTCGATGAGCTGATCAGCAAGCGCTACAACGCGGGCCGCACGACGCTTTTCACCACCAACTTCAGCCCCAGCCTCACCGAAGGGCGCGACAGCCTGCGCGAGCGGGTGGGTGAGCGCATCTACAGCCGGCTGGTGGAGATGTGCGAGTTCGAGCCCATGCAAGGCCGCGACTACCGCAAGGTCAAGGCGCGGGAGCCGTAGGGGCCTCGGCGGGGGGCTGCAGGTCCTGCAGGGTGGGCATGATGCCGCCCAGCGCCCCCTCGCCAAGGACGAAGTGGCCGTCGCGACGCTCGGAGCTTTCGACGTAGCGGCCCTGCCCGAAGACCGCGCCCACCCGGATCTCGGCCACGCGGCCCTCGGTCAGCGCCAGGCGGATGCGCTGGTGCACGGGGTTGAAGGCGTCTGCCGGCCGCTGCGCCGCGAAGCCGCCGATGCGCAGGCCGATCAGGTTGCGCAGGTACGCCTGCACCCGGTTCGGATCCAGGACGACCTCCGGCTGCGCCTCGGCGATCCACGCCCCGTCCGCTCGGCGCACCAGGTGCAGGGGTCGCGCGCCTTCGGCCACCACCGCCTGCAGATCCTCAAAGGGCACGGTCAGCAGGCGGCGGTCCAGCAGATCCGCCTCGCTCAGGTCCAGCGAGCGGGTGATCCAGCGGGGCAGGGCCGCCACGGGGCCGCCGTCCAGCCGACGGGCCCGCAGCCCATGGGGCCCGCGGGCCACGGCCACGCCGAACCGCTGCCCGCCGAAGGTCTGCGCCTCCAGGGTGAAGACGGGCTGAAACGCGCCCTCGCCGTCCTCGAAGCGCTCCGCCTCCAGGTTCACCAGTGAGTTCACGATCCCCACGGCCTCGCTCTGCCCCACGGCGGCCTCCGGAGGGTGCGCCAGGCGCCACGGGCGATCGGCGGCGTCACGGGCCAGCGTCCAGCGCGGGTGCGCCCCCTCGACGCGGCTCAGCCGGGCGATCTGCCCCAAGGTCCAGGTGGGGAACAGGCGGCGCTCGGGCCAGGTGTGGGGGGGCCGCTCAAAGACCCGGCGCAAGTTGGCCTTGGCCCGCAGCACGGCGTCTTCGCCGGCGGCGCTGTCGGTGACGAACGTGCGCTGCCCGTCCAGCACCTTGCCCAGCACGAGGCGGCGCTCCCCCGCTGCGGTGCGCAGCCTCACCTCCACGGAGTGGGGCCCGAAGCCGAAGCGGGCCCGGGTGGCGTCGTCGGGGGCCGCGCTGCGTTGGTCGAAGCCCACGCCCCCGCTCAAGGCATCCTCGAGGAGCTGGGTGGCGTCGGCGTCCAGGGCGGCGGCCCCGACCCGCCAGCCGCCCGCTTCCCGCTGCACTTCGATGGGGGCCCACCCCTGGCGGTGCACGCTGAAGCCCTGCCACTCCCCCAGGGGCGGCAAGGGATCGCTGACCGCGCCGGGGGCCGCGCGCTCGGGGCCCGGGCCCAACCACAACAGGCCAGCCAGCGCCACGCAGAGCCCGGCCAGCCCCCACACCCGTCCGCTCATGCGCGCCCCCTGCGCCGGCGCGCCCGCAGCAGCCCCAGCACCACCAGCACCAGCGGCGGGCCCGCGATGTTGCCGGCCTTCAACCAGAACCGCGTCTGCTCGCCTGTCACCGCCAAGGGTGGATCCTCGGCGGCGCGGGCCCGCAGGGTCACCAACTCGGTGCTGGTCACGGCCCAGTCCAGGGCGTTCTGCAGGAAGAGCAGCCCGTTGGGATCGGCCGCCAGCAGCCGGGTGCCGCTGGTGATCAGCACCAGCCGGCCCTCGCCCTGGGCCGCCTCCAGACGCGGCGGATCGCGCGGAGCCGGGGGCGCCCCCTCGGCGGGCTCGGGCGCTGCGGGCGTCGGGTGTCCGGCAAAGGCGCTGGGGAAGCTGCCCCGCACGGCCACCGCCAAGAGCGCCGGGCCCGGCTTCTCGCCCTCCAGGGGGGCTGCGTAGGCGGCCGGATCGGGGCTCGTGGCCTTGGGCGCCACCGTCGACGCAGCGCCGCTGCGCACCAGCTCGGTGACCTCGAGCCCGTGCCCCCGGGCGCCCGCGGCATCGATGGGGACCGCAAAGGGCACCACCAGCGACGCCAACCCCCGGGTGATGGGGTGCCGCTCGGCCAGGCTGCGGCTGCGGGGCCACGCCGGGTGCTGCGCCGTCACCGGGCGGCCGTCGGCGTCGCGGGCCACCGCAGGGGCGTGGTTGTCCTGCCGATCCAACACGGCCGCCTTGGTGCCCACGTTCAAGCCGTAGGCGTGAAACAGCGGCTCCAGGCCGGTCGGTGCGTCCACGAGGATGTGGGGGAACACGGTCGAGGGCGGGTGGTGGTCCAGCAGGGCGACCACCGCCCCCCCGCGCAGCAGGAACTGATCGACGGCGTACCGTGCTCGTGGTCCAAGGGCGCGGCGGGGCCCGACGATGATCAGGGCGTCCACCGTGGGCGGCACCAGCTCCTGACCCAGGGCAATCCCGCGCAGGGTCCCGCTGGCCCTCAGCACTTCGGCCAGCGGGCTGTCGAGGATGGGGGGCTCGCCGTGTCCCGTGCTCACGGCGATCTCGGGCCGGCGGGCCCTCGGGCTCAGCACATCCCGCAGGGCGCGGGTGAGCGCGTACTCGAGCTGATCGGGCCGCTGGACCGGGGGCACGGCGGCCTGGCGGTCGCGGTACAGCACCGCCACCCCGAACAGCACGCGCTCACGCACCTGCCGGTCGTCGCGGGTGACGGTGAGCTCGGCGGCCTTGATGCCATAGCCCCGGGCCTCTTCCACCAGCCGCGCCCGCTCGCTCGGACCCAGGCCGTCATCGGTGGGATCCACCACCACGAGCCGCACCTGGCCCCCACCGGCGGCGCGGTAGGCCTCGAGCAGGTCCTGCATGCCCCGCACCACCTCGCTGTAAGGCGGGCGCACATGGGTGGGCAGGTAGGCCCGCAGATCCAGAGGTCCCTCGAGCTGCGCCAGCAGCCGGCGGGTGGGCTCGGCCAGCGTGTGCCGGCCGTCCCGGGTGAGATCCACGCGCACGGGCCAGCGCGCCGCCACCTGGTTGATCAGCACCGCCGCCAGCAGGGTGAGGCCCAGCGCAAGCGCCGACTCGAACTTCAGCCGGCCCCTCATCGCCACCGCCTCGCCCGCAGCCGCTCCGCCGTGACCGCCAGGCTCAGCCAGATCACCGTGCCGAAGAACACCAGGTCGCGGCTGTCGAGCACCCCCCGGGCGACGCGGCTGAAGCGGCGCTCGAAGCTCAAGCCATGGAGGATCGCCCCCAGGCCGTCGGGGGCCACCTCGGCCAGCCGCCCCACGCTGAAGCCGACGAAGCAGGCCAGGAACCCGAAGATGAAGGCGACGATCTGGTTGGCCGTGAGCGCGCTCGCAAGCAGGCCCAGCGCCAGATAGGCCCCGCCCAGCAGCAGCAGACCCACATAGCCGCCCCACACCGGGCCCCAGTCCAGATCGCCCAGGGCGGCCACCGACAGGGCCGCCGGCAGCGTGAGCCCCACCGCCAGCGCCAGCAGCCCCCACGCGCCCAGGAACTTCCCCAGGACCAGCGCGCCGTCGCTCACGGGCCAGGTCAGCAGCAGCTCCAGCGTGCCGGCGCGGCGCTCCTCGGCGAGGCCCCGCATGGTGATGGCGGGGGCGAACAGCGTGAACAGGAAGGGGGCGAACTCGAACAGCGGCCGCAGGGTGGCCCGGCCCACCACGAAGAAGGGGTGCAGCACGAACAGGTAGCTGCCCGACAGCACCAGGAACGCGGCCACCACCACATAGGCGATGGGCAGGCTGAAGGCGCCGCGCAGCTCGCGGCCAGCCACCACCAGCGCCGTCACGCCGCACTCTCCTTGGTGACGTGGCGGAAGACCGCCTCCAGATCCGCGCGTGAGGCTGTCAGCCCCAGCAGCGGGTGACCGGCCCCCACCACCGCAGCGGCCACGGCGGCCCGCACGTCCGTTTGGGCGCGGAGCTCGAAGCACAGGCCCGCCTCGGGGTGGACCCGCGTCACCGCCTCGACCCCCGGGACAGCGGCCAGGAGCGCGTGCACGGTCTCGGCGGGCGCGTCCGGCCCGATCTCCACCGTCAGGCGACCTTGGGTGAGCCGCGCTCCCAGGCGGTCGGGGGCGTCGTCCGCCACCAGCCGCCCGCCGTCCAGGATCAGCACGCGGTCGGCCACCGCCTGCACCTCCTGCAGCACATGGCTCGAGAACAGCACCGTCTTGTCCTGCCCCAGCTCGCGCACCAGGGCGCGGATGTGCACCACCTGGTTCGGGTCCAGCCCTGTGGTGGGCTCGTCCAGGACGAGCACCTGGGGATCGTGCAGGATGGCCATGGCCAACCCCAGCCGCTGCCGGTACCCCTTCGACAGGGCGCCGGCGGGTCGGTGACGCATGGGGCCCAGATCGGTGCGCTCGATGGCGGCGTCTACTGCGGCCGGGAGGGCGGCTCGCCTCAGGCCGCGGGCCCGCGCTGCGAATCGCAGGGACTCCAGCACGGTGAGTTCGGGCCAGACCGGGGCGTTCTCGGGCAAGTAGCCCAGGGCCTTGCGGAAGCTGGGATCACCGTCCACCGGCTTCCCCGCCACCCGCGCCTGCCCACCGCTGGCAGCCAGGTAACCCGTCAGGATCTTCAGCGTGGTGGTCTTGCCCGCCCCGTTCGGCCCGAGGAAGCCCACCACCTGCCCGGCGGGGATGGTGAAGCTGATCCCCGCGAGGGCCGTGACGGACCCATACCGACGGGTGAGCTGGTCCACCTGGATCATGGGCGGGGGTGACACGGCGCGCATCCTAGCGAAGTCCGACGAGCAGCACGATGGGACGCCGAGTCAAAGGCGCGCCCAGCCGTCACGGAACGTCGCAAACCCGCGCGGTTGACGCGATGAATGCCCGGTGCTAGCTTCCCGCGACCTTTTGGCCCTCGGAGCGCTGGATCCCCATGCTGCCCCGCCGTATCACGCCGGCTGCCAAAGCCCTCTTCATGGGCTCGCTCCTGCTCGCCACGCCCGCCTTGGCGGGGGGGGACGGCGGGGGCGTCAGGCTGGATCTGGATTTCAGCGTCTTCATCCAGCTCGGCATCTTCTTCGTCGTCTTCTTCATGTTGAAGGCGCTGGTCTTTCAGCCCTACCTGACGGCGCTCGACGCCCGGGCGGCCAAGACCACCGACGCGAAGGCCGAGGCCCAGGCCATCAAGGCCCGCGCCGCCGAGCTCGAGGCCCGCTACCACAGCGGCAAGGCTGACGCCGCCGCGCGGGCCAACGCCGAGCGCCAGGCCCTGCGGGTCGACGGCCTCGGCCAGAAGGACCGCACCGTGGGCGAGGCCCGCGAGGCAGCGACCACCGAGGTGGCCCAGGCCCGCGCGAAGATCGAGGCCGAGATCGAGCAGGCCCGCGGCCAGCTCATGGGCCAGGTGGACGACATCGCCCGGCTGGTGGTCACCAAGGTCATGGGGCGGGAGGCCTGAGCATGCGCAGCGAGCGTCTGGCCGCAGCCGCGGCCGTCACCCTCGCCACCGGCCCCGCCTTCGCGGGCGGCGACGGGGGCTTCGGCACCGTCATCTGGCACACCATCAACCTCGGCATCCTGCTGGGTCTGGTGGTGTACTTCGCCAAGAAGCCGGTGCAGCGGGCCATGAAGGCTCGGGCCGAGAAGATCACCCAGGCCATCGACGAGGCCCAGGCGCTCCACGCCGAAGCCAAGGCCATGCTCGATGAGTACGAGGCCAAGATCGCCGCCCTCGACGCTGAGGCGACGGAGATCCTGGCGCAGTACCGCGCGCAGGGGGCCGACGAGAAGGCGAAGCTCATCGCCGAGGGCCAGGCGGAAGCCACCCGGCTGAAGAGCGAGGCCGAGCGCACCGTGGCCAACGAGGTGGCCCGGGCGAAGCAGCGGCTGGAGGTGGAGGTCGTCGATCGTGCGGTCAGCGCCGCCGAGCAGACCATCCGCGAGCAGCTCACCCCCGCCGATCACCGGCGGCTGACCTCGGAGTATCTCAGCGGCCTCGAAGAGGCGGCGAGCGCCTGATCGCCCCTCGGGGCGGTCTGGTCCAGGAGGAGCCACACCGTGCGCGAACCGACCATCGCCGAGCGCTACGCCCGCGCGCTGCTCGACATCGGCGTCGACCGGGGCAACTTCGAGCAGCTCGGCCGAGAGCTGGATCGGGTCAAGGGCCTGTTCCAGTCCGACGAGCTGACCGAGCTGTTCCGCAACCCCAAGTTCGACGCCGAGACCCGCAAGCAGGTCCTGGCCGAGCTGCTGCGGCGGGTCATGGTCAGCCCGGTGTGCCGCAACTTCCTGTTCCTGCTCGTCGACCGGGCCCGGATCCGCCTGTTTCCGGCCATCGTCGACAGCTACCACGAGCTGGCCGACGAGCACGCCGGCCGGCTGCGCGCCCGGGTGACCGTGGCGCGCCGCCTGAGCGAGCCCGACGCGGCGCGGTTGAAGACCGTGCTGCAGAAGGTCACGGGCCGGGCGGTGCTGGTTGAGCAGCTTGAAGACCCGAACATCATCGGCGGGGTCATCACCCGCATCGGTGGAAAGATCTACGACGGCAGCGTGCGAGCTCAGCTCGACGCCCTGCGGGCCGGTCTGGTGACCGGCGCCTGAGCGCCAATTTTCGCTGAGCCTCGCCCGCGTGGCGAGCCGACCGACGGAGAGCGACCGACATGGAGATCAAGGTCGAGGAGATCAGCCGGATCATCCGGCAGCAGATCGAGGACTACGACAAGCAGGTCGAGGTCAGCGAGACCGGTACGGTCCTCTCGGCCGGTGACGGCATCGCCCGCGTGTACGGCCTCGAGAAGGCCATGGCCGGCGAGCTGTTGACCTTCCCCCAGGGGGTCGAGGGCATGGTCCTCAACCTCGAGGAGGACAACGTCGGCGTCGCCCTCCTGGGCGAGGCGTCCCTCATCAAAGAGGGCGACGAGGTCAAGCGCACCGGCCGCATCGTGGACGTGCCTGTGGGCGAGGCCCTGCTGGGCCGCGTGGTCAACGCGCTCGGGCAGCCCATCGATGGGCTCGGCCCCATCGAGAGCGAGCACCGCCGCAAGGTCGAGATCAAGGCGCCGGGCATCATGCCCCGCCAGTCGGTCTCGGAGCCCCTGCAGACCGGCCTGAAGGCCATCGACGCGATGGTGCCCATCGGCCGTGGCCAGCGCGAGCTGATCATCGGTGACCGCCAGACGGGCAAGACCGCGGTGGCCATCGACACGATCATCAACCAGAAGGACACCGACGTCTTCTGCATCTACGTGGCCATCGGCCAGAAGCAGAGCACCGTCGCCCAGGTGGTTGAGAAGCTGAAGAGCTTCGGCGCCATGGAGTACACCACGGTGGTGGCCGCCTCGGCCGCTGACCTGGCGCCGCTGCAGTTCATCGCGCCCTTCACCGGCTGCACGATGGGCGAGTACTTCCGCGACAACGGCAAGCACGCCCTGATCATCTACGATGACTTGAGCAAGCAGGCCGTGGCCTACCGCCAGATGTCGCTGCTGCTGCGCCGCCCGCCCGGCCGCGAGGCCTACCCCGGCGACGTGTTCTACCTGCACAGCCGGCTCCTCGAGCGCGCTGCGAAGATGAGCGACGAGTACGGCGGCGGCTCGCTGACCGCGCTGCCCATCATCGAGACCCAGGCGGGTGACGTCTCGGCGTACATCCCCACCAACGTGATCTCGATCACCGACGGCCAGATCTTCCTCGAGAGCGACCTGTTCTTCTCGGGCGTCCGGCCGGCGATCAACGTGGGCATCTCGGTGTCCCGCGTGGGCGGCTCGGCGCAGACGAAGGCCATGAAGAAGGTGGCCGGCACCCTGCGGATGGATCTGGCGCAGTACCGCGAGATGGAGGCCTTCGCCCAGTTCGCGAGCGACCTGGATCCCGCCACCCAGCGGCAGCTCGCCCGGGGCGAGCGGCTGGTGGAGGTCCTGAAGCAGCCCCAGTACAAGCCGCAGCCCGTCGAGCACCAGATCCTGGTGATCTACGCGGCGTCGAACGGCTTCGTCGATCACCTGGACGCGAGCAAGCTCGCCCGCTACCAAGCGGAGCTGATCACCTTCATGGAGTCCCAGCACAAGGGCGTGATGGACGAGCTTCGCGCCATCGGCAAGCTGGATGACTCCGTCGTCGCTGGCTTCAAGAAGGGCATCAAGGCGTTCAACGAGACCTTCAGCGCCTGAGGCGTTGAGGGCCCCCTCGTCGAACCTGCCAGGAGAGCGGCATGCCGAGCTTGAAGGACATTCGCAAGCGCATCGCGTCGGTGAAGAACACGCAGAAGATCACCCGCGCGATGAAGCTGGTCTCCGCGGCGAAGCTGCGCCGGGCCCAGGACGCCATGAACGAGCTGCGGCCCTATGCGGCCAAGCACCGTGAGCTCTTGGGCTCGCTGGTGAGCCAGCTCAGCGGTGACGGCGAGGCCCCCCACCCCCTGCTCCAGCAGCGCGAGACGGTGAAGACCGTGGCGGTGCTGGCCCTGTCGAGCGACCGCGGTATGTGCGGCGGCTTCAACAGCGGCATCCAGAAGCAGGTGGCGGCGTACGTGGCCCAGCGCAAGGCCGAGGGCGTCGAGGACGTCCAGGTCTTCACCTTGGGTCGGCGGGTCGGGCTGTTTGCGGCGAAGAACGAGGCCAAGGTGGGCTACGCGTATGCCCACGGCTTCGGTGAGATCATCGCGGCGACCCGCGAAGAAGACATCATGCGCGGCATGACCGAGCGCCTGGTGGATGGCTTCCTGGATGGGGCCTTCGACGAGGTGGTGGTGCTGTTCAACGTCTTCAAGAACGCCATCACGCAGGTGCCCACCGTGCGCCCGCTGCTGCCGGTGGCCGCCGAGGGCGACGCCGGTGCGGGCGACGATGAGGCCGCTGCCGATCTGATCTACGAGCCGAACCAGGCCTCGCTGCTGGGCTACATCGTGCCCCGCTATGTCGAGGTGCAGGTGCGGCAGTCGGTCCTGGAGAGTGTGGCCGGCGAGCACGCGGCGCGGATGAACGCGATGAACGCGGCCACCGACAACGCCTCCGAGATGATTCGAACCTTGACCCTCCAGGCCAACCGCGCCCGTCAGGCGGCCATCACCACGGAGCTGACGGAGATCATCAGCGGCGTGGAGTCGATGAATTGACCGGACGGGGGCCCCTGCAGGCCAGCCGACGAGAGGAACCACGAGCATGAGCGAGCACCTTGGTAGCGTCTCGCAGGTGTTGGGGCCGGTGGTGGACGTGCTGTTCCCCGATGGCGTCCTGCCCGAGATCAACACTGCGCTGCGGGTCACCAACCCGGCGATCAGCGAGAAGGACTGGAACCTGACCCTTGAGGTCGCCCAGCACCTGGGTCAGAACATCGTGCGGGCCATCGCGATGGACTCGACCGACGGTCTGGTGCGCGGGATGAAGGTCCAGAACACGAACAACCCCATCATGATGCCCGTGGGTGAGGCCACCCTGGGCCGCATCATGAACGTGGTGGGTGAGCCGGTGGACGAGCGTGGGCCCGTCAACGCCGAGCACCGCCTGCCCATCCACCGGCGGCCGCCGAAGCTCGAGGAGCAGAGCTCCACCGTCGAGACCTTCGAGACCGGCATCAAGGTGGTGGACCTGCTGGCCCCCTACGCCCGCGGCGGCAAGATCGGCCTGTTCGGCGGCGCCGGCGTGGGCAAGACCGTGTTGATCATGGAGCTGATCAACAACGTGGCCATCAAGGGTGGCGGCCTGTCGGTGTTCGCCGGCGTGGGCGAGCGGACCCGTGAGGGCAACGACCTCTTCTGGGAGATGGTGGAGTCCAACGTCATCAACCTGGACAACCTCACGGAGTCCAAGGTGGCGCTGGTCTACGGCCAGATGAACGAGCCCCCCGGCGCCCGCGCCCGGGTGGCCCTGTCGGCCCTGACCGTGGCGGAGTACTTCCGCGACGACCGCAACGCCGACATGCTGCTGTTCGTCGACAACATCTTCCGCTTCACCCAGGCGGGCTCCGAGGTGTCGGCGCTCCTGGGCCGCATCCCCTCGGCCGTGGGCTACCAGCCCACCCTGGCCACCGAGATGGGGCAGCTGCAGGAGCGGATCACCTCGACCAACAAGGGCTCGATCACGTCCGTGCAGGCCATCTACGTGCCCGCCGACGACCTGACCGACCCCGCGCCGGCCACGGCTTTCGCCCACCTCGACGCGACCACGGTGCTCTCGCGCGCCATCGCCTCGAAGGGCATCTACCCCGCCGTGGATCCCCTGGACTCCACCAGCCGCCTCCTGGACCCCCAGGTGGTGGGTGAGAAGCACTACGACGTCGCCCGTCGCGTGCAGGAGACCCTGCAGCGCTACAAGGACCTGCAGGACATCATCGCCATCCTCGGCATGGACGAGCTGTCCGACGAGGACCGGCTGGTGGTGGATCGCGCCCGGAAGATCGAGAAGTTCCTCTCGCAGCCCTTCTTCGTGGCGCAGCAGTTCACCGGCACTCCGGGCGTCTACGTGAAGCTCGAGGAGACCATTGCCGGCTTCGAGTCCATTGTGGACGGCAAGGTGGATGACCTGCCCGAGCAGGCCTTCTACATGGTCGGCACCCTGGACGAGGCCAAGCAGAAGGCCGAGAAGATCGCCCGCGAGGGCTGATCCTCTCGAGCCCGCACCGTAGGAGGCGGCCATGGCGGAGAAGATGACCCTGGAAGTGGTCACCCCCACCGGCAAGGTGGTGAAGGTCGAGACCGCGAGCGTCACCGCCCCGGGCAGCCTGGGCGAGCTGGGCATCCTGCCCGATCACCGGCCGGCCCTCATCCAGTTGGGTGGGGGTGCCATCAAGTACGATGGTGGCCAGGTGTTCGTGCGGGGTGGTGTGGCCGAGGTCCGTCCTGGGGGCGTGTTGGTGCTGGCCGACCGGGCTGCTCGGCCCGATCAGGTGGATCGGGCGGAGGTCGAGGCGCTGCTCAAGCAGACCCTCGAGGCTCTGCAGAGCCGGGACTACCTGAACGATGTGCGTCTTGCCGATCTGAGCAACGACCGGGCGTTCGCCGAGGCCGTGCTGCACGTCGCCGGCCACTGAGCCGATCCGCGGCGCGCGCCCTGCGCGCCGCGTTTGCCCTCTTCCCTGCAGATCGACACCGGCCGCGCTCTGAGCGCCCCGGGCGATGTGCGTGATCGCCTAACGGCCTGAAATCGCTGACAGTTTTCGGAAGCGGCGCTTTCGCTGGGTTTGGCAGGGTCCAAGCCTGCTTGGCGTTGATATTCGCGTGAAATGGGCCGCTTTGTATGGTGGTGAATGTGAGGTTTGCTACTGACCTTCGAGGCTCAGCAGCAAGTCCACCAGGCGGTCGAGCTCGGCGCGGCTGTGGAACCGGATCTCGATGCGGCCGCGATCGCCCTTCCGCCGAAAGCTGAGCGGGGCTCCCAGGGCGGTGCGGAGGCGATCCTCGAGCGCGGCGTCGTCCGGGGAGCGCCCAGGCTCGGGGGCCGATGCCTCGGTGTCCGGTGCCACCGCAGGCTCGTCTGGGCCGGGTTGACTCTTGGCGGCACGGGCCGCCTTCTCGGTGTCGCGCACCGTCCAGCCCTCATCCACCGCGGCGTGGGCCAGGCGGATGCGCTCGTCGTCATCGGGGGCCTGCAGCAGGGCCCGCGCGTGCCCGGCGCTCAGTTCACCCGTGAGCATGAGGGCCTGCACCGGCGTGGGCAGCTTGAGCAGGCGCATCGAGTTGGTGACCGCGACCCGGCTCTTCCCCACCCGCCGGGCGATCTGTTCCTGGGTCAGCTCGTAGGTCTGGGCCAGATGCTGATAGGCCTGGGCCTCCTCGATGGGATCCAGATCCTCCCGCTGGATGTTCTCGACGAGTGCCAGCTCGTAGGCCTGCGCTTCGGTGGCTTCGCGCACCAGGACGGGCACCGAGGTGAGCCCCGCGAGCTGTGCTGCTCGGAATCGCCGCTCGCCCGCGATGATCACATAGCGGTCGGGCTCACTGGCGTGGCGGACCAAGATGGGCTGGAGGATGCCGTTCACCTGGATGCTGTCGGCCAGCTCCCGGAGGGGCACCTCGGCGAACTGCGTGCGCGGCTGAGTGGTGGCCAGGATCTGGCCGACCGAGACGGTCATGGGCCCGGAGGGGGCTGAACCGCCGGAGTCTCGAGCGGGAGCGCTCGGGTCGTCGGTGGGGATGAGGGCCGAGAGGCCCCGGCCCAGGCGGCGGGTCACAGGGGGCTTCATGGGGCCTCCGGGGCGTGGTCGCGCCGAATGTCCGGGTGCTTCGCGAGCAGCGCTTGAGCGAGCCGCCGGTAGGCCCGGGCGCCCCGTGACGTCTGGTCGTACTGGTGGATGGAGCGGCCGAAGGACGGGCTCTCGGAGAGCCGCACGTTGCGCGGAATCTGCACGTCGAAGACCTGGGCGCCAAAGAACGCCCGGGCCTCTTCGGCCACCTGGTGGGCCAGGTTGGTCCGCGCATCGAACATGGTCAGCAGGATGCCCTCGATGACCAGGTCGGGGTTGAGCCGCCGCTGGATGAGCTGGATCGTGCGGGTGAGCTGCGACAGGCCCTCCAGGGCGTAGTACTCACACTGAAGGGGGATGAGCGCGGCGTTCGCTGCGGTCAGGGCGTTCAGGGTGAGCAGGCCCAAGCTGGGGGGGCAGTCGATGATCACCACCGCGGGTGCCTTTTGGACCCGATCGAGGGCTTCCTTCAGGCGGTACTCGCGGGCCACCGCGTCCACGAGCTCGACCTCGGCGCCAAAGAGCTCGGTGTTGGCCGGGAGGACCCGGAGGTGATCGACATCGGGCACCGGGAGCGCGACGTCGTCCACCTCGGCGAGGCCGATGAGCGTGTGGTAGATGCCGTGGCGGATGTTGCGGGGGTCAAGGCCCAGGCCCGAGGTGGCATTGCCCTGGGGGTCAATGTCCACCAGGAGGGTCTCGACGCCCTCCATGGCCAGGCCGGCGGCCAGGTTGACGGCGGTGGTGGTCTTGCCGACCCCGCCCTTCTGATTCGAGATGCAGATCGTGTAGGGGTGCATGGCGCGGTGATAGCACAGCCCCTGGGGGTTGGGGAGTCCGTGCGAGGGCGAGGGCAGATGTTTCACGTGAAACAGCAGCGCTCGTGGCTCCCATCAGCCTTGGAGTGGCTCCCAGCGCTCCACCCTGAGCGCCCGTCCCTGGGACCGGTAGTCCACCGCGGAACTCAGCGCCCAACCTGCCAACGGCATGGGCGGCCGGTCGTCCGCGAGCATCCGAAGCAACGCCGTGGGGGCGTCGCCCGCCGTGGCGAGGCCGGGCCACTCTGCGGGTGATACGACCGCGCGGCTGACGATCTGGAAGGAGCCTTCTTGCGGCACGGGCCAGCGGGCTCGATGCAGCCGAAGCCGCTGGAGCCCAATGACCCCTGCCGTCGACCGCAGGAAGGCGACCCGCTTGACCCGCGGTTCGACCAGGTCCACGGGCCGTTCCGGGTCAAGGCACGCGACCAGCAGCCCGGGCACCCCGTTGCCCGTCCCCACATCCACCAGGGGCAGTTGGGGGCGGAGACAGTGCCAGACCGCCAGGGCGTCCAAGGCGTCGGTCGCCCATGGGTCCCGCAGGGTCGCTGGGCCAGACAGGTTGTGGACGCGCGCCCACTGCGCGCGCATCTCGAAGTACTGCGCGAGGCGTGCAAAGGCTGATGAATCGGTCAGCGGCGGCAGCCCGGCCGTGGCGCAGAGCGCCTGAAGGGTCTCGAAGGTCATCGACCGGCCGTGCAGTCAGTGGCGGGAAGCTCGACATCGAGCACCAGCGGCGTCTCGAACACCGCTTCCTGGTCGTCCACCACCGCGGTCAGGTTGAGCGGGATCGTCGGCTGGCCGTCGAGGAACCGGCAGTCCGACGGGACGCCCGGCAAGTCAGCCGTCTGGGCCGCGCAGGCAGCGGCATCCCCCGTCTGGCCCCACTCCACCAAGACCTGCCGGCGCCCAGGCGGTGCGACGGTGGGCAGGCCCTGCGTCCCGCTCCCGGTGGGACCCGGCGCCAGGGTGAGCCCGGACGGGTCCGTGAGGCGCAGGTCGAGGTTCTGCTCCTCTTGATCGGCCAGGGCGAGCTTCAGATACCACCGGTCGCTGCCCTCGGGCTGACAAACCCCCAAGGCCTCGACCACCGGGGGGCTGTTCTCGACCGTGACCACCTCGCTGCAGGCGCTCGTGGCCAGCAGGAGCGCCAGGGCTGTGCGGTTCGGGCGGATCATCAGGGGTCCTTTCGGGCGGCTTGGCTGAGTCGCGCCAGCAGGTGCGGATGAAGGGCGGGACCGGCGGCGAGGGCGCGGCCGGCGGCGAGCTCGAGGGGGCCACCATTGAGGTCGGTGACCCAGCCGCCGGCCTCGGTCACGAGGAGGGCCCCTGCCGCAAGGTCCCAAGGCTTCAGGCGGTCCTCCCAGTAGCCATCGAGCCAGCCCGCGGCGACGCACGCCAGGTCGAGCGCGGCCGAACCGGCCCGACGTATGCCCTGAGCGACGGTGAGCGCGGCGCCAAACCGGTCCAGGTTGTTGTCGGGGTTCGTGTGGCGGTCGTAGGGGAAGCCCGTGGCCAGGAGCGCGCGGTCCAGTCGGTCCACCCGAGTCACCTGCAGGCGGCGTCCGTCCCGCCATGCGCCGCCGCCGCGGGTGGCCCAGAAGGTCCAGCGGCGCAGGGGTTCGTGGACCACGCCCACTGCCAGGCCCTGGGCGTCCGCCAGCGCGATGGACACACAGAAGTGGGGGAAGCCGTGGGCGAAGTTGGTGGTGCCATCCAGTGGATCGACGTACCAGGTCCGCTCGCTGGGCAGCGCGGCGCCGTGGGCGCTCCCCTCCTCGGCGACGATCCGATCGCTGGGGAAGGCCTGACCGAGCGTCTGGACAATCTGGGCTTCGGCGGCCAGATCCACCTCGGTGACCAAGTCGACGGTGCCTTTGTAGGCGGGGGTGACCCCTTGGTCCCAGCGGGCGGCGATGATGCGGCCGGCCTGCTCAGCGGCGTGGCGGGCGACGGCCAACTCGGCAGCGAAGGTCATTCGGGTTCTCGTTTCACGTGAAACATCGTGCGCAGTCAACGGCGCCGGGCCTACCCGGTCAAGGGGTGCGCGGGTGGGCATCGAGCATGGCCCAGGCGACATCATGCAGCCGGGGACGGAAGGGGCGATGCCGGTCGTTGTCGCGGGAGGGCGACACCCGGTTGGTGAGCAGGACCATGCACACGTCACGGCTCACATCCATCCAGATGGAGGTGCCCGTGAAGCCCAGGTGACCCATGCTGGGGCGTTGGAATCGGCGACCCGAGGTCGAGGCTCCCGGCGTAGGGGTGTCCCAACCCAAGGCGAAGCTGCCTTGGGGGTGACCCCAGCGGCTGTCGAGGACGCTTCGGGTCAGCGCGCCGTCAATGCCGGGCAGCGTGCCCTCGCCCCGGACCGCGGTGAGCCAGCCGCGGGTCGCCGCCAGCGTGGCGTCCAGGCTTCCGAACAAGCCGGCGTGGCCCGCCAGCCCGCCCAGCACCCAGGTGTTGTCGTCATGCACCTCACCTCGCAGCAGGCGCCCTCGCCAGGGACACTGTTCGGTGGGCGCGTAGCCCCGACCGTCGTCCGTCAGCGGAAGGGGGCGGAAGTGCAGGGCATCCGGGCCATGGCCGGGCAAAGTACGCCAGGCCGATGCCAGGGGCTCGTCCAGGCGCTCGCAGATCCACTCCAGCGCCAGGAACCCCAGGTCGCTGTAGGTCTCGCGCTGCCCGGGATCGGCCTCCAGGGGCGTCCGCGCGAGCATCCGCCGGACGGCAGCCCGGGCGAAGTCGCCCGGCTGTCCGTGCCGGGCGGCGCCCTGCAGGCCGCGGTGGTAGGGGCGCCAGGCTGGCAGGCCCGTGGAGTGGGTGAACAGCCGCCAGACCGGGCAAGTCCGCCACCGGGCGTCGGTGAACTCGGGCAACAGGCGCGCGACGGGGGCGTGAAGATCGAGCCGCCCTTGCGACACCAGCCGCAGCGCCCAGGTGACGGTGGTCAGCGGCTTGGTCAGGGACGCCAGGTCGAAGCGTGTCGTGGCGCTACACATGGGCGCCCCGGGCTCTGGTCCTTCCCTGCCGGCAAACCAGCGCCAGACCTGCTCGCCCTGCTGCACCGCAAACGCCAGCGCCGGGGCCACGCCCTCGGCGACCGCGCTCCGCAAGGCGTCCTGGATTCGGTGTGGGCTAGCCAACGGCCCGCTCGACGGTCCAGGACACGAGCCCGCGCTCGGGGGTGAACCGCACCGAGACGCCCAGCGGGAGCGCGGCGATCTGGCCGCGGTGGCCGGCAGGTGCGCCCTCGTACACCGGCGCCAGGACGTCCTGTGCGAGCGCCCGGCGCAGGGCCCGATCGCGGTCGAGCCCCAGGTCGCCCAGCCACAGGGCGGCCGCGCGATCCACGGCGCTGCCCAGGCGAAGCTGGGTCAACGCGCGGTCGAGCGCGTAGGGCGGCTCGGCGTGATCCTCGAGCAGCCAGAGGGCGCGGGGGACGGTGGGCAGGAGCCCCATCCCACACAGCGACGCCAGGACGGTGAGGTTCCCCCCGTACAGCGGCGCCAGCAGCTCGGCGCCGGCCTGCGGCTCGAAGGTCAGGTGCGTCCGTGCTCCGGTCAGGACGGCGAGCACCTCGTCCACGTCGGCCACCGCCTGCCGGTCGGCATCGCGGTAGGCCAGGGTGGTGAGCACTGGGCCGTGGATGGTGGGCCAGCCCAGGCGCTGGTTGAGGGCGGCGTGGTACGTGGTGACGTCCGAGAACCCCACCAGGAGCCGGGGCGGGACCCCCACGAGGCCCTCGGTGAGGCCGCGGGCAATGCGGGCCGCCCCGGAGCCCCCGCGGGCGGCCCAGACCAGATCGACCCCGGGCTCGGTGAAGGCGTCCAACAGCTCCTTCTGCCGCTGTCGGTCGGTGCCGGCCAGGTAGCCGCGGTAGGCCGAACGGGCGCTGATGGCCTCGTCCCAGCGCACGCGGCACCCCGCGCGCTCCAGGCGCTCGACGCCCCGCCGCAGGTGCGCGCGGCGTGCGTCATCGAAGCTGCCGCAAGGGTGGACCACCCGGACCGTCGGGCGATCGGGGACGACGGGGAGGTGCGGCGTCACGGATCGGCGGTGGCCAGGGCCTTGCGGCGCATCAGGCGGAACTCTCGCCGGGTGATGGCGTTGGCCGCCCGGCGCCGGTCATCGGGATCCGAGGCGTGAACGGGGGGCACGGACAAGGGCTGGTTGTCGTCGGACAATGCGACGAATGTGAGGTATGCGCGAGCCGCGTGGGTCCGCTCGCCGGTGCGCGGGTTCTCGCGCTCGACCCGCACCCCCACCTCCATCGAAGTGCGATGGACGTAGTTGACCTGTGCCTTCAACACCACAATGTCGCCCAGGCGGATCGGCACTGCGAAGTGAAGGTCGTCGATGCTCGCCGTCACCACCTTCTCACGGGCGTGCCGCTGGGCCGCGATGGCCGCGCAATTGTCGATCCACTCCACCAGCCGTCCGCCGAAGAGCGTCTCCAGGTAGTTGGCATCGGGAGGCTGTACGAGCTGGGTCATCTCGACCCGCGACGCGCTCACCGGGCGTGGGGTGCGCTCGCTCAATTCCGACCCCCCGAGCGCCCGCGAGCGCCGGCGATGGTGCCTGCGCCGCCCTCACCCGGGGTGCCCGCGGCCAGGTTGTTGCTGGCGGCGATGTTGGGCTGGCTGTCCCAGGCGAAGACCCCGTAGCTGACGCCGCCGGAGCCGCCACCGCCGTTGCCACCGCGGCCGCCGTTCCCGCCGCGACCGCCCGTGCCGCCCTCGCCGGCGTCGTCCTGGCCGTTGCCACCGCCGCCGCCGATGGCGCCGTTGCCGCCCGGGCCACCGACCGCCCCGGAGCCGCCGCGGCCGCCGTTCCCGCCGGTGATGGTGTTGGCGATCAGCAGGGCGTTGGCCCGGAGCAGGAAGACCCGAAGGAGCCGCCGCCGCCGCCGCCGCCGCCCCGCCGCCGCCGCCGCCGCACCCCGCGCCGGCCGCCGCCGCCCGCGCCACCGCGGTCGGCGTTGCAGACGCACCCCAAGAACAGGTCGCAGGGCACGCCGCAGCTCGTGCAACTCGTGGTCCCGCCGCCGCCCGCCGCGCCGCCGCCGCCGCCGCCGTGCTGCCCGGTGGCGCCGTTCTGGCCGGTGGTGGCGACCCACAGGTTGCCGATGACGGTGCCGAAACCGTTGCCGCCCGATCCGTCGGCGCCGCTGTTGCCGCTGCCGCCGTTGCTGCCGTTGCCGCCGTCGTTGTCGCAGCCGGTGCCCACCGGGCCGGCGCCGTTGCCGCCCAGGGCGCCGCCGCCACGCGCGCCGCCGCCCGAGTTGCTGCCGTTGTACCCGCCGCCGCCGCCGGACCCACCTGGGCTGCAGGTCGAAGCCCCGCCGGCGCCGCCGGTGGCGCTGGCGCCGGGACCGTTCAGCCCGGCCTCGCCCGAGGTGCCGCGGCCGCCGGCGCCGCCGTTGGCGCCGGGCGCGCCGTTCCCGGCCTGGATCACGTTGTGCTCCAGCACCAGGCCCTCGTTCGCCACGTCCACGGCGAACACAGCGTAGCTGGACTCGCCTGGGTCCTGGGCGTTGGCCCCCACCAGGGTCAGCCCCTGCACCACCGTGCGTCGGTTCAGCCCCTCGGCGTGGATGGCCCGGGGCTGCCCGTTGATGCGGCTCTCGAAGGCGTTCAGGTCGCGGATCCAGCCCTGGCCGGCGTTGTAGCCGCCGTAGATGCCGACGCCCGGCACCAGGAAGACCTGCTCGTCGTAGTTGCCCTGGCCCACCAGCACCTGGGTGGATCGCAGCTCGCCCGCCAGCACCAGGCCCGTGGCGATGGTGTCCACGGGATCGGCCGCGGTGCCGGCGCCGGCCGCCCGTCCGCGGCCTGCGTCCACGTAGATGGCGCTGTTGGCCATGCCGTCGATGCCGTCGCAGTTGGCGTCGATGGCTTCGGGATCGGGCAGATCCAGCGCCGCCTGGCGCACGCAGGCGTACTCACAGCCGTTGGCCGGGTTCCCGTCCAGATCGATGAAGCCCGGCTGGCAGTCGGTGAGCACGCAGGCGCCGTTCTGACACTCGCTCACGCCCCCGTTCGCCTGGCACGTCAAGCCGCACCGCCCGCAGTTGTTCGGATCGGTCAGCAGGTCGAAGTCCTCGTCGGCGACGCCATCGCAGTCCTCGTCCTGACCGTCGCAGGTCTCGGCGCCCCCGTTGCGGGGCAGGCAAGCGTACTCACAGCCGTTGGCGGGATCGCCGTCGATGTCGTGGAAGCCGCGGTTGCACTCGGCGATGCGGCAGGAGCCGGCGCTGCACCGCGGGCTGGCATCCGCCAGCGCACATGCGTTGCCGCAGGCCCCACAGTGGAGCACGTCGTTGAGCAGGTCGAAGTCTTCGTCGGGCACGCCATCGCAGTCGTTGTCGCGCTGATCGCAGATCTCGGCGCCGCCGTTGCTGCGCTCGCAGATGTACTCGCAGCCGTTGCGGGGATCGCCGTCCACGTTCCAGCGGTTCGGCTGGCACTCGGCCAGCGCGCAGAAGCCCTGGTTGCAGGCGCCGACGCCGCCGTCATAGACGCAGGCGTTGCCACAGACCCCGCAGTGGCTGGGATCGCTGCGCAGGTCGAAGCCCTCGTCGGTCTGCCCATCGCAGTCGTTGTCGGTGTTGTCGCAGACCTCCAGCCCTGTGAGCTGGCACTCGTACTCGCAGCCGTCCTGGGTGTTCTGGTTCGGGTTGTAGTAGCCCATGGCGCAGCCCACGAGCTCACAGGTGCCCTCGGCGCAGCTCGCCATGCCGTTGGCGAAGCCACAGGCCTGGTTGCAGCCCCCGCAGTGCTCCAGCCCGAAGAAGTCGAAGTCCTCGTCCACGGCGCCATCGCAGTCGTTGTCCTGCCCGTCGCAGGCCTCGACGCCGTCATTGGTGTAGGCGCACTCGAACTCGCAGCCGTTGCGGGCGTCGCCGTCGCGGTTCACCCACCCCTCATCGCAGCGCTCGATGCCGCACTGGCCCGCGGCACAGGCCGGTGTGGCGTTCGACGGCTCACAGGCGCGCCCGCAGCCGCCGCAGTGGCGCACGTCGGTCTGCAGGTCGAAGTCCTCGTCGGTGCGCCCGTCGCAGTCGTTGTCGATCTCGTCGCACGCCTCGACGCCCTCGGCTCCGTTGCGGGTGAAGTTGCAGCCGTACTCGCAGCCGTTGCCGTCGTTGCCGTCCACGTTGTGCCAGCCGGCGTTGCAGGGCCCGAGCTCGCAGGCGCTCTCCACGCACAGGCCAGCGGCGTTGGGGAAGCGGCAGGCGTTGCCGCAGAAGGCGCAGTTCTCGGCGTCGCTGCTGAAGTCGAAGTCGTCGTCGGCGGTGCCATCGCAGTCGTTGTCGAGGCCGTCGCAGCTCCGCTCGGTCATGCCCTCGAAGCTGACGGGGTAGTCACAGGCCCAGGCACCGTCCAGGCAGGCGACCCGCGCGCCGCGGCAAACGCCCTGCTCGAAGCACACCACGTCCTCGGGGGCCTCGGGCAGATCCGCCTGCTCGTCGGTGACCCCGTCGCAGTCGTTGTCCTTGCCGTCGCACAGCTCCGGGGCCCCCTCATACACGGTGTCGTCGTCGCGGACGCAGTCGAAGCCCAGGCAGTCGTCGCCGTCGCCGTAACCGTCGCCGTCGGCGTCCATGCACGGCGCACACTCGCCGCTCACCGGCAGGCACTGCCGCGCCGGCGGAGCGCCCTCGCGCGTCACGTCGCTGCAGACGAAGCCTTCAGGGCAGAAGTCGTTGCCGCTGCAGTCCTCGGCGCAGTACCGCCGGTTGCCGATCTGCAGGCACAGATCCTCAGCGTCATCGCAGTCGTTGTCCGTCTCGCAGGCCTGGCACAGGGTCGGCTCGTCGAACAGGCAGATGAACACCGGATCGACGTCGTTGTTGCCGATGGCCCGGCACTCGAGCTGGAAGTCGCCCAGGGGCTCGCACAGGCCGCAGAGCTTGCTGCAGACGCTGCCGCCCGTGGGGGTGTTGATGCAGTAGCCGCTGATGCAGTCGTCGGCGTCGGTGCACGGCTGCCCGTACGCGCGCAGACCCATGTCGGGATCAGCCGCCATGTCGGCCACCTGGGCGTCGAAGCCGAAGTCCAGGTTCATCCCCGTGTCTGCGGCCGGGGGCGCGCCGGTCTCGGCGTCAGAGCACCCCACCGCGAGGGCAAGGGCGCCCCCGACCAGAGCGAACAGCAACCGTCGCATGGATTCCCCCCCGGGCAGGCCTGTGTCGGCCCATGCTAACGCCCGCGAAGCGGCGCGTTCAATTTGGGCGAAGCGGGGGGGCCTCAGCCGAACTGGGTCCAGGCGAACCAGCCGGCCGCCCCCAGCACCACCAGCGCCACCACCACCTTCAGCACGGCCCCACCCTTGCCGGGCTCGGGGGCCTCGTCGGGCAGCGCGTACTGGCCGGCGCGGGCGCTCCCGGCAGCGGCGGGCGGGGTGGCCCGCTTCGCAGGCACCTCGATCGCCGGCTCCACAGCCGGCCGGGCCGACGCGGGTGCGTCATCGATGGCGGCCGGGGCGGGCCCCTCGGCCGAGGGCTCCGGTGCCTCGTCCGCCGGCGCGGCGGGCGCGTCGAAGTCCAGATCGTCCATCGACTGGATGCCGCCGGCGAGCGTCGCAGCCGGCGCCGCGGGTTCACTGACCTGCACCGACATCGGCATGGGGTTCGTCGACGGGCGCGCCATGATGGGCATGCCCATCACGGTGCTCCGGGCCGAGGGCGTGCTCTCGCGCTCAGCGGCCAACGCGATGGGCTCATCGATGGGGGAGCCACCCGTGGTCAAGGGGGAGGGCGCCGACGCCACCCGCGGCCGCGGCAGACCCGCCAGCAGGCTGCTTACGGGCGTGGGCTCGCTGCCCCCGCCCAGGGGCGAGCCCGACAGGAGCGGCGACGGGGCCGAAGCGAGGGGGTTGGCGGGGCCGGCGAGCGGGCTGAGCTGGGGCATGCCGAACTGGGTCTGCTGGCTGTCGGCCTCGCCCAGCTTCTGCCCGCAGTGCACACAGTGCGCCGACCCTTGCGGCGACTCGCCCCCACAGCGCGGGCAGTGGATCATGCAACGGCCTCCTGACGCACGGACGCGGAGTCTCACACGGGGGGTGTCGGGGGTCAACCCGGGCCGGTTTCCCCGCGCAGGCACACCCGCTAAGATGCGGCGCTCGACGGAGGAGGGCTCCATGGCGGAACAGAAGCCGGTGCAAGGCGCGGCCCGGGTGGCCGCGGACGCGCGCGCCGCAGCGGCCGAGGGCAACGCCATCGCCGCGCGGGCGGCCTGGCGGCGGCTGGTGGCGGCCGAGCCCGCCAACCCCGTCTGGCGGCTGCGGTTGGCCGCAGCCGATCCGCAGCCCGAGGTGGCCCTGGAGGCGTGCGTCACCGACGCCCTGGCGGCCGATCATCCGCTGGCGGCCCTGGGCGCCGCGCTGGCGGCGGGCCTGAGCGATCTGCCCGCGCGCTTCGCCGACTACCTGCAGGGATCGCCGCGGTTGGGTCGGGGGGCACCCCCCCTGCCGCCGCTGGCCACCCCCGCGGTCCCGGCGGTGGTGAGTGAGGCCGAGCTGCCCGCCTGGCCGCAGCCGGTCGCTGGGCACGTCACCCCGCTCCCGCTGCTGTCGTCGCTGGACGCGAAGGGCTTCGAGGCCGTGGTCCCCGCCCTCAGCCGGGTGGCGCTGGACGCCGATCAGGTGCTGCTGGCCGAGGGCAGCGCCGCCACTGCCTTGTACCTGCTGGCCGGGGGTGAACTCGAGGTGGTCAAGGCGCACGCCACCCGTGGCCTGGTGAGCCTGGGCCGGCTGAGGGCGGGCAGCGTGGTGGGCGAGATGGCGCTGGTGCTCGATCGGGCCCGCTCCGCCACGGTGCGCGCCGTCACCGACGTCGAGCTCATCCGGGTGGAGCTGGACGCCCTCGAGGCCGTGGCCGAGCGCCGGCCGGCGGTGCGCGACGCCCTCACGCGGTTCACCCACGACCGGGTGCTGGCGACCCTGGTGGGCACCTCGCCTCTGTTCACCGATCTCGATCAGGCCGATCGGGGCGCGGTGCTTTGGCGCTTCGAGCACCGGGACGCGGCGACGGGTGAGGTGATCATGGCGGAGGGGGAGGCGCCCGCAGGCCTCCACCTGGTGGTCACCGGCGAGGTGGCCGTCAGCCGCCAGGACCACGGCGTGGCGGTGCCGCTGGCGCGGCTGGGCCCCGGCAGCGTCTTTGGCGAGATCGGGCTGATCAGCGGCCGCACGAGCGCCACGGTGACCGCCGCCCGAGCCACCGAGCTTCTGCGACTCGCCCCCAACGATTTCAAGGCGTTGTGCGAAGAGCATCCCGCCATCCGGATCCGCACGGCGGCGCTGGCCGACGCCCGCGTGGCCGAGAATCGCTTCATTTTCGAAGACGACGAGTTCATCGAGGCGGCCGACTGACGCCGCCCCGCGGGCGCGCTCCGAAGGGCCGCGTCCCCCAGCCAAGGAAGAGAAAGTCCCCATGGCCCTCCGCCTGCACGACACGCTGACCGGCGAAAAGCGCGACTTCGAGCCCCTCGAGCCCGGCAAGGTGAAGATGTACGTCTGCGGGGTGACCCCGTACGACAAGAGCCACCTGGGCCACGCGCGCTGCTACGTGGCGTGGGACGTGGTCTATCGCTACCTGCGCCACAGCGGGTACGCGGTCACCTACGTGCGCAACTTCACCGACGTGGACGACAAGATCATCGCGCGCGCCAACGAGCGCGGCATGGATCCGCTGGCGCTGGCCCAGGAGAACATCGACTTCTTCTACGCCGACATGGACGCGTTGGGCATCGCCCGGCCGGACGTGGAGCCCCGGGTCAGCGGCACCATCGACGAGATCATCGCGATGGTGCAGCGGCTGGAGAGCAACGGCATCGCCTATGCGGTGGACGGCGACGTCTACTACGAGGTGGACGCCTTCAAGGACTACGGCAAGCTCAGCAAGCGCCCGCTCGACGAGATGAAAGCGGGCGCCCGGGTCGAGGTGGACACCCGCAAGCGCAACCCCATGGACTTCGCGCTCTGGAAGTCCGCGAAGCCCGGCGAGCCCACCTGGGACTCGCCCTGGGGCCCCGGGCGGCCCGGCTGGCACATCGAGTGCTCGGCCATGAGCACCTGCCACCTGGGCGAGACCTTCGACATCCACGCGGGCGGCCGAGACCTGATCTTCCCGCACCACGAGAACGAGATCGCCCAGAGCGAGGGGGCCACCGGCCAGCGGTACGTGAACTACTGGCTGCACAACGGCTTCATCAACATCGACGACGAGAAGATGTCCAAGAGCCTGGGCAACTTCTTCACCATCGCCGACATCCGCGAGCGCTACACGGCGACCACGCTGCGCTACTTCCTGATGACCGCCCGCCACTACCGCGGGCCCATCAACTTCAGCGACGCCATGCTGGAGGAGGCCGCCGGGCGGGTGGCGTACTTCTACGACACCCTGCAGACCGTCGAGGCCTTCCTGGACGGCAGCGACGATCTGCCCCACTTCACCGGGCCGCTGCCGCACCAGGACGTCATCGACACCTTCGAGGCGCGCTTCACCGAGGCCATGGACGACGACTTCAGCGTGCCGCGGGCCATGGAGCCGGTGCACGAGGCCTTCCGCGCGCTGAACGAGCTGGCCAACACCCGCAAGGCCAAGCGCAAGGCGGCGGCGGCCACCGCAGCAGCGCAGCTCCTGGCCAAGGTCCGCAAGGTGGACGCGGTGCTGAACCTGTTCGGCCACGATCCCGCCGAGTACCTGCAGGGGCACCGGCTGATGGCGGCCGCCCGCGCCGGGCTCAGCCCCGCCTGGATCGACGAGCGCCTGGAGGCTCGCCGCGCCGCCCGCGCCGCGAAGCTCTGGGACGAGGCGGACGCCGTGCGCGACGAGCTGGCGGCCAAGGGCGTGGTCATCATGGACCGCCCCAACGGCCAGACCGACTGGGCCATCGAGGAGCGCGCCGCCGAGGGCGCCGAGGCCAGCGACGCCGGCGACGGCGAGGGCTGAGCCGGCATCCCACCCCGCCCATCCCCCCAGACGCCCCCACGCCCGGAGGTGATCCCTTGGCCGAGTTCAAGCTCGTCAGCGACTACACCCCGGCCGGCGACCAGCCCGAGGCCATCCGCCAGCTCGTCGAGGGCCTGAACCGCGGCGACGGCCACCAGGTGCTGCTGGGGGCCACCGGCACCGGCAAGACCTTCACCATCGCCAACGTGGTGCAGCAGACCCAGCGCCCCACGCTGGTGCTGGCCCACAACAAGACCCTGGCGGCCCAGCTCTACGGCGAGCTCAAGCAGTTCTTCCCCGAGAACGCCGTGGAGTATTTCGTCAGTTATTACGACTACTACCAGCCCGAGGCCTACGTCCCCAGCACCGACACGTTCATCGAGAAGGACTCCAGCATCAACGAGGAGATCGACCGCATGCGCCACTCGGCCACGCGGTCACTGCTGGAGCGGCGGGACGTGCTCATCGTGGCGTCGGTGAGCTGCATCTACGGCCTGGGCAGCGCCGAGGCGTACTACGGGCAGCTCCTCACACTGGAAGAAGGCCAGGAGGTCGACCGGGACGCGGTCATGGCCAAGCTGGTGGAGATCCAGTACGAGCGCAACGACATCGACTTCCACCGCGGCACCTTCCGGGTGCGCGGCGACACCCTCGAGATCTTCCCCATCCACGAGGAGAGCCAGGCTCTGCGGGTGGAGTTCTTCGGCGACGAGGTCGAGGGCATCTGGGCCATCGACCCCTTGCGCGGCAAGCAGCTCGAGGCCCTGGACAAGATCGCGGTCTACCCGGGCAGCCACTACGTCATCGGCCCCCGCGACATCACGGGCGTGCTGGCCCAGATCCGCAACGATCTGCAGGTGCGCCTGCGGGACCTGGTGGACGCCGGCAGGCTGCTCGAGGCGCAGCGCCTGGAGCAGCGCACACTCTTCGACCTGGAGAGCCTGGAGGAGCTGGGCCGCTGCGCGGGCATCGAGAACTACAGCCGCTACTTCACGGGGCGCGGCGAGGGCCAGCCGCCGCCCTGCCTGTTGGACTACTTCCCCGACGACTGGCTGCTCATCATCGACGAGAGCCACGTCTCGGTGCCCCAGGTGGGCGGCATGTACCGCGGCGACCGGGCCCGCAAGACCACCCTGGTGGACTACGGCTTCCGGCTGCCCTCGGCCCGCGACAACCGCCCGCTGAAGTTCGAGGAGTTCGAGGCCCTCCAGAATCAGGTGATCTACGTCTCGGCCACGCCGGCGGACTACGAGCTCGAGAAGGCCGGCGGCATCATCGTGGAGCAGATCATCCGCCCCACGGGGCTGGTGGATCCCGTCGTCGAGGTGCGACCCGCGGGCGATCAGGTGGACGACCTGCTCGGCGAGGTGCGCCAGACCCTGGACGCGGGCTGGCGGGTGCTGGTGACCACGCTCACCAAGCGCATGGCCGAGGATCTCACCGACTACTACCGCGAGCTGGGCATCGCGGTGCGCTACCTGCACAGCGACATCGACACCCTGGAGCGCTCGGCCATCCTGCGCGACCTGCGCCGCGGCGAGTTCGACGTGCTGGTGGGCATCAACCTGCTGCGCGAGGGCCTCGACCTGCCCGAGGTGGGCCTGGTGGCCATCCTGGACGCCGACAAAGAGGGCTTCCTGCGCAACAACACCTCGCTCATCCAGACCATCGGGCGCGCGGCGCGCAACGCGGAGGGCCGCGTGATCATGTACGCCGACAAGACCACCGACTCCATGCGCTCGGCCATCGACGAGACCGAGCGCCGGCGGGCGATCCAGCTCGCCCACAACGCCGAGCACGGCATCACGCCGCAGACCATCAGGAAGCAGATCCACGACCTGGAGGCGGCGGCGAAGGCCCTGGCGGGCGACGGGGCGAAGGCTGCGGAGCTCGAGCAGCTCAGCGACGGCGACGCCCTGGCCGGTCGCATCGCGGCCGTCCGCAAGCAGATGCTGGCGGCCGCTGAGGCGCTGAACTTCGAGAAGGCCGCGACCCTGCGCGACGACCTGAAGGCGCTCGAGAAGGTGCAGCTCGCCCTGGCCTGAGCCGGCGCGCCCGCGCGCTCAGCGGTTGGCGCTGAGCTTCTGGATGATCCCCATGAGATCCTGGGCCCGCACCCCGTCGGGATCGGTGTACTGCGGGTTCAGCTCGATCACCGCCTCGAACGCCTTGCGGGCGCAGGCGTCCTTCTCGGGGGTGTTGGGCTGGCTGCCCAGGCAGGCCCGGCCCAGCAGGTAGCGCACCACGGGATCGCCGGGGGCCTTGCCCTGGGCGTCCTCGAGCACGGGGATGGCCGCGTCGGGGCGGCCCAGGCTGATGAGCACCCGCGCCCAACCCCGGGCCAGATCCACCCGTTCGGGCCACTGCCGGTGGGCGTCGTGCAGCAGCTTCTCGGCCAGGAACGTCCGGTCCCCCCGCAGGAGCACCTGCACCAGCGTCAGCACCAGCGCGGGATCCATCTGCTTCACGTCAAGCCGCTCAGGGTTGGCCGCCACGAACCGCACCAGGGCTTCGGGATCACTGGCCAGGGCCTCGGGGCGCACGCCGGCCGGCAAGGGCTCGGGCGGGTTCAGGGGCACCAGCTCCCGGTCGGTGGGGGCCACGGTCGGCGGGCCCAGCACGTCATCGAGGGCGACGGGCGGCGCGGCGACCGCCAGGCTGGGGGCGACGAACGCCAGCATCTGCAGCGCGCGCTTCACGCCGGCAGCGCCTTGACCCAGTGCGGATCCTTGCAGTCGGCCAACAGCGCGCTGACCGACCGCCCCAGGCCCGGCACCGGCAGCTCGGGATCCACGCTCACCAGCGGCACCAGCACGAACCGGCGCTGGGCCAGCCGTGGGTGCGGCAGGGTGAGCTGGGGATCGAACAGCACCGTGTCCGGCCAGATCAGGATGTCGATGTCCAACGGACGGGGTCCCCATCGCGCCTCCGCAGCTCGGTCGCGGCCGTGATCTCGCTCGATGTGCCACAGGCCCCTCAGCGTCGCCAGGGGCGAGTACCGCGGCCGAAAGCCCACCACCTGGTTCAGGAAGGGCGCCTGGCTGGGGCCGCCCACCGGCTCGCTGGCGAACAGGCCGCTCAACCGCATCGGGCTGTCGGCCAGCTCTCGCAGGTCACGGCGGGCGCGGGCGAAGGTCTCGGCCACGTCGCCGACGTTCCCCCCCAGGCTGAACCACGCGTAGCTCATCGGCCCTCCAAAGGCCGGGGCAGTGAACCAGCCGACCCCCTGAGTTGACAAGCGCTCGGAGCGCTCCCTACCGTCCCGCGCGAACACGGGCCCGCGTCAGAGCGGCCCGCGCGAATACACCCGACGGTGCCGCGGTCACCCGCCGCGTCCCGTGCTGGAGGTTCCCCTGCCATGCGTTTCCTGCTCGCCCTGCTCCTGCTCGTGCCCGCTCCCGCCCTCGCGCAGCCGCTCAACCCGCTGCCTGGCGTGGACACCAAGGGCCTTCAGCCCGCTGAGCTCACGGCCCTCACGGAGCTGATGAACCAGGGCGCCTGCCCGTGCACCCCCAAGGACAGCCTGCTCGCCTGCATCCAGCAGAAGTCCTGCCCCGAGGCCACCGCCCTGGCCGACTTCGGCGCGGCGAAGTTCCGCGACGGCCTGGGCGCCGAGCAGGTGCAGGAGGCCGTGGTCCGCAAGTACCTGATGGACCACACGCCCACGGCCACCTTCGAGCTGGGCGACACCCCCTTCAAGGGTGATCCCAACGCGGCCATCACCATCGTCGAGTTTGCCGACTTCGAGTGCCCGCACTGCGCCCACATGGCCGAGGTGATGCGGGACTTCGTCAAGAAGAACAAGGGCTTGAAGCTCTACTTCAAGCAGTTCCCCCTGGGCATGCACCCCCAGTCCGAGAAGGCGGCGGTGGCCACCCTCGCCGCGCACCGGCAGGGCAAGTTCTGGCCCATGCACGACCTGTGCTTCCAGAACCAGGGCAAGCTCAGCGACGACAGCTACGCGAAGTTCGCCGGCGAGCTTGGCCTGAACGTGACGAAGTTCCAGGCCGACATGGCCGATCCGGCGCTGGCCCAGCAGGTGGCGCGCGACCGGCAGGAGGCCATCGCCGCCGGGCTGCAGGGCACGCCCACCCTGTACTTCAACGGGCGTCAGTACATGGAAGAGAAGACCGCCGAGGCCCTGCAGGACTACCTGAAGCGCCTGCGCAAGAAGCTGGCCGCCGAGAAGAAGTAGCGCCCGCGAGGGCGCGCCCGCGCTCGCTACAGGCCCTCCACCCAGCCGATGATCGTCCGCACCTGATCCGCCGTGAGGGGGGGCCCCTCCAGCGGCATGGGCGCCCCGTGCACCCCCGGGTAGCCGGGCAGCAGCTTCAGCACCAGCTGGCTCTCCAGCGGGCGGCCGGGCGCCACCAGCCGGCGGCCCGGATCCCTCAGGCTCTCGCCCATGAGCAGCGCCTGCTCGGTCAGGGGCGGCCAGGCCAGCGGCTCGGCCCCATGGCAGCGGTCGCAGGCCCGCGCGAACAGGCCCTGGAGCCGCGCGAAGGGCACCGGGTCGGCTGGAGGCCGCGGGTTGGTCGGTGGACCGGCGACGAAGTCGAGGGTGATGGGCTCGGCCAGCCGCCGCCCGTCCAGCCCGCGCACCGCCTCGGGCATGACCTCGAGCCGGTAGGCCAGGCCGACCCGCAGATCCACGGGGGGGATGATGACCAGCGCCCGGTCCACCGGATCGTAGCCCGCGGTGAAGCCAAAGCTCAGGTCCCCCGAGTGAAGGTCGATGGCACCGGCGGCGACGCCCTCGGGGTCGAGCCAGCCGTTGAACCGCAGCCGGATCGGCGCGTTGGCCGGGCTCGCGGCGCCCGCGGCCGGGACGGTCTCGAGCAGCGCGAGGGCGGGCGGGTCCCGGTCAGGGGCACAGGCCAGAAAAAGCAGCAACGACGCGGCGAGGCCGGGAAAGCCCTTCCGGCGGCCGGACTTGACAGCGGCGCGATCATCGAATAGCGTCGCGCGGACCGCAGATGGGTCCTTCTTTCTATCTGCCTGATATTGCAACCAAAACTCCCGGGTGCAAGCCATGTTCCTGAACCGTGGTCTCCTGTTCGCTGCCGCCATGAGCGGCATTGGCCTCCTGGCCGCCGGCTGCGGCCCGACCTATCCCAAGTGCGAGAACGACGATCACTGTTCCGACAAGGGCGAGTACTGCCTGAACGGAATGTGCCAGCAGTGCCGTGACAGCAGCCACTGTGACGAGGGCTTCGTCTGCAACGCCGGTCAGTGCGCGCGCCCCGAGGGCTACTGCGACGACAGCACCCCGTGCCCGGGCAACCAGAAGTGCCGCGACAACCGCTGCGGCGCCGAGTGCATGGACAACAGCGAGTGCGGCGCCGGCCAGATCTGCAAGATGAACGCCTGCGTCGCCAAGCCCGAGTGCGGTGAGGGTGCCGACAACCCCACCTGCCCCGAGGGTCAGGAGTGCATGGACGGCCGCTGCCAGGTGCAGATCGTCCAGTGCGGTGGTGGCGTCGAGCCCGTGCTGTACAACTTCAACCAGTCCGACATCCGGCGCGACCAGCGCGGCAAGCTCGACAAGCTCGCCGAGTGCCTGCAGCAGCCGAACACCGCCGCCGTGACCCTGGTGGGCCACTGCGACGAGCGTGGGACCGAGGAGTACAACCTGGCCCTGGGTGAGCGCCGCGCCGAGTCGGCCAAGCGCTACCTGGGCAACAAGGGCGTGGACGCCTCGAAGGTGAGCACCAACACCCGCGGTGAGGCGGAGCCCGTGGACGACGGCCACAACGAGCGCGCCTGGAAGAAGAACCGCCGCACCGAGTACCGCTGAGCCTCCGGGCTTTGCCACCGATGCGCGAACTCGCCTCCACCCTCCTCCTGGCCCTGATCGTCGGGCCGCTCACTGGCTGCGTCACCTATTGGCGCGGCCAGGAGATGGAGGCCGATCTGAAGGCCCAGCAGGCCCAGATCGAGCAAATCATGGACAGCCAGCGTCGGACCCGCGAGAAGACCGCGCGGGACCTCGCCGCCCTGGATGCCCGATTCGGCGATCTGGAGCGCAGCCTGAAGGGCGCGGTGGAGCGGCTGCAGACCGGCAGCGCCGACAACATGCTCGTCATCGAGAAGCTCCGTGAGGAGCTGAACTCGGCGAAGGGCACCATCGCGGAGCTGCAGCACAAGCTGGCGACCGAGGCGGCCGTGGCCACCGCGGGGGTCCCGGCGAACCCGGACGCCCCCGTGCTGCCGCAGGATCCCGTCGACCTCTACAAGTACGGCTGGGAGAAGCGGCAGGGCGGGGACTGCGCCGAGGCCATGCGGGCTTTCGCGCTGTTCGCCAACAAGTTCCCCGAGAACGGCAAGGCCGACAACGCCCTGTTCCTGTTGGCCGAGTGCCAATACCAGGAGAAGGGCCACAGCCAGTCCATCCGCACCCTGCGGACGATCATGCAGCAGTATGCCAAGGGCGATAAGATCGACGACGCCCTGGAGCTGATGCACGACAACTTCGTGGCCATGGGCAAGTGCAAAGAGGCCCAGCCCTTCCTCGAGACGCTCATCGCCGACTACCCGCGCTCGTCGCGGGTGAAGGCGGCGCAACAGAAGCTCAAGGACACGAAGCGCACCTGCCGCTGATCCAGGACGGACAGCGCGCCCCTCGCCGCCGCTCTACCAGGCTGTTGAAAATCGCTCCCGTCGCGAGCCGACCCCGTGGAATCCGCGGCTCCGGCGTTGCCGTCTCCTCGACGATGCTTCGGCATCGCCTGCGGGCCGGCGCCTTGGATCCGCGGCCCCACGGGGCCGTTCGCTCGGTCCGCGAATTTCAACAGCCTGCTACGGGTCGTCTCGGACCCAGCGGGCAAAGCCATCGCCATCGTCATCCGAGGATCGAGCGTGAGCGACGCCATGGGCGTGGCTCTGCGCCTGGCCCCGCAGGAGACGCCTTGGCCCACCGCCCACCCCTGACCACGCCCACGGCAGGCGACGCGGCACAAGGGGGGTGGCCGTGGACCCGTCGCAATCCAGCCGGGTTGGCGGGGGACCGTTACGCCCACAAGTTCGTGTCAGGCGAGGAGGGTGAGGCATGCGAACGGCACAGGGAATGTCGACCTCGTCGGACAGCGCGGCCGCCGTCGAGGAGGCAACACAGGGTTGGCCGAGCCAGCCCGACGTGGTGTTCGCCTTCACCTCCACCCACCGCTCACCGGCCGCCGTGGCGGAAGCCTTGAGTCGGCGCTTCCCCCACGCGCTGTCCGTGGGCTGCACCACCGCCGGTGAGTTCGGGCTGGGGCGCCACGCCACGGGCAGCCTGGTCGCCACCGGCTTGTTCGACAGCGACGTGCGCTGGGGCGCCTCGCTGCTCCCAGACATCGACCGGCTGACCGCCGACGTCGCCATCGGGCGGGTCGAGGCGCTCCTCGCGGCCTGCGGCCTCTCCCGCACGGCCCCCATCCCCGAAGGCACCTTCGCCATCCTCCTCATCGACGGCACCCGAGGCGCCGAGGAGGGCGTGACCTCGTTGCTGGCCGACGCCCTGGAGGAGATCCCGCTGATCGGAGGCTCGGCGGGCGACGACATGCGCTTCACCGAGGCGAGCGTCTTCGTCAACGGGCGGTCGGCCCCCAACGCCGCCGCCCTGGTGATCGGCGTCCCAGGGCCCCGAGCCCGGGTCGGCCTCCTCAAGCACCAGCACTTCGGCGCCAGCGACACCCTGCTGGCCATCACGGACGCCGATCCCGATCTTCGGCTCGTGCGCAGCATCGACGGCTACCCGGCGGCCGAGGCCTACGCCCGCGCATTGGGCGTGCCACGGGCCGAGCTGACCGAGAAGCTGGCCGCCCTCAACCCGGTCGCCTTGACCCTGAACGGCACGTCCTACGTGCGCAGCGTCCGCGAGATCCATCCGGACGGCTCGATGGCCTTCTACTGCGCGGTCGAGACCGGCATGGTGGTGGCGCTGGCTTCTCACCGCGACATGCCTGAGTCGTTGGCCGCCGGGTTGGCCGATGAGCACCGGCGCCACCCCGACTTTCTGCTGGCGTTCAACTGCATCCTGCGCAGCGTGGAGGCGGCTGAGCACCAACTGGACGACCGGCTGCTGGAGGTCCTGGCCAGCAGCGCCACCACCGTGGCTGGCTTCGACACGTACGGCGAACAGTTCATGGGCGTTCACATCAACCAGACGCTGGTGGCGCTGACCCTGGGGGGTGAACCGTGAGCGCCCCCACCGATCCCATGGTGGACTGGGAGGCGCGCGCGCGCGCGGCCGAGCAGACGGTCGAGGTGCTCAAGGCCAAGGTCCAGGCGCTGTATGACCAGGGCGCACACACCGCGGTCCACCGTCAGCTCGATCGCGCTCGGCAGCGGGCCCACGCCGCCGAGATCAAGCGCGCGCGCCTCGAAGCCGAGCGCGCCCAGCTCGTGGCGCTGAACGCCGTCCTCGAGGACCGGGTGGCCAGCCGCGAGCGCCGGTTGATGAACGCCGAGAAGATGGCCTCGCTGGGGGTGCTGGCCTCGGGCATCGCCCACGAGATCAACAACCCGCTCGGCTACGCCTCATCGAACATCCGGGTGCTGGTGGAGTACGCCCAGGACCTGCTGGCGGTGGTGGATGGTTACGGCCAGTCGGCGGACCGAGGGCAGGCGCTGGCCGAGTCGAAGGGGCTCGAGGACATCCGCGTGGATCTCCCCCAGATGGCCAAGGAGATCGACGGCGCCTTCGAGCGGGTTGCCAAGATCATCAAGGGCCTCAAGAGCTTCGTCCACAGCGACACGGTGACCGCACAGATCGCCGATCTGAACAGCCTGGTGGAGGGCGCGCTGCTGCTCACCGAGAGCAAGTGGAAGCGGTCACTGCGGCTGCAGGTGGATCTGGCCCCGGGCCTGCCGCCCATCGCCTGCCTGCCCACCCAGCTCGAGCAGGTCTTCATGAACCTGGCCGTGAACGCCGCCCAGGCGGCCGAGGGCGAGCTGCGATCGTTACGGGTGAGCACGCGGGCCACGCCGGGCGGGGTCGAGGTCCGCTTCACCGACGACTGCGGGGGCGTCCCTGCCGAGGTGCGCGACCGGATCTTCGAGCCCTTCTTCACCACCAAGGACATCGGCGTTGGATCGGGGCTCGGGCTCGCCATCAGCCACAACATCGTGGCCACCCATGGGGGCGAGTTGAGCCTGGAAGTGCAGGAAGGGGTGGGGAGCACGTTCCGGGTGGCGCTGCCCCTGGGCGAGGCTGGCCGGCCGATGGTGGTCAAGCAGCTCAGCCGCTACCGCGTGTGAGGCCCGGCAACCTGGGGACGCGGCGGCGCCCTCAGTTCGTGACGGTGAGCGGGGCGCCTGCGGTGGTGGTCACCGTGATCACCGCCGTGTCGGCACCCACGGGGGCATCGGTGACCGCGAAGCGGGTCAACACCACCAGCGTGGACTGCCCGAGCGGGGCCGACGGGAGCCGGGACAGCGCGTCCGACGGCACCGTGATGGAACCGCTGTCGCCGCTGGCGCAGAAGATCCAGTTGCCGGCGATGGGATCCACCGAGAAAGGCGCGGTGGGGAAGATCGTGAGCAGCACCTGATCGGCCGTGCCGGCCGCCCAGCGGACCTCGTAGTCCTGATCGCGATCGGCGCTCGCGCCAATGCCCGACGGGGCCTGAATCTGGATCGTGCTCGGGGCCGTGACCGACACCTCGAAGGCCCCGACGCCGGAGCCGCCCGTGGCGGTGGCCGTGATCTGGGCGCCGTCGGCGAAGAGATCCTGCCCAGGGGCCCGATCGGCCGCGTAGTGGCCATCGGCGCCGCGGTCGAACACCAGCGCGCCCCCGTTCACCCCGCCGACCGTGACCGTGCCCGCGTCGTATGAGGGCGTGGCGGGGGTCATGTCGTTCGGGTTCACCTGCTGGACGACGCACCCGGGCGCGTTGGGCAGCTCACCCGGCTCGAGCACCGAGACGCTGGCGCTGGACTGCATGGCCTGGGGCGTCTCGGTGAGGATGATGGCCGCCACCAGCGGCTCGGGGACCGGCCCCCCGCCGGCGCCCCCGGCGCCACCTTCGCCCCCGGCGCCGCCCTCACCGCCCATGCCCCCGGCGCCGCCTTCGCCGCCGGCGCCGCCCTCACCGCCCATGCCCCCGGCGCCGCCCGCGCCGCCGGCGCCGCCCATGCCGCCCGCGCCGCCTTCGCCGCCGGCACCGCCCATGCCACCCGCGCCGCCCAGGTCGGGATCGAGGCCCCGATCCGCGGCCACGCGGGCGTCGTCGGTGCCCATCTGCCCGGACCCGCTCCCGTCGTCGACGTCGGAGCAGCCCAAGGTCGCGGCGGCCCACAGGGCCCCAATAAACATGCAGGTCTTGCGCATGTCGGCATCTTAGACCACCCTGCCGGTTTTGCGGCAACTTCCGGCGCCACAGGGCGCGAGCGAGCGGTTGATGAGCGATCTGAGCGCAGCGCACCGCGACGAGATGGACGCCCTGGGCCGGCGCGCCCGGGCGGCGGCGCGGGCGGTGGCGCGGGCGCCGGGCCGTCAGCGGACCGCGGCGCTGCTGGGCATGGCCGACGCCCTCGACGGGGCGACGGACGCGATCCTGGCCGCCAACGCCAAGGATCTGGCCCGGGCCGACGACAAGGGCATCACCGGGGCCATGCGCGACCGGCTGAAGCTCACCGCGGATCGCGTGGCTGGCATGGCCAGCGGCCTGCGCGAGATCGCGGCCCTGCCCGATCCCATCGGCGAGGTGCTCGGCGAGCGCACGCGCCCCAACGGCATCCGGGTGGCCCAGGTGCGCATCCCGCTCGGCGTCATCGGGATCATCTACGAGGCCCGCCCCAACGTCACCGCGGACGCGGCGGGGCTGTGCTTGAAGAGCGGCAACGCGGTGTTCCTGCGGGGCGGCAGCGAGGCGGCGCACAGCAATCAGGCCATCTTGGACGTGCTGCGCGAGGCGCTCACGGCGGCCGGCCTGCCGGCGGACGCGGTGATGGCCCTGCCGAGCACCGACCGGGCGTGGATCCACGCGATGCTCGAGGCCGAGGATCACCTGGACGTGATCATCCCGCGGGGCGGCGAGGCGCTGATCCGCTTCGTCACCGCCCACAGCCGGGTGCCGGTCATCAAGCACTACAAGGGCGTCTGCCACGTGTTCGTGGATCGGGCGGCGGACTTCGACAAGGCGGCGGCCATCGCGATGAACGCGAAGGTGCAGCGGCCGGGAGTCTGCAACGCCATGGAGACCCTGCTGGTGCACGTGGACGCCGCACCGCGCTTCCTGCCCCGGGTGGCGGCGGAGCTGCAGGCGGCGGGGGTGGAGCTGCGCGGCTGCGCGCGGACCCGAGCCCTGGTGCCCACCGCCAAGGCGGCCACCGAGGCCGACTGGCACGCCGAGTTCCTGGATCTGATCCTGGCCGTGCGCGTGGTGGATGACCTGGACGGTGCCATCGCCCACATCGAGGCGTATGGCAGCGATCACACAGAAGCGATCATCAGCGAAGACTACAGCGCGGTGCGCCGCTTCCTCACCGAGGTGAACAGCTCGGTGGTGGTGGCCAACGCCAGCACCCGCTTCAGCGACGGCGGGCAGATGGGCCTGGGTGCCGAGATCGGCATCAGCACCACCCGCCTCCACGCCTACGGGCCCATGGGGGTCAACGATCTGACCACCCGCAAGTATGTGATCACTGGCGACGGCCAGACGAGGCAGTGATGGAGCCGAAACAACTCGCCCTGGCCTTGGCAGAGGTCCTCCACGACCGACAGGCCGAGGACATCGTGCTGCTCGATGTGGAGCAGCTCGTGGGCTACACGTCCTTCTTCCTGGTGGCCAGCGGGCGCAACGAGCGCCAGGTGCGCGCCCTGGCGGACACCCTGGAGCGGGCCGGCCGCAACTCGGGCATCCGCCCCATCGGGCGCGAGGGCGTCGAGAAGGGCCACTGGGCGCTCATCGACTACGGCGACGTGGTGGTGCACCTGTTCCGCAACGACGAGCGCAACTACTACGACCTCGAGACGCTGTGGGGTGAGGCGCCCCGCGAGCTGTACCCGACGCCCGAGGCCCGCGCCGAGTGAGGGCCCGCGTGGTGGCGGTGGGCCGGCTGAAGAAGGGCTGGGCCGCCGACGCCTGCACCGACTACCAGCGCCGCAGCCAACGCCTGCTGCCCATCGACGTGCACGAGGTGCGCGACGTCCCCCGCCGGAAGGGTGAGCCCGCCGCCCAGGCCATGGCCAAGGAGGCCGAAGGCATCGCCGCGGCCCTCGAGGGCGCCGAGGTGGTGGTGTGCCTGGACGAGCGGGGCAAGGGCTTGAGCTCCCGGGCCTTCGCCGACTGGCTGGGCGAGCTGCGCGACAGCGGGCGGCGCTCGGTGGCCTTCGTCATCGGCGGGCCGGACGGGCTCGACCCCGCCCTGCGCGAACGGGCCGATCGCCTGTGGGGGCTTGGGCCCGCCACCATGCCGCACGAGCTGGCGCGGGTGGTGGTGATGGAGCAGATCTACCGAGCCGGGACCCTGTGGGCGGGCTTGCCCTACCACCGCGACTGAGCCGACCAATCCACCGGCCCGGGCTCAGCCGTCGCCCTTGGGGTAGTCGGTGATGTCGTAGCGGCGCAGCATCCGCCGGAAGTTCGCGCGGTCCATCTGGGCGTGACGGGCGGCGGCCGACACGCTGCGGAAGCGGCTCATCAGCCCAGTCAAGTAGGTGATCCGGAAGGTCCGCTCCGCCCGCTCCACCGCTTCGCGGAACGGCAGATCCAAATCCACCTGGGCCGCCAGGCTGTTGATGGGCGAGCGCTGGGTGCCGGTGAGCTCCTCCGGCAGGTGGCGCACCGTCAGCTCGGGCCCGGTCTCGAACACGAGCCCCGCCTCGAGCACCTGGTCCAGCTCACGCAGGTTGCCCTTCCAGTCGTGGCCTTCGAGCAGCGCCATGGCCTCGGGGGCGATGGTCTCGACCTCCTTGCCCAGCCGCCGCGCCGCCCGCCGAAGGAACGAGTAGGCCAGCCGGGGGATGTCCTCGGGGCGCTCGTTGAGCGGCGGGACCTTCACCGTCAGCAGCTTCAGGCGGAAGTACAGATCGGCGCGAAAGTCCCCGTCTTCGACGGCATCGCCCAGGTCCCGGGCCGTGGCGCTGATGACGCGCACGTCCACCGGCGTGGGCTCGGCGGCGCCCACACGCTGCACGCTGCCCGACTCCAGCACCTTCAGTACCAGCACCTGCATGGCCTCGGGCATGCGATCGAGTTCGTCAAGGAACAGGGTCCCACGGTGGGCGAGTTCGAAGAGCCCGGGCGCGGCGTCGCGGGCCCCCGGCAACGCCCCAGGCTCGTAGCCCAGCAGCTCGGCCTCGAGCCGATCGGGGGCGATGGAGGCGCAGTCCACCGGCACGAAGGGCTGTTCGCGGCGGGCGCTGCGCTGGTGGATGGTGCGCGCCACCACCCCCTTCCCCGCGCCCACCGGCCCCATCACCAGCACGTTGGCGTCCACCCGGGCGTACTGGTCGATCTGGGTGAGCACCGACTTCATGGCCTGGCTGCGGCTGTCGAGGAGGATGGACTCGGGGGGGGCGTCCACCCGCTCCCGCAGGGCGCGGTTCTCGGCGCGCAAGCGCTTCAGCCGCGCGGCCTGGCGCACCTTGTTGATGCACTCCTCGATCTCGGTGAAGGGCTTGGTGAGGTAGTCGAAGGCGCCAGACTGCATGGCGCGCACCGCATCGGGGATGCTGCCGGCGCCGGTCATCACCAGCACCTCGATGTCGGGGCGCTCCTTCTTCACCCAGGCGAGCACGTCGAAGCCACTCATGCCCGGCATCTTGACATCGGTCACCACCACGTCGATGGGCCGGTTGCCGATGGCCTCGATGGCGTCCTTGCCGCGGGTGTAGCCCTCGATGCCGAACTCGTCGCCGTGGAGCATCCAGCGCCAGGCTTTGAGGATCGGGGTCTCGTCGTCGATCACCACCACGCGGGTCTGATCGTCTTCGTCGTAGGGCTGGCCGATGGTGGTCATGGGCGGTCCGTGATCTCTGCGGCGTGGGCGGCGGGCAGGCGCACCCGGAAGCAGGCGCCGCCCTGGGGGCCGTCGGTGACCCAGACCCTGCCGCCGTGATCGCGCACCACGTTGTGCACGATGGCGAGGCCCAGGCCGGTCCCCTTGCCCAGGGGGCGGGTGGAGTAGAAGGGCTCGAAGATCCGGTCGCGGAGCTCCGGGGCGACGCCCGGCCCGGTGTCGGTGACGGCCAGCTCCAGGGCGTGGCCGTCGTCCACCGGGCGCAGGGCGAGGGTGATCCGCCCCGCCTTGCCCATGGACAGGATGGCGTTCTGGATCAGGTTGATCACCAGCGAGCGGAGGGCGTCGGCCACCCCCGAGAGGGGCGGCAGGGACGGATCGTCCAGGCCCTCGGTGGCAAACGCCAGGTCGCTCTGGTGGGCGTACTGGGTCCTGAAGACGTCCAGGCACTCCTGGATGAGCGGGCCGAAGTTCAGACGCCCCACCTCGGGCTCATGTCCCGGGCGGCCAAACTGCAACAGGCTGCGCACCAGGCGACTGCAGCGCTGGGCCTGCACCTCGATGTCGCCGGCCAGCTCGGTGACCTGCTCGGGGGGCGTGCGCCCGCGGCCCATGAGCTGGGCGAAGGTGATGATCGAGGTGAGCGGGTTGTTGAGCTCGTGGGCCAGATGGCTGGCGAGCTCGCCCACTGCCGCCAGCTTCTCGAGCAGGAGCACCTCGCGCTGGAGGCGCCGCGCCTCGGTGACATCGCGGTGCTGGCAGACCCGCCACGAGGCCGCGTCCGACTCGTCGCCCCGCGGATGCAGCGGGGCCACGTGCACCGACCAGGTGCGGCCGTCCCCCGGGGGGATCACGTCGGCGTCGGCGGTGGATCCCGCCGCCAGGTTCACCGCCGGGCACCCCTCGCAGGGCGCATCCAGGCCGAACAGCAGGTGATGGCAGGGGCTGCCCAGCGCCTCGCGCACGTCGCCCTCGCCCACGGCGGCCTGGTTCGCGCGGCGGACGGCGAAGTCCTGATCGATCAGCACGATGGGATCGGGGATGGAGTCAAAGGTGGCCCGCCAGCGGTCGATGACCGCTTCTAGCAGGCCCGGCTCCAGGAGCGCGGGGGCGTCCACCAGGGTGTCTTGGTCGGCCACGGGGCCCTCCCGGAGCTCAGCCGTCGGAGGGGGTCTCGTCGTCCTCGATGAGGATCGCCCCGGTGTGATCGCGCGTCACGCTCCCGATGCCCGGGTGATCGCCCTCCAGGGAGCGCAGCTCGCGGGTCTGCCCCTCGAACTGCCTGAGCAGGCGCGCCTGCTCGCGCTCGGCCCGGACGTGGGTGAGCGCCATGTGCAGGGTCAGCTTCACCTCCTCGTCGCTCCAGGGCTTGGTGAGGAAGCGGAACACTTCGCCGTCGTTGATGGCCTGGATGACCGTCTCCATTTCGGCCTGCCCGGTGAGCACCACCCGCCCGATCTGAGGGTGTCGCATGCGGCAGAGCTTGAGCATCTCGAGGCCGGTCATGCCCGGCATGAGATGGTCGCTGAGGATGACGTCGGGCTGGCTGGTCTTGAGGAACTCCAGGGCCTCATCGGCCGAGCCGGCGAAGGACAAGCGGTAGTCTTCCTTGCGCAGGACCCGGCGCAGCGCGTTGCGCACGCCTTCCTCGTCGTCGACGATGAGGATGTGGGCCTGGGGGGCGGTGGCCTCGCTCACGGCGACTCCTCGGTTGCAAGCTCTCCGCTCGAAACGGTGTCTGCCGCACTGGGATTGAGCAAGGGGCGGATGGCACCCGCCACGGGGCCCGGGATCCGCGTGATCTTCGGGTGACAGCCCGGGCCCCGCCGTTGACACACTTGGCGACCCAAGCTAGATAAGCTGCCCGAGCGACGCCCCCCCGACCAGCCCCGTCTGGAGGCACCCATGGCTGACGAGCGCGCGCCCGAGTCCCCGTCGAAGACGAAGTCCAAGGCGAAGGCGCGGTCGACCGGCAAGGCGAAGACCCCGGCCAAGGCGAAGGCCAAGGCGGCCCCGAAGGCGAAGGCCAAGGCGGCCCCGAAGGCGAAGGCCAAGGCGGCCCCGAAGGCGAAGGCCAAGGCGGCCCCGAAGGCGAAGGCCAAGGCGGCCCCGAAGGCGAAGGCCAAGGCGGCCCCGAAGGCGAAGGCCAAGGCGCCGCTCAAGGCCTTGCCCGGGCGGGCGACACCCAAGGCGCTGGCGGGCCCGGCGAAGGTCGAGGCCATCGAGGGGCCCGCGCCGCTGAAGGCGCTGGCGGCCCCCGAGGTGGTCGAGGTGGAGACGTTGCCGGAGCCCCCGGCCGAGTTCACGTCGCCCCTGCCCGAGCCGCTGCCGGATCTCCCCGTGACCCGGGGGCGGGACTTCATCGCGGTGCTGCCGCGGGATCCCGAGTCCTGCTTCATCTACTGGGAGCTGACGGCCCAGGGCGCGGCCCGCGCCCGTGCGGCCCTGGGCACCGAGCACGGGCAGCTCACCCTGCGCACCTACCTGCTGGCTGAGGATCACGACGGCGATCCCGTGGTCTGGGATCACGCGGTCAACGACTGGATCGGGCGCTACGTGCTGTTCCCCGACCGGGCGGGCCGGCGGGTGGTGGCGGCCTTGGGCTTCAAGGCGGCCGATCAGTTCGCCCACGTGGCGCGGGCGGCGGCGCTGCAGCTCCCCCGGCGGTGGCCGGCGGCCAGCGCCGTGCGGTTCAGCAGTGTGCGCCCGGAGGGCCCGGTGCCCGCGCGGGTGGAGTACGCCCCGAAGGCAGACAGCCAGGCCCTGTCCGGCTTCCAGATCGGCCAGGCCATGGGGGCGGGGGTGCAGTCCGATCTGCACCGCATCGTGGGCACCCAGCACCTGGTGGAGGCGGCGAAGGCCGAGGCGGGTCACCGCGTGCCCGGCAGCGCCCACCACATCGGCAGCGCCTCGAAGGGGGGTGGCCAGTGACCGGCGGCGTCGCGATCGTCCTGCACCATCACCTGCCCTTCATCCGGCACCCGGAGCACGACTTCTTCCTCGAAGAGCGTTGGCTCTACGAGGCCATCACCGAGACCTATCTGCCGCTCATCCAGGCCTGGCGGGCGCTGGAGCGTGACGGCGTGCCCTTCGCCTTCACCTGCAGCATGACCCCGCCGCTGGTGAACATGCTGCGCGACGAGCTGCTCATCGGGCGCTACCGGCGTCACCTGGGGCAGATGCGTGAGTTGGCCGACAAGGAGGTCGAGCGCACCGCCGACGATCCGCGGTTCGCCAACGTGGCGCGCTACTACCAGGAGCGCCTGGCGGGCTTCGCGGCCTTGTTCGAGGCGCTGGGTGGCGACATCGTGGGCGAATACAAGCGCCTGCAGGACAAGGGCCACCTGGACATCGTCACCTGCACGGCCACCCACGGGTTCCTGCCGCTGATGAACCAGGACCGGGCCGCCATGCGCGCCCAGATCGAGGTGGCCTGCCGCGACTATGAGCGCCACTTCAGCCGCCGCCCCACGGGCATCTGGCTGGCCGAGTGCGGCTACGTGCCGAAGATCACCGACGAGCTGCTGGCCGAGGCGGGCGTCCGCTACTTCTTCGTGGACAGCCACGGCATCCAGCACGCCAGCGCGGCGCCGGTGTACGGGGTGTACGCGCCCCTGCACACGCCCCACACGGGCGTGGCGGCCTTCGCCCGTGACCCCGAGAGCAGCAAGCAGGTGTGGTCGAGCCACGAGGGCTACCCCGGCGACTTCGACTACCGCGAGTACTACCGAGACATCGGCTACGACCTCGACTTCGACTACATCAGCCCCTACATCCACCCGGATGGCATCCGGCTGAACACCGGGCTGAAGTACCACCGCATCACCGGCAAGACCGACCACAAGGAGGTCTACGACCCCCACCGCGCGTGGGAGAAGGCCGGGGAGCACGCGGGCAACTTCATGTTCAACCGCCAGGGCCAGATCCGGCACCTGGCGGCCCACATGGACCGCCCGCCGCTGGTGGTCAGCCCCTACGACGCCGAGCTGTTCGGCCACTGGTGGTACGAGGGCCCCTGGTTCCTGGAGTCCCTGGCCCGCCAGATTCACGAGAAGCAGAGCGAGATCGAGCTCACCACCCCGCGCCGCTACCTGGAGGCCAACCCGGTCAACCAGGAGGCCTGGCCGGGCCTGTCGAGCTGGGGCGGCGGCGGCTACGCCACCTTCTGGTGCAACCAGAACAACGACTGGATCTACCCCTACCTGCACCACGCCGCCGAGCGCATGACCGCCTTGGCGAAGGCCCGCCCCCACGCCGACGGTCTGGAGGCCCGCGCCCTGAACCAGGCCGCCCGCGAGTTGTTGCTGGCCCAGAGCAGCGACTGGGCCTTCATCATGGAGACCGGCACCACGGTGGAGTACGCGGTGCGCCGCACCCGCGATCACCTGGGCGCCTTCCACGCCCTGGCCGACGCCGTGGAGCAGGGCACCCTGGACGAGGCCTACGTGGCCAAGCGGGAGGACCGCTGGACCATCTTCCCCACGCTGGACTACCGGGTCTACGCCGGCGCCTGACCGCCCCCCGGCGGCCCACCCGCGGCGCTTCCGCCGCGCCCCCGCCGCGCTCCCACGCCCCCACCCAGCCGGCGCCCACCTCCACGGTGGTCACGCCGACAACGCCCCGATCCTCTCTCTCTCCCCACCCCCCGAACGGCCACCCGCCGAGCGGGCGCCGGGTCGGCCGGCGAAGGGGCGCCCGCAGCCGGTTGGGCGCGGCCCCGCCGCGGCCAACCGGCGAGGATATGCCCCTGAGCCGGCCGGCCCGGTGACCGCGGGGAGTGGCCGCCCGCAGCCGAAGGGGTGGACCGCGCCAGCCGGTCCACCCCGACACCAACCACCCCCAAACACCTGGTCAACAGCGCCTCGACCAAGACCGGACCTGTCGCCAGGTGGGGACCGATCCCAAACCGCCAAGCGCAGCGTCCCTGAACGGCTGTTCCCGTCCGCCCCCCACCCCGCTACACTGCGCCCGCGGAGGTGGCATGCGGCAGTACACCCTGAAGCGCGAGACCCCGCCCGGGCGCAGCGGGTTCCTGAAGGATCTGAACGACGAGCAGCGGCGGGTGGTGGAGGCGGGCGGCGGCCCGCTGCTGGTCATCGCGGGGGCGGGCACCGGCAAGACCCGGGCGCTCACCTACCGCACGGCGCACCTGATCGAGCAGGGGGTGGCGCCCGACCGGATCATGCTGCTGACCTTCACCAACAAGGCGGCCCGCGAGATGACCGATCGGGTGAGCCGGCTGCTGCCCGACGCCGCCACCCGGGTGTGGGCGGGCACCTTCCATAGCATCGCCAACCGCATCCTGCGCCAGCACGCCGATCAGCTCGGCTACGGGAACAACTACGGCATCCTGGACCCGCAGGAGGCACGGGATCTGATGGATCTGACGCTGGCTCGCACCGTGGACGATCCGGGCAAGCGCCGGCTGCCGAAGGCGCAGGTGCTGCTGAAGATGCTGTCGACGGCGGTGAACACCGATCGGGCGTTGGGGCAGGTCATCGAGGCCGATCACCCGCAGTTCCTGTCGGCGCTGCCCATCATCGACGCCGTGCTCACGGGCTACCTCGGCCAGAAGGTCGAGATGAACGTGATGGACTACGACGACCTGCTGGTGAACTGGCAGCTCCTGCTGAGCGATCACCCCGAGCTGCGCGACGCCTGGGCCAGCCGCTTCCAGCACCTGCTGGTGGACGAGTTCCAGGACACCAACCTGCTGCAGGCGCGCATCGTCGATCTGATGGCGGGGCCCGGCGGCAACCTGATGGTGGTGGGCGACGACGCGCAGAGCATCTACGCCTTCCGCGGCGCGCGGGTGCGCAACATCCTGGACTTCCCCGACCGCCACCCGGGCACCCAGGTGTTCCGGCTGGAGCGCAACTACCGCAGCACGCCGCAGATCGTGGCGGTGGCCAACGCGAGCATCCGCCACAACAAGTTCCAGTTCGAGAAGACCCTGCGGGCCCAGCAGGCGGACGGCGATCTGCCGGCCCACATCGTGGTGGGCGACGGCGAGCTGCAGGCCGCCTTCGTGGCCCAGCGGGTGCTGGAGCTGCGCGACGAGGGGGTGGAGCTGAAGCAGCAGGCGGTGCTGTACCGGGCCCACTACCAGGCCATGGAGCTGCAGCTCGAGCTCCAGCGCCGCGGGATCCCGTTCACCATCCGCTCAGGGCAGCGCTTCTTCGAGCAGGCCCACATCCGCGATGTGCTGGCCCACCTGCGGATCCTGTTCAACCCGCTGGACCGCCTGGCCTGGATGCGGGTGCTGAAGCTGCAGGAGGGCATCGGCACCGGGCTGGCCAACACCATCGTCGACGCCCTGTCGGCCCAGGGCGATCCCTGGGCGGCGCTGAAGGTGGAGCTGGGCGGGGCGCTGCCCAAGCGCGCCCGGGTCGGCTACCAGAAGGCCCGCGACACCCTGCTGGCCCTGGGCGAGCCGGGCATGATCGGCGCGCCGTCGAGCATGTTCGACTACCTGCTGGGCCAGGGTGGCTACGCCGACTACCTGCAGCGCACCCAGCCCAACGCCGAGGCGCGCGAGGAGGACATCCGCCAGATGAGCCACTTCGCCGGCCGCTTCGACCACTACCAGCAGTTCCTGGAGGAGCTGGCGCTGGTGGAGCACATCGCCGCCGAGGACATCCAGGGCAGCGAGCCCACCGACGAGAAGCTGCTCCTGAGCACCGTGCACCAGGCCAAGGGCCTGGAGTGGGACGCCGTGTTCGTGCTGGCCCTGGCCGACGGCCAGTTCCCCCTGCGGCTGGCCCTGCGCAGCGAGGCTGAGGAGGAGGAGGAGCGGCGCCTGTTCTACGTGGCGTTGACCCGGGCCCGGCGTCACCTGTACCTGTGCAGCCCCCAATGGGGCACCGATCGGGAGCACCGGCGCATCTTGAACCGCCCGAGCCGCTTCCTGTCGGAGCTGCCCCACACCCGGGAGGATCTGCTGGAGACATGGCGCGTCGCCTGAGCCAAGTGCTGTTGTTCGCCCTGGCCGCCCAGGTGGGGCTGGCCCTGACCGCGCAGGCCCAGGAGGCCCCCGCGAGCGCCCCCGTCAGCGCCCCCGAGTCGGGCCCCCCGGTGGATCCCGCCGGGGTGCGCGACCGCGGCTTCCTCGGCATGTTCCTGTACTGGAGCGGGGCGGTGGTGGTCATGGCCCTGGTGGGGCGGGTGCTGTTCCGCGAGCAGCTCCACGAGCGGCGCACCCTGACCCTCATGCGCGACCAGCTCGGCAAGTTCTTCCCCGAGTTCGATCCGGTGGCCATCACCGAGTGGGTGCAGCGGGCCGCGCCGCACCTGTGGAAGGGCTGGCGCGACCGGGCCCTGGGCGACGTGGAGGCCTTCACCACCGAGGCCTTCCGGCAGGCCAGCGAGGCCGCCTTCGCCGAGGCCCGTCGGCACGGGCACGCCCGCGAGGCGAAGCTGGGCAAGGTGCTGAAGGTCCACATGCTGGGCCTGTACCCCGCCGGCGACGGCCCGCCGCCCCGCGACATGGAGCTGGTGCTGCGGGTGGAGAGCCGGGGCACCGACTGCGTGCGCGATCCCGACGGGCGGGTGCTGGCCGGCAAGGAGGGCCCCCGCCAGGTGCAACAGTTCTGGACCTTGCGCCATGATGGCGAGCGCTGGCGCCTGCACGGGCTGGAGCCGGCCACCGAGGATCGCACCGATCTGGCCGGACGCCCGCCGGTGCCCCCGCTGATGGAGTGGCGGCGCCCCGAGGCGTCCGCCTGAGCCCCGAGAACCCCGCTTTCGCCTGGAGGCCGGCCATGCGCCCGTCCTGGATGTTGACCCTGCTGCTGGCCGCCGGCGCGGCGCCCCTGGCCGCGTGCGACGACGAGTCCACCAGCGAGCCCGCCGTGGATCCGGCCACCGCGCCCTTCGTGGGCGACCTGCCCGCCCTGCCCGCGGGCACCGAGATCGAGCCCGCCGATGGCATGCCCGTGGTGCCCGGCGGTGTGTGGCGCTACCGGGTGCGCGCCGACGACTGGCAGGCCCCCCCCTATCCGGTGACCCAGGGGGGCGAGACGGTGGTGCTGCCCTTCGAGGGCGAGACCCTGGGCCTGGGCGAGACCGACACGCCGCTGGTGCGCAAGACCAGCACCGTGCTGACCGTGGACGTGGAGGGCACCCCCACCCTGGTGCGCCAGGACGTGGAGGAGCTGCTGTACGTGCGGGCCTCGAACCGCCAGGTGGGACCCCAGGTGCGGGTGCGGGCGATCACCATCAAGGAGCGGGAGGTGGCGACGGAGCGCTTCGTGCGCGAGCTGAGCCGCACCTACAGCCCGCCCTACGTGCTGGTGGAGGACACCTGGAAGACCGGGATCCTGGCCACCAACTACAGCGAGAACGTGCGCATCGATCAGACGCTGCAGCAGCGCGGCGACGAGGAGCCCGAGGCGCGGGGCGGGCAGGCGACGGTGCGGGTGAGCACCAGCACCGCCCCGCTCATCGAGCCCATGGAGTGCCAGTACCGCGAGGGCGTGCGGAAGATCGAGGTGAGCGACGCCCTGGTGCCCAGCCTGACGCGCACCTACTGGGTGCAGCCGGGGGTGGGCGTGGTGAAGTGGCAGTTCGCCGACACCGAGAACGTCATCTACACGCTCACCGAGACCAACCTGGAGCCCGCGCCGGCCATGCTGTGCCCGGCGTGCACCGAGAGCGCCGACTGCGCCGACGGCCAGCGCTGCGTCATGGTGGCCCAGCCGGACGGGTCTGAGCTGGGGCGCTGCGAGGGCTGACCGCCCCCTCTGTCGCCCCGAGCGCTGCCGGCGGCTCGACCCCCAGCAGCTCCCCCACCGCCACCGCCACCAGCCGGGTGGCTCCCATGAAGAAGGCCGCGTCCAGGCTCTCCACCGTGTCTTCGGCGGTGTGGTAGCGATCCGCGGCGCGGAGGTCGGCGGTGTCGGTGACCATCACCGCGCCCACGCCCACGTCCCAGAAGGCGGCGTGATCGCTGCGGCGGGTGGCAGGCAGGGCCCCGCCCGCGTCGGGCACCGGCAGCGCCACCACAGGCGGACGGTCGGGCCCCGCGGCCCGGCGGAAGGCCGCCAGCAGCCCCCCGTGGCCGGCGTCGCCCACCACCGCCAGGTAATCGCCCACGTCACCGGCCCCCAGGCCGGGCGGCAGGCCGGCGGGCTGCCGCTGGCAGCCGGGCGTGGTGCAGCGCCGGCCCAGCATCTCGAGGATGACCGCGCCCACGAGCCCCTGCCGCCGCTCGGGGGCCTGGACGTATGCCTTGCTGCCCGCCAGCCCCGCCTCCTCCAGGTCGAAGAACACCAGCCGCAGGCCCCTCGGGGTGGGGGCCCGGTAGAGCGCGGCCAGCGCCAGCGCCGCCGCCACGCCCGTGGCGTTGTCGTTGGCCCCCGGGCTCCCCGCCACGGTGTCGAAGTGCGCGCCCACCAGCAGCGTGCCCGCCTGCGGATCGCTGCCGGGGCGCTCGGCCACCACCTGAACGCCGCCGGCCGAGGACAGCAGCTCGGGCCGGTAGCCCAGGGCCTGCAGCCGGTGGGCGATGAGGCGCCGGGCCCGCTTGCGGTCGGCCACGCCGTGGCGCTCGAAGGCCAGCGCGCGCACGTCCGCCAGCAGGGCTTCGCCGTCCAACGCCGGGGCCGGCAGGTTCGCCGGGGCCACCGCCTGGATGGCCTGGACCTGCTGCCGCCAGCGCTTCGCCTCGGCGGCGCGGGCCTCGGCCACGGCCTCGCGCTCGGTGAAGTAGCCCGCCCACCAGAGGCCGACCCCGGCGAACCACGCCAGCGCCGCCAGGGCCCAGCCGCGATGACTCACTGCGTCAACTTCGGCGCGACCGCCGCCCGCCGGGGGCCATCCAAGCTGGATTCGCCTGGGCCCGCGTGGTAGTCAGGGGCGCTTGTCTTGACGGTGCGAGGAGCGTCACTGCGATGACCTACCATCCAGTCTCCAACCTCTTCGGCGTGGCCGCCTTCCTGTGTTTCCTGGTGCTGGCGGGCATCGCCTTCGCCTACGCGATCCACATGCGGTTTGGCCAGGTCACTCTGGGCAAGCGGCCCGACGTGCGCTGGGACGAGATCCCGCAGCGCATCAAGAACGTGTTCATCTACGTGGTGGGCCAGAAGCGGCTGCCGCGCAACGGGTACCTCTACAGCGGGGTCCTGCACATGTTCATCTTCGGCGCCTTCATGGTGCTGAGCGTGGACACCATCAACTTCATCCTCGATGGCCTGCTGAACATCGGGGCGGTGGTGCGGCGGGCCGAGCCCGGGCCGGCCTTCCACCTGCCGGGCAGCGGCACGTACTACCAGGGCCTGGCGGACACCTTCCGGTTCCTGTGCATGGTGGGCCTGGGCATGGCCTTCGTGAACCGCACGGTCATCAAGCCCAAGCGGCTGCCGCTGACCCGCGATGCCATGTACACCATCTTCTTCATCTTCGGGCTGATGCTGTTCGAGGTCATGCAGCAGGGCTTCGACATGGCCCTGAACCCCGCCCGCATCGACGAGCAGCCCTACATCTGGTTCAGCGGCCTGCTGGCCCGCGCCACCACCGGCATGGACGAGGGCACCCTGAAGCTGGGCTATCAGATCGCCTGGTGGGGCCACCTGCTCAACCTGCTGGCCTTCAGCAACTACGTGCCCTTCAGCAAGCACAGCCACGTCTTCGCGGCGCCGCCCAACATCTTCTTCATGGGTCTGGGTCCCAAGGGCCAGATCCGCAAGATGGACCTGACCTTCGACGACGAGGGCGACGCCCCCGAGTACTTCGGCGCCAAGACCCTGGAGGACCTGAGCTGGAAGCAGCTCTTCGACGGGCTGGCCTGCACCGAGTGCGGGCGCTGCACCGACAACTGCCCGGCGTCGCTGAGCGACAAGCCGCTGAAGCCCATGCACATCATCGTCGACCTGAAGCACCACATGGAGGATCGCTACAAGGCCCTCCACTCGGGCGAGAAGATCGATCTGGATGATCCGAAGTGGCACCTGACCACGCCCGACAACAAGGGCGTGATCGATCCCGACGTGCTCTGGTCGTGCACCACCTGCCGCGCCTGCATGGAGGTGTGCCCGGTGGGCAACGAGCACATCCCCGACATCATCGACATGCGCCGCTACCTGACCATGGGTGAGGGCGCCGTGGGCCACGGGGCCGAGCAGGCCCTGAAGAAGATGGACCGCAAGGGCAACCCTTGGGGCCTGTCGAAGAACGAGCGCGAGAAGTGGACCAAGGAGCTGGACTTCGAGGTCAAGCGCGTCACCAAGGAGCCCGCCGAGTACCTGTACTGGGTCGGCTGCGCCGGCGCCCTGGACGCCCGGGCCCAGAAGGTCACCCAGTCCATGGCCCGCCTGATGAAGAAGGCCGGCGTGGACTTCGGCATCCTGGGCAAGAACGAGAGCTGCACGGGCGACTCGGCCCGCCGCCTGGGCGACGAGTACCTGTTCCAGCAGATGGCCGAGAAGAACGTCGAGACCCTGAACAAGGCCGGCGTGAAGAAGATCGTGACCCACTGCCCGCACTGCTTCAACACGCTCAAGAACGAGTACACGCAGTTCGGCGGGCACTACGAGGTCATCCACCACAGCGAGCTGCTGAGCCAGCTGGTGCAGGAGGGCAAGCTGAAGCCCGGCGCCGACGGGGACGCCGCGAGCCAGAAGGTGGTCTACCACGACAGCTGCTACCTGGGGCGCTACAACGAGATCTACGACCCCCAGCGGGATCTCATCGACGCCATGCCGGGGGTCACCCGGGTGGAGAGCGAGCGGCACCACCAGAAGGGGCTGTGCTGCGGCGCCGGCGGCGGGCAGATGTGGATGGAGATGGACATCGGCCAGCGCATCAACTACGTGCGCACCGACGAGCTCCTGGAGACGAAGCCGGACGTCATCGCCGTGGCCTGCAACTTCTGCATGACCATGGTGGACGACGGGGTGAAGGCCCGCAGCCAGGAGGAGAAGGTGAAGGTCCTGGACCTCGCCGAGATGCTCGACCGGCGCACGGGCGACGTGCCCGCCGACGCCGAGGCCTGATTCAAGGCCTGACCCCAGCCCCTGGGAGGGCCCGACCCTGAGCTTCCCCCCGTTTCAGCCCGGCCTGCCCGGCTGCCCCTACGCCACGGCGGCCCTGCCCGGCCTGGGCGGCCACCTCACCGGCGACCCCGACGACTTCCAGGTGGACGAGATCCCCGCCTACGCCCCCAGCGGCGAGGGCAGCCACTTCTTCGTGCAGATCCGCAAGCGCGGGCTCACCACGGCGCAGGCCAAGGGCATGCTGGCGAAGGCCGCCGGCGTGGGGCTGCGCAACGTCGGCAGCGCGGGGCGCAAGGACAAGTGGGCGGTGACCACCCAGTGGCTGTCGCTGCCCGCCGAGCCCAAGCCCATCGATGACGACCGGCTGCAGGTGCTGCAGGTGGTCCGCCACGGCCGGAAGCTGAAGATGGGCCACCTGAAGGGCAACCGCTTCCGCGTCCGGCTGCGGGGGCTGCACCCCGACGCCGCCGACCGGCTGGCGGCCCTGCAGGCCCTGGTGGCTCAGGGGGTGCCCAACTACTTCGGCGAGCAGCGCTTCGGGCACGACAACCTGACCCAGGCCCTGCACATGCTCGACCACGGCCCACCCCGGGATCGCCGGGTGGATCCGGGCTTCCTGGCCAGCGCCCTGCAGTCGGCGGTGTTCAACCACTGGCTGGGCTGGCGGGTGACAGCGGGTGATCTGCATCGGCTGGTGCCGGGCGACGTGCTGCAGAAGCGCGAGACCGGCGGGCTGTTCACCAGCCAAGACGCCGAGGCGGACGCCGCGCGGGTGGTGGCGGGCGAGGTGGACCCCTGCGGCCCGCTGGTGGGGCCCAAGGCCTACACGCCCATCGACCGCGCCGCCGAGCGCGAGGCCCAGGCCATCGCGGCCTTCGGGCTGACCCCGGAGCGGCTGGAGGCTCTGGCCCGCCACGCGCCCGGGAGCCAGCGGCCAGCCCGGCTGATCCCGCAGGACCTGGAGCTGGCTGTCGAGGGCGACACGCTGCACGCGGCCTTCACCTTGCCAAAGGGGGCCTTCGCCACCGTGGTGCTGGCCGAGCTGGCCCAGCCCGAGGGGCGGCTGCGGGTGCTGCGAGGGGCCGCCGACGACGCCAGCGAGGCCAGCGAGCCCGGCGAGGACTGAGCCCGTCCTCACGGGGCGCTCAGCGCGTCACCAGCGCCGCCGCCAACACCCGCACCCGCTCGGCACCGCCTTGGCGCAGCGCCCGCGCCGCCGCGTCCACCGTGGCGCCGGTGGTGATCACGTCGTCCACCAGCAGCACGTCGGCGGGCACCGTGCCCCGGGCGCGGAAGGCGTCGCGCACGTTGCGCCGGCGGGCCTTCTCGTCCAGCCCGGCCTGCTCGGGCGTGTCGTGGATGCGGCGCAGTGCGCGCCGCGCCAAGGGCACGCCCAGGCTGGCGGCGACGCCGTGCGCCAGCACCAGGGGCACGTCGAAGCGGCGGGCCGCCACCCGGCGGGGGTGCAGCGCCACGGGCACCACCGCCAGTGGGGGGTCCAGCCGCAGCGCCCCGGGCAGGTGGGCTCGCAGCGCCCGACCCAGGCCGGCCACCACCTCGGGGCGGCGGCCATACTTGCCCCGGCGCAGGGCGTCGCCGAAGGGGCCGGCGTAGTCGAAGATGCCCCAGGCCTGGTCGAAGCCGGGCGGCCGGGTCAGGCAGCGGCCGCACCGGTGGGCGGGGGCCTCGGCGGGCAGGGCCTGGTCGCACAGGCGGCAGCGGGGGCCCTCGCGGGGGCCGGCCAGATCCAGGCAGCGGGCGCAGAGCCCGGCCCGGGGGGCGGGCCCCTCGCAGGCGGCACACTGGGCGGGGAACAGGGCGTTGAGGACCGGGGCGATCCAGGTCCAGGGGGCACAGGCGGGCATGGCGGCGCTCCAGCAGCGGGGGCTGTCTGGATCCATCGGCGGGCCGCGGTCCGTGTTGCGCCTAAATTTGATAGGCCTTTAATTCAAGGTGGTTACGGCTACGGTGCCGCAAGCAGCACCAGGTCGTCCCGGTGGATGGCCTCGGGGGCGTCGGCGCTCAGGTGCCCCCCCTGGGCCGCCCGCAGGGCGTCGGCGGGGTGGCAGGCCAGGCCGCGGGCGAAGATCTCGCCGGCCTCGTCGGCCACCTCGACCACGTCGCCGGTGTCGAAGTCGCCCTCGACGCCCTTCAGGCCCACGGGCAACAGCGAGCGACCCCGGGCGCACAGGGCGGCCCGGGCGCCCGCGTCCACCACGAGGCGCCCGCTGGGCTTGCTGGCGTAGGCGATCCAGTGCTTGCGGCTGCCCATGGTGTCGGGCTCGGGGGCGAACCAGGTGCCCACCGCCTCGCCCTCGAACAGGCGCCGAAGCACCCGCGGGCTCTTGCCGGGGGCGATGATCCCCGGCACCCCCAGGCGGTTGACCTGCTGCACGGCCAGCACCTTGGTGCGCATGCCGCCGCTGCCCAGCCCGCTGCTGCTGCCGCCCGTGCCCTGCAGGAGATCCGCGTCGATGCGGGGCACGTGGTGGATGAGCGCCGCCCCCGGCTCGCGGGGATCCCGGTCGTACAGGCCCTGCACGTCCGACAGGATCACCAGCAAGCCGGCACCCACCAGGCTGACGATCTGGCTGGAGAGCATGTCGTTGTCGCCCAGCTTGATCTCGTCGACGGCCACGGTGTCGTTCTCGTTGATGACGGGCACCGCGCCCAGGGCCAGCAGGGCCTGCAGCGTGTGGCGGGCGGCCAGGAAGCGGCCGCGGTGGCGCAGATCGTCGTGGGTGAGCAGCACCTGACCGGCCACGCGGCCGTAGTGGCTGAGCTCGTCGTTCCACAGGCGCATGAGCACGCCCTGGCCCACGGCGGCGGTGGCCTGCAGCTCGCTCAGGCGCTCGGGGCGGCGGCCCACGCCAAGCTGCGACAGACCCAGGGCCACGGCGCCGCTGCACACGCAGATCACCTCCAGGCCCTCGCGGGTCAGGCCCACCAGGTCGCGCACCAGGGCGGCGAACGTCACCCGGTCGAACTCCGGGCCGTCGCGGAGCACGGCGCTGCCGATCTTGATGACGACGCGGCGGGCGCCCCCGAAGTGGGTGGGGCGGTCGCTCATGGGGCATCCTCCATGGGGGGGGCGCCGCCGTCGGCGGCGGGTGAAGGCGCCGGCGGCGGCGCGGGCACCTTCTCCATCTCGAGCTCGAGCTCCGGCGCCTCGCCCGGGCCGGGCAGGGCGGGATCGGCGGCCTCGGCCTTGGGCGCCTGGGTCCAGGCGGCCAGCTCGGCGAAGGGGCGGGGGCGCGGCCCCCACACCCGGGCGTTGGCCGGCGGGATCACCGGCCCGGCCGGCCGCTGGGCTTGCAAGGCCAGGGTGATCGCCAGCCGGCCGTTGCGGCTGAGCTTGCGGAAGGCGAAGGCGGCCTCCACGCGGGCCTCCAGCGGGGCGCCCGTGGCGTCGTCCAAGGTCAGGCTGACCTTGGCTTCGCGCAGATCGGTGGCCTCGGCGAACAACGAACCCCGGGGGCCGAAGATGGCCTTCGAGTCGATGGCGCGCTCGCGGTGGGCCTCGCCCCACGCCTCGGGCACGGCCGGCGGCACCTGGGCGGGCCGGGGGGCGCGCAGGCCCACCACCCGCTGGGCCCCGCGGCCCAGGACCTCGACGGGTCCCGAGGGCGACAGCTCCAGCTCGTCCACCACCCGATCCAGGAGGTCGCGCAGCGGGGCCAGACCCGAGGCCAGGCAGCGCCGCGGCTCGTCGTCGCGCACGGGGATGCGGGTGGCGGGCCCGTGCCGCCCGGCGGTGTACCAGGCCCCCTCGAACCACACACAGCGGCGCCCGCTCTGGCCCTGGGCGTCGCCGGCGATGGCCCAGTCCACGTCGTGGATCAGGGCGAAGTCGCCGTCGGGCTCCACCCGCAGGCTGACCGTGTCGCTGAAGCGGGCCTGCTCGCCCCCCCCGTCCGTGTCCACCGCCTGGGCCGAGAGGGTGAGGCTATACTCCACGCCGCCCAGGCGAGGCAGGACCTCGTGGGCCGGGCGAGCCAGGGCCGCGCGCAGGGTGGCCGGATCGGCGAGCTGCCGGGCGTCGCTCACCGGGGCGGCCCGGCGCTCCGCCTCGGCCCGGGCCAGGGCGAGCTTCAGGCTCTCGCCGGCGGCGGGGGGCTCGTCGGTACAGCCCAGGGCGCCCGCGAGCGCGCAGGAGAAGACGATGCAGGCCCGGCGACGAGCGACACTCACGGGGCGCGACGGTATGCGGGCCGGCGGGTCGGCACAACTGGACCGTGGGGGGCGGACGGCGTGAACGGCGTGCTGCTGCTGCTCGTGTGCGCCCTGGGCGCGGCGCTCGCCTGGGCCCTGCGCCGGGAGTGGCGGGCCCGCGGCCGGCGCGCGGACGTGCGGGCCCGCGCCGTGCGGGGCCACGCGGCCGAGGAGGCGGCCGGCGCCCGCCTGGTGGCGCTGGGCTACACGGTCATCGCCCGGCACCCCGAGGCCCGCTACGTCTTCACCGTCGACGGCGCGCCCACCGAGGCCCGCCTGACCGCCGACTACCTGGTGACCCGCCACGGGCAGACCCTGCTGGTGGAGGTGAAGACGGGCGGCGCCACGCGGATCACCCGGCGCACCACCCGCCGACAGCTCCTGGAGTACGCCTTGCACTTCGCCGTGGACGGCGTGCTGCTGTACGACGCGGACGCCGACACGGTGCACACGGTCACGTTCCCGGCCGCCGCCCCGGGGCCCGAGGGGGAGGCTGATCGCGGGCGCCCCTTCGCCTGGGGGCTGGCACTGGGGCTGGCGCTGGGGCTGCTGGCCTGGGCCCTGGCCCATTGACAGGGGGCGACGCAATTGCAGAATGTGCCCTCTTTGCACGCCTGCGCTTGGAGTTTGGGATGAGCCGCAGCTTCTTGTTCACCTCGGAGTCGGTCACCGAAGGCCACCCCGACAAGATCGCCGACCAGATCTCCGACGCGGTGCTCGACGCGCTGCTCGCCCTGGACCCCAAGAGCCGGGTCGCCTGCGAGACCCTGATCAAGACCGGCTACATCAACCTGGCCGGCGAGATCACCACGACCGCCCACGTGAACTACGCCGAGATCGCCCGCCGCACCGTGCGTGAGATCGGCTACACCAGCTCCGAGATGGGCTTCGACGCCGACACCTGCGCCGTGCTGGTCAGCCTGGATCGCCAGAGCCCCGACATCGCCATGGGCGTCAACGAGGGCGAGGGCGACTTCAAGGAGCAGGGGGCGGGCGATCAGGGCCTGATGTTCGGCTACGCCTGCAACGAGACCCGCGAGCTGATGCCGCTGCCCATCTCGCTGGCCCACAAGCTCACCGCCCGCCTCGCGGCGGTGCGCCACGACGGCACGCTGCCGTTCCTGCGCCCCGACGGGAAGAGCCAGGTCAGCGTCGAGTACGTGGACGGCAAGCCCGCCCGCATCTCGGCGGTGGTCATCTCGACCCAGCACGACGACAAGGTGACCACCGAGGCCCTGCGCAAGGCCATCCGGGAGCACGTCATCGACCCGGTGCTGCCGGCGAACTTCGTCGACGCCAAGACCATCTACTACATCAACCCCACGGGCCGGTTCGTCATTGGCGGCCCCATGGGCGACTGTGGGCTCACCGGCCGCAAGATCATCGTCGACACCTACGGCGGCATGGGCCGGCACGGCGGCGGCGCCTTCAGCGGCAAGGATCCCAGCAAGGTGGACCGCTCGGCGGCCTACATGGCGCGCTACGTGGCCAAGAACGTGGTGGCCGCCGGCCTGGCCGACCGGGCCGAGGTGCAGCTCGCCTACGCCATCGGCGTGGCCGAGCCGGTGAGCGTGTCGGTGGACACCTTCGGCACCGCCAAGATCGATGAGGACAAGATCGCCGAGCTGGTGCGCGAGCACTTCCCGCTCAAGCCTGCCGGCATCATCGAGCACCTGGATCTGATGAAGCCCATCTATCGCCGCAGCGCCGCCTACGGGCACTTCGGCCGCGAGGACGCCGGCTTCAAGTGGGAGCAGATCGACAAGGCCGGCGCGCTGCGCCAGGCCGCCGGCCTCAAGTAGGCCGGCGCCGCCGGCCCCGAGCGGGCCGGCCCCCCCTCAGGGGGCGATGGGCACGTCCTTGCGGGCGTAGCTGACCCCGCCCCGCCCGTCATACGCCACCACGAACACCGTCAGCGTGCCCTCGGCGTCCTTCGGGAGCGTGAGCACCGTGTCGCGGTCCTGGATGGTGTCGCTCTCGAAGGTGACCCCCGGCTTGAACTCCCCCTGGGTGGTGTACCAGCGGAAGTACAGCTCCTCCTGGCAGGGGCCGCCGCGCACCGCCTCCTGATCGTCGCTGTCGGGGCACAGGGCGTCGGGGTCGCGTTGGTAGAAGGCCTGCCGCGCCCCCTCGGCGGGCACCACCCGCAGCGTGAGCTTGCTGCCGGCGGCGGCCTGGGCGGCGCCGTTCAGCCCCGCCACCTCGAACAGGGTGATGCCCGGGTTGGCGTTGGGATCGGTCTCGCAGGTGGCGGTGGCCAGGTAGGCCAGATCCACCCCCTCGGGGCAGGGGAAGGGGGCGCCCTCGCCGCCGTTGGCACAGGCGGTGGCGGCGGCCTGCGCGAGGGCGCAGCGCTCCGCCTGGGGGACGCTGACGTTCACCCGGCGCACGCTGCTCTGGCGGCGCCCCTCGGGGCCGGACTCCACCTTCACGTACACGCTCACGCCCTGCAGCAGCAGCACGTCGGCGTTGATGGGGGCGGCGCTGGGGTCGAAGGCCTGGATCTGGCGGGTGAGCTCGGCGGCGGCGGGCTCCAGGGCGGCCCGCAGGCCGCGGTAGGGCCCGAACTCGGCGGTGGCCAGGTCGACCTCCAGCGTCGGGCCGGCGTCCTCCAGGCGCAGCTCGGTCTCGGGCACCAGGCACTCGTAGGCCACGCTGGCGCCGAAGGTGTACGGGCACACCGTCCAGTGGATGGGGCCGGGGGTGGTGCCCGCGGGGTCCAGATCCACCAGGCTCACCTGCAGCACCGCGTCGGGCACGGTGTCGGGGGTGTCGGTGGCCAGCCCGATGAGCCGGTAGTCGTTGATGAGCGAGACGGGATCGAACTCCGGCCCGCAGCCCACGGCGGCCAGCGCCAGGGCGACGGGGACCAGGCGGGTGAGGCCACGCATCAGAACTGCCCCCGGACGCCGAAGGAGGGGATGATCGGCAGGCCCGCCTGGGCCCGCGACCGGGTGAAGTCGTAGTTGTAGCTGACGCCCTCGGGGTTGGCCCGGTTGTAGACGTTCTGCACCTCGAGGAAGGTCACCATCTGCCAGGTGTCGAACACCCACAGCTTGTCCACCCGAAGGTCGAGCTGGTGGAAGGCGTCCAGGCGCACGCTGTTGTTGGCGCCGAACACCTGGTCGTAGGTGCCCGAGCTGGCGTTGAAGATGCCGCCGGTCACCGGGGTGGTGGGGTTGCCCGTGGTGTAGCGGAACCGGGCGCCCACCTGCCACTTGGGGGTCAGCTTGTACTGGGTGATCACCACCAGGTTGTGGGTCTGGTCGAAGTCGAAGACCCGCCAGGGCTCGCTCGCGTCGTCCTTCCGCTCCGAGCGCATCAGCGTGTAGCTGATCCAGCCGTACAGGCGCTCGGTCAGGTCGTGGCGCAGCAGCAGCTCCATGCCGTAGGCGCGGCCGATGCCCTGGTTGTCGTAGACGATGTCGGGGTTGGCCACGGGGCGGACCAGGTCCTGGAAGTCCTTGTAGAACAAGGTCAAATCTAGGGTCAGGTAGTCGGTGAACTTGTGCTCGCCGCCCACCGAGTAGTGGGTGGCGGTCTCGATGTTCAGGTCGGGGTTGCCGAAGTCCTCGGCGATCTGGTTGCCCACCACCTGCTGGGCGAACATGCCCACGCCGGCGGTGACGGCGGTGCTGGGGATGAGCTGGTAGCGGGCGGTGAGCCGGGGCTGCGGCTCGTACTCGTCCACCGCGCCAAAATAATCCAGGCGCACGCCGGGCAGCAGGGTCAGGTCGCCCAGCTTCCACTCGGCCCGGCTCCAGACGCCCACGGTGGGGAACAGGAAGCCCAGCCCCTCGATGCCCTCGGACTCGCGGTTGTTGATGTTGCCCTGGCGGTTCTCGCCCTCCACCGGCGGGCCGCCGATGCCGCTGCCGTCCACCCGGCCCCAGGTGAGATCGGTGTCGGTGCCCACGGTGAGCGTGAGGTTCTCGCCGAACTTCTGCTCGAACTTCTCGCGCAGGGTGAAGACGTAGATGTCGAGCTTCAGGTCGATGGTGGGGCCCACCGAGAAGCCGAAGGGCTGCACGTAGAAGGCCAGCGAGGCGTCGTTCTTCGCGTCCTCGCTGAACTCGTGCACCCAGTTGATCTGGTTGCCGATGAAGCTGAACTCCGCCGCGGCCCCGCCCCGGATCAGCGGGTTGTTCTCGGGGGGCTCCTCGATGGTGGCCACGATCTTGTCGTTGCTGCCGTAGGCCAGCGCGCGGACGCGGTTCTTGCCCTTCTTGTACTCGTAGAGCACCTGGGCGTCGTAGTAGCGCGGGGCGGTGCTGAACTGGGTGCCGCCGTCCTCGGGCAGGAAGAAGGGCAGCAGGGCGTCGATGTAGCTGCGCCGGGCGGCCACCGCGATGCTGCCGTGATCGCCCAGGGGGCCCTCGAGCAGCACGCCGGTGTCGAAGACGTCGGTCTCGATGTAGCCGTGGATGCCGTCGGAGCGCGGGGCCCGCAGCCGCACGTCCACCACGCCGCCGTTGATCTTGCCGAACTCCACGTCGAAGTTGCCCGGCACCACGTCCAGGCTCTCGATGAGCGCCGAGGCGATGGTGGAGCGCAGGCCGCCGAAGTGGAAGGCCTGGGGGATGGGCATGGTGTCGACGTAGGCCTGGCTCAGGCCGCCGCCGCGCAGCACCAGGGCGCCGCCGCCGAAGGGGATCCGGGCGGCGCCGGGCAGGTTCTGCACCACCTTCAGCGCGTCGCCGCTGGTGCCCGGCACCGTGCGGATCTCGTCGATGGAGATGGTGCGGCGCACCACCTCCTTCTTGGGGCGGCGGCCCACGACCGTCACGCTGCCGCCGGTGAAGCTCGTGCGCTCCACGTAGTACGAGACCTCGGTCTCCTCGCCGGCCTTGACCGTCTCGCGGTCCACCACCGCCTCGTAGGCGGCGTCCTCCACCAGCAGGTCCACCGTGCCGGCCGGCACGTCGTCGAACCGGAAGCGGCCGGCGGCGTCGGAGTACGTCTCGCGCTCCAGCTTCTCGAGCACCACCCGCAGGCCCACCAGGGGCTTGCGGGTGCCGCGCTCCAGCAGCAGGCCGGTCACGGCGCCCACGGGGCTATCGGCGGGCGGGGGCTTGGCCTCGACCACCTTGCGGGGCGTGAAGACGTACTCGTACTGGATGCGCACCGAGGCGGGCTTGTTGTCGATCTCGGCGGGGCTGAACTCGAACTGGTAGACCGCGCCGATGGCGGCCTCGTCGAACTCGGCGCCGCCGCTCTGGACCACCTGGGCCTCGATGACGGCGCCCGCGTCGTCCAGCACCAGGTCGAGCACCACGGTGGCCCCGCGCCCCTCGGTGAGCGCGGCGGCCGGGTACTCGGCCTCGACGAACTTCTTGATCTCAGGCGCTTTGGTGAGCTGCCCCGGGGCCTGCTCGATCTCGCTGGTGCCCTGCTGCCCGCTCTGGGCGAGGGCGCCGCCTGACCACAGCAGGCCGGCGAGGAGGATGGTTGACGGTACCCGCACAGGCCCTCCGAAATACCGGACGGGCTCAAGGATGGTTCGCGCCCGCCCCCCGTTTCAGGGCTGGTTGTATCAGGTCGACTCGGCGCTGGCCTGCAGGTGCGCGTCCACCCGCGCGGCGGTGGCGTCGAAGTGGGCCTCGAGGGCCGGGTTGACGCCCCGCATGCCGGCCACCACCTCGCGGGCCCAGCGCATGTATTCCGCCAGCCGGGCGGCGGGCCAGGGCGGTGGATCGTCGGCCAGATCGCCCACGTTGCTGGTCTTGTCGCCGATCTTGATGAGCTTGGCGCCCACGCTCTTGCCCGGCGCCTTCAGCACCTGCTGGCGCTTGCGCTCGGCTTTGGCCAGATCCTTGTCGTCGCTGACCTCGGCCACGTAGCCCGCCACCGTGGGGCCGAAGCGGGCCGCCACGTCCTCGAGGGTGGCGTGGGTGTCCTCGACGATGTCGTGGAGCACGGCGCCGATGAGCACGTCCTCGTCGGTGACGCCGCCCACCCGCGCCAGCAACTCGGCCACGGTGACGCAGTGGTTCACGTAGGGGGTCGCCGTGCGGCCCTTGCGGCGCTGGTCCTTGTGCATCTGGGCGGCCCACTGCACGGCCGCGAGCAGCCGGGCGCTCACTTCGCCACCGCCGCTTTGGCCTTGCCCATGTTCGCCACCAGCAGGGCCTGCTGGCCCGCGGGGTAGAAGTAGGGGTAGCGCGGGTGGCTGGCGGTGACGTCGCTCATCACCGTGCCGTTGGGATCCAGGAAGAACACCCGGGGCACGTAGCTGCCCAGGTGGGCGTAGCGATCCATCCAGGGCTGCTTGTCGTCGGAGTCGGCGCGCACCATCACCAGGCCCTCGCTGGCCTGCACCACGTCGTCCTGGGCGAACACCGGGGCCAGCTCGCGGCAGCGGGGGCACCAGTCGGCGTAGAGCACCAGGCACACGGCCTTGCCGCTGGCCTTCGCCTCGGCCAGGCCCTCGTCGTAGGCCTTCCAGGGGATGGGGCCGGCCCACTTGATGTCGGGGCGGCCGCCGCCGTGGCCGCCGTGGGCGTCGGCCTTGGCGGTCTGGGCGGCCTGGCTGGCGGCCTGGCTGGGGGGCGCGGCCGCGCTGGCGGCCTGGCTGGCGGCGGCCTGGCTGGCGGGGGCCTTGTCGGCGCCGCCCTCGTTCTGGGGGCGCTGGCAGGCGGCCAGGGCCAGGGCGGCGAGCAGGAGCAGCAGGTGGCGCATCAGGCCTCCGGGCGGGTGTCGGGATCGATGAGGGCGTCGGCCAGCCCGCTCAGGGCCTCCAAGGCGCCGGCGCCGTCGGGCAGGCGGGGCAGCACCCAGGCAAAGCCGCCGGTGCCCGCCCGCTGGCGCAGCTCGCGGGCCAGATCGGCGTGGGTCCGGGCGAGCTGGGCCTCGGCCTGGGCCAGGGGCGCCAGGCGGTGGAGCGCGCTCGCCAGCGCGGGTGAGGCGTCCGCCGGCCGTCGGACGGCGGCGGGCATGGGCAGCTCGGCCGACCAGGCCAGGCTGCGGTTGAGCACGTAGCCGCCCAGGTCCAGGCCCAGCTCCTCGCGGGTCTTCTTCTCGAAGAAGAAGGCCTCCTGCACCGCCTCGCGATCGGGCGAGGTCACCAGCAGGAAGCTCACCGCCTCGCTGCGGAAGAAGCCCTGCATGTCGTGCTGGTTGGTGTTCAGGTGCCCCAGGATTTGGCTGAAAAGCTCAAAGAAAACCTGCAGATCGCGGCGAGTGTCCTCGCCGAAGGCCACGTCCATGACCTTCTCGAGCATCTTGCTGGCCACCCGGCGGATGACGCTGCCCTCGCCCGGCACGAAGAGGTTGAAGATGCGCTTGTCGAGGAAGGCGCCCACGCGCTCAGGGGCGTCGAGGAAGCGCAGCGCGTTGCGGCTGGGCGGGGTGTCCAGCACCACCAGGTCGTAGCGGTCGTCGAGGACGAAGCTGTGCATGGCCTCGACCGCCGTGTACTCCTGCATGCCCGCCACCATGGCCGACACGTTGCGGTAGATGGGGTTGGCCAGCAGCCGGGCGGCCTCCTCGGGGGTGCGCGACTGGGCGTGCACCACCTCGTCGCTGACCCGCTGAGGATCCAGCATCCAGGCCGAAAGGCTGCCCGGCGCGGCGATGCCCAGGGCCGCCAGGCGCTCGGGGTGCAGCGCCACGGGCTCCGGCGGGTTGCGGTCGACGCCCAGGGCCTCGGCCAAGCGCTTGCTGGGATCGATGGTGACCACCAGCACCCGCTTGCCCTGCCGGGCGGCAGCCAGGGCCAGGCTGGCGCTGACGGTGGTCTTGCCCACGCCGCCGGCGCCGCAGCACACGATGACCTTGCAGCGCTGAAGCAACGCGCCGGGCGAGGCGGGGGCGGCGCTCATCGGGCACCCCCCGCCATGGCGCCGTGCAGCGCCTGCTCGAGCACGGGCACGGGATCGTCCACCCACACCTCGGGCAGCGTGACGATGGGCAGCTCGGTGCTGGCTCGCAGCCGATCGGCGGCGCCCTGGGCCTGGTCGATGCGCTTCAGGGCCAGGCCGCCGTGCACGGGCTGCCGGGCCATGAAGGCGTCCAGCGCGGCCCGCTCGTCGGCGTCGAAGGGGTCGTGGGGGAACCGGTTCAAGATGAGCCCCCCGGCGGGCATGCGGGTGGCGGCCAGCCCCTCGAGCAGCTCCAGCGACTCGGTGACGGGCAGCTTCTCGGGCAGGGTGACCACCCAGGCAGCGGCCTTGGCGGGGTCGTTCATGAAGGCCTGGCCCCGCCGCAGCGCCTTCGCGATGGGCCCGCGGGGGATCAGCCCCAGCAGCAGGTCGGGCAGGCCCGTGAGCGCCAGGGCGTGGCCGGTGGCGGGCATGTCGATGATGATCACCTCGTGGGCGGGCCCGCCGCCGGGGGCGACCTCCTCCAGGCGCATGAGCAGGTGGTAGAAGACCCCCATCTCGTGGAACGAGGGCGCGGCGTTCAGGAACTTCCGCAGGGCCTTCGACTTCAGCGCGCTGCCGATGAGCGGCCCGCCGGGCAGCACCGAGCGCAGGAAGCCCTCGTGGCCGATGGGCGCCCACAGGTGCGCCAGATCCAGGTTGGGCGCCACCCGCACCGGGGTCTCGCTGAGCTGGTCGTGCCCGAACAGCCGCCCGAGCTGCGAGTAGCCTCCCTCGGGATCGCCGATCTCCAGCACGAGGGTGCGCCGGCCGTGCCGGGCGCTGGCCTTCGCCAAGGCGGCGGTGACGGTGGTGCGGCCCACCCCGCCTTTGCCGGTGATCAGGTGGATGCGACGGTCCAGGAAGCGCACGGCGCCAGGCTCCTCCACGGTGGGCTGAGGACTATACCACCGCCCCGCGGCGGTGCGCCCCGCTGGAAGTCTCGACTCGGGAGTCGATAAAGTCCACCCAGGGGGATGCCTGGAGGGTCGCTCGGATGCAACACACGGGATCGCGGTTGGACGACGTGGTGCTCAAGCTCCCGCTGCCCGTGCGGCGACGGGTGGAGGCGTGGGCGGATCACGTCGAGACCCTGCTGAGCGTGCACAACCCGCAGGTGATGGCGCGGCTGGGGCCGGCGGCCTTCCGCGGGCTGTTCCTGCGGCGCGGGCGGCGCGGGCCGGTGGCCATGCCCGCTCACCACAGCGCCTGGTTCGACTTCGACTACCCGAAGGACGATCCGCAGCTCGCCGCGCTGTACGAGAAGGCCAAGCGCCTGCAATGGAACGGCTCCACCGATCTGCCCTGGCAGACGAGCGTGGACCCCCTGGACCCCGAGGTGCCGCTCATCGAGGCGGGGTTCCTGCCGTGGGACCTCATCGAGCAGCACACCGGGCCCCTGGAGGCGCGCACCCGCATGGGCCTGCGCCACAAGGTCACCGCCTGGATGCTCAGCCAGTTCCTGCACGGCGAGCAGGGCGCGCTGATGGCGTCGGCCCAGGTCACCGAGGCCACCCCCAGCATGGACGGCAAGTTCTATGGGGCCACCCAGGTGATGGACGAGGCGCGCCACGTCGAGGTGTTCCAGCGCTACCTGGAGACCAAGCTCGAGCACCGCTACACCATCAACGACAACCTCTACACCATCATCGACGGGCTGATGACCGACGGCCGCTGGGACATGAAGTTCCTGGGCATGCAGATCCTGGTGGAGGGGCTGGCGCTGGGGGCCTTCGGCACGCTGCACAAGATGACCGCCGAGCCCCTGCTGAAGGAGCTCCTGCGGCGGGTGATCCACGACGAGGCGCGCCACGTGCGCTATGGCATCCTGTCGTTGCAGCGCCTGTACACCCACGAGCTGAGCGAGGCCGAGCGCCGGGAGCGCGAGGACTGGGCCTTCGAGGTGGTGCTGCTGATGCGCGATCGGTTCCTGGCCCACGAGCTGTACGACGAGGCCTTCGCCCACTGCATGTCGCGGCGCACCTGGAACCAGATCATGAACCAGGCGCCCGGCATGCAGACCTTCCGGCAGGTGATGTTCCAGCGGCTGGTGCCCAACCTGAAGGCCATCGGGCTGCTCACGCCGCGGGTGGAGGCGCACTACGCCCGGGTGGGGCTGGATCGGTACTTCGGGCTGCGGTCGACGGATCAGCTCGAGGACGACGCGCTGCTCGCCGGCTGACCTCTGCCGGGCCCCGGGATGCCTCGCGGGTGTGATCTGCAAAACGTTGAGGCTTCGCGGGGATGCCGTATCATCGCGGGGCGATGGCGGCGGACACACCTCAGAGCAAGGCCGGTTTCGGCGTACGGATCCGTGTGGCGGGTGATCCCGGCCAGGCGGCGGCGATGATCGCGCCCCTGGTGGGGCACGACATCGACGACCTGGAGGCGCGGCTGGCCCGCGGCCCGGTGGTCATCGCGCAGGATCTGCCCCACGGCGAGGCCCAGGAGCTGGTGAGCGTCTGCACCAGCCTGGGGGCCGAGGCCCACCTGCTGCTGGGCGACGATGGCCAGGCGAGCACGGCGTCCGGCACCCTGGTGGGCGCGTCGGTGGCGGGGCTCATCGCCCAGGCCGGCGCGGACGAGGACCCCGAGGTGCTGGATCTGGCGCGCATGGCGCTGGGCCAGGGCCGTGACGCGCGCCCCCACCAGACGGCGGCCTTCGCCAGCGGCGACCTGCAGGCGGCCCTGGACGACGCGGTGGCCCGCCGCAAGGCCGCGCTGGCCACCGAGCCGGCGCTCCCCGAGCCGCCCGACACCGCCGAGCAGGTGGCCACGCCCGAGGGACACAGCACCCGGGTGTTCGGCAGCTTCGACGCGCCGCCCGCGCCCTTGCCGGCGGCGACCCTGGGCGCCGCGCCCGCGGGGCGGGCCGCGTCGGGCCCGATGCCTCTGGATCCCTTCTCGGTGGAGGCCGGCGACGACCGGCGCCAGACCGTGCCGCGCCTGCCCATGGTGGATCGGCCGCCGCCCCTGGTGGCGCCCCCGCCGTCGGAGTCGGCGCCGCTGCCGGCCCACGCGCCCCTGGAGACCTCGGGCTTCTCCAGCGAGTCGGGGCCGCTGCTGTTCCGCATGGAGCCCCCGGCGCCCAAGGCCACCGAGACGGGCTCCATGCCCCGGCCGGTGCGGCTGAGCACCCACAGCCACCCTCCGGTGGGCTCGCGGGCGCCCGACACGCTGACCGACGAGCCCATCCCCGGCAGCGAGAGCGATCCCTTCGGGGCGCTGCGCGAGAACCCGCCGCAGAGCCGGCTGGCCCGGCCGAGCGTGGGGGGCGTGCACGAGCCGCCGTCCAGCCGAGCCCGCCGCCGGCCGCCCCCACCGCAGCAGGGGCCGCGCTCCGCGCGCCGGGCGACGGCGGATCACAGCCCGGGTCAGGCGGCGCTGCTCAGCCTGGTGCTGCCAGGCATGGGGCAGGTCTACAACGGCCAGTTCGAGCGGGCCGGCTGGTACGCGCTGGGGGCGCTGCTGGTGCTCCCGTGGGGGGCCTCGGTGGTGGACGCGTGGTTTGGCGCGAAGGCCATCCGGGCGGGCCAGCGGCAGGCGCCCTCGCTGCGGCACCGGCGGCGGGCGGTGGTCAGCCAGCTCGCCCTGAACCTGTCGGTGTTCTTCGTGGTCATCGGTGGGGTCGTGCTGTACCGCATGCGCACCCGGCCCAAGCCCCAGCCCACCCGCCCGGTGGTCTCGGCGCCGCCGCTGCCCACCCCCGTGTCGGCCGCCGCGCTGGCCGACGGCGGGGCCCCCACCGATGCGGGCGTCGACGCCGGCGACGGCGCCGTGGATGACGCGGCGACCCGCCCCTTCCGGGCACCCATCGAGGCGGATCTGCCGGTGGCCGAGCTGATGCGGAAGGGCCAGATGGCCTTTGACCGCGGGCTGTATGCCGAGGCCGAAGACATCATGCACGCCATCATCCGCCGGCAGCCGGGCCACAAGGCGGCGTACCGCCTGCTGGTCGAGGCCAACACCCGGCGCCAGGCGCTGAAGGCGGGGCCGCCCGCTGCCTCCGGCAGCGCGGCGCCGGGCAGCACGCCCGCTGGCGCCCCGGCTTCGGGCGCGGCCCCGGCCAGCGCCCCGTGAGGCGCGGGATCAGCGCGGGCTGACCGACGGCCAGCCGTATGCGGTCAGGGGATCGGCCCCGCGCAGGGCCACCTCGCCCAACGCCACCAGATCGCTGAGCTGGGACGCCCCATCGGCCCAGCGGGCCGCGTCCACCACGTCGCTGGAGCAGATGCCCTCGATGCCCGCGTGGCGCTTGGTGGCGGCCTCGAGCCGGCTGGCCAGGTTCACCGTGCGCCCCGTCACCGTCACCTGCACCCGGTCGGCGCTGCCCACGGGCCCCGAGATCACCGGGCCCACGTGGATGCCGATGCCGTGGGCCAGCGGGGGCAGCCCGGCGGCGGCGCGGGCGTCGTTGTGGCCGGCCAGGGCCACGCTCATGGCTCGGCCGCAGGCCAGGGCGGCGGCGGCGGCCCGGTCGGGCTGCGCCTCGTCGTGGAACACCGCCATGATCGCGTCGCCGATGAACTTGTCGATGTGCCCGCCGTGGCGCTCCACCACCCGCACCATGGCGCTCAGGTAGCCGTTGAGCTCGGCCACGAGCGAGGCCGGATCAGCCTGCTCGGCGTAGGCCGTGAAGCCTCGGAGATCGCTGAACAAGACCGCTGCCAGGCGGCGGCGGGGCACCAGGGCCTCGCCCGCCAGGGCCTGGGCCACCACCTCGGGCGCCACCAGCCGGCCGAGGGCCTCCTTGCCCCGCTGCGCCAGCAGGGCGGCTTGGGCGCCGTGGGCCACCAGCCGGCGGGTCCAGGCGGTGCTGGCCACGGCCACGGCGGCGGTGGCGGTGAAGACGATGGCGGCCATGGCCGTGTCGCCCTCGATGGCGCCGCGCTGGTTCAGCTCGGTGTCCAGCCACAGCAAGCCGAAGAAGCCCAGCCCGTTGGCGGCGGCCCCCAGCAGGGCGGGACCCCAGCGGAGGCGCAGGCCCAGGGCGGCGGTGCTGGCCAGGAAGATGTAGCCGTCGGGCTCGTAGATCAGCGCCCGCACGCCCGGCTGGGGCCACAGCACGCTGGGCAGCAGGATGGCGATGACGGCGGCGGGATCGGCGGCGGCGGAGAGCCAGGGCACGGCGCGCCGGGCCAGGTCCCGGGTGATCAGGGCGGTGAGCACCAGGGCGCCCACGGTGGCCAGGCCCCAGGCGAAGTAGGTGAACACCGCCTGGGTGCTCTCGCGGATGATGCGCTCGTCCATGACGAAGCCCAGCCGCACGCCCGCCAGGGCCAGCACCATCAGGCGGATGACCGCCAGCAGGCGCTCGCCGGCCTGGGCGCGGCCTTGCAGGAAGCGCCGGACCTGCTGGCTGAGGACGGTGTCGCCGCTCACCGCAGCACCGCCCAGACCGGCGCGTGGTCGTCGGTCCAGCGCACCGGGGCTCGCTCGGCGCGGGGAGGCGGGCGGGTGCCTGTGGCGATGGCCGGATCGGCCAGGACGGCCGGATCGCGGCTCAGCAGCATCCAGTGGCTGGTGTAGGGTCCCAGCGGCGACTTGCTGCGGGCGCTGACGAAGGCCTGCGCCAGGCCGAAGTCGGCGGCGTGCTGGCGCACCACCCGGGTGAGATCGGCGTGCCGGTTGCTGACGTTCACCGCCAACACCCCGTCGGGTCGCAGGTGGCCGAGGTAGAGGGCCACCGCCTCGCGGGTGATGAGGTGGGTGGGGATGGCGTCGCCGCTGAAGGCGTCCAGCGCCAGCACATCGAAGCCCTGCGGCGGCTCGGCCGCCAGGCTCATGCGCCCGTCGCCCAGCACCACGTACACGTCGGCCGGGCTGTCGCTGAGGAAGCTGAAGTGGGCGCGCGCCACGTGCACCACCGCGGGGTTGATCTCGTAGAAGCGGATGACCTCTCCAGGGCGACCATAAGCCGCCAACGTGCCTGCGCCCAAGCCCACGACGCCGATCCGCCGGGGATGGGGGCTGGGGCGACTCAGGGCGCGGCCGATGCCGGTGTGCGGGGCGAAGTAGGCGGTGGCCTCGCCGCGCCGGGCGGGGTCCAGCCACTGGAAGCCGTGGCTGATGCGCCCGTCGAGCAGGTGCCGGATGGCCGCGGCCTCCTTCTTCGGCACGTAGTCGCGCACATGCAGGGCGCCGAAGAAGGTGCGGAACAGGTGGGCGTCGCCGCGCAGGCGCTTGAGCACCGGCCAGCCCAGGGCCATGACCAGGACGGCGGTGCCGAGGAGCGCCAGCAGCCGGGGCCCCTCGCGCGGCGCCGTGCGGGGCAGGCCGCCCAGCCAGGCGCGGGCCCCCACGGTCGCGGCGGCGGCCACGGTGAGGGGCAGCTCGGCGGGCAGGGGCAGCAGGGCGGGGCCCACGACCGCCGCCAGCAGGCCGCCCAGGGCGCCGCCCGCCGACATCCACAGGTAGAAGCCCGTGAGGTGGGCCGGGCCCGGCCGCGCCCGCGCCAGCTCGCCGTGCAGCCACAGGGCGCCCACGAACAGGGCGGCGCAGTAGCCGCCGAGCTGGGCCCACCAGGGGGCGCGGTAGCCCGCCCACAGCAGCGCCGCCAGGCCCGCGAGCGCCAGGGCGAACAGGGGCCCCAACACCCGCCGCGGCGTCCAGCGGTCGTCGGCGAAAACCACAATGAAGCTCAGCAGATACAGCCCGAGCGGCACCACCCAGAACAGGGGGGTGACGCTCAGGTCCTCGCTGATGGTGGCGCTGACGCCCACCAGCAGGGCCGAGCCCAGGGCGGCGTGGATCACCCAGCCGCGGCGGGCGCCGGGGGCGGGGGCGGGCCCACCGGTGGCGGGGGGCGCGCGGTGGGCGTGGCGGGTGGGCCACAGGGCCGCCGCCAGCACCAGGGCGAAGCCGGCGTAGGCCCACGACCACAGCCGGCTCTGGGCCTGGGCCCCCAGCCAGGGCTCCAGCAGCAGCGGGTGGGCCACGATGGCCAGCAGGCTGCCGGCGTTCGACCAGGCGTACAGCCGATAGGGGCGGGCGTGGGCGGTGGCGGCGGCGCGGGCCTGCACCAGGGGGGCGGTGGCGGCCAGCAGCCCATAGGGCAGCCCCACGGTGGCCGCCAACAGGCCCAGCACCTTCAGCTCCGGCCAGTGGGGATCGGTGGGGCGCCAGGCCGGATCGGGGGCGATGGGCAGCAGCGCCAGCGACAGGGCCACGGCCGCCAGGTGCACCGGCACGGCGCGGCCGCCCAGGCGCCGCTCCAGGCCCCAGGCCCAGCCGTAGCCCAGCAGCAGGGCGCCCTGGAAGAACACCAGGCTGGTGGTCCACACAGCGGGTGAGCCGCCGAACCAGGGCAGCAGCACCGCCGCGATGATGGGCTGCACCAGGAAGACCAGCGCGGCGCCGAAGCTGATGGCCAGGGGGAGCACGGCGGCAAAGTAGGCGCGGGCGGGCCGCCGTGTCGACGGCCGCGGCGCCACCCCCGTATGCTGCGCCCATGCGCGCCCCCACCCTCGCGATCCTGGCCCTGCTCTGCGGGTGCAGCCGGCCGGCCGATCCCCCGCCGCCCACCCCGCCCCCGGCGCCGGGCGCGCAGGCACCCTCAGCCCCCGCGCCGGCCCCCATCCACCGCTTCCACGCCGAGCTCATGGGCACCCCGTGGGCCATCCAGATCGCCGGCGGCGACGGGTTGCAGGCCAAGGCGGCGGTGGACGCGGCCTTCACCGAGGTGGCCCGCCTCGAGGCCGCCCTGAGCGAGTGGCGCGACGACAGCGATCTGGGCCGGCTGAACGCGGCGCCCGCCGACGCCTGGGTGACGGTGAGCCCCGACGCCTACATGGTCATCGAGCAGGGGCTGGCCCTGGGCCACGCCAGCGGGGGCGCCTTCGACGTCACCTGGGCGGCCCTGCGGGGCCTGTGGGACTTCAAGGCGCAGCCCCCGCGGCTGCCGCTGAAGCGCGATCTGGACGCGGCCGTGGCCCGGGTGGACTACCGGGGGCTGCTGCTCGACGCCCATCAGCCGCAGGTGAAGAAGACCCGCGACGGCATGGCGGTGGGCCTGGGCGGCATCGCCAAGGGCTACGCCATCGACAAGGCGGCGGCGGTGCTCAAGGCCCACGGGCTGCGCGCTTTCATCGTGGACGGGGGCGGCGACCTGTTCATCGCTGGCGAGAAGGCGCCCGGCGTGCCCTGGACGGTGGGGGTGCAGCACCCCCGGGCCGATCGGGTGCTGCTGGCCCTGCCCGCGCGGGATCAGGCGGTGGTGTCCAGCGGCGACTACGAGCGCTTCTTCGAGCTGGGCGGCCGCCGCTACCACCACATCCTGGATCCCAAGACGGGCCTGCCGGCGGGCAAGTCGGTGGCCGTCACCGTGCGCGCCCCCGACGCCACCCGCGCCGACGCCCTGGCCACCGCCCTGTTCGTGCTGGGCCCGGTGGAGGGCCTGGCGCTGGCGCAGGCGCAGGGCGTCGACGCCGCCATCCTGGGCCCCGACGGCGCCATCGCCGTCACGGCGGGCCTGGCTGAGCTTTTCCCCAAGCGCTGGAAGGACTGAGCGACCCGTGGCCATCAGCATCCGCATCGAAGGTCAGGACGGCGCCCCGCTGCGCTTCGGCGGCTCGGTGATCACCCTGGGCCGGGCCGCGGGCAACGATCTGCCCCTGGCCGACAGCCGCATCAGCGGCCGCCACGGGCGCCTGCTGCGCCGCGGCGAGGGCTACCAGTTCGAGGATCTGGGCTCGCGCAACGGCTCGTTGGTGGAGCGCGACGGCGTGCGCCAGGTGGTCACCCCGGGCGAGCCGGTGGACGTAGCGGCGGGCGACCGGCTGCTGCTGGGCGATCTGCACGCGCCGGTGGTGCTGGTCATTGAGCAGGCGCCCCAAGCGGCCGCCGGCGGCGAGACCTCGGGCACGGTGGTGGGCCGCCGCGCGGTGACCCGCGAGAGCGAGCTGGCCGATCCCGGCATGCTGCGGGCGCTGTTTCACCTGCTCACCGATCTGTCGGGGCAGATGGAGCCCGACCAGATCGTCGACCGCATCCTGGGCGCGGCCATGGAGCGCTTCGCCCACGCCCGGGCGGTGGCCCTGCTGCAGCCCACGGGCGCCGAGGGCTGGGCCATCGTGGCCGCGCGGGACCGCACCCCGGGCCCACCCCTGCAGCCCAGCGCCGATCTCATCGAGCGCACCGTGGCCGCCCGCGAGGTCGTGGCCTTCGTGCCGCAGGCGGGCGATCCCGCCCAGCGGGCCGGGATCATCGCGGGGGCCGTCGCGCCCCTGTTCGCCGGCGCCCACCCCATCGGGCTCTTGTACCTGGACAGCCGCAGCCAGCCCTTCCTGGCCCCCGATCTGGCCTGGCTGGGGGTGATCTCGGCCCACGTGGCGGCCCACCTGGTCACCGCGCGGCGGTTCCACGCGGTGCAGGCCAACAACCAGCGGCTCGAGGCCGAGAACCAGGCCCTGAAGAAGGCCAAGGGCCTGCCGCGGCCCATCCTGGGCAGCAGCGAGGCGCTCACCCGCACCCTGCGGCAGCTCGAGCGGGTGGCAGCCACGGACACCTCGGTGCTGGTCACCGGCGAGACGGGCACCGGCAAGGAGCTGGCTGCCCGCTTCCTGCACCTGCACAGCAAGCGGGCCGACGCGCCCTTCGCGCCGCTGAACTGCGGCGCCCTGCCCGAGGAGCTGCTGAACAGCGAGCTGTTCGGGCACAAGCGCGGCTCGTTCACGGGCGCGCAGAGCGACCGCAAGGGCATCTTCGAGTCCGCCGAGGGGGGCACCGTCTTCCTCGACGAGATCGGCGAGATCAGCCCGGCGGTGCAGGTGCGCCTGCTGCGGGTGCTGCAGGAGCGCGAGGTGCAGCCGGTGGGCGCCGTGCGGCCCATCAAGGTGGACGTGCGCATCATCGCGGCCACCAACCGCGACCTGAAGGCCGAGGTGGCGGCGGGCAACTTCCGCGAGGACCTGTACTACCGGCTCAGCGTGTTCCCCGTGCGCTTGCCGGCCCTGCGCGAGCGCGGCGACGACATCGTGCTGCTGGCCGAGCACTTCCGCGAGCGGGGCCTGAGCCGCCACGACCGCTGGGTGGGCCCCTTCACCGCCGAGGCCGTGGCCGCCCTGCGGCGGTACGGCTGGCCCGGCAACATCCGCGAGCTGGAGCACGCCGTCGAGCGGGCGCTGATCCTCACCGACGATGGGCAGCCCATCGACGCCGACGCCCTGGGCCCCGCCATCAGCGGCGCGCCCCCCGCCGAGGCCCACCCGGCCAGCCTGCCCGAGGGGCAACTGAAGGACGTGCTGGCGGTGCTGGAGGAGCAGCTCGTGCGCCGGGCGCTGGAGCAACACGGCGGCAACCGCACCCACGCGGCCGACGCGCTGGGCATCAGCCGGCAGGCGCTGCAGGTGAAGCTGGCCAAGTGGCGGGAGCGGGACGACGGGCTGGACTGAGCCGGCGCTGCGCCCGCCCCGCGGCGCCCACCTGGGCCGGGCCGCGCCTCAGTTCGCGCGGGTGAGCACCGCCTCGAACAGCACCTGGCAGCCGGCGGCGATGTCCTCGGGCTTCGCGTTCTCGATCTCGTTGTGGCTGATGCCGTCCTCGCAGGGCACGAACACCATGGCCGTGGGGGCCACGCGGGCGATGTAGCAGGCGTCGTGGCCGGCGCCGCTGACGATGTCGCGGTGCGAGTAGCCGTTGCGCTCGGCCGCCGCGCGCACCGCCGCCACGCAGGTGGGGTCGAAGGGCACGGGGCGCGAGTACCAGATCTGCTCGAAGGCCATCTCCAGGCCGTCTTCCTCGGCCACCCGGGCGGTGACGGCGCGGATCTCGGCGTCCATCTCGCTGAGGATGCCGTCGTCGGGGTGACGCAGGTCGATGGTGAAGAACACCTGCCCCGGGATGACGTTGCGCGAGTTGGGGTGCACCTGCACCAGGCCCACGGTGGCGCAGGCCAACGGCGCGTACTTGTGGCCGATGGCGTTCACCGCCTGGATCACCTTGGCCGCGCCCACCATGGCGTCGCGGCGGGTGCGCATGGGGGTGGGGCCCGCGTGGGCCTCCTGGCCGGTGTACGTGCACTCGTACCAGCGCTGGCCCTGGGCGTCGGTGACCACGCCGATGGTCTTGCCCTCGGCCTCCAGGATGGGCCCCTGCTCGATGTGGGCCTCGAAGAAGGCGCGCACGGGCTTGCCCACCTCGGCCTCGCCGGCGTAGCCGATGCGCTTGAGCTCCTGGCCCATGGTCACGCCGCTCAGATCGGCGCGGCTCAGGCCATACGCCAGGTCGAAGACGCCGGCGAACACCCCCGAGGACACCATGGCGGGGGCGAAGCGGCTGCCCTCCTCGTTGGTCCAGGCCGACACCTCGATGGGCGCCTTCGTCTGGAGCTTGGCGTCGTTGAGGGTGCGGATGACCTCCAGGCCCGCCAGCACGCCGTAGATGCCGTCAAAGCGGCCGCCGGTGGGCTGGCTGTCGATGTGGCTGCCCATCATCACCGGCGGCAGCGACGGATCGGTGCCCTCGCGGCGGCCGAAGATGTTGCCCATCTTGTCGATGGTGATGGCGCAGCCGGCCTCCTGGCACCACTGCACGAACAGGTCACGGGCGGCCTTGTCCACGTCCGTCAGGGCCAGCCGGCAGACGCCGCCCTTCTCGGTGGCGCCGATCTTGGCCATCTCCATCAGGCTGTCCCACAGCCGGTCGCCGTTGATCCTCACGTCGTTCATGCCAGCCACGGGCCGCTCCTCGGGGTCGATGGGGTGGGCTGAAGGTAGTGCGCCGCGTCGGCGCGGCCAAGGCGCCCGTCAGGCGGGCAGCGCCTTGAGCACGATCACGGTGATGTTGTCGGTGCCGCCCGCCGCGTTGGCGGCCCGCACCAGGGCCTCGGCGGCGGCCTGGGGGCGCTCGGCGTTGTTCAACATGATGTTCTGGATCGTCCAGTCATCCACCAGGTCGCTCAGGCCGTCCGAGCAGCTCATGTACAGGTCGCCCGCCTGGGGCATGTCCTGGGTGAGATCGGCCTCGACGTCGTCCTCCAGGCCCACGGCCCGCACGATGACGTTGCTGCCCGCCCGCTTGCGGGCCTCGACCTCGCTCAGGTGGAAGAAGCGCATCAGGTGGTTCACCAGGCTGTGATCCACGGTGAGCTGGGTGAGCGCCTCGCCGCGCAGGCGGTAGCAGCGGCTGTCGCCCACGTGGGCGACCACCATGCCCTGCTCGGGCGTGTAGGCCATGACCACCACGGTGGTGCCCATGCCCTGGCACTCGGGCTTCCACTCGCTCTGGTTGTAGACCCGGACGTTCGCCACCCGCACCGCGTTGGCCAGGCTGTTCTCGACGAAGCTGCGGCCGGGCATGATCTCGAAGGGCCACTCGAAGTCCGGCGCGTGGCGCCAGCGGGCGATGAAGTCGCGGATGGCGTCCACCGCCAGGTTGCTCGCGATCTTGCCCCCCACGTGGCCGCCCATGCCGTCGGCCAGGATCCACGCGCACTCCTGATCCACGAGGGCGAAGGCGTCCTCGTTGACCTCGCGCACCTGGCCCACGTCGGTGGCGCCGCCCGAGATGAAGCGCACGGCCATGCTCCTAGTCCGGCTCGACGCGGGCTTCGATGGAGTACTGGCTGCTGCACTTCGGCGTGGGGGCGTTGAGCCACACGAAGAAGCGGCCGGGCTCCACCCGGCGCACCAGCTCGATGTAGGGGTTGTTCGACTGCACTTCCTTGGCCATGTGCGCGCCGTACTTGTCGCGCAGGTAGACCTCGCAGTTGCTGTCGAGCTTGTCGAAGTGGACCGTCACCGTGAGCAGCCCCTGGTTCTCGACGAAGAAGACCTTCCAGTCCGCCTTGTCGTCGCCTTCGGGGGTCAGCGAGTCGGTGAAGACCTTGTTCAAGGGCAGCGGCTGGGCCAGGTGGCGCTCGAAGTCCGGATCGCCCTGCTTCGTGTCGCTGCCGCCGCAGCCCAGCGGCGCCAAGGCCGCCGCGCTCACCAAAAGCCACCGGATCATCGTCTCGCCACCCTCGCCGTGATCGGATCGGCGCCATGATGCCTGTTTGCGGCCCACAACGCACGAACCGGGTTTGGCGCCTGCCCGCGGCTCGCCGTCGACTACAGCCCCAGGCCCCAGCGCGCGATGAGCTCGTTCATGACCTCGCTGGTGCCGCCGCCGATGGGCAGCAGGCGGGCGTCCCGGCTCAGCCGCTCCACCCGCGTCTCGCGCATGTAGCCCATGCCGCCGTGGATCTGCACCGCGTCGTGGCACACCGCCACGGCCACCTCGGCGGCGAAGTTCTTGGCCATGCTGATCTGGGCCACGTCCACCTGGCCCGCGGCCACGCGCTGGGCCACGGCGTAGTTCAGGGTGCGCGCCGCCAGCACCTGGGTGGCCATATGGGCCAGCTTGTGGCGGGTGACCTGGAACTTGCCGATGGGCCGCCCGAAGGCCTGGCGCTCCTTGGCGTAGGCCAGGGCGTCGCGCAGGGCGATCTCGGCGGTGGCATGGCCGAAGAAGGCCAGGCTCAAGCGCTCGTTCTGGAAGTTGCCCATCAGCGCCCGGAAGCCGCTGCCCTCGGGGCCGATGCGCTGGTCCTTGGGCACGCGCACGCCATCGAAGGCCAGCTCGGCGGTGTCGCTGGCCCGCCAGCCCGTCTTCTTCAGGGCCTTGCTCACGGAGAAGCCGGGGGTGCCCTTGTCCACCACGAAGAAGGTCAGCCCGCCATGGGGATCCTCGCCGGTGCGGGCGAGCACCGTGACGTGATCGGCCCGGGCGCCGCTGGTGATGAACAGCTTGGCGCCGTCGAGGACGTAGTCGTCGCCGTCGCGGCGGGCGCGGGTGCGGATGCCCGCCACGTCGCTGCCGGTGCCGGGCTCGGTGATGGCCAGCGCCCAGACGGTCTCGCCGGCGATGGCGGGCGGCACGTAGCGCTGCTTCTGGGCCTCGGTGCCGAGCTGCAGGATGGGCGGCAGGGCGATGCCCAGGCTCTGCAGGCCCACCACGACCCCGGTGGAGCCGCCCTCCAGCAGGCCCTCGATGGCCACCAGGGGCAGCAGCAGGTCCTCGCCGCTCCCGCCGTAGGCCTCGGGCAGGCCGGCGCCCTGCAGGCCGATCTGCGCGGCGGCCCGGTACAGCTCGCGGGGGAAGGTCTCGGCCTCCTCCCACTCGATCACGTGCGGGGCGATGTGCTCGCGGGCGAACCGACGGCAGCTCTCGCGGAAGAGCGCGTGGGCCTCGGCGAGCGGGTGCGGCTTCACGCCTGCTGGATGTAGTAGGGGTTCTCGCCCTTGTCGTGCTCGGTGACGTCCATCACCGCGCGCACCCGAGGGTAGGCCTTGAAAATGGCCTCCTCCACGCCGTTCTTCAGGGTGGCCGACGACGAGGCGCAGCCCTGGCAGCCGCCGGTCATGCGGATGAACGCCGTCCGGTTGGCGTAGTCCACCAGCTCGATGGCGCCGCCGTGCTGGGCGACCATCGGGTTGACCTCTTCGTCGAGCAGCTTCTGGAGCTTGTGCCGCATCGCGCCCTCGCGCTGTGGGGGAGTCTTCCCCGGTCAGATGAGCGCAGCACCCTAGCAGATGCGCGGCCGCCGCCAGAACCCTCCCGCATGCGTCAGGGTTGTTCCTGTGAAAAATCCATTCAAAACAAAGGCTTGAAAGAAAGTCGTGCAGAAAGACGCGACACGGGCCGCGGCCCGCCGATGGGGAACGGTGAGGCCCGGGCGGTCCGGGCCCACTGCCGAAGGAGATGCCCCATGGCTCGCGACGCCCTGCGCCGCGTGGACGCCCCCGTGCGCCCCGCCCGCACCGTGCTCTGGACCCTGACCTGGGCGCTGGCCCTGTGTCTGCCCCTGGCCGCCTGCGACGGCGGCGATCCCGCCGATCCCGCAGTGTCCGCCCCGCCGGGGGCCAGCCCCCGGGATCTGCAGCCCGTCGCCGCGCCCCTGGCCCCCGCCCCCGTGGTGCTGGCCAGCGCGGCGGACGTGGCCGCCTTCAACGCCCGGGGCGCCGCGCGCCTGCTGGGCGGCCTGCGCCTTACGGGGCGGCTGCCGGCTCAGGTCACCCTGCCCCACCTGGCCCAGCTCGGCGGCGCCCTGGAGGTGGACGCCCCGGCGGGGCTCACGGGCCTGACGCTGCCCGCGCTGCACACGGCCGCCGCCGTCACGGTGCGCGGCGGGCTGACCGCCCTGACGGCGCCGCGGCTGGCGGCGCTGGCGTCGCTGGACCTGGCCGCCGCCCCGGCCCTGGCGGGCCTGACGCTGCCCGCGCTGGAGGCCGTGGACACCCTGGCCGCGTCGGTGGTGCCCGGGGCGCGCTGGCGGCTGCCGGCGCTGCGCTGGCTGGGCGCCTTGCGCTGGGCGGGCGGTGATCCCGCGGGGACCCCCCACCGGCTCACCCTGGATGGATGGCTCGCGGGAGGCGCGCTGGTGATCGAGGCGGCCGGGCCCGCGCGGCTGGAGGCCCCCGGGCTGGATCGGCTGGGCGCGCTGAGTCTGCAGGCGCCGCCGGGCAGCCGGGTGGCGCTGCCGGCGCTCCAGGAGGTCACGGGCGACGTGCGCTGGGCGCTGGCGGACTTCCCGCCGCCCGCGCTGACCGCGGTGGACGGCGCCCTGCAGATCGAGGCGGGCGCGACCCAGTGGCCGGCGCTGCAAGGGGTGGGCGGCGATCTGACGGTGGCGGGCCCGGCGGTGACTGGGGTGTTCCTGCCGGTGCTGGCGGCGGTGGGTGGCCGGGTGCGGGTGCAGGGGGCGGGGCTCGCCGAGCTGGTGTGGCCCCGGCTGCGCTGGGTGGGCGATGGGCTGGCGCCTCCCGACGGCCCCGGGGTGGCCATCGCCGACTGCCCGGCCCTGCGGCTGGTGGCCCTGGACGATCTGGCCCGGGTGACGGCGGACGACGCCGGGGTGGCGGTGCGGCTGACGGGCAACGGCGCGCTGTGCACGGCGCCCCGCTTCGGGGCGGTGCCGCCGGATCAGGTGCGCTACGAGGCCGCCTGCGCCCGCTGAGCTTCGCCGCGAGCGGCAGCGCGGCCCCGGCCGCCCATGAGCGCGTACAGGGCCGGCAGGATCACCAGCGTCAGCAGGGTGCTGGTGGCCAGCCCGCCCACCACCACGGTGGCCAGGGGGCGCTGCACCTCGGCGCCGGGGCCGGTGGCCAGCATCATGGGCACGAAGCCCAGGGCGGCCACCAGCGCGGTCATGAGCACGGGACGCATGCGGCTGCGGGCGGCCTGGGCGGCGGCCTCGGCGGGCTCGGCGCCCGCGGCCCGGGCGTCCAGCAGGGCCTGCATGAGCACCACGCCGTTCAGCACGGCGATGCCGCTCAGCGCGATGAAGCCCACCAGGGCCGAGATGCTCACGGGCAGCGCGCGCAGGGTGAGGGCCACGATGCCGCCCACCCCCGCGAAGGGCACGTTCAGGAAGATGATCAGGGCCGGGCCCAACCGGCGGAAGGTCAGCCCCAGCAGCACCAGGATGCCCACCAGCACCACCGGCACCACCACGGCCATCCGGGCCTGGGCCTCTTCCAGGTTGGCGTACTGGCCGCCCCACTCGGCGCGGTAGCCGTCGGGCAGGGGCGCGCGCTGGGCCAGCAGCGCCTTGGCCTCGCCCACCACGGTGCCCAGGTCGCGGCCGCGCACGTTGAAGCCCACCACGATGCGGCGCAGGCCCTCGTCGTGGCTCACCAGCGCGGGGGTCTGGGCCTGCAGCACGTCGGCCACCTGGGTCAGCGACACCAGCCAGCCGCCCGGGGTGGGCAGGCGCACGGCGCCCACGGTGGCGGCGGCGGCGTCGCCGTCCAGGCGCAGGCGCAGCGGGATGGCCAGGGGCCCGTCGTAGGTGGTGCCCACGGGCACGCCGGTGCGCAGGGCGGTCACGGCGTCCAGCACCGCCTCGGCGGTCAGGCCGCGGCGGGCGGCGTCGAGGGGCCGGGGGCGCACCTCGATGAGCGACACCGAGGGGGGCGCCAGCACCTGGGCGTCGGCGGCGCCGTCCAGGGTCTCCAGGGCCGCCACGCTGGCCTCCGCCAGGCGCCGCAGCTCGCCCAGATCCTCGCCGTAGATGCTGATGGCCACGTCGGCCACCGCGCCGCCCAGCAGCTCGTTGAAGCGCATCTGGATGGGCTGGGTGAAGGCGGGATCGCTGCCGGGATCGGCGTGGTCCAGCACCGCCTGGAGCTGCTCGATGAGGCCCTCGCGGGTGAGCCCGGGGCGCCACTGGCCGCGGGGGGCCAGGCCCACGAACACGTCGGCCTGCTCCAGCCCCATGATGTCGGTGGCCACCGCGGGGCTGCCGATGCGGCTGACCACCTGGGTCACCTCGGGCACGGCCAGCAGGGCAGCCTCCATCTCGCCGGCGCGGCGCACGGCGGCCTCGATGGCGATGTCGGGGTCGCGGGTGGTCTGCACCACCAGATCGCCCTCGTCGAGCTGGGGGACGAAGGTGGAGCCCGCCTGCAGGAACAGGGCGACGCCGCCCACCAGCAGCCCCACGGCGCCCAGCACCACCAGACCCGGGCGGCGCAGGGCGGTGCCCAGCAGGGGCCGGTAGAGGGTGGTGAAGATCCGCACCAGGATCGGCGGCCGGGCGGGCACGTGCTTGGGGCGCAGCAGCAGGCTGACGGCGGCGGGCACGAAGGTCAGGGCCAGCAACAGCGAGCTGGCCAGGGCCAGGATGAGGGTGATGGCCATGGGCCGGAACAGCTTGCCGTCCACACCGGCCAGGGTGAGCACGGGGACGTACACCAGCAGGATGACGAGCACCGAGAAGAACACCGGCCGGGCCACCTGCCCGATGGTGCGGGCGATGAGCCCCTCGCGCTCGGCGCGGCTCAATTCGCCTTTGCCTTCAAGGGCATGGAAGACGGCCTCGACCATCACCACCGCCCCGTCCACCAGCAGACCGAAGTCCAGGGCGCCCAGGCTCATGAGGTTGCCGGGCACCTTCAGCAGCACCATGCCGGCGGCGGCACCCAGCATGGAAAGGGGGATCACCAGCGCCACCAGCAGGCCGGCGCGGGCGCTGCCCAGCATGAGGAACAGCACGGCCACCACCAGAATCCCGCCCTCGAGCAGGTTGGTGCCCACCGTGCGCAGGGTGTTGTCCACCAGCACCCCGCGGTCGTAGACGATGCGCAGATCCACGTCGGGGGGCAGCACGCGCTTCACGTCGGGCAGGCGGGCGTGCAGGCGGCCCATCACCTCGCGGGCGTTGGCGTCGCGCAGCATCTGCACCATCACGTACACGGTCTCGCCGCGGCCGTTGGCGGTGGCGGCGCCGATGCGGGGCAGGGCACCCTCGACCACTCGGGCCACGTCGGCCACCCGCACGGGGGCCTCGTCGTCGGCGGCGGTGCGCACCATCGCCTGGCCCAGCTCGGCCACACTGGCGGGGCGGGCCACGCCGCGCAGCAGCGCCTGCCCGTCGCCCGCCGGCAGGCTGGCGCCCGGCGCGTTGCCCACGGCGGCCTCCAGGGCGGCCTTCAGATCGCCCAGGGTCAGCTTGCGGGCGGCCAGGGCCGCGGGATCGGCCACCACGTCCAGGGTGCGCTGCTCGCCGCCCCAGGCGTTCACCTCCACCACCCCCGGCACGGTGCGCAGCAGCGGGCTGATGCGCACGTTGGTCAGGGCCAGCAGCTCGGCGGGCGTGCGATCGGGCGACGACACGGTGAAGTGCAGGATCTCGCCCAGGCCGCCGGTGAGCGGCGCCATCTGGGGGGCCTCGACGCCGGCGGGCAGCGCGGTGGCCAGGCCGGACAGGCGCTCACCCACCACCTGGCGGGCCAGGAAGGGGTCCACGTCGTCGCCGAACACCACCGTCACCGAGCTGATGCCGTAGCGCGAGATGCTGCGTGAGGTCTCGACGCCGGGCAGGCCGCCCAGGGCCACCTCGACGGGGCGGGTGACCCGGCGCTCCACCTCCTCGGGGGTCAGGCCCGGGGCGCCGGTGAGCACCACCACCTGGTTCGAGGTGATGTCGGGCAGGGCGTCCAGCCGCAGGCGTGACCCCACCACGGCGGCCAGCGCGGCCAGGGCCAGGGCCAGGACGATGGCGGTGCGGCGGTGCCGCAGAGACGCCTGGATCAGGGCGACGATCACGGGGCCCCCCCGTCGGCGGCGGCCAGGTGCAGCGCGGCGCGCACCTTGCGGCCGTCGGCGGCCACCTCGTCCTCGGCCCGCAGCGGGCCGCGCACCAGGGCGGTGGCCCCGGCGCCGCTGACCACCTCCACGGGCACCCAGGCGACGGCGCCGTCGGCGCCCCGGCGGGCCACGGTGGCCTGGCCGCCGTCCATCACCACGGCCGCCCGGGGCAGCTCCACGATGTCGGCGCTGGCGGGCACCAGCCGCAGCTCGCCGCGCAGGCCGTGGGGCAGGGTCAGCGCGGGATCCGCCGGCGCGAACCAGGCGATCTGGCCCGAGTCGTCCAGGGCTGGCGCCTGGGCCACGGGTTCGACCGCCAGGGGTACGGGCTCGCCATCCAGGGGGGCGAAGACGGGCGTGGCGCCGGCGGGCACCTGGCGGGGCAGGCGGGCCTCGATGCGGGCGGGGCCCACGCCCAGGATCTCCACCAGCGGCCCGTCGTCGGGGCCGCGCACCTCGCCCAGCCGGGCGTGCACCGCGCGCACCACGCCGGCCACCGGGCTGCGCAGCACCAGGCGGCCGTTGCGCAGGGCGGCGTCGGGCGCGGCGTCCGCCAGGCCGGCGGCCCGCAGGGTGGCCTTGGCGGTCTCGGCCTCGGCCTCCAGGGCGGCCTGCTGGGCCACCAGGGCGTACACGGTGTCCGAGGCCGCCAGCCCCTGCTTGCGCAGCCGCCGCAGCTCCTGCAGGCGCTGGGTCACGGGCTTGAGCTGGTGGCGGGCGGCGCGCAGGGCCGCGGCCGCCTGCAGGGCGTCGGGGGAGGCCATCTCGGCCACGGGTGCGTCCACGGCCACCCGGTCGCCGGGGCGCACGTGCAGGGCCTCGACCCGGCCGTGCAGGAGGGGCGACACGGCGCCGCGGGCGCTGGGATCGCCCACGGTGCGGGCCGGCAGCACCAGCAGCGTGGCGTCCCGCGGCGGCGCCGGGTGCACCCACCGGGTGGGGCTGCTGGAGGGCCCCAGCGGCGCGGGGGCCGGGGGCGGGGGGGCCTGGCAGCCCAGGGCCAGGGCGAGCACGGCGGAAAGGGCGAGCGGGCGCATCACGGGGCATCTCCGGCGGCGGCGAGCAGGATCCAGGCGGCGGTCTCGGCCCAGGCGCGGGCGGCGCGGGCGGCCACCCGATCCCGCTGGGCGGCGGCGAGGCGGGCGCGGGCCCGCAGGACGTCGAACACGGTGACCTGGCCCGCGGCGAAGGCCGCGTCGCGGGCCTCCACCAGAGCGCGCAGGGCGGGCAGCAGGCCGTCATCGAGGGCCTGCTCGTTCTCGCGGGCGTGCTCCACCTCGTGCAGGGCCTGGGCGAGCCGGTGCACGCCCTCCAGGGCGGCCTGCTCGGCGGCGCCGCGGGCGGCCTCGGCCTCCGCCCGGGCGCCGGCGCGGTCGCGCTCGCCCTGGTCGAAGGCGGCCCAGGTGACGCCCAGGGTGCCGAAGGCCACCACCCCGTCGTCCACCTGCAGCATGACGCCGGCCTGCAGCCGGCTGCCGGCGGCGGCCTTGATCTCCACCGCGCGGGCCTGGGCGGCCAGGTGGGCCAGCCGGCCGAGCCGGGGGCCGGGCAGTTCGCGGGCGCGGGCCACCAGCCCCTCGGAGGCCGCTGGGTCCGGCAGGGCGGGCCGCGGCAGCTCGCCGGCGACGGCCAGGGGCTGGCCCGTGGGCTCCCCCACGGCGCGGGCCAGGGCGTGGCCGGCGTCCACCACCTGCCCCTCGGCGTCCACCACCCGCAGCCGGGCCTGGGCCACCTCGGCGCGGGCCTCGGCGGCGGCGTCGCGGGTGATGGCGCCGGCCTCCAGGGCCTGATCCACCAGGGCCGCGAAGCGGGCGGCCTGGTCCAGCGCGGCCTGCTCGGCCCCCAGGCGTGCCTCGGCGGCCCAGCGGTCGATCCAGGCCCGGCTGGCGGCCATGCGGGCGCCCATGGCGGCGTCCGCCAAGGCCGCCTGGAGCAGCTCGGCCTCGGCCTGCAGGGCTTCGCGCCGGGCGTCGGACAGGCCGGTGACGTTCCACTCGTGGGTGAGCTGGGCCTGGAACTCGGGGCGGACGATGTCGCTGGGGGCCAGCCGCCAGCCGGGGTAGATCACCACCGAGGGGTGGCCGGTCTGCCCGCTCAGGTTCCGGGCCAGGGCGCGGTGGGCGTCCAGGCCCCGCTGGCGAGCGGCCACGTCCACCCGGGCGGCGGCCCGGGCCACGGCGTCGGCGTACGACAGGGGCGCGGCGTTCGCCGGGGCGACGCAGGCCAGGCCCAACAACAGGGTGAGGGTTCGTATCATGGGCCCCACGGTGCCGGGGCCAGCCCGCAGTGGTCTTGAGAGGCCCTTGTGAGGATTCTCAGACAGCGCTCATGCAGGGGGGCGCGGGCGCCGTCACGGTGGGATCGAGGAGGTGGGCATGCGGCTGCTGTTGGTGGAAGACGAGCGCCCCCTGGCGGCGGCCCTGGGGCGCGGCCTGCGTGAGGAGGGCCACCAGGTGGACCTGTGCGAGAACGGTGCCGACGCGCTGGCCCAGGCCCGGGCGCTGCCCTACGACGTCATCCTGTTGGACTGGGGGCTGCCCGATCTCGACGGCCTGTCCGTGCTGCGGGCCTGGCGCCGCGAGGGCCTGCAGACGCCCGTGATCATGCTCACCGCCCGGGGGGCCGTGGCCGAGAAGGTGGCCGGCTTCGACGCGGGGGCCGACGACTACCTGCCCAAGCCGTTTGCCTTCGAGGAGCTGCTGGCGCGGCTGGGGGCGCTGGCCCGCCGGGGTGGGGGGGGCGCCACGGGTCTGCGCGCCCAGGTGGGCGACCTGGTGCTGCACGTGCCCCGCCGCAGCCTGGCCCGGGGCGACGCCGAGGTCACCCTCACCGCCCGCGAGTTCGACCTGGCCGGCGCCCTGTTCGCCCGCCCGGGCGACGTGGTCACCCGCAGCGAGCTGCTGGGGCGGGTGTGGGGCCCCGACTTCGACGGCGAGCCCAACGTGGTGGACGTCTACGTGGGCTACCTGCGCAAGAAGATCGCCCGCCTGGCCCCCGAGGGGGCTGTCTTGGAGACCGTGCGCGGGCTGGGCTGGCGCCTGAGGGCCGAGCGATGACCCTGCGCGCCCGGCTGGTGTGGATGGGCGCCGTGCTCCCCGCCCTGGCGCTGGTGGCGGTGGTGGCCGGCGCGGGCGTGATCCTGCGCCTGAGCCTGCGGGCGCGGGTGGACGAGGGGTTGTTGGCGCAGGCGGCCGCGGAGTCGGTGAGCTTGTTCGATGGGGGCCGCCACGCCCACCTGCATGTGGATCGCTCGCCCATCGAGGCGGCCCGGCGCGCGGCGGCCCGCTCGGCCCTCTACGGGCCCGACGGCAGGCGGCTGCACGTGGCCGGGGCGCCCGAGGACTTCCCGGCCCGCTGGACGGCGCCGGCGCCCGTGGTCCCCGTCCTGGCCGACGGCGGCGACGGCGCCTGGCGTGAGCTGCGCACGGGGCTGCCGGGCGCCGACGGCACCTACCTGCTGGTGATGCGGGCCTCGCTGGACGGCCTGCAGGCCACCATGACCGCCTACTGGGTGATCACCGGGCTGGCGGCCCTGCTGGTGCTGGGGGTGTTGGCGGCCCTGCAGACCGCCCATGCCTGGCGCCTGGAGGGGCGGGTGCGCGCCATCGCCGAGCACGTGCACCGGGTGCGCGAGGGCGATCTGGCCGCCCGCCCCGATCCCGACGCCGGCGGGGACGTCATCGCCCAGCTCCGCGACGACGTGGCCGAGACCACCGCGCGCCTGCAAGCGGCCCGGGGCGCCCGCGAGCGCCTGGTGGCCGACGCCGCCCACGAGCTGCGCACGCCGCTGGCGGCCATGCGCGCCCACATCGACACCACCCTGCGTCGCCCGCGCGGCACCGATGAGCTCGAGGAGGCCCTGGGCGCCGTGGGGGGCGAGGTGGATCGCTTGAGCCGGCTGGCCAGCCGCCTGCTGGATCTGGCTCAGCTCGAGCAAGCCGCGCCCCCCCTGGACGCCGCGGATCTGCGGGGGGTGGTGGACGCGGCGGTGGCGGCGGCCCGGGCGATGGCCGAGGCCCGCGGGCAGGCGCTGCTGGTGCGGGGCCCCGAGGTGGCCCCCCTGTCGGGGGACGAGGCTGCCCTGCGGCAGGCGGTGGACAACCTGCTCGTCAACGCCATCCGCCACGGCCCCGAGGGCTCGGTGGTGGAGCTGCAGCTCATGGCCGCGGACCGGGGCTGGCGGCTGACGGTGGTGGACGAGGGCCCGGGCGTGGCGCCCGCGGCCGCCGCCGCCCTGTTCGAGCCCTTCGCCCGGGGCGACCGCCGGGGCGAGGGGGCCGGCCTGGGCCTGGCCATCGTGCGGGCGGTGGCCCACCGGCACGGGGGCGAGGTGGCGGTGGTGCCCGGGGACGGCGGGCGCTTCCAGCTCGACCTGCCGGGGGCGCCGGCGGCTTGATGGTGAGCCTTGGACGAAAAGTGCTGCGGGGACGGACCAGCCCGGCACCCGTCCCCGCGCGGAGTCTCCCGGTGAGCCGTGGGGGGTGAAGGCGCCTGCCGCGCGCGACCGTCAGAACCTCGATCGCTCCCCCACGATCACGGCTGACGGGGGTCCGGCAAAGCAGGGATCATGCCGCCCGGGCTGCGAGGCGCGTCCCAATCTGGCACTGTGACTGCAGGGCCGTGCGGGCCCCTCACGACGGGAGACAGTGGCATGCCGAAGTACCATTACATTGTGAAGATCCAGAGCGCATCGAGCCCGCTCAGCACCGGGGACAAGGTGGACTTCAGCTCCATCCACTCGGGCAAGTCGGGCTGGGTGAGCTGGAACAAGCCGGCGCACATGACCGGCTGGCTGCCGGGCACGGGCACGCCCCAGGTGGGCGACACCATCGGCATCACGCTGACGCCCGAGCACGCCGCCAGCCTGGGCCTCGACGCCTCGGGCGACGTGAAGACCCCCGACTTCCTGCCGGGCTGCTTCGTGTACGACGCGCACGCGCTGCGCCTGGACGCGGTGACCGTGTGGCTCCAACACCCGCAAGCCGGGACCCACGCCTTCGCCCTGGGTGAGGGCGTGGAGCTGGCCCACGCGCGCCCCGTGGAGGGGGTGCGCGCGCGGGCCCGGTTCTCGGCCGAGCGGGCGGCCGCCTTCGGGGCCGCGGCCGACGAGCCGTGGACGGTGGTGTGGCGGACGGCCGTCGGCCGCGTGCGCACGGCCGCCGGGTGGAGCGCGCCACGGACCCTGGTGCCGGGGGCCCACCTGGACGGCCCGGCCTCGGCGCCCGCGCGGCCGGGCGAGGTGGGCTGGGCCAACGTGCACCACGCGGTGGGCTTCGGGCCGGGTGCCTGAGCGCGCCTTCGCCGGGCGGGGCCGCCTGGCCCTGGTCTCGGCGCCCGCGGGGATCCTGGATCCCCAGGTGGCTCCGGCGGCGCGCGCGTGGGTCGCGGCGGGGGTGCAGGTGGTGGCCGTCGGTGACGTCCCGGCGGCGGCCGCCGCCCTGGCCGTTCAGCCGCCAGGCTCGGTGACACACCTGCGGCTCCTCGGGCACGGGGGCCCGGGTACCTTGGCCCTGGGGCTCGGCACGTTGCACCTGCGCCGCCACTTCCTGCGCGCCGCCACCGCCGGGCACCTGTTCACGCCGGCCGCGGTGGCGGCCCTGGCGCCTGCGGCGCGCGTCGACCTCATCGGCTGCAACGTGGGGGCGTCGGCGGCAGGGTTGGTGGATCCGGCGGAGCCGCTACGCTTCGACGGCGAGGCCCTGCGGGCGGCGGTGGCGGCCTGCTGTCCGGGCCGGGATGTGCGGGCCACGCTCACCTGGGTGCACCAGGCGCAGGCCGCGGATCCACCGCTGAGCCCGCCGCGGCCTACTGGCGGGTGACCACCAGGCTGAAGGCGCCCACCTCGCCCGGCCCGAAGGCCGAGACCTTCACGAAGACGTCCATGCCCGCCGACAGGTCCAGCTCCGCGCGGCTGAAGGTGCTGCTCCCGCCATCATCGTCGCAGGCCAGCGCGCGGCCGGGCCCACAGACCAACGCCACCTCGAGCACGGTGTCCACCGCCCGGTCCCGCTGCGGGGCCCGGGTCTCGAACACGTAGCGCCCGCCCTGCGTGATGAGCAGTCGCCAGATGCGGTGGCGCCGCTGTTCCCCCGAGAGGCAGGCCGCGAGCACCCCGCCGCTCTGCACGTCGGCGCTGCCCACCACCCAGCGGGCCTCCCCCTGGCGGAACTGCTCCAGATCTCCGGCGACGACGCCGGGGGGGCATCCCCCGCCCCCGGCCACACAGCGCGCCTCGGCCCCCTCGCCCAGGCACAGGGCCCCGTCGACGCAGGGGCCGATGCGGTCATCGGGGGCGCAGCGCTCATCCACCTGCCGCGGCCGGGGCGCCTGGCAGACCGGCACCCGGGCGCCGTCGCTCCACCAGCAGGCCAGGGCGGCGCCGCACGCCTCCGGGGCGTCGACGTCGCAGGGATCACCCGGCAGGGGCGCGCCGACGGGGGTGACGGCGAGCCGGGCGAGGCCCTCTTCGCCGCCCCCGAAGCTCGAGACCACGACGTAGACGAGCTGGCCGGGCTGGACCGTGGCCTCGAGCACCGCCTGGGTGCCCCGGTCGGTGTCGTCGTTGCAGGCCAGCAGCAGCGCGTTGGCGTCGCAGCCGGCCAGCAGGCTCACCACGGTGTCTACCAGGGACGAGCCCTCGGAGCTGAACCGCCAGGCGCCGCCCTCGGCGGACCGGAAGGCGAACACGGCCCCGCGGCCGCTGGCCCCACAGTCCACCGGCAACCGCGGCGCCTCACGGGTCACCGGGCCCTCGCCCACCCAGCCCCCGTCTTCGCCGAAGAGGGTCTGCACGTCGTCCGCGCAAGCGGGCGTGGGGGGGCCCCGATCGGGGCCGGGGCCCAGGTCCAGGGGCGGCAGCGCCCCGTCGGCCCGCAGGGACCCCTCGCGGGCCTCCCGCGGGGCGTCCCAGGCACAGCCGCCGAGGGCCAGGGCGAACAACAGCAGGGATCGTGTGATGCGCACGGGGGCAGGGTGCCAGAAAGCCGGGGTCGGGGCGACGTGCGTTGAAGCCTGCCGGGCCCTGTGGTCTGCTGCGCCTCCAAGCGCAGAGGGGGCGTGCATGGGGCTGATTCGGATCCTGAAGTCGCGGACGGCCCGGGTTCGCCAGTCCGACCCCGCGCTGTGGGCCCGCTGGCAGGTGGTGCAGGCCATCCACCGGCTCAACCTGCCCGTCGACACCAACTCGGCCGACTTCTACGACGATCACTTCACCGCCGAGGGCGGTCGGATCACCGATCGCGCGCGCCTTGCGCTCCAGCGCATCCCTGCCGGGGCCTCGGTGCTCGAGGTGGGCTGCGGCCGGGGCACCGTGCTGGCCCACCTGCAGGCCCAGGGCCACCGGGTGCTGGGCCTGGAGCTGTCGCCCAAGGCCGTCGAGACGGCACAGGCAGCGGGCGTCCCCGCGCAGGTCCACGATCTGCTGGGTGGCGCGCCCCTGCCCACCGGCTTCGACGTGGTGCTGTGCATGGAGGTGCTGGAGCACTTCGCCGAGCCGTGGGCCATCTACGATCAGCTCTGGGCCGCCGCCGGCCGGCGGGTGGTCATCACCGTGCCCGACCGCTTCAAGGTGCCGAGCATCCACCACCTGTACGCCTTCACCAACCGCCACATCACCGAGACGCTGGCCGACCGCGGCCCGGTGACCTTCGTGGGCGGCCACCCCCGCTACATCGTCTTCTCGCAGGACAAGGCGGCCTGATCCCCGCGGCGCCCGGCCCGCTCAGGGCTGGTGGCAGGCGCAGATGGTCTGGGTGCGCAGGTCGTTGCGCCCCGGGCTGATGGGGGCGTCGCAGTCCTCGAAGTAGCTCAGGCTGCCGCCCGCAAAGATCGCGAAGCCCACGATGGGGCGGGGCGTGAAGGCCAGGAACTCGTCCAGGCGGTAGCCCCGGTTGAGCGTGGTGCAGTCGGTGTAGATCCGCAGCCACCCCCGGTTGCCCTCGCACACCATGCCGGCGGCGGCGCACACGGCGGTGCAGGTGGTCTCGGCGGGGGCCTCGCCGTCGCAGGTCTGGATGGTGTTGTAGCAGCGCCCCCCGTCGCAGCCGTCGTTGCCGCCGTACAGGCAGCGCTCGCCCGTGCAGTCGGCGGCGGGGAGCCGGCCGCGCAGGGCGTTGCAGTTGTTGCCGCACTCGCCGCAGTGGCGATCCTCGACGGCCGCGTCCCAGCACGCCTCGGCGCAGTACAGGGCCCCGGGGCAGGGGTCCTGGCAGGTGCTGCGCACGCACTCGCCCACCGCGCCGGCCAGGCCGGGGCAGGCCTCGCCGCAGGCCCCGCAGTGTCGCCCGTCGGTCTGGGGGTTCACGCACTCGCCGGCGCACGGGATCTGGTTGCGGGGGCAGGGGTTCTGGCACGCGCCGGCCTCGCAGACGGGCGCGCCGCCCACGGCCCCGGGGCAGGCGTTGTTGCACTGCCCGCAGTGGTCGGGATCGCCGTCGGTGTCGACGCACACGCCTTCGCAGGCCGTGCGCGCGCCGCAGGGCGACTGGCACTCGCCCCCCAGGCACAGGGCCGCGCCGCCCTCGGCGGTGGGGCAGGCCACTCCGCACCCCCCGCAGTGCAGCGCGTCGGAGGTGGGATCCACGCAGCGGCCGCCGCACGGGATCTGCCCCGCGGGGCAGGGGTTCTCGCAGGCCCCGTCCACGCAGCGCGGGGCGCCGCCCTCGGCGCCGGGGCAGGCGTTGCCGCAGCGGCCGCAGTGGGCGGGATCGGTCTGGAAGTCCACCGACACCGGCTGCCCCTCCATGCCCGGGCACTTCAGGGTGCACTCGGCGTCGACGCACTCGGTCACCGCCCCGGCCCGCCGCGCGCAGGCGGTGCCGCACGAGCCGCAGTTGTCGGCGTCATCGATGAGCGGCGTGCACACTCCGGCGCACTCGAAGAGCCCCTCGGGGCAGCCCTCGGCCTGGCACTGGCCCTCCACGCACACCCCCGCGGCGCACGTGCCGCAGATCCCCCCGCAGCCGTCGGGGCCACAGGCTCGGCCGGCGCAGGTGGGCTCGCAGGGCGGGGCCCCGCCGACGCCGCCTGCACCGCCCTGACCGCCGGCACCGCCCTGACCGCCGGCACCGCCCTGACCGCCGGCACCGCCCTGACCGCCGGCACCGCCCTGACCGCCTGCACCGCCGCCGTCGAGCGCCACCGCGCCGCCAACCCCGCCGTCGTCGCCCCCGCCGCCGCCGGCCGGGATGCAGCCCCCCAGGAGGCCCAAGGCCAAACTCAGGCCAAGGCGCGCAGCCAGGCCGGGATCCACTCGGTGCTGATGCCCAGCACGTCCACGAACCATTGGGCCCCCAGAAAGAAGGCGGTGAACCGCACCGTGCGGCCCACCAGGGTGATCAGGATGATCTGCTTCAGTGGCACCTCCACCAGGGGGGCCGCCAGGCACATCGCGTTGTGCGGCGGGAGCCCTACCACGGAGCCCACGCCCAGCAGAAGCGGGGCGCGGGCGCGCAGCCGCTCCTTGTCCAGGCGGGCCATCAGTCGGCGCAGGTACGCCACCCGGATCAGCAGCTTGTCGCCGAACAGGTACAGCAGGGTGTTGCCGGCGGTCTGGGCCAGCCCCAGCGCCAGCCCTACGGCCACCGCCGGGCGCTCGCCAGCGAGCCCCAGGAACACGGCCCAGGCCTCGGCGTTGACGAACTGCACCAGGGGCGACGGCGTGAAGATGAGCGCCGTCGCCACATAGAACCACACGGCCTACTCCGGGCAGGCGTTGGGGGCCCCCGCCGTGGACTCGCCCGGCACCCACGGGATGGCGCGGTAGGTGACCCCGTCCAGGGTCTGGGCGAACACCGCGGGCGACCGGATGGCCCCCGCGGCCGCCCCGCAGAAGCCGTCGCCGGTGGTGGCGGCGGCCAGCAAGATGTCGGCCTCGATGGCCAGGTTCCCCACGCTCAGGGTGAAGTCGGGCAGCCAGATCTCGAAGCGCCCGTCGGCCTCCACCTGGGTGGTGAAGGTGGCGAGCGCCGGCTCGCCGGGGGCCGCGCGCACCGAGCGCAGAGCCCCATCCAGACTGCCCCCCTCGGCGCCGGGGATGGCCCGCAGCGAGATCCAGAGCTGCAGCGGGATGTCGAAGTCGGCGGTGAACAGCCAGTCGCCCGTCAGATCGGCGTAGGCGCTGCCCACCCCGCTCAGGTCGGGCGCGGCCGGCCGCTCCACCGGCCCGGCGTCCGACTCCACGCCCATGTCGGGCGCGGGCGGCTCGGGGTCGTCGGGGCAGCGGAAGGGCACGTCGCTCAGATCCAGCCGGGCCTCGTCGTCGTCGTCGCGCAGGGCCGCGAAGGTGCTGCCCTCCAGGGGCAGAGTCAGGGGCCGCTGCACGCTCCCCTCGGCCACCCCGCACCACGTGCCGGCGCCCAGGGTGCGGGCGTTCAGGATCACCACCGCCTGCACCGGATCGTCGCGGTTGATGATGCTGCCGGGCAGGTCGAGCGGATCGGCCACGAGCTGGAAGCGGCCCTTGTCGTCCAGGCTGCCGGTGGTGGTCACCAGCGGCGCGCTGTCGTCGGGCATGTCCCACAGCCAGATGCGGGCCACCAGCTCGCGGGGCGGATCGTTCGTCTCGCCCTCGGCGGCCTCGAACACCACCCGCAGCCCGACCTCGATGCCGCCGAACAGCAGCGAGTTCAGCAGCCAGCGCCCGCGCAGATCGGCCAGCTCCGAGTAGGTGCCGCCGTCGGGGTTGGCCGGCCCGGCGCCCCCGTCGCCCCGGTAGCTGCGGGTGCGCCCGCGCCACGCCTGGTAGTCGTCGCGGGGGCTCTCGCCGCAGGCCAGCGTCAGCGCCAGCGCGCCCAGCAAGGTCAACACGAACGCGCGCATCACTCGCCCTCCGCGTCGTCGTGGGCCGCCACCTCGCCGGGATCCCGCCGCGGGAAGGGCGAGGGCGCCCGGTCGTCATCGCTCCCGAAGGCGAACTCCAGATCCACCGTCAGGTAGTGACGCCGATCGGTGTAGGTGCCGTTGGTGGTGGGCTTCTGGATCGAGTCGGTGACGGTGACGTCCATGAACTGGTGGAGGATGTAGCTGACGCTCAGCCCCACGTCGTAGGGCAGGGCCACGCTGAAGCCCAGGCCCAGGTTGAAGCTGTCGGCCTCGGCCAGGCCCGGCTCGTGGGTGCGCGTGGGCGTGGCCCCGGTCTCGTAGCCCCCGCCCAGATGCACCACGGTGTGAGGCACCAGGTCGTACACGTCCAGCTTCAGGTTGGTCGCCCAGGTGTCGTCGAAGTCGCGGGCCAGGGGGATGAGCGCGTCGCCGTAGCCCGGATCGTTCGGGCTGTTGTTCACAGCGGTCTGCTCGTCCATCACCGACCAGTTGCTCCACTCGAACTCGGGGCGCAGCACCAGCCACTCCACGGGCGCCACCCACAGGCCGCCGCGGACGGTGTGGGCCACCGGCAGCGGCACCTTGGCGTCCACGGTCTGCTCGGGATCGTCCCCCGCCTGGATGTAGGCGCGCCCCCGCAGATCGTAGGTGTGGCCGGCGTGCCAGGTGAGGCCCAGGCCGAACCAGTCGGCGGCGTCCCAGCGCATGCCGGCGATCCAGGTCAGCGCCATGTCGGTGGCGTCCTCCAGCAGGATCCGCCCCTCCTTCAGCCGCCCGTCGGGCTGGAACAGGTCCTCGCTGGTGTCCAGGTTGCGGGCCCGCACCGTGCTCAGCGTGGCGAAGTTGGCCACGGGCGTGACGCCCACGCTCAGCCCCGTGGGCCGGTGGCTCACCCCCAGCCCCACGCCGGTGCTCACGATGGCCATGAAGGTGTTGATGGTGGCCCAGCGCTGGGGGCCGTCGTAGGCGCCCGGAAACTCCGCGGGGCCGCCGGGCTTCTTCGCCCAGTTCGCCGTGCCCGCGCGGGCCACGAACACCGCGCCGCCCACGCCCAGCACGAAGTCACCCAGATCCCAGCCCCAGGTGCCCGCCATGGCCGGCAGCAGGCCCAGGGCGCCCGTCTCGTTGAAGCCGGCGTTCGCCGCCGCCTCCTCCGGCGGAATCCCGTTCAGCTCCGCGGGTTTGTCGTAGGTGCCCTGGCGCCCCACCACCTGCAGGCTCAGGGCCACCCGGGCGCCCGGCTCGGCGATGCCGGCGGGGTTCCAGTAGACGTTCCAGCCGCTCTCGTCCACCGGCCCACCGGCCAGCCCCCGGTACCGCCCCACGTAGAAGGGGTTGGCCCAGGCGCCGCCGCCCAGCAGGCATGTGGCGAGGGCGACGGCTGCGGTCGACCGTCGCGTCATGGGTGCTCCAAGGGATGCGTCGGGGCACCTTACAGGGGTATCCGGCCAAGTTGAACGCCGCTCGCTCGATGCCGGCCACCTCAGCGGCGTTGGGCCTCCTCGATGGGCCACCCGCACACCTGCGTCGGCCCGCCTTGCTGCGGCGGCCGGTCCCTTCGTGAGCGACCCTCAACCCGACCAGAAACCCCTGTAGCAGCCCGCGGGGCCAATGCCACAGGTCGGTGACGCGCGGGGCGGGTGGTCAGGGCACGCCGGTCAAGGCATGCTGCGCCGCAACCGATAGGCGTGCCCGACGTCACGCCGACCATCCCAACGAGGGGGACCTACCGTGTCGAAGACCATCGAGCTGCTCGGCGCCGAGGCCGAGGCCCTGCTGAGCCACAAGAGCACCGCCATCCCGGCCGAGACCCTGCACCTGCCGGGCGCGGACTTCATCGACCGCGTGCTGGTGCCCACCGACCGCCCCGTGGCCGTGCTGCGCAACCTGCGCAGCCTGTTCGACCATGGCCGGCTGGCCGGCACCGGCTACACCTCGATCCTGCCCGTGGACCAGGGCATCGAGCACACCGCGGGCGCCAGCTTCGCGCTCAACCCGCGCTACTTCGATCCGGCGAACATCGTCGAGCTGGCCATCGAGGGCGGCTGCAACGCCGTCACCTCGACCTTGGGCGTCATGGGCGCCACCGCCCGCAAGTACGCCCACAAGATCCCGTACGTGCTGAAGCTCAACCACAACGAGCTGCTCACCTACCCCAACAAGTTCGACCAGGTGATGTTCGCCCGCGTCGAGCAGGCCTTCGAGATGGGCGCGGTGGGCGTGGGCGCCACCATCTACTTCGGCAGCGAGGAGTCCAGCCGGCAGATCGTCGAGGTCAGCGAGGCCTTCGAGCGCGCCCACGAGCTGGGCATGTTCACCATCCTGTGGTGCTACACCCGCAACAACGGCTTCAAGAAGGACGGGGTGGACTACCACACCGCCATGGACCTGACCTCGCAGGCGATCCACCTGGGCGTCACCATCCAGGCCGACATCGTCAAGCAGAAGCTGCCCGAGGTGCACAAGCCCGGCTTCAGCGACATCGGCTTCGGCAAGACCCACAAGCACGTCTACAGCCACCTGTCGACCGCCAACGAGATCGACATGACCCGCTACCAGGTGGCCAACGCCTACATGGGCCGCAGCCCGCTGATCAACTCGGGCGGCGCCAGCGGCACCGACGACCTGCAGCAGGCCGTGCGCACCGCGGTCATCAACAAGCGGGCCGGCGGCACCGGGCTCATCCTGGGGCGCAAGGCCTTCCAGAAGCCGGTGGCCGAGGGCGTCCAGATCCTCAACGCGGTCCAGGACGTGTACCTGGACGCGAAGGTCACCATCGCCTGATCCCCGCCGGCGCCCGGGGTGCCCACAAGACCCCCGGGCCGGCGCCCGGCCGACGCGATCCGCTGCTGCCCGGGCCCTGCGCACCGCGGGCCTTTCCCTGGCGGGGCCCCGGTGGTCTAGTACGGATCGACCCTCCAACCCCACAGGTGATCCGTGGACACTGGGCGCTCGCCGCCCCAGCGCGGGCCGCTTCGCCGCTGGCTGACGGTGGCCTGGCAGCTTCGCACCGGCCTGCTCGCGGCGCTGCTTCTGCTGCTGCTGGATCTGGCGCTACGGCCCCTGGCCTTCCAGGCCAACCCGAAACCCACCTCCACCGCGGCCTTGAAGGCGCAGGCCGCCGAGCCCGGCGCGGCGCCGGTGATCCTGCTGGGCTCCTCGCGGTTCCGGGTGCTGGCCGAGGCGGATCTGGCCCGGGGCGCCGGGATCCCCGTGCGCAACCTGGCCTTCAACGGTGGCTCCTTCGACGCCATGCACACCCTGAGCGGGCGCTACCTGACCGACGCCGTGCTGAAGGCGGGCGGCACCCGGCTGGTGGTGCTGGGCATGGGGCCCATGGACCTGAACGACGGGTACCGCAACTCGGTGGTGGTGCCCGATGTGTGGGGCTGGGGGCACTTCTTCGCGCGCATCCTCGAGAGCGGCACCGACAACGACACGCGCACCTTCCTGTTCCTGCAGCCGCCGCTGGCCTGGTCGGCCATCGCCACCACCCACCGCCGGCAGCTCATGCGCGTAAAGCTGCGGGACCTGGTGCTGGGCCTGCTGGCCGGGGCCCCGGCCCGCCCACAGGCCCCCGCCGCCCCCGCGGCCGACGACCCCGTGGCGAACACGCAGGCCCAGGCCGCGGCGGGCGCCGAGTCGCTGGCGCAGGTGCCCCAGCCCGTGTCGTCGGTGTACCTGCGCGGCTGGCACGTGGGCGGCCGCCAGACCCAGGCCCTGCGGGCGCTGGTGGCCCGGCTGAAGGCGGCCGGCGTGGCCGTGGCGCTGGTGCACGGCCCGGTGTCGGACTGGTACGCCGGGGTGTACCGCCAGGGCGAGCTGGCCGCCTACCGGGCGCAGATGATGGCCCTGGGCGCCGAGCTGAACGTGCCCGTGTTCCTGCTGCCCAAGGCCGCCTACGGGCTGGTGGACGCCGACTACTTCAGTGCGGGCCGATTTGACGGCCACCACCTGATCAGCCCGCAGGGGCGCGTTCGGCTGGCGCAGGGCATCGGGGCCCAGGTCATCGCGCCGGTGATGGCCGCGCTGGACGCCGGGCAGCCCGCGGGCGCGGCGCTGGGCCGCGACGCGCTGGGCCCGCCGGGCCAGGGCGGGGCCCCATGATCTTCTCGCAGGTCGAGTACCTGGCCTTCTTCGCGGCGGTCTTCTTCAGCTACTGGGCCGCGCCGCGCCGAGCGCGCATCTGGGTGCTGCTGTTCGCCAGCCTGGGCTTCTATGGCACGTGGAACTGGCGCTACCTGGCCCTCATCCTGGGCAGCTCGGCGGTGGACCACGTGGCGGCCCACCGCATCGCCGCCAGCGAGGACACCCGGGTGCGCAACCGCTGGCTGCTGGGCAGCCTGGTGGCCAACCTGGGCAGCCTGGCGGTGTTCAAGTACGCCGACTTCTTCCTGCAGAGCGCGGCGGGCCTGGTGGAGGCGCTGGGCTTCCACGCTTCGATCCCCACCCTGAACCTGCTGCTGCCCGTGGGGATCTCGTTCTACACCTTCCAGTCCATGAGCTACACCATCGACGTCTGGCGGCGGCAGCGCGCCCCCGAGCCCAGCGCGGTGCACTTCGTGACGTACGTGGCCTTCTTCCCGCAGCTCGTGGCGGGGCCCATCGTGCGGGTGGGCGAGCTGATGGATCAGCTCCACGCCCTGCCCCCGCTGACGGTGGAGAAGGCGCGCCGGGGCGGGCGCCTGTTCCTCTGGGGGCTGGTGAAGAAGGCGGTGTTCGCCGATCTGGTGGCTGTGAAGTGCGTGGACGTGGTCTTCGCCGATCCGGCGGCCTATGACACCGCCTCGGTGTGGCTGGCGGCCCTGGGCTACAGCCTGCAGATCTACGCCGACTTCTCGGGCTACACCGACATGGCCCGCGGCTCGGCCCTGGCGCTGGGCTTCGAGCTGCCCGAGAACTTCCGCACGCCCTACCGCTCCCGCGACATCACCGAGTTCTGGCGGCGCTGGCACATCTCGCTGTCGAGCTGGCTGCGCGACTACCTGTACATCTCGCTGGGCGGCAACCGGGGCGGGCCGGGCAAGACCTACCGCAACCTCATGCTCACCATGCTGCTGGGCGGGCTGTGGCACGGCTCGGCGTGGACCTTCGTCATCTGGGGGGCCCTGCACGGCGGCGCGCTGGGGCTGCACCGCGGCTGGAAGGCGCGCTTCGAGGGCGCCCCCTTTCGGCGCACGCTGGCTTGGCAGGCGGTGGCCGGGCTCAGCACGTTCCTGTTCGTGTGCGTGACCTTCGTGCTGTTCCGGGCCCAGAGCTTCAGCGACTTCGGCTGGATGGTGGCCCGCATGGTGGTCCCCAGCGGCGGCGCCACCGCCCTGCACGTGGGCGCCGTCGCGCTGGTGGCCACCTTCGCGGTGGGCACGCTGGTGGGGGCGCGGCTCGACGTCGAGCGGCTGGCGGCCCGCACGCCCTGGCCCGTGCGCAGCGTCATCTACGCCGGGGCGGTGCTGGCGGTGCTGATGCTCAGCCCCAACACCACCGTGCCCTTCGTCTACTTCCAGTTCTGAGCCGGCCCTGAGCCCGGCCGCCGGTCACTCCCCGTTGTAGGGGTGCACGGTCACCCGATCCACGCCCGGCAGGGCCTGGATCTCGGCGTGCAGCCCGGGGGCCGAGCACACCACCACCGCCAGCAGGTCGTCGGCCGACAGGCGGCGCTTCACGGCGTCGGCCACGGCCTCCACCGTCAGCCCCTCGAGCAGCGCGGGCCACTTCAGCGGGTAGTCCTGCGGGCGGCCCAGCAGCACCGCCTGGGTCTGCTGGGCGGCGCGGGCGCCGGCGGTCTCCTCGGTGAAGGTCCAGGCGTTGCGCAGGTAGCCGCGGGCGAAGGCCACCTCGTCGGCGGTCAGGCCCTCGGTGACGAAGCGCCGGTACTCGCCGATGAGCAGCGCCAGGGTCTGGGGGATGTCCTTGGCCTCGGGGGCGGCGCTCAGCGACACGTAGCCGCCCACCCGGTCGGTGGCCAGGCGGGCGTAGGCGCCGTAGCTCAGGCCGCGCTTCACCCGCACCTCTTGCATCAGCCGGGCGGTGAAGGTGCCGCCGAAGGCCACGAAGGCCACGTGCAGGGCCGCCCAGTCGGGATCGGCGGCGTCCAGGCTGGGGTGGCCCACCAGGATCTGCCCCTGGCTGCGGTCGGGCTTGTCGATGAGCGCCACCCGCACGCCCTGGGGGGCCGGCACCGACGGGAAGCCCGTCCAGTCCAGTGGATCGCCCTCGGGCATGCCGTAGCGCAGGGGCTCCAGCAGCGTCGCAAGGTGCGCCCGATCCACCTTGCCGGCGGCCGAGATCACCAGCCGGGCCTGGGTGTACGTGCGCTTGTAGTGGGCCTGCACGTCCGCCAGCGTCAGGTGCGCCAGCTCGTCGCGCTTGCCGTGGGTGCCGTGGCCGAAGGGGTGGCCCTCGAACAGCAGCCGCCGGAACCACACGCCGGCCACCGAGCCGTCGTCGTCCAGATCGGCTGCCACCTCGGCCAGCATCTCGCGCTTCACCTTCTCGACCTCGCCGTCGTCCAGCGCGGGCTCCAGGATCACCTCGTTGAGCAGCGCCACGAAGGCGGGCAGGTGCCGGTCCAGCACGGTGGCGCCCAGGCCTACGGCGTAGCGCTGGGTGCTGGTGAACAGCTCGGTGCCCAGGGCCTCGATGGCCTCCTCCAGCTCGGCCCGGCCGCGGCGCTTCGTGCCCCGCAGCAGCATGCGGTTGGTCAGCTCACTCAGCCCCGCCTTGCCGGGCGGGTCGAAGGGCGGGCCGCCGGCGAAGTACAGGCCGATCTGCACCAGGGGCAGGCTTTGCTGTTCGACGAGGATCACGGGGGGACCTCCAGGGGCCGCCGGCGCGGCGGGCGAAAGGGTGGGCGCGGGCTGGGCCAGCGCCACGAAGAGCAGGGGGGCGAGGATCATCCGCGGGCCAGGGCCAGCAGGGCCGCGCGGGTCTCGGCGAAGGTCACGGCGTCGGCGGGGCCCTGCCGCAGGAAGGCGGCCAGCGCGTCGCGCTGGGCCAGCCCGGCGTCGGCCTCGGGATCGGCGCCGGTGCGGTAGGCGCCCACCGCATGCAAGTCGGCCTGGCGGGCCAGCCCGGCCAGGCGGCGGCGCACGGTGGCGGCGGCGGCGGCGTGCTCGGCGTCCACCACGTCGGCCATGCAGCGGCTGACGCTGGCCACCGGATCCACCGCGGGGAACTGCCCGGCCTCGGCGCGGGCCCGGGCCAACACCCAGTGGCCGTCCAGCAGGGCGCGGGCCTCTTCGGCCACCGGATCGTCCACGCCGTCCGTCTCGGTGAGCACGGCGTACACGGCGCTCAGGGTGCCGCCGCCCGCGCGGTTGGCGGCCCGCTCCACCAGCCCGGCCAGCACGGGCCCCAGCGACGGCGGGAAGCCCCGGCGGGTGGTGGGCTCGCCCGCGGCCACGCCCACCGTGCGCACGGCGCGGGCCACCCGGGTGAGCGAGTCCACCAACAACAACACGGCCTTGCCCTGATCGCGGAGGCCCTCGGCCAGGGCCGTGGCGGCGTCGGCGGCCTCCAGCCAGCTCAGGGGCGGATCGTCGGCGCGGGCGGCCACGATGACCGTGCGCGCTCGGGCGGCCGGGCTCAGGCGGCGCACGGCGTCGCCGATCTCGCGGCCCCGCTCGCCGATGAGCGCCAGCACCACGACGTCCACCTGCGCCTGGGCGGCGAGCTGCGCCAGCAGGGTGCTCTTACCCACGCCGGGGCCGGCCTCCAGGGCCACCCGCTGCCCGGCGCCCAGGGTGCACAGGCCATCCAGCACCCGCACGCCGGTGGCCAGCGGGCGCTCCACGGGGGCGCGGTCCAGGGGGGGCAGCGCCCGCCGGCGCACGGGCCAGGTGGGCTCGGGCAGGTTGGGGCCGTCGTCCAGGGGGCGGCCCAGGGCATCCACCACCCGGCCCAGCAGGGCGTCGCCGGCTGGCAGCAGAGCGCCCTCGGGCAGGGGCCGCACGGGATCGCCTGCGCGGGGGCGCACGCCGGGAGTCAGCGGCAGCGCCGTGGCCAGATCGCCATCGAAGCCCACCACCTCCAGCACGCCGCCGTCGGCCAGGGTCAGGCGGTCGCCGGGGGCCGCGCCGGGCAGGGCCAGCCGCACCAGCGTGCCCGCCACGCCGCGCACGGCGCCGGGGGCCGCGGGCCGGCCGTCGCGCACCGCCCGCGCCAGCGCTGGCAGGTCCAGGGCGGGGCCCTTCACGGCTGGGCGGGCCGCCCGATGACCACCGTGCGCCCCTGCGGCCGCAGCACCTGCCGCGCCACCTGCTGCACCTGCGCCGGCGTCACCTGGCGCAGCCGCTCGCCGCCGCTGAAGAGCTGGCTGAAGTCGCCCAGGGTGGCCTCCCAGTAGCCCAGCCCGTGGGCCCGGCGGCTGGCGGTCTGGAGCTGCTGGTAGAACCGCGTCTCCAGCTTGTTGCGGGCCGTCTCGAACTCGCGCTCGGAGAGCCCGTGCTCGACCACCTGGGCGAACTCGGCCAGCAGCACGGCCTCGGCCTCCTCGGCGGTGTGGCCGTCGCGCAGATCCACCGAGACCTCGTACAGCCCCGGCTCGGCGAAGGCCGGCACGAAGGCGTAGAACCCGCTGGCCAGCTCGCCGTCGGTCACCAGCGCCCGGCGCAGCCGCGCCGAGTCGCCCTCGAACAGCGCCTCGTTCAGCACCTCCAGCGCGGGGTGCAGATCGTCGCCGGCGCCCGGCGCGTGGAAGCCCAGCATCAGCCGCTCGCCCGACAGGGGCAGCGTCAGCTCTTCCCGGCGGGGCTCGGCCTGGGTGGGCTCGGTCACCGCGGCCGTGGCCGGGATCTCGGCCGGCTCCAGGGCGCCGTAGTGCTCGACCATGGCCGTCAGCAGCGGCTCGGCCGCCACGTCGCCCACGACCACCACCACCGCGTTGTTCGGCGCGTACCAGGTGCGGTGGAAGGCCTTGCAGTCCTCCAGGCTCAGCCCCTCGATGTCGGGCATCCAGCCGATGGTGGGCTGCCCGTACGGGTGCGCCTGGAAGGCCGTGGACCACAGCACCTCGCTCAGCTTCCCGTTGGGATCGTTGTCCACCCGCTCCTTGCGCTCGTTGATGACCACCTTGCGCTCGCTCTCGAGCTGGTCCGAGACCAGGCGCATGTTGGCCAGCCGGTCGGCTTCCAGCTCGATGACCGTGGCCAGGTGCTCGGGGCCGGGCACGTCCTCGTAGTAGAACGTCCAGTCCAGCCAGGTGGCGGCGTTCACCCGGGCGCCCAGCCCCTCCAGCGTGCGGTCGAACACGCCCTCGGGCCGCTTGTCGGTGCCCTTGAACATCAGGTGCTCGAACAGGTGGGCGATGCCCGTCTTGCCCGCCTTCTCGTGGCGGCTGCCCACCCGCATCCACGTCTGGTAGCTGAACAGCGGCGCCCGGTGATCGGGCAGGTGCAGCACCGTCAGCCCGTTGTGCAGGCGGTACTGGCTCACCGTCATCTCGCCGAACGTGTAGTCGGTCACGTGCTGGACCGGGCGACCTTGGGCCTCGAATCGCTCGAGCATGCGCTCCCTCGGGGTCTGGGCCTGGGGCGGGGTCGGGGGCGGCGGCGGCCCACAGGCCGCCAGCGCCACGAGGGCCAGCGCCCCCAGGGCCCGCAGACATACGATCTTCATGGCGGCGCGGATAGCCGGTTCGGTCAAGCGATCTTCCGGGCGGCCAGCGCCAGACAGATCCAGGCGGCGATCCACGCGGTGCCGCCCAGGGGGGTGATGGCCCCCAGCCACTTCATGCCCGACAGCGACAGGGCGTACAGGCTGCCCGAGAACAGCACCAGGCCGGCCACCATCAGCCAGCCCGCCCAGGTGGCCAGCGCGCCGCCGCCCGCGCTGTGGATCCAGGCCACCGCGAACAGCCCCAGGGCGTGGTAGACGTGGTACTCGGCCCCGGTGTGCCAGGTGGCCAGGGCCTTCTCGGTCAGGATCTTCTGCAGGCCGTGGGCGCCGAACGCGCCCGCCGCCACCGCCAGGGCCATGGCGAAGGCCCCCCACACAGCGAAGCTCACGGCGCGCTCGCCCCCTCGCGGTGCACGATCACCGTGCGCCGGCTGGCCGCCTCGTCGTCCTGCCGGGCGATGAGGGTGATGCGGTTCACGCCCGCCTCCAGCGGCACCCGCGCCGAGAAGGGCAGCCGGTCCACCGGCCCGCCGGCGTTCGATTTGAAGAACACCTTGCGGTTGTTCACGTAGATGAGCAGGTCCTTCACCAGCTTGTCCGCCAGCACCTCGCCGCTCACGGTCACCGCCTCGGCGGCGGTCTCGGGGCTCAGCTCACGATCCGCCAGGGTGATCACCGGCGGGCCCTTGGGCACCACGGGATCGATGCGCGGCACGCCGGACAGCCCCGTGTGGGGCTGGGTCTCGGCGGCGGGCACCCAGGCGTAGCGCTTCTCGGCCATGGGCACCCGCAGCCAACCGTCCAGCTCGGCGTCGGCGATGGCGAACGGCGCGGTGGCCACCGCCGGGGCGTCGTCGGCCCCCTGCACCCCGCGCAGCAGCAGGGCCGCGCCCCCCCGCGGCGCCACCGCCTGCTGGGTGGCCACCGGGCCGGCGCCCGTGGGCAGCACCCGCAGGGCCACCTTCTCGCTGGTGCCCTCGCGCAGCTCGGGGTCGTGCACCCCCAGGCTCACCGCCACCTCGGGCTCGGCGTCCTCCTTCACCTTGAAGCTGAAGACGAACTCGGCGCTCGCGCCCGGGGCCAGCCCCTCCTTCTCGCGCTCCACCCGGCCCCGCTTGATGAACAGATCCCGCCGCCCGTCCTTGCCGTCGTCGCGCAGGGCGGCGAACAGCCCGTGGGCCGCGCCCTCGCCCACGTTGCGCACGGTGACGGTGATCGAGGCCTCCTCGCCCTGCTGAAGCACCCCGTCGCCGTTGCCCCGCTCGCGATCGTCGAGCTGCCAGGTCAGCGCGAAGCGCGGCCGCTCGAGCTGCTTCACCGCCAGCTTCAGCGGTGCCGCCGTGGGCACCCGCTCGTCGGCGGCGTGCAGCTCCAGCTTCACCTCGTCCACCCGCGACAGGGCGGCCTTGCTCAGGGCCACCGGCACCGTCCAGGTGCGCGTCTCGCCGGGGGGCACGTTGCCGAACAGGAACTCCCAGCCCTCGAAGGCCTCGTTGTCCGACCGGCTCAGCGCCCGGAGCTGCGTGAAGGGGGCGGTGCCCGTGTTGGTGATGGTGGCGGTCAGCTTCACCGTCTGGCCCGCCTCCACCGCCCCGGTGGCGTCGCTGGCCAGGGTGATCTGGCCGGCGGGCGCGCCCTTGCCGGCCGTGGCCTCGGCCCAGTCCACCCCGCGGGCCTTCAGGGCCTTCACGATGGCGGCGTTCTGGTCCTGGGCCTGCCGGGCCAGCTCGGGGGCGGCCTTCTCCAGCAGCTCGTCGCTGTTGTTCGCCCCCGCGCTCAGCAGCAGCGCCCGCGCGAACTCCACCTCGAAGTCCTCGATCAGGTCGTTGGGGTTGTCGCGGATCTTCTCTTCCAGCTTCTCGTCGCGCAGGTAGCGCACCGTGGTCACCGGCTTGGCCGCCTTGCTCAGCTCGGCCGACGCGTGATCCAGGTGCCCCTCCAGATCCTTCTCGCCCGACCGCTCGGTGAGGCTGCGGAACACGTCGGTGGCCTCGTCGGTGATCACCACTGGCTGGGTGGCGATGTGCGGCGTGATGCCCACCGACTGGATGCTCACGTCCCCCGGCGTCAGGTACTGCGCGATGGTCAGCTTCAGCGCCGAGTCGTCCTTGTTGTCGTAGATGACCTGCACCGAGCCCTTGCCGAAGCTCTGCTGGCCGATCACCACCGCCCGGTGGTGGTTCTTCAACGCGCCCGCCACGATCTCGCTGGCGCTGGCCGAGTTGTTGTCGATGAGCACCGCCAGCGGCAGCGTGGCCTGGGTGCCCGTGCGGGTGGCCATCTTGGGCTCGCGCATCTTGTCGCCGAAGCCCACGGTGGTCACCAGCGGCCCGCTCTTCACGAACAGGTCGCTCATCTTGATGGCCTGATCCAGCAGCCCGCCGGGGTTGCCCCGCAGATCCAGCACCAGCCCCTTCAGGCGGCCGCGGCGCTTCATCTCCTGCAGGGCGTCCGTCAGCTCGTCGAAGGTGGTGCCCTGGAAGTTGCGCACCTTCACCCAGCCCACGCCGCCCTTCAGCCGCTGGGCCGCCACGCTCTTCACCTTGATGTTCGCCCGGGTCAGCGTGAACTTCCGCGGCGCCGCCCAGCCCTCGCGGGTGACCCAGATGTCGATGGGCGTGCCCGGCTCGCCGCGCATCATGTCCACCGCGTCCGACAGGGCCATGTTCACGGTGCTGTCCAGGCCGATTTGCACGATGCGATCGCCCGCCTTCAGCCCTGCGCGGCTCGCCGGCGTGTCCTCGATGGGGTTGATCACCGTCAGCTTGCCGTCGCGGATGCTGATCACGATGCCCAGCCCGCCGAACTTCCCGCGGGTCGACAGCTTCATCTCGCGGTAGTCCTCGGGCTTCAGCAGCACCGAGTGGGGATCCAGCGTCGAGAGCATGCCGTTGATGGCCGCGTACTCGATGTCGCGCAGCTTGTCGTGGTGCTTCAGGTGGGCCTGGACGAACTTGAAGACGTCCTTGAACTTGAACGACATCTGCCAGAGGTTGCCCACGTCCCCCAGCTCGAACGTCTGCCGCGCCTCGTCCACCCGCACGGTCACCCGGGTGGGCACCCCGTCCTTGTCCTTCTCCACCTCGACCAGCAGCTCGGCGACGGTGCGCTGCACCTCCTCCAGCGCGGCCCCGATCATCTTGCGCTCGTTGATGCGCGAGGGATCCACGTAGTTCTCTTTGATGTGGATCACCGCCCGGTTCAGGATCGCCAGGCTCTGCAGATCGTAGGCCCCGTCGGTGCCCTCGCCGCCCTCCAGGGCCCCCGCGCCCCGCGCCTCGGCGGTGGGCTCGGTGAACTGCACCTGCCAGCCGGGATCGCCGTACTGATACGAGACGCTCAGGTAGAACGCGCCCAAGAGCGAGGCCAGGGCTGCGAAGGGCTTCAGCATCGGCTTCATCGAGCTCCTGTGCGGGCCGCGGGGCAGGCGGGCGGCCGCCTGTGGGTCGAGTGTACGCACCAGCCGCCGATCCGGCCAAACCAAGGCCGGCGCCCGCGGTGTTCCGCCTCGGTCAGACGCTTGGCGGCCCCTCGGGGTTCCCGGCCGGCCCCGCCAACCCCACCCACCTTGACAACCTCGCGGGGGGGGACGGATCCTGGCCCCCGACACCGCCGAGGGAGATGCCCCAATGGCCGACGCCCAGACCCGACCGCGGGTGCTGCTCGCCGACGACGATCTCGAGATGCGCCAGCTCGTGCGCCGCGCCCTGGGCCCCCTGGGCTGCGAGATCCTGGAGGCCAAGAACGGCGAGGAGGCCCTCGAGACGGTCATCGTCGAGCAGCCCGACGCGGTGGTGCTCGATGTGATGATGCCCGTGCTGAACGGCTGGGAGATCCTCAAGTACATTCGTGGCAAGCCCACGCTGGCCCACATCAAGGTGCTGATGCTCACGGGGGTGGGCAAGACGGTCAACGAGCTGACCGCGCCGCTCTACGGGGCCGACGCCTACCTGGACAAGCCGTTCGACCTCGACGAGGTGCGCGAGGTGGTCGCGGGCTTCTTGAAGGACGCCGGCGGCGACGAGGACTGAGCGAGCCCCTCAGGTGGCTCAGCCGATCCAGCCCGCCAGCTCGGGCGGCCAGGCGCCGCCCGCCCCCCGCTCCAGGATGAACTCGGTGTGCGCCCAGCGGTTCTTCGCGTCCGCCGGGTGGTCGTGCTTGTCCACGATCCGCCAGGTGTCCGCCGGCAGCGCCGGGAACCACGTGTCGCCGTCGAACAGGCCGCGCACCAGCGTCAGGTAGAGCCGATCGGCCACAGGGAGCGCCGCCTGATACAGGCCCGCGCCGCCGATGATCATCACCTCGGGCTCGCCGGCGCAGCGCACCCGCGCGGCCTCCAGGCTGTCCACCCGCTCCACGTCGGCCGCCAGGTCCGGCGTGCCCCGGCTGAGCACCAGGTTGCGCCGCCCCGGCAGGGCCCGGCCGATGCTCTCGTGGGTCTTGCGGCCCATGATCACGGGCTTGCCCCAGGTGCGCACCTTGAAGCGCTTCAGATCCGCCGGCAGCCGCCAGGGCAGATCGCCGCCCTTGCCGATGACCCGGTCGGGGCCCAGCGCCGCGATGAGCGACAGCGTGGTGCCCATCAGACGGCCACCTGCGCCTTGATGGTGGGGTGGTGCCGGTAGCCCTCCAGCCGGATGTGGTCCATCTCGAAGTCGTCGATGGCGGTGATGGTCGGATCCAGCCACAGGGTGGGCAGGGGGTAGGGCGCCCGCGCGAGCTGGGTGCGCACCTGCTCGACGTGGTTCTGGTAGATGTGCGCGTCGCCCAGAGTATGAATGAACTCGCCGACTTGCAGCCCCGCCACCTGGGCGATCATGTGGGTGAGCAGGCTGTAGCTGGCCACGTTGAAGGGCACGCCCAGGAACAGATCGGCGCTGCGCTGATAGAGCTGGCAGCTCAGCCGGCCGGCGTGCACGTAGAACTGGAACAGCACGTGGCAGGGGGGCAGGCGCATCTCGGCGAGCTGCCCGGGGTTCCAGGCGCTCACCAGCATGCGCCGCGAGTCCGGCGTGCGCTTGATCTGGTCGATGACCGTGGCGATCTGGTCCACGGCGTCCCCGCTGGGGCTGGGGAAGCTGCGCCACTGGTGGCCGTACACCGGGCCCAGCTCGCCCTCTTCGTCGGCCCACTCGTTCCAGATGCGGACCTTCTGGTCCTGCAGCCAGCGCACGTTGGTGCTGCCCTTCAGGAACCACAGCAGCTCGGCCTTCACGCTGTGAAAGTGCAGCCGCTTGGTGGTCACCGCGGGGAAGCCCTGGCGCAGGTCGTAGCGGGTCTGGCGGCCGAACACGCTCAGGGTGCCGGTGCCGGTGCGGTCGCCGCGCTCGGCGCCGTGGGCCAGCACGTCGCGCAGCAGATCCAGGTAGGGCGTCATGGGCGGCGGCGCTCCTTGTCCATGCGAAGGGCTGCACATATCATCGCGCGACCTTGCTGTCAGGAGGCCCGACCCCGTGGACATCCAGCACATCGTGGTGATCGGCGCGGGCACCATGGGCCACGGCATCGCCGGGCAGGCCGCCCGGGTGGGCTACACCGTCACCCTGGTGGACGTGGACAACACGCGGGTCATCGGGGGGCTGGACGCCATCGGGCGCATCTACGCCAAGGGCGTGGCGCGGCAGAAGATGACCGAGGCCGAGGCCGAGCAGGGCCGCTCCCGGCTGAAGGGCTCCACCAACCTGGGCGCCGCAGTGGCCAGCGCCGATCTGGTCATCGAGGCCGTGCCCGAGCACATGGAGCTCAAGCGCAGCCTCTTCGGGCAGATCGACGCCGCCGCGCCCGATCACGCGATCCTGGCGAGCAACACCAGCAGCCTGCCCATCACCGAGATCGCCAGCGCCACCACCCGGGCCCCCCGGGTGCTGGGCATGCACTTCTTCAACCCGGTGGCGGTGATGCCCCTGCTGGAGCTGGTGCGCGGCGAGTTCACCGATCCGGCGGTGATGGCCGCCGCCCGCGCCGTGGGCGAGCGCCTGGGCAAGACCTGCATCGAGGTGGCCGACGCCCCCGGCTTCGCCACCAGCCGGCTGGGCATCGCCCTGGGCAACGAGGCCATGCGCATGTTCGAAGAGGGCGTGGCCAGCGCCGAGGACATCGACAAGGCCATGACCCTGGGCTACCGCCACCCCATCGGGCCCCTGGCGCTCACCGATCTGGTGGGCCTGGACGTGCGGCTGGCCATCACCGAGCACCTGCACCGCGAGATCGGCAGCGACACCTTCCGCCCGCCGCGCATCCTCAAGCGGATGGTGCGGGCCGGCAAGCTCGGCCGGAAGACCGGCCAGGGCTTCTACACCTACGACTGAACCGCGGCGGCCCGGCCGCCCCCTCGCTCACGCTCCTGTTGGAAAGGCCCGAAGCGACCCCGTGCCCGACTCACCCGCCGACTGCGCGTCCCCCGCGGACTGGCCCTTCCTGGACCGGCGCTTCGTGCTGGTCACGGGCAAGGGCGGCGTGGGCAAGTCCACGGTCACGGCGTTGCTCGCCCGGCTGTACGCCCAGGCGGGCAAGCGCACGCTGGTGTGCGAGCTGAACACCCAGGAGCGCATCCCCGGCCTGTTCGGCCACGACGACGTGGGCGGCACCGTCACCCCCATCGCCGAGAACCTGTGGTCGGTGAACATCGATCCGGCGCAGGCCATGGAGGAGTACGGGGTGATGAAGCTGCGCTTCCGCGCGCTGTACCGGGTGGTGTTCAACAACCCCCTGGTCCAGCGGCTGGTGCGCTTCGTGCCGGGCATGAACGACCTGCTCATGTTCGGCAAGGCCTTCAACCACGAGCGCGAGACCGACAGCGCCGGCCGGCCGGCCTGGGACGCCATCATCGTGGACGCCCCCGCCACCGGCCACGGCATCAGCTTCTTCCGGCTGCCGCGCATCATCCGCGACGCCGTGCCCGCCGGGAACCTGCACCGCGAGGCCGAGGAGATGTGGTCGCTGATGAGCGACCCCGCCCGCACGGTGGTGCACCTGGTGACGCTGCCCGAGGAGCTGCCCGTGCGCGAGACGCAGGAGCTGCACCAGCGCCTGCGTCACGAGCTGGGCGTGCCCCTGGGCAGCCTGTTCTTGAACATGTGGCCGCCGCCCGCGCTCGACGCCGCCCAGCAGGCCCACTTCGAGCGCCTGACCGCCCGGCCGACCGATCCAGCGCTGGCCCTGCTGTGGGCCACCACCCGCATCCGCCTGGGCCGCGAGCACCTGGCCAGCCACTACCTGCAGGAGCTGGAGGCCCTGGGCCTGCCGCTGGTGAAGCTGCCCACCCTGTACACCACCGACTTCGGCCCGGCCGAGGTGGACGCCCTGGCCCGCACCGCCTGCACCCAGGAGCCCCCGCCGTGAGCCGCCTGGCCGAGGCCCTGCGCACGCGCCGTCTGCTGATCACCGCGGGCTCGGGCGGGGTGGGCAAGACCACCACCGCCGCGGCGCTGGGGGTCGAGGCCGCCCGGATGGGGCGCCGCGTGGCGGTGCTCACCATCGACCCCGCCCGGCGGCTGGCCCAGGCCATCGGGCTCGAGGCGCTCACCGGCGAGCTGCGCCGGGTGGAGCCCGCCCTGTTCGCCGCCGCCGGCCTGGAGGCCCCCGGCGAGCTGTGGGCCATGATGCTCGACACCAAGACCACCGGCGATCAGATGGTGCGGCGCTTCGCCCCCAACCCCCAGATGGCCCGGCGGATCCTCGACAACACCTACTACAAGTACTTCTCGACCTCGCTGTCGGGGGCCCAGGAGTACATGGCCATCGAGCAGGTGCGGGCCCTGGTGGAGGAGGGCGGCTTCGACCTGGTGATCCTGGACACGCCGCCGGCCGTGCACGCCATGGACTTCCTCGAGGCGCCCGACCGCATGCTCGACGCCCTGGACTCCAGCGCCATCCAGGTGCTGGTGAAGAGCCAGCAGGTCAGCGACAACCTGGCGGGGCGGCTCATCGGCAAGGGGCGCGGCCTGGTGCTGCGCAGCCTGGACCGCATGACCGGCGGCCCCTTCCTGGAGGACCTGGGCGAGTTCCTGGCGGTGTTCGCCACCATCCTCGACGCCCTGAAGCACGCCAGCGAGCGCCTGAAGGCTCTGCTGCGCGCCGACGACTCGCGCTTCTGCCTGGTGACGAGCCCCAAGCGCAGCAACGTGGACGAAGCCATGCACTTCCAGGCCGAGCTGGCCGAGCGGGGCTTCAACTTCGAGGGCTTCATCGTCAACCGGGTGCACATGCACTACCCCGACACCGGCACCGGGCCCGAGCACGACGGGCACCTGCTGGGCGAGCTGGCGGGCCTGCTGCCCGAGCTCACCGACGGCGAGCGCGGGGCCCTGCTGCAGGGCATGCGGCGGGCCTTCAGCGCCCACAACAACATGGCCGATCGGGACGGGCGGGCCATCGAGCACCTGGCGGGCGCCGCGGGCGAGGCGCCGGTGCGCGTGCCCCTGATGCCCCTGGACGTGCGGGATCTGGCGGCCCTGCACCGGGTGGGGCGCTGGCTGCTCAAGGCGTGAGCCCGGCGCTTTTGCTACGCTGCCCGGGAACCCTCCGCACCACTCCGGGGTCCGACGGGGCATGAACACATCACACCCGCTGTTGCGGCCCGCCCTGGCCGCCCTGCTGCTGGCGAGCGCGGCCCTGGCCGGCTGCGGCGCCCGCCCCACGGTCCAGCCCGGCCCCCCCCCAGCCCCCATCGAGATGGAGGCCGTGGTGGTGGAGGTGGACGGCCAGGGGCAGGGTCAGGTCTACGACGCCGCCACCCTGTTTCAGGAGGGCGAGGCCGCCCACCGCGCCCAGGACTTCGCCCGCTGCGATCAGGTCTACGGGCAGCTCCTCGACAGGTTCCCCGACAGCCGCTTCGCCCACTCGGCCCTGTACAACCGCGGCCTGTGCCTCGAGAGCCTGAAGCAGCACGCCTTGGCGGCGCAGCACTTCCGGCGCCACGCCCAGCTCGCCACCGAGCTGCGCGACCGCCGCGACGGCGAGTTCCGCATGGGCGTGAACCTGCTGGCCACGGGCAACCACGCCGAGGCCCAGCACCTGTACGACCAGCTCCTGCAGGCCGAGGACCTGGGCCCGGCGGACCGCGCCGAGTGCCACCTGCGGCGGGCCATCGCGCGCACCCACCTGAAGCGGGTGGGCCTGGCCGAGCGCGACCTGCGGGCGGCCACCAGCTACGTGAAGGAGGCCTACGGTGAGCACCTGCAGGGCAACGACCTGCTCGCCGAGATCCACTTCCAGCGCGGGCGGATCTACGAGCAGCTCACCCGCGACGTGCCCCTGAAGCTGCCCCTGGCCAAGATGAAGGGCGATCTGGCCGAGAAGGTGCGCTACTTCCGCCAGGCCCAGGCCAGCTACATCGACGCGCTGAACGTGCGCCACAGCTACTGGGCGACGGCCTCGGGGCTGAAGCTGGGCGAGCTGTACGAGCACTTCTACCGCGACGTGCTGCTGGCCGAGGCGCCCGCGGACTTCGACAAAGACGCCAAGGCGTACTATCTCTACGAGCTTCGCAAGGCGCTGACCCCGCTGCTGGAGCAGTCGCTGAGCATCTACGAGAAGAACATCACCCTCAGCGAGCGCCTGGGCGCCCGCAACGAGTGGGTCGACGAGACCGAGGCCCGGGTGGCCCGGCTGCGCAGCCTCATCGAGGCGAACCAGCGGGCGCCGGAGCCGCTGGGGGCGAAGGAGCAGAAGCCCACGGGATGAGCCGGGTCATGGCCCTTGATGTGGGCGATCGCACCGTCGGGGTGGCGGTCACCGACGACACGCAGACCATCGCACAGGGGATCACCACCGTGCGCCGGCGCGGCCTCGCGGCCGATCTGGCCGCGCTGCGGGCCCTGGTGGCCGAGCACGAGGTGGAGCGCTTCGTGGTGGGCTGGCCCCTGCGCCTGGACGGGCGGGTGGGCGTGCAGGCCATGAAGGTGGCCCGCTTCGCCGAGAAGCTCGAGGCCACCTTCGGCCTGCCCGTGGAGCGCTTCGACGAGCGCCTGACCACCGTGGCCGCCGAGCGCGCCCTGTTGGAGGGCGACGTCAGCCGCAAGAAGCGCAAAGAGGTCATCGACCAGGTGGCCGCCACCTTGATCCTGCAGGGCTGGCTGGAGGCGCGGGCCCACCGGCAGGGGGCCGAGTGAGCGGGCGCGACACCCTCAAGCAGCGGCTGCGGCAGGCGGTGCGCTGGGGGGTCTTCCTGAGCCTGCTGGGGGGGGCGCTGGGCTTCCTGAAGGTGCGCGACTTCCTGCAGAGCCCCATCGCCGACGAGGGCGGCTTCCGCACGGTGGTCATCCCCAAGGGCGCGAACTTCAACGAGATCATGGGCCGGCTGGTGAGCATGGGGGTGGTGCGCGACCGCACCCTGTTCGAGCTGTACGTGCGCTCGAAGGGCTACACCAACAGCCTGAAGGCCGGTGCCTACCAGATCGACCTGAAGTCCACCCCGCACGAGCTGCTGCAGCAGCTCGTGAAGGGCGCGGCGCTGGACGAGGTGCAGGTCACCCTGCCCGAGGGGCTCAACCGCTGGCAGGTGGCCGACATCCTGTCGGGGGTGGGCCTGGTGGATCGCGAGGCCTTCCTGCAGAAGGTGCAGGCCGAGGATCTGGAGGGGCGGCTGTTCCCCGAGACCTACCGGCTGGGCAAGAACTGGTCGCTGGACCGGGTGGTGGGCGCGCTCACCCAGCAGTTCGACGCGGTGTACGCCGAGGTCATCGCCGGCCACCCCAACGCGGCCAACCTGAACACCCCGGCGGCGCGCAGCCACCTGGTCACCCTGGCCTCGCTCATCGAGAAGGAGGGCCAGGGTCAGGAGGACCGCCGCCTGATCAGCCGGGTGTTCCACAACCGGCTGGCGCAAGGCATGAAGCTGCAGACCGATCCCACCTGCGTCTATGGGGCGCACCTGTACAAGCGCACCCCCAGCCCGGCGCTGTGCAAGGACCCGCACAGCCAGTACAGCACCTACGTCATCGACGGGCTGCCGCCCACGCCCATCGCCAACCCGGGCCGCGGCAGCCTCGAGGCCGCCCTGTACCCCGCCACCGGCGACAAGGCCGCCAAGCTGCTGTATTTCGTCGCCAAGCGCGACGGCAGCAAGCAGCACCACTTTTCCGAGACCTTCGCCGAGCACCGCCAGGCGGTGAGCCGGTTCCTGAAAAGCCCGGAGGGCAAATGAGTCAGCCGCAGAATGACGGCAAGGTCGTCATCGAGCTCCAAGGCATCGACAAGCGCCACCTGGCGTACGTCTGGGAGAAGATGAAGCGGGGCGACGAGCTGGCGGGCCAGGAGATCTTCATCGGCCGCTCCATGGCCGATCACCCCCAGTGGTTCCCCCACTTCGAGACCATCGGGCTGCTGGAGGGCGACGACGAGCTGCCCGACGGCACCAACCCCTTCGCCCACGTGAGCCTGCACGTGCTCATCGGCTCGCAGATCTTCAACCAGAACCCGCCCGAGGCCGAGACCTTCTACCGGATGCGGCTGCGCAAGGGCGACGAGCAGCACGCGATCATCCACATGATGATCGAGACGTTCCAGCGCCACCTGCTGTGGGCGGCCCAGCACCGCGGGCCCGACGGGCAGCTCAACTTCGACATGGGCGCCTATGCCGGCACCCTGCGCAAGCTGTGGCACCTGAAGACCAACAAGCTGTGGCGCCGGCTGGGCTACGCCGAGCCCCCCGTCCCCCACGAGGGCGAGGGGCCGTGACCCCCGCTGCGCGGGTGACCTGGGCCCGGGCCGCGCTGATCCCCCACGCGCGGCCCGCCAAGGCGCCCGAGATGGCCGCCTACCTGAAGACCGACGAGCCCATGCTGGGCGTGGCCGCCGCCGATCGCCGGGTGGTGGGCAAGGCCCTGCTGAAGGCCGCCCCCCTGGCCGACGCCGTCGACTACCGGGCGACCATCGAGGCGCTGTGGGCCGAGCCCGAGCGTGAGTTCCGGTACCTGGCGGTGCAGCTCGCCCACGGCGCCAAGGCCCACGTCACCGTCGCGCACCTGCCCTTCTACCGGGAGCTGGTGGTGCGCGCGGCCTGGTGGGACCTGGTGGACGAGCTGGCGGCCCACGTCATCAGCCCGCTGCGTCGGCGCGACCGGGCCCGGGTCACCCCCGTGATGGACGCCTGGCTGAAGGACGACTGCTTGTGGGTGCGGCGCGTGGCCGTGCTGAGCCAGCTCAAGCACAAGGCCGAGACGGACGCCGCCTGGCTGTTCGCCGCCTGCCTGGATCGCGCCCATGAGCCGGACTTCTTCATCCGGAAGGCCATCGGCTGGGCGCTGCGGGACTACTCTTGGGCCGCCCCCGAGCCGGTGCAGGCCTTCCTGGCCCGGCACGGGGACGCGCTCAGCGGGCTGAGCCGGCGCGAGGCCGGCAAGCGCTTGCGGGCGCTGGGGCGGGTGGGCTGAGGGCGCGGGCTACTTGAGGTACAGGGCCAGCACCAGGATGCCGCCCTCGTGCTTCAGCCCGGCCTGGAAGAACAAGCGCTTCTCGGGGATGGCCAGGTTGAACGTGTTCTTCCCGATGGTCATGGCCACCTTGTGGGTGGTGCCGTTCTTGCCCTTGTAGTCGAAGGTGGCGTCCTTCTTGTTGGGCAGCTTCAGGGTGGCCGGCCCGCCCTTGCCCAGCGTGAACTGGTGCTTGGCGAGCTCCTTGAAGCTCTTGTAGCCCGCGAAGGTCTTCTCGAGCTTGCCCTGCACCCGGCTCAGGGCCGGATCCTTCGGGCCGGGCTTCTTCAGCGCGTGGACCACCGAGACCTTCAGCTCGGGGCCCTGGGCCTGCGCCGCCGGCGCGCCCACCGCCACGAGGAGGACCCCGCTCAGCAACGCCAGCCCCAGTCGGGTCTTCATCGCAGCAAACATCAGATCGGATCCCCGTCGTCGGGCGAGGCAACCTCGCCGTCGGTTTCGTGTTCTTCGTCGAGCAGCCAGATGACGGTGGCGCCGCCCTCGTCCTCCGGCTGGCTGATCAGCACCGTCTGCGGGCCCTCGTTCTCGACCCCCTCGACGATGATCTGACCCCCGGTCACCTCGTCGCCGCCCGCGCGGGCGCTGACGAACCAGGCCACCGCGGCGGCGGCCGCCGCGCTGACCAGCACCGGCGTCCAGTAGGCCCGCCACCACCCGGCCAGGCGCGCCCCCAGGCCGGCCTCGACCGCGGGGGTCGGGGCCGCCTCGCGGGGCGCGGGCAGGGGAGCGTCGGGCAGCTTCTCTTCCAACTGGCGCCAGAAGTCGCCAAAGTCCGCAGCCTCGACCTCGGCGGCCATGACCCCGCGCAGCGCCCGCCCGGTGAACGCGAAGGCGTCCCGGTCGGCCTGCAGCGCCGGATCAGCGGCCAGGATCTGCTCGAAGGCGGCGGCCTCGTCGGTGCTCATGGCCCCATCGATGAACCGCATCAGCTCGTCGTCGCGCGCGCTCACGGGGTCACCTCCTGCTTGCCGCGCTTGCCCCGGACCCCCTCACCGGCCTTGTCGGCCATGGGGTTGCCCGCCTCTTCGAGGTAGGGCTTGAGCGCCTTCTGCAAGTTCTTGCGTGCGTGGTGGAGCCGACTCATCACCGTGCCGATGTGGCACTCCATGACCTCGGCGATCTCTTCGTAGCTGAGGCCATCGACCTCCCGGAGGAGGATGATGGTGCGGTGGTTGTCGCTGAGCTGGCTGAGGGCCTCCTTGAGGACCCCGTTCAGCTCCTTCGAGTCGTGCGCTGCGCCCGGGTGCATCGGGCGGGTGTTGCCGACCAGAGGGTCGACCGCCGCCTCGTCGCTGCGCCGCCACGTGTCATCGTACTCGACGTTGCGAGCGCGGCGGTTCTTGCGAATCTTGTCGATGCAGACGTTCACGACGATCCGATACAGCCAGGTGTAGAAGGAGCTGTCGCCTTTGAAACCGTTGATGTTCCGATAGACCTTCACAAACGCGTCTTGCGCGGCGTCCATCGCGTCGTCGGGGTTCCTGAGGACCCCCATCGCGATGCCGTACGCCCTGCGCTGGTAGCGTGCCACCAACTCGCTGAAGGCTTTTCGGTCACCGGTCTGGCTTCGGGCGACCAGCTCCTGGTCCGTCAACTCCACCAAAACCTCCGCGGCCGACGCGCCGATGGGGGACCTATTCAGGGCCGGCGCATCTTATTGCAAAAACCCCCCGACGGCGACCTTGCGCAGCTTCGACGGGTGGCGCGGGAAACGTCCGACGCGGGATCGAAATCAAACCGGCACCGAACGTGTTAACAATCGCCGCATGAGCCCTATTCGTCCCCCCGCCTTCGAGCGCGTGCGCCGCACGCTGGCCGCCACCCGGCGGCGGCTGTGGGCCCGCGCCGGCCTCACCGCGGCCGGCTGGGCCGCGGCCGCCGTGGGGGCGCTGACCCTGGGGGTGGTGCTGGTGGGCGCCCTGGGGGCGGGTCCCTGGCTGCGGCCCCTGTGGCTGACCCTGGCTGGGCTGGGGCTGCTGGTGGTGGGCGCGCTGACGCTGGCGCGGCCCGGCTGGCGCTGGCGGCACGACGACGCCGTGGCCGAGCACCTGGAGCGGGGGCTGCCGACCCTGGCGGACGGCCTGCGGGCCACCGTGCAGTTCGGCCGGCAGTGGCCCGCGGTGCCCGGCTCGCCGGCGCTGGTGGCGAAGCTGGCCGAGGGCGTGGCGCACACGCTGGAACACAGCGACCTGGCGGCGGTGACGCCGCTGCGGGCGGCGCGGCGGCCGTGGGCCCTGGCGGCCGGGGTGGCCGCGGCCTGGGGGCTGCTGGGGCTGCTGGCCCCGGGCACGCTGAGCGCGGGGTTCGCGGCGCTGCAGCCGCCGGTGAACGCGGCGGGCGAGGTCGAGACGGGGCCGCTGGTGGGCGACCTGGAGCTGATGCTGACCTACCCGGCCTATGTGCACCGCGCGCCCAAGACCATCCCCAACTCGGCGGGCGACTTCGAGGCGCCGAAGGGCACCCGGGTGACCCTGAAGGCCACGACCCTGGAGCCGGTGGAGGCAGTGCACCTGCGCTTCGGCGACGAGGCCGAGGGGCCGGCGCTGGCGGTGAGCGGCGGGCGGGACGTGAGCGGGGCCTTCGTGGTCACCGCGGGCGGGCGTTGGCGCTTCGCCGTGACCACGCCCGGCGGCGACACTCAGGTGGAGAGCGCGCCCCGGCGGATCCGGCTGGAGCCCGATCAGCCGCCCGAGGTGCTGCTGAAGCTGCCCGCCGAGGATCTGGCGCTGGACGATCTGCGCGACGTGCCGGTGGTGTTCGAGGCCCGCGACGACTTCGGGCTGACGAAGGTGAACGTGGTCATCGCCCTGGCGGCGGACGTGGAGCACCCCGAGAAGGTGGCCCAGCCGGCGGTGGAGGGGCGGCGCTATGCGGGCGACGAGGTGGTGGATCTGAGCGTCGTCCAGGCGCAGCCGGGCGACCGCATCGCCCTGTTCGTGGAGGCCTTCGACGCCAACGACGTGGACGGGCCCCAGCGGGGGGTGTCGGCCACCCGCTACATCACGGTGAACGACCCCAAGCAGAAGCACTTCGAGCTGTCGGAGCGGCTGCGCGAGGTGGTGGACCTGCTGGTGACGGCGCTGGCGGACCGCCTGGAGATCGAGTTCTACGACAGCGCGGCCGATCTGGATCCGCTGCCGGCGCGCATCGGCAAGTACAGCCAGAGCACCGAGAAGGCGAGCCAGGCCCTGGCGGCGGTGGTGGCCGACATGGTGGGCGATCCCCTGACCCCCGAGGAGGTGCGGCTGGCGCTGGCGGGGCGGCTGGGCACGCTGGAGGAGCGGGTGCGGGCCGAGGCCCGGCTGGTGGAGGCCAGCACCGCGGCGCTGGAGGCCGGCACGCGGGCCACGGTGGACCAGGTGAACAAGGCCAACGAGCGGGTGGTGGACGCCGTGGAGCAGGCCATCGTGCTCGTGGAGGCCATGGTGGCCCGGCTGGCGCTGGAGGACATGGAGGCCATGGCCGAGGAGCTGCAGGCCATGCGCGCCCGGCTGAAGGACCTGATCCAGCAGTACAAGCAGAACCCCGACGACAAGGCCCTGAAGGCCCGGATCATGCGGGAGATCCAGCGCCTGCGGCAGCGGATGGACGCCATGCGCGAGCGGATGGCCCAGCTCCGGCAGAAGCTGCCCGAGGAGTTCCTGAACCTGGACGGCCTGAAGAAGGACGACGTGGCGAAGGGGCTGGACAAGACGAAGGACCAGCTCGCCGAGCTGGAGAAGATGCTCGAGGAGGGCAAGCTGGACGAGGCGCTGGCGGCCCTGGAGGAGATGGAGCAGGCCCTCGACGACCTGTCGAACACCCTCGACAAGGACATGCAGGAGCTGCACGAGAACAGCGATCCGGCCATGCAGAAGGCCATCAGCGAGCTGATGGACCAGGCCAAGGACCTGCAGCGCGAGCAGAAGGCCGTCAGCGACGAGACCGAGCAGCTCAAGCAGCAGGCCGAGGCCGAGCTGAAGCGGATGCTGGAAGAGGATCTGAAGGCGAAGCTGGACGCCGTGAACCAGAAGGCCGCCCAGCTCAAGCAGCAGACCGACAGCGTGGATCCGAGCAACCTGCCCCGGCCGGCCCACGACGACCTGCAGTTCGCCAAGGAGCAGGCGGACGGCCTGCAGAAGGCCCTGGAGCGCCAGCAGCTCATGGAGGCGCTGGAGGCGGCCGAGGACACCCGGCAGCACCTGCGCAACAGCGATCAGATGAGCCGCTACGACCCGCAGGCGCGCAGCGAGCAGGGCAAGCTGCGGCAGGGCGAGCAGCTCGCGGAGCAGATCGGCGACGAGCTGCGCGACATGCTGCGGCAGGCCATGCAGCAGGCGGCCCAGAGCGGCGATCCCCAGAAGAGCCGGCAGCTCGGGCAGCGGCAGATGCAGCTCGCCGAGCGGGCGGAGCGGCTGCGGCAGCGGGTGGGCGAGCAGGCCCAGCAGATGCCCCAGCTCGGGCAGGAGGCCCAGCAGCGCATCCAGCAGGCGGGGCAGGCCATGCAGGAGGCCGGCGAGCAGCTCGGCCAGGGGCGGCCCGGCCAGGCGCGGCCCGGCCAGCAGCAGGCCATGAGCGAGCTGGACGGCATGATGCAGGCGTTGCAGAACGCCAACCGGCCGCAGCGGGCCCAGCGGGGCCAGGACGGGAAGCAGCAGGGCGACGGGCGCCAGAGCAGCCGCGACAAGGTGAAGATCCCCGGCGCCGAGGATCACACCTCGCCCGAGGCGTTCCGCAAGGAGCTGCTGGAGGTGATGAAGGACGGCGCGCCCAAGGCCTATGAGCAGCAGGTGAAGCGCTACTACGAGTCGTTGGTGGAGTGATGGTGGCCCGCGCGCTGATGATCTGGCTGGTCCTGGCGGGCCTGCTGCCGGCGGGCGCCGCGCTCGCGGTGAGCGACGCCGAGATGCAGGCCATCCACGCGGCCATCGCCGACTGGCAGACGGTGGAGGCGCGGGCGCGGCTGGAGCCGCTGCTGCAGGCCGAGCCCGACGAGCCGGGGCTGCAGTTCGCCGAGGCGCGGCTGCTGTACTTCGAGGGCCGCTACGGCGACGCCGTGAACCTGCTGGATCAGCTCTTGGAGCGGCTGGGCCCGGGGGCGCCCGAGGCGGTGAAGCACCTGCGGGCCGAGGTGGGCCAGACCCACGAGACCCTGAAGAGCTTCGACGAGTACGTGACGCCCGACGGGCGCTTCCGCATCCGCTACACGGGGCGCGACAAACTGCTCATGCCCTGGCTGGCCGAGGTGCTGATCCAGGCGGACAAGGCCCTGGCGGCCGACTTCGCCTGGCGGCCCGAGGGGCAGATCCTGGTCGAGATCTACCCCCGCATCGACTACCTGGCGAAGGTGAGCTCGCTGACCGAGGAGGCCATCGAGACCAGCGGCACCATCGCGCTGTGCAAGTACAACCGGCTGATGTTCACGAGCCCCCGCGGTCTGGTGAAGGGCTACGGCTGGCGCGACACGGTCACCCACGAGTTCGTGCACTACTACGTGACCAAGAAGAGCCGGAACACGGTGCCCATCTGGCTGCACGAGGGCATCGCGAAGTTCCAGGAGACCCGCTGGCGCACCGGGCCGGGGGAGGCGCTGGATCCGCCGCAGGAGGATCTGCTGGCCCGGGCGCTGAAGGCCGACGAGCTGGTGACCTTCGAGCAGATGCACCCCTCGATGGCGCTGCTGCCCAGCCAGGAGGCCGCGGCGCTGGCCTTCGCCGAGGTACACACGGTCATCGAGTTTCTGCATGGCCAGAAGGGCTACGCCGGGATCAACGCCCTGCTGGAGGGGCTGCGGGACGGCCGCGAGATGGACGCCGCCCTGAAGGCCGTCTACGGGGTGGATCTGACGGACCTGTGGGGGGTGTGGAAGCGCGCCATGCAGGCCAAGGGCTACAAGGAGTACCCCGGCCTGGTGCGCACCACCCTGCGCTTCAAGCGGCCCGGCCAGAGCGAGGACACCGAGCTCGAGGCCGAGCTGGGCACCATCGAAGAGAAGCAGGTGAAGGACTTCACCCACCTGGGCGAGCTGCTGCGGGCCCGCGGGCGCCACAAGGCCGCGGGCAAGGAGTACCGCAAGGCCATGGCGCTGGGGGGCGACGGCAACCCGGTGATCCAGAACGGCCTGTCGGCGGCGCTCATCGAGCAGGGTGAGGTGGCCGAGATCCCCACGCTGCTGAAGAAGGTGGAGGCGTACTACCCCACCTACCTGAACACGTTCTTGAACCTGGGCGAGGCCCACCTGAAGCTGGGCCAGATCCCGGCCGCCATCGCCGCCTTCGAGGCGGCGGTGGGCATCAACCCCTTCCACCCCCGCCCGCACCAGGCCCTGACCGCGCTGTACGACGAGGCGGGGCAGCCCGAGCGGGCGAAGCTGGCCCGCGAGTCCCTGGAGTTGCTGAAATGACCGAGCCGAGCACCCCCACCGCCCGCGAGGCCGATCTGGCGGCGGTCGAGGCCGCCGCCGCCGCCCGGGCCGCCATCCTGGCGCAGGTGGGCCAGCGCATCGTGGGGCAGCAGCGGGTGGTGGAGCAGATGCTGGTGGCCCTGTTCGCGAAGGGCCACTGCCTGTTCGTGGGCGTGCCCGGCCTGGCCAAGACCCTGCTGGTGAGCACGGTGGCCGAAGCCCTGCGGCTGCAGTTCAGCCGCATCCAGTTCACCCCGGATCTGATGCCGAGCGACATCACCGGCACCGAGATCCTGCAGGTGGACAAGACCACGGGCGAGCGGGCCTTCAAGTTCATCCAGGGGCCGGTGTTCGCCAACCTGCTGCTGGCCGACGAGATCAACCGCACGCCGCCCAAGACCCAGGCGGCGCTGCTGCAGGCCATGCAGGAGGGGCGGGTGACCGCGGCGGGGCGCACCTACCCGCTGGACGCGCCCTTCCTGGTGTTCGCCACCCAGAACCCGGTGGAGCAGGAGGGCACCTACCCCCTGCCCGAGGCCCAGCTCGACCGCTTCATGTTCATGATCGAGGTGGGCTACCCCGACGCCGCCGAGGAGCTGGAGATCGTCAAGCGCACCACCGGGGCCGACGAGGCGGCGGTGGAGGCGGTGCTGACCCCCGAGAAGATCCTGGAGTTGCAGCGGCTGGTGCGCCGGGTGCCCGTGGCCGATCACGTGGTGGAGTACGCGGTGAAGCTGGTGCGCGCCACCCGGCCCCAGGAGCCCACGGCGCCCGACTTCGTGAAGGAGTTCGTGGGCTGGGGGGCAGGGCCGCGGGCCAGCCAGTACCTGATCCTGGCGGGCAAGGCCCGGGCGCTGCTGGACGGGCGGCTGACGGTGAGCCGCGAGGACGTGCAGGCCCTGGCGCGGCCCGTGCTGGCCCACCGGATGATCACCAACTTCCACGCCGAGGCCGAGCGGGTCACCAGCGGTGATCTCATCGGCCGGCTGCTCGAGGCGGTGGGCCGCGCGTGACGTCCGCCGCCGAGAAGCTGGTGGATCCGAAGCTCCTGGCCCGCCTGGCGGGGCTGGGGGTGAAGGTGCGCCAGGCCATGGAGGGGGTGCTCACCGGGCAGCACAAGAGCCCCCACCACGGCTCGAGCGTGGAGTTCGCGCAGCACCGGGAGTACGCCCCCGGCGACGAGATCAAGCACATCGACTGGAAGGCGTACGCCAAGAGCGATCGCTTTCACATCAAGCAGTTCGAGGACGAGACCAACCTGCGCACGTATCTGTGCGTGGACACCTCGGGGTCCATGGGCTACCGGGGCGCGCGGGGCACCGAGAGCAAGGGGCGCTACGCGGCGCAGATGGCGGCGGTGCTGGCCTGGCTGCTGCTGCGGCAGGGCGACGCGGTGGGGCTGCTGACCTTCGGCGAGCGGCTGGGCGCCTACGTGCCGCCCCGGGCCCGGCCCGACCACTACTGGCACCTGGCGCGCACGCTGGTGGACACGCCGGTGGGCGGGCAGACGGACGCTGTGGGGGCGCTGGAGCGGGTGGCCGAGGTGGCGGCGCGGCGCAGCCTGGTGGTGCTGCTGACCGACGGCTTCGACTTCAACAGCCCCGGGCGCATGGCGGCGGTGGCGCGGCAGCTCCGGCGGCGCAACCACCGGGTGGTGGTGTTCCAGATCCTGGACCCCGACGAGGTGGACTTCCCCTTCAAGGATCTGACGGTCTTCGAGGACATGGAGGTGGCGGACGACCGGGCGCTGGCGGATCCCCGGGGCATGCGCGAGGCGTACCTGGACGAGATCCGGGCGTACTGCGACGGCCTGAAGCGCGATCTGCTTGAGGGCGACGTGGGCTACCGGCGGGTGGTGACGAGCACCCCGCTGGACCGCACGATCATCGACGCGCTGGGGGGCCGCGCGTGAGCTTCTTTGCGCCGCTGATGCTGCTGGGGCTGCTGGCCGCGGCCATCCCCCCGATCATCCACCTGATCCACCGGCGCAAGGCGCAGGTGGTGCGCTTCCCGGCGCTGGAGTTCATCCGGCGCTCGAACAAGAAGACGGCGCGCACCTTCCGGCTGCGGCAGCTCTTGCTGATGCTGCTGCGCAGCCTGCTGCTGGCGGGGCTGGCCTTCGCGGTGGCGCGGCCCTTCATCGACCGCGGCGCGGCCACCACGGCGGCCCTGGGCGGCATGCAGGGCGTGACGGTGTTCGTGGTGGACGCCACCTGGCCCATGGCCTACCGGGTGGACGGCGACGAGACCCTGTACGACCGCGCCCGCTTCCAGGTGGGCACCCTGCTGGCCCGGCTGTCGGGGCCGGCGGCGCTGGTGATCGCCCACGACCGGGCCGAGGTGGTGGTGGAGAGCCCCACCCAGGACTTCGAGGCCCTGCGCAAGGCCCTCGAGCAGCGCACGCCGGGGCACCGGGTGGGCAGCCTGGGCGAGGCGGTGGCCCGGGCCTACGACCTGCTGGGCGAGGTGCCCGAGGGGGTGGCCCGGCGGGTGGTGGTGTTGACCACGCCGGCCGGGGTGGCCAGCGCGCTGCCGCCGCCGCCCGCGGGCTCGAACATCGAGCGGGTGCCCGTGGACGTGGCCGAGGGCGCGCCGCTGCCCAACCGGGCGGTGCTGGACGTGGCCCTGCGGCCCGCGCCCGAGCTGGGCGCCGGCCAGTGGCGTGTGGACGCCCGGGTGGCCAACTACAGCGCCGAGCCGGCCCAGAAGCTGCCCGTGCACCTGGAGGTGGAGGGCAAGGTCCTGGTGCGCGGGTTCGTGGATCTGGCGCCCGGCGCCGAGGCCACCAAGACCTTCTACGCGCGGCTGGAGGACCGGGCCGAGCCGGCGAAGGCGGCGGTGGTCATCGAGGGCGACGCCCTGCCGGGCGACGACCGGCGGGTGTTCTGGCTGCAGCCGGCGCCGCGCATCAAGGTGCTGGCGGTGAACGGCGACCCCCACCCCACGCCCTTCCGCGACGAGCTGTTCTACTTCGAGCGGGCGGTGGCGCCGCGCACGGCGGCGGACGCCCGGGTGCAGCTCACCATCGTCGACAGCGACACCTTCGACCGGCACAGCCCGGCCGACTTCGATGTGGTGCTGCTGGCCAACGTGCCGGCGGTTTCGCCCGAGCAGGCGCGCCGGCTGGAGGCCTTCGTGCGCGGCGGCGGCGGCCTGTGGATCACCATGGGCGACAAGGTGCAGCGCGAGGGGCTGAACGCCGCGCTGGCGGCGCTGCTGCCCCGCAGCCTGCGGGACGTGCGGCAGGCGGGCGACGCCGCGGCCACCGCCGAGGGCGGCGACCGGCGCACGGCGCGGCTGAGCCTCTTCGACCGGGCCCACCCCATCCTGCGGCCCTTCCCCGATCCGGCGGCGGGCAGCCTGGCCCGGGCCGAGGTGCGCCGCTACATGCTGCTGGATCCGTCGCCCGACGCCGGGGGCGAGGTGGTGCTGGGCCTGGACGAGGGCGCGCCCTACCTGCTGACCCGGGCCGTGGACGAGGGGCGGGTGGCCCTGCTCACCGGCAGCCTGGACCGCGACTGGGGCGATCTGGCCATCCGGCCGGCGTACGTGCCCCTGGTGCAGCAGGTGCTGCGCTACCTGACCCGGGTGGCCGAGGTGGACACCACCCCGGTGCTGGTGGGGCGGCCGGCGCCGCTGCCGGTGGAGGATCCCCGGGTGCGGCGGGTGCAGGTGAAGACGCCGGACGGCACCCTGCACACGGTGGACAAGCCCCGGGAGCCCGAGGCGCCGTGGGTGTTCGCCGCCACGGGCGCGCCCGGGCACTACGCGGTGAGCCCCGATCCCCCGCTGCCCGGGCTGACGGCGCTGCCCGGCTTCGCCGTGGCGCTGGACCCCACGGGCAGCGATCTGCGCGGGCCCGACGTGGCGGCGCCGGCCACCGCCGAGGCGGGCGCCGACGTGCGCGCGGCCTTGGCGGGCGGGCGCCGCACCGAGCTGTGGCACGGGGCGCTGCTGGCCCTGTTCGCCCTGCTGCTGGGTGAGGCGGTGCTGCTGTACCGGCGGCGCGCGCAGCGGGCGGACGCCTTCGATGGCCTCGCCCAGGCTTGATCCCCATGCCCCCCGTGGCATCCTGGCGCCATGGACTCCACCCTCGACGTGGCCGACTCAGCCCTGGCGGACCGCCGGGATCGGCTGACCGGGCTGTGGCTGCGCTGCCTGCACGGGCCCGGCGCGCCGCTGGACGTGAAGGTGGGCCTGGGCCACGCCCGGGTGGGGCGGGATCCCGAGTGCGAGGTGCGCTTCACCGATCAGACCCTGTCGCGGGTGCACGCTGAGCTGACGGTGACCCGGCGGGCCGCCCGGCTGGTGCGCCCCGAGGGCGCCAAGCGGGTGTGGGTGGAGGGCGCCGAGGTGCCCACCGGGGCCGACGTGCCGCTGGAGGACGGCACGCTGGTGCGTTTGGGCGACGTGGTGCTGGTAGTGCGCACCCAGGCCGTGCGCCCGGCCTTCGGCTGGGGGCCCGCCCCGGGCCGCTCACCCGCCATGGCCGCGCTGCGTGACGCCCTGCCGGCGGTGGTGGCCCGCGAGGGGGCCGCCCTGGTGACGGGCGAGACGGGCACTGGCAAGGAGGCGCTGGCGCGGGCGCTGCACGGCGCCCGGCCGGGGCATCTGGTGCCCTTCAACTGCAGCGAGATGACCGAGCCCGGGCTGGCTCGGCGGGAGCTGTTCGGGGCCCGCCGGGGTGCCTACACCCACGCCGAGGAGAGCTGGGGGCTGGTGAAGGCCGCCGAGCGCGGCACCCTGTTCTTGGACGAGGTGGGCGATCTGCCCCTGGCCACGCAGCCCCTGCTGCTGCGGCTGGTGGAGTTCGGCACCTACCACCGGCTGGGGGATCCCAACCCCACCACGGCCCAGGTGCGGGTGGTGGCGGCCACCCACGTGGATCTGGAGGCGGCGGTGAGCTTCGGGCAGTTCCGGCAGGATCTGCTGGCGCGCTTCCTGGCGGACGGATCGGTGCTGTCGCTGCCGCCCCTGCACGAGCGCCGCGAGGATCTGCCCGACTGGATCGATCACTTCGCCCGGGTGGCCGGGGGGGTGTGCCCCGTGGAGCCGGGCTTCGTGGAGGCGGTGGCCCTGTACCACTGGCCGAACAACCTGCGGGGGCTGGCCGCGGCGGTGCAGCACGCCCTGGATCGGGATCCCGAGCGGCTGAGCGCCCGCCACCTGCCCGCCGAGATCCAGGCCCACCGCGCCGCGGCGCGGCGGCGGCTCCTGCCCGGGATCACCCCGGAGATCACGGCCTCGCAGCTCACGGCGGCCCTGGAGGCGGCGCCCAGCTTCGCCGAGGCGGCGCGCCAGCTCGGGATCTCCCGGGACCAGCTCCTGCGGCTGCGCCGCAAGCACGGGCTGCTCCCGTGAGCGTAGGCTCCGCCTCGGATCCCCGCCGCGCCGAGACGCTGGACGTGGCCGACTCGGCGGTGAGCCCCCCACCCGCGCCCCGGCCCGACGCCGCGACGGCCGACACCCTCGAGCCGCGGGTTCAGGCCCTGGAGCACATCACCCGGAGCCTGGAGGTGCGCCCGGGCCAGCTCATCGCCCACTACCGCCTGCAGGCGCTGCTGGGGCAGGGGGGCACCGCCGAAGTCTACCGGGCCTGGGACACCCGCCTGGCCCGGCCGGTGGCGCTGAAGTTCCTGCGGCCGGACCGGATCTCGCGGGACCGGGTGGCGCGGCTGCTGCACGAGGGGCGGGTGCTGGCGCGCCTGTCGGACCCGGCGGTGGTGCGCATCCACCAGGTGCTCGAGGTGCGGGGCCTGGCTTGCCTGGTGATGGAGTTCGTCGACGGCGACACCCTGAAGGATCGTCTGCTGCAGGGCGCGCTGTCGCGGCCCGAGGCCCTGCGCATCGGGCGGGCGGTGGCGCAGGCGGTGGCCGCCCTGCACGACGCGGGCTACACGCACTGCGACCTGAAGCCGGCCAACGTCATGCTGGGCCGCGACGGCCGCCCCCGGCTGGTGGACTTCGGCCTGGCGGCCCGCTTGAACCGCGCGGCGCAGGGGGGCACGCCCCTGTACATGGCCCCCGAGCAGTGGCGCGGTGAGCCCCAGCGGGCGGCCACGGACGTGTGGGCCCTGGGGCTGCTGCTCATCGAGATGTTCACGGGCAAGCCGGCGCTGTCGGGCACGGCAACCGAGCTGCGGGATCGCTTCGAGGGGCCCCTGGCCGCCCCGCCCACCCCGCCGCCCGATGTCACCGGGCCCATCGCGGCGCTGCTCACCCGCTGCCTGGCCCTGGATCCCGAGGCCCGCCCGCGGGCCGAGGCCGTGGCGCAGGCCCTGGACGAGGTGCTGGTCTCGCCCGCGGTGACCGCCGGCTCGCCCTTCCGGGGGCTGGCCGCCTTCGAGGCCGATCAGGCGGCGCACTTCCTGGGGCGCGAGGGCGAGACGGACGCGGCGGTGGAGCTGCTGCGGCGGGGCTCGGCGGTGCTCGTCACGGGCCCGTCGGGGGTGGGCAAGAGCTCGCTGGTGCTGGCGGGGATCCTGCCCCGGCTGACCGAGCGGGGGCCCCTGGAGATCATCCGCCTGCGGCCGGGGGACCGGCCGCTGAACCGGCTGGCCAACCGGATCCTGCCCGACGGGGGGCCCGCCGAGCGCGACGGGCTCGCCCGGGAGATCGGCGCCGAGGCCGGCCGGCTGGAGGTGGTGCTCCTGGCCCACGCCCAGCGGGCCCGCGCCACCGTGGTGGTGGTGGTGGACCAGCTCGAGGAGTTGTTCACCCTGAGCGATCCGGCGCAGCAGGGCCCCTTCGCCCGGGCGCTGGCGGCGGCCGTGCACGATCCGGGGCAGCCCATCCGCCTGGTGGCGTCCATGCGCGACGACCACTACGGGCGCCTGGCGCGGGTGCCCCAGCTCCTGGCGGCCTTGGGGGCGCCCCTGTTCGTGGGGCCGATGGACCGGGTGCGGCTGCGGCGGGCCTTCGTGCGCCCCGTGGAGGCCCGGGGCTACCGCTTCGATGATCCGGAGCTGGTGACGCCGCTGGTGGACGCCCTGGACGGTTCGCCGGCGGCCCTGCCGCTCATGCAGTTCTGCGGCGAGCAGCTCTGGGAGCAGCGCAACGAGGCGCAGCGCACGCTGCCCATCGCCGAGCTGACCCGCGGCGGCGGCCTGGCCGGGGTGCTGCAGCACACGGCCGAGAACTTCATGCGCACCCTGTCGCAGTCACGGCTGGATGCGGTGCGGGACGTGTGCATCCAGCTCGTCGCCGCCGACGGCACACGCCGCGTGCTGGCCCGGGCGCAGATCGGCGACGCCCCGGCTCGGGCGGAGGCGCTGGAGGCGCTCATCGCCGCCCGCCTGGTGGTGGCCCGGGCCGATCCCGACGGCACCGATCAGGTGGTGGAGCTGGCCCATGAGGCGCTGGTGACGGGCTGGCCGCGGCTGTCGGGCTGGATCGAGGGCAGCAAGGCGGGCCGGGCGGCGCTGAGCGAGGTGGAGTCCGTCGCGGGCTACTGGGTGGACCAGGGCCGTCCCGACCGACTGCTGTGGCCGCAGGGCAAGGCCCAGGTCATCCAGGACCAGCTCGCCGAGGTGCAGCTCCAGCCGCCGGCGGACGCGGCGGCGTTCCTGGCCCGCAGCGTGATCTGGCACCGCCGCCGCCAGCGCCGACGGCGGCGGCTGGGGTTGCTGGTGGCCGGTCTGGTGCTCGCGGGGATCCTGGGGGTCCACCGGCAGATGCAGCGCCAGAGCCTGGCGCTGGGCGACGTGGGCCTCTTCCGGGTTGAGATCGAGACCTTCAACTGGGACCCGCTGACGGGCGAGGTGCAGCGGGCGCAGGCCCGGCCCACCTGGCGGCTGCACCAGGCGCCCGACGGGTGGTGGCACGGCGACGCCCTGCCCCCACCCCTGCCCTTCGACGTCCATGGCGACATGATGGAGGCCAGCGGGCCGGCCCTGCTGGTGGTGGAGGGGCGCGGCGAGGGCGGCGCGGACTGCGGGCCCAGCGTGATCCCCGTGCAGCTCCCCGGCTTCGAGTCGCGTGACGCACCGCCCCTGCTGCGTTTCACCGTGCCCACTTGCGCGGCCTCGGCGGCGCTCACGCAGCCGGTCCCGGCCGGGGAGGCCATGCTGGGCGGCGCCGGTGAGCCACCGCTCCCACCCGACGCGCACGCGAAGCTGGCGCCGCTGCGGCCGGTGTTCGTGGCTGGCTTCGCCATCGACCGCCACGAGGCCACCAACGCGGCGTACCAGGCCTTCCTGAAGGCGGTGGCCCCGGGGCGCTTCGAGGCGCCGCCCTACGGCAACCACCAGATCCCCAAGGACGCCACCCACCCGCTGAGCCCCGTGACCCGGATCACCGCCTATGAAGCTGCCGCCTTCTGCCGCTGGCAGGGCAAGCGGCTGCCCACCGCCGACGAGTGGGAGAAGGCGGCCCGGGGCGGGCTGGTGGTGGGCGCGCAGCGCAACCCGCGGCCCGAGCGCTCCATGCCCAACGGGGGGCCACTGATCGAGGTGGATCCCCCGCGCAACGCGCGGCTGGCCACGGCGCCCACCGACGACGTCAGCCCCTACGGGGTGGTGGGCATGGCCAGCAACGTGTGGGAGTGGGTGGCCACGCCCAGCTTCGACGACGACCCTCACTGGTGGCAGCTGCGGGGGGGGGGCTGGACGGCGAAGAACGCCACCGAGCGCAGCCTGCTGCACCGCAACCCGCGGCACATCAACGACCGGTACTTCGACGCCGGCGTGCGCTGCCTCGTGCCCGAGCCGGCCCTCGCCCCCGGGCGGGCCACCCGCTGACCGTCAGGCGCCGCCCGCGGGGGCCTCGGTTTGGAAGCCGAACACGTTGCCCCGCCCCAGCACACCCGCCGGATCGAAGGCCCGCTTGATGGCCCGCATCTGCGCCACCTCGGCGGCGGGCACCACGTCCACCAGCAGGTGGCGCTTGGCCTTCCCGATGCCGTGCTCGCCGCTGATGGCCCCGCCCTGGGCCGCGCAGTGACGGGCCATGGCCTCGTACAGCAGCTTGCCCGCCGCCATCTCGGCGGGGGTCTTGGGCAGCAGGTTCACGTGCAGGTGGTTGTCGCCGATGTGTCCGAAGGTGGCGTGGTCCAGCCGCTGCGGCAGCGGCTCGCCCCACTCGGCCGCGAAGCCGGCGCCCGCGGCGCCGACGGCCGCCGGCAGATCGGCCAGGGCCTCGCGGTAGTACGCCACCATCCGGTGCAGCCAGCCCTTGGGGTACGCCAGATCGGTGCCCAGCTTGCGCAGCCCGCGCTGCCGGGCCAGCGCGTTGACGCTCTCGGGCACCGCGTGGCGGAAGTCGCGGAAGGTCTCCAGATCGGTCTTCGAGCGGGCGATGCGCATGGCGGCCTCGTCCTCGGGGGCGCCGGCCTCGAGCAGGGCCTCGTACCAGGCCAGCATCACGTCGTCCTCGGCGCCCTTGGCGTGGCGCTGCTCGACGAACAGGGCGGCCTGCGCCGCCTTGGGCACGTTCAGGCGGGGGTGGCGGGCGCCGGCGAGCGCCAGCGCCTCACGGTCGAACCACTCCACGCTCATGGGCTCGAGGCCCGCGGGGGCGTCGGCCTGCAGGCGGGCCACGAAGTCCAGGGCGGTGTCCTCGTCGTCCCAGAAAACCAGGGCGGCGAAGATCTCGGCCTTGGGCAGCAGGGCCACGGTCACGGCCTCGATGTAGCCCAGGGTGCCCTCGCTGCCGATGAACAGATCGATGAGATCGGGGGCGTCGGGCCGCAGCCGGAAGCCCATGGCGTTCTTCAAGTCGGTGCGCCGGGCCGGCGGCGCGGGCACCACCAGCGTGCCGCCCGAGGGCAGGGCCACCGTGAACAGCCCGTCCACGGGGGGGTGGGCGCCGCGCGTCAGCTCAAGACGGTCGCCGCTGGCCAGCACCACCGTCAGGCCCTGCACCCAGTCGCCGGTGGGCCCGAAGGCGAAGCTGCGGGCGCCGCTGGCGTTGCAGGCCACCGCGCCGCCAATGCTGGCGGTCTTGCGGCTGGTGGGATCGATGGGCAGGAAGCAGCCGGCCCGCTCGGCGGCGGTCTCGAGGTCGCTCACCAGCACCCGGGCGGGGGCGGTGGCCGTGAGGCCCTGCGCGTCCACCTGCACCAGGTCGGGGCTGGAGTCCTCGGGCAGCACCACCACCCAGCCCCCCTCGGGCACGGCGGCCCCGGTCAGGCTGGTGCGGCGGGCGCTGAAGACCACGGGCACACCTTGCGCGGCGGCCTGGGCCATCACCGCGGCGATGACGGCGGGGTCGCCCGTGCGGACGACCCCGTCGGCGTGGCCGGCGAAGCTCGACTCGTCGGCGGCGTAGCGGGTCAGCAGCGCGGGGTCGCGTTCAACGTCGAATCCAGGCATTTTTGATCCAGCGGGTCGGCGGTGTTGTCGGCCCCACCATCGAAGCGAAGCCAGGCCGTGTCCACCCCCGATCCCGACATCTGCCCGTTTTGCCTGCAGTACGAGGGCCGCAGCGAGGCGCAGGCCGACGGCGTGCGCTACTGCCCCGTGTGCGGGGCGGACTGGCAGGCCATCGACGTGGAGGTGCCGGCGCGGGTGTCGGCCGAGCTGCCGGCCCTGTATGACGAGCCCCCGCCGCCCGCCCCCAGCGGGGTGGCGCCCATGACCATCGGGCTGATCCTGGGGCTGGTGGGCACCCTGGGCGTGGCGCTGGTGCTGCAGATCATGGCTGAGCCCGAGCCTGCAGCGCCGGTCGCGGCGGCGCTGCCGGCAGCCGCGACCCCGGCCCCGCCCGGTCCGGTGGGGGCGCCCACCGCCGCCGCGCCCGTGACCGTGGCGCCCGTGACCGCCGCGCCGGTGACCGCCGGCTCAGACGCCCCGCCGAAGCTGCCCTCGCCCCCCGAGTCATCGGGCCGCCGGGCCGAGGCCGTGCAGGCCGCCCTGGCCGCCCTGCGCCCGGCCTTGCCCGGGGCGGCGGTGTTGGAGCTGCAAGTGGAGGTGGAGGGCGCCATCGCCTTCCTGAAGGGCCAGGTGGACAGCAAGGCCACGCTGGATCGGGCGGCGGCCGTGGCGGGCGACGTGTTCGGCATCAAGGCCGTGGACACCCGCGGGGTCACCCAGCTCTTCCGCGAGTACACCGTGCAGCCGGGCGACACCCTGATCACCCTGGCCCGGCGTTTCTACGGCAGCGGTACCGAGTGGCGCCGCATCTGGAAGGCCAACCCCCACCTGTCCCGGGAGGATCCGGCGGATCTCACCGTGGGCGCCGTGATCCGCCTGCCCACCGAGTAGAAGGCCCGCCGAGTAGACGGCTGGCCCGGTGTTCCGTAGCGTGACCGCGGGGGATCGACACCGGGGGTGCGCATGGCACGGCACGCCAGATCATGGCCGGGCTGGCAGTGGATCGCGTGGGCGGTGCTCGCGCTGGGGTTGGGCTGCGACGACATGCCCGTGGACGCGCTGCTGGGCGCGGGCCGCGGGGGCGGCCCCGAGGCGCGCCGGGCGGGGCCCCCCTACCCGCTGGTGCTGGCCCACGGCTTCTTCGGCTTCGAGGACTTCGCCGGGGTCGACTTCATCCACTACTTCTGGCAGGTGCGCGACGACCTGGAGGCCGCCGGCGAGCCGTGGGTGTTCACCCCCGCGGTGGATCCCTTCGACGACTCCGAGGTGCGCGGCGCGCAGCTCCTGGCCCGAGTGGCGCGCATCCGCGAGATCACGGGCGCCGACAAGGTGAACCTCATCGGCCACTCCCAGGGCGGCCTCGACGCGCGCTTCGTGGCGGCCCTGCGGCCCGACTGGGTGGCGTCGGTGACCACCCTCAGCACCCCGCACCGGGGCAGCGCCTTGCTCGACGTGGCCCTGGGCTTCGTGGACGTGGGGCCCGTGCCCGACCTGCTGGACGCGCTGGTGCGCGCCGTGGGCCGGCCGCTGTGGGACGCCGCGGGCGAGGACACCAGCGTCACCTCGGCCATGCGGCAGCTCAGCGCCCGGGGCGCCGCCGAGTTCAACGCGGCCTACCCCGACGCCGAGGGCGTGGCCTACTACGCCATCGCCGGGCGCACCGACTACCACGGGGGCGGCCGGCTGTGTCAGGCGGACGACCGCCCCGAGTTCATCACCCGCTGGGACCGGGCCCGCGATCCCGTGGATCCCACGCTGTTCCTCATGGAAGCCGCGCTGGACGGCGGGATCTTCGATCCCATGCCCAACGACGGGCTGGTCACCGTCGAGAGCGCCCGCTGGGGCCGGTTTCTGGGCTGCATCCCCGCCGATCACCTGGACCAGATGGGCCACCTGCTGGGGGATCTGCCCGGCCTGCTGAACCCCTTCCGGCACAAGGTGTTCTACCGCGATCTGGTGGCCTGGCTGCGCAGCCAGGGGCACTGAGGGCGCCGCCGTAATCCGCCGTCATACCGCCCCCGCCCGGGCCGTGGTCCTCTGGCCGTGCGCCCGACCGAACTCAACGTCTTCGCCCCAGAGAGGTCCCATGTCCGAGCCCACCCCCGCCGCCCCCGGCCGCGTGCGCCGCTTCGCCCTGATCCTGGGCGCCGACGCGTACGTGGACGAGGGCCTGCCCAACCTGGAGGGCTGCCGCAACGACGTCATCGACGCCGTGGTGACCCTGATCGCGAAGGGGCTGGTGGCCCAGGCCGACGTGCGGCCCGTGGCCAGCCCGGTGGTGCCCCACGCCGAGTTCGCCCGGCGCATGGCCCCGTGGGGGGCGGACCCCCAGGCGTTCGTCGAGGCCTTCAACCAGATCCACAGCCACGACATGCGGCCGTGCTACCTGCGCTGGGCCATCGCCGAGCTGCGCGCGCGCATGGATGAGGCCCGGGCGGCGGGCGAGACGCCCATGCTCTTCCTGTTCTGGTCGGGGCACGGCGGCCTGGTGGGCGGCCGGCTGGCCCTGAAGCTGCCGGGCTACTTCCCCGGCGAGGCGGCCTGGATCCGCGACACGCAGCGCCTGCCCGCCGACATCGCGGCCCTGCCCGAGGGCGAGTTCGAGCGCACCGACATCACCTACGCCGAGGTCATCGAGCTGCTGGGGCTGCGCCCCGACGAGAGCGTGTTTGCGGTCATCGGCTCGTGCCACGCGGGGGCGGTGCTGGAGGGCACCGCGGGCGCCGACCGCCCGGCCGACATGATCTTCACCGCCGGCGGGGTGGACACCACCCTGCGCGAGCGCGACCTGGAGGGCCGCAAGCGGGGGCTGCTGAACTGGGCCCTGCTGCGGGCGCTGGAGCAGTTCAGCCTGGCCGAGGACGGCAGCCTGCAGGCGGGCATGGATCTGAGCTTCGGGCAGCTCCTGCAGACGGTGCGAGCCATGGTGTTGGCCCTGCAGGGCAACGCGGCCACCGCCTGGCTGCCCCAGGTGCACGGCGCCCTGCGCGACCGGCCCGAGCTGCTGAACCACCGGGTGGGGCAGGTGTTCACGGCGCCCGCCGGCGCCACCACCAGCGCGGCCAGCAACCTGGGGGCGAGCGTGGAGTGGCCGCCGGGGACCGACGGCTACGACGCCTTCGTCGGCAGCACCAGCGTGGGCAGCCTGTGCGTGACGCCCACCGGCAAGCTGTACGTGGATCCCGCGCTGCACGCCGAGCTGTTCGCCAGCAGCCCGTCCAGCCTGACCTTCTCGGTGCGCAGCACCATGCCCAGCATGGCCTCGCCCAAGATCTTCAGCAGCACCAAGTTCGGCGCGGCCAGCAGCCAGAGCCGCTCGGGGCAGGCCTTCAAGATCACCAAGGGCGGCGCGCTGATCGGCTACCTGGTGCCGCTGCCCTCGGGCCAGCTCGAGTGGCTGGTGGTGCAGAACTCGCCCTACCTGAACTCGACCCAGACGTACCTGCAGGCCAGCTTCGATCTGGCGCTCACGCCCACCACCGGGGTGCCGAGCGCCGCCTACCACCAGGCCGTGGACGATCCGAGCTGAGCCGGCGCCCGGGCGCCCCTCAGGGCACGCTGCGGGCCACCCGGAAGCCCACGAGCATCAGCCGCCCCTCGGGCCTGCCGGCGAAGCGGCCCGCGGCCCGGCAGAAGGGGGCGCTGGCCGCGATGCAGCCCCCGCGGCTCATGCGGAAGGGCCCCTCGGCGGGCGCCCGCGGGTCGACGCGCGGCCCGGCGGGGCCGAAGCGTTCGTAGCCGTTCGCGCACAGCTCGCGCACCAGCCCGCCCAGCCCGCGCACGCCGTACACGCTGCGATCGGCGGGGAACTCGTGCACCGTGGGCAGCCGCGGGGGCCCGCTGAAGCTGCGCTGCATGGCGCAGAAGGCGGGGTCCAGGGTGTCGCCCCACGGGAAGGACCGGGCGTCCACCCCGCGGGCGGCCTTCTCCCATTCCAGGTCGTGGGGCAGCCGCCGCCCGGCCCAGGCCGCGTACGCGGCGGCCGCCGGCCAGTCCACCCGATTGACCGGGCAGTCCAGCCCGCCGGTGAGGGCCTCGGCGTCGGCGGGCAGCGTGAAGGCCCCGTCCGGGCCCGGGCGGTACAGCGGGCTCGCGCCCTGGGCCGGATCCGCCTCGCGGATGGGGGCGAGCGACTCGGCCGCCGCCCGACCCCGGCCTTCGAGCACCCCGTTGATGAAGGCCAGGTACTGCCGGTGGGTGACCGGGTGCCGGCCCAGCGTGAAGCCGTCGAGCCAGTAGCGCCGGCGGGGCAGGGCGTCGAGCGCGTCGGCGTCGCCGCCCGCCGTGAACCAGCCCGCGGGCACGTACACCTCGTCCTCGGCCAGCGCGCCCGGCCCGGGCACCCAGATGGGGTGGGGCGCGGCCTCGCCCGGGGCCACGCCGTCCCAGGCCTCGCCCCGCCCGATGTGCACCGGGTAGATCACCGGGGCGGCGCCCGGCCGCTCCAGGGTCACCACCCACGACCCCCGGCCCAGCGGCACGCCGCGCAGGGGCGTGGGCCCCAGGTCCCGCTCGAACACGGGCTGCCGCTGGCGGTCGCGGATCGCCAGGCGCCACAGCCGCGCGGGCACCCCGGGCGGATCGGTCACCAGGGTCAGCACCCCGTCCCCCGCCAGCCACGCGGCGTGCTGGCCGTCGTCGTAGCTGCGCAGCAGGCCCTCGAAGCGCACCTGCCCCTCGGGGTCGCCCACGGCCTCGGCGTGGGTCAGCCGGTCGCGGTAGTGCGCGGCCAGCAGGCGGCGGGCGGCGCCCAGCTCCGGCGCGTGGCGCAAGGCGGCGTGTAGCACCTGTTCCGCTTGCAGATCAGCATCTTGCGCCCGGCGGGTGGCCGCCTGGGCGGCGGCCTCCAGCGCCCAGCCGGGCGCCTTCTCGGCCACCGGGGCGGCCTCGGGTACGGGGGCCAGCGCTTCCTGGGCCTGTGCCTCCAGGGCCTGCGCCTCGGCCTCGGCCTCGGCCGCGCGGGCCCGGTGAGCCTTGGCCTCGGCCACCAGCGCCAGGGCCCGATCCTGGCGCAGCGCCCCGTCCAGCCAGGCCTGCAGGGCGGCCGCGAAGGCGCCGGCCGAGGGCGTGCGGGCGCCGGCGTCGCGGGCCATGGCCGCCTGCGCGATGGGCGCCAGATCCGCCGGCAGCGGCCGCGGCGCGGCGACCTCGATGGGCACGGGCGGCCCGGCCAGCACCTCGGCCAGGCCGGCCCGGCCCCCTGTAGGATAGGGGGGCTGCCCCGTGAGCACGGTATGGAGCACGGCCCCCAGGCCGTAGACGTCCACGGCCGGCGCGCCCGCGGCGGCGCCCCCGGCGGCCTGCTCCGGCGCCATGTAGGCCGGCGTGCCCGCGACCCCGCTGGGCTCCCCCCAGCCCGAGCGCGCCACGCCCCAGTCCATGACCTGCACCTCGCCGAAGGCGCCCACCATGATGTTGTCGGGCTTCAGGTCGCGGTGCACCACGCCCTCGCCGTGGGCGTAGGCCACGGCCCGGGCCGCGGCGATCACCGCGTCCACCAGCCGGCGCAGGGTCCAGCCGTCGGCGGCGGGCTGCCAGGCGGTGGGGGTCGAGGCCCGGTGCACCGCGCGGATCACCGCCGTCAGCGTCTGGCCGCGCACCTCCTTCATGGTGAACCAGCGCTGGCCGTCGGGCAGGGCGCCCCAGTCGTGCACGGGCACGATGCCCGGGTGCTGCAGGCGGGCCGTGAGCCGGGCCTCGGCCAGGAACCGCTCGCGGGCGGCGGGGTCGTCGGCGCGCTCCACCCGGATGAGCTTCATGGCCACCACCCGGTCCAGGTGGTGGTCGCGCACCCGCCGGACGGTGCCCATGGCCCCCGAGGCGATGAGCCCCAGGTCCTGGTAGCGCGGGGGCAGCGGCCAGCCGGGGCCGGGCGGCGGGGCGGGCGCGGCGTCGGCGCCCGCGGGGCCCAGGGCCTGCGTGGGCACCGTCGCCAGGGTCGGCCCCGGTGGGCTGGCGTCCGGCATACAGTTGGACCAAACTATTCTGGAATGGCCACTATCCGACATCCCATCACCCAGCGGCAACACGCCCTGGCGGCCCGCACCATCATCGGGCGCTCGCGCCGCTGCGACCTGTCGGTGGACGACGCCGCCGTCTCGGGCGAGCACCTGGCCATCTGGTGGAGCGACGGGGCCTGGCACGTGCGGGACCTGGGCAGCACCAACGGCACCCTGCGCAACGGGGTGCGCCTGGATCCCGGCCAGACCGAGGCGCTGGAGGTGGGCGACGTCATCACCACCGGCCGCTCGGACCACAGCTGGATCATCGAGGATCTGGACCCGCCCGTGGCCTTCGCCGTGGATCCGGCCACCGGCCAGCGGGTGCTGGCCACCGACGACGTGCTCGCCCTGCCCGACGCCGCGCACCCCGAGGTCCTCATCTCGCTGGGGGGCGCCGACGGCTGGATCGCCGAGAGCTCAGAGGGCGTCCGGGCGGTGGCGGATCAGCAGCCGATCCAGGCCGGCGGACGCCTGTGGCGCGTCCACCTGCCCGTGGAGCACCGCGGCACCGTGGACGCCAGCCTGACCACCGCCTCGGGGGTGCGCGGCGGGCTGGTCTTCCGCGTGAGCCAGGACGAGGAGTACGTGGAGCTGCAGCTGCGCCGGGGGGCGCAGACCGTCGAGCTGGGCGCGCGCTCGCACCACTACCTGCTGCTGCTGCTGGCCCGGCAGCGCCTGAAGGACGCGGCGGCGGCCGAGGGCCCCGACACGGGCCAGGGCTGGCTGCACACCGAGGAGCTCATGGCCATGCTCGCGGTGCCCGAGACCCACCTGAACGTGCAGATCTTCCGGGCGCGCAAGCAGTTCCTGAAGGCGGGCTGCGGCAGCGAGCTGGTGCCCGTGGAGCGCCGCCCCGGGGCCGGGCTCTTGCGCATCGGCACCGATCGCCTGGCCATCGAGGCCATCTGATCGGCGCGGTCACCCCGCGGTAATGGCCGGTAATACCAGCGAAATTCGCCCATCCGTACAACCGGGGCTGTCGCGGCACAGAGGGACCGCGAGGAACCGGGAGGATTGTCGGATGGCGACTGGAAAGCGTTCGTGGATGAAGGCCGCTCGCGTGCGGGCGGCCTTGGTGCTGGTGGCCGCGCTGGCCGCAGGCTGTGAGCCGCAGGAGGACGCCAACGGCGGCGTCGACATGGCGGGGCAGGGCGGCGCGGGCGGCGCGGGCGGCGCGGGCGGCGCGGGCGGCGCGGGTGGGCAGGGCGGGATGGGCGGCGCCGGGGGCCAGGGCGGCGAGGGCGGCGAGGGCGGCGAGGGGGCGGCGCTGGGGGCCAGGGCGGCCAGGGCGGCCAGGGCGGCCAGGGCGGCCAGGGCGGCCAGGGCGGCGCCATGGGGGCCATGACCACCCTGACCGGCACGGTGACCACCGCCGACGGCACCCGCATCCAGGGCGCCACCGCCTCGGCGGGCGAGGCCGAGGCCGTCACCAACGCCAACGGCGACTTCACCCTGGAGATCCCCGCCGACGCCCGCACGGTGGTGCGGGTGGACGCCGAGGGCTACGCCCAGGGCCTGCGCCCGGTGGAGCCCGCCGGCGCCGAGACCGCCTCCTTCAGCCTGATCATGGTGCCCACGGTCGTCACCCGGGTGGACCTGGCCATGGGCGAGGCCAACGTGCCCGTCATGGGCGCCGACGGCTCGGTGGGCATGCTCACCATCCCCGAGGGCAGCGTGGTCAACACGGTCACCGGCATGCCCGTCGAGGGCCCGGTGGACGTGGCCATCGCCCACGTCACCCCCGAGCAGGCCGAGGCCGGCGAGGCGCCCCTGCCCATGGAGACCCCCGAGGGCCCCATGGTCAGCTACGGCATGACCGAGGTGACCATCACCACCGCCGAAGGCGACCCCGCCAACGTGGCCGAGGGCGAGACGCTGACCCTGGCCACCCAGGCCGCGCCCATGGACCCGCCCCAGGTGCCCCTGTGGTACTTCGACGAGGACCGGGGCATCTGGGTGCAGGAGGGCACGGCCACCCGCGAGGGCGACCTCTACACGGCCGACCTGCCCCACCTGACCTGGTGGAACAACGACCGGGTCACCCCGTTCCCCACCGGCGCCAACCTGTGCTGCCGAACCATCCAGATCCAGACGCCCCGCGGCGTGGCCATCCCCGGCGCCGATCTGCAGTACTACCCCCAGTCGGGGGGCTACATCCTGCGCACGGCCAACCGGGCCGGCGACATCTGCGTGGCCGCCGAGTGCGACAGCCAGCCCGGCGCGGGCGTGGTGCTGCACCGCGGCGGCCGCATGCTGGTCACCACCGCCCGGCCCGATGAGCTGGCGGTGGACAACACGGGCAGCGGCGACGGCTGCGGCGGGCCCAGCGCCTGCGTGCAGCAGGTCATCACCGTGCGCTGCGACGACGCCGTGCCCGAGCTGAACTGCCCCGAGGGCGAGGCCTGCCAGCCCGACGGCACCTGCGGGCTGCCCACCGTGTGCGGCGACGGCGTCATCGAGGGCGAGGAGGCCTGTGACGACCGCAACACCAACAGCGGCGACGGCTGCTCGGCCGACTGCGCCATCGAGGACGGCTTCGCCTGCGCCAACGCCTTCAACCTGAACACCGGCTCCGACGGCAACGGCGGGCAGCTCCCGCTGGGCGCCGAGGACCGCCTGTGGGAGTGGACCAACGGCACCCTGGTGGATGGCGACGCCCCGCCGGTGCTGCCCGCCGCCCTGGCCGACGCCCGCTGGCAGACCGCGACGGTGATCCGCAAGTGCGTGGGCAGCTGGGTGGACGCGCCGGCCAACGCTCAGTGGATCAACAGCACCGGCTGGGACGCCGGCCGCATGGCCTGTGTGGATCACCCCGAGCCCCTGGCGGAGACCCTGCGCTACTACCGGGCGGGGTTCCGCATCCAGCCGGGCGCGGCGGCGGCCACCACCCTGAGCGGCGAGCTGTGGGCCGACAACCAGATCCGCCGGATCTGGATCAACGGGCAGCCCGTGGTGGAGTTCGTGCCCCCGGCGAACGGCGGCTCCAGCTTCCACGCCGGCGAGGAGGTGCCGTTCAACGCCTGGCCCAGCCACTACTTCCGCGACGGCGACAACCAGATCGTCATCGCGGTGAAGAACCTGGCGTCGCCCCAGCCGCCCAACCCCGAGGGCCTGATCGTGTCGGTGCCCACGGCCTTCCAGACCGCCAGCACCTGCCGCCCGCTGGCCGCGGTGTGCGGCGACGGCATCCGGGTGGGCATGGAGGGCTGCGACGACGGCAACCTGGATCCGGGCGACGGCTGCTCGGCCGGGTGCACCGTCGAGGACGGCTGGACCTGCGAGGGGGCCCGCTCCGAGTGCTTCCAGTGCCGCGCCGACGCCGACTGCAGCGACGGCATGGCCTGCACCGTGGATCAGTGCAACGGCGGCGTCTGCGCCAACGAGGCGTGCGGCCAGGCCAGCGTGCACTGGAACGCGCTGAACTTCCCCAACCAGGCCCCCACCCAGGCCACGCCCCTGCAGTTCACCATCCCGGTGCCGGGCCGGCCGGCCATCCCGGTGAGCTTTTGGCGCAGCGAGGGCCGGGTGACGCCCTACTCGCCGCCCCGCAGCGCCGATCGGAGCTTCACCTGGGACCGCGGTGACCGGGCCGACATCGAGTTCCGCTGGGCCGGCGCCTTCCCCTACATCGACATCCTGACGCCGGTGCAGGGCACCGCGCACTTCAACTTCGGCGGCACCGCCGCGGCCCAGGTGGGCGACGCCGACGGCCACTGGCAGTACGTCATCGGGTTGGGCGGCACGGCGGGCGGGGGCAACGGGGCCAACGCCAACCCCGAGCAGACCCAGCTGCGCATCACCTTCCAGGATCCGGCCGGCGCGGCCATGCCCTTGGAGCACATCGGCGACGTGGCCGACATGTTCGCGGCGGGCCACATGGTGGTGCCCGCCTCGGAGCCGGCCCAGGGCGCGGTGAACAGCATCCTGGGCAGCCCGCTCAACACCCGCACCGCGGACGGGCTGACCTTCTTCCTGCTGCCCCGCGGCGCCACGGGCATCCGGCTGGACCTGGCCGGGCCCACCAACGACCAGCACGGCTACGTGGTGGGCGTGGTGAACATCCCGAGCACGAGCTGCGCCGACCTGGGCGCCCAGTGCGTCCCCTGAGCCTGTTCTCGAGCCTGCGCTGGCCGCCTCGGCGGCCGGGGATCACTGCCCCGGCGCCGCCCAGGTCAGCAGCAGCCGCCCCACCTGGTCGCGGTCGTTGACCGTCAGGCCGGGGAAGCGGGTCAGGTCCCCCTCCTTCTTGCCGGCGCCGTAGATCTTGGCCACGTGGGCCAGCACGGCGTCGCGCATCTCGGTCTGCCGCCCGTACGACAGGATCAAGGTGGCCGCGGTGACCACCCCCGCCTCGCTCAGGGTCAGGCGCACCTTCGTGGGCCGGGGCTGGCGCTCGTGGGGTGGCAGGTGCAGGTCCATCTCGCCCTTGCTGGCCCGCGGCTGGGCGTCCACGAAGGCCTTCGCCACCCGGGTCCCGTCGGCCCCCAGCAGGGGGAAGTCCCGCTCGAAGCCGGGGTGGCCCTTGCGGTCGCCCACCAGCGCCCGCCAGGGCGTCAGAGGCCAGAAGGTGAGGTAATGCCGGGGCTTGCGGGTCTCGAAGATGGCCTGCACCCCGTCGCCCAGCCACCACAGGCCGTCGCGGGCCGGGCTCAGCTTCTCCTGCGTGGGCGGGCCCCAGCGCTTCAGCAGCGCGGCGACAGCCCCCTCGGGCACGGTGAGCTGCACGAAGCGCAGGCTCTCGTTGCCCGTGTGGAAGCCCAGGCGCACCGGCAGCTCGGCCATGCCGTCCGCCGCGAGCTTCCCGTCGGCGGCCAGCTTGTCGCCGTAGCGTTCAGCGAGCTGACCCCGGGTCTGCTCGAAGCGCAGCTCGGCCAGCGGGGCGGGCAGGGCAGCCTTCTCGCCGGCGAACAGGCGGGCCCAGTCGGCCTCGGCCACCACCGCGGGCGGCTCGGGCAGCACCGGGGGCGGCTCGGTGGCCGGCGCGCTGGGCGCCTGGCTCGCGGGCGCGCTCGCCGCTGCGCTCGTGGCCTGGCTGCCGGCGGTGGCCGGGGCGGCGGGGCCGGTCTTCTCGGTGCAACCGGCGGCGCTCAGCAGCGCGGCGGCCAGAACCAGTCGTGCCCGCATGGGGCCCTCCTCGCGGCAGGGGTCGGGTCGGCGGGAGCATAGGTCGCACGCCGGCCCCTCGCCAGCCCGCCGGGGCGCCGGCTCAGGGGGCGGGCACCGCCACGGGCACCCGCCGGCTCACCCGGGTGCCGTCGCCGAGCTGGCCGTGGTCGTTCTGTCCCCAGCACCACAGGCCGGCGCCCTCCACCAGGGCGCAGGTGTGGCCGTGGGCCGCCGTCAGCGCCGTGGCCGGGCCGGGCAGGCCCTGCACGGGCACGGGCGTCTGCCGGGCGGTGACCGTGCCGTCGCCGAGCTGCCCGCCCCCGTTGTCGCCCCAACACCACACGGCCCCGCCCTTGCGGATGACGCAGGCGTGGTTGGCCCCCGCCGCCAGGTGGATCGCGTCGTCGATGCCCTGCACCGGGGTGGGCCGCGGCCACTCCAGGGGCCCCAGCGCGTCGGCGCGCAGCCCGCGCCCCCGCCCAAAAGGCGCGCCGAGCATGCCGTAGGTGCCCCGCCCCCAGCAGGCCACCCGCCCGCTCGCCAGCAGCGCGCAGGTGGTGTGCGAGCCCAGCGCCAGGGCCTGGGCGGGCTTGAGCTGATCCCACAGCGCCTGGCTCTGCTCGTCGTGGGTGGCGGCCAGCACGGGCTGCGGCCACACTCGGGGCCCGTAGGCGCTGCGCCGCTCCGGGGCGTCCTCGCCATCCTCGGGCCGGCCGAGCTGCCCCGTGCCGTTCTGCCCCCAGCACCACACGTCGCCGCCCCGGTCCAGCCCGCAGGTGTGGTCGTGCCCCCCCGCCAGGCCGTGCAGCGCGGCATGGGGGTGGTCTCGGTCCCCCACGGGCAGCAGGGGGCCGCCATGGCCCAGATCGCCGTCGCCGCCGCACACCAGCAGGCCCGGCGGCAGGGGCATGGGCGGGGGCGGATCGTCGAAGCCCCCCAGGGGCGGCAGGGGCCCCGGCTTGGGCGCGGCGGTGATCGCGCACACCCGCCCGCCCACGGCGAAGTCGTCCACCCACCCGCTGGCGCGGCGCTTCCCCCAGCAACTCAGCAGCCCGCTGTCGGCGGCGCGGCCGCAGGTGGTGAGCGGCCCCGAGTCCAGCCGATCCAGCGGCGGCATCCCCACCACCCGCTGCGGGCGGAGCTGGCGGTCCTGCCCGCGCCGCGCCCGCTTGTCGGGGCCGAGTTGGCCGAAGGTGTCGTTGCCCCAGCACCACGCGGCCCCTGCGGCGTCCAGCGCGCAGGTGTGCACCTCGCCCGCCGAGATGGCCTTCAGGGCCCACGGGGCGCCCGTGGCTGCGGGGGTCACGTCCGAGGGGTTCAGGGCGCGCGGACCCAGGTCCATCGCGCAGCGGAAGCCCACCGCGTGGTCGCGCCGATCGGGGTGGCGGCTCGCCCGGAACGACGCCCGCTCGGGCCCGAACAGCCCCTCGAGCCCGCGCACCACCCGCCGGGTGCCGCTGGGCAGCCCGCTGGGATCCTGCGCCGCCAGCCGCCCGTGCCCCTCGGGGTCGTACCAGTCGGCCACCCACTGCTTCGCCTCGCCCATCAGGGCCTTCACGCCCTCGGGGGTGCCCTGCGGGCCGCGGCTGCCCGCCCGGTCGCCCGTGACGTAGGGCCGGCCGTCGGTGCCCCGGGCCGCGCGGGCCCACTCCGCCTCGGTGGGCAGCCGGCGCCCCCGCCAGCGGCAGAAGCCCTGGGCCTCGGCCCAGGTGAGCTCGGTCATGGCCTCGTGGGCGCGATCCTCGGGCTTGTAGAACAGCGGGGGCGGTGGGCAGACCTTGGCCTGCACGCACTTCAGGTAGTCGCCCACCCGCACCAGATCCCGGTCCAGGGCGAAGGCCGACAGGGTGAGGGTGCGGATCGGCTGCTCGTCGTCATCGCAGGCGGGCAGCTTGCCCTCGCAGCCCATGCGGAAGGGCCCGGCGGGAAAGGCCACCATGTCCGCGGGCACCTCGGGCGGCGCCCACAGGCCCAGGAAGAACAAGGCCGTCGTGATCACTCGCGCACCGTCAGCTTCAGGCGCCCGAAGGCCCCCAGCAAGGCCACCTGCTGGTCCAGCCCGCCGTACACCAGGCGCAGGTGGCCGACGTCGGCGGGGATCTGGCCCCAGGTGGGATCCACGCTCAGCCAGCCGTCGCCGGTGAGCACCTCGTTCCAGGCGTGGTAGCCGAACACCCCGTCCTTGTAGACCAGGCCCACGGCGATGCGGGTGGGCACCCCCAGCGAGCGGGCCAGCGCCGCGAACAGCGTCGCGTGCTCGTTGCAGTCGCCCACCTTGGTCTGCAGCGTCTCGAGCGCGCTCGGCACCCCGGGTACGAGCTGCTGGGTCAGCGTGCGCTGCATCCAGGCCACCAGCCGCCGGGCCACGGCCACGCTGTCGGGGGCGTCGCCGGCGGCGCCCCGGGCGGCGGCCTGGATGGCCGGGTGGCCCACCTGGATCAGCGGCTCGGCCGCCAGGCTGCCCTCGGGGGCGGGGCGCACGGGCAGCGGCAGCCCGGCGCCCACCGGCTCGCGGGTGATCACCAGCGTGTCGCCCCCCAGCGCCTGGCGCCGGTCGTCCACCTTGAAGGGCGCCAGATCCAGCCCCGCCACCTGCAGCGTCAGGCGGGCGCGGCCCGCCAGCGAGGGCGGCAGCCCCGGCACCTCGATGAGGGTGGCCCGCATCAGGTCCGGCGCCGCCCGGCCCGCCCGCGCCTCGGTCAGCCCCCAGCGGGCCTCGGTCTCGGTCTCGCGCACGGCCACCAGGCCCATGCCCAGCTCCTGCCGCAGCATCTCGCCGCGGTCGTTGATCCAGCCCTCCAGCACCAGGCCGCCCACCCGCTGCTCCAGGCGCCAGGCCTGGACCTCGCGGCCCATCACCGCCAGCGGGCCGCGGCCCAGCACGGTGATCTCCACCCGCTGGTCCCGCTGGGTCAGCGGGTCGAAGGTGTGGAAGACGAACTGCTTGCCCACCGCCAGGGTCTGCTGGCTGAGCACGGGCCCCAGGTTGGCCCGCAGCACCGGCGGGTGGGCCAGATCGATGCGCCGGGTGGCGGTCTGCCCGCCCGTGTCCAGACTCAGCTCGATGGCGCGGCCCTCCACGTGCCCGTGGCCCGTGAGCCGGGCGGGGCCCGCCCCCAGCGCGAAGTCGAAGGCCTCCAGGGTCAGCGCGGCGTCCAGGTCGGCGTCCACCTGCAGATCGATGCGCTGGGCCCGCCCCAGCGCCGTGAAGCGCAGGTTCGTGCGCAGCGCGTAGCGGTAGCCGCCGCCCTGGGCGCGGGCGGTCTTCTCCAGGTGCATCAGCCCCACCCGCTCGCCCTTGAAGTGCAGCCCCATCCATTCCGAGCCCAGGGCCACCCCGGGCCCCTGCGCAGCAGGGTCGCTCATGGGCGCAGGCCCGCGCGGCCCGCCCGTCAGGTGGTGCGTCAGCGCGGCGCCGAAGGCCAGCACACAGGCCAGCCCGATCAGGTCCCAGCGGGTCATCCGGGTGGAGGGTAGCCGGGGGGTCACGCTGCGTCCTCAGTCCACAGTCTCGATCCGGTCGGAGAACACGTCCACCAGACTGGCGGACTCGAGGGAGGCCACCACGCTTGGCCACACTGTGGAGATGAACGCCCGCAGTGCCTTGAGCCGAAGGTTGCCGACCCGCAGGTGCACGACCTTGGGCGGTGGGCCATCCAGCATGAGCCGGTCGCTGAAGTCCGCGTCCTTGGTCACGATCACGAGCCCCTTCGCCTTTGCGTACGTCCACACCTCGTCGTCGGACCAGCCCGGTCCCACCGTCAGGACGTGTTCGAAGGCCTCGCCCTGCCATGGCGCGAAGCGGCTGGGCAGGTTCTCGTCGATCAGGAATCGCAACACGGTCCGGGTCCCTTGAGATCAGTGCTCCGACCATACGGCGGCAGACCCGCTTGGTCCCGTCGAAACCCACCTTTCGGAACCTCGAGTTCGTGCAATTGCGGCTGGGGTAGCGACGGCCGTCAGTTGACACGGCCCGCCCGAACTCAGATCGTTGGGGGCATGACTGCGACCGCTCAAACCACCTACCTCGACGGCCGGATCAGGCTCGACCCAGCGGTCTGCAATGGGCGGCCGACTATCAACGGCACCCGGATCACGGTGCAGACGGTGCTCGAGTTCCTTGGCGCGGGCGACTCGGAGGCCGATGTGCTTGAGGCGTTCCCTGCGCTCTCGTCCGAAGACATCCGCGCCTGTCTGCGGTTCGCAGCGACCGTGATGAACCACCGCTACCGCCTGGCACGGGTCGCCTGAGGCTAGCCTCAGTCAGCCCGCCCCAAGCGTGCGGACGCGCCGCTTGTGTGCCATGGTCGGCCCCCGGAGGATGCCGATGGACGTGGTCGAGCACTTCGCGGATCGCTACAGCGAGGCCCGTGAGAAGTTCCTGGACGCGGCCCGCGACAACGCGGCCGATCTGGTGGAGCACCACCCCCACCCCGGCGTTGGCCCGGCCGGCGAAGCCCTGGCCACCGAGGTGGCCCGCTTCGGTCCCGCCGACGCCCCGAACGTGCTGGTGATCGGCTCGGGCACCCACGGCATCGAGGGCTTCTGCGGCTCGGGCTGCCAGGTGGCCCTCATGCGCGACGAGGTGGTGGTTCGCCCGCCCTCGGGCGTCGCGGTGCTGCTGGTGCATGCCCACAACCCCCACGGCTTCGCCTGGGGTCGCCGGGTCACCGAAGAGGGCGTCGACCTCAACCGCAACTTCATCGACTTCGCGCAGCCGCTGCCTGCCAACCCGGGCTACGGGGCCATCCACGGCTGGCTCGTCCCGCCCCGGTGGGCGGGCCCCGAGCGCGACGCGGCCGAGGCCGCCATCCAGGCCCACATCGCCGAGCACGGCTTCGCCGCCTGGCAGCAGGCGCTCACCGGCGGGCAGCACACCCACCCCGACGGCCTGTTCTTCGGCGGCACCGCGCCCACGTGGTCCCGGCGCACCTTGGAGCGCATCCTCCACGACCACGTGGGCCATGCGAAGCGGGTGGGCTTCATCGACCTGCACACCGGCCTGGGCCCCACCGGCTACGGCGAGCCCATCTTCCCCGGCGGCCCCGACGACCCCGCCCACGCCCGGGCCCGTGCCTGGTACGGCGCGGCCGTCACCTGCCCCGCCGACGGCTCCAGCACCTCGGCCACGGTGCACGGCACCCTGTACGAGGGCTTCCGCCGGGCCCTGCCTGAGGCCGAGATCACGCCCATCGCCCTGGAGTACGGCACGGTGCCCATCGCCGACATGCTCCTGGCCCTGCGGGGGGATCACTGGGTCCACCAGTACGTCGACATGACCCACCCGCCCTGCCAGGAGCTCAAGGCCCGCATGCGCGCGGCCTTCTACGTCGAGACCGACGCTTGGAAGCGCGCGGTGGTGGACCGCTGCGTCGAGGTGGTGGGCTGGGCCTTGGCCGCGCTGCGCTGACCCCTGCGGCCGACGGGCGGCCGAAGGGGGCGGATCCCCCTGCCGGCCCCGTCGTGCCCCGGCCCTCGGAACGTCACAGCTCGGCGGTCATCGCCATGGCGAAGTCGATCTGCCGGTCGTAGCCGCCGAGCTGCAGGCGGCCCTGGGCGGTGGGCACGGGCACCCACCAGTGCTGGGTGCGCAGGCCCCCACGCTCCACACACAGATCGGCCACGTCGTCGGCGTCCGTGTCTTCCATGCGGTCCTGCTGGCCGTCGTCCAGGGTGCGCAGGAAGCGCTGCCCGTTCACCTCACCGCAGCCGTAGACCCGCACCACGTGGCCGCCGGTGCGGTCCCACGGCTCGCTGTCGCCGCCCACGCCGTAGCCCACCCAGTCATAGAAGCCCACGGTCAGCACCACCGCCGAGCCGTCCTGCACCCGGTCGCACAGCCACTCGAAGGTCACGTTGGCGCCCTCGCGGTGGCTCTCGCGATCCAGCGGCTCGGGCAGCCCGCAGGGGTAGGTCTCGCTCCCGCCCTGGTGGCGCAGCGACACCCGCTGATCCTGATCGAAGGCCGCCAGGTACTCGAAGATGCCGCGCATGGAGCTCGACGGGTTCGAGTCACCGAAGGTGTTGCAGCGCATGGTCCCCGAGCCGTTGCACGTGTCGGTCTGGGGCCGGTCCATGTACCACTCCACCCGGCTCACCAGGCTCGTCTCGTCGCCGTCGAAGGCCACCCCGGGGATGTGGTCCTGGGGGAAGTCGATGCCCCAGGCGTGGTAGGCCGCCTCCAGGTAGGCCAGCCCGTTCGCGTAGCCCGCCGGCGCGCACTGGTTCCACGCCGTCTCCACGTTCTCCAGGTGCGGCTGGCTGTAGATGTACTCGGGCTGGAAGCCGCCCTGCTCGAAGTCCCCGGGGGTGGGCGGCGGCGGCGGCATGGGATCCACCCCCGGCCCGGCGTAGTCCAGGTCCGTCGGCCCGTCGCCGCCGATGGCCTCGGGCAGCGCGATCACCGGGAACGTGCTGGGCGGCACCTTCGCCAGCGCCACCTTGAAGCTCGCCCCGTCCTGTACGGGGGTGGCGCTCACGGCGAGCTGGGCCACCAGGCTCGCCACGGGCGCGTCGCTGCTGAGGGCGAAGGGCACCTGCAGCGCGGGCACCTGCCCGTCGCCGCGCACCCCCTGGCGTGCCATGGCCGGCGGCAGCGCCGCGTCCGGGCGGGCGTCGAAGGGCACGTTGTAGGTCACGGCCCCCAGCTCGGTGATCAGGTGCACGTAGCCGTGATCCAGGCCGGTGTGGCGGGCCAGGAGCGCCGGATCCAGCGCCAGCACCCCCTGGGCCGTGTCGTTCGGCGCGCCGTGGCCGTCGATGAAGACCGTGCGGTGCAGCCGCGCGCCCTGCTGGGGCTGCAGGGCGATGAGCGCGGGCGCCGTGGTGGTGGCGGTGCCGGTGCTGGCGGTGCTGGTGCCGGTGCTGGCGGTGCGCAGCAGGCGCACCTGCCCGTGGGCGGTGGCGGCGCTCAGGCCACTGGCGACGGTGCAGGCGAGGGCGAGGGTGTGCAGGCGCGACATGGGGTTCTCCGGTTCAGGGTGGGCGACCTTGCCCACTCACCGGCCCATTCGCGGCGTCCGCCGGGCACCTTTCCGGGGGGCGTCCTTTTTCTCTCGGGGGCCGATCAGCGCAGGCGGGCGCTCCGAGCCTGGCGCAGCCCGCCGCGAAGCGAAGGCCGCCTCGAGGGCGCATCTCGCTGCGCCCCGTCGGGGCGGGGCCCTATACTGCCCCGAATCACTCGGAGGGGTGCCTTGCTGATGATGGCGTGTGGAGTGGCCCGGCGCCGCGCCGCGCGGCTCGGCGGCGCGCGCTGCCTCGCCGGAAGGCTGGACCCCCGATGACCACGCCCGACGCCGCCCCGTTCGCCCGGTCGCTGCCCGTCGCCCCGGGCCTCCCGCTGGTGGGCAGCGTGGGCCCGATGATGCGCGATCCGGTGCGCTTCCTCGTCGACACCCACCAGGCCCTCGGCCCGGTCTTCCGGCTGCGGGTGCTCAACCGGCGATTCGTGGTGATGGCGGGGGTCGAGGCCAACCAGTTCGTGACCCGCAACGAGCGGTCGTACCTGGCCAGCGGGCCGGTCTTCGGCGGCTTTGGCCGCGAGCTCGGCGGGGAGCTCTTCCTGGCGAGCGCCGACGGCGCGACCCACAAGCGCCTGCGACGCATCCAGACCGGCAGCTACGCCCCGGCCCACGTCGAGGGGCGCTGCGCCGAGGTGGTGCACACGCTGCGGCGGCGCCTCGGTGGGCTCCAGCCGGGGCAGCGCCTCGATGTCCAGCGGCTGTTCCAGCTCGTGCTCGCCGAGCAGGTCGGGTTGCTGCTGCACAATGACGACGGGCTGGCCCACATCCTCGACGACCTCATCCGCGTCTTCCGCACGGCCCTCAACGTCAAGGTCATCCGCCAGTGGCCGGCCCTGGCGCTGGAGTGGCCCGCGTATCGGCGGTCCAAGCGCCGCATCCTCGACCACGCCGCCGCCGTGGCGGCCGCGCACCGCGACCACCCCTCGGCCGAACGGCAGGATCTCGTCGACGACATCCTCGCCGCCGTCGAGCGCGGTGACACCATCCAGGAGGAGAACGTCCGGCTGCTGACCCTGGGCCCGCTCTTCGGCGGGATCGACACCGCGTCGAACACCGCGGCCTTCGCCCTGCACGCCATCCTGTCGAAGCCGGCGGTGCGCGCCCGGGTGATGGCCGAGATCGACGCGGTGTTCGCCGACGGCGACGCCCCGGCATGGGACGCGTTCAACGCCATGCCGGCCCTGCGCGGGGTCATGATGGAAACGCTGCGGATGTACCCGGTGGCCTATCTGGCGTCGCGGGCGGTCATCGCCGACTTCGAGTTCGCCGGGCACCCCATCGCCGCGGGCGAGCACCTGTTCGTCGCCACCGCGGTGCCGCACTTCCTGCCTGAGCTGTTCCCCGATCCGTACACCTTTGACATCGATCGCTACGGGCCCGAGCGCCGGGAGCACACGACCCGCGGGGCCTTCGCGCCCTTTGGGACCGGCGTGCACGCCTGCCTGGGGGCCCGCTTCGCGCAGTCGCAGATCATGATCACCCTGGCGACCTTGCTCCGCGTGCTCGACCTCGAGCTCGACCCGCCGGGCTACACCCTGCGCACCCGGAGCAACCCCGTCACCATGCCCGTCGGGCTCTCGGTGCGCGTGCTGGGGGTGCGTGACGACGCCCAGAAGGTCGGTGCGCCGTGGCCGGCCTTCTCGGTGAACGCCCGGCGGGGCCTGCTCAGCCGCTGATCTGCTGGGCCAGCCAGGCGACCCGCTCAGCCCCGGGCGCCAGCCGCTCGGCGACGCGCAGGGCCGACCGCAGCGCGCTCTCGTGGTTGTCGACGCCGGCCGTATACATGCCGGCGGCCCACACCCCGCCGTCGCCCTGCAAGGCCGCGATCCGCGCCTGCCGGTGCAGGTGCTCCGGCACCATGGCCACGTGGCGGTACTCGGCCAGGTGGCTGGTGGACGGGGGCGGATCCTCGCCCGGGCGGAGCCACGTGCGGAACACCGGCAGCCCGGTGGCCCGCCCCGACCAGATGGTCGTGCGGGGGCGGGCGTCCAGGGTGAGATCGAAGTTGGCGTTGCACCAGTGCCGGCGCCGCCGGGGCATGAAACGTGGATCCCGGTGCAGGGCGACCCGCGCGTGCGTGTCCTGCACGGCGGCGAACGCCGCCCGCCAGGCCGCCAGGCGTCCATCGCCGGCACACAGCGCGCCCGAGTTGTGCCAGTCACAGGCGAGCACGACCTCGTCGAAGTCGTGCGGCCGGCCATCCACCCGCAGGCACAGCGCCCCGTCGCGGACCAGGATGGGCTCGACCGTCGCCCCCAGGCGGAAGTCGACGGCTGGGGCGTCTGCGACCAACGCGTCGATGTACCGGCCGAGCCCGCCCTGCACCACCACGGCGTGGGGGCGATGCTTCAGCCGCAGCCCCATGACGCGCACCACGCAGTAGGCGGACAGGGCCGCGGCCTGCTCGCGTTCGATGCCCCAGCTCGACGCGATCAGCGGGATGACCACGGCCTCCGCCACGTCTGTGGGCATCCCGGTCTGCGCGATGAGGTCGCGCACCGTGGGCGTCCAGTCGCCGGCGTCGGCGATCGCCTCGGCCCGAGCCGCCAGCGCGCGCAGCCACCACAGGCGACGCAGGGTCGCCGGGCGCAGGCTGGCGAGGGTCGTCACCACCGAGTAGGGCGGCATCGCGAAGGTCGTCTGCCCCTGGTCGAGGGTCAGCGACACGACCATGGGGCGGGTCCAGCGCTCCAGGCCGAAGCGGTCGATCACCCCGAGCGTCCCGCCGTAGCCCTCCTCGAAGAGGAACTCCGCGCCCATCTCCACGGGCAGGGCCTGGCCGCCGACCTCCGCCTGGACCGTGTGGATGTGCCCGCCCCAGTGCGCGGCCCGTTCGAACACGGTGACGTCATGCACGCCGTCCAGGAGCCACGCGGTCATGACCCCCGCGGCGCCGCCCCCGACGATGGCGACGCGCCGACGCCCGCGGGCCCCAGCCGGTCCCTTCATGTCAGCCTCCGCGGTGGCGCCTTCGCGTGCCCATGCGCCACGAGCCAGTCGATGGTCTCGGTCAAGGTGTCGTCCAACGCCCGCCAGCGCCCGCCGAGCAGCTCGGCGGCCAGCGCCGTGTCATACTCCAGGCGCCGCCCGAGCATCCCGCGGGTGTACGACCACGCCTCGCGGCTCTCGGTGAGGCGCACCGCCAGCAGCAGGAGCGGGCGGGGCAGCGGCAGCAGCCGGCGCGGCATGCGTGCGGCGAAGGCGGGCCGGCGCGCCCGCACCGCGTCGGCGATGTGCAGGAGCTGGGCGGTGGGCGGCGTGACGCAGATGAAGCGGGCGGCCGAGCCCAACCCGGCGAGCCAGGCGGGATCGGCGTCGGCGACGCCGACGATGAGGTCTGCCACGTCGCGGACGTCGACGAGGGGGACATCCAGATCCACGGCGCCCCACCTCAACTGGCCCGAGACAAAGGGCGTCATCGTCTTGTGGATGGAGGCTGGCAGCCGGCGGCCCTCGGGCGGTGGGCCGATCACCACCCCGGGCACGACCGACGCGAACGTCGCCTCGGGCATCAGCTCGCCCACGAGCCGACGGGCCAGCCGCTCGCCCTCCACCTTGCCCACGGCGTACGGATCGGTCTCGACGCTCGCCGTCTCGTTCCAGCTCCCTGGACCCAGGCGCTCCGGCCCGGGGACCCCGCGGCGGCGGTGGTGATCGGTCAGGGTGACGACCGACGACAGGTGAACGAACCGCCGGACGGCGCCGGCCCGCGCCGCCTCGCGCACGACGGCCTCGGTGCCGCTGACCGCCGGGCCGATGACATCCTCGGGGCGGACGTCACCACCGGTCATGACCGGGCAGGCGGTGTGCACGACCGCCGAGCAGCCCTTGGCGAGGCCCGCCCAGGTGGACGGTTCGAGCAGATCCGCCGGCACCACCTCGAAGCGTGTGGCGAGCGCCGGGCCGTCCGGCTCGGTGGCGAAGAGGGTGTCGAAGCGGGCGCGGGCGTAGTCGGGCTCGACGCTCGTCCCTCGGACGCGCCAGCCAGCGCGAAGGAGCGCCAACGCGGTCCACGTGCCGATGTAGCCACAGCATCCGGTCAGCAGCACCCGACGGTCTGCATCGTCACGGTCCAAGCGTGGCCTCCCATGGGCTCGGCGGAGGGAACTTATCGGCTGTCCCGGGCGAAACCAACCTGACAAGAGGGGGCGTCGGTCATAGGCTCAGGCCGCCCAACGCGACGGGGGGAGCGGTATGTGTGCCCAAGTCTCGCAGCGGACTCGGTCCTGGCTCGACGTCATCTTGATGGTCTGCCTCGCGGGGTTTGCGCTGGGCTGGCTGACCTATGACGTCCCCTACGCGCTGGGCGTCCGGCTGCCGGTCCTGACCTGGTACGAGACGGCGATCGATCCGTACTCGGCGCACCTGCCGTACCACCTGCGGCTGGCGATCATGGCGGCCGCCTTCCTCTACGGCCCGTTCTACGTCGTCGCCCTCTGGGGGATGTGGCGGCGCGCCGCTTGGGTCGGGCCGCTCGCGCTGCCCATCTCAGGGGCCCTGGTGGCGACGACGACGCTCTCCATGGCGGCGAGCCTGAGCAGCGACACACCGCCGCTCAACCTGGGCGTCTTCCTCGGGTTCAACGGGCCCTACGTCGTCGTGCCCCTCGCCCTGATCTATCGGTTCACCGTCGCGGCGCGCACCACGGGTTGACGACGCCGCCGGCGCGGGCTGCGCCGACCGGCGAGCCGCCGGATCGCAGAAACACGAACGGCCGGGCACCCCAAGGGCACCCGGCCGTCGCCGAGATCGAGTGTGGAGGCGCCGGGAATCGAACCCGGGTCCGAAAACGGTCCACCACGAGCGTCTACATGTGTAGTTCGTGTTTGAAGTACCGTTGAGGATTGCCCACGAACAGGCGGCCTCGCCGGTTGCTTGACTGAAATCTCGTCTTTGGTCGCGCCAAGCGGCTCCCTCGGACCAGCTCACTTGAAATTGCGCCCGCACCACCAAATGAGCACTGATGGATTGGACGGGAACTCAACGGTTTTTAGGCCGCGAGCGCCATTTCGATGTCATCGTTGGCAGTTGTTGCCTTCCAGCGTTTACTAACGCGGTCACCGGAACCCGCGACATGCAGCTCGAGCTTCAACGTCCTCGTCGAACGCCGATCGCCCCCACAGATTTTCAAAGGACATCGAACGGCCCGGACGATAGGCGCCGGGGCTCGGCAAGTCAAACGGGCCCGGCGCCGGGCACCGGACACGGGCGCGGTCAGTAGTCGCGCATGGCCTGGCGGATCTCGCGGCGATCCTGTTTGGTGCGCTCGTTCTGGCGTTTGTCGTAGTGCTTGCGCCCGCGGCCCAGGCCGAAGCGCAGCTTGGCCCAGCCCCGCAGGAAGTAGATGCGCATGGGCACGCCCGTGAAGCCCTCGGCCTCCAGCTTGCGGGCGATGCGCTCCAGCTCGGCGCGCTTCAGCAGCAACTTCCGCGGGCGCTTGGGCTCGTGGTTCTCGCGGTTGCCGAAGGCGTACTCGGGGATGTTGGCGTTCATCAGCCAGGCCTCGCCGTCCTTCACGGTGACGTAGGCCTCGTTGATGGTGGCCCGGCCCTCGCGCAGGCTCTTCACCTCGGTGCCCTGAAGCTGGATGCCCGCCTCGAACTCCTCGGTGATCTCGTAGTCGTGGCCCGCCCGCCGGTTGTTGGCGACCACGTTGGCGTCGGTGGGCTTCTTCTTGGACATGGCGAAAAAAGTGCTGACGTCTCCGACCAGGCCGTAAGCCGGGTTCTGTCACCCGCCTCGGTCGCCCTCGGCGGGGGGTGATCATTCATCCAGGGGCCGCGTTGCCACGACCCTCCAGCGGCCTGACCCGAGGCTACCGGGCGGGCACCCGGGTCCCGTCGGCGCGGGACACCTCGACACGGCCTTGCTCCAGGTGGGGTTTACCATGCCGGGGACAGTCACCTGCCCCCCGGTGCGCTCTTACCGCACCCTTTCACCCTTACCGCGGCGAACCACGGCGGTTTGCTTTCTGTGGCACTTTCCTTCGGGTCACCCCGACTGGCCGTTGGCCAGCACCACGCCCTTTGGAGCCCGGACTTTCCTCCCGTGGCGCCCCCCGAGGGGGACTGACCACCGGCGATCACCTGTCCTGGTCGAAGACGTCAGCGGCGTCCTCAGTTCTCGGCGCTGCCCGCCAACCCCTCGTACCAGACGAGGAGCCGCTGGCAGCTCTGACACATCTCCAGGCTGTTCAGGCGCAGCACCTTCTGGTGCACGCCCGGCGGTACCCGCATCTTGCAGGCCACGCAGCAGCCGTCCTCCACGTCCGCCACCGCCTTGCCCTGCCGGGCCTTGGCGATGCGGTCGTACCGGCCCCGCTCCCGGGGCGGCATGCGCTTGCGCAGATCCTCGCGCTTGCCCTGGATCTCGCTGGCGGCGGCGAGCTTCTCGGTGAGCTGGGCCTTCAGCTCGCCCTCCACCTCGGCCATGCGCTGGGCGAGCGCGTCGCGCTCCGCCTGCTTCTCGGCCTGATCCTTTTCGGCCTCGGCGAGCTCCTCGCGGAGCTTGGCCAGCTCGGCGGTCAGGGACTGGGACATCCGGCGCTGGATGTCCATCTCCTTGTTGAGCGCCGCCAGCTCACGCTGGTTGGTGACGGCGCCCATCTTGCCGCGCGATCGCCGGGTGGTCTCCTCGAGCTTCACCAGCTCGTCGGACTTCTCGTCCACGAAGGCCCCCACGTCATCGATGCGCGCCGCCCGCTCCTCGAGCATCTTGTCGAAGAGGGCCAGGCCCTCGGCGTTCTCGACGGTGAGCTTCTCGATGCGCTGCTGGAGCGCGCGGGTGTCATGCAGCGCGTCGTCGTAGCCCTGCAGCTCCACCAGCATGGCCAGCACGTCTCTCACGGCGTCTCCCTTTCGACGCGGCGGGGCGGCGAGCGCCCCGGCGCTTCGGGTTTGGCGTGTGGGCCCACCAGGATTCGAACCTGGGTCCAACCGGTTATGAGCCGGCTGCTCTAACCGCTGAGCTATAGGCCCGCGCGGGCCCCGCGGGGCCCGTCAGCGGCCCTGGTCGGCTACTGGGGCTGGCCTTCGACGAACGCCTTCAGCCGCTTGCTCCGCGACGGGTGGCGCAGCTTGCGCAGCGCCTTCGCCTCGATCTGGCGGATGCGCTCGCGGGTCACGTCGAAGTCCTGCCCGACCTCCTCCAGGGTGTGATCGGACTTCTCGCCGATCCCGAAGCGCATCCGCAAGACCTTCTCCTCACGCGGGGTGAGGGTCGACAGGACCTTGCGGGTCTGCTCCTGGAGGCTGAGGTTGATGACCGCGTCGCTGGGGCTCACCGCGGACTTGTCCTCGATGAAGTCGCCCAGGTGGCTGTCCTCTTCCTCGCCGATGGGGGTCTCGAGGCTGATGGGCTCCTTGGCGATCTTCAGGACCTTGCGGACCTTGTCCAAGGGCAGGTCCATCTTCTCGGCGATCTCCTCGGGGGTGGGCTCGCGGCCCATCTCCTGCACCAGGTAGCGGCTGGTGCGGATCAGCTTGTTGATGGTCTCGATCATGTGCACCGGGATCCGGATGGTGCGGGCCTGATCCGCGATGGCGCGGGTGATGGCCTGCCGGATCCACCAGGTGGCGTAGGTGCTGAACTTGTAGCCGCGCTTGTACTCGAACTTGTCGACAGCCTTCATCAGGCCGATGTTGCCCTCCTGGATCAGGTCCAGGAACTGCAGGCCGCGGTTCGTGTACTTCTTGGCGATGCTCACCACCAGCCGCAGGTTGGCCTCGACCAGCTCGGTCTTGGCCCGCTCGGCGGCGCGCTCGTGCTTGGTGATGCGCCGGTACAGGTCCTTCAGCTCGTCCCCGCCGCAGCCGGCCTCCATCTCCACCCGGCGCAGCTTGCGCTGGGCGGTGCCGACCACCTGGTCGATGGCGATGAGGTCCTCGACCTTGGCCAGGCCGTACTTCTCGAGGATCCGCTCGGTGAGCCCGGCGTCCACCTGCTCGCGCACCAGGCGGGCGTCGCGGCGCACGGCCTCGATGTCCGTGGCGCCGAGCTGGGCCAGGATCTGGCGCAGGCAGTCCTCGGCGTCGCGCATGCGCGCCCGCAGGCGCTTGACCCGCGAGGCCATCCGGTCGACCACCCGCTTGAGCAGGCGCATCTCGAGCAGGCGCTCCGCGATGCGCTGCTGGGCGTTGCGGGCCCGCGAGATCATCTGCTTGCGGTAGCTGTCCTTCATCTGCTGGAGGCCGTCGAGGCGCTCCAGCACCTTGCGGCGATCCCGCTCCTGCTTGCGGATCTCGGCGGCGAGGCGGAGCGTGCGCTCCATGGGATCCTCGGCGTCCGGATCCTCGATGACCTCGCCCTCCTCGTCCGTCTCGGGCGTGGGCTCGGCGACCATCTCCTTCAGCCGCATGGTGCCCCGCTCCAGGCGGTTCACCAGGTGCAGGGCCACGTTGACGGCCACCGGGCTCTCGAGGACCGCGTCGCGCATGGCCAGGTGGCCGGACTCGATGCGCTTGGCGATCTCGACCTCACCCTCGCGGGTGAGCAGGGACACCGACCCCATCTTGCGCAGGTACACCCGCACGGGGTCGTTGGTGCGCCCGTAGCTCGCGTCCTCCTCGTCGCGCTTGTTGCGCGAGTTGCGGCGGACCTCAGCGGCCTCTTCGCGGTCGATGACCCGAATGCCGATCTGCTTGAGCGTGGTCAGCACCTCGTCGAGCTGCTCGGGCAGATAGCCAGGCGGCAGGACCTTGTTGACCTCTTCGTTGGTCAGGAAGCCCTTGCTCTGGCCGCGCGAGATCAACTCGCGCACCCGGCGTTGCTCTTGAGACACGGTCATCTAGCGTGCTCCATCGGTACGTCGTGATCGGTGCGCCCGGCGCATGCGCGCGCGGCGTCGCTGGGCCTCACCCTCTGAACGGTCGGCGAGCAGGCGCTCGAGGGCCTGCTCAAACGTCTCGCGGGCGCGGGCGGGATCACGCGTCAGGTTGCCATGGCGGGCGGCACATTCGGCCTGCCGTTGCCGCACGTACGCGACGACGGCGGGGTCTTCAATGCGGTCGAGCAATCGATCCACGTTGGGGGTCCGACCCGCCTGGACAGCGTCGTAAAGGCCCGCAAAGAAACCAAGGAGTCGGGGATCCGTCAAGCGAGCGCCCGCACCCGAGCCCTGAAAGCGCGTGATGAACTCAGGGTAAAGCAGAATGTATTCAAGCACTTCCGCCTCAAACCCCTGCAGCCTCACCGCCCGGCTCGGCGGCGCCGGCGGCGGGGGCGCGACCCCCACGTCCGGGCCCGCCAGCGCCGCGGGCAGGGGCTCCAGCCCGTCGTCCGGCGGCCCGAACAGGCCGGCGTCCGTCTCCAT
>JACKDL010000029.1 GCA_020633555.1 Myxococcales bacterium | reverse complement strand
CGGCGAGCAGCGGCTGCCGCGCCGCTGGACCCACAAGCCCGGCGAAGACACGCCCGCGGCGAAGTTGATGAAGGCGCTGGCGCCCGATGGCCCCGAGCTGGCCACCGACGATCCGGTGTGGGGGAAGCGCCTGACGCTGCGCGCCGCCTTCTTCAAGGCGCTGCGCGACGGCGATCCGGCCGCGCAGTCGGGCGCCTTCCGGGCGCTGCTCAACCACCGGCTGACCTACACCCTGCCGGCCGATCACGACCTGCCGGCATTCCTGGCGCTGCTGGACGCCTTCGTGGCGCAGGGCAAGCCCGACCGGGGCACGCTGCGCAAGCTGCTGGCCGATGGCCTGGACGACGGGCACGGCAACCGCCTGGCGGGCCTGCAGCGCCATCTGCTGCTGCGGCGCGCGGCCTTCACTCGGGCCGACTTCGCGGCGCTGGCCGCGGCCGTTTCGCGGCTCTCTGCCGAGGCGCGGGCCCCCGTCGACCGCTTCGAGCGGGAGGCCGAGCTGGGGCCCGCGGCGGTCGTCGCGGTGCCGGCGGCGCTGGAGGCCCTGACCCTGACCCCCACGGGCTGGGTGATCGACCGTGATGGCCCGAACGCGGTGCGCGGGGTGCGGGTGGAGCCCGACGCCCTCACGGCCGAGCTGTCCGGCGAGATGCGCCGCCGCGGCTTGCTGGGCGACGCCGACGAGGTGGTGCTGGCCTTGGCCACGCCCGCCGCGGTGGCCGCCCTGCCCGCGCAGGTGGACTCGCCGGACTGGGCCGCAGCGAGCGCCCGCGCCGACCGCGCCCTGGCCCTGAAGCTGGGCCTGCTGGTGCTGTCGGGGCTGCTGGTACTGGCGCTCCTGGCGCTGGCCCTCACCGCCCACCGGCGGCGCCAGCGCCTGCTGGACCTGAAGGATGGCTTCATCCGCACAGTGAGCCACGAGCTGCGCACGCCGCTGGCGAGCATCCGCGCCATGGCCGAGACGCTGGAGCGCCGGCTGAAGGACGAGCCCCGGGCCCGCGACTACCCCACCCGCATCGTGCGCGACGTGGAGGGCCTTGGCTTCCTGGTCGAGAACATTTTGAGTTTCAACCGCTTGGACCACGACCGCTGGGTGCTGCGGCCCGAGCCGGTGGCCCTGGGCGAGGTGCTGGCCTGGGCGCAGGATGAGGTGAGCCGGCACGCCCCGCGGCCCGTGGCGTGGTCGGTGACCGGCCCCGCCGTGACCCTCAGCGCCGATCCCGCGCTGCTCCAACTGGTGTGCCTGAACCTGGGCCGCAACGCCTGCCACTACAACGACCGCGACCCCATCACGCTGGCCTGGGCGGTGGTCCGCGGGCCCACGGGGGGGATCACCCTGACGGTAACCGACAACGGGCGAGGCATCGCGTCCGAGGCCCTGCCCCATGTGTTCACGGCCTTCTACCGGGCCGCCCAGCCCAAGGGCACCCGGGGCAGCGGCCTGGGCCTGGCCCTGTGCCGACAGGTGATGGCGCTGCACGGCGGCCGCATCGAGGTCGCCCGCACCAGCCCGCAGGGCACCACCTTCGCCCTGCACTTCCCGCCCGGCGCCGTCCAAGGCTAACCTCGCGGGCATGGCTCGCATCTTGATTGTCGAAGACGACGAGAACCTGCGGCTCGTGCTGCAGGACAACCTGGAAGACGAGGGCTACCAGGTGATCGCAGCCGGCACCGCCGCCGAGGCCCGCGCCGCCCTGGCGGGCGAGCCCTTCGACCTGCTGGTGCTGGACATCATGCTGCCCGACGGTGACGGCTACAGCCTGTGCCGGGACTACCGGGCCGGCGGGGGCGCCGCCGGGGTGCTCATGCTCACCGCGCGCACCCTGGAGGACGACCTGGTGCGCGGCTTCGAGGTGGGCGCCGACGACTACCTGGCCAAGCCCTACCGCCTGCGGGAGCTGCTGGCCCGCGTGGCCGCCCTGCTGCGCCGCGCCGGCGCGGGCCCCCGGGTGCTGGCCGACCGCCTGGGCCGCTTCACCCTGGATCGCACGGGCCGCCGCGTGCTTGCCGACGCTGGCGAGGTGCACCTGACCCGCACCGAGTTCGACCTTCTGGTGTTCCTGCTGGACCGCCCCGGCGTGGCCCTGGATCGCGACGCCATCCTCGACGGCGTGTGGGGCACCGATGTGGTGGTGGACACCCGCACGGTGGACAACTTCGTGCACAACCTGAAGAAGAAGCTGGGCTGGTCGCCCGCCGATCCGTGGGCCATCGAGACGGTGCGCGGCGTGGGCTACCGGATGGCGCTGGGCGGCTGACCCTCGACGCCACCCGCCCCGTTGTTGCTATGGTGAAACCCGCGCCGGCGCGCCGGCGTAGCACGCAGGCACGACAGGTCAGGCACGACAAACTCGGGGGAGCTGCACATGAAGCGGATTTGGGCCATCGGGCTGGGCTTGCCGACCCTCGCGGTCGCGGGAGTGTGGGTGCTGACGCCCGAGGCGGCGCTCAAGGAATGGGGCCACGGCTTCATCGACCAGCGCATCGCGGGCCCCAGCGCGCTGACGGCGCTGGATGACGCGCTGGATCTGCGGCTGGACGGGGTGCAGATGGATCGCCCCGGGGCCATCGCCGATCTGTCGGCCCCCCTGGTGGAGCGGTGGCAGGCGAAGCAGGATCTGCGCTTCCACCTGGGCCCCACCTACGCCGACGGGGTGCGGGCGGTGCACGTGGAGTACGCCTGCCCGCCGAGCCAGAAGGGTGAGCGCTGCGGCATCTCGACGCAGGCGAAGCCGGTGGCGTGCCCCGCCAGCCACGACGCCGAGGCGCGCTGCTACCACGTGCCGCTCACGGGCTTCGCGCCCATCCAGTTCCACGCGGCGGTCACCCTGGAGGCCACCAAGGGCGGCTGGGTGCAGGCCTCGGGCTCGGTGCTGGCGCTGGTGACCAAGGCCGACGCGCTGCGCGGCGCGCTGCACACCAGCGGCCTGGGCGGGCTGCTGGAGAAAATCGACGGCCTGTCCATCCCGCAGGGGCTGGACGCCCTGCAGCACAAGGCAGATCTGGACGCCGACTACGACGGCGCCGCCGAGGGCTGGGCCTTCGAGTTCAGTTTCCAGGCGGGCGGGCAGGTGCGCAGCGAGCGGGCGCCGGTGGAGATCGCCACCGGCGTCTTCGCCACCGCCCGGGCGGGCGGCGACGCCTGCCCGGTGGACGCCGTGGGCGCGGCGGTCGAGGACCGGCTGCCCGAGCTGTTCGACGCCTGCTTCACCCGGGCGAAGCTGAGCCGCGAGTACCTGTACTGGGGCGAGCTGGATGGCGATGGCGTGGTGAAGGCCAACCGCCCGGCGGGCGGCTACACCCAGTGCGTGGACGCCACGATCAGCGGGTGGGCGCTGCCAGTGCACGGCAGCGCCTGCACGGTGGATCTGGTGGTGGATCGTCGCAAGGACCGCCCCTGGCGCTGGACCTCGGGCCGCCCGGTGGCCAGCCGCCAGAAGGCCGGCCACGAGTAGCCGGCCCGGGGCCCGCTAGCGCACCCGCCGATCGGGCTTCGGCTCGTGCTGCTTCGTCCCCCGCAGCAGCAGGCCCGCCCCGCCCACCATCAGCACCAGGATCATCAACAGGCTGAACAGGCTCATGCGCTCGAACTCCAAGCGGGTGCGGGCGATGACGCCGAAGATGAGCGCAATGATGGCCCCCACCGTCAGCAGCCAGCCGATGGGGTTCTTGCTCGAGTAGAACACCATGCCCACCCCGATCATGAAGGGGATGAGCACCATGCCGGTGGTGACGCCGACGCCGCCCATGTCGAACAGCGCCATGCCCCAGTGGAAGCCAGTGCGCACCTGCACGCTGTCGAGGAACAGGTAGCCGCCCCCCACCAACATCACGAAACCCAAGAGGAACTCGCCGATCCCGCCCTCGGTGCCGCCTGCGCCGCGCATGCCTCGCCTCCCCTGTCTGTGGTGACGTGGCGAGCATGGGCACCGGGCGCTGCGTTGTCGAGGTCCCGGGCTCAGCTCGCCCCGGCCGGGGCCCGCAGGGCGACGGTCCAGTCCCACTCGCCGCCGTGATCGCCGGTCAGCCGCAGGGTGAAGCTGCCCTGATGGGGTGCCCGGTGCGGGATCCGCAGGCTGCCGCGCAGCAGACCGGTGCGAGCGTCGAAGGTCAGCGGGACGCGCTCGAAGGTCAGGCCGGGCAGGTGGGCGGCCACGGGAGGCGCGTGGCCCGCCTCGAGCTCGATGACGAAGCGCAGCTCCTCGCCGGCCGCCACGTCGGGCGGCAGCCAGGCCGTGAGCTCGCGGCTGCCCACCACGCTGGTGCTCTCGAAGGGGCTCCAGACGGGCTGCACCTCGGGGGTGGCGTGCGCCACCGACGCCAGCCCTGCGGCGAGCAGGCTGGCCAGCAGCAGGGTGCCGGCGGGGCCGGTGATCCGGTGCATGTGCCGCAGCTCGTCGATGATCCGCATGATCCAGCGCATGGGGCTCTCCGTGGGTCGGGTGTGCTCAGGGCGTCTGCCAGGGCTGCTCTGCACGGGGCGGGCCAACCCGCCGCAGGCCGTTGGACCAACGCGCGGGCGCCGGGTTCCGGTCTATTCCGGCGCGGCGGCACACCCGGTGTGACTTTATGGCAAGGGCACGACGCTCGGATTTCGAGCATCATGGACACGATCTCAATCGCGCCGCAGGCACTCCAGCAACGTGGCCCGGATCTCGGTGGGCGTGACCGCGTCGGGCACCCAACGCAGCCGCGGGTAGCGCCGGTGCAGGTGCTTCCAGCGGGTCGCCTCGCGCCCGAAGTCATAGGCCAGGATCACCGGCAGCTCGCGGTGGCCCGCCCGCGCCAGGGCGTCCAGGATGAACAGGCCCTGGTTGTTCTCCAGGTAGCGCCAGCCGCGCACGGGATCGCCGTTGTGCTGCCGGGTGGCCTCGGCATGGTCGCCCACCAGATCCTCCCGCGGGATGCGGTCGAAGCGCATGTCCAGGTAGACCACGTCCACGGGCTGCTCGCTCAAGACCGCCAGAGCCGCCGAAGCGGAGCGCGCCTGGAGCCAGGTGGGGCCGGGCACGAACCGGGTCAGGTTCTCGCGGTACTCGTCGCCGTCCTCGACGATCAGCACGGTGGGCTCACGCATCAGGTCTCCTCGTCGGCGTCGTGCAGGGGCAGCTTCACCACCACCGCCTTCTGCCAGGGCGGGGCGGCCCCTTCCACGTCCAGGGTGCCCTCGTGGCGGCTCACCAGATCCGCCGTCAGGCCCAGGCCCTCTTCGATGTAGCGCCCCCGCAGCATCTCGGGGGTCAGCCGCTGCGGCGAGCGGTCGAGGATGCGCAGGGCCACCCGGGCCAGCCCGGTGATGGGGTCCACCTCCACGGCCACGCCCAGGCCGATGCGCACGGGCTCGCCCGCCGGGCAGTGGGCCAGCGAGCTCTGGATCCCGTTGCGCAGCAGGTTGTGCAGGATGTCGTCGAAGGCGTAGCGGGGCACCACCACCGCCGTGGGCAGGGCGTCGGCGTCGGCCTCGATGGCCAGCGGCGCGATGCGGGCCTCGGCGAAGGCGGGCTCGTTGCAGGTGCGGCTGAACAGGGTCTCGAGCAGGGCCGCGTCCACCCGGAGCACGCGGAGCTGGTCGAGCAAGGCCCGCACCCCCTCGTAGCCCTGCACGTTCAGCAGCCGGGCCGCCCGGCGCAAGGCCCTCAGCAGCCGGGCCTGCCCCCCGGGGCCCAGGCGGGGCGCCCGATCGAGCAGGCCCGCGGCCCCCTCCAGGGTGCGGAAACCCTCGAGCAACGCCGACAGGGCCTTGTCGTTGCGGCGCAGGTTCAGGCGCAGGCCGCGGGCGCGGCCCAGGCGGGCCAGCCGGGCGGCGTAGCCCCGAAGCCGCGCGTGGGCTGAGCCCTCGCCCTTGCCGCCCGGGGCACCCAGCAGGCTGCGCCGGCACCACGCGGCCTGATCGGCGAAGGGCTCCCCGAGCTCGATGGCGTCCACCAGGCCCGTCAGCACCATGGTGTTGTGCTTCAGCACCTCGTGGCGGATGGCGCTGAGGACCTGCTGGACCTCGGGGCCCGTGTCGGGGTGGCGGGCCAGCAGGGCCTCGAGCCCCGCGCCCCCCCAGACCCGCCGCAGGGCGAGCCCCAACAAGCCCAGGAGCGCCAACGCGCCGCCCCCCAGCGCGATCCAGGCCGCGCGCTGGCGCCGCCGCAGCTCGGCGAACAGCGCCCGGGCGCCGTCGGCCTCACCCCCGGGGGCGCCCGCGGCCAGGTAGGCCGTCAGTCGATCCCGGGCGGCGGCCAGCCGACCCCAGCGCCCCAGATCGGCGATCCAGTCGGGCCAGGGCGACTCGCCGCGATCGGCGTCCAGGCGGGCCAGACGCAGCGCGGCGGTGGGCGAGCCCAGGACCTCGGCGCGTTCCAGCCAGCCGCGGGCGTCCGCGGTGCGGTCGCGGCCCCGGGCCACCAGCGCCCGCTGCTCCCAGATGGCGGCCTGCTTCGGTGCCGCCGCCAGGCTCTCGGCGAAGGCGGCCTCGGCCTCGGCCAGCCGACCGGTGGCCAGCAGGATGCGCCCGCGCAGGTTCAGCACCGCCGGGGTGTGCTCGAGCCCCTCCAGGGCCGCCATGGCCTTGCCGGGATCACCGGCGGCCAGGGCGCCGCGGGCCCGCGCCAGGGCCTGGCCCAGGGCGCTGGGGGTCGGGTCCTGCTCGGGCGGATCGGCCGGGGCGTCGGGCAGGCTGGCCCGCAGCGTCGCCCGCAGGGCGCGGGCGGCCTCGGCCGGGGCGTCCTCGGGCAGGGCGGCCAGGTACAGCTCCACCCGGCGCAGCGCCCGCGGCAGCTCGCCGGCCGCCTGCCACGCCAGGGCCAGGTCGAGCTGCAGCGCCAGCCAGTCGGGGCGCTGGGCCACCGCGCGCCCCAGGAAGAAGGCAGCCTCACCCGGGCGCTCGCGCTGGGCCAGGAACCGCCCCAGCCCCGCCAGCAGCTCGGCGTTCCCGCCGTCGAGCACCAGCGCCCGCAGCCAGGCGCGCTCGGCCTCGTCATGGGCGCCGCGGGCCGCCAGCAGCTCGGCCAGCGCGCCGTGGGCCTCGGCGAACAGCGGGGCCTCGCCCAGGGCCTCGCGCAGCAGCCGCTCGGCCACCTTGGCCTGCCCTTGCTTGCTGGCGGCCGTCGCGCGCTCGAACCGGGCCCGGGCCGCCGCCGGCACCTCGGCGTCGGGGGCCGTCCAGCCGTAGCGGCGGGCCTGCAGGTCCACCTGCACCGCGCGGATGCGCTGACTGGCTTCGGCCAGCAGGCCATCGCCCTGCACCCGGCGGTACCAGCCCAGGGCGTCGTCGGTGCGGCCCTGCTCGCGGAAGAAGTCGCCGATCTCGAGTGCCAGGCCCTCGTCGCCGGCTTCGCCCGCCTCGCGATAGAAGCGCTCGGCGTCGGCCAACAGGCCCCGGGCGGTGGCCACCCGCGCCTGCCGCCGGATGATCTTCCAGGCGTTGCCCCGGATCTGGCGGGCGCGCACGAGCGCCTCGGCGGCCTGAGCCAGCGCCTCGGGCTGCCCGCCCTCGGCCAGCAGATCCGCCAGGTTCAGCCACGCCACGCCCCGCTGGGGGGCCCGGTCGAGCGTCTCGCGGTACCAGCGCTCGGCCTCGGCCCGGTTGCCCAGCGCCTGATACAGGAAGCCCAGGTTGTTGGTGATCTCGGGGTCGCCGGGGGCCAGGTCGTGGGCTTCGCGGAAGAGCTGCAGCGCCGCGGGGAAGTCCTTGGCACGAAACGCCTTCAGACCCGCGAGGTTGCGCTCGCGGGCCAGCCCGGTGATGGCGTCGTCGGCCATGGCCACGAGCTGCGCCACCCGGGCCGGATCGGGCTCACCGCCGTCGGCGGCGGGCGGCCCGGCGTCCTGCGCCCACGCCGCCCACGGCGCGGTCAACAGCGCGGCGCACAGCCACCGGCGCACGGGAGCGGGCGCCCTCACCCGCCGTCCTTCAGGTCGCGCACCTTCAGGCCGAGCTGGTTCAGGCGCAGCCGGATGGCGCGGCCCCGGCCGCGGTCCCCCAGCAGGCGCTCGGCCATGGCCCCGAAGTCGCCGTCCACCTGCCGGTACAGCGCCAGGAAGTACTGCCGCTCCACCGAGGTCGAGACGGCGTTCAGGGTGCGCTGGGGCTCCACCCGCACCTTGAAGGCCTCGGGATCGTCGCCCTCCTCGGCTTCGGGCGGGTCGGGCAGCACCATGGCGCCGGCCAGCAGCTCGTCGATGAGCCCCGCGTCCACCTGCAGGCGGTTGCTGCGCAGCGGCGCGCCGGCGGACAGGGCCTCCACCGCCGCCACCAGCGTGAAGGTGACGATGTTGCGCACCACCATGGCCAGCTCGCGCAGGTTGCCCGGCCAGGGGTGGCGCAGCAGGCGCTTCCAGGCGGGCGCCGGCACCATCAGCAGCAGGCCCCGGGCCTGCCCGTCGGGCTCGCGGCCGAGCTGAAGGTGCACCGGGGCGTCGCCGCCCAGCCCCAGCCCGCGAGCCACCTCGTCGCGCAGGTCCGCCAGGTCGGGATCCGCCAGGGCCTGCCCCACGAAGCGCTGGGCCAGAAAGGCCAGATCCTCGGGCCGGGTGCGCAGCGGCGGCAGCACCACCCGGGTGGCCGGCGAAAGGCGCATGTACAGGTCGGGCCGAAAGCGCCCGGCGCGCACCGCCTGCGCCAGCGGCGCGTTGCTGGCCGCCACCACCTTCACGTCCACGGGCACCTCCTTCGAGGCCCCCAGCGGGCGCACCTTGCGGTCCTGCAGCACCAGCAAGAGCTGCTTCTGCACCTCCAGCGGCACGTTCTGGATCTCGTCGATGAACAGCGTGCCGCCGTCGGCCAGCTCGAAGACGCCCTGCCGATCGGCCACGGCCCCGGTGTAGGCCCCGCGACGGGCCCCGAACAGGTGGGCGGGGATGAGGTCGGTGGGCACGGTGGACAGGTCGAGCACCACGAAGGCGCCCTTGCGGCCGCTGGCGGCGTGCAGCAGGCGCTCGGCCAGGTAGCTCTTGCCCGTGCCCGTCTCGCCCTCGAGGATCACGGGCATCCGCCCACGGGCCATCATCCGCAGGCGCCGGCGCACCTCGGTCATCGCCGGATCCCGGCCCCAGAGGATGGCCCCCTCTTCCCCGCCCCGCTGGGCCTCGATCAGCGCGGTCTGGATGCGGATGCGCAGGGTGTCCAGGTCGTCGGAGTCCAGCACGTAGGTGAGCGACAGGCCGGCCACTTCGTCGCCGGCGTCCACCAGCGCCAGATCCTCGACCGCCGTGAGCACCACCACCGGCAGGCCTGGCCAGCGCTCGCGCAGGGCCCGCAGGATGGCCACCCCCTGGAAGCGGCGCTGCCGGCGCAGGGTGGTGGCCTCGGGCAGGGGCAGCAGCCGCTCGGCGGGCACGTCGAAGCGCATGTCCAGCAGCACCACGTCGGCGGCGGCCGGGTTGGCCGCCAGCCAGTCCAGCGCCGCCGGGCCGTCGGGCAGGCGGTGGGCGGCATCGCCCAGCGGATCCAGCAGCGTGTGCTCGCCCAGGCGCTTGCGGATGGCCTTGGCGTAGGCCTCGCCGTCGTCGATGAGCAGCAGCCGCGCGCCCTCAGCCATGGGCCACCGCGTCCATCAGGGCCGCCACCGCGGGGCCCACCGCCAGCAGATCCGCCTCGACGGCCGCGCGATCCAGGGCCGCGTCCGGGTCATCGAGCCGCGCGCCCCAGGCCAAGGCGCGCTGGACGGCCAAGGCCAGGGCCTGGAACGCCGGCCGCTGCGCCACCGACGCCAGCTCCCCTTCAGCGTCGGCCCACAGCGCCGCCGCCGAGCGGCCCCCGTGGGTGCGCTCGAGCGCCTGCCGCAGCGCCGCGCGCAGGTCGTCGGCCGAGGCGTCCGGCGGCAACCAGCGCACGGGCCGGGGCAGGTGCTTGCCCAGGTCGTGCTTCAAATCCAAGAGGACATCCATCAATTCGTCGCGTTCCACGGGGAAAACCTGCGGGAAACGACGCGGAGTGTCGAGGCTTTCGACCACCCCGCCCGGTCGGGTACACCGCGGACATGCACACCGCAGTCCGCACCGAAGTCCACTGGATCCGCGGCTGCCGCTACTGCCTGACGGTGGTGGGCGACGGCCCGCGGGACGCTCTACTCCTGCACGGCTTCCCCGACGCGCCGGCCAACATGATGGGGCTGGCCCACGGGTTGGCCCAGCGGGGCTGGCGGGTGGCGGTCCCCTACCTGCGCGGCTACGGCCTGTCCGAGAGCAGCCCCGGCGCCGATCTGAGCCTGGCGGGGCTGGCCGCCGACGTGGGCGAGCTGCTGGACGCCCTGGGCTTTCAGCACACGCTGCTGGTGGGCCACGACTGGGGCAGCGCGGTGGCGCAGGCCGCCGCCGACGGCCCCCGGGTGGCCGGCGTGGCGCTGTTGAGCGTGCCGCCCATCCCCTGGCTCATCGCCGGTCTGCCCCGTGACCCGGGCCAGCTCCGGCGCAGCGCCTACATGGGGGCCTTCCAAGTCCCTGGCGCCGTGCGCGCCTTGCAGGCCACGGGCGGGACCTACGTGGACCGGCTGTGGCGGAGCTGGAGCCCTCGATTCCAGGCCAGCGAGGCCCAGCTCGCGGCCGCCCGCCGGGCTCTGGCGCCCCCCGGCGCCCTGGCCACGGCGTTGGGCTACTACCGAGCCCTGTGGCCCCGGCGCCCGGCCCGCTGGCGCGCCAGCCTGGCGATCACGAACCGCCCACTGCCCGTGCCCGCGCTGGTGTTGGGCGGCACGGACGACGCCTGCATCGGCCCTGGTTTCTTCCGGGGCGATCCCACGGCCGCGTTCGCCCAGCGCCACCAGGTGACGCTGATTGAAGGCGCCGGCCACTTCCTGCCCGTCGAGGCCCCGCGGGCGGTGCTGGCGGCCATCGACGCCTTCTTCGGGCGCCCGGAGGGGGCACAGTGAGCGCGCGCACCTGGATCGGGGCGGTGGCCCTGCTGGCCGCAGCGCTGGGCGCCTGCGACGTGGACGACACCGTCACCGCGCCGGTGGTGGACGCGGCGGTGGGCGGCGGGGGCAGCGGCGGCCAGGGCGATGCCGGGCCCGATGCCGCCCCCGGGGGGTGCCAGGGGGACGACGATCGCTGCGCGGATCCCACCGGGCGCTGCCGAGCCGACGGGGTGTGCGTGGCCTGCCTGGACGCCGCCGACTGCCCGGCTGCGCGGCCGGTGTGCGACGGGCAGAACACCTGCGTCCCGGTGGGCCAGGGCGCCTGCCGCGAGGCCTTCGACTGCCCCGTGGCGCAGCCGCAATGCGCCCTGCCCGACGAGGGCGCGGTGGGCGTCTGCGTGGCCTGCTTCGACGACAGCGACTGCGAGGGCGGCGCACGCCCGCTGTGCAGCGCTGCGGGGCGCTGCGTGCGCGCCGACGCCGAGGTCTTGTGCGCCGGGGACGCCGAGTGCGGGCCAGGGCGGCGCTGCATGGACGGCGGCTGCGAGTTCCCCTGAAGGATCGCCCGTCAGCGGGTCGGTCGGCTCAGCGGCCCAGCTCCTCCGACAGCTCGGCGAGGGCCTTGCCGATCTCCTGGGCCCGCGACCCCTTCAGCCCCGCCAGCCGGTCCCGGGCCTGCTGCACTACCGTGCGCGCCTGGTCCTTCTGTGGCTTGGGCGGCGCCCGCAGCACCCGCGCATAGCGCAGGCCGGCGCGGGCGGCGTCCTCGGCCGCCTTGGGATCGGCCTTGGTCCCGTCCGCCAGCCGCTGGCCCAGGATCCACGCCTGCTCGGCCACCGCCCGGGACTCCGCGATGCGATCGAGCCGCCCCAGCACGTGCGCCTGATTCCCCAAGGCGATCAAGCGCATACGGCCGCCACCTTCGGGCAGGCCCGCCGCCGCCTCCGCCGCCTCGGCGTAACGCGCCACGGCCTTGTCGTCCCGGTCCTTCTCGCTGTGGAAGGCCCCGAAGGCGTTCAGGGCGCGCACGTACTCCTCGCGGGCCTCGGCGTCCTCGGGGTTGCGCGCCACCAGGGCCTTGCGCAAGGCGATGGCCTCCTCCAGCGCCGCCAGCGCCGCCGCGTCGTCCGTGGCCTTGACGCGCTCGGCCCGGTGGGCCAGCCAGATGCCCAAGGTGCGCCGCACGGCGTCGGGATCCTGGGCCGTGTCCAGCCGGGCGCGCAGCAGGCGAATCACCTGCGCCTCCAGGTCGGCCACGCTCTCGTGCCCCAGCTCGCTGGCCAGCTTGGCGGCCTCGCCCGCCACGTTCGACAGCCGCGCCATGGCCACCGCCGGCTGGTCGCTGGTCTTCACGGCCCCCTCGGCGTGGGCGATGGCCTGCCGGGCCGCCGCGATGGCCGCGTCGGCGGTCTTCGCCGCCCCGTGCCCCCTGGCCGCCGCCTCCCAGGTGTCCACCAGCGCCAGCCGCACGGTGTGCGGGGGCGTCAGCCCCTTCAGCGACCCCTCGACGGCCTTGGCGGCCTCCTCGGTGCGCTGCGCGGCGGCGCTGTGTTCGCCAGCTCGATCCAGGACGGCCGCCAACTCGCGGGCCACCGTCAGCAGGTCCAGGCGGGCCCGCTCGCCCGTGCGCTGCGCCTCGAAAAGGGCCTGCGCCCGCCGCCACGCGTCGCTCAAGTGCTCGCGGGCCTGCGCCGCCCGCCCCGCCTGCTCGGCCACGTTGGCCAGGCGCCGAGCCACCACCAGCCGCGAGCGCAGCGCGCCCTCGTCCGTCGGCCGCTCCAGCAGCACCGCGTCCAGGGCCTCCCGGGCCCGAAGCAGCGCCTGATCCGCTGCCCCCAGATCATGGGCCAGCGTGGCGCGATCCGCGTCCTGCAGCGCCGCCTGGGCCCGGGCCTCGGGGCGGTTGGCCTGGGCCACCGCGGCGGCCTCGCGCTTCTGCTGCCACAGGTACTGCACCAGGCCCGTGCCCAGCACCACCCCCAGGATCCCCACCAGCAGCAGGGTGCGCTTGCGGTCTTCGGACAGGCTCATCAGGTCTCCACGCCGTGCTTGGGCCAACGCCAGACGTGCGTCTTCACGGGGGCCGGCCCCGCGGGCCCGGGGAAGTCCACGGCCGGGGGGCAGACCCGCTCCAGCCAGGCCCCCCAGGGCGCGCCGCGGCCCACCAGCTCGGCGAACCGCGCCGGCGTGACGCCGCGGTGGTTGGTGGCCGCCCACAGCGCGCCGCCGGGCGCCACCAGCGGGCTCAGCAGGCCCACCAGCTCGGGGTAGTCCTTCGCCGCCGACCAGCGCCGCTTGCGCTTGCCCACGCTGGTGCTGGGCGGGTCGCAGATCACCAGGTCGAAGCGCTCGCCCCGGTTGGCCAGCCGGCGGGCCCAGTCGAACACGTCACCGTAGATGGTGTCGTGGGCGCCGGGATCCGGGTCCAGCCCGTTGGCCGCCAGCGAAGGCCCCACCCGCCCCAGCCACTGCTTCGACAGATCCACGCTCACCGTCTGCGCGCCCCCCACGGCGGCGGCCACGCTGAAGGCCCCCCCGTGGGCGAACAGGTTCAGCACCCGCATGCCCGCCGCGTGCCGGGCCAGCCAGGCCCGCTGGGGCCGCTGGTCGAGGAAGATGCCGGTGGACAGGTGCTGCACGCCCAGTTGGACCCGGTGGGCCACGCCATGTTCCCACACATCGAGCCACTCGGGCGCCGGCGCCCCCGCGCTGTGGGCCGGCGGGGGCTGCTGCCCGCGGCTTCGGTCGGGGTGGGCGGCCACCGTGTAGACGCCCGCGGCCGGGGGCAGCGGCCCGGCGGGGTGGGCCAGGTGGTGGTGCACCCACAGCCAGTCGCCGTAGCGATCCACCACCCAGCCGGGCGTGCCGTCGCCCTCGCCGTCGAGCTCCCGATAGCAGGTGGTGGCCGGATCCTCAGCCAGCCCCGCGCGGGCCGCCGCAGCATCCAGCCCCAGGTAGCGGGCGAAGGCCGGCGGTGGCGGCGCCTCGAACACCCGCGGCCCCGGTAGGTGCAGCGCGGCGCAGTGCAGCAGGGCGTGCGGCGCCTGGCGGTCCAGCGCGTCGCCGTAGCGCCCGTCGCCCCGGATGGGCGTGCCGGCCCCAGCCAGGTGGCGGCGGATCTGGTGGGTACGGCCCGTCACGGGCTCGCAGCGCACCAGCGCCCAGCCGTCCCCCGCGCGCTCCACCTCCACCCGGGTCTCGGCGGGCTTGCCGTCGAGCGGCTGCGAGAGGACCTGGCGGGCCGGCGGCGCCCCGTCCACCACGGCGCGGTAGATCTTGCGCGCCTTGCCCTGCGCGAAGGCGGCGCACAGCAGGGCATCACCCCGAGCGCTGCGGCTCAGGGCGAGCACCCCGGTGGTGTCCACGTCCAGTCGCTGGTGAACCCCATGGGCCCCCACCGTGGTCGTCACGGCGGGCCGGTCGCCGGTGCCGTCCGGGTGGGTCAACCAGCCCGGCGGCTTGGCCACCACCACCAGATCGGCGTCCTCGAACAGCACCCGGGGCGCCTCGCCGGGGGTGGGCAGCGCGTCGCGCACCCGCGGCAGGATCATCGCCGCGCCTCCAAGCCCGCCAGCCACGCGCGGGCGCCGTCGAGCCGGGCGTGGAGGTCCCGAAGATCGGCCATCAGCGGGGCCGCCAGCCCCACCACGGTGGCGGGATCCGCCTCGGCCGCCCGGCGGTCGCGCTCGGGCACTCGCTGGAGCGCCTCGGCCAGGCGGGCCTCCAGGCGGGCCACCCGCTCCCGGGCCGCGGCCAGGTCGTCGGCCCGCGCTGCCCGCCGCCGGGCCCAGACGCCCCCCGCCGAGGCGAGGGCCAGGCCGGCCAGCAGCGACAGCCAGATCTCGGGGCTCATGGGCCACCTGCGGGGGAAAGGGGTGCACGCACGGGCCGCGGAGGATAGCAGGGCCGGCCCCGGGGCCGGTAGACTCGCCCGGGTGAGCCGCCGCGACCGCCGAAGAAGCGGCACCGCCCTGTCGGTGCCTGAGCCCCTGCTGGCCGCCCTGGCGCGCCTGCACGGCCCCCTGGAGGCCCCCACCACCGTGGCCCGCCTGGCCCAGGGGGTGGCGGCCCTGCAGATGGGCCTGACCCAGGACCGGGCCCGGTTCGCCGGCGGCAGCTACCTGGAGCGCGCGGACCTGCGGGCGGCCTACCAGACCTACTACCTGTGCGCGAACGCCCCCAAGCTCTGGCCGGCCCTCGATCGGCTGGCCGCGCACCTGCCCGAGCCCTTCTCGGTGGTGGAGCTTGGCGGCGGCCCCGGCACCGGGGTGGTGGGGGTCGGGCTGTGGGCCCGGGCCAACGGCCGGACCGTGCAGCACACCCTCACCGACCACCGGGCCGCCAACCTGCAGGCCGCCCAGGCGCTGGCCGCCGCGCTGGATCTGCCCGTGCAGACCCGCCTGCTGGACCTCACGGCACCCGACTGGGCGGGCCCCCCCGCCGACCTCGCGCTGATGATGAACGTGGTCAACGAGCTGCCCGCCACCGCCGACGCGGGCCTGGTGGCGCTGCTGGACAGGCTGGTGAGCCCGGACGGCTTCGCCCTGGCCTTGGAGCCGGCCGCCGCCGAGCCCAGCCGGCGCGCGCTGGCGCTGCGCGACGCGCTGGTGGCCGGCGGCTGGCACGCCCACCTGCCCTGCCCCCACAGCCGACCCTGCCCGGCCCTGGCGGCGGGCGACTGGTGCCACGCCGCCTGGGCCTTCGAGCGCCCCGCCTTCATGGCCGCGGTGGACCGGGCGGTGGGCACCCGCCGCGACCTGCTGCAGGCCACCTGGTTCGCCGTCTCGCGGGCCACCCCGCAGGGCCGGGTGGACGCCCGGGTGGTGGCCGAGCCCCGCCGCGAGAAGGGCCGCACCCGGGCCCGCGTGTGCCTGGCCGACGGCAGCCTGACTCACCTGGAGCTGCAGAAGCGCGACCGGAGCCCCGAGAACATCGCCTTCAATGACGCGGAGTTGCACGCGGGGCTGCGGTTCACCGGCGCGGACCCTGCGGGCCACGACACCCTGCGCCTGCCGCCTGGCGGCGCCGTCGAGGTGCTGCCGTGAGGCGCGCGGTGTGGACGGCCCTGGTCACGGTGGTCCTGGGGGCCTGCGGGGGCGAGGCGCCGCCGCCCGCGGATCACCTGACGTCGCCCCTGGCCACGGTGGAGGCCGCCTTCGGGCCGGCCCTGTTCGACGTGGCCGCCCGCAGCCGCCACTTCGCGCCGGCCGCCTTCGACGCGTTCCTGCTGGCCCGGCGGGTGGATCCCAAGCGCTACGAGCGGCTGCCCGTGACCGAGCTGCGTCGGCTGGACGCCGACCGCCGCGCCGCCCGGGTGGCCTTCAGCGTCGACGACTGGCCCCTGGCGCTCGACGTGGTGCTGGCCCGGGGCCTGGACGCCTGGCAGGTGGTCGAGGTCCCGCCCCCCGAAGAGCAGCAGATCTGGCTGGACCTGCTGGGCCCGGACGGCCTGCCTGGCGCGCCCAACGCCGAGCCGTGGCGCGGCGGCCTGGCCGGGCGCGACGCCGATGGACGCCCCACCGCCCAGGTGGTGGTGGTGGCCCACGAGGCGCGGGTCTGGGTGGACGGCGATCCGGTGGCCAACCAGCACGATCCGGTGGTCGAGGCCATCCAGCGGCACCTGCAGGTGCGCCACCGCCTCGCCCAGGCCGTGCACGCCACGGCCGTGCCCGAGGTGGTCATCGCCTTGCCCGGCGGGGCCGCCGCCAGCCGCCACGCGCTGCTGGCCGACTGGGCCGTCGAGGCGGGCGCCGAGGGGCTGCGCCTGGCCGTCCGCGGGCCCGCCGGCAAGCCCGCCACCCTGCCCCTGGCCCGCCGCGGTCCGCGACCCCGGGGCCCCGCCGCGCCGCCCCTGGTGGTCATCCAGCGCGACATGGCCGAGGTGCGGCTGCAGGTGGGCGATCAGGTCGAGGTGGTGCCCACCCAGGCCGGCGGCCGGCTGAACCCCGGCTCGCTGGCGGCGGCCTTCCAGCGGCTGAAGCCCCTGCGGCCCGTGGGCGCCGTGCTCATCGCCAACTTCGAGACCGATCACGCGCGCACCGTCGATCTGCTCGACCACTGGCAGGTGGCGGCCCCCGGGCTGCCGCTGGCGAGCCGCCGTCCATGAGGGCGTGGCGCGCGAGCGCGCTGGTGGCGCTGCTGGCCCTCACCGCCTGCGAGCGGGACGGCGCCCCCAGGATCGCCGAGCCGGCCGACGCCGAGGGGCGCGCGATCACCTTCCTGCAGCACCACGTCTTCGACGAGCCGGCCGCGCTGGCCGATCGCTTCGCTCCCGAGGTCCAGCCGGCCGACTTCCCGCTGCGGCTGCTGGTGGCACAGCCCGCCGAGCTGACCTTCGAGGACGTGTGGCGGGTGAGATCCATCGACGGGCGGGTGGTGGTCGAGGCGTTGATCACGCTCCAGGGCAAGCCGCACCTGCAGACCCTGTGGCTGACCCAGCAGGCGGGCGTGTGGCGCATCGCCGGCTGGGCCCCCGGCCCGACGCCGGTGGATCCCGCCGTGCCCGCGCCTCCGGCCGGCGCCCGCGTGCCCTACCCGTTCGCGGGGCCCGTCTTCCGCGGCGGACGCAGCTCGCCCCTCCTGCCCACCGACGAGCCCGCCGCGGACGCCGCGGCGCCCGCAGCCGTGGACGTGGCCGTGCGGCCCTTCGCCTTTCAGGGCGCGTGCGCGGCGCAAGCCAGGTTCGGCCGCGCGCTGGAGGACCTGGGGCCCCAGCTCGCTGCCTGCTACGACCTGGATCCGCCCCGGGGCGGCCGGCTCACCTACGCGGTGACCGCCGAGGGCCCCCAAGGCCGTACGGTGGCGCGCCTGGAGGAGGCCACCCTGCTCGACAGCAACCTGAGCGACTGCTTGCAGCGCACCTTCGAGCGGCTGCCGGTGGTGGTGGGGCCCGACGCGACGTGCACGGCCCAGGTGCGGGTGGTGCTGCGCCCGAAGGCCTCACCCTGAGCGGCGCACGAACATGGGCGGCGCCGATGAACGCCGCGCCCGGGGCCCCAGCGCGAAGGCCCGCGCGGCGATGCCGCACCCCTTGAACAGCGCCTCGGCCTCGGCCTGAGGCAGGTGGAGCAGCACGGTGGGCCCTTCAGCCACGGCGTCGATGCGGTAGCGGCGGCGCGCCAGGGCGGCCTCGGCCCCCACCACCCCCATGGGCCTCACGCGCTGCTGGTTGGGCAGGCGCACCGCCCCCTGATGCACGATCAGGAACCCATCGGGGCGGTCGCCCACCTGGACGACGTTGCTGCCGTCGGGCACCAGCCGAGGGGTCAACGCCCGCGCGGCGGACACCAGGGCGCGCAGCGCGGTCCAATCGGGGCGGGTGCCGTGGGCCTGGAGGGAGGCGGCGAACAGGGGCGAGAGGCCGGACTCATCACCCGCCGCGATGTGCAACGCAGCGAGGCGCAGGGCACCAGCCAAGGGCATGCCGGCCTCGCGGAGCTCTTCGAGGGCGTCGCGAATTTGGCGCATCGCGCTTCACCTCCTTCGACACCTTCTAATTCATAGAAATCCTAACATCAAGTCGAATGGCGCGATAAGGCCCGGCCCCTGGAGCGCCGAGCAGGCCTCAGGGCTGCGGCGCCGCCAGCCGCACCTGGGCCTCCAGCGCCGCCTCACCCCGCAGGAACCTCACGGTCACCGCGGCGCCCGGGTCGTGGGCTTCGAGCGCCTGCAGCAGGTCATCGTTGGTGCGCACCGCTCGATCGCCCACCGCCACGATCAGGTCGCCCAGCACCAGGCGGCGCCCCTCGCGGCGCACACCGCGCAGGCCCGCGGCCTCGGCGGGGCCGCCCGGCACCACCGCCAGCACCAGCACCCCCTGCATGCCCAGGGCGGCCACCCGCTGATCGTGGGCCACCCGGATGCCCAGGCTGGGGCGCACCACCTTGCCGTAGGCGATGAGCTGCGGCACCACCCGATTGACCGTGTCGACGGGCACCGCGAAGCCGATGCCCGCGCTGGTGCCCGTGGGGCTCTGGATGGCGGTGTTCACACCGATGAGCCGACCCGCGCTGTCCAGCAGCGGCCCCCCCGAGTTGCCCGGGTTGATGCTCGCGTCCGTCTGGATCACGCCCTCGATGGGGCGGCCCGTCATGGCCTGGATGGTGCGGTCCAGGGCGCTCACCACGCCGGTGGTGAGCGAGTGGTCCAGGCCGAAAGGGTTGCCGATGGCCAGCACCCGCTGCCCCACCTGGAGATCCGCCGAGCGCCCCACGGGGATGGGCTTGAAGTGCCCCTTGGGGGCGCGCACGGCCAGCACCGCCAGGTCCTTGTCGGGGGCCACGCCCACCACGGTGGCCTCGTAGAACACCTGGTCGTCGAAGCCCACCAGCACCCGCGACGCGCCGGCCACCACGTGGAAGTTGGTGACCACGTGGCCCTGACCGTCCCACACGAAACCCGAGCCGGTGCCCCGGGGCACCTCGTAGGCCCGGAACAGGTCCTGCTGGATCTCGGCGGTGCTGATGTAGACCACCGACGGCGCCAGCTCGGCGAAGAGCTTCACGGTGGCCGCCTCGTCGGCGCCCAGCGGGCCCCGCTCCACCACGGGCCGCGGGGTGGCCAGGGGCCGCCGCGCCACCGCGTAGCCCAGGCCCAGCCCCACCGCCAGCCCGCCCGCCAACACCAGCCCCAGCCGCCCGCGCACGTGCTACCCCTTCATCAGCGTGGCCACCGGCTCCAGGGCCGGGACCCGGGCGCAGATGACCTTGATGGACACCATGATGGGCACCGCCAGGATGGCCCCCACGGGCCCCCAGAGCTGGAACCAGATGAGCATGGACAGGAACACCACCAGCGGCGACAGCTTCACCCGGTGGCCCACGTAGCGCGGATCGAGCACGCTGCCGATGGCCCCGTTGATCACCAGCAGCCCCACCACCACGCCCGTGGCGTGCCAGGTGCTCAGGTCGGGATCCACCAGCACCACCAGGATGGGCGGCACCGAGGCCACCACCGCGCCCACCGTGGGGATGAAGTTCAGCGGGAAGGCCAGCAACCCCCAGAACAGCGCGAAGTCCACCTTCATGAGCTCGAGGAAGACGAACACGCACACGCCCGTGAGCGCCGAAATGAGCGTCTTGGCCACCACATACACCCGCACGTCGTGGCCGATGCCGTCCAGCGCCGCCAGCAGGGCGTGGCCCTCCCCGAAGGCCTCGGCGAACTTCTCCCGCAGCCGGCGGCCCTCCAACAGGATGAAGGCGCTGAACACCAAGGTGAGGAAGAAGTAGCCCAGCGCCGTGGTGGCGGCCCCGAGGCCCGAGCGGGCCACGGCGAAGCCCTGCTGCAGCGCCTCGGGCAGGGTGCGCTGCCCCAGCTCCAGCCGCACCTCGGCCTTGCGCTTGGGGGTCACCCGCATCAGGTCCAGCGCCTGGTCCAGCTTCTGCGTGATCTGCTTCTCCAGGCCGGCCTGGTACTTCGGCAGGGCGTCGGTCAGCGGGCCCACGGTCGAGGCGAAGACCAGGCCCAGCCCCAGCACGGGCAGCGTGCCCACCCCCTCGGCCACGAGGATGGCGACGCCCTCGGGCACCCGCCGACGCACCAGCCAGCCCACGAAGGGCAGCAGCACGAAGGCCACCAGGATGGCCAGCACCAGGGGCATGAGGATGGCCTTCAGGTGCACGAGCAGCAGGCCCGCCAGCACGGGCACCGCCAGCACCATGGCCGCGCGGGTGGACCAGCTCGCCCGGCGGGTCAGCCGCTTGCGTACCCGGACCTCGCCGTCGGTGAGGGAGTCGCCGGGCCCCGGTTCGTCGTCTTCATACGCCATACCGGGTCACTCTATCGTCGCGCAGCGTCCCCTGGCGAGGGGGCACACCACCTCGCTACGCTCCGCCCATGCGAAGGCTCACCCTGATGTTCGCGCTGGCTGCCCTGGCCGGCTGCGCCGACGAGAACTGGGACCCGCCGGTCTACCGGCACACTCAGGGGCTGGCCGCCCGGTGCACCGCCACGGTGCGGGACGTGGGCGAGGTGGACGTCGAGGGCCGCTACCTGCCCAGCGTCATCGCCTGCGAGAACGGCGCGGCTGCCGACGAGGCGCTGAAGGCCCAGGCAGTGGCCGCCCGCACCTACCTGTACTTCAAGCTCGAGACCTCGGGCTCCATCGCCGACGGCACGAGCGACCAGGTGTACACCTGCAACCGCCCACCCCAGGCACGGCACTTCGCCGCCGTTCAGGCCACCGAGGGCGAGGTGCTGATGCACGACAACGTCGTGCTGGCGGCCTTCTACGTGGCGGGCGCCGTCCCCAACCCCCCCGAGTGCGTGGCCCAGGCGGGCGATCGGGACCCCACCAGCACCGAGCGCTGGGTCACGTACAACGAAGGACGCCGCGGCGGCGACGTGCAGCCCAGCCCCCTGGGGCACCCCGCCAACCCGCGCAACCGGGGCTGCAAGTCGCAGAACGGGGCCCACTGCCTGGCCACCGCCGGCCGCGGCTACCAGGACATCCTGCGGTTCTATTACGGGGCCGACGTGCAGGTCGTGCGGGCCGAGGGGGCCTGCGTGGACGATCCGGGCCCCCAGCCCGACGCCGGCCCGCCCCCCCAGCCCGACGCCGGCCCGCCCCCGGGCGCCTGCGAGGCGATCATCGCCGCGGAGGGCGGCCAGGTGGACGACGGTGAGCCGTGCTTCGAGCGCGCCTGCGAGACGGGCGAGTGGTGGGAGGCCCACCCCGTGGGCGAGGGGGGAGGCAGCCTGACCACCGGCACCATCGACCGCGAGCGCCCCGACTGCGTGGGGCGCTGGCACCTGGATCTGGCCGCCGCCGGCGACTACGCGGTGGACGTCCACCTGCCCGATCCCGGCGGGACGCTGACCCGCCAGGCCCGCTACGTGGTGCGCCACGCAGGCCGCGAGGACGAGGTGCGGCTGGACCAGTCCGCCCGCGGGGGCTGGGTGTCGCTGGGTCGGTTCGACTTCAACGCGGGGGCCGACCAGTGGGTCGCCCTGCTCGACAACACGGGCGAGCCCTACCGCGAGGGCGGCGAGCGGCTGGTCTACGACGCCGTGCGGCTGCGCCCGGCGGCCAACGTCCCCCCGGACGCTGGCCCGGCCGACGAAGACATGGCCCCCAACCCGGACGCCGGGCGACTGGACGCCGAAGCCGAGGAGGACGGCCCGCTGGCTGATCCCGACGCGGCTCGCCCCCGCCTGGACGCCGGACCCGGGCTCGCGCGCGACCAAGGCGGCCTGGTGGACCTGCCCGCGCCCGTGGCCCGCCAAGCCGTGCAGACCGGGGGCTGCCGTGCGATCCCGGGCGACGCCCCGGTGGGCTGGCTCGCGCTCCTGGGGCTGGCCCTCAGCGCAGGGCGGCGGCGAGGCCGGCGGCGAGCAGGGCGCTGAGCGGGGCCGTCAGCGCCCACGCCACCAGCACCTCTTTCAAGACCGGCAGGTTCACCGCGCCCACGCCCCGGGCCGCGCCCACGCCCAACACGCTGCCCAGGATCACATGGGTGGTGCTCAGCGGGACCCCGAGCCCCGTGCCTGCCACCGTCACCACCGCAGCGGTCATGACGGCGGTGAAGCCGCTGACGGGGGTCAGGTGGGTGATGCCCTTCCCCACCGTGGCGATGACCCGGTAGCCCGAGGTCAGCAGCCCGATGACGATGCCCGTGACCACCAGCAGCACCATGGGCGTCGAGATGCTGGGGGTGGCGCCCGGCGCCAGCCCACGCAACGCCCCGTAGACCACGGCCAGCGGGCCCACGGCGTTGGCCGCGTCGTTTGCGCCATGGGCGAAGGCCAGGTAGGCGGCGCTCAACACATGCAGGCGCTGCCAGGGCGAGGCGCCGCGGCCCCGGGCCACGCCCGCGGTGAGCAACCCCACGCTCAGGGCGGCCCCAGCCATGGCCCAGCCCGAGGCCCCGAGTTGGAAGGCGACCACCGCCCCGATCCCTGCGCCGCCGGCGGCCATCACCGCCACAGCGAGCCCACCCGCCCTGCGCACGGCGTGGCGAGCCACCCGCAACAGGCCGTAGGCGAGGAGCGCCGCCAGGGCAGGTGCCAGGACCCAGGCCACGGCCACCTGCGCCACGGACCACCAGGCGACCTTCGCCCCACCGCTCAGACCCAGGGTCGCCCCCACCAGGCCCCCCACCACGCTCTGGGTGGTAGACACCGGCACCCGCAGCAGCAGCCCCGCGTGCAGCCAGACGCCGCTGGCCACCAGGGCCGAGATCATCCCCAGCGCCGCGTCGGAGGGGTCCACCGCCCGCAGGTCGATGAGCCGCCGGGTCAGCGTGGTGCTCACCGGCACCCCCGCCACGGCGGCCCCCAGAGCCTCGCACACCGCCGCCAACAGCAGCGCCCACCAGAACGGCAGGGCGCCGGCCGCCACGGCGGGCGCGATGGCGTTGGGCGCGTCGTTCGCGCCGATGGTCCAGGCCACATACAGCCCGGCCAGCAGCGCCGCGATCATCAGCAGGGAGACGAGGTCCAACCTACCGCGCCAGGAAGAGCCGCATGTGCTCGCCCACGTTCTCGGCGTGGTTGGCAATGTCGCCCAGTGCCTGCAGGAACCGGGTCCACAGCACCAGCTCGGCCGCGGGCAGCGCGTCGTCGCCGAACAGCCGCTTGGCGATCTGATCCTGCACCTTGTCCACCCGGTGCTCCGCCGCCCCCAGCGCCTTGATGCGGGCCTGCTGGGCCGCGGCCGCGGGCCCCGAGAACGCCGACTGCAGCAGCTCGTCGAGGCCCTGCACGACCTCGGCGGCGGCATCCACTGTGGCCATCACCTGCTGCACGAGCGACCGCAGCAGCCCTTCCAGCTCTGGCGGCACCGTCAAGGCCCGCCAGGTGAGCAGCACCCCGGCGTCCTCGGCGCAGTCGGCCATGGCGTCGATCTCCACGATCAGATGGAGCAGGTCGCGGCGGTCTACGGGCAGCAACAGACTCCGCGGGAGCCGGTCTCGCAGCGCCGCCTTGGCCCGATCGGCCTCGGCCTCGAGCCGGCTGATGGCCTTGGCCTGATCGACCACGGTGGCCTGATCGCCTGCGATCAGCGCCTCGACCAGCGCAGGGACCGGCGCGGTGCAGGCCTGCGCCGCCGCCATCAGCGTCGAGACTTCAGCCAGCGGGTTGCGCCCCAGCAAGCGGGCGAGCGTCAGGCGCACCGGGCACCTCCACCAGGAAAGGCACCTGTATACCACACATGACCAACGGGAACGCGCCCCCCTCAGCGCGGTGGCGCCGTCTGCCTGCGCCGTGCGGGTGGCCGTGGACCGTCACATCCGGACCCCGCTGGTCATAGACGAGGCGCGACGATGGGCCCCGCCCTGCGGAGCTTTGCGCTTGATCGGCCTCGCGTCGCGTGCGATGACACACGCAGCCATGTGTTCCGCACGCTCTGACGTGCACAGCTTGAGAGGTCCGATGTCCATTCAGATCGAAGTCCCGTTCGACGCCCTCAGCCGGCCCGGGGTTGCCCGCGCCCTCGCCGATCTCATGGTGAGCCTGGGGGGTCACTCGGACCTCATGGGCGCCACCGCCGCCGCCCCCGCTGCGCCGGCCGCCCCGGCCCCCGCCGCCGCTGCCCCTGCAACGCCGGCAGCGGCCGCCCCGGCTCCCGCGCCGGCCGCCAAGGGCAAGGCCAAGAGCAAGCCGAAGGCGAAGCCGAAGGCCAAGGGCCGTGGCAAGGGCAAGGCGAAGGCCGAGCCGGCGCCCGTGGCCGCCGCCGACGCCCCCTACGCCGAGCGCTGGGCGGCCTACATGGCCAACCTGCCGCCCGCCTCCGCCCGCTTCCTCGAGCTGCTCGAAGAGAAGGGCACGCTGACGGTCAGCGAGGCCGTGAAGATCCTGGGCCTGAAGACCCCGAAGGCCATGGGTGGGCTCACGGGCGCCATGCGGCGCTGGGCGCCGAAGCAGAACATCACCCTGCCCTTCACCGCCAAGAAGACCCCCGACAACGAGCGCTGCTGGGAGTGGACCGGCCACACCCGCTGAGCTCCCGCCGCGCTCCACCCGCCGACGCGCCCGATGGCCCGGCGGTTGGGCTCGCCTGCGCCGAGGCGCACCGGTAAGATCCGGCGCCGCTCGGGGCACTGTGCCCCAAGCCCCGTTGCCTGGAGCCCCCCCATGGTCTCGCTGCGCCCCTTGTCCCTCGTGCTGTTGCTCGGCCTGAGCCTGGCCGCCTGCGACGATGACGGGACCGTGCCCAACAGCCCGCCACCGCTGCAGGTCATCCAGGACGGCGGGGGCGCTGGGGGTGCCGGCGGGGGTGGGCCGCTGCCCTTCGACCAGGGCGTGGCCGTGGATCGTGGCCGCCCCGACCGCGACGCCGGGCCCGACGCCGAGCCCATCCCCGATCCCCGCGACGCCGGCGTCCCCATGGATCAAGGGCGCCCGCCCGCGGACATGGCGCCGCCCACCCCGGACATGGATCCGCCGGCCCCCGACATGGACCCCGGCCTGCCGCCGGATCCGGGCCTCAACGCGGGCTGGATCGGCGGGCCCTGCGCGGTCGACGGCGACTGCGACTACGACGAGGCCTTCTGTCTGCAGGAGGCCGAGGGCTACCCCCGAGGCATGTGCTCGTTGGGCTGTGAGCGGGTGTGTCCCGACCAGGCCGGCATGCCCGTCACTTTCTGCATCGGCGATGTGATCGTGGGCTCGGGAGCCTGTGTGCAGCGCTGCGATGTGGACGCCTTCGGCGGCGACGGCTGCCGCCCTGGGTACTTCTGCGACGTGCGCGGACGCTACAGTGAGCCGGGCACCCAGCGGGGCGTGTGTGTGCCGGGCCAGGCCCCGCCGCCCCCCCAGTGTCTGGCCGATCTGGCCGCCCTGGGGGTGGCCTTCGTGCCGGCCGAGGAACGCAATGACATGCCCGACGGCCTGCCGGGCGTCACTTGCGACATCCCCGATCCGGTGCGGGTCTCGAGCCCGGTCAACGGCATCAGCTATCGCTACGTCAGCCACGACGCCCCCCAGCCCATCTACATGGCCTGCCCCCTGGCCCACGCCCTGGTGGAGCTGGGCGCGTTGCTGCAGGAGTATGACATCGTCGAGGTGGGTCACATCGGCGTGTACAACTGCCGCGCCATCAGCGGCACCAACAGCCTGTCGGAGCACGGCTACGCCCGCGCCATCGATCTGAAGTGGTTCCGCACCCGCGACGGCCAGGTGTACGACGTGGAGGATCACTGGGAGCACGACACGCAGAACTTCCGGACCGAGGCGGGCCGCATCCTGTTTGAGCTGGGCCAGCAGATGTTCGAGCGGCGCATCTTCAACATCGTACTGACCCCCAACTACAACGCCGCCCACGACAACCACTTCCACGTGGATCTGACGCCGGGGGCGCGCTTCATCGGGTCCCACGATGAGTTCGAAGGGTTCTTCGGACCCAACCCGCACGGGGACTGATCGGGTGTCACGTTCATGTTGAGTTTGAGCCGCGCCGACCGGGCGGCCGTGACCAAGGCGCGCCGACGCAGGCGTACAGGTGGTCCGTCGAGGAGGCGCAACGCAGAACACGGTCGCCTGGGCCAGTGGAACAGGCTCAACCCCAACGTGACAGCCAGTGACACCGTCCATGCCTGAGGGGCGCGCAAATCGCCGGAGCGGAGGGAGCTACCCCCTGTGGGCGGGCCTCGGGGCGTTGGTCACCCTCGCGCTGATCTGGCCCTGGGCCGAATCAGGCGCCCCGGCCGGTGACACTGGCGCGGACGGGGTGCTGGGCGGGCGCGGCAAAGACGGAGGCGTCCCCGACGCCGAGCCGCCGTCCCCCCCGCCGCTCGTCTGGACCATCGAGGGTCGCAGCCTGCCGCGGCCCGCCGAGCTGGGCGAGTGTCTGCGTTCGTCGCTGAAGCGGCGGGCCCTGGCCACGGGGCAGGCGCCCCGCCTCATCGTCGCGGTGCCCGGCCTGCGCCGTCCCCAGGTGCTGGCCGTCGAGGGCGACGACCTGCGCCTCGAGACGCCTACCGACGTGGATCCCCGGCTGAGCACGGCCGTCCACGCCGCGACCGCCGGCTGCCTGCGCCAGGGCGCCAGTGGCCTGCGAGGGCCCGGCCAACAGCGCTGGAGCCCTGCCGACTGGCCCACGCTGGGGCCGGGCGGCGGCGCCCCCCTGGACGCCTTCGTGCAGGTCAAGGCCGTGGCCGACGGCACCCGCACCCTGGGGCTCGCGGCCTTCGGGCGGCCCGAAGTGGTGGCGGTTGGCGCGGGCGACGCGGTCGAAGCCGCAGTGCGGGCCGCCGCCGTGCGGCTGTTCGTCGAAGTCCCCGCGGCGCCGTTGAGTTTGAAGACGCCCGAGGGCCAGGTGCGACTGGTTGAGCAGGCCCCGTGGTGGCCCGGTGGGCTGCCCGCCGGACACTGGGGGCTGGCCCACGCGGACGACGCGCGCCCCTGGACGGCGCCGCCCCGGCCCGCGCGCGCGGCACCTGATGAGCCTGCGGCGCCCCGGTCGGCCCACCCCGCGAGGCCCCGCCGCGGGCCCCGCCCGGCACCGGCCACGGCGCCCGCTTCGGCGCCCGCGCGCCGCCCGGCCAGCCGCGCGCCGGTCTTCCTCCCCGACTATCGATAGCCGGCGCGGCGCTGTGGTACACCGAGGCATGGGTCGCATCTACCAAGACATCACCGAGACCATCGGTGGCACGCCCCTGGTGAGGATCAACCGCATGGCCGAGGGCGCCGGCGCGACGGTCCTGGCCAAGCTGGAGTTCTTCAACCCGCTGTCGAGCATCAAGGACCGCATCGGCCTGGCCATGGTCGAGGCCGCCGAGGCGGCAGGCACCCTGCGCCCGGGCACGGTGCTCATCGAGCCCACCAGCGGCAACACCGGCATCGCCCTGGCCTTCGTGGCCGCGGTGAAGGGCTACCGGCTCATCCTCACCATGCCCGAGAGCATGTCGGTGGAGCGCCGCGCGCTGCTGACGGGCCTGGGCGCCGAGCTCGAGCTCACCCCCGCTGCCGAGGGCATGGGCGGGGCCGTGCGACGGGCGCAGGCCCTGGCGGCCACCCTGACCGACGCGCTCATCCTGCAGCAGTTCGAGAACCCCGCGAACCCGGCGGCGCACGAGCGCACCACCGCCCAGGAGATCTGGGCCGACACGGCCGGGCAGGTCGACGTCTTCGTGGCGGGCGTGGGCACCGGGGGCAGCGTCAGCGGCATCGGGCGGGCGTTGAAGGCGCACAACCCCGCGCTGAAGGTGGTGGCCGTCGAGCCCACCAGCTCGGCGGTGCTCAGCGGCAAGCGCCCGGGCGCCCACCAGATCCAGGGCATCGGCGCGGGCTTCGTGCCGCCCAACCTGGACCGCGAGGTGGTGGACGAGATCCTCCAGATCACCGACGAGGAGGCCTACGACCACGCCCGCAAGCTGGCCCGGCTCGAGGGCATCCCGGCGGGCATCTCGTCGGGGGCCACGGCGGCGGCGGCCCTGACCCTGGCGCAGCGCCCCGAGCTCGCGGGCAAGACCATCGTCTTCATCGTGGCCTCGTGCGCCGAGCGCTACCTGTCCACCCCGCTCTTCAAGGATCTCGTCTGAGGCGGCGGGCCGCGAAGGCCCGCGCCGCCTGCAGCAGCCCGTCCAGCTCCCCCTGCCCGCCGTAGCGGTGGTGGGCACAGCGCACCACCAGCGCCGCCGCCTCGGCGAAGCCCTCAGCCGCCAGCCGCTCCGCGAAGCGCAGCAGGGGCTCGCTGGGGGCCCGCAGCGGGCCCCGCTGCGCGGCCACCCGGGCCTCCACCAGGGCCAGCGGCTCGAAGGCCTCGGGCAGCGGCCGCGGGGGGCGGCGACGCCGCACGCCCACCCAGGCCAGGGCCAGCACCGCCAGGATCACCGCCACCGCCATCAGCTCCAGCGGGGTCAGGCCCGACAGGCGCTCCACGAAGGCGGTGAAGGCCCGCGCCAGCATGTCCCAGCGCGCCCGCCACCAGCCCGACGTGCGGGCGGACTCCCCCTCCAACACGCCAGGCGGCGTGGGATCCACCGTGCGCCAGGCGCCGTCCAGGAACACCTCGACCCAGGCGTGGGCGTCGCGCTTGCGGACGATGTGGTAGCCCCCCGCCGAGCTGAACTCGAACACCCGGTAGCCGGTGACCAGCCGCGCGGGGATGCCCTGGCTGCGGGCCAGCAGCGCCAGGGCGCTGGCGAAGTACTCGCAGTGCCCCCGCCGGCTCTGGGTCAGGAAGAACAGGGTGGGATCCGCCGCTGACGGCACCTCGTCGAGCTTCAGGCTGTACGCGAAGGCCCGCTGCAGGTGGCGCGTGAGCGACTCCACGGTGTCCTGCTGGCTCACGGCGCCCCGGGCCCACTGGCCGCTCAAGCGCATCAGCTCGCCGCGGATGCCCCGGGGTACCGCCAGATCGTGCTCGTCGGGGGCGGCGATGCGCCGACCTTTCACCGGGCCGGGCTCTACCCGCCAGGTGCGGGCGTCGGTGAGCAGGCGGTTGGGGAACAGGGGCACGCCGTAGGCGTCCAGCCGCGCGTCCACCGGCGCGTCGAGCACCGCGGCGGCGCCCAGCGGCGCGAAGAACGCGCGGCCCGCGTCGTGCTCGGCCTCGACCCGGAAGGCCTCACCCTTTGCCGGCCCCGCGCCCAGCGGGATGCGCGCCGAGTCGCCGCGCTCGGGCCGGTCGTCGGGCCGCCGGCGGGCCGCCCACTGGCCGTGGGCGTAGTCCACGTACACCATGCCCCGCAGGTGATCGGCGGCGCCAAACACCCGCATGGCCACGGCGTCCGAGGTGACGATCTCGGTCAGATCACCCAGGTTCACCCGGCCTTCGCCGAAGCCGCTCTCGGCCACCTTCCCGTCGAACAGGTAGTCCTGCAGCACCTTGCTGACCGCCGGCTCGGCCGCGGGCAGCGACCAGCCCAGGCCGCCCATGACCCCGGCCGCCAGCAGCAGGGCCCCCACGAAGGGCGCCAGGGCCCCGCGCGGGTGGCGCAGCAGCGAGGGCGCGCTGCGATCGGCCGCCAGCGTGGCCAGCAGGCCCGCCGCCAGGTACGCCGCCACCGCGATGCCGAAGGCCGCCCGCGGCACCGCCCGCGCCATGCCCATGAGCGCCAGCAGGCCCAGGCCCAGGGTCACCGAGCGCCCGGAAGGGTCCACCTTCTGCCACAGCCGGGGCAGCGCGGCGCCCAGGAAGCCCACCGTGACATACGGCCCCACCTTGCCCTGGGGCACGTCGCCCACCAGCGACAGACCCACGGCGCAGGTGGCCGCCACCGCGCCCTGCAGGATGAGCTGCACCCAGACGGGCAGCTCGCCGCCGCCGCCGGTGCGCGCGCCGATGAGCGCCAGGAGCCCCAGGACGATGCCGAAGCCCGCCACCACCCCGCCCTGCAGCGCCAGGATGACCGCCGGCACGGCCAAGGCGAAGGCCACCGCGGCCAGGGCCACGCGGGTACGGATCTGCGCCTCCAGGCTCACGGAGCCTCCCGGGTCACAGCGTCACCCCGTCGGCCAGGCGGGCCGGCGCCACGGCCTTCAGGCCCGCCGCCTCGGCCGCCGCCCGCACCTTGCGCTGGCGGTGCACCACCCAGCCTCGGGCCCGCGGTTGGGTCTGGCGCACCTGGGCCCACCACCGCGCCAGCCCGTCATCCCACCCGGCGAACACCACCTCCAGTGGCGCGCCGGCTGGGCCGTGCGGGGGCCCCGGGCGCCCCCCAGCGTGGGCCTCGGCCGTGCCCAGCAGGTCCAGCGCCAGTTCCAGGCCGGCGGCCCGGTGGCCCACCTGCAGGTGGTGGGGGCCTTGCCCGCCGTCCACGGTCAGGGAAACCAGCGCCGCGGCCCGCACCGCGTGCGCCGTGAGCGAGCCGGCCAGGGTCAGGGCGCCGTCCACGCTGTCGCGATCGGGCTCCGGGCCGGCCAGCACACAGTGCACCCGGGCCACGGCACGCAGGGGGTGGGCGTACTCGCGCACCATGGGCTCGCCCAGGCGGGCCCACGAGCCGGCGTGCAGGTCGCGGATGCGGTCGCCCGGCCGGTAGGGGCGCACCCCCACGAGCTCGTCGGCGGTGCCCACCAGCGCCCGGGGCCCGTGGGTGCCCATGCCCGGCGCCGGGCGCGGGGCCGGCCCGCGCACGTCCCGCAGCGGCGGCACCACCATCACCCGCACCGGCGCGCTGTAGAGGGGCCGCCCGCCCGCCAACCCCAACGGGCGCACCGAGGTGGCCCACAGGCGGCCGATGTAGCGGTCCCCCCGCTGGCTGAAGGTGACCCGCAGTGGCACCCGCACCGTCTCGCCGGGCATGAGCACGGGCACGGCCCCGCGGCGCCCCACCCAGGTGCCGTCCCACGGCAGGAAGGGCCCCTGCACCCGGATGCCGAAGCGCGGCACCTTGCCGGTGTTGCGCAGCACGGCGGTCAGCGTCAGCGGCTGCCCCGCCTCGACCCGCGGCGGCCGCTCCACCCGCAGCTCCACCCCGCCCAGCCGGGCGAACGGCCGCACCAGCAGCGCCGCCACCAGCAGCCCCATCAGGCCGCAGAACACCAGGTACAGGTGGGATCCGGTGACGTCCACGCCCGCCGCCCCGGTGACCAGCACCGCGGTGGCCACCGCCTGCCCCTCGCGGGTCAGGCTGAGCAGCGGCGACAGAAACCAGCGGGCCCGGCGTCCCCAGCGGGTCCGCGCCCAGGCGTCCCAGCGCTCGTTGTCGCCGGGGATGAGGATGTAGTTCAGCTCACGGAGGTTCACGTGGGAACCGGCACCGCCTCGATGACCTCGTCCACCACCTGAGCGCGGCTGCGGCCGGCGTAGGCGGCCTGCGGGGCAAGCTGCAGGCGGTGGCCCAGCACCGCGGCGGCCACGCGCTGGCCGTCATCGGGGGTGACGAAGTCGCGGCCGGCGATCCAGGCCTCGGCCTGGGCGCTGCGGAACAGGGCCAGGGCGCCGCGGGGGCTCGCCCCCAGGGCCAGATCGGGGTGCTCACGGGTGCTGCGCACGAGCTGAAGCAGGTAGCGGGCCACGGGCTCGGCCACCTGCACCTCGCGCACGGCCTGCTGCATGGCCCGCAGCGACGCGGTGTCGGTCACCGGCGCCAGGGTCTCCAGCGGGTGGCTCAGGCGCTGGCCGTACAGCATGGCCAGCTCCTCTTCCTCGGCTGGGTAGCCGAGCTGCACCCGCAGCAGGAAGCGGTCGAGCTGGGCCTCGGGCAGCGGGTAGGTGCCCTCGAAGTCCGCCGGATTCTGGGTGGCCACCACGAAGAAGGGCTGGGGCAGCTTGCGGGTGCTGCCGTCGCTGGTCACCTGGCGCTCGCTCATGGCCTCGAGCAGCGCGGCCTGGGTCCGCGGCGAGGCGCGGTTCACCTCATCGGCCAGCAGCACGTTGCAGAACACCGGCCCGGGCCGGAACTCGAAGGTGCCGTCTGCCGGGCGCAGCACCGAGGTGCCCAGGATGTCGGTGGGCATCAGGTCGGGGGTGAACTGCACCCGCCGGAACTCGAGGTCCATGGAGCGCGCCAGGGCCCGCGCCAGGGTGGTCTTGCCCACGCCCGGGACGTCCTCGAGCAACACGTGGCCGTCGGCCAGGACGCCCACCACCAGCAGGCGCAGGGCCTCGGGCTTGCCCAGGATGACCTTGCCCAGCCCGTCCAGCAGGGCCTGCGCCACCGCCCGATCGCTCATTCGGCACGCAGGACGTGATCACGGGCGAGCCGGTGGGTCACCGCCCGCGCCAGCTCCACCACCCGGGGCGTGGCCCCCAACACGCGCAGCACGCCCCGCCCCTCGCCCCGCGCAGCCTCGGCGTAGGCCATCGGCAGGGGCGCGTCGCCCTGGGCCGTCCACAGCACCAGCAGGTCGCAGCCCTCGACCCGGCCCTTCACCCGCGCGGGCTGCACCGGATCGTCGTCGGCCACCAGCCGCAGGTCCACCGACTGCCCCTCGCTCAGAGCGCGCAGGCGGTCCTGCACCTCGACGCCGCCGCCGATCACGAGCAGGCGGCGCACGCCCGCGCGGGTGCACTCCCGGGCCATGCGGGTGAACCAGCGGCGGTCGGCGTGGCCCTGGCAGACACGGCAGCGGCGCTCGCTCTCCACGCGCACCGCCACCTTCTGGTCCAGCGCCACCACCTGGTTGCAGATGACGTGGGCGCAGGTCTCGACCACCTTCTGGGTGACCAGCCGCTGCACCTGCCCGGCGTCCACGTGCTGGATGGCCCGCAGCACCGCGGTGGCGGTCTCGCGGTGGTCCAGCAGCGCCCGCAGCACGTCGGCCTGGTGGCGGGGCTCGGTGAGGCCGAAGCCCTGCAGCAGCACGGGCAGGTTGGCCCCGTGCTGGTGGGCGCGCTCCAACTCCAGGGCGCGGGTGCGCCAGGCCATCTCGCGCTGCTTCGCCTGCTCCAGATCGCCCTCGACGGCCTGCCGATCGCGCTCGTCGGTCTCGTAGCGCTCCACCGCCTCGCGCAGCTCGCGCACCTCGGCCTGCAGCTCGCCGCAGGTCTGCTCCAGGGTGCTGCGCTCGTCCTCGGTGGCCTGCAGGCGCTGACGCAAGGTCGAGCGCTCGAGCTGCACCCGCTCGAGCTCGGACTCGGCCCGGGCGCGCCGCTCGGGCTCGCCCTCCAGCCGCCCCAGCTCACCGCGCGCCGCGTTCAGCGCCGCCTGAGCGGCGCGCTGCGCCAGCTCGGCGGCCTCTTGCGCCTGCTGGGCCTCGTCCCGCCGCCGCTCGGCCTCGGCGACCCGGCGCCGCAGGGCGTCGGCCGCCTCGCCCTGGGCGATGGCCTGCCGCAGCGCCAGCGGTGGGACCGCCATCTCGACGGTGCGAGCGGTGTCGGGGATGGCCGAGGTCGCCGCCTCCTGGCTGGGCAGGTGCTGCTCCAGCAGGTCGGCGAAGGTGGTGCGGAAGCCGGGGCTCTCCTCGGCGGGCGCGGGCGCCGGCACCCGGCTGGGGGCCCGGCTCGGGCCCCGCATGCGGCCGCCGCCGCCCGCCGTCGCGCCGCTCGGCGCCACGCTGGCAGTGGGCGCGCCACCGCCGCGACGGGCGCCGCTCAGCGCACGCCGCGCGGCCTGGGCCACGTCGGCGCGGATGGTGTCCGCCCGGCGCACGTTCGGGTAGCCGTGGCTGCGTAGCCACTCGAGTACCTGCTGCTCTCGCAGCCCGAGCTCGGCGGCCAGCTTGTAGGCCTTGGTCTTCAATGGTCTTGCTCGGGGCGCCGGCAGGCCGACCCCCCCGGAATCTGGTCGTCGGGGGCAGTGTATGGGCTGCGGACCCGGTTTGTCACCCGGGCAGGCGGCTCGGTGGCCGGTCAGCGGGGGGTCAGCGCGGTGGTTGCCCGGGCGCCCAGGATCCACAGGCCGCCGTCGCCGGTCAGCAGCACCCCGTGGGCATCCGGTGTGCTCACCCAGCGCAGCGTTCCGGTGGGGCCATGGCGCCAGACCCCCTGCGGGCCCAGGCGGATCAGCACGCCACCGGCGGCCCAGCGGTGCGCCGTGGTGGGGCCGAGCGGCTCCGAGTCCAAGGGGCGCCAGCCGCCGGCCGGGCCACGCGTCCACAGGGCGCCGTGGGGGGTGATCCCCGTCCAGCCATCCCCGCCAGCCTGCAGGTCGACAAAGGCCGGCGCCTGTTCCAGGTGCCACCCGGCGCCGTCGTCGGACACCGCGACACCGGGGCCGTCCAGGCGAGGCGCCAGCGCCCGGCCGTGTGCCCACACCGGGGGGCCCAGCGTCGCCGGCAGCGCAGGCCCCACGCGCCAGGTCCCGCCCCCATCGTCGCTGACCAGGCTGGTGCCCCCGCCACAGGCCACCACCCCCAAGCCGGCGGGCGAGAAGCGCACCCAGCGGGCCTCACAGCTCGCGGGTGGCACCGCCTGCACCCAGGCGCGCCCCGCGTCGTCGGTCACCCACAGCAGACCGTCGCCGACGGCCACCACCCGGTGCCCGGCCACCCGCGCCACGTCGGCGAAGCGCACGCCCAGCGTGCCCGGCACCTGCGCCCAGGTCTGGCCGCCGTCCACCGTGCGGAAGAGGCCGCTCTCGACGCCGGCGCCCACCGCCACCTGCGGGTGGCTGACGGCCACCGCCCACAGGGGCTGCGTCAGGCCCAAGGTCTGCGGCACCGCAGCCGCCCCCAGCGTGTGCGTCACCCCCCGAGGGCTGGCGGCCGCCACGCCGCCCCGCCGGCGGGCCACCACGGCGCTCGCCACGGGGGCGCCCGGCGCCAGGGGCTGCCACCGCTCGCCCCCGTCCTCGCTGGCGAAGGCCAGCGCCAGCCGGTCATCGGTCACCGCCACCAGGCTGCCCACGGCGGTCACGGCCACGTCGCGCAGCGACTCTGCCCGGCGCGGCAACGGCACGGCCCGCCAGCGGGCGCCGCCATCCTCGCTCAGCAGCGCCAGCCCCGCGTCGGCCGGGGCGTCGCCCACCGCCACGGCGCGGGTCTTCGACAGGAACACGGCGGCCCGCACGTCCAGCAGGTCGCCGTCCTCCCTGACCGCCCGCGTGAACGTCTGTCCGCCGTCCAGTGAGCGCGCCACGCTGCGGGCACCGAAGACCACCACCGTCTGGTCGAAGGCCGCCACCGCTTGGGGCGCGTCGAGGGGCAGCACCGCGCGGGTCAGCGACTCGCCGGCGGGCCAGGTGGACCGCAGCAGCTCGGCCCCGTGCAGGCGGTACAGGCGGCCGCCGGCCACGGCCACGGTGGCCCGGCCGCCGGCGCCACAGCCGAAGCCAGCCGAGCGCCAGCGCTGGCCGCCGTCGGCGCTGGCCCAAGCCCCGGCCGGGCGGCAGGCGAGCAGCCGCGGCCCCCACCCATGCAGGCGGGTGAAGCCGCTGGCGGGCAGTGGGGTGCTGAGGGCCCGCAGCGGCCGCCAGTCGTCGGTGCGGAACAGGCCCCCTTCGGCGCTCAAGGCCACCAGGCCGTCGTCGGCCAGGGCCGCCAGGCCCACCACCGCCTCCGAGGCCATCACGCGGCGGCTGACGTCGCGGGCGACAACCGCCAGCGCACGCTCGTCCCAGGGGGCAGGCAGCGCGGGCTCGCGGAGCACCGGGGTCCCGTCAGGCGCGACCTCGGGGGGCACCACGGGGCCATCGGGGTCGGGAAAGCCCACCGGCCCGTCGGGGTCGGTGCCGGGGTCGGTGGGCGGGCGGTCCACGGCGGGCGGCGGCGACCAGCGGGGGCCGTCGATGAGCCGGGGCGCGCCGGGATCCACGGGGTCCACACAGGCCGACGGCCCCCCCACGCAGAGCACGGACACGGCCAGCAAGGGCAAGGCGATGCGCAGCGTGGGGAGAGGGTGGCCCATGGGTGAAACCACGGATACCGGGGTTGCCGCCCACGCCGCAAGCCCAGCGGCGAAGCGGCGGGGGTTGGGCGGCGCAGGCTCAGCGCGAGGTGAAGACCACGCGCTCCCAATCCTGGGCGCCGTTGAGCCCGGTGCGGGCGCCGCAGCGGTAGCCACCGCTCAGCAGCCCGCCGCTGGTGTGCCAGCACAGGCGCAGCTCGGGCGACGCGTTGGCCGTGTCGCAGGAGTTCCGCGAGACGCCCGTGCCGGGGCCCACGAAGCCGATGCTGTAGCCGCTGCTGAAGTACCAGTCCACGCCGTTGTGGTTGTTCAGGTTGTTGTTCTGGTCACCGGTGTTGCGGAACACCTCGTCCCGCTCGCCCATGGCCAGGAGTTGCCAGTTGGGCTGGCCCACCTGGCGGCAGCCGTACATCACGTATTCGCCGTCGCAGTTGGCCAGGATCTGGTTCACCTGGGTCTGCCGGTCGCCGTAGCGGTCCTGGTGGCAGATCTCCCAGCCGCCCAGATCCACCTCGGGCACGTTCTGGCGGATGCCTTCGAACACGAACAGCCCCCCGCAGAAGCCGTCGATGCACTCCACGCCGGCCTCGCAGGTGCGGCCACACACGCCGCAGTTGGCCTCGTCGTTCACCAGGTCCTCGCAGACCCCGTCGCAGATGCCGTAGCCGGCCTGCTCGCACTGATCGCCCTGGGCCGCGCAGCCGTCGTCCGCGGGCCAGTCGATGGCGCCATCGCCGTCGTCGTCGATCTGGTTGGCGCAGAAGGGCGCCTCGGCCAGATCCGCCTCGTCGTCGTCGCGGGCGCCCTGGCAGCCGGGGTCCCGCAGGTCCACCAGGCCATCGTCGTCGTTGTCCACGCCGTCGCTGCACCGCGCGGGGACGGGCCCGTCCAGGGCCTCGCGGTCGTCCGCCGCGAAGCGGCAGCCGGGATCATCGGGCCAGTCGGTGCGCCCGTTGCCGTCATCGTCGCGGCCGTTGGCGCACTGGGGCGCGAAGGCGGGATCCGCCTCGTCGTCCTCCCCCGCCGCGGCGCAGCCGGGGTCCCGCGGGAAGTCGATGATGCCGTCGCCGTCATCGTCCAGCCCGTTGCTGCACTGGGCGGGCACCGCCGGATCCACCTCGTCGCGATCGCCGGCCCCCTCGCAGCCGGGATCGAAGGGGAAGTCCACCAGGCCATCGCGGTCGTTGTCGAGCTCGTCCCAGCAGGCCGGGGGCGGATCGTCGTCGGCCTCGCCCAGATCGCCGGGCGCCGAGCAGCCGGGGTCCAGCGGCCAGTCGGTCAGGCCGTCCTGATCGTCGTCGATGCGGTTGCTGCACGCGGGCCGGCCGCCGCCTTCCTCAGGGTCGGACGCCGCGAAGCAGCCCACGTCCCGCGGGAAGTCGATGACCCCGTCGGCGTCGTTGTCGATGCCGTCGCTGCACTGGGCGGGCTGGGCGGGATCCACCTCGCTCGCGCCCCCCTTGGCCACGCAGCCCGGATCATAGGGGTAGTCGATGAGGCCGTCGGCGTCCTGATCCACCCCGTCGAAGCACACCGGCGGGTCCTCGGGATCGCGCTCGTCCTCGTCGTTCGGCCCTTCGCAGCCGGCGTCGTCGGCGTCCACGCGGCCATCTTCGTCGTTGTCGATGCCGTCGCTGCAGCCCGGCGGCAGGCGCTCCACGGTCACCGACAGCTTCACGGGGCCGCCCATGCCGAAGGCGTGGTCCACGATGAGGAAGAACTCGCCCGGCGGCAGCCGGTCGATGCGCAGGGTGCCCTTGGTGCTGGCGGGCTGGTTCGGCAGCGCGGCGGCCCCGGTGTCGCAGCCCAGCTCGGCGTTCTGGTTCACGCAGTCGGTGCGCAGGTAGACGATGGTGTTCTCGATGGTCTCCTCGTGGTCGACGCTGAACACCACCTCGGCGTTGAAGGGGTTCACATAGCGCAGCACCTTCTCGGCCGCGCCCCGCCCGCCGCACGAGCCCACGAACTGGTTCGTGCCGTCCACCGAGGTGTCGAAGCGCACCGACGCTTGCCCCACCGGGTAGTCCTCGAAGCGCACGCCCGGGCCGCACTGGTCGGTCTCGTCGTCGTCCGCCGCCGAGGAGCAGCCGGGGTCCAGCGGGTGATCCACCTGCCCGTCACCGTCGTCGTCCTCGTCGTTCGCGCACGCCGGCGGCGTCAGCGGATCGGTCTCGTCGCGGTCCTCGGGGCGCTGGCAGCCGGGGTCATTGGGGTAGTCCCGCCGCCCGTCGCCGTCGTCGTCGATGCCGTTGAGGCACTGCGCCAGGGGCACCTCCTCGACGGCCAGGGCGAAGTCGCCGCCGCGGCCGCCCGCCCCGTCCAGGAAGATATAGTAGTCGCCCGCCGTGGGCCGCTGGAGGGTCAGCACATTGCCGGCCACCCCGTCGTTCATGGGCTCGCGCACGCAGGCCAGCTCGCTGGCGGGGTCCAGGCAGGCCCGCCGCACGTACAGCGTGGTCTCCACCTGGGTCTCGGGCAGGTCGGTCCGGATCACCAGCGCCTCGACGGCCCGGTCCAGCCGATAGCTGAACACCACCTCGGGCGCGCCGCGCCCGCCGCACGAGCCCTCGCTCTCGAAGCTGCCGCGCCGGGAGTCGCCCAGCAGGGTCCGCCCCGCCTCCAGCTCCACGGCGTCGTACACCACGCCGCAGGCGCCCAACTCGCTGCCGTCGGCCGCGGCGCTGCAGCCGCGGTCCTCGGGGTAGTCGGTGGCGCCGTCGCGGTCGTTGTCCACCCCATCGGCGCAGGCGGGGATCACGGGCGGATCCACCTCATCGCGGTCGCCCACGCCCGCGCAGCCCGGGTCCAGGGGGTAGTCCACCTGGCCGTCGCCGTCGTCGTCCAGGCCGTTGGCGCACTGGGGGGGCTGGGCAGGATCCGCTTCGTCCTCATCGCCCGCCGCCGAGCAGCCGGGCTCGGCGGGGAAGTCGATGATGCCGTCGCCGTCGTCATCCACCCGGTTGCTGCAGGCGGGCGGCTGATCGGGATCCGCCTCACGCGGATCAGCCGGGCTCGCGCAGCCCGGGTCCGACAGGTCCACCATGCCGTCATTGTCGTTGTCGATGCCGTCGCCGCACTGAGGCAGGTTCACCCCGTCGTCGAACTCGTCGTCGTCCTGGGCGGAGCCGCAGCCCGGATCCTCGGGGAAGTCGACGAGGCCGTCGGCATCATCGTCCACGCCGTTGCTGCAAGCGGGCGCGGGCGGATCGTCGGACTCGTCGACGTCCTGCCGCGAAGCGCAGCCCGGATCCGCCGGGAAGTCGATGGCGCCGTCGCCGTCATCGTCCTCGCCGTTCGCGCACTGGGGTGGCGGCGGATCGTCGCTCTCGTCGTCGTCCTGGGCGTTGGCGCAGCCGGGATCGTTCAGATCCACCGCGCCGTCGCCGTCGTCATCCATGCGGTTTGCGCACTGGGGTACGGGCCCGCCGCCACCGGCGCCGCCCATGCCCCCGGCCCCGCCGGCCCCGCCCCCGTCCACGGCGCCCATGTCGCCGCCGACCACCTTCGTGCCGCCTCCGCCCTCGGTGCAGCCCACGGCCGCGGCGGCCAACGCCACAATCAACCACTTCGCCATTCTGAAGTCCCCGCGTTTCCCCTCGTTCCCGGGCAATCTAGCAGCGGCCCGGGTTCCGGTGCAGGCCCAGAAAAAAAAGCCGGTTGCATCCGCCCGCGCGGCGCTTAAGGGTGCCGACCATCCATGAGCATCCCGACGGCCGGGCGCCCCAGCGGGCGTGCGGGCCGCTCGGACCCGGCACGGAATATCGACGGCGGCGCGGCGGTTCGCACCGGCCGCGACCTCAGGGGGAATGGGAGCGAACTCATGATTTCGGTCAAGGGCTTGGAGAAACGCTACGGCGACATCCGAGCGGTGGACGGCGTGTCCTTCGAGGTCCAGCGCGGCGAGATCGTCGGCCTGCTGGGCCACAACGGCGCGGGCAAGACCACGGTGATGAAGATCATGACCGGCTACCTGGAGCCCACCGCGGGCACCATCACGGTGGGCGGCAAGGACGTGCGCACCGACCGCATCGGGGTCCAGCGCCAGATCGGCTACCTGCCCGAGAGCGCCCCGCTCTACCCCGAGATGCTGGTGCAGGAGTACCTGCTGATGATGGCCGAGCTGCGGGGCATCCCCGCCGCCGACCGCCTGGCCCGGGTGTCGTACGCCGTGCGCGCCACCGGCCTCGAGAAGCGGCTGACCCAGCCCATCGGCACCCTTTCGAAGGGCTTCCGGCAGCGCGTGGGCCTGGCCCAGGCCATACTGCACAAGCCCGAGGTGCTGGTGCTGGACGAGCCCACCAACGGCTTGGACCCCGTGCAGATCGTCGAGATCCGCAGCCTCATCCGCCGGCTGGCCCAGGACACCACCATCATCCTGTCCACGCACATCCTCTCGGAGATCGAGGCGGTGTGTAACCGGGTGGTCGTGCTCATCGACGGCCACCTGGCCGCCGACGACACCCTCGAGGGCATGCTGGCGAGCAACACCGTTCGGCTGGAGCTGGAGGGCGAGGCCAGCGCCGTCGAGAAGACCCTGAAGAAGCTGGAGGGCGTCGAGCACGTGCGCCGCGACGACGCGCCCAAGGGCGTGTCGCGCTGGCGGATCCAGTGCGCCAAGGGCAGCGACCCCAGCGCGGCCATCGTGAAGGCCGCCGTGGACGCGGGCTGGACGGTGCGCGCCGTGGGCGCCGAGACCCCCAGCCTGGAGAACGTCTTCCGCGACCTGATGGCGCGCCACGTGGACCGGGCGAAGGAGGCGGCCTAAGTGAACCTCGCGAGCATCAAGACCACCGCCCGCAAGGAGCTGCGCAGCTACTTCCTGTCGCCGGTGGCGCTGATCTTCCTGGGCGTCTTCCTGGTGGCGACGCTGTTCATCTTCTTCACCGCCAGCAAGTTCTTCGTGCGCAACCTGGCGGACGTGCGGCCCCTCTTCAGTTGGCTGCCGCTGCTGCTGATCTTCCTGGTGGCGGCCGTCACCATGCGCCAGTGGAGCGAGGAGCAGAAGATGGGCACCCTGGAGGTGCTGCTGACCCTGCCCCTGAAGACGCGCGACCTGGTGCTGGGCAAGTTCGTGGCCGGCCTGGGCCTCATCGGCGTGGCCCTCGCGCTGACCCTGCCGCTGCCCATCACCGTCAGCCTGCTGGGGGACCTGGACTGGGGTCCCGTCATCGGCGGCTATGTGGCGGCGCTGCTCGTGGCCAGCACCTACCTGGCCATCGGCCTGTGCGTCAGCGCCCGCACCGACAACCAGATCGTGGCCCTGCTGGTCACCGCCATCGTGGGCAGCCTGCTGTACTTCATCGGCTCCGAGAGCATCGTGGGGCTGTTCGGCCACCAGACGGGCGAGATCCTGCGCAGCATCGGCACCGGCAGCCGCTTCGAGAGCATCGAGCGCGGCGTGCTGGACCTGCGCGACCTGGCCTACTACGGCAGCCTCACCGCCTTCTTCCTGGCGCTGAACGTGCATTTCCTTGAGCTGAAGCGCCTGGAGAGCCAGCCGAAGGACGGCGAGAGCCGGCGCCGCCCCATGACCCTGGCGGTGGCCCTGGCGGCCCTGAACGTGGTGGCGCTGAACCTGTGGCTGGCCCCGGTGACCAAGGTGCGTGCCGACCTGACCGCCGACGGTGAGTACAGCGTCAGCCAGGTCACCGAGGACATCCTGACCGAGCTGGCCGAGCCGCTGACCATCACCGGCTACTTCAGCCAGAAGACCCACCCGCTGCTCAGCCCGCTCATCCCGCGCATTCGCGACTTCCTCACCGAGTACGAGGTGCGCGGCGGCGGCAACGTGCGGCTGAACTTCGTGGATCCCAACGCCGACCCCCAGGTCGAGGAGGAGATCAACGATCAGTACGGCATCAAGTCGGTGCCCTTCCGCATCAGCGGCCGCAACGAGGAGTCGGTGGTCAACAGCTACTTCCACGTGCTCATCCGCTACGGCGATGAGTACGAGGTGCTGAGCTTCGACGACCTGATCGAGATCCACGCCGACGACAACGAGGTGGTCGTCCGCCTGCGGAACATGGAGTACGACGTCACCAGGTCCATCAAGAAGGTGACCCAGGGCTTCCAGAGCATCGAAGCGGTGATGGCCCGCGCGGGCCAGACCGCCAAGCTCACCGCCTACGTCAGCGGCGACCTGCCCAAGGAGTTCGAGGAGGTGCCCGCCCGCCTGAAGAAGGTGGCCGAGGCGCTGGCCGAGAAGACGGGCGGGCGGCTGACCTTCGAGCAGATCGACCCCGCCGGCGACGCCAACGTGGCCCGCGAGATCCAGCAGAAGTACGGCTTCCGGCCCATGGCCGTGGACCTGTTCGGCGAGAAGAACTTCTACCTGTACGTCCTGCTGACCATGGGCGAGAAGGCCGAGCCGGTGTTCCTGCAGGGCGAGCTGAGTGACAGCGACCTGCGCACCGACATCGAGGCCGCCATCCAGCGGATGACCCCCGGCTTCCTGAAGACCATTGGCCTGCTGACGAAGCAGGACAGCCCGCCGGCCCAGCAGAACCCCTACGGCCCGCCGCCCGCCCCCGTGCGGGACTTCCGCGGCCTCGAGGGCCTGCTCTCGAGCGAGTTCCAGGTGCGCCTGGTGGACGGCGAGGACGGGGCCATCCCCGGCGACATCGACGTGCTGCTGGTGGGCAAGCCGGGCGAGCTGACCGACAAGCAGAAGTTCGCCGTAGACCAGTACCTGATGCGGGGCGGCGCGGTCATCGCCATGACCGGCGCCTTCGAGATCAAGCCCGACCGCTTCGGCATCAACGCCAACAAGACGCAGCTCGCCTGGCTCGATCAGCTCGAGGCCTACGGGGCCCGGGTGGAGCAGAGCTTCGTGATGGATCCGCAGAACACCAGCTTCCCCGTGCCCGTGCGCGAGCAGCGGGGGCCCTTCGCCTTCGAGCGCATCGAGCTGGTGCCCTACCCGTTCTTCGCCGACGTACGCCGCGACGGCTTCGCCGAGGGCCACCCGACCCTGGCGGGCCTGACCAGCCTGGCGGTCACCTGGGGCAGCCCGGTGAACCTTGTGGAGCGCGAGGGCGTGCAGGGCGAGGTGCTGCTCAAGAGCTCCGAGGACACCTGGCTGCAGGCCAGCACGCAGCTCCAGCCCGACTTCCAGAAGTACGGCAAGGCGGGCTTCGGCAAGGATCCCGAGGCCAAGACGGGGCGGCAGAACCTGGCGGTGGCCCTCACGGGCACCTTCCCCAGCTTCTTCGCCAACAAGCCCTCGCCCCTGTTCGGCGAGGACGCGAAGCCCGAGGGCGACCTCGCCGAGAAGGCGGATCGCACCGGGCGCACCCTGAAGCAGTCCACCCCCGAGGCCCGGCTGGTGGTGGTGGGCTCCAGCGAGCTCATGGCCGACATCATCAACCAGCTCGCCCGGCAGGTGGGCGGCGGGGCCTACCGCGGCAACCCGCTGTTCATCCGCAACCTCATCGACTGGTCGCTGGCGGACACGGATCTGCTGCAGATCCGCTCGGCGGGCGCCTTCGCGCGCACGCTGCGCCCCATGCAGCCCGAGACGCGCACCCGCTACGAGATCGCCAACTACGTCATCGTGCTGCTGGCCCTGGCGGCCGTGGTCTTCCTGGGGCTGACCCGGCGCCGGCTGGCCAAGCCCATCCAGCTCGTGGGGGAGGCGTGACATGAAGCGCACCAACACCATCCTGGCGGTGGCCCTGGGGGCCCAGGTGGCGCTGGCCGCCGTGACCTGGGGTACCCGCGGCGGCCCCAGCGGCGACGCCGCGCGGCCGTTCTTCGACTTCGAGCCCGCGGCGGTCACCGCGGTGACGCTGACCAACAAGGGCAGCGAGGACAGCCCCGCCAGGCCCCTGACCCTGACCAAGAAGGGCGACGGCTGGGTGGTCAGCACCGCAGACGACTACCCCGCCAAGGCCGAGAAGGTCGACGAGGTGGTCAACAAGCTGGCGGGCCTGAAGGTGCGGGCGCCCGTGGCCACCCACGCCACCAGCCACAACGCGCTGAAGGTGGGCGAGCGGGAGTTCGACAAGAAGGTCCAGCTCACCGCCGCCGGCAAGGCCCACGACCTGGTGATCGGGGGCGCCAAGGGCACCAGCGTGCACGTGCGGCGGGCCGATCAGGGCGAGGTGTTCCTGGCCCGCGGGGTGTCGGCCTGGGCGCTGAGCGACCGGGCCAGCACCTACGTCGACACCCAGTACATCAAGGTCGAAGACCCCACCCGCATCACCGTGCGCAACCCCGCCGGCACGGTGACGCTGGTGAAAGACGAGAGCACCCAGTGGTCGGTGACCGAGCTGCCGCCCGACGCCCCCACCGACAGCTCGCGCATCGACGCGTTCGTGTCCGCCGCCCGGTCGGTTCAGCTCGTGGAGCCCGTGGGCAAGACGGTGAAGCCCGAGTACGGCCTGGCAAACGGCACCACCGTCGAGCTGGTGGCCGGCGACAAGACCACCACCTACACGGTGGGCGCCAAGGTCGACGAGCACCACTACGTGAAGGCCGACGACAGCGACTTCGTGGTGAAGGTCAGCAAGTACGCCGTCGACAGCCTGCTCACCCAGACCCCCGACAAGTTCATCAAGAGCGGTGACGCGCCCCAGCCCGGCGGCATGCCCGGTGGCATGGGCATGCCCGGTGGCATGGGCATGCCCGGCATGCCGGGCGGGATGCCCGGGATGCCCCCCGGCATGCCCGCCATGCCCCCGCCCGGGCACTGATCGGCCCCCAGGTTCGGGGCTCCCTCCCGGCCCGGCGGGTGCTATGGTGCGCGCCATGAACGGGCCGGCCCCCACCGGGGAGATCCTCCTCGGCAAGTACCGCATCGACAGCGTCCTGGGGGCCCACCCCGCCGGCGATCTCCGCAGCGGCTTCGATCTGCGCTTCGAGCGCCCGGTGCACCTGCTGGTGGTCCGCCGGCCGTTGGAGCGGCGCCAGCGGCAGCGGCTGGCCCAGGGGCTCATGCGGCTGCGGCACCCACGGCTGGGCGTGCTGCTGGACCACGGCGAGCTGCCCGACGGGCAGGCCACGCTGGTCTTCCCGCCGCCGCAAGGCCGCCCCCTGGCCCGGTGGCTGCCCAGCGCGGAGCCCGCACAGGTGGTGGAGCTGCTGGATCAGCTCCTGCGCGCCCTGGCCCGCCTGCACGCCAGCGGCCTGACCCACGGCGCGCTGCGCCCCGAGGTCATCCACGTCCAGGCCACCCCGCAGGGGCCCATCGGCTGGATCGGCGAGGTGGGCGCCGCCAGCCTCATGGCCGATCCCGCGGATCTGGCCGGCCCCTACGCGCCACCTGAGGGCGGGCCCCCTGCCCCGAGCCACGACGTCTATGCGCTGGCCTCGTGCGTGCGCCGTCTGGCCCCCGAGCTGCCCGCCCCGCTGGGGCCCACGCTGGCCCGCGCCGCCGCGGCCGATCCCACCCGGCGCATGGGCGACATCGGGCGCATCCTGGGCGCCTTGGGGCGCCCGCTGGCGAAGGACCGGCCGCTGACGCCGGCCCCGCTGGCAATCCCCGCCGATCCCGTGGCCACGGCGCTGACGGGGATGCCCAGCCAGCCGCCGCGCCCGGCGGGCGAGGCGGCGCCGACGCTGCAAGACCAGGATCCCGAGGCCACCACCCGCGCGGCGCCGCCCGAGCCCACTGCGCCCCCGCTGCCCACCGCCGAGGCGGGCCCCACCGCAGCGGACGGTCCGGTGTCCAAGCGCGATCCGCGCGTGCGCCTGAGCGCCGAAGAAGTGGTGGCAGCGCTGGGGCCACGGCTCGATCCCACCCCGCCGACGGCCGACCGGACCCCCCGCCGCATGACCCGCGTGGACGACAGCACCACCGCGCCCACGCCCGCCATGCCGCCCGAGCTGGAGGGCACGCTGGAGTTGGCGACCTGGCGGCCCGCGGCGCCCCGCTACACCTTGCTGGCAGTGGTGGTGGGCGCGCTGCTGGGGCTGGCCTGGGCGGTGCTGCGGTGACCCCCGGTGAGCACCCATCGAGCCCCCCGACGCCGCTGCGACCCTTGCCCGCGCTGGAGCGCGGGGCCACCCGCTTCGCGCCCACGCCCACCGGCCGCCTGCACCTGGGCAACGCCCGCACGGCGCTGCTGTCGTGGCTGGCTGCCGCCGCCACGGGGCGCCGCAACGTGCTGCGCGTCGAGGATCTGGATCCCGCCGCCATGCCCGAGGGCTGCATGGCCGAGCAGCTCGCCGATCTGGCCTGGCTGGGGCTGACCTGGGACGAGGGGCCCGCCGAGGGCGGCCCGGTGGGCCCCTACCGGCAGTCCGAACGCTCGGCCCTGTACGCCGAGGCCCTCCAGGCGCTGAACGCCCTGGGCGTGCTGTACCCTTGCTGGTGCTCGCGCCGCGAGGTGCGCGAGGCCTCCCGCGCGCCCCACGCCAGCGACGAGGGGCCCGTGTACGCGGGCACCTGCCGCCCCAGTGCGCCCACGGTCTGGCCCGACCTGACCGCCCTGCCCCGGCGCCGGGGGCGGGTGCCCGCCCTGCGACTGGACGTGGCCGCCGCCCTGGCCCGGCTGGGCGTGGCGGGGCCGTTTCGGTTCGGCGACCTGGCCGCCGGCCCGCAGGCGGTGGATCTGGCGGCCGCCATGGGCGACTTCGTGGTCCGCCGCACCGACGGCATCGCCGCCTACCAGGTGGCCTGCAGCGTCGATGACGCCTACATGGGCTGCGATCTGGTGGTGCGCGGGGCCGATCTCTTGGCGTCGGCGGCCCGCCAGCTCCTGATCCTGCGGCTGCTGGGGCTGCCCGAGCCCGCCTACGCCCATGTGGGGCTGGTGTTGGCACCCGACGGCACCCGCCTGGCCAAGCGGGACGGGGCCATCGCGCTGGCCACGCTGCGTGAGGCCGGCGAGGATCCCGGCGCTGTCCGCGCCCGGTTGGCCGCCAGCGCCGGCCTGCCCGCCACGGGCGACCTGGCCGCGCTGGTGGCTGCGTTCCGCGTAGAGGGATTGAGCGCCGACTCGGTGCGGCTCCCCGCGTAGGGGTACGGCGTCGCCGGGCTCAGCCGCCGTACCAGGACCCCGCGAGCCCGACGGACACCCAGGTGAGCGCGGCCTCGCCGTCCCGGCCGGGCAGCCAGGTGACGTCCACCGCCGGGCCCAAAGCCCAGCCCCGCTCAGCCAGCAGGCCGTCCGTCCAGCCCAGCTCGTAGGTGGCCCCGGCCGTCACCGCCCAGCCCAGGCTCCGCCCCTGCTCCGGGACCGGCGCGTCGGGATCCGGGTCGCCCGTGACGCGCGCGCCGCCCAGACCCAGCCCGCCGCGGAGCACCAGCGGCCCCTGGGTGAGCAGCCATGGGCGGGCGCTCAGCTCGACGGTGGTGGTGCCGGCCAGCAGGGCGTGGTCGCCGGCCTGCCCCAGCCCGAACAGGGCTGCCCCGCGCAGGTGCAGCCCGAAGCAGGGGCCCAGACCATGGCCAACGCGCACGTCCAGGGCCCCGGCCGAAGCGCTGCCGGTGCGCTGGGAGGCGTCGTCCACGGGCTTGCCTACGGCGAAGGCGATGCCCGCGCCCAACGCCCACCCCTCGGGGGCGCTGGGGGCCCAGTCCTGGGCGCCGGCAGGAGCGGCCAGGGCCAGCCCCAGGGCGATGGTGAACCAAACGCGCATGAGGGCAGTGTGGTGACCTGAGCGCGGCGCCTCAATGGGTGGATCTTCCGGGGGCCGCCGCCCCGCCCGTCCGCCGTCCCTGCGCCCCGGTACCGGGCGCGGGGCAACCGGACCGGGGCGGCGGCGGCGGGGCTTGTCCGCTCCCGGAGGGCCGGGTATCTTCCCGCGGCTTGTGAAACCCGCTCTTTCCCGAAGCCTGTGGTGCCTGGCGGCCATCGACCTGCTGCTCGGTGCCCTGCTGGTGCTCGCGCCCGGCCTCTGGCAAGAGGCGCTGCACCCAGCGGCCATGGGCACCACGGCCTATCCGCTGCAACGCACGGGGGCCCTTTGGCTGACCCGCGCGGCGGTGACCGCGTGGGCGGTGGCGGGCCGGCGCCCGCAGTGGGCCGCCGGGGTGGCACTGTGCTGGGGCCTGGAGGCTCCTGGCGATCTGCTGCTCGCGTGGCGAGTGAGCGACACCGGCCCCTGGACGGGGCCCGCGTATCTGGGCCGAGCCCTGCTGGCTCTGGCCGTGGCCTTCAAGCTCGGGCGTGCCGCCCGGGCTGCCGACCGTGAAGGAGCCGCCGATCATGGCTGAGCACACTCCCCCGACCGCCGCCCCGGAGCGCCTGGGCATCCTGCTGCAAGGCATGGGTGCTGTGGCCAGCACCTTCGTGGCGGGGGTCATCGCCGCCAACAAGGGCCTGGGCGAGCCCGTCGGCTCGCTGACGCAGCTCGCCCACATCCGGCTGGGCAAGCGCACCGACAACCGCAACCCCATGGTCAAGGACTTCGTGCCCTTGGCACCCCTGAGCGGGCTGGTGTTCGGCGGCTGGGACATCTTCGGCGGCGACCTGTACGAGGCCTGCGAGACGGCCAAGGTCCTCGAGAAGCGCCTGATCGACGATCTGGAGCCCGAGCTGCGGGCCATCAAGCCCATGCCCGGCGCCTTCGATCCCGACTACGTGAAGCGCCTCAACGGCACCGCCATCAAGACCGGCACCCGCCGCGAGATGGCCGAGGCCCTGCGGGCGGACATCCGCGAGTTCAAGGCCACCCACGGCCTGACGGACTGCGTGATGATCAACTGCGCCAGCACCGAGATCTACGTGGAGCCGGGCCCCGCCCACGCCACGCTCGCCGCCTTCGAGGCCGCGCTGGACGCCGACGACAAGACCATCGCCCCGGCCATGCTCTACGCCTACGCCGCGCTGATGGAGGGCGTGCCCTACGCCAACGGCACCCCGAGCCTGGCGGCGGACGCCCCGGCCCTGCTCGAGCTGGCCGACAAGGTGGGCATCCCCGTGGGTGGCAAGGACTTCAAGACGGGCCAGACCCTGCTGAAGACCGTGCTGGCCCCCATGTTCAAGGCCCGCATGCTGGGCGTGGCCGGCTGGTTCAGCACCAACATCCTGGGCAACCGGGACGGCGAGGTGCTCGACGAGCCCGAGGCCTTCAAGAGCAAGGAAAAGACCAAGCTGGGCGTGCTGGACACCATCCTGCAGCCCGAGGCCCACCCCGGCCTGTACGGGAACCTCTACCACAAGGTGCGGATCAACTATTACCCGCCCCGGGGCGACTCGAAGGAGGGGTGGGACAACATCGACATCTTCGGTTGGCTCGGCTACCCGATGCAGATCAAGGTCGACTTCCTGTGCCGGGACAGCATCCTGGCCGCGCCCATCGTGCTCGACCTGGCCCTGTTCCTCGACCTGGCCCGCCGCGCCGGCCGCAAGGGCATCCAGGAGTGGCTCAGCTTCTACTGGAAGAGCCCGATGACGGCCCCCAGCGTGTACCCGGAGCACGATCTGTTCATCCAGCTCACCAAGCTGAAGAACAACCTGCGCCACATGATGGGCGAGGACCTGATCACCCACCTGGGCACCGAGTACTACCAGGAGAGCTGACAGGGGTATCCGGAAACCCCTGTGAGGCCTCCCGGGGGCAGCGCCGGTCGGCGCGCCCCCACCCCCTCCCCCTCACTGCTGCACCGGACCGACGACGCACCACGACGGCTGCGCCCTGAGCGCCATGGTTGTCCGTCGGAGACGAAGGTCGGACGCGGCCCGCGGGCGGGCCGCGTCAGGGACGCGCCTGCTACTTCTTGAACAGGGCTTCCAGCTCGGCCAGCGCGTGGGCGCGGCTGGCGCCGGTGGCGTTGCCGCCGGGCCCGGGCGGGCGCCGGTCGAAGCCGCCACCCCCGCCGCCGCCACCTCCGCGGCGGCCGCGCCCGGGGATGTCGTCCAGGCGCACCCCACGGCGCTTGGAGCCGTCGTCGCGATCGCGATCCCGATCCTCGACCCCCGCCTCGACGGCCCGCGGCGCGGGCGCCTCACGCTCCGGGCGCAGGGACAGCGAGATGCGCCGGCGAGCCCGGTCGACGCCCAGCACGCGGGCCTCGACGTGCTGGTTGACCTTCACCACCTCGTTGGGATCGTTCACGAAGTGATCGGCCAGCTCGCTGACGTGCACCAGGCCCTCGTGGGAGAGGCCGATGTTCACGAAGGCGCCGAACTGGGTGATGTTGGTCACCACGCCGTTGACCACCAGGCCGGGGCGCAGGTCGTCGACGGACTTGATCAGCGGGTTCAAGGGCTTGGCGGGGCCACGGGGCAGCTTGGGCTTGGCGGCGGGGCGGGCCAGGTCGTCGGGCTTCACGCCCGTCTCGGCCAGCACCTTCATGTCCACCATCCACGCCCGCAGCTCGACCTCGTCCAGGTCCTTCTGGTACTCGGCCAGCCCCAGGGCGATGGGATCGAGCTGCCCCCACGCCTTCAGCGGGTTGAGCGCGCGGCGGGCCAGCACGGCCGCGAAGGCCGCGGCCTCGCCGCCGGTGGGCGCGGGCCCCTCGATGGCCACGGCCGCCTTCAGCGCGTTGGGCAGCACCCGCAGCACCTGGAAGTGCTCGCCGAAGCCGCCCAGCACGGCGTTGAGGACCTCGGGATCCTTCGACCGGGTGGGCAGCACCACCAGCTCCACCGGGTGGTTGCCGATGAGCTTCTCGACGGTGGCCATGGGCTGCGCCCCCAGCGGGGCGGTGCCGCCGCCGTGCCACTCGCCCTCGCGGCCCACCACGGCCACGCCCACCTGCCCGTCGGCCAGGTAGACACCCGCGGCCAGCGGCTGGCTGGGGCGGGGCTCGGCCAGCAGGTTCAGGTAGGCGTTGGCGGCGCTGCGGTACGCGGCCGAGCGGGCGGCCTCGTCCTTCAGGGCCATGGCCCACTCGTCCAGGTCCACCAGGACGAGCTTCTGCAGCAGCTCCTCGTCCTTCTCGCCCCGGGCCAGGGCCGCCAGCTCGGTGCCGCGGGCCTTCATCTGGTCCACCAGGCGCTTCACGGGCACCTCGAGGGTCAGATCCAGGGCGCCCGCGTCCACGCCGCGGCGCACGGCCATCCAGCGGTGGCCCTTCAGCTCGCCCAGCGAGGTCTTCTCGGCCAGGTCACCGAACTCGCCCATCAGCGCGGGGTCGTCGGTGATGAGCTTGATCTCGAGCTCGCCCTCCTTGTGGGCGATGGCCAGGCAGGCCTTCCACAGGGCCAGGGCCTCCTTGATGGCGTCGCGGCGGCGGTGCTCAGCCACGCTGCCCGGGGGGGCAAGCGCCTCGGCGCGCCCCAGCACCGCCACCTCGTGGGCCGAGACGGTCTGCTTGAGCACCGCCGGGGCGATGGCCGGCAGGCCCGCCTTGCGCCGCTTCTCGGCGACCTCGTCCAGGTGGGCCATGTGCCGCTGGTGGATCCGCGCCGCGCGCCAGATCCCCAGGAGGATCCGCGGCGTGAGCGTGGTGTTCTGGTGCTTCAGCACGCTGCCCAGCTCGGCGCCCTGGGCGATGCGATCGCCCAGCGCGTCGATGATGTGGGTCGGCACCTTGGCGTCACCAAGGGCGCGGGTGCGCTGAATGAATGTGGACAACCGCATGGCAGCTCAGCCCGTCGGGAGATCGATGGATCGCGGTGACTCTGGGGGCGCGGCGTGTGCCCCGTGGCCTGGATGGGCCCGCCGGAGACACGTCACGGCCACGGTGTGGGGGCAGACCTCTGCCCGCACGCGGCAGCGCGAGACCGCGTTCTAGCGAATATGGGTCCGGCGAGCAAGCCCCCCGGGCCCCAGCGGCCTCAGACGCCGTAGAAGCCGGCCACGGCCCGCACCACCTGGGCGAGCTGATCGGGCGCGAGCTCGGGGTAGACCGGCAGGGCCAGCACCTCGGCGCAGGCGCGCTCCGACTCGGGGAAGTCCCCCGGCCCGTAGCCCAGGTCGGCGAAGCATGGCTGCAGGTGCAGCGGCCGCGGGTAGTAGACCGCGGTGCCGATGCCTTGGGCCTCCAGGTGGGCCTGGAGCCCGTCGCGGTCCTGGGCGCGCACCACGAACTGGTTGTAGACGTGGCCGCCGTGGGGCAGCGCCACCGGCAGGGTGATCAGGCCCCGCTCCAGCAGCCCCGACTCGGCAAAGAGGCCGCGGTAGCGCGCCGCGTTGGCCTGCCGCCCCTCGGCCCAGCCGTGCAGGTGGGGCAGCTTCACCGCCAGCACCGCCGCCTGCAGGGCGTCGAGCCGGAAGTTCCCGCCCACCACGTGGTGGAAGTACTTGGGCTTGCTGCCGTGCAGCCGCAGGATCTTCAGCTTCTCTGCGAAGGCGGCGTCGCGGGTGATCACCGCCCCCCCATCGCCGAAGCCCCCCAGGTTCTTCGAGGGGAAGAAGCTGACGGTGCTGCAGAGGCCGTGGTGGCCGGTGTGCTTGCCGTGCAGCGTGCCCCCCAGGGCCTGGGCCGCGTCCTCGATGATGGGCGGCGCCGTGGGGTCGTCGGCCAGGCCACCCGTGTCGGCGAGCTGCCCGAACAGGTGCACCGGGATCAGCGCCTTGGTGTTCGGGGTGATGGCCGAGCGCAGCGCGGCCTCGGTGACGTTGAAGGTGCCCGGGTCGATGTCCACGAACACCGGGGTGCCCCCCAGCCGCGACACGGCGCCGGCGGTGGCGAAGAAGGTGAAGGGGCTGGTGACCACCTCATCGCCCGGGCCCACGTCCAGGGCCATCAGCGCCACAAGCAGCGCGTCGGTGCCCGAGGACACGCCCACCGCGTGGCCGGCGCCGGTCCACTCGGCCAGGTCGGCCTCGAAGCCGTCCACGTCCGGACCCATGATGAAGTGCTGGCTGTCCATGACGCGGGTCATGGCCGCCAGGGCCGCCTCGCGGTAGCTGAGGAGCTGGGCGTTCAAGTCGAGCAGCGGAATCATGCGGTGTCCTGCCTGTGCGAAGTTCTGCGTGCGGCCGGCCCACGCCAGGGCCAGCGCGTGAGGTTCGAGAGCGCCGGGGCCCGTTGGACCCCTCACCCGCCCCGCGGTCGCCAGCCGTCGAGGGCGGCGCCCACCATGTCCAGCCGATCCTGGCCCCAGAACAGCAGCGGGGGCTGGTCGCCCTGGAAGACCTGGAAGCTCGGGACCCCGCAGGCGCCGGCGTCCGCCGCCGCCTGGGTGTTGGCCGCCAGCCGCGCCTTGATGGCGGGGTCCTGCGCGCCGGCGAGCAGCGCCTGGCCGTCCAGGCCGACCTCGTCGGCCACCGCCGCCACCACCGCCGGATCGCCCAAGTCGCGGTCGTCGACCCAGCCGGCCCGGTACAGGTGCGGGGTGAGCGAAGGCGCCTGGAGGGCCACCCTCAGGGCGGTCACGGTGCGGAACGGGAAGGCGCCTGGGTACTTGAAGGGCACGCCCCACCAGCCGGCCCAGTCCTGCAGGTCGCGGCCCAGGTAGCGCTGCTTCGCCTGGTTCATGGCGAACAGGGGCACCAGCGGCGTGCCCAGGGCCTTGAACAGGCCGCCCAGCAGGATGGGCACCCACTCCAGCGTGGCCCCATGGTCGGCGGCCAACCGCTCGACCTGGGTGGCGGCCAAATAGCTGAATGGGCTGGCAAAATCGTGGAAGAAGCGCAGCCGGGCGCCCCCGGCGCCGGCGGCCGCGGGGCGCGCCGGCTGGCCGCCCAGGGCTGCCTCGACGAAGTGCAGACGATCGGCGCCCCAGTACAGCCGCTGCCCGTCGATCACCAGCGCCGGCACCCCAAAGGCGCCGTGCCCGGCGGCCTGGGCAGTGGTGTCGAACAGGGCCTGCTTCACGGCCGGATCGTCGATGGCGGCGACGCCCAGCCCGTGCTCGGCGGCGATCTCGCCCAGCACCGCGCGGTCGCTGATGTCGCGCCCCTGCACCCAGTAGGCCCGGTACAGGGCGTGGCTGAGCGCCGGGCGCGCCGCGTCGGGGCAGGCGGTCAGCAGGCGCATGGCCTCGACGCTGCGGCGTGGGTGCGCCGCCGGCATCGTCAGCTCGACCCCCAGGCGCTCGGCCTGCCGCTGCATGTCCAGCAGGTTCAGGCGCGCCTTGTTGGGGTTCATCAGCGCGCCCGGGTTCTGCGGCGCCTCGACGTGGCGGAACAGCCCCCCCAGCAGGGTGGGCCGCCAGCGCAGGGTGGCGCCGGTGCGGCGGGCCAGCGCCTCGACCTGCACCGACCCCAGGTAGGCGTAGGGGCAGACCACGTCGTAGAAGAAGTCGAGCGTCATGGGCGGCATCGTGGGTGGGGCCGCCGGCCCCGGTCAAGCGGCCCTTGCCGCCGGGGCACCCCATGGGGTCGAATCGGGGCCACTGCCTTGGGGGGAGCCCACGATGAAGCGTTGGTACTGGGGGGTCGCGCTGGCGGCGCTGAGCATTGGCTGCGACGACAGCGGCGGCACGGCCGCCGACGCCGGCATGGCCATCAACCTCGACAGCGGCATGGTCGGCGGGGGTGATCCCCTGCAGGCCTTCTGCGCGCGCACGGCACGGGCCAAGTGCGACTGGGCCTTCGGCTGCCTGACCCCGGGCGCCATCCGCGGCACGTTCGGCTTCGAGGGCGGCGACGCCGACGCCTGCACCGCCGCCGAGACGGCCGCCTGCTTCGCCGACGTGAGCGCCCGCCAGGCCCGCGGCACACTGGACTTCAGCGAGGACGCGGTGGACCGCTGCGTCAAGAAGCTGGAGGACGCCCCCTGCCTGCCCGGCGATCCCGCCGACTGGGTGCGCGACTGGTACCAGTTCACCGGCACCACCTGTAACAGCGTGACCCGGGGCAACGTGCCGCAGGACGGGGCGTGCACGGTGCGCACCGACTGCCAGAACCCCGACCACATCTGCGGCGACGGCGTGTGCCGGCAGGCGCGGGCCGCCGACATCATGCAGCAGTGCGGATCCGAGGTGCGCAGCCAGGGCACTCTGCTGTCGGACGAGAGCTGTGCGGGCGAGGTGTGCCTGGCCCTGGGCAACAACGCCCAGGAGGTGTTCGGCACCTGCACCGCCGACTGCCGCTACGGCACCGGCTGCCCCAGCGGCGCCTACTGCCTGCAGCTCCAGGCGCTGGGCTCCACGCCGAGCTGGTTCTGCACCTGGCCCTGCGCCGATGACCGCGACTGCGCCGCGGGGCTGACCTGCACGCCCGTGAACGACGACGACCCCAACACGAAGCACTGCTACATCACGCCCCCGGAGTGAGCGGGGGCCGTTTGCGCCCCCCGGCCCCGGCCGCTACCCTCCGCGGCCCATGAGCACCCAGCATCCAGCCCGCGAGTTCGCCTTCGACATCGGCCCCGTGCGGGTGGCGCCCGCCACCGCCCTGGCGCCCATGGAGGGCATCACCGACAAGGGCTTCCGGGCCCTGATCCGGGGCATGGGCGGCTGCGGCCTGACGGTCACCGAGTTCGTGTCGAGCGACCTGATGAGCCGCAACGTGGCCAGCGCCTGGCGCCTCGCCGAGCTGCCCGAAGACGAGCACCCCGTCAGCATCCAGATCTACGGCCGCGACCCCGAGAAGATGGCCCAGGCCGCCGAGTACTGCGAGCAGCTCGGCGCCGACGTGGTGGACCTGAACCTGGGCTGCCCCAGCAAGGCCGTGACCAGCGGCTGCAGCGGCTCGGCCCTGATGAAGGAGCCTGAGCTGGCCCGGCGCATGTTCGCCGCGGTGAAGGCGGCGGTGTCGATCCCCATGACCGTGAAGATGCGGCTGGGCTGGGACACCGACCGCCTGAACGCCCCCGAGATCGCCTGGATGGCGCAGGAGGAGGGCGCCGACATGGTGGTGGTTCACGGGCGCACGCGGATGCAGATGTACCGCGGCAGCGCCGACTGGGCGGCGGTGCGAGCCACGAAGGCGCGGCTGCGGATCCCGGTGCAGGTGAACGGCGACATCCTCACGGTGGACGACGCAGTGGCGGCGCTGGCCGCGTCGGGGGCCGACGGGGTGATGGTGGGCCGCGGCGCCATGCGCGACCCGTGGATCCTGCGCAAGATCGCCGACCACTTCGCGGGGCGGGTGCCCTACGAGCCGCCGCTGATGGACCGCCGGGACACTTTATTGAAGTACTTCGGCATGTTGGAGGCCGAGGCCCAGACGGATCGGCGGGCCGTGGGGCGCATGAAGAAGGTCACCGGCTACTTCACCCGGGGCTTGCCCTACGGCACCGAGCTGCGCGAGACCATCTACCACTCGTTCACCCCCGAGGCGATCCGCGACGCGGTGCACGGCTACTTCGAGCGGCTGCAGGCCGAGGGCGTGGCCGACGGGTTCACCCGCATCCACGAGGCCGAGGTGACCGATCACACCAGCGGCGACAGTCGAAACCTGACCCGGGAGGCCGAGTGCTGCGTCCAGTGAGCCGGGACGGTGTGGGGGCCGACGCCGCCTGGCTGGCCCCCCGGCTGGCCGCCGCAGGCGCCGTCGCCGGCTCAGTGCACCGCCGAGAGGGTGACGGCTTGCGGCTGACCGGGGCGGTGAACCTCCCCGAGGCGGTGCAGGCGGTGGTGGACTTCGTGCCCGCGGGCAAGGGCATGGCGGGGCTGGCCTTGAGCCGGCAGGTGCCGGTGGTGAGCTGCAACATCCAGACGGACGAGACGGGCGACGTGAAGCCCGGGGCCCGGGCCGTGGACGCCCAGGCCGCCGCGGCGCTGCCCGTGTTTGATGAGGTCGGCGCCGTGCGGGCGGTGGTGGGCTTCGCCTTTGCGGAGGATCGGGCGCTGAGCGAGGCCGAGCTGGCGGCGCTGAGCGCGGTGGCCGCCGAGCTGCGCTGAAGCGCCTTCCGAGGCGGGGGGGCCTGCCCTACCCTGCCGCCATGCACTGCACCCGACTGCTGCCGTGGGCCCTGGCCCTCTCTGCCCTGCTGGCTGGCTGCGACGACAGCGCCGAGCCCGTCGCCGCCGACGGGGCCCCGCCCGAACTCGCGCTGGACGCCAGCCCCCGGCCTGACCAGGCCAGCAATGTCACCCCCGACGGCGGCCCGGACGCGCAGTTGGACGCCGAGGTGCACAGCTCGGACTTGGGCCTGCCGCCGCTGCCCGCGCCCGAGGCGCCCCCGGCCTGCGGCGAGACCGTGGCGCTGAGCACCGCCCTGCCGGGCCTTGCAGCCCCCGGCCACGACGCCGAGCTGGCCGCCAAGGCCCACCGCATCGACCGGCTGTGGCGGGCCATCAGCGCCTTCGGCACGGGCGGCAACGCCGACGTGGGCGTGGTGGATCGGGCGGCCCGGGACGCCGTACAGGCCTTCGCCGACGGCGACGGCTGGGCCTTCGAGGGCGACCTGGGCGCGCTGACCGGCAGCTTCGGCAAGGTCACCGGGCTGTACGCCGGGGCCGGCATCGTGGCCGACGCCCACCGCTACCGCGCGCTGCGCGACGGGGGCGCCGACTGCGCCGAGGTGGAGCGCGCCCGGGCCCACCTTCGCACTGGGCTGGAGGTGCTGGCCCGGGTGGTGCGCATCACCGGCACGCCGGGCGTGATCGCCCGCGCCATCGCCCGCCGCGACCTGCCGGGGCAAGGGCAGGTCGAGGTGACGCCGCTCTTCGACGCGGACGGCGCGCCCTTGCCTGAAGAGAAAAACAACGGCACCTGGCGCGCCGACAACGGCGGCCAGGATCCCGACTGGATCTGGGAGGACTCCTGCAGCCGCGACATGTACCTGGGCTGGGCCTGGGCCTTCGCGGCGGCGTGGGAGGCCGTGGCCCACGATCCCGACTTCACCGACGCCGAAAAGCAGGCGCTGCGCGAGGCGGCCACCGCGCTGCTGGACGGCCTGCGCGCCGTGCAGGACTCGGGCTACGACCTGGAGATCCGCGACGCCGACGGCCGGCGCACCTACCACGGGATCCTGAACGAGAACTCGGTGGACCGCGTGTACGTGGACGGCGCCCCCAACGGCTTCAACGCCTTCATGGCGGTGGGCATCGTGGCCGCCCTGGCCCACGTGAGCCAGGCGCCGTGGCAGCAAGCCTGGTTGGCCGATGACCTGGTGGCGGTGCGGGGCCTGCTCCAGATGGCCCGGGACTCGATGATCGGCCTGGACCTGGGGGTGGGCTCGAACTACTCGGGCTACAACATGGCCTTCACCGCGGGCTGGCTGGCCGTGCGCTACCTGCCCGACGCCGCCGACCGGGCGCTGGCCGCCGACGTGGTGCAGGCGGCCATCTACCAGCGCCCCGACGCCGAGCGGCAGCCGGTGGAGCAGAGCCAGGCCCTGTACCACCTGGTGGCGCACATGGCCGCCGCCGGCCACTCGGCCTTCGGACCGGGCGCGGGGGACTCAGCGCCCCTCGCCGCCACCGTGGCCGTGCTGCGGGACTACCCCGCGGCGCCGCTGTGGGACGATCCGCGCGAGAACTGCGACGCCGCCGAGCTGGAAGCGGGTGTCTGCGAGGCCGTGGACGGCACTCAGGTCGAGGTCCACCCCAGCACCGGCCGCGGCGGCACGATCGTGTCGCGGGGCCCGCTGCCCATCCACCTGCGCCCGCCCAGCAACTACTACTGGCGCAGCAACCCCTACCAGCTCAACGGCGGCGGCGACGGCCTGACCCTGCTGCCGGCGGTGGACTTCCGCGCCATCTACTGGGCCGCGCGGGACCTGCGCGTCGAGCCCTGAACCCCGTCAGCCCTTCAGCTTGCGGCGGGCCATCCAGTCGAGCAGGCGCACGTAGGTCTGGGGGCTCAGGCGCTTCAGGCGCCAGTACCAGCGGCCGTCGCGCATGGGCAGGGCGTAGAGGTCGCCGCGGGCCACAGCCTTCAGGGCCGCTTCGGCCACGTCGTCGGCCGAGAGCTTGCCCTCGGCCATCAGCGCCGCCGCCTTCTTCTTCAGGCGTTCGTCGGTGACCCGCGAGGTGGCCATGAGGTTGGTCTGGAAGAACAGCGGCGCCAGCACCGTGCAGGTGGTGCCCGCGGGCCCCAGCTCGGCGGCCAGGGTCTCGGTGAGCGCCACCACCGCCGCCTTGCTGACGTTGTAGGGGGCCATCTTCGGGGGCGAGAGCAGGCCCGCACCGCTGGCCACGTTCAGGATGGCGCCGCGGCCGGCCATGCGCTGCGCCGCCAGCCGGCAGCCGTGCACCACGCCGAACAGGTTCACCTGGAGCTGGATGTGCCAGTCCTCGAGGCTGACCTGGGCCATGGGGCCCACCACCGCGATGCCGGCGTTGTTCACCACCAGGTCCACCGGGCCGAAGGCGGCCTCGGCGGCGTCCCAGGCGGCCGCGAAGGCCTCGGCGTCGGTGACGTCGAGGGCGAAGGCCTGCGCTTCGCCGCCCGCCGCCCGCACGGCGGCGCAGGTGGCGTCCATGTCGCTGCCGGGCAGGTCGGTGACCAGCACCTGGCCGCCGCGCCGGCCCAGGGCCACCGCCACCGCGCGGCCGAGGCCGCTGGCGGCCCCGGTGACCAGCGCTACCGGCCGCGCCGCGAGCGCCACTACGCCTGCTCCCCAGCGAACGCTGCGAAGCGGCGCAGCAGCTCGGCGCCCTCCTGCGGGTTCGTCTGGTAGATGAAGGCGGCGTAGCCGGCCAGCCGCGCCACCGTCTCGCCCTCGGGCAGCGGCTTGCCCTGCTCGAGGTTGTGCACCGCCGCCCGCAGCATGCGCCGCAGGGCCCGCGGGGCCCGGGGCGGCTCGGCCCCGTTCACGATGAGCCCGGTGACCTTCTGGCGGCCGCCGGGCCGGCAGATGCGGGTCTTCTTCGGGTTCAGCGCGAAGCCCTCGGCCTCGACGATGGCCCGCACGGCCCCCAGCAGGGTGCCCACGTTGCCGTCGGCGCCCTTCGCCGCCTTCACCGGCAGGCTGAAGGTCAGGTCGTCGGCGTATCGGGTGTAGCGCCAGCCGCGCTGCCGGGCCAGGCCGCTCAGCCGGCGGTCCAGGCGCAGGCACAGGGTGTTGGTGAGCGCCGGGCTGGTGGGCGCGCCCTGGGGCAGGCAGCGGGGGCCCAGGGCGATGAAGTAGTCCGTCTCGCCGTGGCGGACCACCTCGCGGGGCGCCTCGGTGCACAGCATGGCCAGCAGCGTGGCCACCTGCTCGCGGTAGCCCGCCTTGCGGAACACGCCCTTCACCCGGCGCACGGTCACCGTGGGGAAGAAGTCCTTCAGATCCACATTGATGAGGATGCGCGCCTCGCTGTGGGCCTGGGCGTTGCTGACGATGCCGCGCCCCGGCACGAAGCCGTGGGCGGCCCCGTGCACCGGCAGGGGCTCGACGATGTGGCGCAGCACCCAGCGCTGGGCGGACTTCAGGGTGTCCATGGGCGCCCAGATGGCCCGCTCGCCCCCGCTCTTCTTGGGGATGGTGAAGCGGCGGTAGTGCAGCATCGTGGCGGCGTCGCGGTGGAAGGTCAGCCAGCGCAGGGTGGGCACGCTGAGCGCCAGGGCCTCGGCCAGGGCCTGCGGATCGTCGATGCGCGGCAGCCCGTTCTCGGCCAGCCGGGCCTCGGGCTCGGCCAGGTCGAAGCGGTCGAAGTCGTCGGCGTCGTTGAAGTAGACGCCCTCGCCCAGGTGCACGATGTGCGTGGCCTTGTAGGCCGCCCAGGCCTCGGCCTTCAGGCGCTTCTTCTCGGCGGCCTCGGCCTTCAGCTCGGCCTTGTACCGCGCCAGCTCGCGCTTGCTCATGCCGTCGGTGGGCTTGCGCTCGGCGGCGAAGCCCCCCGCCACGAGCTGGGCCTGGACGTAGGCGTCGATGCCCCCGGCGCGGGCGATGGCCGCCCACAGGGCCTGGCGGTCATTGGGTCGCGTGGCCATGTCACCGCCCCCCGGCGCTGGCGTCGAGGAAGCCCTTGGCCTCCAGCGCATCGACGCGTTCGAAGTAGGCGGCGCGGGCGTCGGCCACCGAGTCGAAGTGCAGCCGCTGCTGCCGCGGGGGCTCGCCCCGCTCCCCCCACCGCACTCGCACGATGGTGCGGTCCAGGCTCACCGCGTGCACCGTCTCGCCGCGGGGGTGGCGGCGGGTGTACGTGCGCGCCTCCACCTGCACCCGCTTGCGGTCCTTGCCCCGGTTCGCGGCCCGCTCCGCCTCGCGCTGGGCGAAGGCCGTACGCAGCGCGATGAGCGGCGCGCTGGGGCCGTGCTTCAGCCCGTGCTGGCGGAAGAAGGGGCTGGTGTCCTCGATGCGGCTCACCCGGCCCTCGTCGTCCAGGTGGAAGCTCACGCGGTAGGTGCGCCCATCGGCGGCCACGGCCACGTCGCCCACCACCTCGGTGCTGCCCGGGTGGGGCACCTCGCGCACGATCTTCACGGCGTCGGCGGTGGCCAGCAGATCGGCGGCCTGCTTCTCGCGCTCGCCGCGGAAGGCCAGGCCCACCTCGTCCAGGACCACGCCCACCAGGGGCCGGTGCCGGAAGCGGTCGCTGGCCACGTCGTACATCACCTGCCCGCGCTGGCAGGCCCGCTGGAGCGCCGCGCGGGCGTCGGCAGGCTTCAGGCCCGTGGCCTTGGCCAGGCTGGCCAGCGAGGCCACCTGCGCCTCGGCCAGCGCCGCCACCACCGCCTGAGCGTCGGCGTCCTCGCCCGGGTTCGGCCGGGGCAGCAGCACGTCGAAGGCCAGGGCGGCGGACCAGTTGCTCGCGGTGAACCCCGTAAGGCCCAGGGTGAAGGTCAGCGGCCCGCAGTTCAGGCTGATGAAGCTGGGCAGGCCGGTGCCCAGCAGGTGCACGGTGACCGCGTCGGCGAAGGGCAGCACCCGGCGCAGCAGCATCAGCCGGCGGCGGCCCCACACCCGGATCACCCGGGCCCGGCGCCCGCCGTAGGGGGCCCCGGCGCTCTCGATGACCACCTCCCAGGGCTCGAGCACCAGCCGCGGCGGCTCGCCGGGCACCAGCTCGAAGCGGATCCCACGTCCGCTGCCCTTCTGATCAGCGTTCAGCCGGAGCTGCCGCAGCACGTTGTACAGGTCGATGGGGGCCAGCTCGACGGTGGCGTCGGCCAGCAGGGCCGCCGACTGCACCTGCAGGAAGCCCCGCAGCCAGGCCTCGGGCACCTTGATCTGCTTGGTGACCACCGGCGGGCCGGCCCCCTCGGGGGTCTGGCTCTGCAGGGCCACCGCCTGGGCGCCCACCACCAGCCGGGTCTCGCGGTCGCTGCGCAGGCGCTGCACGCCGTCGAACAGCGCGTCGCTGAAGTCGACGTTCGTGGTGCCGCAGGTCACCTCGCCGCGGGCGGCGAAGGCGGCCTTGTCCACCGTGAGCTGGGCGTAGGTGCCCTCGTCCTTCGAGAACACCTCGAAGACCACCCCATCCGGGTGCACCGTCACCACGGGGTCCAGCACCATCCAAGCGTCGGGATCGTTGCGCGCCAGCCACTCGAACCACGCCTGCTGCGCCTGGTGCTGCCCTTGGGTGGCCCCCTGCGCCTTCACCCGGCGGTAGGCCAGGTAGGCCGTCTGGTCCTTGGGCTTGTAGCGCAGGTCGCTGGCCACCACCTCGTGCAGAGCCGACAGGGCCTCGCGCACCCGCACGGCGTCCGTCAGCGTGGCGTCCAGGAACACCTGGTCGCGGCCCAGATCCGCCGCCAGCAGCAGGGCGTCGCCCCCGTCGCCGGCGGCCAGGGCGCTGCCGCCCGCGTAGCGCTGGGTGACGCCCACCCGGGTGGGCTCGGCGGGGGTCATCGGATCGCTCATCGCTGCACCTCCGCCCGGGCCTGGGCGCGGCGGTGCCGGCGCACCGCCCGCCACGCGGCCTTGCGCACGGCCTCGTCCTCGTCGTCGTCCTTCGCCACCGCCAGCAGGGGCGCCACCGCCGCCTCCCGGGGGATGCGCGCCAGGGCCTCCAGCGCGCCCAGCCGGCTGACCTCGGGGGCCTTGCGGTCCTCGGCCACCGCCGCCAGGCCCACCACGTCGCCGGCAGCGATCAGGTGGGGCAGCACCACCCCCTGGGCGTGGGCGATCTGCGCGCCCGCTCGCAGGGCGCCCTCCACGTCCACCTCGGGCCGCACCAGCCAGGCCAGCGCGGCGTCGTCGATGAGCGCGGGCGCCGCTTGGGCGGCCGCCTTGGGGTCCCGCGCCGCCTGCGCGGGCCACGGCGGCCGCCGTGGCCCGCGCGGCGCTGTCGGTGGCGCCCACGGCCCGCTGCAGCACCGGCAGGGCCTGCGCCCCGCCGAGCCCCTCGGCCAGCGCCGTCAGGGCCGCGCGGCGCACCGCCCGGGCGTCGTCGCCGGCTTCGAGGGGCCTCGGCCAGCGCCAGGGCCTGGGTGTCCCCCACCCCCTGCCGGCCTGCCGCCCACAGCAGCCGGGCCACCTGCTCGGCGCGCTCGGCCACGTCGTCGTCCTCGGCCTGGCGCGCCTTGCGCCAGGCCGCGACGGCCGCCTCCAGGGCCGCGGGCAGCGCCTGGGCCACCGCGCCGTCCCGGGCCGAGGCGCCCACCACCTGGGCCGCCAGCGCGGCCACCGGGAGCTGCAAGGCGCCCAGGGCTCGCACGGCGTCGGCCGCCGTGGCCCGCGCCCGCACGGCGTCGGCCAGGGGCTCGCCGTAGGCGTCCCAGTCCTGCACCTCGCCCAGCAGCTCGAAGAGCTGGGCTGGCGTGGCCTGGGTGGCCAGCCGCTCCAGGGTCTTGGGCTCCAGGTCCTCGTAGGTCCCGCGGGCGATGGCGAAGTCGGGCACCAGGCTGTCGGGCCCGTGGCGGTGCCGCAAGCTGCGGGCGCAGGCCTGGGCCACGTCCCAGTCGTCGTCCTCGCGCAGCCGGGCCTGCAGCAGGGCGTCGGCCCCCTCGCCCGGATCGTGGGCCAGGAGCTCGCAGACCACCTCGCGGATGACCCAGCTCTCGTCGGCCACCCGCTTGCGCACGATGGCCCAGGCGTCGGCGCCGCCGATCCAGCGCAGCCCGCGCAGCGCCCGCGAGGCCACCCCACCCCGCGACCAGCCCGCCTCGTGCTCGGCCAGCTTGGCCAGCAGCGGGAAGGCCCGCTCGCGGGACGGGCCGTCCTCGGCCAGCCGGCCCAGGGCCTCGGCCGCGGGATCCTGCAAGGCGTGCCCGTCGCTCTCCACCAGGGTGATCAGCGGGTCCAGGGCGCGCAGATCGCCCAACGCGCCCAGGGCGTCCACCGCCCGCCGCCGCTGGTCCAGGTCCTGACCCAGCTCGATGGCCGACAGCAGCACCCCCAGCCCGTCGTTGTGGCCGGCCAGCGCCAGCCCGTGGGCCCCCTCGAAGGCCAGCGCGGGCTCGGGCAACGCCACCACCGCCCGCAGCGGATCGGCGGGGCCCCCGCGGCGCCGCAGCCGGAACGCGATGGCCTCCAGGGCCGCCACCCGCACCGGCGGCGTGCCTGCCGCCGCCCAGCGGGCCAGCCCGGCGTCCACCGCCGCGTCCTTGGCCCAGCGGGCCGCCGGCAGCAGGTCCTGGGCATAGCCGGCCTGCTCGGGGGCCTTCAGCGCCAGCAACAGGCGAGCCACCAAGGCGTCGTCCAGCCGCTCCCGGGTCGCCAGCTCTGCGTACTCGGCCTCTTGTGCTGCCTCGGGCTCGTCCTCGTCGTCGGGGCGCCGATGATCGGCCCCCGCAATGGCGACCAGCGCGCGCCAGGCGCCGCTGGCGGTGCGGCCGTCCTCCAGCAGCGCCAGCAGGCCCTCGACCGGCCCCAGCCGGAGCTGGGCCACGGCCCGCAGCAGGTCGCGGACGGCCGCGGTGCCGGCCGGATCCTCGGCCACCCGCTTCACCAGCAGGCCCGCGCCCTCGGGCAGGCCCAGGCCCACCACCGCGTCGGCCAGGTGCCGCTGCCCGTCCTCATCCACCTCGGCCAACAGCTCGGCGATGGGGCCCAGCAGCGCAGGATCGCCATGGCCCGCGAGCCGCCGCACCGCGGCCACGCGCACCTCCAGGTCGCTGTGCCCCTGCGCCAGGGTCAGCAGCAGCGCCCGGGCGCCGGCGGTGTGCTCGGTGCCCTCGTTGGCCAGACCGCGCAGCGCGCCCATGGCCTGGCGCTGCCGCAGCCGGGGCGACCGCGCCTCCACGCCCACCCGAGCGGCCGCCAGCGGCCCCACCCGGGCCTCCAGCAGCTCGTACGCCACCTGCTCCAGGCCGTCGACGCGGGTCTTCACCGCCTCGGTGAGCACCGCCTCGCCCGCGGCCCCCTCGCCCTGCACCAGCAAGGTGAGCCCGGCGCGGCCCATGTCGGCGTGGCCCGTCGCCAGCGCCTCCGCCGCCAGCGCCTGGGCCGGCAGCCCCGCCGCCGCCAGCGCGTCGAAGGCCGCCTGGCGCACCGGCTGGGCCCGGTCATTCAGCGCAGGCAGCAGCACCGGCGCCAGGGCGTCCGCCGACGCCCGCCCCGCCTCGGCCAACGCCGTCAAGCGCCGCAGCGCCGCGCGCCGCGCGCCGTCAGCGGCCGCGCCCCGGTCGCCCAGCCGCGACAAGGCCGCATAGGCCCCGAAAGCCACCTCGTCCAGCCCCGGGCTCTTCGCGGGTGCGGGCCGATCCGCCGCCGCCGCCGCGAAGCGCTCCGACCAGCGGGCGGACAGCGCCCCCCAGCGGTGGGTGAAGGCGGCGTCGTCCCACTGCGGCATGGCCAGCAGCGCCGGCACGCAGCGGGCGCCGAAGCGGCCGCCGGCCCGCAGACCATCGGCCAGCGCCGCCACCGCCTCGGCGGGCCGCGCGCGGCCCCCCGACCAGGCTTGCACCACCTGCCCCGCCAGCTCGGCCAGCGCGGCCTCGTCGCCCAGGCGCTCCAGGGCCTCGGCCGCCCGCAGGCGCACGTTGGGCGCCCCGGTGGACAGGGCCGCCAGGCAGCGATCCGCCGCGCCCTCGGGCCGGCGCCAGGCCCACAGCACCAGCACCACCAGGGCCGCCTCGCGGGTGGCCTCCTGGGGGTGCTCCAACAGGGCCGTCAGGCGGTCGTCGTCGCCCAGCGCCACCGCCGCCTCGAGGTTGGGCGCCCCGGGCGCCGCCGGAGGCCCCGCCGGCCGCCGCGCCGCCCGCTTCCGGGCCACCTTCCGACCGCCGTAGCCCCCGTCGTCCGTGTCGGCGTCCGCCGCCGGCGCCGCGAACACCCCCAGGCCGCTCCCGTCGCCCAGCCGCGCCAGGCCCAGGGCCGCCTCGGCCTTCACCGCGTCGTCGGTGTGGCGCATGGCCGCGATCAGCGGCGGCGCGTCCGGCGCACACCACCCCAGGCAGCGGGCAGCAGTGGCCCGCAGGCCCGCCTCGTCGGCCTGCAGCAGCGCCGCCGCCGGCCCTGCCGCCTCGACCGCCTCCAGCTCCGCCAACCCGTCCAGGGCCAGCCGCACCCGGATGACCCAGGCCGCCCGCGCGGTGGGCTCGGTGGGGGGCGTCGCGGTGATCTCGGCGAGCAGCGCCGGCACCACGCTGGCGTCGCCCCGCGCGGCGCGAGCGCCGGCGGCCCGCACCCGCACATCGGCGTGAGGGCTGTCGGCCGCGGCTCGCAGGGCCGCGTCGTCGCCGGCCTGCTCCAGCGCCTCCAGCGCCGTCAGCCGCACCCGCTCGTCGTCGTCGTGGGTGGCCTGCGCCAGCCGGGCCAGCGCCGCGGCGTCCGGCTTCTCGGCCAGCGCCTGCGCGCCCAGGCGGCGCAGATCCGCGTAGGGGCTGTCCAGGGCCACCACCGCGGGCGAGCCCTTCTGGCCCCGCGCCTTCTTCTGGGCCTGCTCGAAGGCCCGCCGGCGCACCCCCGCGTCGGGATCGCCCAGCAGCTCCAGCAGCAGCGGCCAGGCCCAGGGCTCGGCGAGCTGGGCCACCAACTCGTCCAGCACCTCGCCGCGCACGTCGGCGTGCCGGCTGCGCAGCGCGAACCGCTGCGTGGCGGCGGCGTCGCCCACCCCCACGTTCAGGACCGCCTTGTAGGCCTCGGCCCGCAGGCCCGCGTCGGGATCGTCCAGCGCCTGAGCCAGCCGCGCCGCCTCGGGCGACTCGGGGTCCAGCGCGCCGCCCCGGCGCAGGGGCGCCAGCAGCGCCCGCAGCGCCCGCCGGCGCACGTCCTCGTGGGGCGCACCGAAGCCCGCGTCCACCCGCCCCAGGCGGTCCTCGCCCAGCAGCACGCCCAGCGCGGTGTAGGCCGCGTCGCGCACGCTGGCGTCCCCGTCCCGCAGGAGCTGCCGCAGCCGCGGCAGGGCCCGGCCGTCGCCCAGCACCTCCAGCGCCCGGCAGGCCGCCACCCGCGCTGCCGCATCGCCCTCACGGCTGAGCTGCAGCAGCGCCCCCAGCGCCCGTGGATCGCCCAGCAGCGCCAGCCCACGGGCCCCCGCCACACAGCTCGCCAGGTTGCGGCTGGCCAGGGCCTCCAGCAGGGGCCGCTTCTCGGCTTCGCTCAGGGCCGGCGGCGCCTTGGGCTTGCGCACCTTCGACGGCTCGCCCGCCTTCGGATCGCCGTGGGTCTCGATGCCGTGCAGCGCCTGGTGCAGGCCCGGATCCTGGGCCCGCAGCGCCTCAGCCAGCGTGGGCACCGACAGCACCCGCACCCCGAAGGCGGCGCTCGACACCTCGACGCTCCCGTGCTCCAAGGCCCGACGCAGCGCCGAGGGCACCCCGTCGGCCTCGGCCAGCCCGCGCTGGTGCAACCGCAGCACCGCCGCCAGGTTCACGTCGGCCGCGGGCGCCTGCAGGGCCAGCAGCTCGGCCCCCGGATCATCGCTCGGCCGCAGCTCGGCCAGCAGCTCCAGGGTGCGCAGGCGCACGTCCGCCTCGGCGTGGTTCAGCCCCTGCTCCAACAACGACCGCGCCGCCTCGGCGCCGGCGAGGGGCGCCAGCCCCTCCACCGCCTGCACGCCGATATCCGCCGGCCCGGTGGCCAGCGCCAGCCGCAGGGGCCGCAGGGCCCCGGCCGGCGCCAGGCCGCGCAGGCCGGCCAGCGCCGCCTGCCGCACCCGCCCGGCGCGATCACGCAGCCGGCCCTCGAGCAGCGGCACGGCCTTGGGGTGCGCGCTGCGCCCCAGCCGCTCCGCGGCGGCCACCTGCACCCCCACGTCCCGATCGCCGCTGGCCGCCTGATCCAGCAGCGCCAACGCCCGAGCGTCGTCATAGCTCAGCAGGGCGTCCAGGGCGGCCACCCGCGTGGTCGGCCGGTCATCCAGCAGCGCCCGCTGCGCGGTCTCGTAGGCGTCGTGGGCCACCTTCGCGCGGTGATCCACCTTGCCGTCAGCCGCCAGCAGGAACAGCCGCAGATCCGCCTGCTCGGTCGCCACCGCCAGGTGCGGGCGGCCGCGTACCACCAGCCAGGCCGCGTGCGTGGCCCGGCCGACGCCGTCGGCCCAGCTCTGGGGACGCTTGCCCTGGTGCGGCCAGCCCTTCAGCTCACCGGCGCCGTCCACGGAGTACCAGCGGGCCTCGGCCATGACCAAGGCCACCGCGGCGTGCCCCTGCTTCCCGCCCCGGTCCTCGGCGTCCAGCCGACCCCGCGCGTGGGTGCGGCGGATCACGCCGTCGGCCCCCGCCGACAGCACCTGCAGGGCCTCGGGCTCGAAGGCCAGGGCCCGCACCGCGCCGTCGTGGATCTTCGCCTGATCGCCCGCTACGAAGGCGTCGCCGTCCTCGGCGCTGAAGGCCGCCAGGTGCCCGTCGGCGGTGCCCACCATCAGCCAGCGGCCGTCGGCGCTGGCCGCCACCGCGGTCCCCACGCCGGCCAACGGGAGGGTCTGCCGCACAGCGCCGTCGGGGCCCAGCACCGCCACCGCCTCGCCCGCCACCACGGCCACGCCGTCGCCGAACACGGGCGCCAAGGCCACCGCGTCCGCCGGCACGGGGGCGCCCACGGCCTGGGGCGCGGCCTTGCCGTCGCCCAGGTACAGCCGGCGCTCGCCCGACACCAGCGCGTAGCCCGCGCCGCGGGCCGCCAGCGCCTGCACGCCCCGCGGCACAGGCCACGAGGTCAGGGTGCCCTTGTCGGGGTCCAGCCGATGGACCGCCCCGGGCTGCGCCTCGGGGTGGGTGGTGCTGAACAGCAGGGCGTCTTCGCCCAGGGCCACCAGGCCGGTGATGGCGCCGCGGTGGGTCAACCAGAGGTCGGTGGCCATCAGGCGGCCTCCTTCGCCAGGGCCGGGTGGGCCCGGTCGATGCGGGTCAGGGCCACCAGGCAGGCGGCGCGCTCGCTGGCGCCCCGCGAGCCCAGGAAGGTGTGGAGCACGGGCCGCACGTGGGCCGCGAAGCCCGCGTCCTCGACGGCCAGATCGCGCACCACCTCGATCAGCGCCAGCTTCGCCTTGCGCGCCGGCAGCGGCTTCAGCCGTGGACCCGCGCCCTCGCGGGCCGCGGGGGGCCGCCCCGGCGGGATGCCGAACAGCGTCAGGCGCAGGAAGTCGCGCACGTCTTCGGCCCCGGCAGGATCCTCGGCGGGGCGCCCCACCGGCGGCGGCGCCACGCCGTCCTTCGGCGCCGGCGGCTGCCAGCCCTGCGTCACGCCCTTGGCCCGGTACAGGCCCCAGAGCTGGCGCACCACGAAGCCGCGCACACCGGCGTCGGGGCTCTCGGTCAGGCGGAACAGCTCGCCCGGCACCGCCAGCCGGGGGTGCGCTGCGATCAGGGCCATGCCCAGCTCGCGGGCCTCGGGGCGGGTGCTCTCGCAGAAGCGGTAGACCGCCGCCGGCGTCAGCCGGGCCGGGTCGATGCGTGCGTCACGCCACTCGGGATCATGCGCATCCGCCGAGAAGCCCTGCGCCACCAGCTCACGCACCTCGGGGTGCCGGGACTCGGCCAGCGCCACCAGCGCCATCAGCGGCGGCTGCCAGCGCCCGAACTCGTAGCGCGCCAGCTCCACCGCCACCGCCCGCACGGCCCCGCGGGGATCGTCCAGCAGGGGCTGCACCCGCTCGAAGGTCAGGAACTCGGCGGGGATCTCGGCGCCCGGATCCACGTACCGGTCCGTCTCGGCCGGGCAGATCTTCGGGTGGTGCATGCGGATGTAGTGCCGGGCGAAGCGCGCCAGCGGCGCGTCCACCGGGCCGGGGTCGAAGGCCATGGCCCACAGCCGCGCGGCTCCCGCCTCGTTGCTCGCGGCGTCTCCACCCACGGGCTCGCCGGCCAACATCTTCAGGAAGGCCGTCTCGCTGATGATGCGCATGGGCGCGCCGTCGGCGATGAGCTTCTCGGCCTTCACCTGCTTGCTGCCCTTGCGGCCCTCGCCGTACAGGGGCGAGCCCTCGTCGCCGATCACCAGGTAGTCCAGCTTGGCGTTCACGCCGCTGGCGTTGGCGCCGCCCGCCGAGCTCACTTTCTTGGTGGCCTCGCCGCGGGTCATGGTGGCCAGCTTGCC
>JACKDL010000028.1 GCA_020633555.1 Myxococcales bacterium | reverse complement strand
GATCCTCCAGGCGGTCGCCGGTGAGGGTCAGGTAGAAAGCGGCCAGCCGGGCCAACAGCTCGGCGTCCTGCGTCGCCGGAGCCAGCGCCATGATCATCTGGGGCAAGAGGCCCCGCTGCGACAGCGCGGCAACATCGTCCACGCACTGGTCCAGCAGGATGGCGTGGTCGGTCAGGGTGCTCATCACGCGTTCCCCAAGGACCATCCCCAGATACGTCGTGCGGCGCTTCCGGTCAGCCCACACCAGGGCTGCCAGGTTGGCCAGCTCGAACTTCTGATGGAACGACAGCGTCGAGGCCCCGGCGGTCGGGGCCGGCGGGATGGGCTCGCCGTTGATCGCCTGCTGGATGACCTGCATGAGCGGCCGGAAGCCCTGGCCGCGCCGGCGGTGGTAGTCGTAGTGGGCCTTCACCTGCGCCACCCGCTCGGCGTTGACGCCCAAGTCGCGCAGGTGAGGGCGAATGTGTCTGTCCCAGTCGGGCATGACCGCCTCGTCCAGCACCGCCACGGGGTGACCCGCCACCTTCCAGTGCTCGACGCGCTCCAGGAACGCTGCGCCCGGGCGAGTGCTGTGCAACACCAGCAGCGTGTCCAGGCTCTGACGCTCCGTGCTGGCCAGGACGTCGGTCAGAAGCTCGGTCAGCAACCGCTCGATCATGGCTGCCTGTGGGCCGTGAGGGTCGGCCGGCAGCGGGGCCTCGAGCAGCAGCAACAGGGGTCGGGTACGGGCAGCACGGCACAGGGCGTCCTTGGCCGACTCGCCGCTGCCCACTCGGCGAGCGATGCGCTGCAGCCACACCTCGGCCGAGCCCGGGCCGTCCTCCTGCGGGTGATCCTTGAACGGCACCCAGGCCACCTGGTGGTCGGCGCCCAACTCACCCACGTCGTTGCGCACTCGCTTGGCGAAACCCTCGGGCACCTGGTCCACGTGCCCGTGAAACACGGTCACCGAGTCGGGCACCTTGCGAATGCGGCGCCGCAGGGCGGCCCATTGATCCGCGCGGTCCACCTCGATGGCGGCCGCCAGGGCCCGCCCGGCGCCGGTGTCGGGCAGGTCGAGGTCGGAAGCCAGCGGGTGGGCCCGGTGGGCCTCGGCCGGCGGAGTCTCGGTGGCCGGCGCCCAATCGCTCGGCCCTGGCAAGCCGTGCGCCTTCGCCAGCCGGATGATGTTGCTGCCCCTGTTGGCCTTGGTGGCCACCCCCACCAGCCGGTCGCCCACAAAGGCGGGCATCCCCAGCCCATCGTCCGCCAGGGGGCCGTGGACCTCGACCTCGATGCGGGTGCGCCCCCCCGAGTACACGGCGTCGACGTCCGTGACCGTCGCGCTGGCACCTTGGGTGTGGGGCGCGGCCAGCACGACGACCTCGCGAAGGTCCACCTCGGCCGTGGCCTGAGCGGCTACCACTTCGATGGGCTGGCCCAGGTGCAGATAGGCCACCCCCGCCTGGGGCCCCAGGTCTTCCACATGCGCGATGGGCACAACGCGGTCGGCCAGCACGCAGGTGCTGCCCGTCACGCCCGTGGCGGTGAGCGCGACCTTCGGCGAGATCAGCAGCGCCCGCGCGCGTGTGTGCTCGCCCTCGCGAACCTCCGCGATGGCCCGCTCGATGGTGGGGTGAATCATGCCCGACTCCTTGACTCTGCGCGGGTCAAGGTGCCCCACGGGCCGGACAGGGACAACCCCCTGCCCCAAGGCCGATCAGAGCGCCTGGTAGAACCCCACCAGGTCGGCGCGCATCTGCGCGCGGCTGGGCGGGTGCAGGTACATCATGTGGCCGGCCACGTAGTCGGCCATGGTGATGTTCGCCTGCAGCTCCGGCTCGAAGCCCAGGTGGGCCACGCTGTACTCGCTGGCGAAGAACGGCGTGCCCAGGTCCAGCAGGCCGTTGGCCACCCACACCTTCATGTGGGGGTTGGCGATCATCGCCTTGCGCAGGCGGCCCGACACGCTGATGCCGCCCTCCCACCACGACTTGTCGCCGGTCCAGCCCTCGTTCACCTTCAGATCGATGATCGAGTAGGGCTTGGGATCGTCGTAGCCGATGTGTCGGCGCAGGTGGTCGTTCACGGCCACGGTGAAGGGGCCCAGGGGGCCGTCGTAGCTGGGGTCGCGGGTGGCGCGGGCGTCCTGGGGGTCGTCGTTGCGGCCCACGTAGCGGCTGTCCAGGCGACCCACCACCTTGCCTTCGTCGGCCAGCAGCTCGCGGCAGAAGCGGGCCTGGTCCAGGCGCAGGTCGTTGCGCAGCCAGGTGCGGGCCTCCACGCCGGTCAGGGCCGCCAGCTCGGCCGCCACCGAAGCCTTCTGTTCCGGCGACAGCGCGGCGCCGGCGAACAGCGCCTGCTGGTAGGGGCCGCTCGCGAAGGCGCGGGCCTTGGCCAACAGACCGCGGAAGTCGCCGCCGTCGTCCACCTTGCCGTGGTACGCCGCGGTCGCGGTGTAGGCGGGCATGATCAACACATGTGGCAGCTCGTTGGCGGGGCTGAACACGAAGGTGTCGAAGTCCAGCGCCAGGCTGATGAGCAGCAGGCCGTTGAACATCACGCCGCGCTCCGAAAGGTGGTGCGCGATGCCGGCGGCGCGGGTGGTGCCGTAGCTCTCGCCGGCCAGCAGCTTGGGCGAGGCCCAGCGGCCCTCGCGGGTGAGCCAGCGCTCGATGAAGGCCGAGATGCTGGTCACATCGCCCACCACCTGGGTGTATTCGGCCCGCTTGCCCTCGCCCACGGCATCGCTGAAGCCGGTGCCCACCGGGTCGATGAACACCAGGTCGGTCAGGTCCAACAGACCCTCGGGGTTGTCCACCACGGAGTAGGGCGGCGGCTTGGGCATGCCGGCGTCGGGCACCTCGACCCGCTTGGGGCCCAGGGCGCCCATGTGCAGCCACACCGACGAGCTGCCGGGCCCGCCGTTGAAGCAGAAGGTCACCGGCCGGGTGGCCGGGTCGTCGGCCGGCACCACGTAGCTGGTGAAGAACACCGCGGCCTTGGCCTTGCCGTCGTCCTCGGGGGCCTCGCCGGGCAGGTGCATGGTCTCGGCGGTCACGGTGTAGGTGATCGTGCGGCCGTCCACGGTCAGCGTGTCCTGACGGCTGGCCTTGCGCTCGGGGGGGATCTCACGGGCGGGCTTCTCGGCGGTCGCCTTCTCAGCGGGCTTCTCGGCCACGGGTGCCTCCAGTTCGGGGTTCGGCGGCACCTTGGCACGGGCGCGCGCCGAAGGAAAAGCGCCCCCGCCCCTTGACTAAGATGCCGGCCGCATTTAACTTGAATGCACCACGCATCGAAGGAGGTGCCCCGTGGCCGAGATCCGCCGGTTTCCGTTCCTGAGCCACCTGCGCAGCGAGTCGAACGCGTACGTGGTGCGCACCCGCAACGGGCAGGCCGTGGCCCGCGGCCGCGGCCTGGCCTTCTGGTTCCGCCCGCTCACCCACAGCGTGGCCGAGCTGCCCCTGGACGATCGCGAGTTCGCCTTCGTGGCCCACGGCCGCTCGAAGGACTTCCAGGAGGTCACCGTGCAGGGCGCGGTGGCCTGGCGCCTGGGCGATCCCGACCGCGCCGCCGAGCGCCTGGACTTCAACATCGACCTGGCCACCGGCGCCCCGAAGGCGCGGCCGCTGGAGCAGATCGAGACGCTGGTGGGCGGCCTGGCCGAGCAGGTGGTGCAGCGCGCCGTGGCCCTGCACCCGGTGCACGCGCTGCTGGGCGAGGCCCTGCAGGCCACCCAGCAGGGCATCGCCAGCGCCATCCAGGACCACCCCGCCATCGTGGCGCTGGGGGTCGAGGTGGTGGGCGTGCGCGTGGGCGACATCAAGCCCAGCCCCGAGGTGGAGAAGGCGCTGCAGACCCCCACCCGCGAGCGCATCCAGCAGTCGGCGGACGAGGCGAAGTTCGCCCGCCGGGCGCAGGCCGTCGACAAGGAGCGGGCCATCGCAGAGAACGAGCTGAGCAACCGCATCGAGCTGGCGAAGCGCGAGGCGGATCTCATCGAGCGGCGCGGCCAGAACGTGCGACGCGAGGCCGTGGAGGCCGCCGAGGCGGCCCGCATCGAGAGTGAGGCCGAGGCCGCGCGCAACGCCCTGGCCGCCGAGACCGAGGCCGAGAAGGTGCGCCGCATCGCCCTGGCGCGGGCCGAGGGCGAGCGGGCCCGGCTGGCCATCTACGAGACGCTGGAGCCCAAGGTCATCCTGGCGCTGGCCGCGCAGGAGTTGGCCAAGAAGCTCAACCGGATCGACCACTTGAACCTGTCGCCCGAGGCGCTGGGGCCCATGCTGCAGGAGCTGCTGAGCGCCGGCACGAAGCGGCTGGGCGGCTGAGCCTGGGGTCCCCCCGAGCCGAAAGGAGCGCGCCATGAGCCTGAGCAAGATCGCCAAGTCGGGCGTGCCCCCCCGCGCCGTCATCGTCCGACGGCCCAGCCCCTACGAGCAGCTCCTGGCCCGGCACGGCACCGCCGGGCAGGCGCGCTTCTTCCTGGAGTCCCGCGGGCGCACCCTGGGCACGCTGGAGGGCGAGCACCAGGCCCTCGAGAAGGCCCTGTTCACGGTGCTCGACGCCATCCCCACCGGGTGGCGGCGGGCGCGCATCGAGCGGCGGGATCTGGCCAGCTTCACCTTCGAGCCCAGCGACGTGGTGGTGGCGGTGGGGCAGGACGGGCTGGTGGCGAACGTGGCCCGCTTCGTCCAGGGCCAGCCGGTCATCGGGGTGAACCCCCTGCCCGATCGCTTCCCCGGCGTGCTCGTGCCCCACCCGCCCAAGGACGCCAAGCTCCTGCTGCGCGACGCCGCTCGGGGCGCGGCCCCCATCAGCCCCCGCACCATGGTGCAGGTGGCGCTGGACGACGGGCAGCACCTGCGGGCGCTGAACGAGGTGTTCCTGGGGCACAGCAGCCACCAGTCGGCCCGCTACCGGCTGACGGTGGGGGCCAGCAGCGAGCGGCAGTCCTCCTCGGGGCTCATCGTGTCCACGGGCACGGGCGCCACGGGCTGGGCAGCCAGCATTTTGAAGGCCCGCGGGCGGCCCCTGGCGCTGCCCGCACCGGGGGACCGGCGTCTGGCCTGGTTCGTGCGCGAGGCCTGGCCGGGCGGCGGCCTGGGCGCCGATCTCATCGAGGGCGTGCTGGACCAGGGCGCCGTCGAAGTGGTCAGCGAGTTCGAGACGGGCGGGGTGATCTTTGGCGACGGCATCGAGGCCGATCACCTGGCGTTCGGCTGGGGGCAGACCGCCCGCATCAGCGTGGCGGCGGATCCCCTGAACTGGGTGGGTTGAGCACCGGCGAGCCCAGCAACTGCGTGCGGCCCACGGCGGGCGCGCCCTCGATGAGCGCGGCCAGGGCCTCGGCCGTCACCGGCCGCGCCAGCCCGTAGCCCTGCCCGACGTGGCAGCCCAGCGCCCGGGTGGCCTCGCGCTGGGGCTCACCCTCGATGCCCTCGGCCACCACCTCGATGCCCAGCCCCTTCGCCAGCCCCACCACCGCCCGCACGATGCCGGCGTCCGCCGTCGAGGCGGGCAGGTCCCGCACGAAGGTCTGGTCCAGCTTCACCCGGGCGAAGGGCAGATCCCGCAGGGCCCCCAGCGACGAGTAGCCCGAGCCGAAGTCGTCCAGCGCCAGCGCGAACCCCGCGCGGTGCAGGCGGTTCAAGTGGGCCCGGGCCGGGCCGTCCACGTCCATCACCGCCGACTCGGTGATCTCCAGGCCCAGGTGCGCGGTGGGCCAGCCGGCCTCCTCCACCTGGCGGATGAGGTTGCACGAGAACTCGGGGATCCGGAGCTGCACCGGTGAGATGTTCAGGTAGATCCGAAAGCCCTGCGGGGCCACCGGCAGCCAGGCCGCGCCGTCGGCCAGAGCGAAGCGCAGCAGGTAGTCGCCCACCTCGGCGATGAGCCCGGCCCGCTCGGCCAGCGGGATGAACCGCCCCGCGCTCACCCGGCCCCGCTCGGGGTGGTGCCACTCCGCCAGCGCCTCGGCGCCCACCAGCGCCCCGGTCTGCAGGTCGAACAGCGGCTGATACCGCAGCACGAGCTGGTCGGTGACCTGCAGAGCCTGCCGCAGGCCGGCCAGCAGCCGCAGGGCCTCGGCCGCCTCGGCCTGGGCGCTGGCGTCCGCGAAGGCCAGCCCGCCGGGGCCCTCGCGCTTGGCCCGCGCCAGGCCCGCCAGGGCGCGGCGCAGGAAGGGCTCGGCCGGCGACTCCCCCACCACGCTCAGCTCGTCGCTCAGGGCCACGCCCACCGACGCCGACAGGCCCACCGCCTCGCCGCCCAGGTTCACCGGCACCGCGAGCTGGGCCCGCAGCACCTCGGCGCGGTCGCTGGCCGCCGGGGCGTCCGCCAGGCCCGGCATGAACACCGCGAACTCGTCCATGCCCGTGCGCGCCACCAGATCTCCGGGGCGGCTCACCTCGCGCAGGCGGCCGGCCACCGCCTTCAGGACCTGGTCGGCGGCCTCGGTGCTCCACCCCTGCGCGATGCGGCGGAAGCCGTCCAGGTCGAACAGCAGCAGGGCGGCCTCCTCGTCGCTGTCGCGGCGGGCGAACCAGCCGTCCATGCGCGACAGGAGGGCCCGGCGGTTGGGCAGGCCGGTCAGGGGGTCGTGGCTGCGGGCGAAGCTCAGCGCCTCGTGCACCTCGCGCTCGGCGGTCAGGTCGAGCACATGCACGAGCACCGCCGGCTGCCCCTGGTGCGACACGGCCACCGCGTGCAGGTCCACCCAGCGCGTGCGCCCCTCGCCGCCCACGTGCCGGTGGAGTCCGCTGTAGCGCCGAAGGGGCCCCTCCCCGGTGGCCGAGGGCTCGGGATCGGGGGTATCGACGATGGCCTCGAAGTCGCCGAACCGGCGCCCCACCAGGTGCTCGATGGAGCGCCCGTAGAGCTGGGTGGCTGCCCGGTTGCTCTCCAGCACCTCGCCCGTGTCGGGGGCCACCACGAACAGGGGCGCCGGGTGCTCGGTGAAGATGGTCCGCCACTCGGCCTGCCGAGCAGCCAGCCGCTGGCGCGCGCCGTCCAACCGCCGCAGCAGGCCCCGCACCACCGCCCACAGGGCCACGGCCGTCACCAGCACGAAGGCGGTGCCCTTGCTGGTCTGCACCCACCGACGGTGGTCGGGGTCGGAGAACAGCGCCTCCACCAGCCCATCCGACAGCAGGATCCAGCTCAGCCCGAGCACCGCATAGCCCAGCGCCACCAGCGGGGCGGCGGCGGGCTCACGGGCGCGGGGGGGCTGGGCGCGATCGGGCATCGCGCGCACGATGCCACAGGCGCACAACGGCGTCGAAGCCCCCTGCCGATGGCGCGCCTTCGCGGGTATGCTGCGGCCGTCCGCCGGCCGGAGGGGCCTTGGAGATCGACTGCCCACGCTGCGAGCACCCCAACTGGGTGGGGCTCCGCTTCTGCACCCGCTGCGGGCTGCGGCAGCGCGGCTTCGCGGCCCGCCCCCCCGGCGCCGCCGCCCCGCAGGTGGCCTGGCGTGGCGAAGTGGCGGAGTGGCCCCTGGGCGGCGCGGTGGATCTGTTCCCCGCCTTCGGCGATCTGGTGTTTGCCGGCCCGCAGGGCGCGTGGGTGCTCACCCCCGGCGAGGACGCCCGCCCACGCCCACTGGGCCTGCCGCCCGGCGACGGCCCGTTGGAAGCCCTGGCCGTGGACCGGTGGCTGGTGCTGCGTCAGGGGGGCCGCCTGCGGGTGCTGGCCGCGCCCCTCATGCACACCCCCCACCTGGCCAGCCTGGGCCAGGACGAGGGCACGGCGCTGCCGCTGCCTCGGGGCACCGCCGAGCGCCTGGCTGCCTTCTCGCCCAGCCTGGGGCGCGCCCGCGTGGGCAGCATCGCCCGCCTGGGCCGGCACCTGGCCGCCCTGGTGGCCGAGGGCGCCGAGACCCAGCTCCAGGTGTTCGACCTGCGCGGCCCCGATCCCGAGCGGAGCTGGCGCCACGGCATCACCCTGCAGCGGGCCGACGGCCTGCCAGCGGGCGCCTGGCACATCGAGCGCGGCGCCGCGGTGGGGCGCCCCGGCCTGGTGGCCGCCGCCGACCAGGCGCTCACCCTGGTGCGCCCCACCGCCCAGGACGACGGGGTCGAGGTGTTCCACTTCGCGCTGCCGCCCGCCGCGGGGCGGCTGCGCCCCGGCTCGGTGGTGCTCACCCGCCACGGCATCGCGGCGCTGGCCGAGCAGCCCGACGGCGCGCTGACCCCCTGGCTGTTCCACCACCCCGAGCGCCCCCCGCTGGCCATCGTCTGCCCGGCCGCCATCGACGGCCTGGAGCCGGTGGTCGAGGGCGACGGTGTGTCGGTCATGGCCCTCATCCGCGGCGCCCGCCACCGGCTGAACCCGCTGGTGCCCCGCTTCGAGGTGGATCCCGTGCCCGGCCCCGTCACCAACCGCATCGAGGAGGCCCTGCCCGGCGGCGTGCTCTACCGCGCCCATGACTGGGCCACCCTGCGGCTGCGCGATCCGGCCGACGATCAGCCCCTGCCGGTGGACGAGCCGCGGGCCGCCACCATCCGCGGCGCGGTCGAGGGGCGGCGGGTGTGGATCCTGGCCGCCGACGGCCCTCGTGGGTGCACGGTGACCGCGATCGATCGAGTTCCCTGTTGATCAGCCGACACTGCCCCAGGAACCCCGGCGAAACCCGTCGCTCGCAACCCCATGACCCCGGAGGTCACCATGCGTCTGCTGCTCGCCCTGTCCGCCGCCGCCCTCATGGCCCTCGCCAGCCCCGCCCAGGCCATCGAGAAGATCCCGCCCGAGGCGAAGGCGGTGGAGATCATCACGCAGTTCCTGAACGCCGCCCGGATCGAGGACGAGGGCAAGCGCCTCCAGGCGGTGCTCCCGCTGCTGCACAAGAGCATGAAGTCGGCCGACGGCAAGGACCTGCCGCCGAACGTGAAGCGCTACAGCTACAAGAAGGCCTGCGACGGGGCGAAGTTCTACCAGGTGCCCGCGAAGATCTTCGAGGTGCACAAGGGCAACACGGTGACCGTGGGCTTCAAGGAGACCGCCGAGAAGGGCCGCACCGACAAGTACTTCGTCGAGAAGAAGGCGGGCATCGCGGGCCGCCCGGCGCCGCTGCACGTGTTCTTCCCCGCGGACGGTGGGGCGCCCACGCTGATCAACATCGGCTCCCTGTAGCGCGGCCGCCCCGCCTGCTGCCCGGCCTGCTGCCCCTCCTGCTGGTCGGCCTGGCGCACGCCCAGCCCCTGCGGGTGGCCGTGGACGGCTCGGGCAGCATGCGCGGCTACCACGCCACCGGCGCCCTGCAGGCCCTGGTGACCGACGTGCTGGCCGCCGGTGACGCCGCGGGGCTGCCGGGCGACGCCAAGGTCTTCGTGGCCGACGCCCAGGCCGACCGGCCCACCTGGCACCCCTGGCCCGCCTGGTCGGCACAGCCCGAGTATGGGCAGACCACCCTGCTGGCCGCCGCCGCCCGCGTGGCCACCCGCGGCGCCCGCGCCACGGTGCTCATCACCGACAATTTCGCCGATCCCTTCGGCGCCGGCGGCGGCACCGAGGGCGCCACCGAGTCCTTCTACGCCACCCTGGCCGAGCTGCCCCTGCACCGCGTGTGGCTGGCCCCCACGCTGGCCCGCTTCGACGGCCGGGTGGACCTGGCCCTGCCCCCGGGCGATCCCGCGGCCCTTCAGGCGCGGATCCTGGCCGACACGCCCGCGCCCCTGCGCGCCGGCGGCGCCGTGGGCCTGCCCCAACGTATGGGCGGCGCGGGCGGGTTCTGGAAGGTGCCCTACCGTGGCCGGCGCGGCCTGGCGGTGTACCTGATGCTGGGCGATCCCGATGACGCCCCCGCCTTCGCACACCTGCGCCAGGCCCTGGCCCGCCGCCGCCCCGACTGGACGCCCCTGCTGGTGCGCCCGCTGGGCGCCGACAGCGTGCAGCTCCGCCCGGCGCAGGCGCCCACCCCCGATCCGCGCGCCGTGCGCTGCGATCCCAACCCGGCCCACGCCGCCGGCCGCCCGCTCACCCTGCAGCCCGACGGGCGGCTCACGGGCGCAGGCGCCGATCCCCGCGCCGCCCACACCCTGACCGCGTGGTTCGAGCTGGTGGCCCCCGCCGGCCACCTGAGCGTGTCGGGCGACCTGGGCGACTGCCGCCGCGCCGCGCAGGTCCGGGTGGCCCAGCTCGCCGTGCAGCCTGCGCTCGGCTTTGAAGGGCTGGCGGCCCCCGCCGGCGCCGTCACCGCCGCCGTCTCCCCCGGCCCCTCCCTGGGCCCGCTGGCCCCCGACGCGGGCGGCCCCCGCGCCCAGGCCCTGTCGCTGGTGGTGCCGCCCCAGCTCAGCCCCCAGGCCGACCGGCGCCGGGTGGCGCAGGGCCTCACCGGCCAGGTCACGGTCGAGGTCACGCTGCCCGCGGGCGCGCTCACCCTCAGCCGGGCGGTGGCCGAGCGGTCCTTCACCACCACCCCCACCGATCTGGCTCGGCTCTACAGCCCCCGCGACATTGTGCGCGCCCTGGCCGACGGCCCCGTGACCGTACGCGTGCCCCTGCGCCTCGACCCGGGCATCTGGTCGACCCCGCCGCCCCCGGCGCCCACCCCCGAGGCTTCCGTGGCACCCTGGGCGCTCGCCGCCGCCGCAGCGCTGCTGGCGCTGCTGCTGGCGCTGCGGCCCTACGGCTTCGTGGCCGAGCTGCGGGTGGAGGGCGAGCGCTACGTGCACGGCGTACGGGTGGGCGGCGTGCTGCGGCGGCGACCGGCCGTGCGCCTGGCGCTGCCCGACGGCCAGGCCGTGGCTGTCAGCCGCCCCTCGGACTGGCGCAGGCAGGTGGCCCTGGGCGACGACGCGACGCCCCTGCGCCGGGGCCAGACGGTGGCGGTGGGGGCGGCCAAGGTGCGCTGGCTCGACCGCCGCGAGGTGAAGGCCGCCGTCGCGGATCAGGCCTACGACCCCCACGCCGGCGGGTAGCGGGCCGGCCTATCGCTTCGCGGGCTTCCACTTCGTGGGCGTCGGCGCCCACACCACGGTGCCGGCCCGATCGATGTAGCCCTCGAAGATGTCCTTGTCCTTGCGCTCACGCACCAGCGCCAGCCCGCCGGTGAAGCTCGACATGCTGTTCTGCGGATCCACCCAGCGGCCGAAGGGCACGGTCAGCTTGCCCTGCTCGTCCATGTAGGCGACCCGCTCGCCCTCGTCGTCCACCTTGGCCAGCCCCTCGTGGAACAGCCCCACCCGGGTGAAGGGTGAGCGCAGCAGGATCTTCCCCGCCTTGTCGATGAAGGCCACCTGCCCGTCCTCCAGGGTGACCTGCGCGCGGCCCCCTTCGAAGCTCCAGGCGAACTTGTACAGCGCCGGCAGCACCCACTTGCCCGACAGATCCATGAAGCCCCAGCGCGACTTCGTGTGGTCGCGCACGGCGATGAGCCCCGCCTTCACGTCCCGGGCGATGGCGTGGGGGATCTCCAGCACCTTGTTGCCCTGCGTGTCGAAGACCCAGCTCCCGCGGTCCTGCTTGCTGCGGCGGAACTGCACCACCACGTAGCCCTCGCTGAAGCGGGCTGGATCGCTGTTGTCGGCCCCTGCGGGCAGGTGGAAGGCGATCTTGCCCTGCTTGTCGATGTAGGCCCACTGGTCGCGGCGCAGCTCCACCCCCGCGAACCCCCCGTGGAAGTCCTCGGCGCGGTGGAAGTCGCCCGGGATCACCACCTTGCCCGTGCGGTCGATGTACATGCGCTTCTTGTCGCGCTTCACCAGGGCCAGCCCCTCGTGGAAGTCGTGGGCCCAGTCGTACTCGGCCTTGATCACCCACTCGCCCTTGGGGTCGATGTAGCCGTAGGTGCCGCCGGTGATGGCCCCGTAGCTGGTGAAGGTCTGGCCCACCTTCACCCGCGCCAACCCCTCGTGGAACGGGTTCACGTCGTCGTAGCGCGCCGGGATGGCCAGCTCGCCCGCGCGGTTCATGAAGCCCATCTGCCCGTCCTTGTGCACGGGCCAGAGCTGCAGGGCCGCCGTGTCGCCGTCGGCGAGGGCCGGCGCGGCGACGAGGCAAGACAGGGCGCACAGCAGGATCAGGGCACGCATGGGCAGCTCCGGGCGGTCGAGCGGGGTGGGTCCCGGCAGGGTGCCACCCCAGGGGGCGGGGCTCAAGCGGGGCTCAGGCCGGGCCCGAGCAAGGGCGAGCCTCAAGCCAGCGGCACGTCATCGGCCAGCGCGTCGAAGGCCGCGATCACCGCCGGCGGCGCCTGCACCAGCTCGATGAGCACGCCCTCGCCGCCGATGGGCCGCTCGGCGTCGCCCTTCGGGTGCACGAAGGTGATGTCGAACCCGCTGGCCCCCTTGCGGATGCCGCCCGGCGTGAAGCGCACGCCCTGCTCGCCCAGCCACGCCACCGCCGCCGGCAGGTCGTCGATCCACACCCCGATGTGGTTGAGCGCGGGATGGTGCACCTTCGGCCGCCCCTCGGGATCGATGGGCTGCATCAGATCCACCTCGACGGCGAAGGGCCCCCGCCCCGCTACGCAGACGTCCTCGTCCACGTTCTCGCGCGCGCTCTGGAAGTCGTGGCTGAGCTTCAGACCCAGCAGATCCACCCAGAAGTGGCGCAGGCGCCCCTTGTCCAGGCCGCCAAGGGCCACCTGCTGGATGCCGAGGACGCGGAAGGGACGGTCGGTCATGGCGCGCTCCCAAGTGAAGAACGCCGCGACCATCGGTCAGGCGCAGGCGGGGGTGAAGCCCCGGGCCCCGGTCACCCGCCCTCGGCCGCGCTGGGGTCACCGCCCGACGGCTCACCGGGTGGCGCCGCGGGCCCCCCGAGCTGCCCCACGTAGCGCCCGTCCACCCAGCGCAGCGGCCCGCCGGCGAGCGCTGCGTCGCGCTTCTCGTGGCTGATCAGGCCCGCCTCCAGCAGCCGGTCGGCCACCTGCACCACCCGCCCGCGCCACCAGGGGAAGTCGGGCTCGCTGCCCTTGCGCTTGTACCAGGCGCCCCGCAGCGGGGCCGGCTTCAGCATGGCCAGGAAGATGGCCTCGCGCACGGTGAGCGACACCGCCGGCTTGCCGAAGTAGTACCGCGCCGCCGCCCCCACCCCGTACACGTTGGGCCCGAACTCAATGCAGTTCAGGTACAGCGCCAGGATGCGCGCCTTGGGCACCGCGTCGGTGACCCGGGCCGCCACGAAGCCCTCGCGGATCTTGCGCAGCAGGGTCTTGTCCCGCGCGAAGAACAGGTTCTTCACGAGCTGCTGGGTCACCGTGCTGCCCCCGTACACGAAGCGCCCCGCCGCCAGGTTGGTGGCCACCGCCCGCCCGATGAGCCCCGGGCTGATGGCCCCCCCGCGCCAGAAGTTCATCTCCTCGGTCAGGTACGCCGCGCCCCCCACGTAGCCGGGCAGGTGCGCCAGCTCCACCCAGTCCACCCCGGGCCCCACCCAGCGCTCCACGCCCTCGTCCAGGCCCGCGCGCACCCGGAAGCGGAAGGGCTGGTTCAACCACGTCACGTCGCTCAGATCCGCAGGCGAATCGCCCACTTGCACGTCGGGGTCGGGCCCGCGCGTCGCCCGCATGCCGGTGAACGTGCAGCGCCGGGTGACCCCGCGGATCTTCACGTCCACGTCCAGCGGGCGCCCCAGCGGGATGGTGGCCGCCACCTGCGGCCGCCAGGTGCCCTCGGCGGTCAGACCCTGCCAGGGGCCCAGCACGCTCGCCGGCACCGCGTCCACCGCGGCCTGGCAGTCGACCGGATCCACCGCCGCCTCGAAGGCCACCGTGCCGCCCAGCGCGTCGTCCACGAACCCCCCGCGGGCCCGCACCGTCAGCCCGCCGCGCCGGGCCACCGCGGACGTCACCGCCACCGACCCCGGGGCCACCACCGCGTCCAGCGCCAGGTGGCCGCCCAGGTCCGTCAGGGGCTCGGGCCCCAGCAGCGGGTGCTGCCCGTCCAAGGCGTCCAGCGCGCCGTCCGCCACCACCGTCAGCGGCCACGTCCGCCCCAGCGGCCCGTCGGCGCCCAGCAGCAAGGCCCCGCTGGCCTGCGCCTGCCACGCCGGCTGGCCCACCCAGGCGCCCTCCAGCGGCAGCCGGTCCAGCTCGACGGCCACGAAGGTCGGGTGCGGCCAGGTGTCGGCGGCGACGTCGAAGGTCCCCTCGCCCAGCCGGCCCCGGGCGGTGATGGGCCCCGCCGGATCCACGGCGGCGGCCTCCAGCGTCACCGTCGGCCCCTCGGGCACGGCCACCTGCGCCTGGCGCACCGTCAGCCGTCCAGCGTGCCAGACCACCTCGTCCGCCGTCCCCGACCAGCCGTCTCGCTCGGCCGTCACGTCCCCCAACATCAGCCGCTGGTCGGCCCAGGCCAGGCGCCGCACCTGGGCGCTCACGCCCCGCGCCGCCACGGCCACCCGCTGGGGCGCCGTGAGTTGGGCCTGCCAGCCCTCGGGCCCGCGCCGGGCCTCCAAAGCGCCGCGGCCGCTCAGCCGGCCCCCTTGGCCGTGCAGGTCCAGCACCACCTCGCCCACGAGCGCCTCGCCCCCGCTGCCATCGCTCAGGGTGATCCGTGGGACGTGTACCTGCCCGGCCAGGCCGTGGCTCTCCACCGTCACCGTCACGTCGGTCAGGTCCAGCGGCCACTCTCGGGCGCCAAGGTCCTTCCCCGCCGACGCCGCCCCGCCTGCCTCGGCCGCCTCTTGGACCGTCCCGTCCACCCCGTGCACGTCCAGCCGCTCGAGCGTGGGCGTCAGCCCCGCCAGCCCCACCTGGGCGCGGATCCGCTTCACGGTCAGGTCGGCCCGGTGCCCCCGCACCGCCCGCGTGGTGCGCACGGTCAGCCCGTCCACCTGCACCCGCCCGCGCAGCTCCACGTGCAGCGCCTGCCAGGTCACCGCCAGCCCCCGGGCCGCCGCCTGCGCCCGAAGCTGCACTGCGGCCTCGTGCCGCGCCCAGGCCCGCAGCCCCTCAGCCACCCCCCAGGCCGCCACGCCCAACGCCGCCAGCGCGATCAGCGCCCCGCGCTTGATCAAAACCGGATCTCCCCGCGGGCCACGGGCACATCCCCCGGCTCGGCGATGGCGTCGCGCAGCGCGGCGTACTCGGCGTCGTCGGCGTACAGCGCCGCGTAGCGGATCAGGTGGTCGCTCACCTTGCGCAGGTAGTTGCGGCTCTCGTGGGCGCCGATCTCCTCGACCATCAGATCGTAGTCCTGCCCCGCGAAGGCCGCCGCGTGCTCGGCGAACCGCCGCGGCCCGCCGTTGTAGGCCGCGATGGCCAGGGTCAGCTTGCCCCGGAACTCGTGGCGCAGCGCCGCCAGGTACCAGGCCGCGTGCCGCAGGGCCACGCCCGGCCGGTACAGCTCGTCCTCGAAGAAGTCCCCCGCCGGGAACCCGACGCGCTCGGCGATGCGCAGCCCCGTGCGCGGCAACACCTGCATGGGCCCCAGCGCCCCGGCGTGGCTGCGCGCGCGGGCCTTGAACCGGCTCTCCTGCAGCATGTGGGCGATGAGCCACCACGGCGACACGCCCTCGGCCCGCCCCGCCGCCTGCGCCAGCGCCAGGTAGGCCGGCGGCAGCGCCTCGCGCACCGCCGCGGGGTCCTGGCCCCGCAGCCCCTCGTCCCAGGGCAGCCGCTTGTGGGGCTGCCGCGCCCAGCGCTCGCCGAACTGCTCCGTCAGCCGCTCCAGGGGGTCGCGCAGCGCCGGCTCCGCCTCGATCAGCGCCGCCGCCGCCTCCCAGGCCAGGTCCGGGAAGCCCGCCCGCACCCGCAGCCGCACCGTGCGCAGGGCCGCCTCCAGCCCCGCCGGCGCCCGCAGGGCGTCCAGGTCGTCCGCCGGCGGCGCAAAGGGCGCGCCCGCCGGCCGCACCAGCGGGTGCTCGGCCCCCAGCTGCGCCGCCAGCGCCGCCCCCAGCGCGCCGTAGTAGCCCAGCGGCGCCCGCTCGGCCAGCGTGGCCAGGGTGGCGCGGGCCGCGGCCGCCTGCTTGCGACGAATCTGACATTTCGCCTTCCAATACAAGGCCTTGGCGCCCACCAACAGGTTGCGCTCGCCCACCAGCGGGGCGAACTCGGCCTCGGCCTTCTCGCAGTCGCCGGCCCGGTACCACGCCCAGCCCACGAACCACGCCCAGGTCTCGCGGTCGGTCTTCAGGGTGCGCACGAACGCCGCGATGGCCTTCGCCGCCCGCCGCCACTGCCCCGCCTGGTGCCACAGCCGCCCCACCTGATAGCCCGCCCGCGTGCGCCGGAACCGCGAGGGCCGCGTGCTCAGGTAGGCCCCCACCGCCTTCACCGCCTGCGACCAGCGCGCCAGCCGCCCCAGCGCGATGATGCGCTGGTACAGGGCTTCCTGCGTGGCGTCCTTGTCGGGCCCGAGCCGGGCTGCCTCGCAGTGCTTCAGGGCCTGGGGTACGTCATCGCGCAGCCGCAGCAGCGCCACGCACGCGCGTAGTTGCGCCCGCTGCCGCACCGTCCGGTCCTTCGCCGAAAACAGCCCGCGCTCCGTGGCGAGCTGAAGCGTGTACGCCCGCGCCTTGAACAGCGCCTGCGCCCGCTCGGCCCGCTCCGCCTCGCTCAGGGTCGCCGGGTCCAGCCGCTCGGCCGCGCGCCGCCCGGGCGCCGTGTGCCCGTGCTCGATGAGCAGCCGCCGGTCCCACGCCGCCCCGCCCTCGGCCTGCGCCAGCCGCTCCATGGCCCGCGCTCGCACCGCCGGCACGTCGGGGTGATCCGCCAGCGCCTCCAGGGTCGCCCGAGCCAACGTAGGCCCCTGCCCCACCCCCGCGGCCACCGCCCCGCGGTACTCGGCTTCCACCCGCAGCGGCGGCGCCAGCCCCGGCACCGCCCCCCAGCGCGCGGCGACCGCGGCCACCTCGTCCGGCGGCGCGCCCGCCTCCACCGCGGCCCGCAGCGCCAGCAGCGCGTGCACCTCCGCCAGCGGCTCGGGCGGCGGCTCGGCCAGGGCCAGCCGCGCCAGCCCCGGCTCGCCCAGCGCCAGCCGGGCCCGCGCCGTCAGCAGCCGGTGCACCGCCTGGTGGTCTGGGTCGCCGGGTGCCAGGCCCGCCAGCGTGGTCAACGCCGCCAGCCCGTCGCCCACCCGCACCTCGGCCGCGGCCCGGATCCACGGGTCCTCGGCCCACGCGGGGGCCGCCAGCAAGCACAGGAAGATGGGCAGGAGGGTGCGCACCGAGGCGGCAGCCTGCCCCGGCCGGGGCCGGGGCGTAAAGGGCTTGGGCGCCGGCCTCAGAGCGCCTGCGGCGCGCCGCCCTGGGTCAGCCGGTAGCGGCGGCCCGCCTGGATGGTGAAGGTCTGGGTGGTGGCCGCCGCGTCGGGCCAGCGCACGGTCACCTCGGCCTCGCAGTGCGCCGCCAGCCCGAAGTGCAGCACCCGGTCCAGTTGGATCCCCGAGATCCCGTAGCCGCCGTTCACCTCCTGCACCTGGGTCCAGCCGTCGGCCGTGCGCAGCGTCACCCGGGCGCCGATGGCCAGGGCGTTGCTGCCCGCGCGGCCGCGCAGATCGAGCTGCAGCCAGTTGTTCTGCTGCCCGAAGGTGTTCTCGAAGTAGCGCATGGTCTGGGTGGGGTAGCAGTCGTTGGGCGAGTCCGCGTCGCAGCGCGCCCGGCTGTGGCCCACCACCAGATCCAGATCGCCGTCACGGTCGAAGTCGGCCACCGCCATCCCGTGGCTGCGGTTGTGCAGGAAGTAGTCGCGGGTGGCCACCTCGATGAAGTTGGCCACGCCGGGCGTGCTGGCGTTCATGTACAGCCGCCCGTAGTTCCCCGCGTAGTCCGTGGCGCCGATGTACAGATCGGGCCGCCCGTCGTTGTCCACGTCGATGGCGCCCGACGAGATGTGCCCCTCGTCCCAGGCCACCGACCGCTGCTCAATCACCATGCCGATGGCCTCGCGGGGCTGCCGCTCGAAGGTGATCAGCCCGTCTTCGCCGGTGCGGTTCAGCAGCACGTCGCTGCCGTCGCTCCCTGCGCCGGCCCACCAGTGCTTGATCTCGCTGGTGAACAGATCCAGCCGCCCGTCGCCGTCCAGATCCACGCACGACGCCGTGCCGCTGTTGCCCCCCAGCCGGTAGGCCTCGCGGTCGGTGCCGTGGTTCCAGTTCGTCTGCGCGCAGTTCAGCCGGGGGCGGCCCACCTCGTCGCAGCCCGGCGCATTGGGCGTGCCCTGGCAGTAGCACTTGGCGAACTCGTTGTCCTGCCAGGTGTAGTCGTCGTCGCGGGCGTAGCCGCTCTCCAGGCTGCGGTTGGTGAAGCGCCCGTTGGCGCCGCCCTGCCACAGGTGGTTCGCCGCCCGCCCGTAGCTCGCCGACAACAGATCGGGCACTGCGTCGCCGTTCAAATCACACGCGGCCACGCCCCAGGTCTGGGTGTGGCCGCGTGCCTCGTTCAGATCGGCGATGGTGGTCGCCCCCTCCCACGGCAGCGTCTCGAGGGCGGCGGGCGCGGTGGCATCGTCGAACTGCCCGTCGCCGCGGTTGCGGTACAGCCGGTTCTGCCGCGGCGCGCCCACGCCCCCCTGCCCCAGCCACAGGTCCACATGCCCGTCGCGGTCGATGTCCACGAAGGCCGCGCTGATGGTGATGTCCTCCTGCCCCTGCCGCCGCAGCGCGTTGCTCTGATCCGCCAGCGCGAACTTGCCTCGCCCGTCGTTGATCAGCAGCTCGCTCGTCTCGCGCACCACCACGGGCCCCAGGTCCGGGTCCTCCACAGTGATGGACTCGCGGGTGTCCACCCCGGTGTAGGCGTCCAGATCGCCGTCGTTGTCCACGTCGGCGAACACCACCATCGAGCCCGGTCGCCCGATCTCGGCGTCGTACCTGTTGCGCGGCTGGAAGAAGCCCGAGCTGAAGGTCACGTCCTCGAAGCCCGCGCCGGTGTTGCGCAGCACCCACTGGTGCCGCCACGCGGGGTAGAGCTGGAACAGCCGCTCGGCCGGGCAGTCGTCCACCGTGCCCTCGGCCGCGCGGGCCGCCTCCAGGCTCTCGGCGTCGTTCACCACCTGGCACACGTCGTACAGCGCGCCGTCGGCCCGCCACACGAACTTGCTGTAGCGCCCCTCCAGGTCGTCGGTGTTCGCCGCGTTCGCCGCCAGCGCGAAGGCCTGGGCGTTGTCGAACTGCTCGATGGCGTAGGTGGCCGCCGTGTCGGCGGGCCCGATGGCCCAGTTGTCGCGGTCGATGCGGTGGATGGTGCCGTCCGCCACGTCGCGCCACACCCACTGCAGCGCCATGCGCCCCGGCACCTCGGGCTGGTACAGGTCGGCCCGGTTCCCGCCGCGGCGGGCCACCAGATCGGTCCAGCCGTCGCCGTCGATGTCGGCCAGCGACAGCAGCGTGCCCTGCACGCCCAGCCGCCGCAGGCTCCAGTCGGTGGTGTTCTCGGTGAACAGCGAGGTGCCCGGCGCCCAGCTCGCGCCGTCCAGGCAAGCCGCCGCGGCGCCGCCCGCCCCGCCCATGCCGCCTTCGCCGCCGGCGCCGCCTTCACCGCCGCCACCGCCAGCGCCGCCCTGGCCCCCCACGCCGCCCGCGCCGCCCATGTCGATGGACACGCCGCCGCCGGCCCCCCCGGCGCCGCCGTTGCCGCCGCCGTCGTCGCAGCCCACCACCGTCAGGCAGCCCACCAGCAGCGGGCCCACCGCCAGGCGCCGCGCCTGGCTCCATCGCATCCGACTCATCGGCCTCTCCCCTCACCGTCGAGGCGCCCAAAATGGCCGAGGGGGGCGGCTGGGGGCAAGCGGGCGGTGGGGCCGGCCTACGCCGCCCGTCGAAGCTGTGGGAGGAGCCGGTACAACACGGCATCCAGCCGAGCAGTTGCCGCCCGCACGTCGGCCGCCCGATCGGCAGCCCCCAGCAGCACCGCCTGTGCCCTCGGGCTGAGCTCTGCGCAGGCCAGCAGGGTGCTCACACCTCGGCCCATCTCGACCACCGCCAGGCCCCGTTCTGAGCCAAAGGCAGCGCTCACGTAGCCTGCACCGGAAGCCAGCAACCCCCGCTGCCGCAGGAGGCAATCGGCCCGCAGGCTGACCACCCGTCGCGCCTTGCGGAGCCGCGCGGCCGGTGCATGGTCTGGCCCCACAGGGTAGTTGCACAGACCGCGGCCCTGGCGGTCCTTCAACCGCGCCAGCTCCGTCCACCCGATCTGGGCGACCACCAACGCCGCGAAGTGGTCCGCGGCCAGGTCCATGTCCAGCACCAGCCCCTCGTCGATGGCCCGCAGTCGCTGCACCACCGCATAGTCGCCGATGCCCTGCGGCAGGTGCGCCAGCTCGTGGAGGACGTAGAGCGCCGCATCGAGACCCGCGTCCTCGTCGCTGGCGGCAGCCTGTGCGATCCGCGCCATACACGCCTGCTCTACGAGCACATCGGGCCCGGCGACCCGCACCTTGTCATCGCGCGTCAGCGTCGCGGCGCGGACCCCGACAACACCCAACAGGGCTGGGCCCAAGTCGACCCCAAAGACGGGCCCACGGAGTGAGAGAACCGCTTCGCCTGCGCGCTGCTCCATGTGCTGGATGCGCTGGCTCAGCCTGTCGATCGTGGGCCGCTGCGGCCGCCGAGAGATGCGCAGCGCCCACTGGCGGGGTGTGTCGGAGTCGTCGCTGTCCATGGGGTCGTCCTCATCGCCGGGGGTCGTTCCGGCAAACGCAGAGGCAACGAGGAAGCGGACAACCGGCCCGCTGGACGACCAACCCTGACTCCAGGGGAGTCAGATGAGTCACATCAGAACATCTTTCCGTTCAATGACTTGCGAAGCCCCGCCACCCTCCGGCGGTTCACGGCGCCCGGCGCGGGATGCCCACGACGTCGCGATCGCCCGGGTACTCGGTCACCGTCCAGATCCGGTCGGTGTGTCGCTCCAGGTACAGATCCTCGCAGCCCCGGGGCCACGCCGTCACCCGGCTCTCCAGGCCGGCGCGGGTGCGGTACAGACGCCCCAGGCCGCTGGTCTGGCTGGAGCACGACAGATACGTGTCACCCTGCCAGGTCAGCGCGCCCTGCATGCGGCTCTGCGCAGCCACGGCGGCGTCCAGCGCGCGCACCTGGCCGCGGGCGTCGGCGGCCAACCAGCCGGTGGCGGGGTCCAGGGGCCAGCGCACCACGCGGCCCAACACATCGTCGCGGTGGTACTCGCCGGTGACCAGCACGGGGGGATCCTCGCTGCGGTCCAGGCCCACGAACGAGAAGCGCACCGCGCAGCCGCCCGGGGCGAGCTGGTAGCGGGCCACCTGGGGCACGGCGTACCGGTAGGCGTGGGCGTCCATGCGGGCGCCGTCCACGCCGATGCGGGCCCCGTCGTCCACGTGGCTCACCCGGATCACCCGCGTCAGATCGAACACACGCAGGCCCTGCGTGGTGTCGGCCACGTACAGCCAGGGGTGCCACCACACGACGCCGCCGGCGTGCAGCGAGCCGCCGCCGTCGTACAGCAGGGGGCCGAAGTCGGGCGCCTGCGGCGTACCCTGTGGGGTCACCAGCAGCAGGTGGCGGTAGCGCGGGTCATCGGCGTCGGTCAGGTCCAGCAGCGAGATCCGCGAGCCCTTCTCCACGCCGTCGTCCGCGTGGTCGTACCAGCTCACCAGCAGCAGGCGCCGCGGGTGGCCGTCGGCGAAGGCGTCGTCAGCGCCGGTGATGCCCTGCGGGTACCAGGCGTCGGTGTCCACGTCGCCCGCGTTCCAGCGCACGCCGCCGTAGTCGTGGTTGCGCAGCCGGTCGGCGGCGGCGGCGCCCACGCCCGGCACCCCCTGCCGGTTCAAGTCACCCAGGACTTCGAGCAGGTCGCGCGGGCCGCCCGTGCGCTCGGCCAGGGCGTCGGCCACCGCCTGGGCCGCGGCCACGTCGCCCGTGCGCCGCAGCGCGAAGGCGCAGCCATCCAGCGGCTGCAGGTGGTGCTCCTGCGCGGCTTGGGGGGTCACCGGGCCGCAGGCCGCGGGCAAGGGCTCACACAGCGGCGGGTCGGGATCGGGCGGGCCCTCATCCGGGGGCCCCCCATCGGGCGGGCCCCCATCGAACGGTTCCAGGTCGGGTGCGCCTGCGTCCGGGAGGTCCCGGTCTGCCACTGCCGAATCCCTGGCCTCCCCATCGGGCAGCGCCGCGTCCAGCAGGCCCAAGTCCCACACCCCAACATCCACGGCGCCGCGATCGGGCACCAGGACGTCCGCGGGCCCCAAGTCTCGCGCCATGCCTGCGCCCCTATCCGGCTGCGCGCCCGCGTCCAGCGAGGCGGCCGCGTCCACCCGCCCGGCGTCCGCTCCCCTGCCCGGCTCGAGCACGGCCGTGGGCTCGACACAGCCCGCCAACAGCAACGCCAGGACTCGCAAGCGCCACACGTTCACAGGAAGGCCAACCCCAGCCACAGCTCGATGTAGTGACCTTCCACCGCCGCGCCGCCGCCCGCAAGCCGCAGCAGCGGGTGGTACGCCGCGCCGAAGCTCAGCGGGGCCTTGATCCAGCCCTCGGGCAGGAAGGTCACCCCGCCGTGGGGGGCCAGGCCGAAGCGCGCCCCCTCGTCGGCGCCGCCCCCCAGCCAGGTGAACAGGCCGCCGTCGAGCAGGAAGCGCGCGGCCCACCGGAAGTGGAACACATGCCCATAGGCCAGCTCCCACCGCTGGGCGCGACTGGCCACCTCGATCTGGTGGCTGCGGGCCCAGTGGGCCCACCGGCCGATGGGGGCGTGCAGCTTCAAGCGCATGGCCAGCCGGTTGTGCCCGCCCTGGGGGTCCAGCCCGATGGCCGTGCCCAGGCCCTCCCAGTCGAACCGCGGGGGCGGGTTGGGCAGGTCGCCGGCCACCCAGCGGGGCGGGTCCGGCGCGGGCGGCGCCGCGCCGTCGGCACGCACGGGCATCAGCGGCAGGTGCCGGCAGGCGAAGCCGGCCAGCCCGGGGCGGTCATCACACCGGGCCGCCGGCGCGGTCTGGGTGGGGTTGCCCAGGGCCCAGTCCACGAAGCTGGCGGTGCTCGCCAGGATCACCAGCCCGCGCTGGTGCCGCACCAGGCAGTCGGTGACCACGGCGGGCGCTGCGTCGGCGTCGCAGGCGTGGGGGCCCTGGACCGCCCGGGGGCCCAACAGGCGGCCGTCGCCGTAGGCCACGAACGCCCGGCCGCCGGCCCCGGTGACCAGCCAGGCCAGCACGCCGTGCTCGCCGTCGGTGTTGTGTTCGTAGCGGCTCTCCTGCAGGTCGAGCGTGCCACGGTCCACGCGGATGTGGCCGCCCGAGAACTGATCCTGCAGGTAGTGTTGGCCGGCGGCCTCCAGCGCCGCCCCGAAGAAGGCGCCGGCGAGGGCCTGGCGCAGCACCGGCGCCTGCCCTCGCGTCAGGGCGCGCAGGCTCAGGCGCACCGGCGCCACCCAGCGCTCGGGGGCGGCGTGACGCCATGTGTCCAGGCGCTCCACCAGCCGGTCGGCCACCACCCGGCAGCCCCCGCCGCTGGACTTCTCTGCCTCGTCCGCCAGCTCGTCCAGATCGTCGTCGTCCAAGGCCAGCGCGTCGTCGCAACCCCGCTCCACCACCGCGTTGGCGGCGGCGTGGAAGCCGCCCCAGTGCCCGTGGGCGGCGGGCGCGAAGTGCGAGGCGTTGCGCTCCACCATGTCCAGGTAGTGCGGGTTCAGGAAGCTGAACAGGCCGTCGGGATCCACCGGGCCCTGCGGGGCGTCTTCGCGGGCCAGTGGGCGCCGCAGCGCCTCGTCCTGCGGGGGCACGGCGCCCGCCACCAGGGCGGCCGCGATGTCCTGCTCCACCACGGGCCAGGGCACGGTGTCGGCGCGCAGGCACTGCTCCTCGGCCACGTCACCCACCACGCCGCCCACGCCGTCGTCATCGAGGAACAGCCACTCGGCCATGCGGGCCAGCAGCCCATCGCGGTCGGCCCGCGGCAGTCGACGCACCGGGCCGAAGCGGCTGATGTGGTCGCCCAGGGCGCTCAGATCGCCCGCGGTGATGGGCGACTCGCCCGCCTCGTCGGGGGGCTCGCCCAGCACATGCATGAGCGCGGTGGCCTGCTTCTGCCCGTCGCGGCAGTAGGGCGTGTCCAGCGGGCGCGCGGGGCAGATGAGGGCCAGCGCCAGGAAGCGCGCGGTGAGATCCACGTCGTGGCCCAGGGCCGGCAGCGCGGCCAGGCGGTCGAGCGCCGCGTGGCAGGCGCGGTCGGTGAAGTAGCCGTGCTCCAGGTACACGAAGGCGGCGGCGGGCCCCGGCCACGCCAACGCAACCAGCAGCGCCAGGGGAGCCAAGGGGTTCAACAGCGGCAGGGCGCGGCGCATCGGCCACCCGTTCCTCGTGAGCGGGCCGCAGGTGTCGCCGGTCGGGCGGGGTCGGGTCAACCCGCCTCAGCCCACGCGCCCAGCGTCCACGGCGGCGTGCACCACCCCGCGGATCACTTGCGTGCGCAGGCGGCGGGTGGCCGCGCCGCCCAGCAGCCCGAAGGCGGGCAGGTGCAGGCCGCCGTCGGGCAGGTGAAGGTGCTCGGCCTCGGCGGCCGCGAGGGCTGCGGGCACATGCTGGACCAACCCGCTGAAGTGGCCGAGCAACCAGCGCAGGGTGCGCCAGCCCAGGGCCGCGTGGCGCAGCTCGTCGTCGGCGATCTGCCGCCACACCGCCGCCAAGGCCGGATCGGCCGCGCGGTCGGCCAGGTGGAAGGCCTCGGCGGCGCCCAGAGTCTCGCCCACGCAGGCCTCGACGATGACCTCGCGGAGCACGGTCACGGGGTCGACCGCCAAGTCCACGCCGGCCAGCGACAGCGGGCCCGGCCCCACCGGCTCGCCCGCGAGCTGCCCCGCCACGCCGTAGCACAGGCGGGCGTGCACCACCTCGTCCAGGCCGGCCTGTTGGGCGGCGGCCACCAGATCGGGCGGCGCGCCCAAGGCCATGAGCTGCAAGGTGAATCGGGCGAAGCTGGCCACCGAGGCGTGCTCCAGCGCCGCCAGCCGGGCCCAGTGCGCCGCCAGCGCCCGGCGCTCGTGGGCCGCCAGCCCGGCCGCGGCGAAGGCGGGCGCGCTGGCCCAGTCCCCACGGCCGCTCGCGGGCGCGGTGAGCGCCACGCCGTCGCCCCGGATGGGCCGGCCGCACACGCCGGGGGACTCGCAGTTGAAGGCGCCGCGCCAGTTCACACAGGCCAGGATGCCGTCGTCGCAGTCCACGTCCAGGCGGCAGGCGTCCTCGGCGGTGCGGCAGGCCAGGCTGCGCTCCACGCCACAGCCGTCGTCGTAGGCCGACAGCCCGCACTCGCCCGAGCCGCACTCGGCGTCGGTGGCGCAGCGGGCCGTGACGCACACCGAGCCCTGGCCCAGGCACACGCAGGCCTGCTCGTCGCGGCAGTCGGCGTCGGTCTGGCAGCCGTAGCTGCAGAAGCAGCCCTGTTCGAGCCCAGGACTCCCAAGGTTGCCGATGCAGCGGCCGTGGGGTCGATCGGCGCAGTCGGCGTCCACCTCGCAGTTCAGGCGGGCGCCTTCGGGCAACGCCTCTGGATCGCAGGTGGAGCCAGCGGGCGGCCCGGGGCACGCCACCGCCGCCGCCCGGTTGATGGCGCCGTCGGCGCAGCGCACGAAGCCGGTGGGCGCGCCCACGGCGTCCACCACGGGCTGCGGGTCGCGACAGGCCGAGGGCAGCGCCTGATCCAGCTCGAGGGTCATGTCGAGCCCGGCCAGGTCCAGGGCGCCGCCGTCCGCCGCCATGTCGGTCTGGTCCGGGTCCACGGTCCGCTCTCGCCCGTCGTCGCAGCCCAGGCCGAAGGCCGCGAACACCGCGTAGCGCACGCGCTTGATCCACCACTGATTGTCCATGGGCGCTCCCCGCCGCCGTTGCGTGCTTCCACTGGACGGTGCCGGGTGGATCCCCTGACGGGCAAGGGCTCATACTCAGCCGGGGGAAGAGACGAGGGGGGTTCGCCATGGGGTGGCGACGGTTCGTAGGCCTGCTGGGGATCGCGGCGCTGATGTTCGGCGTGGCCGCGTGTGACGACGGCCCCGCCGCCGAGGGCGGCGCAGGGGGCGCGGGCGGCGGCGTGGATCTGGACGACGGCGTGGGCGGCCGCACCGACTTCGCCCAGGCGGGGCCCGAGATGGGCGGCCGGCTCGACGCTGGTGCGCGGGACATGGCCTCGGGGGTGGGCGCGGGCTTCCGCGAGCCCTGCGCTGACAACCTGGACTGCGCCAGCGGTTGGTGCGTGCCCTTCGAGGACCGCAACGTATGCAGCCGCACCTGCCTGCGCGACGGCTGCCCCGACGGCTGGGGCTGCCACGCGGTGGCCAACACCGTGCCCGACGTGGTGTTCATCTGCTTCCCGCCCGGCAACCGGCTGTGCGGCGCCTGTGTGCAGGACGCCGACTGCCCGAACGGGGCGTGCATCACCGTGGACGGCCAGTCGGTGTGCGGCCTGGGCTGCAGCGAGGACGAGACCTGCCCGCCGGGCTACGCCTGCGGCGACGGGCAATGCCGGCCCGCCACAGGCTCGTGCACCTGCAACGACAAGTTCGAGGGCCAGGAGCGGCTGTGCCAGAACACAAACCAGCACGGCACCTGCCTGGGCCGCGAGACCTGCGACCCTGCGCGCGGCTGGGTGGGCTGCGACGCCCAGCAGCCGGCGCCCGAGGTGTGCAACGCGCTGGATGACGACTGCAACGGCCTGCCCGACGACATCCTGGGGCTGGGCGAGGTGTGCAGCCGCGACGTGGAGGTGGACGGTGAGGTGCTGTCGTGCGCCGGCCGGCTGATCTGTTCGGCCGAGGCGGGCCCCGAGCCCATCTGCACCGCCCAGGCCCCCGGACCCGAGCGCTGCAACTTCGTGGACGACGACTGCGACGGCGAGACGGACGAGGGCTTCGAGCAGCGGGGCACCGTCTGTGTGGTGGGCGACGGCGTGTGTCAGCGGGTGGGCGTCTACGCCTGCAGCGAGGACGGCGCCGACGTGGCCTGCGACGTGGCGCCCGGCGCCCCCGTCGAGGAGCTGTGCAACGGCCTGGACGACGACTGTGATGGGCAGACCGACGAGGCCTTCCCCGATCTGAACGGGGCGTGCGAGGCCGGCGTGGGCGCCTGCCGCCGGGCGGGGGCCGTGCGCTGCGCGCCCGACGGCATGGGCACGGTGTGCACCGCCGCCGCCGGGGCCCCCGCCGAGGAGCTGTGCGACGGGCTCGACAACGACTGCGACGGCGAGGCCGATGAGCTGTGGCCCGATCTGTTCGCGCCCTGCGACGACGGCATCGGCGCGTGCCGGCGGCAGGGCTTCCTGCTGTGCACCGCCGACGGCGCCGGCACCGCCTGCACCGCGCAGGCCGCCGAGCCCGGGGTCGAGGTGTGCAACGGCGTGGACGACGACTGCGACGAGACCATCGACGAGGGCTTCCCCGGGGTGAACCGGCCCTGCAGCGCGGGCGTGGGCCTGTGCCAGACGCCCGGCGTCACCGTGTGCAGCCCCGACGGGGCCGCCGTGGTGTGTTCGGCCGCCCCCGGCGAGCCGGTGGACGAGGTGTGCAACGGGCTGGATGACGACTGCGACGGCGAGGTGGACGAGGACTTCGCCGAGCTGGATACGGTGTGTCAGGTGGGCCAGGGCGCCTGCGCCCGGGTGGGCATCTACCGCTGCGCGGAGGACGGCGCGGGCGTGGCCTGCAACGCCGTGCCGGGCGTGCCCGCGGACGAGGTGTGCAACGGCGCCGACGACGACTGTGACGGCGAGGCCGACGAGACGTTCCCCGACAAGGACCGCCCCTGCACCGCGGGCGACGGCCTGTGCGCCCGCAGCGGGGTGTACCGCTGCACCCCCGACGGGGCGGCCACCGTGTGCGACGCCGCCCCCGGCGCGCCGGCGGACGAGGTGTGTGACGGCTTCGACAACGACTGCGACGGCACGCCCGACGAGGGCTTCCCCGGGGTGAACGAGCCCTGCGCCGCGGGCGCCGGCGCCTGCCGCCGGGCGGGCATCACGGTGTGCAGCCCCGACGGCGGCGAGGTGGTGTGCAACGCCCGCCCCGCCGAGCCGCAGGCCGAGACCTGCAACGGCCTGGACGACGACTGCAACGGCACGGTGGACGACGGCTTCGACGACCTGCTCACCGCATGCAGCGCGGGCGTGGGCCAGTGCCTGCGCCGCGGCGTGCGGGTGTGCTCGGCCGACGGCGCCGGCACCACCTGCGACGCGGTGGCGGGCGCCCCCGGCGTGGAGCGCTGCAACGGGCTGGACGACGACTGCGACGGCCAGCGCGACGAGGACTACGCCGGCTTGGGCACCGCCTGTGTCACCGGCCAGGGCGTGTGTCGGGCCAATGGCGTGTGGGTGTGCAGCGCCGACGGCGGCGCGGCGGTGTGTGACGCCCAGGCGGGCGCCCCCGGCGCCGAGGTGTGCGACGGCCTGGACAACGACTGCGACGGCCGCACCGACGAGGGCTTCCCCGGGCTGGGCACGGCGTGCAGCGCCGGGCTGGGCGTGTGCCGGGCCAACGGCGTGCGGGTGTGTCGCGCGGACGGTGGGGCGGTGATCTGCGACGCCGACGCGGGCGACCCCACCCCCGAGCGCTGCGACGGTCTGGACAACGACTGCGACGGCCAGACCGACGAGGGCTACCTGGGCTTGGGCCGGGCCTGCAGCGCCGGGCGCGGGGCCTGCCTGAGCAGCGGCGTGCAGGTGTGCGCCGCCGACGGCGCGGGCGTGGTGTGCGACGCCGTGGCGGGGCAGCCCGCGGCCGAGGCCTGCAACGCCATCGACGACGACTGCGACGGCCAGACCGACGAGGGCTTCGTGGGCCTGGGGGAGGCCTGCACCGCGGGCCAGGGCGCCTGCCTGCGCCAGGGCGTGAGGCTGTGCCGGCCGGACGGCGCGGGCGTGGCCTGCTCGGCGCAGCCCGGGGCGCCCGCCGCCGAGCGGTGCAACGCCATCGACGACGACTGCGATGGGCGCACCGACGAGACCTTCGCCAACCTGAACCGGCCCTGTGAGGCCGGCGTGGGCGCCTGCCGGCAGGTGGGCGTGCAGGTGTGCGCCGCCAACGGCCTGAGCACCACGTGCGACGCCGAGGCGGGTGAGCCCGCGGCGGAGCGCTGCGACGCCGTGGACAACGACTGCGACGGGGCTGTGGACGAGACGTTCCCCAACCTGGGCCAGGCCTGCGAGGCGGGCGTGGGCGAGTGCCGGCGCGGCGGGGTGATCACCTGCGCGGGGCCCAACGCGGCGGCCTGCAACGCCGAGGCGGGCGCCCCGGCGGCCGAGACCTGCAACTACCGCGACGACGACTGCGACGGCGCCGCCGACGACGGCTTCGTGGACGCCCAGGGGCGCTACGCGGTGAACGTGGCCCACTGCGGGGCCTGCAACGCGGACTGCACCGCCCTGTGGGACCCCTCGCCGCAGGCGCTGGGCGTGCGCGCCACCTGCGGCGTGGCCGGGGGCGTGGCGCAGTGCGGCTACGCCTGCCTGGCGGGCCGGCGCGACGCCGACGGGCGCCCCGAGAACGGCTGCGAGCTGGTCATCGACGCCGACGCCATCTACGTGGCCACCCCCGCCGACGGCGGCGTCGCCGCGGGCGACTGCGGCACGGTGGATCGGCCCTGCGACACCATCGCCCGCGGCCTGAGCCGTGCCCAGGCCGCCAACCGGCGGCGGGTGCGGGTGGCCGAGGGCATCTACCGCGGCACTGTGGATCTGATCGCGGGGATCGATCTGTTGGGCGGCCACAACCGCACCACCTGGGTGCAGAACCCCGAGCTGAGCATCAGCCTGATCGAGGGCGACACCCAGGACGACCCCACCCATGAGTACGGGGTGCGCGCCAACAACATCGCCCAGCCCACCACGCTGCAGGGCTTCATCGTCCGCAGCCAGACGCCGCTGGCCACCGCCGGCAACAGCTACGGGATCTACGTGCGGGACTGCACCTCGGCCCTGCGCATCGAGGGCAACCGCGTGCTGCCGGGCGACGGCGGGCGGGGCGACGACGGCGCCAACGGCCTGCCCGGCGTGGCCGGGCGACCGGGCGGCGCGGGCGACGCGTCGTACTCCATGCTCAACCAGGTGTGTGTGCCCAACGGCGGCCCCACCGGCGGGCTGCTGAGCTGCGGCGGCGTGAACGTGAACGGCGGCAACGGCGGCACGGGCACCTGCCCGCAGTGGGGCGCCCAGTCGGGGGCCGGCCAGAGCGGCCGCGGCCCGGGCGCCTCGGCCGGCGGCGCGGGCGGCTGGCACCTGATCAGCCTGTCGCCCAACGAGTGCACCGTCAGCGACAACGGGCCGGCGGACGCCCGCAGCGGCGCGGACGGCGCCTCGGGCACCGACGGGCGCGGCGGCACGGGCGCGGCGGACGGCCTGGGCCAGGGGGGCGCCCACTGGGCGGGCGTGGCGGGCACCGCCGGCACCAGCGGAGTGCCGGGCACGGGCGGCGGCGGCGGCGGCGCGACCGCCGGCGTGGTGGCCGCCTGGGCGCTCGACCTGGGCTTCTGGATGGCGTCGGACATCGGGGCCAGCGGCGGCAGTGGCGGCAGCGGGGGCTGCCCGGGGATCGCCGGCCAGGCGGGGACCCCCGGCGGCGGCTCGTTCGCCATCTACGTGACCTGCGTGAACCGGCCTGTGGACCTGCCGGTGATCGTGGGCAACGAGCTGGCGCGCGGCCGCGGCGGCCCAGGCGGCGACGGTGGCCAGGGCGGCGGCGGCGGCGAGGGCGGCGTGGGCGGCGCGGGCGGCCCGCCCGGCGCCGACGGCGACCTGATCATGGGCTTCTGCAACCTGGAGGCGGGCGCGGGCGGCTCGGGCGGCCGCGGTGGCCACGGCGGCGGCGGCGGCGGCGGCATGGGCGGCGCCAGCTTCGATCTGTTCGTCAGCGGCGTGGGCGGCGCGCAGGTGCCGTACCTGGGTCAGAATCAGTTCAGTCAGGGCGACGGGGTGGCCACGGGCGGCCGCGGCGGCACGGGCGGCAACGCCAGCAACCTGGTCACGGGGCCGGGGGGCGCCGGCGCCGCCGGGCGCTCGGGGCGGCTCGCCACCCGCTGAGCGGGCCCCCGCAACTGAGCGTCACCGGGCGGGCCGTCCCCTACCCCGCCCGACGCACCCGCCACTCCTCCCGCGCGCTGTAGAGCACGGGCACCACGAACAGCGTGATCAGCTCCACCGCCATGCCGCCCAGGCTGGGCAGGGCCATGGGGATCATCACGTCAGCGCCGCGGCCCGTGCTGGTGATCACCGGCAGCAGGGCCAGCAGCGTGGTGGCGGTGGTCATCAGGCACGGGCGCACCCGCGCGCTGCCAGCGAACAGCACCGCGTCGCGCACGCCTTGCACGGTGCCGGGCGGCTCGGCCTGGAAGCGCTGGTCCAGGTAGGTGGCCATCACCACGCCGTCGTCGGTGGCGATGCCCACCAGGGCGATCATCCCCACCCACACGGCGACGCTCAGGTTCACCGGCCCCACCTGGAACAGATCCCGCGCCGAGCGGCCCAGCACCTCGAAGTCCAGGAAGCCGGCGCGCCCGTAGGCCCACAACAGCAGGAAGGCCCCCGCCACGGCCACCGCCACGCTGGCGTAGATCATGAGGGTGGTGCTCAGGCGGCGGAACTGCAGGTGAAGGACCAACAAGATCAGCACCAGCGCCAGGGGCACCAGCAGGCGCAGCCGCTCAGCGCTGCGGATCTGCTGCAGGTACGTGCCCGCGAAGCTGTACCGGGCACCCTCGGGCAGCGCCAAGGCGCCCGCGGCCTGCTCAGCCTCCAAGTGGGCGGTCAGGCGCTCCACGGCGTCGACCTCAGCCAGCCCCTTGGCCTGCGCGAAGGTCAGGTAGGCCGTGAGGAAGGTGTCCTCGCTCTTGATCATCTGCGGGCCGCGCACATAGCGCAGGTCGGCCACCTGCTCCAGCGGCACGCCGGGGCCGTCGCCCGTGGGCACCAGCAGGCGCTTCAAGGCCTCGGGATCCTGCCGGTCCGCCCGGTCGTAGCGCACCCGGGCGTCTACCCGCTCGCGGCCCTGGATCACGGTGGTCAGGGGCACGCCGCCCAGCGCCACCTGCAGGGCGCGCTGCACGGCCTCGACGGTCAGTCCGTACCGGGCGGTGCGGGCGCGGTCGATGTGCACCTCGAGGTAGGGCTTGCCCACCACCTGCTCGCCGAAGACGGTCTCGGGCTTCAGGTGATCGCCCGCCCGGCGCAGGCTGGCTTCGAGCGCACGCACTGCCTGGCTCAGCCGATCGAGGTCGGGCGCCTGCACTTTCAGCCCCAACGGCGCCCGCATGCCGCTCTGGAGCATGACGATGCGCGTCTGGATGGGCATGAGCTTGGGGGCGCTGGTGAGCCCCGGCTGGGCCGCGGCCGCCACCACCTCGTTCCAGATGTCATCGGGGGTGCGGATGTGATCGCGCCACTGGCGCACCCGCCGCCCCTGGGCGTCCACGCCATACTCGGCGCGGTAGGTGATCACGTTCTCGAACATGGACACCGGCGCCGGATCCAGGGCGCTGTCCACCCGGCCCAGCTTGCCCACCGAGGTCACCACCTCGGGGATGGCGGCGATGGCCGCGTCCACCTGGCGGAGCTGCTCCAGCGCCTGCCCCAGCGACGCGTGGGGCATCACCGACGGCATGAACAGGAACTGGCCCTCGTCGAAGGGGGGCATGAACTCATCGCCCAGGCCCGGGAAGGCCTCGCGCAGCGCCTGGGTGCGCGGGCCGTCGGGCAACCACTCCAGCGTGCGCGCCGCCCCCCGCCACGCCGTCAGGCCCACGCCCACCAGCAGCACCGGCAGGGCCAGCGCGACGACCTTGTGGGCCAGGGCCCAGCGCAGCACCCGCGGGTACACCTGCAGGAACAGCCAGAACAGCGCCAGCAGCCCCAGGGTGACGCCGGCGATGAACAGGAGCTGCCGCCCGTAGCCGTCACCGCCGCCCAGCGGCTGCCACGCCTGGGCCAGGATGGCCAGGCCCAGGCCCGCGGCCGCCACGTTCTCGACCCCGCTGATCCACGGTCGCCACCGAGCGGGCGCGGTGTGCTGACCCAGGTCCAGGGCGGCCAGCATCAACACGCCGGCGCCCGCCAGGGGCGCGTCGTACCCCAACAGACCCAGGCCCGCCGCCAACAGCGCGGCCACGCGGAGCTTGAGCGGGCGGCCGGCGCGGGCCAACAGACTGCTGGCCAGCACGGGCAGCACCGTCACCGACAGACCCAGGGCCGCCACCAGGGCGAACGTCTTGGTCCAGGCCAGCGGGTGGAACAGCTTGCCCTCGGCCGCCGTGAGGCCAAACACCGGCACGAAGGAGAGCACGGTGGTCAGCGTGCTCGTCGCCACCGCCGGCGCGACCTCGGCCGCCCCCGCCCGCAGGGCGGCGAGGCGCTCGCTTGGGGGGACGTCCTGCCCCGCGGCCCACATGCGCTCCGTGAGCACGATGCCCATGTCCACCATGGTGCCGATGGCGATGGCGATGCCCGCCAGCGACATGATGTTGGCCGTGACGCCGGCCAGCTTCATGGCCACGAAGGCCGCGCCCACCGCCAGGGGAAGGCCCGCCGAGATCACCAATGAAGCCCGCAGGTTGCCCAGCAGCACCAGTACCACCACCACCGTGATCAGCACCTGCTGCCACAGGGCGTCGCGCAGGGTGCTCAAGGTCTCGACCACCACCTCGGAGCGGTCGTAGAAGGGCACCAGCGTGACCTGTGCGGTGCGGCCGTCGGCCAGCACTCGGCGGGGCAGGCCGGGGGCCAGCGCCGTCACCGCCTGCTTCACCGCCTGCACCACGGCCATGGGGTTGGCGCCGTAGCGGGCCACCACCACGCCGCCCACGGCCTCGGCCCCGTTCACGTCGAGCGCGCCGCGGCGCTGCGCCGGGCCGAGCTGCACGCGCGCCAGATCGGCCACCCGCAGGGGCCGGCCCTCGCGCTCGGCCACCACCGTCTGCTCCAGATCGGCCAGCGTCTTCAGCTGACCCACGCCGCGCACCACGTACTCCACGCGGTTGATCTCGAGCGTGCGGGCGCCCGCGTCGCGGTTGGCCTCGCGCACCGCCGCCGCCAGCCGGGTGATGGGCACGCCGTAGGCCTCGAGCTTGCGGGGATCCACGTCGATCTGGAACTCGGCCACGTAGCCGCCGATGGAGGCCACCTCGCTGACACCCGAGGCCGCCTGCAGCGCCGGGCGCACCGTCCAGTCCTGGATGGTGCGCAGCTCGTGCAGATCGAAGCCGCCCACCGGCTCGCCCGTCTGGGCATCACGCCCCTCGAGGGTGTACCAGAACACCTGGCCCAGGGCGGTGGCGTCGGGCCCCAGCACGGGGGTCACGCCGTCGGGCAGCAGCCCCCGCGGCAGGGCGGCCAGCTTCTCGAGGATGCGGCTGCGGGCCCAGTAGAAGCCCACGCCGTCTTCGAAGATCACATACACCGAGGCGAAGCCGAACATGCTCGTGCTGCGCACGGTGCGCACCCCGGGCAGCCCCAGGAGCTGGCTGGTGAGCGGGTAGGTGATCTGATCGTCGATGTCTTTGGGCGACCGGCCCGGCCACTCGGCGAAGACGATCTGTTGGTTCTCACCGATGTCGGGGATGGCGTCTACGGCCACCGCCTCGCGGGGCACGTCGGGCACCACCCACTCGTCGAAGGGGTGCACCACCAGCACCGCCGCGCACAGCAGCAGGGTCAGCAGCCCCACCACCAGGCGGTTGCGCAGGCAGAAGCCGATGAGTGCGTCCCACAGGCCGCCGGTGGGCTCAGTGGGCATGGCCGTGCCCCGCCGTCCCTTGCCCCGCCCCGGCACCATCCGGGCCCGCCGGCTCTCCCACCGGCTCGGCCGGGCTCAACAGATGCTCGCCCTCGTCCAGGGCCGCCTGGATCTCGCCGCAGCGCCGCATCTGGTTGCCGAAGTACACGTTGTCCACCGCCTCGCCGCGCTGGTACCAGTGGTCGCCCCGGTTGTCGGCGGCCATGGGACAGTACGCCTTGCGCACCAGCCCCTCGCTCACGTTGCCGAAGCGGGCCAGGAACACATCCATGGCCCGGGTGACCAACGAGAAGCGGGCGCGGGCGGGCTTGATGGCGGAGGCGTGGGTCAGCGCGTCCAGATCGGGCGCCAGGCGGCGCGCCACCTCTTGCCAGGCGGCCCGGGCCACCGGATCGGCCAGCTTCACGGCCGCCACCGCCGAGGCCCAGGCGTCGATGCGGGCCTTGGCGCCGTCCCAGTCGTCGGCGGCCAGGCGCTCCTGCACGTCCAGGTAGCCGCCGAGCACGGGGCGCAGCCGGGCGGCGTCGGCCTCGTCCAGGGTCAGCGGGGGCGCGGCCGGGCCCCGCTGGGTGTCGTCCGGGCGGGCCATCAGGCTCAAGGCGCCGCGGATCTGCAGGTCGCTGTCCAGCGCGAAGGCGCCGTGGGTCACCACCCGCTCGCCCCGGCTCAGGCCGGCCAGCACCGGGTACAGGGCGCCGACGCGTGGCCCCAGCACCACCTCGCGGGCCACATAGCGGGCCCCCTCGGCGTCAGACTCCACCTCCACGTAGACCAGCGCCCGATCGCCCGCGAACAGCGGCGCGCTGCGGGGGATGGCCAGGGCCAGCGGGCGGCCGGGCTGGGCCAGCGCCGGGCCCACCGTCGCCCGGGCGTACATGCCGGGCTTCAGGCGCCCGTCCGGGTTCGGCAGCGCGATGCGCACCTTGGCCACGCGGGTGCGGGGATCCACCACGGGGTCGATGAACACCACCTGGCCCGCGAGCTCGGCGCCGGGCAGCGCGTCCACGGTCAGGGTCACCGGGCGGCCCACCTGCAGATGCGGCAGATCGGCCTCGTAGGCGTCCAGCGTCACCCACACCTGGGCCAGATCGGCCACCTCGAACAGCGCCTCGCCCTCCTTCAGGTACTGGCCCTGCCGCACGCGGCGGGTGAGCACGGTGCCGGCCACGGGGCTGCGCACTGTGAAGCGGGTCCAGGGGGCCTTGGCCGCCGCCATGCGCTCGATGACGTCCTCACCGAAGCCCCATAGGCGGATCTTCAGTCGGGCCGCCTCGACCTGGGCCTGCGCGGCCTGTCGCGCCACCCCGTCGGCCTGTGCCAGGCGGGCGAGTTGGGCCTGCGCGGCCAGCAGGTCCTGATGGGCAGCGTACAGATCGGGGCTGTAGATCTGCGCCAGCGCCTGCCCCTTGCGCACCACCTCGCCCGTGGTGGCCACCTGCAGCCGCTCCACCCGGCCGCCCACCCGCGCGGGGATGGCCTTCAGGCGGGCCTCGTCGGGCACGACCCGGCCCAGCAGCGCGCGGCTGCTGCCCTCGACCACCAGGGGCGCCACCTCGGTGGTGCGGATGCGGGCCATGGCGCGCGCCCGGGCGTCCAGGTGCACCTCGGCGGGGCCCACAGCGGCGCCCGAGGCCTCGCTGGCGGGGATGAGATCCATGCCGCAGATGGGGCACTGGCCCTTCTCGGGCGCCTGCACCTGCGGGTGCATGGAGCAGGTCCAGACGGGCGCGGCCGCCGCGGGGGCGGCGCCGGCAGCAGCGGGGGCCGCGGGTGGCGGCGCCGGCGTCAGCCACGCGCCCACCGCCCAGCCCAGCGCCACCAGGGCCAGCGGGCCCAAGGCGCGGCGCGCCCACACGAACACGGCCTTGGGGTTCACGCTCGGCTTCACGGGGCCACCTCCTCGGCCACCAGGGCCTGCCACTGCGCCTGCAGGGTCGCCCCCTCGGCCTGGGTGCGCGCCAACTCCACTTGCAGATCATGCACTTGCGTCAACGCGTCCAGCACGGCGGTCAGCTCGGCGCGGTCCACGGCGTAGTCGCCGCGCAGCATCTGCAGGACGGTCTGGGCCTGGGGCAGCAGGGTGTCGCGCAGCAGCCCCTGGCGGCGGTGGCGCTCGGCCCAGCCGGCGTGGGTGGCCTGCAGGGCCGCTCGCCAGCCCTGCCGGGCCCCGGTGAGCTCGGCCTGGGCGCCCTGGACCCGGGCGCGGGCCCCCGAGACGCGGGCCGCGTTGGCGTCGCCCCACACCGGCAGGGTGAGCCCCACGCGGAACAGCAGGGCGTCGCGGCCCTTTTCGGGCATGGTGGAGTCGCCCTCGTCGATGAGCTGCCACACCGCGCCCACCTCGAAGCCGGGGCGGGCGGCCAGCTCGGCCTGGCGGACCATGGCCTCCTGCATGGCCACCTGGGCGGCCAGGGCCTGCAGCCGCGGGGGGTCGGGGGTCTGCGCCAGCGCGGCCTCGAGCGGCGGCGGCGCGGTGACGTCGGGCGCCTCGGCCGGCAGCACGGGCTGGGGCGGCACGCCGCGGCCCAGGGCTTGCGCCAGCAGGGCCAACGCGGTGCGCCGGGGGGGCGTCAAGGCCGCCACGCGGTCGGCCAGGCGGCTCTGGGCCAGCCCCACCCGGGCCAGCGCGCTCGCCGGGCGCTGGCCCGCCTCGACGCGCCCCTTCAGGCCCTGCGCCAGGGCCTCGAGCACCTGGGCCTGGGCGCCGCGCAGCGCCTCCTCGCGGTCCAGGGCCCAGAGCTGCCAGTAGGGCGCCGCCGCGGCGGCCCGCAGGTCCAGGTAGGCCGCCTGGAACCGCTGCGCCGCCTGCCGCCCCTGGGCCTGGGCCGTCGCCACCGCCGCGTCGGTCTGGCCGGGCCACGGCAGGCGCTGCGTCACGCCCAGGGTGTGGTGGTTGGGCCCCAGGCGGGTCTCGATGGGCAGCGGCGCGCCGGTGTAGCTGACGGCGGGATCGGCCCAGCGGTCCAGGGCCTGCGCGTCGGCCTGGGCGGCGCGCCAGCGGGCGTGCTCGGCGGCCAGCCCCGGGTGCCCTTGAGAGGCGGCGGCCAGCAGGTCGTCCAGGGTGCCGGCGAGTGGCGCCTCGGGGCCGCCTCCGCGATCCGCGGGCGCGAAGTCGGTCACCGCGGGCGGGGCGAGCAGGGCGACCAGGCAGAGGATGGCGTTCAGCATGGGCGGCCCCCTTTGCACCGGCCATACCAGCCGCTACCCCCCGCGCACCGGCCCCCCTGCGGCCCGCGCTGCGGAATATTCTTCAGCGCGCTTGCAGGATATCCTGCAACGAGGCTGTGCTGGCCGGCCCGTGGGCCTGCGCGACGCGCCCGCAGCGATGGCGCACCCCTTGCACCGGCCGCCGGGCGTCTGCCCCCAGGAGCGCCATGCCCCACCGCGCCCCCATTGGCCCCACCGGGCCCCGCCTGCTGCTCGGCGCCGCCGCGCTCATCGCGCTGATCTCGCTGGGGCACTACGCCACCGACACCCACAACGTGGCGATCCACAACGTGTACCGGCGGCTGTACTACCTGCCGGTGGTGCTCGCGGCCTTCGGCGGAGGCTGGCTGGGTGGGGTCGCCGCCGCCGTGGTGGCCAGCCTGGCCTACATCCCCCACGCCTTCCTCATGAGCCACCACCACCGCGACCCCGCCCCCACCCTGGACAAGGTGCTGGAGATCGGGCTGCTCGTCGCCGTGGGCGGGCTCACCGGCTGGCTGGTGCACCGCGAGCGCGGCGCCCGCCAGCGGCTGCAGGCCGCGCTGGACGAGCGCGCCGCCTTGGAGCAGCAGCTGGTGCGGGCCGGCAAGCTGGGCGCCCTGGGCGAGCTGCTGGCCGGTGTGGCCCACGAGATCCGCAACCCCCTGGCCAGCATCCAGGGGGCCGCCGAGGCGCTGGAGCGCCACGTGCCCGCCGGCGACCGCGCCCACCGCTACGTGGAGCTGCAGCTGCGCGAGGGCGCCCGCCTGCAGCGGGTGGTGTCCGACTTCCTGGCCTTCGCGCGCATGCGCCCCGCTGAGCCCACGGTGCTGCCCCTGGCCGACGTGGTGCAGCAGGTCATCGGGCTGGCGAAGCACCAGGGCGGCGCCGGCGAGTACGCGGTGCACCCCTCGTTGGCCGACGCCCGGCTCACGGGCGACCGCGACCAGGTGGTGCAGGTGCTGCTGAACCTCACGCTGAACGCGGTGCAGGCCGCGGCGGGCGAGCCCGTGCGGGTGACCTACCTGGCCGAGCAGCGCGCGGTGGGCGGCGTGCCCCACCGCTGCGTGGGCGTGCGCGACACCGGGCCCGGCATCGATCCGGCCCACCTGGAGCAGGTGTTCGACCCGTTCTTCACCACCCGCGACGACGGCGTGGGCCTGGGCCTGAGCCTGTCCAGCCGGCTGGCGCAGGCCCACGGCGGCTTCCTGGACGTGCAGAGCCAGCCCGGCGAGACCACCTTCTGGCTGTGTCTGCCCACGGAGGCCCCATGAGCGCCGTGCTGCTCATCGAGGACGACGACAGCCTGCGCGAGGTGCTGGCCATGAACCTGGAGGACTTCGGGTTCACCGTGGATCAGGCCGCTGACGGCGCCGCCGGGCTGGCCGCCTACGACCCGGCCCGCCACGGGGTGGTGGTCACCGACATCCGCATGCCGGGCATGGACGGGCTGACCGTGCTGGACCGGCTGTCCGCCCAGGACCCCAGCGCGGTGGTGGTGGTGCTCACGGCGTTTGGCGGCGCGGAGCGCGCCCTCGAGGCCGTGCGCCGCGGCGCCTTCCACTACGTCGAGAAGCCGGTGAACATCCAGGCGCTGGTGCAGACGCTGCACCGGGCGCAGGCCCACCGCGCCGGGCAGCGGATCCAGCCGGGCAAGGACGCGCCCATGGTGGCGGCCTCGCCCGCCATGAACCAGGTGCTGAAGGTGGTGGACCGGGTGGCGCCGGCCGACGCGCCCGTGATGATCCTGGGCGAGTCGGGGGTGGGCAAAGAGCTGGTGGCCCGGGCCATCCACGCCCGCTCGCCGCGGGCTGAGCGCCCCTTCATCACCGTCAACTGCGCGGCCATCCCGCCCGAGCTGCTGGAGTCGGTGCTCTTCGGCCACGAGAAGGGCGCCTTCACCGGCGCCGACCGCCGGGCCGACGGCAAGTTCACGGCGGCCGACGGCGGCACCCTGTTCCTGGACGAGATCGGCGAGATGGCGCCCGCCCTGCAGAGCAAACTGCTGCGGGTGCTGCAGGACGGCTTCGTGGAGCGGGTGGGCAGCACGCGGCCCGAGCGGGTGGACGTGCGGATCCTCACGGCCACCCACCAGGACCTGGCCGCCCGCATCGCCCAGGGCGCCTTCCGGCGCGACCTGTTCTACCGCCTACACGTGGTGCCGCTGACCGTGCCGCCCCTGCGGTCGCGGCAGGCCGACATCCCCGTGCTGATGCGCCACTTCCTGCGGGTGCTGAAGGCGCCGCCGAGCGTGCGCTTCGCGCCTGAGGTGGACCGGGTGTTCATGGCCCACGCCTGGCCCGGCAACGTGCGCGAGCTGCGCAACGTGGTGGAGCGCATGCTGCTGCTGCGCGAGGGCGACGTGCTGGGCCTGGCCGACGTGCCGCCCGAGCTGCACGCCCCGGCCGACGAGCCGGGCGGCGCCCTGCCCTTCCCGCTGCCCGAGGGCGGCCTGGACCTGCGCGCCCTGGAGCGCCAGGTGATCCTGGCCGCGCTGGCGAAGCACGGCGGCAACCAGTCGGCCACCGCCCGCTACCTGAAGATCCCGCGGCACGTGCTGACGTACCGCCTGGACAAGTTCAACCAAGACCCCGCTGAGGGGTCGCCTGACGACGAGGAGTGACGCCATGAAGGCGATCTGGACCGCGGCCGCCCTGCTGAGCCTGCTGGGGCTGACCGGCTGCAACAAGCCCGCCGCCGAGCCCACCCCGGCCAAGGCCACCGCCAGCAAGGCCGCCGCGAGCAAGGCCGCCCCTGCCACCAAGGCCGCGCCCGCCACCCAGGCGGGCAAGGTGGCCGTCAGCGCCCAGGGCACCAAGTTCGATCCGCCCGTGGCCAAGGCCAAGATCCCCGCCAACGCGTGGATCTGCGACATGGGCACCGTGCACTACGCCCGCGCCCAGAAGGGCGACGGGGTCTGCCCCCTGTGCAACATGAAGCTGGTGCAGCTGGGCGGCGCGGCCGACCACGACCACGGCGACGGGCACGGCCACGATCACGAGCACGGCCACAACGGGCACGCCCAGTGATCTCCCGAGGCCCCATGTCCGACCCCACCCCTGCCGCCCACACGATCCGCCTGCCCGTCCAGGGCATGACCTGCGCCACCTGCGCCACCCGCATCGACAAGGTGCTGCGGCGGGTGGACGGGGTGCAGGACAGCGCGGTGAACCTCGCCAGCGAGGTGGCCACCGTGCAAGTGGGCCCGGACGTGGCGCCCGAGGCCCTGATCGCCGCCATCGAGCGCGCCGGCTTCGAGGTGCCCACGGTCAGCACCCGACTGACCATCGGCGGCATGACCTGCGCCACCTGCTCGGGCCGGGTGGAGAAGGTGTTGCGCAAGCAGCCGGGGGTGGTGTCGGCCCAGGTCAACCTGGCCAGCGAGGTGGCCACGGTGGCGCACCGGGCCGGCGCCGTCTCCACCGACGCCCTGGTGGCGGCGGTGCACAAGGCCGGCTACGACGCCCGGCCCGCGCCCAGCGACGCCGAGGCAGAGGCGGCCGAGGCCGCCCGGGTGGCGCGCAAGGCCGCCAAGGCCCGCTGGGCGCTGTGGGCGTCGGTGGCGCTGACGCTGCCGCTGGTGCTGCCCATGGTCGCCGAGCCCTTCGGCGCCCACTGGATGCTGCCCGGCTGGCTACAGCTGCTGCTGGCCACCCCGGTGCAGGTGGTGTTCGGCGCCCGCTTCTACCGGGGCGCGCTGGGCGCGCTGCGCGCCCGCACCGGCAACATGGATCTGCTGGTGGCCCTGGGCACCACGGCCGCTTTCGGGCTCAGCCTGTACAGCCTGGCGGCCGGCGGCCACCTGTACTTCGAGGCCGCCGCGTCGGTGATCACGCTGGTGCGGGTGGGCAAGTACCTGGAGGCCCGCGCCAAGGCCCAGACCGCCGACGCGCTGCGGGCCCTGATGGCGCTGCAGCCCGACACCGCCCACGTGGAGCGCGACGGGCAGGTGGTGGAGGTGGCCGCCGCCGCCGTGGGCCAGGGCGACGTGGTGGTGGTGCGCCCGGGCGAGCGGGTGCCGGTGGACGGCGAGATCCTCACCGGCCAGAGCCAGTTTGACGAGAGCCTGCTCACCGGCGAGAGCCTGCCCGTGGCCCGCGGCGAGGGCGACCCCGTGGTCGGCGGCGCCATCAACGGGCCCGGCCGGGTGCGGGTGCGGGCCACCCGGGTGGGCGCCGACAGCACGCTGAGCCAGATCGTGCGCCAGGTGGAGGCCGCCCAGGCCAGCAAGGCCCCCATCCAGCAGACCGTGGACAAGGTGGCGGCGGTGTTCGTGCCCGCCGTGGTGGCCCTGGCCGTGGTGACCCTGTTGGGCTGGTGGCTGGCCGGCGCAGCCCCCGGCGCGGCGCTGATCAACGCCGTGGCGGTGTTGGTGATCGCCTGCCCCTGCGCGCTGGGCCTGGCCACGCCCACGGCCCTGATGGTGGGCACGGGCGCCGCCGCGAAGGCGGGCATCCTGGTGCGCGACGCCGAGGCGCTGGAGCGCGCCCACGCGGTGGACACGGTGGTGTTCGACAAGACCGGCACCCTCACCGAGGGGCGCCCCACGGTCACCGGCGTGCACCCCACCGCCGGCGACGCCGACGCGCTGCTGGCGCTGACCGCCGCCGCCCAGGTGGGCAGCGAGCACCCGCTGGCCGACGCCGTGGTGCGGGCCGCCAAGGCCAAGGGGCTGGCGCCCTTCGCGGCGCTCGACGACTTCCGGGCGCTGCCCGGCCGCGGCTTCGAGGCGACCGTGGGCGGCCAGCCCCTGGTGGTGGGCTCCCCCCGGCTGATGGCGGAGCGCGGGGTGGACCTGAGCGCCCACGCGGCGGCCGCCGAGGCCGATGAGCAGGCCGGCGCCACGGTGATCTGGGTGGCCCGGGCCGACGGCGCGCTGCTGGGGCGGCTGGCCCTGGCCGACGCCCCCCGGCCCGAGTCGGCGCCCGCCGTGCAGGCCCTGAAGCAGGCCGGCGTGCGGGTGGTGATGCTCACCGGCGACAACGCCCGCACCGCGAAAGCCGTGGCCGACGCCCTGGGCGTGGACCAGGTGGTGGCCGAGGTGCTGCCGGGCGACAAGGCGGCGCAGGTGCAGGCGCTGCGCCAGCAGGGCCGCACCGTGGCCATGGTGGGCGACGGCGTGAACGACGCCCCAGCCCTGGCCGCGGCGGACGTGGGCTTCGCCATGGCCACCGGCACCGACGTGGCCATCCACACCGCCGGCGTGACCCTGATGCGGCCCGACCCCCGGCTGGTGGCCGACGCGGTGTCCGTGAGCCGGGCCACCACCCGCACCATCCGCCAGAACCTGTTCTGGGCCTTCGTCTACAACGTGGTGGGCCTGCCCCTGGCCGCCCTGGGCGTGCTCAGCCCCGTCTTCGCCGGCGCCGCCATGGCCGCGTCCAGCGTGAGCGTGGTCAGCAACGCCTTGCGGCTGCGGCGCTGGCGCCCCCAGGCCGACCAGACCACCTGATCCAAACCTCTGAACCGTACCCCGACCATCCTGATGAGGAGATCCCGATGAGCGAGCAGAGCACCTACCGCGTCGACGGCATGACCTGTGGCGGCTGCGTGCGCAGCCTGACCGCCGCCTTCCAGGCGGCGATGCCCCAGACCCCCGTGCAGGTGGACCTGGCGCAGGCGCAGGTCACGGTGACCGGCGCCCATGACCCCAAGGCCGTCGAGCAGGTGGTCGAGGACGCCGGCTTCGACTTCGGCGGCCCCAAGGGCTGACGGCCCCGCGCCACCCCGGGCCCGCGCCGCCCCGTCACTGCGCCGGCGGCTCGCGCTGGCAGGTGGCCCCGCCGCAGACGTCGATGATCTCGCCGGTGTCCCAGAAGTGCAGCATCTGGGCGTTGTGGTGGGGCAGCCGGCGCACGTCGCCGTGGGGATCGCCCGCCGGATCGTCGGGCGGCGGCTGGTTGCCGGGCGGCGCCCAGGCGTTGCCCAGATCCCAGTTCACCACGCCGGAGCCCGTGCGCGGGTACGCGGCCTCGTCGGCCAGGGCCACCTGGCGCTCGTCGCTGTAGTTCGCCATCAGCGGGATGCCCACGCCACTGCGGCCGATGATCTCCATGGTGATCGGCGCCACCTGATAGTCGCCCTGGGCGGGCGCCGCCAGCACGGCGTGCGGGGCGTCGTCCTCGAAGGGCTCGGCGCTGATGTGGCGGTAGTAGCTGCTGGGATCCGTCTTGTTCCAGAGCTGCTGGATGGCCTGGAGCGTCACCCACTGATCCGCCACATCCGGGTAGCCCCCGGCCAGGAACACGAAGAGCGGCACGAAGTTCTGCGAGCGGCCGAGGAGGGTGAAGTAGTCCTGACCCGGCACGCCCAGGTGCCCGCGGGTGACGTTGGGGGCCAGCGCCATGAGGGTCGCGCCGAAGATGCCGCCCTGGCTGATGCCGCTGTAGTAGCTGCGCGCCTTGTCCACCACGACGCCCCGCTCGGCCACCTCGGGCAGGGTGTCGAAGCGCTCGCGCATGGCCCGCATCAGCAGCAGGTGCTCCAGAATCCCCTGGTGCAGCCGGTCGGCGATCCACGGGAAGTGGCTCATCTCCTGCAGGATCTGGGTGACGGTGACCTCCTCCTCGGCGCTCATGCCCACCAGGGTGCTGGCGAAGAAGATGAGCTTGCCGGCGTTGGCCACCGGGCCCTTGTCGCCGCCGCGCACCTGGGTGCCGCGGCCGAGCTGGCCGTGGCCGTACTGCACCAGCCCGTGGGGCTCGCCGCCCACGGCGCTGTGGGGCACGCGCACCCAGAACTCCACCTCGCGGGTGCCCTCGGCCAGCGGGCGCCCCTCGGCGTCGCGCCGGAACACCCAGCCGGTGGAGCCCAGGAACTCGGCGCTCGCCTGCATGTAGTGGGGCACCTGGGCCACGCCGCGGAACTCGTAGGCGATGTCGGGGTTCACGGCCCGGCCGGTGTCGTCGGCCTCGGCGGCGAACTCCTCCACGGCGGTGATGCTCAGCTCCGGGCCCGTGGGCCCGGTGCGCTCGAAGCCGTCGCGGCGCATGAACAGCAGGTCGCCGTGCAGGGCCTGGCTGCTGGCGGTCCAGAAGTCGTAGGCCAGCACCAGGCCGCCGCGATCCACGCCCTCGGCCTCCAGCAGGGCCAGGATCTCGTCGAACAGGGGCTGCCGGGCGGCCAGGGCGGGGTCGTCGGCCGTGGCCCCGTCCCGCAGCGCCTGGAAGGCCTCGCTGGCCGCGATCGGCTGCCCAGCCGTGTCACGCAGGTCGCGGAAGGCCCAGATGTAGCGGGTCCCCTCTTCCAGCAGCACCGCCGGGCGCACGAACAGGATCTTGCGGGCGGGGTCGTCCTCCTTGGGATCCAGCTCGGCGTAGTAGGGCACCCGGATCAGGCCGTCATCGCCCACCGCGTAGAGCAGCACGGGCGCGTCGTCGGCCAGGCTGTCGGCGATGCGCGTCTCGTCGGCCAGCAGGCTGGCGTCGAGGTTGGGGAAGACCACCAGCGCCGGGGTCTGCACGCCGAAGCCGTCCAGCACCCGGTAGGGCGCCGGATCGATGTGCACGCCCTGGCGGTTGGCCGGCAGGCTGGTGGGGCCGAAGTCCAGCACGCGGCCGCCCTCGCCCTCGGTGAGGTAGAAGCTGGAGGGCCACGGCAGCGCGCAGTGCGCCGGCATCAGCGCGTCGCAGTCGGGCCGGGCCACGGGCGCGCCGCCTGCGCCGCCCTGGCCGCCCTCGCCGCCCTCGCCGCCCTGGCCACCCTCGCCGCCCTCGCCACCGGCCCCGCCGGCCGCATCGTACTGGCCCAGATCCACCGCCACCGCCGCGTCGGCGCCCGCCGCGGTCGACTCGTCGTCACAGCCTGCAAGCGCCAACGCCAGCGCCAGCCCAAGGCCCCACTTCCCCATCGGCCGCTCCCCCGTCGTGAGCCGCCACCGTGACGCAGCGGCCCCAGGCGCGGCAAGCCGGGCACACCGGGCCGTCGGCACACCCGGCTCAACCCCGGCCCCCCCTGCCCCGATAGGCAGGCCCCTGCCCGCCGAGGACACCGATGGCCGAACCCAAGACCTCCACCCGCTGGGTGCGCTGGCTGCTGCTGCTGGACGTGCTGCTCGCCGTGGCCGGCGGCGGCTTCGTGTTCCGGGGCTGCGCCGCCGATGACGCCCTGGACGACAGCGGCCACCGCCTGGTGCAGGAGGTGCACACCCTGAAGGCCGGCGAGGTGGCCACCCACGCGCTGACCGCGAAGCCCCAGGGCGCCTACCAGATGACCGTGGTGCAGCGGACGAAGGCGCCCTTCACCGGCGCGCTGGCCTTCATCCCGCAGCGGCTGGAGCCGGGCGGCCGCTGGACCCCGCAGGCCGTGGCCGCCGCCTGGCCCAAGGCGAAGATGGTGTGGCACCCCTTCCAGACCAGCCGCCGCGACGCCTGGGAGGACGGCGCCAAGACCAGCGTCATCGTGCCCGCCGACGGCCCCACGGCGCTCACGGCCTGGTACGCCCAGACCGACGGCCCCGGCACCGTCGAGATCATCGTCGACGAGTCCACGCTCACCCCCACCCTGCGCCGCCAGCTCGAGGACGAGCGCCTGTGGAGCTGGCTGCCCGGCGCCGTGCTGCTCTTCACCTGCCTGATGATCGGCCTGTGGACCATGGCCCTTTGGAGCGACGCCGTCTGAGGCTATCGTGCCCCGTCCCACACAGCGCCGAGGGAGGGGCCATGACCGCCGACGACTGGTTCGCCGCCGAAGAGCGCTGGGCTGCGCCGCTGGCCGCCCTGCGCCGGCTCGCCCTGGACTGCGGGCTGAGCGAGACCGTGAAGTGGCGGCAGCCCTGCTACACCGCCGACGGCAAGAACGTGGTGATCCTGGGCCGCATGAAGGGGCACTGCGTCATCAGCTTCTTCAAGGGCGCGCTGCTGCCCGATCCCCAGGGGCTGCTGGCCACGAACGGCCCCAACTCGCGCTCGGCGAAGGTGGTGCGCTTCACCGACGCCGCCGAGGTGCAGGCGGCCGAGCCCGCCCTGCGCGCGCTCATCGCGGAGGCCATCACGGCCGCGGCCGAGGGCAAGCGGGTCGAGCCCCTGACGGGCACGCCCGAGTACATCGACGAGCTCAAGGCCCACATGGCGGCCCACCCCGACTTCAAGGCCGCCTTCGAGGCGCTCACGCCGGGGCGGCAGCGGGCCTACAACATGCACTTCGGGCAGGCGAAGCAGGCGGCCACCCGGGTGGCCCGCATCGAGAAGTTCACGGCCCGGATCATGGACGGCAAGGGCATGAACGACTGCGTGTGCGGCCTGTCGAAGCGCATGCCCGGCTGCGACGGATCGCACCGCGCGCTCAAGACACCCCGCTGACACGCCCGCGCCATATTCCGATTTCAGGTTGACGCGTCGCGTCAGCGCTGGTCACCATGACTTCCCGACGCTGTGCAGCGAAGGGACCCACCCCCAATGCGTAAGACGATGTTCGCGGCCACCGCCGCCCTTACGCCCACTGCGGCCTGGGCGGGCGACGTGATGGCCTTGCCCGAGGACTCGGGCGCCACCGCCTGGATGCTCGCCTCCACGGCCCTGGTCCTGCTGATGGTCCCCGGGCTGGCCATGTTCTACGGCGGCCTGGTCCGCACGAAGAACGTGCTGGGCACGATGATGCACAGCTTCGCCGCCATGGCGATCATCGGGGTGCTGTGGCCCATCGTGGGCTACGCCATGGCCTTCGGGCCCACCCAGGGCGGCTTCGTGGGCTGGGACAGCGAGAAGTTCCTGCTGTCGGGCATCGACACCACCTGGATCCCCATCCTGGACGAGACCCGGCGCATCCCCGAGTACGTCTTCGCCATGTTCCAGGGGAAGTTCGCCATCATCACCCCGGCGCTCATCGCCGGCGCCTTCGCCGAGCGGGTGCGCTTCGGCGGCTACGCCCTGTTCATCGCCCTGTGGAGCATCCTGGTCTACAACCCGCTGGCCCACATCGTGTGGGGCGGTGGCTTCCTGACGGGCGAGGCCATCGACCTGGCGGGCGGCACGGTCATCCACATCTCGGCGGGCGTGGCCGGCCTGGTGGCCGCGGTGTACCTGGGCGCCCGCCATGGCTACCCCCGCAGCGCCATGCACCCCAACAACCTGGTGATGACCCTGATGGGCGCCGGCCTGCTGTGGGTGGGCTGGTTCGGCTTCAACGCCGGCAGCCAGGTGTCCAGCGGCCTGGCCACGGCCCAGGCGCTGACCATGACCCAGATCGCCGCCTCGGCGGGCGCGCTGAGCTGGATGGGGCTCGAGGCCGCGCTGCACCGCAAGGTGAGCTCGCTGGGCATGGTGTCGGGCATCCTGGCGGGGCTGGTGGCCATCACCCCCGCGGCGGGCCACGTGCAGCCCCTGGGCGCGCTGGCCCTGGGCTTCGCCGCCAGCTTCGTGTGCTACGGCGCCATCGCCCTGAAGAACAAGCTGGGCTACGACGACACGCTCGATGTGTTCGGCATCCACGGCGCCGCCGGCATCTTCGGCGCCATCGGCCTGACCTTCTTCCTGCGCGACACCCCCGAGCACGGGCTGGCCACCCAGCTCTGGTTCCAGGTGAAGGGCGTGCTGGTGGCGGGCGGGCTGTCGGCGGTGGCCACGCTGCTGCTGCTGGTGCTGGTGGACAAGACCGTGGGCCTGCGCCTGCCCCACCGCGAGGAGCTGGCGGGCATGGATCACGCGCTGCACGGCGAGCACGGCTACGGCCTGATGAACGTGAACTGAGAGGCTGGAGACACCCATGAAGCTGCTCATCGCCATCATCCAGCCCGACAAGCTCGACGAGGTGCACGAGGCCCTGGTGGCCGCCGGCATCACCCGCATCACCGCCAGCCGCGCCAGCGGCCAGGGCCGCGCGCAGGAGATGGAGCTCTACCGCGGCACCGAGGTGGCCGCGAGCCGCATGCCCAAGGTGCGCCTGGAGATCGCGCTGAACGACGAGTTCGTGCAGCCGTGCATCGACGCCATCGTGCGGGCCGCCCGCCACGGAGAGGGCGAGCGGGGCGACGGCAAGATCTTCGTGCTGCCCCTGGAGCGGGTGGTGCGCATCAGCACCGGCGAGGAGGACCGCCAGGGCATCTGAGCCCGGCGGCCCCTGGCCCCTCAGCGCCCGCTCAGCGGGTCACACACATCACCGAGCGGTTGCAGTAGTCCTGCACGTCGCCGCAGTTCCAGTGGCGGTCCCCCCAGCCGGGGATGCCCATGTTCCCGATGTCGCCCGCGCAGCCGCTGTACTGGGCCACGGTCATGGTGTGGTAGTTGGCGTCGGGCCGCATCCAGCCCGCGGCGATCACGGCGCGGAACTCGGCCTCGGTGATGACCTCGGCGCCCCGATCGGCGCAGAGCTGGGTGGCCGAGCCGCCCACGCAGGCGTCGCTGAGCCACACCACGCACACATCGCCGAAGAAGTCGCCCTGACAGTCCACGTCCTCGTCGGGATCGCCAGCGGCGTCGCAGTCGGGGTCGTCGGGATAGTCGGTCAGCCCGTCGCCGTCGTCGTCCAGGCCGTTGGCGCACACGGGCGGCTCGGCGGGATCGGCCTCGCTCCCATCGCGCCCCCGCTCGCAGCCCGGATCCGCCAGATCCACGCGGCCGTCGCCGTCGTTGTCCACCTGGTCGTTGCACTCGGTGACGGCGCTGGTGACCACCACTCGGGCGGTGAGCGGCTGGGCCGGCGCCACCACCCCCTGCTCGGCGAACAGGAACCAGGTGCCCCGATCCAGCTCGACCAGCTCCAACGGCGTGGCGCTCTGGGCGGCCCGCCGGCAGCCCACCTCGTTGGCGGCCAGCACACAGTCCCCGCCGCGGGCGTGCAGCCCCGCCGCCACCGGGGTCCCCGCCTGATCCAAGACCTGGAAGCTGACGTCCGAAGGCTCGGTGAGGGTGAGCACGATCACCGTCTCGGCGCCCAGGCCGGGCTCGCAGCTCGGCTGCGCGAAGCCGCCGCCCTGCACGGGAGCGAGCTGCAGCTCACCGCCCTGCTGCCCCAGCCGCGCGATGGGGCTGCCCAGGCCGCAGGGGGGCTGCTCCTCGCCGTAGCCGGCGGCCGCGCAGTCGGGATCGGCGGGGTAGTCCGTCAGCCCATCCGCGTCGTCATCCAGCCCGTTGGCGCACACGGGCGGCTCGGCGGGATCCGCCTCATCGGCGTCCTCGGTGCCCTCACAGCCCGGATCGGCCAGATCCAGCGCGCCGTCGCCGTCGTTGTCGAGGCCATCCCGGCAGGCCGGCGGCGCCACCGCGTCCACCTCGAGCCGGAAGGGGCCCACGGCCATGCGGCTGCCCGTGTCCACCACCAGGTAGTAGGTGCCCGGCGCGGGCCGCTCGAGGGTGAAGGCCACGCCGGGATCCTCGGCGGGCCCCCGGTCGCACTGCAGATCGGGGCCCAGGCAGGTGTCGCGCAGGTACATGACCACCGGCGCCACCGTGCCCGGGTTGCGGGTGCTGAAGGTCAGGCGGTCGAGCTCGCGATCCACCACGTATCGGAACACGAACTCGCCCCCGGCGCCCCCGCCGCACACCGCGCTCAGGTGATCCATGCGCCCCTCGAGGGTGTCCTCGAAGGCGCCGTTCGCGGCCACCCAGGCGTTCAGATCCACCACGGCCACGTCGGCGCCGCAGGGCCCGACCTCGGTGGGGTCACCCGCCGCGTCGCAGCCGGGATCCGCCGGCCAGTCCGCCGCGCCGCTGTCGTCGTCATCGAGCCCGTTGGCGCAGGCGGGCGGCGTCGCCGGATCGGCCTCGTCCTCGTCGCCCCGCCCCGCACACCCGGGATCGGCCGGGTAGTCGGTGGCGCCGTCGCCGTCATCGTCCTCACCGTTGGCGCAGGCGGGCAGCGGCGACGGATCGGCCTCGGTGCCGTGGCCGGCGGACAGACAGCCGGGATCCTCGGGGAAGTCCACCTGACCGTCCCCGTCGTCATCCACCCCGTTGTTGCAGGCCGTCTCGCGGTTGGGGCCCGACTCCACCCGGTCGCTCGGGCCGGTGCAGTCGCTGTCGTACACGTCGATGAGCCCGTCGCCGTCGTTGTCCAGGCCGTCCTCGCACTCCGTGGGTGGGTCCCGCTCGTCGTCGTCGTCCGAGGACTCGCAGCCGGGATCGGCCGGGAAGTCCACCTGGCCATCGCCATCGTTGTCGAGCCCGTCGCGGCAGGCCTCTGCGGGGGCCGCGTCGGGGCCACCCTGGTCGCTGACCGCGCCGTCCAGTCCTAGATCGGCGGCGCCCTGGTCGGCGATGGGGCCGCCATCGGGGGGCGGCGCAGCGTCGAGCAGCAGCCCGCCCCCCATGTCGACCCGGGGGGCCACGTCCGGCGCGTCGTCGCCGCCGCCGCCGGCGGGCACGCAGCCGGCCAGCGCCCATGTGATCCCCAGGATTGTCCCCAACCGCTGCCGCATCGTGCGTCCCCTGTGGGTGTGCTTGGTCCTGCGATGCTGCCCGCCGCGCCAGACCGGCGCAATTCGGACCATCCATCGGGCCCCGGGTCACCCACCACCCACGAAGCTGCACAACTCCATATCTTCTGACGCTTCCAAATTCGCATTTGCCGGGACGTTGGCGGCGCCCCGGGTGGCCCAGCGAGCGGGCCGACAGCACGAGGAGGAGGCGGCCATGATGACTTCCAACAAGCGGCGCGGACGGACCCTGATGGCGGCGCTCCTGGCGAGCGCGATGCTGGCGGCCCCGGCGGCCGCGCAGGGGGTGGACCCCGACGGTGATGGCGTCGAGAGCGGCGTGGACAATTGCGAGTTCGTGCCCAACCCCGGCCAGCTCGATCTGGATGGCGACGGCCTGGGGGACGCCTGCGATGCTGATCGCGACGGCGACGGGCGGCGCAACGACTACGACCCCGAACCCGACAACGCCCTGCGCTGCGGCGACAGCGATCGCGACACCTGCGATGACTGCGCCAGCGGGCGCTTCGAGCCCACGGCCGATGGCCTGGACAGCGACGCCGACGGCCTGTGCGACGCGGGCGACGCCGACGACGACGATGACGGCCTGCCCGACGTGCTCGAGGGCGCCGGCGACTTCGACGGCGACGGCCTGGTGGACCGGCTGGATCCCGACAGCGACGACGACGGCCAGCTCGACGGCGCCGAGGGCGTCGAAGATCACGACGGCGACGGCGAGCCGGACAGCCGCGATCTGGACAGCGATGGCGACGGCCTGCCCGACGCCCTCGAGGGCGACGCGGACAGCGACGGCGACGGTCTGCCCGACGACGTGGATCTGGACAGCGACGATGACGGCGTGCCCGACGCCCGCGAGGGCGACGCGGACTCGGACGGCGACGGCGTGCCCGACCGCCTCGACCTGGACAGCGACGACGACGGCGTGCCCGACGCCGCCGAGGGCGCCGGCGACACCGACGGCGACGGCCTGCCCGACCGCCTCGACCTGGACAGCGACGGCGACGGCCTGCCCGACCGCGACGAGGGCGCCGCGGACGTGGACGGCGACGGCCTGACCAACGCGCAGGATCTGGACAGCGACAACGACGGCCTGCCCGACGCCGACGAGGGGCTGCCCGGCGCGTGGCTGCAGGACACCGATCACGACGGCATCCCCGACGCCGCCGAGGGCCTGGACGACCCCGACACCGACGGCATCCCGAACTGCCAGGACGCGGACAGCGACGGCGACGGCCTGCCCGACGCCGCCGAGGGCGCCGCGGACACCGATCGCGACGGCATCCCCAACTACCTGGACCTGGACACCGACGGCGACGGCCAGCGCGACGCCGACGAGGGCGGCGCGGACGTGGACGGCGACCGGATCCCCGCGTTTGCCGACATCGACAGCGATGGCGACGGCCTGTTCGACGGCGTCGAGGGCGACGTGGACACCGACGGCGACGGCCTGCCCGACGACCTGGATCTGGACAGCGACGGCGACGGCCTGCCCGACGCCGTGGAGGACAAGGACGACCTGAACGGCGACGGCGTGCCCGACCGGCTGCAGCCGGATCGCGACGGCGACGGCGTGCTGGACGGGGCCGACAACTGCCCCAGCGCGGCCAACCCGCAGCAGGCGGATCTGGACGCGGACGGCGTGGGCGACGCCTGCGACCGAGACGCCGACGACGACGGCGTGCCCAACGCCCGCGACAACTGCCCCATGGCGCCCAACACCCTGCAGGTGGACTGGGATCTGGACGGCCTGGGCGATCCCTGCGACGCCGACGACGACGGCGACGGCGTGGAGGATCACAAGGACCTCTGCCCGCGGGTGTCGGACCCTGAGCAGTCCGATCTGGACGGCGACGGCGTGGGCGACGCCTGCGACGATGACGACGACGGCGACGGCGCCCCCGACGCGGTGGACGCCTGCCCCCGCCTGGCCGACGACCAGGCGGACTTCGACGGCGACGGCCTGGGCGACGCCTGCGACCTGGACGCCGATGGCGACGGTGTGGACGACGCCGCCGACGGCTGCCCGATGTGGTTCGACCCCGAGCAGCCCGATCTGGACGGCGACGGCCTGAACAACCACTGCGACGCCGATGACGACGGCGACGGCGTGGACGACTCGGCCGACAACTGCCCGAAGCAGGCCAACCCCGGTCAGGAAGACCTGGACCGCGACGGCGTGGGCGACGGGTGCGACGAGGACCGCGACGGCGATGACACCCCCGACACCGAAGACGCCTGCCCCGGCGTGTACGAGCTGGCTCAGTCGGACCTGGACCAGGACGGCCTGGGCGACGCCTGCGATGACGACGATGACGGCGACGGCGTACCCGACGCGGCCGACAACTGCCCCCGCGCGGCCAACGCCGATCAGGCGGATCTGGACCGCGATCTGAAGGGCGACGCCTGCGACGCCGACGACGACGACGACGACATCAACGACGTGGACGACCTGTGCCCCCGCGTGGCCGACCCCGTGCAGACCGACGCGGACGGCGACGGCATCGGCGACGCCTGCGACGACGACGTGGACGGCGACGGCGTGCCGAACGACCAGGACGTGTGCCTGTGGGTGGCCGACGCCGCGCAGCCCGACTTCGACGGCGACGGCATCGGCGACCGCTGCGACACCGACCGCGACGGCGACGGCGTGGACAACCTGGAGGACAACTGCCCGACCGTGCCCAACGCGGATCAGGCGGATCTGGACGGCGACGGCGAAGGCGACGTCTGCGACCGCGACGATGACGGCGACGGCACCCCCGACGCCCGCGACCTGTGCCCCCGCCACCCCGAGTCCATCCAGCAGGACACGGATCTGGACGGCGCCGGCGACGCCTGCGACCCGGACGACGACGACGACGGCGTGCCCGACGCCCTGGACCGCTGCCCGCAGGTGCCCGATCCGGCCCAGCTCGACCTGGACGACGACGGCATCGGCGACGCCTGCGACGACGACGTGGACGGCGACGGCCACGCCAGCGCCGACGACAACTGCCGCGAGGTCGCCAACCCGCTGCAGGAGGACGCCGACGAGGACTTCATCGGAGACGCCTGCGACGAGGACGACGACGACGACGGCGTGTTGGACGGCGAGGACAACTGCAGCCTGGTGCCCAACGCCGATCAGCACGACTTCGACGGCGACGGCCGCGGCGACGCCTGCGACCTGGACTTCGACGGCGACGGCGTGCCCGACGCCCGCGACAACTGCATGAAGACCGCGAACGTCAACCAGGCCGACTTCGACCAGGACGGCCTGGGCGACGCCTGCGACCCCGACGTGGACGGCGACGGCGTCGAGGAGCCCGGCGACAACTGCGCCGGGCGCGTGAACCCGCTGCAGCTCGACCACGACCACGACGGCCTGGGCGACCTGTGTGACGCCGACGACGACAACGACGGCGTGCTGGACCTGGACGACAACTGCCCGGTAGTGCCCAACCACGACCAGGTGGACTACGACGGCGACGGCGTGGGCGATGTCTGTGACGGCGACTACGACGGCGACGGCGTGGCCGACGACGAGGACCTGTGCCCCCGCGTGGCGGACGCCCTGCAGCAGGACCTGGATCGCGACGGCCTGGGCGACGCCTGCGACGACGACGACGACGGCGACAACGTGCCCGACGTGGATGACCTGTGCCCGACCGTGTTCGACCCGCACCAGGGCGATCTGGACAGCGACGGCGTGGGCGACCGCTGCGACCCCGAGTTGGACGGCGACGGCATCGCCAACCACAAGGACAACTGCCCGAACCTGGCCAACCCGCGCCAGATCGACACCGACCGCGACGGCCTGGGCGACGCCTGCGACCCCGACGACGACGGCGACGGCGTGGCGGACGCCGAGGATCTGTGCCGGCTGGTGGCGGATCCCGCCCAGACCGACGGCGATCAGGACGGCATCGGCGACGCCTGCGAAGACGACCGCGATGGCGACGGCGTGGTGGACGACCGCGACAACTGCTTCGAGGTGCGCAACCGCGAGCAGCGTGACCACGACGGCGACGGCGTCGGCGACCTGTGCGACGACGACAGCGACAACGACGGCCTGAGCGACTGGGAAGAGATCGGCGTGGGCACCAACCCCATCGACGCCGACAGCGACGACGACGGCCTGCCCGATGGCGCCGAGCTGCACGAGCACCGCACCAACCCGCTGATGCCCGACAGTGACGGCGACGGCCTGTGGGACGGCGCCGAGCTGGGCCTGACCGCTGAGGACGTGGGCCCCGACACCGACCTGGAGAAGTTCCAGGGCAGCGAGTTCCCCGAGTGGACCAGCAGCCCGAACCGCGCGGACACCGACGGCGACGGCCTGCGCGACCCGGACGAGCTGGCCTGGGGCACCGATCCCAAGGTCGCGGACTCCGACGGCGACCACGTGAGCGACGGCCGCGAGGTGGCCCGGCGCATGAACCCGACCGAGGCCGACGCCCACCTGGACGGCTCGGGCTGCTCGGCCACCCCGTCGGCGGACTCGGCCCCGAGCGGCCTGTGGCTGCTGGTGCTGGGCTTCCTGGGCCTGCGCCGCCGCCGCCGCTGACCCCACCGGTTCCGCAGCCCGGGGCGGGGCTCCGCCGCCTCCTCCCACGCTCCCGCCCCGGGCCGCCCCATTCCTCCCCAGCAAGCCCTCGACCCTGGCCACATCCAGGCCGCCAGACCACCGCTGGCACCGCGGCCAAGGCCGGCGCTATAGTCCGCCGGCTCTCGGGGAGGCTCTGCATGCGGATCCATCGCTTGTTCTGGTTCGGCGCGCTCGCCATCGCCGTAGCCTCCGGCTGCGACGACGGCTCAGATGCGGCGTCCGTCGTGGACCAGGGCATGCCCGACATGGCGGCGGATCCCTACGCGGCCTGGCCCGATCCGGCGACGGTCTTCCCCGCGGTCTACACCCCGGAAGAGGGGCTGGAGAACTGGGCGGACGTGCGCTGGGAGACCGAGACGTGGGGCCCCACCGATGTCGAGGCCGGCCTGTACGTGCGCAAGCTCTTCCAGCAGCGCAAGGGCGCACCGGTGGAGAGCCTGGCCCACTTCGAGGCGATGAACGACGCGCTGCCGCCCCTGGGTGACGGGATCACGCTCGCCTTCGGCGGCGACACGCTGTGGGTGCCGGACAACTGGTCCGCCTTCGCCACCGGGGCCGCCGGCGTGCTGGCGGCGGATCTGCGCATCGGCAACCTGGAGAGTGTGGCCTCGGCCGAGCACGAGGTGACCCGCGAGGGCCTGCCAGTGCGGTTCAACATGCCGCCCGAGGTCTTCGACGCCCTGCCCTTCGACGTGCTGCAGCTCAACAACAACCACACCTACGACATGGACGCGGCGGGGGTGACCTCCACCAAGGCCGGCGCCGAGGCGGCGGGCTACACCACCATGGGCGTGGACGATCAGCCCATCGTGACCGTGGGCGACAAGCGCGTGGCGTTGATGTCGTTCACCTGGGGCCTGAATCGGCGGGATCTGGAGCCCCAGCACGACGTGTTCATCGTGCCCTTCGGCCACATCGGCGAGGACATCGATCTCAGCCCCATCCAGGCGCAGATCGACGCGGCGCGGGCCGAAGGCGTGGACCACGTGGTCGTGGTGCTGCACTGGGGCTTCGAGTACGAGCACTTCCCCGATCCCCACTTCATGGTGCTGGCCCGGCGGATCATCGCGATGGGCGCCGACGTGATCTCTGCCGAGGGCCCCCACGTGGTGCAGCCGGCCGAGCTCTGCCATGTCAACCAGCCCGAGCACGTTCCCGGCGTGGGCACCTGCTCGATCCGCACCGAAGACGGCGTGCCCCGCGACGCTGCAGTCTTCTACAGCCTGGGCAACTTCTCCACCGAGCCCGACCCCGCGGGTACGGTCTACGAGGTGGGCATCATCGGCAAGGTCAGCCTGGGCGACGGCGGCGTCACCGGCATGGGCTGGACCCCGGTGACCGCCCTCCACGAGCCCTCACGGGTGGAACCCCTGGAGACCAACCTGGACGACGCTGAGCGGGCCGCCGAGCACGTCCGCCTCCAGGAACACCTGGGCGTGGGCTGGTTCATCCCCGCCCCCTGAACCCCGCCTCACCCTGGCGCCGGCCGTGGCCGGCCAACGACCATCTGGAGGACCGGCGTGCGACGTCCCTTCCTGACCGGGCTGCTGGCCGCCGCGATCTGCGCGGGCGCCGGCTGCGATGATGATGCTGTCCCCACGACGCCCCCAGCGGACCTGGGGCCCGGCGACGCCGCGACCGACGGCGGCCCGGTCGACCAGGGCGCGGCCGACCGGGGCCCCGACGCCGGCGCGCCCACGGGCCGCGACCAGCTACTCACCGTGGCCGAGGGTGTTCGCTGGCAGATGCCCGGCCTGCAGGGCGAGGTCCACGTGGTCTACACCGAGGCGGGCATCCCGCACGTCTACGGCGCCAACCGGGCGGACGTGGCCCGGGTGCACGGGTTCCTGGTGGCGCGCGACCGCTTCTGGATGATGGATCTGGCCCGCCGGCTGGCCCTGGGCAAGCTGAGCGAGCTGGTGGGCGACGTGCTCATCGACAGCGACATCACCAACCGAAGCCGCGGACTGCCGCTGGTGGCCCATAAACTGCTGGAGCACATGGCCCCCGAGCGTCGGGCCGAGATCGACGCCTTCGCCGAGGGCGTGAACTTCTACGTCGATGGGGTGAAGGCCGGCACCTTCGAGCCGCCGAGCGAGCTGCGCGTCGCGGGCCCGCTGCTGGGCGGCCAGCCCGCGGACCTCGTCGAGCCCTTCACGGCGCTGGACGTGACCGCCTTCGCGGCCGTGGTGGTGGAGCAGAGCGGCTGCGCGAAGGGCGAGATCGAGCGCAGCCTGGCGCTGACGGCGGCCGAGGCCACCTACGCCGCCGTGCCCGACGGCGCCGAACGCCTGGCCGGGCTGTGGAGCGACATCTACCACGACGTGGCTCCAGTGACCCCCTTCGCCACCGTGACGCAGGCCCAGAAGCGGGGCGACGTGCCCGAGCGCCCCACCGCCGCGGGCCACGCCCTGCACTTCCCCCAGGGCATGCTGGGCGAGCTGAGCGCGCGGTTGAAGCGCGCCAGCATGCGGGGCCAGGCCGGCGCCGTCGGCTCGAACGCCTGGGCCGTGACCGGGGACCGCACCGCGGACGGCGCCACCCTGCTGGCCGGCGACGGCCACCTCCCGCTCAGCGTGCCGCCCTACTTCCACCAGGCGGGGCTGGACACCGGGGTGCTGGGCGGAGACGACTGGCACGTACGGGGCAACTTCATCGCCGGGCTGCCGCCCCTGGGGGTGGGCACCAACGGGCACGTGGCGTGGAGCTTCACCTGCTTCTACAGCGACACCGTGGACTACTACCGCGAAGAGGTGCGCCTGGGCGCCGACGGCCTGCCCGAGGCCACCCTGTTTGCCGGTGAATGGCAGCCGGTCGTCCGGGTGGACGAGACCTACAGCACCCGTGCCGTGCCCGTGCTGGGCAGCGCCGGCGGCGAGATCACGATCCCCCGCTTCGAGACCTTCGACGGGCGCCGGCTCCTCACCATCGAAGGCGAGCCGGTGCCGGAGGACAGCGAGGGCGGCCTGAACCTGGGCGCAGGCGCCGTATTCCCCGGTGACACGGACGGCGACGGCGCGGTGGCGGCCATCAGCATGGACAGCACCATCCTCGACGTGAAGGACATGCTGGGCCCCTACTACAGCCTCGCCGAGGCCCAGGATCTGGACAGCTTCCAGGCGAGCCACCGCAAGCTGGCGGTGATGGGCAGCCACTTCATCGTGGCCGATCGCGCCGGCCGGCTGCTGGCCACCGCCTACCACGGCGCGCCCTGCCGCGATCACCTGCCCCGCACCGAGGACGGCCGCCGCTTCGCCCTCGGCGCCGATCCCCAGCAGGTGCTGGACGGCACGCTGTACGGCGCCTTCGAGCTACGGCTGAACGCCGACGGCACCGTCGACGAGTCCAACGTGGATCCGGCCGCCTGCATGGTGCCCTACGCCGAATTCCCGCGGGCCGTGGATCCGCCCGAAGGCTGGGTGGTGTCGGGAAACAACGACCCCTCGGGGCTGTCCTTCGACGGCTCGCTGGCCGACGACCCGATCTACGTGGGCGGCCCCTGGTCGCCGGGCCTGCGCGCCGCCCGCATCGCGGAGCTCGTGGCCGAGCAGGCCGAGGCGGGCGCGGCCTCGGTGGAGGGCATGGCGCGGGTGCAGGCCGACGTGAAGTCCGCCGCAGCCGTGCTGTGGGCCCCCTACCTGGTGACAGTCATCGGCCAGGCGCAGGCCCTGGCGGCGCAGGGCGATCTGGAAGGCGCCGATGCCCGGGTGGCGGCGCTGTACACCGGGAACGCTGCCCGCTTCGACGAGGTCGCTGCCCGGCTCGATGCCTGGGCCGAGACTGACTACGACGCGGCGAGCGGGGTGGAGACCTTCTACCACTCCCCCGGGGCCGACGAGGGCGCGCCGGCCGTCGCGACCATGATCTTCAACGCCTGGGCCTCGGAGTTCGTGGCCGGGATCTTCGACGACGAGGGCTGGCTGCCCGCCCACCGGCTGCTGGATGTGTACGCCATCGCACGCCACGTGGAGCGGCTGCTCGAGGGCGTGGGCCCCGACAACCCGGCGGATCTCGTGTCGTGGGACCCAGCAACCGGGGAGTCGCGCTTCTTCGACGACCTGGGCACGGCCGACGTGGTGGAGCGCAGCGACGAGATCGCCCTGCTGGCCCTGCGCGACGCCCTGGATGCCCTGACTGCCGAGCCCGAGGGCGGCGAGGGGGGCTTCGGCACCGCCGACATGGACGCATGGCTGTGGGGGCTGCGCCACACCGTGCGGTTCGAGTCCATCCTGGCCCCCTACGTGGACGGCCTGGCGGGCTTCGATCTGCTGCTGCGCCAGTTCGGCATCGCCCCCAACCGGCTGCCGCTGGCCGAGGACCTCCCCGCGGGCGATCCGCGCCGGGGCCTGCCGGGCTTCCCTCGGGCCGGCGACAACTACTCCGTGGACAACGCCGACACGGACTTCCGCGCCGGCCAGTTCGAGTACCGCGCCGGCCCGGTGAAGCGGATGGTCATTGCCCTCCATCCCGACGGCCGGGTGAGCGGCACCAACGTCATCCCGGGCGGCCAGTCGGGCCTCAAGGACTCGCCCCACTTCGACGACCAGGTGCAGCTCTGGCTGGCCAACGAAACGCTGCCGCTGCGCTTCCACCTGGACGAGGTGGTGGCCGGCGGCACCCACCGCGATGTCTTCACGCCTTAGGAGCCCCATGGCCACGCAGATCCCCGACCCAGGCTACACACCCGACAGCTTCACGGCAGCCTTCGCCGCCAAAGTGCGCGCCGCCCACCCCGAGCTGAAGGTCGAGGTCAACGGCCCGCTGCACCTGACGGTGGAGCACCCCGACGGCGGGCAGCACGCCCTGTCGCTGGAGCATCCCTGGACCGACGTGCGCCAGGGTGCCGACGCCGAGGAGGCCCTGGAGCGCTTCCTGACCACCATGGTGGCCGCCGGCCCGCCCAAGGTGCCCGAGGGCCCGGCCCTGCACGCCGCGCTGCGGCCAGTGGTGAAGCACATCGACTACGTGCGCGCCGTGTTCGAGCAGGTGGGCCAGGGCGAGGTGCCGGTCTTCGGCTTCGTGGGCGAGCTGTACATCATGCTCGTGGCCGATCTGGGCCAGAGCATGGCCGTGGTGAGCAGCAGCCAGCTCCAGAAGGCGGCCATCGCCCCCAAGGACGCCTTGCTGGTGGCGCTTCAGAACCTGGCCAACGACCTGAACGACGTGGCCATCCACGGCGACCGGCTGCGCATGTTCCAGGCGGGCGGCAACTATGAGGCCAGCCTGCTACTGCTGGGCAGCATCTGGGAGCAGCTCGCCGAGAAGATGCAGGGCGCTCCCATCGCCGTGCCCCTGGCCCGCGACCTGCTGGTGTTCACCGACGGCGGCGATCCCGAGGCGGTGGCCGAGCTGCGGGCGTTCGTGGAGCGCACCCGCGAGGAGGGCCTGAGCTACGCCATCAGCGAGGCCGTGCTGGCCTGGAACGGCGGCGGCTGGCGCCTGCTGGACGCCCCGCCCGAGGCCTGACCGCCCCGGGCGCGGCGGCTGGCGGGGACGTCAGGGCGCGGGCGGCGGGGCGCAGACCGTCAGCGCCTCGCCGGCGGGCCCGTCGGGGTCGAAGTCCATCAGGAGCTGCGGCCCGTTGGGGCCGTCCACGATGAACGCCAGGTGGCTGCCGCGATCGCCCGGGGGTGCCGCGCACACGCCCAGAACCCCCGGCTGATCCGCCGCCGCAAGCCCGATCTGCGGCGCGTTGGGCGGGAGGAACGCGGGGGGCGCCTGCCCGGGCCAGCGGGGCACCGCCCCGAAGGCCTCGGTGTACTCCCACCCCTGCTGCGAGCCGTGGGCCAGGCGGTAGGCCGTGTTCGTCAGGTTGTAGACCACCACGGTGCGCACGTTGGCCTGGGCGGGCTCCAGCCGCCCCATGGCCATGCTCGGGTTCATGCCCGGCGCGCCGAACAGCGCGGCCACCGGCCGCCCGGGGCCCCAGGCCCCGTCGGGGATGAAGAACGTGACCCCGGGGATGGATCCCGGCGCGTCGCCCAAGGGGTCGCCCGTGTAGGGATCCACCACGGCGTCCGAGACGGAGAAGCCCCAGTTCTGGCCGCCCACGAGCGCCCGCCGGCCCCGCACCCGGGCCGCCAGCTCGTCCAGGGCCCACACGCGCAACCCGCTGAGATCGTTGAAGAGCGCCGTCAACCGCAGCACCTCGGGCGCGGCCATGAAGTGGTACGCCTGCATGAGGCGCTGCTGGTCCGCGGGCAGCATGTCGAAGGCCGGCACCGGCGCCGTCCGCTCGCCCCGGCGCGAGAAGGTCCCATCGGTGACGATGAAGAGCTGATCGCCGCTCACGAAGCCCGACACCCGGCGCTCGGCGAGCTGGCTGGGCGGCACCAGCAGAGGCAGGCGCCGGTCCATGGTGCCGTCGCCCTCGGCGTCCTGCACCAGCAGGCTCAGGCCGGCCTCCACGGAGGCCTGGGCCATGCCCCGGGTGGGCACGCCCTCGGCCGCCGGGGTCAGCATGCCGTCCAGGTCTTCGAAGTAGTAGTCGGTGCCCGGGCCCGCCGAGTCGTTGATGAGGGTCAGCGTCAGGCCCTCACCGGCCTCGGGCAGGTTCTCGTCGCGGACGATGTAGGTCTGCTCCGCCACGGGGCTGAGCCAGATGGAGTAGTCGAAGCCCGCGTCCAGACCGGCCAGCGAGAAGTTCTGCGCGCCGCCGCCGAAGTCCAGGCTGACGACGTTGCGGGCCTCGCCCACGGGCATCTCGGTGTAGCGGGTGGACTGCCAGGCGCCGAGCTGGGTGTTCAGCGGCCGGCCGATGCTGACCTCGCCCTCGGTGGGCAGGATGAAGCGCACCCGAGCCGGCCCAGGCATGGGCATGCCGCCCATGCCGCCTTCGCCGCCCATGCCGCCTTCGCCGCCCATGCCGCCTTCGCCGCCCATGCCGCCAGCGCCGCCCATACCGCCGGCGCCGCCTTCGCCGCCCATGCCACCGGCGCCGCCCATGCCACCGGCGCCACCCATGCCGCCCATGCCACCCGCGCCACCCATGCCACCGGCGCCGCCCATGCCACCGGCGCCACCCACGCCGCCGGCGCCACCCGCGCCGCCGGCGCCACCCATGCCTCCGGCACCACCAGCCCCACCGGCACCGCCCATGCCACCGGCACCGCCCATGCCTCCGGCCCCACCGGCACCACCGACACCACCGGCACCACCGGCGCCGCCCATACCACCCGCACCGCCGGGCCCCTGATCGGCGATGGCGCCGCCGCTGCCACCCGCGCCGCCGCCCTCGCCACCGTCGTCACAGGCCCCCAGGGCCAGCGCCAGGGCCAGCATCAGACCCGCTTCCAAACCACCGCGCAGACCGCGCATCGACCACCTCCAGCATGTCGTCCGGCCGTCTCAGGCCACGGAAGTCACGTAACCCAAAGGGGATGGTGGGCGGACCCCCACCCAACCCCCAGCGGCCCCACGCCGCCAGCAACCACCTGAATGCAATGATATTTTCGCGATGCCCTAGCCGCGATCGTCCACCACGTCGCCGGGCTGGAGCACCAGCTCCACGAGCCCCACCCGCGTCGACCGCACCAGATCTTCGGGCAAGCCTTCGGCCCGCAGCCGCTCCCGCAGCCGGCCAAGAAGCCCGTCCCAGCGCTTGCGCAGCACGTCGCGCTCCGCGATGTGCGGCCACAGGGGCTGCGCCAGGCTCTCCCAACCCAGCGGCTGGCCCACGCTGGCCAGCTCCGAGATCACGCGCGCAAGCTGCCCCACCAACTGCACCGTCGGCAGGCCATCTCGCTGCACCTGCACGGTGTCGTGGAAGGCGATGAGGTGCAGTGGCGCGCGGCGCTCGCCCAGGGTCGAGGCGTTTCCGGCGTGCCCCAGCGGTACGTTCACCGCCTGGAACGTCTGCCCCCCCACCTCGAGCGGGGCGCCGGCCTCCAGCGTGTGCACCTGCCCCGCCACGCGGGCGCGCCACTGGCCACCCGTGGCCCAGAAGTGCGCCCCCGCCTGCGGCGGCGTGCCGGCCACCAACCGCGGGTGCGGATCGAACACCAGCCCACAGGTCCCCAGCAGCGCCTGCGGGGGCAGCCCGGGCCCCTCCAGGCCCAGCACGTCGGCCGGCAGATGCACGGCCGCGACGCGCACCTCGAAGCCGGGCACCAGCTCGATGGCCAACCCCGCGCTCAGCGGCGCGGCGTCCTGAGCCGCCTGGCGCACCTGGAACCGCCGCCGCAGAGCCAGCAGCCACAGCCGCTCACCCCGCAGGCTCACCAGCGCGTGGGCCTCGGACACCTCGGGCAGGTCCAGGCGCAGCGCGGCGGCGCTGGTGCGCCCGATGATCTGGCCGGCGTACAGGCGCGCGGTCTGCCCCTCGGGCAGCTCGAGTTCGACCCAGGCGTGCATGGGCCGAACATACCCGCGGGCCTCAGTCCGGGTCGCCCCCCAGCGCCCAGAAGCGCGCCGTGCCGTCCCAGCTCACGCTCAGCAGGTCGCCGTCGGGCAGAAACGTCAGCGCCACCACCCGTTCGGTGTGCCCCGGCAAGTCGGCCTCCAGAGCCCCCGCGGGCAGGCGGTACACCTGCACCCGTCCCAGCAGATCGCCCACCGCCAGCCGCCGGCCGTCCGGGGTGAGCGCGGCGGTCAACCAGGGGGCGTCGTCCGCGCCTGGCAGCCGCCCCTCGCCGGCCGCCCCCCACCATTGGGCCCCGTCGCCCACCACCACCACCCGGCCGGCGGCGACGGCCAGGGCCTGCGCCCCCGCCACCCGGCGAAGCGGCTCCGCCGCGTGACCCACCCGCCAACGTTCGACCGCCCCCTCACGGCTCAGCGTCAGCCAGCCGTCGCCGTGCCCCGCCAGATCGGCGTAGGGGCCCTCACCGAGCCGCGCCGGCTCGCGGTCGGGCGCCGTCCACCGGAACAAGCCCATGTGCACGTCGATGCCCACCAGCGAGCCGTCGGGCAGGGCCACCCCGCGGCGCAGCCGGCGGCCGCCAGTCACGGGCGCCGGGCCCTGCTCGGCCAGGCGCACCAGGGGCGGCGCGAACATGCCCGCGGCCCAGGGGCCCCAAGGGCCGTCGCCCACCGCCTTCACCACGCCCTTTCCCAAGGTGGCCTCCCTGACGGTGCCGGTGTGCAGATCGACCCGCAGCACCGCCCCCGCCCCGTCGCCCAGCAGCACCGCGCGGCCGCCGTCGCTCACGGCCCCCGCGGCCAACCCGGCGCCGGCGCGGATCACCCGCGGTGCCCCGCCGGGCAGCCCGTACACAGCCTGGCCTTCGCGCCCCACGATCTTGATCCGCCCCCCCTCCAGGAAGCCCACCGCGCGCACCGCCCCGTGGGCGTGCAGTACCTCGGCCACGGCCGCCGCGCCCTGCGCCCACAGCGCCACCCCGGAGGCGCTGCCCAACGCTGCCACCCACCGGCCGTCGGGCGACACCTCCAGGTGGCGCACGGCGCCCAGCCCCGTGGGCACCACCCGCTCCACCCGCCCGTCGGCGTCGAAGCGCACCAGGCGCCCGCGAAGCCCGCCCGCCACCAGGCGCCCGTCCGGCAGCCAGGCCAACGTCAGCGGGGCGTACTCCCCCACCAGCGGCGTAGGCCGGCTGCGCGCGGCCGCATCGCCCGGCCGCGCAAGCGACAGGGTGCCGTCTTCACACAAGGCCGCCGCCTGCCCGTTCTGCACCGCGACCGCCTTCAGCCGCATCGCGCAGTTCGTGGGCGGCAGGGCCTCGATGGCGAAGAAGCCCCCGGCGTCCACCGGCGTCCTCGGCGGCTGATGGGGGCGCCAGTCACCGTCGGCCAGCGCTCGCCGGGCCCGCAGCCCGCCCTTGTGACCGTCGATGATCCGCGTCTCGTAGCGGGTGTCCCACACCACCAGGCCTTGCCCCGGCCCCCAGTGGCCCCCTGCCGCGCGCCCTTCGGACCGCCAGATCGGCCGTCCATCGGCCCCCAGCCGAGCGATCCCTTCCCCGTCCCCGCAGATCAGACCGCCTTCCGGCACCACCGCCACCCAGTCGCAGGCGGGCGCGGGCGAAGTGCTCACCCGCGCCGCCCCGACCTGCCGCCCGAAGGCCGCCCGCACCCCGGCCGCCTGGGCATCGGGCCCGTCGGCCAGCACGGCGTCCGCCAGCGCCAGCGCCGTCGCCCGATCGTCGGCACGCGCCGCCCGCACTGCCTCGGCCCGGCGCAGGGTCCGCAGCGCCTGCCGCGCCTCCCCCTCGGCCGCCACCGCCCGGTCCCGCGAGCGCGCGGTCTGCCACCAGCCCACCGCCACCGTCATTGCCAGCAGCGCCGCCCCCACCGCCGCCACCAGCAGCGGCCCCCGCCAGGCCCGCCAGGCCCAGCGGGCCCAGTCCAGCGGGCCATAGCGCAGCGCCTCCACCCGCTGCCCCTCGAACCAGCGGGCCAGATCCGCCGCCAGCGCCGCGGCGTCGGGGTAGCGGGCCTGCGGCGCCGGGGCCTGCGCCCGCGCGATGAGGGCGCCCAGGGCCGCGTCGGGCGCCCCCGCCACCGCCGCGAGCAGCGCCCCCAGGCTCCAGACATCGTGGGTGGGATCCGGCTCGGCCCCCGCCGCCTGCTCGGGCGCCGTGAAGCCCGGCGACCCCCCCGCGGCCGGCCGCGGACCCGCCAGATCCGCCCAGCGCGGCGCGGCCGCAGGCGTGGGCGCCGCCAGGCCCCAGTCCACCACCTGCGTCTCGCCGTGGGGGCCCACCAGCACGTTGGCGGGCTTCAGATCGCGGTGTACCAGGCCTGCCTGGTGCGCATGGGCCACCGCCTCGCAGGCCGTGAGCACGTGGCGGATCAGCGCCCGCCGCCCCGCGGGATCCTGCGCCTCCCCGTCGTCGAGCCGCTGGGCCAACGACCGCCCCCGCACCAGGCGCATGGCATAGAACGGGCGCCCATCGGGCAGGTGCCCCACGTCGTGCACCGCCACCACCGCCGGGTGGTCCAGCCGGCCAGCGATGCGCGCTTCGCGCCACAGCAGGTGGGCCCCGGCGCCGTCAGGCCGGGCCACCTTCAGGGCCACGTCCCGGGCCAGGCGGCCGTCCCGCGCAGAATGCACGGCGCCCATGCCGCCGCGGCCTACGAAGGCCCCCAGCACATACCGCGGCGCCGGCTCCCCCGCAGAGGCCGGCTCGGGTGGCACGCCGTCGGGCGGCTCGCTCCACCCCCCGCGGCTCTCGTCATCGGAAGCCATGGCGCGCAGCCTACCCCGCTCGCCCCGCCCCGACGGTCCAGAACCGCCCGGCTGGGGATCCAGTGGGGGTCACCGCAGCGCCGGGCCTGCGACGCCGGCGACCTCACCTTGTAGCGTCACGGGCGCAGCACCGTATCGACGCCACCACCGACAGCCGAGGTCACCCTGTGCGCCCACTCTTCACCCTGTGCCTCCTGCTCGCCGCGCCGCCGCTGGCCGCCCAGCCCACCTGGCAGGTGGACCTGCACGCCACGGTCATCCGCTTCGAGCAGCAGGTGAAGCTCGAGATCGGCGACGACCCCGGCAAGCCGCTGGTGGAGGACAGCCTGTTCGCCCTGTTCGGCACCGCCACCTGGGCACCCCTGCCCCATCTGCAGCTCGGCTGGTTCGCCCGCTTCGATCGCGGCCACCAGCTCGCCGCCCGCTTCGCGGGCGAGGACGCCCAGGGCCGCACCGTCACCGAGGGCGTCATCCAGGGCAGCTCCACCGAGTTCTGGACGGGTCCGCTCGTGCGCGGCGCGTGGAGGGGTCTGTTCGTGGAGCTGGGCTACGGCCTGGTGGGCGTACGCGAAGACACGGCCCGCACCGATCTGCCCGATGACCGGGGCGCCACGGCCGCGGCCTTCCGCACCTCCCCCACCGTGGCCTGGCTGCTGGGGGTGGGCGGCCAGCTCAACGTCTGGCGCACCCTGGACGTGGTGCTGCGGCTGCAGTACCGCGTGCGCTACTACACCCGCCGTGGCGACCGGCCGCTGGTGGGCGAGCGCGCCCACGGCACCCAGGACTACACCCCCTTCATCGGGGCGGCCTGGCGCTTCTGACGGGCGCTCGGGCCAAACGGCTCAGGCCGCCAGCACCACCCCCGCCCCCTCGGGCACGGGCAGCAGCGGCCAGCGCTGGGCGATCTCCTCGGCGGCCAGCTCCAGGTTGGCCAGCCGGCGGGCGCGGTGGGGGGGCGCCAGCCACACTTGCCCCGCGAACACATCCACCACCCGGCACCAGCGCGCCGTGGGCTCGCCGTTCAGCACGGCCCCCACCCACGCGTGCAGCGCCGTCGCCGCCGCCGGACCGCCCACCGGCCCCAGCGGGTGGTGCTTGCTGAAGTACAGCTTCACCGCGCCCCGCACCGCCTGGCCCTGGCGATCCTTGCCGCCCACCAGCAGCTCGGGCGCCACGCTCACCTCCAGCCCGCCCAGCACCAGCCGCGGCGGCGCCTGCGCGGCCGCGCGCAGCGTCACGTCATCGCGGCAGCCCGCGCTGGGCACCGGCACCTCCAGCCACGCCAGCATGGCCTCGATGCAGCCCAGATCGTCCTGGAGCTGCCAGGGCGTGCCGTCCTCGCGGGCCGAGATGGCGGTGACCTGCTGCACCAGCCCGGCCTCGTCCAGGGCGCCGGTCAGGTGCTCGACAAGGGCGGCGCGAGCCCGCCCATAACGGGCGGCCGCGAAGGGCCGCGGGAACTTCTGATCCGCCACGATGCGCCGCCGGCGCCGGGGCGTGGCCCCCAGGTACTCGGCCAGCTTGGTCAGGCTGAGCCGCGGGGTGGAGCGCTGCATCACAGGGGGCGTCATGGGCTGGTTCATGGGGGGCCGCCTTGGCGTCCGTGAGACATGAAGCACCTTACCAAATAACTGAACAAAAGAACAGCTCTTTACCTGATTCGACGCTTGTTTTCGACGCCCGACAAGGGCACCTTATCCCCATGAATTCTCAAGACTTTGAGCAGCGCGGCGAGTGCCGCATCCTGGGCACCCGGGGCGGGGCCACTCACTATGCCTGGGCCGAGGTCAGCCTGCGGCGCATCCCCGGCCCCACGGCGGTGGTCGCCCACATCGACGAGGACGGCGACAGCCTGCCCGCCGGGGCGCTGCCCGAGGCCTGGGTGCAGGCCGCCGTGCTCGCCGTGCGGCTCACCCTGGCCGACCACCGCCGCGCCTGGCTCGCCCGCGTCACTGGCCTGCGCGGCACCAGCGTCGACACCACCCCCATGACCGTGGCCGTGGCGGGCGTGCGCGCCACCCTGGCCGCCCTGGGCCACGAGCCCCCGGCCGTCACCCACCGCCTCACCGCCCTGCTCACCCGCGACGACGGCCCCGACGAGGCCGTGCCCGAGCTGCTGCGCTGGGCCCTTGCGGCCCCCGACGGGCACGCCCCCACCGAGTAGGGCGGTTGACACCCCCCGGGGCCGCGGCGATCCTCCCGCGTCTTCGCTCCGCTGGAGGTGTCCCCGTGCTCGACCTGAAGGCCATCCGCCGCGACCCCGATCTGTACAAGGCCAGCCACGCCAGCCGCGGCGGCGACCCGGCCGACATCGACGCCGTGATCGCCCTGGACGAGCAGCGCCGTGAGGCCATCACGCAGATGGAGGCCTTGCGGGCCGACCGCCGGCAGATGAGCACCCAGATCGGCCGCGCCAAGGACGCCGAGGAGCGCGAGGCCCTGAAGGCCAAGGTGGCCGGCTTCAAGGCCGACCTGCAGGCGCTGGAGGACCAGAGCCGCGACCTGGAGGCGCAGACCAACGCCGCCGTGGCCGCCCTGCCCAACCTGGTGGCCGCCGACGTGCCCAAGGGCACCACCGAAGACGACAACGTGGTCATCGCCACCCACGGCGAGATCCCCGCGTACGACTTCCAGCCCAAGGCCCACTGGGAGCTGGGCCTGGACCACGAGGGCATCGACTTCGACCGCGGCGTGAAGCTGGCCGGCAGCCGCTTCTACGTCCTGCGCGACCAGTACGCCCGGCTGCAGCGCGCGCTCATCTTCTACCTGCTCGACCTGCACACCACCCGCGGCGGCTACCGCGAGCTGTACCTGCCCTTCGTGGTGCGCGGCGAGACGCTGTTCGCCTCGGGCCAGCTCCCCAAGTTCGCCGACAACCTGTACCGCGACCACCAGGACGACGTGTGGCTGGTGCCCACCGCCGAGGTGCCCATCACCAACTTCCACGGCGACGAGATCCTCGAGGCCGAGCAGCTCCCCCTGCGCTACTGCGCCTACACCCCCTGCTTCCGCCGCGAGAAGATGAGCGCCGGCAAGGACGTGCGCGGCATCAAGCGTGGGCATCAGTTCGACAAGGTCGAGATGTATGCCTTCGTGCACCCCGGCCAGAGCGAGGCCGAGCTCGAAAAGATGCGCGCCGACGCCGAGGCCGCCTGCGCCGGCCTGGGCCTGCCCTACCGCGTCAAGGCGCTGTGCACCGCCGACATCGGCTTCGGCGCCCGCAAGACCTACGACATCGAGGTCTGGGCCGCCGGCTGCAACGAGTGGCTCGAGGTCAGCTCGGTGAGCAACGTGTGGGACTTCCAGGCCCGCCGCGCCAAGGTCCGCTACCGCCCCGAGCCCGGGGCCAAGCCCGACCTGCTGCACACCCTGAACGGCAGCGGCCTGGGCATCCCCCGCACCATGATCGCCATCCTCGAGAACTACCAGCAGGCCGACGGCAGCATCGTGGTGCCCCAGGCCCTGCGCCCCTTCATGGGCGGCGTCGAGGTCATCGGCGGCTGACTCGCGCTGCGTGAACATCGCCCTGCCCCTGACCGAGCTGTTCGACCTGAACAACCTGCGCTGAGCCTGCGCGCCGGCGCGGCGGTGACCCACCTCGGGTGTCACTGCCGATCCCTTCGAGACAATCGGATGGCCGCGACTTGACGCGAAGGGGCAGGTTCCGTAGTCACCACCCCTTGCACGCTCGGGAGAGGCCCCATGCGCCGGTTGTCCTTCGCCCTCCTCCTCCTGTTGCCGTGGACCTCGGGCCTGGCGGCCGAGCGCACGTGGTACTACCTCACCACTGGCAACGGGCACGGCTTCCAGGTCTTCGATCGCCGCGCGGGGAAGATCACCCAGTTCCTGGAGCACCCCTACCGCTTCGTGGCCCCGCCCGACGAGCGCCGTGACGGCGGCATCGGCCGGCGCGACCTGGCCCACGACGCCTACTTCGGGGTGTCGGTGGACGGC
>JACKDL010000027.1 GCA_020633555.1 Myxococcales bacterium | reverse complement strand
CGCGAAGGAGCGGGCCAAGGCCTTGTTCGTGGAGGGGCGCGGCCACTTCGCGGCCGGGCGGCTCGCCCAGGCCCTCGCGGCCTTCGAGCAGGCCAACGCCATCAAGCCGCACCCGCTGATGCTGTACAACATCGCCCAGGTGTACGAGGCGATGGAGGATCTGCCGCGGGCCATCGACACGATGCGCAAGTTCGTGGCCAGCGATGCGGCCGAGGCCGACGCCAAGACCAAGCTGGCCAGCCTGGAGCAGACGCTGACCACCTGGCCCGAGGTGTCGCTGACGACGCAGCCTGCCGGCGCGGCCGTGCGGGTGGGTGGGCCCGATATGTCGGTGCGGTGCACCACGCCGTGCACTGTCCGGCTGCCCCCAGGCAAGCGCAACCTGCTGTTCACCTTGACGAACTACCAGCCCGTGGAGCGCCCGGTGCGCTTCAACGCGGGGCAGCGCCTCACCTTTCCCCCGGTGGCGCTCCCGCCGGTCCTGGCCTCGGTCACGTTCCAGACCTCACCGCCGGGCGCGCAGGTGATCGTGGACGGCCAGAGCACGCCCGGCTCGGCCCCGTTCACCCAGGCCCTGCCGGTGGGCACGCACACGGCCCGGATCTCGTTGCCCGGCCACAAGCCCACCAGCCGCAGCTTCACGCTCACCCCCACGCACACGGCGGCCGCGCCGCTGACGGTGCAGGTGGCCCTGGAGCGGGGGCAGGCGAACGGCCTGCTGGCCATCACGGTGGATCGGCCCGGCGCCCAGATCATGGTGGACGAGAAGCTGGTGGGCATCGCCCCACTGCCCGGCCCCATCGACGTCGAGGGCGGGTTGCACCGCCTGCGGATCAAGGCCGAAGGGGCCGACGCCCACGAGGAGGTGGTGACCGTCAAGCCCGGGCAGACCACCGAGACCTTCATCGAGCTTTCGGTGGGCGGTCCCAGCGTGGGGCTCTCGCAGCGGACCGTGGGCTACGGGCTCATGGGCCTGGGCGGCGCGGCCCTCATCGGAGCCGCTGTGACGGGTGCGCTGGCCTCGGGCGCCAATGGTGATCTCGAGGATTGCCGCGCTGATCTCGCCTGCGGCCGCACGGAGCAGGAGGTCGATCTGGCCGACGACGTGAAGGGCAAAGCTCTGACCACGGACATCCTGCTCGGCGCCGGCGTGGCCATCGCGGCCACCGGCGTGGTGCTCTGGCTGCTGGATGACGGGCCCGCCGAAGGGGCCAACGCCGAGACGGCCCGCTCGCGCGCCAGCGGGCCTTCCTGGGTCATCCTCCCCACCACCGACGGCGGCCTGTCGGCCGGCGCCTCTTTCAGGTTCCAGTGATGCGAACGATGTTTGAGCGTGCGTACGCAGCCCTGGCCTTCACCCTGGGTGTCGCCGCCTTGAGCGGCTGCTCGGTCCTGCTCGATCCCGAGAACTGCACCAGCGACAGCGAGTGCGCCCCGGGGGTCTGCCAGTCCGGCATCTGCGTGGGCCCACGGGCCAGCGGGGCCGGCGGCGCGGGCGGCGCGGGTGGTCAGGGCGGTCAGGGCGAAGACATGACCCCCATGGGCGGCAGCGGCGGCCAGGGCGGCGTGGGCGGCCAGGGCGGCATGGGCGGGGTCGGCGGCCAGGGCGGCATGGGCGGCCAGGGGGGCGCTGGCGGCGCCGTCGACATGGGCACGGAGCCCGTGGCCCCCGGCTGCAACATTCTGGCGCCCACGGGCGACGCCCGCCTGACGAACCGGGGCACGACCACAGTGCAGGTGCGGGTCACCGATCCCGACACCGCGCCGGCGGATCTCGAGGTGGCCATCGGTCGCCAGGGACAGCTCCAGATCGTCTCGGTGGACGGGGCCGGCGAGGCGAGCCTCGATCTGCCAGTGCAAGAGGGCGCCAACCTGTTCCTGCTGCGGGCCACCGACGAGACCGGGCTGAGCTGCTCGGCGAGCGTGACGGTGGTGGGCGATCAGACGGCGCCCGTGATCACGCTGATTCGGCCCGAGCTGAACCAGGTGGCCACCGACACGGCCCAGTACCGCGTCGAGGGCACCATCGCCGACGAGCACCCCGCCCGCACCCTGACGGTGACCGTGGGTGGCCAGCCGGTGCAGGCCATGCCCGTCTGGCAGGACATGGGGCGTAGCTTCCAGGTGGAGATCACCCTCGCCGAGGGCGAGAACGTGGTGTCGCTGGTGACCACCGACGGCGCCGGGAACCCCAGCGAGGCGGTGGGCTTCACGGCCATCCTCGATCAGCAGGCCCCCGAGCTGGCGCTGACGGCGCCGGTGGCCGGCCTGGAGACCGCGGCGGAGACGGTGGCGCTGGCCGGCCGGGTCACGCTGAACGGCCAGCCCGAACTGGATGCGGTGGTGGATGTGCGGGTCGCCGATGAGCGGGGTCGCCAGGAGCGCGTGCGCAACATCCTGCCCGACGAGGATGGCCAGTTCTCCGCCGCCGTGCCCTTGTTCGTCGGCACCAACACCATCACCGCCTGCGCCGAGGACGCCGCCGGCAACCGGGGCTGTGACGAGCGCACGGTCACCCGGGTCGAGGCCGTGCCCTGCGTGGCCATCGAGGCGCCCGCCGCCGACGTGGTGACCGGGCAGCCGCGGATCGCCGTCGAGGGCACGGTGTGCCCGGCCGTCACCGCGGTGCTGGTGCGGGCCAACGACGGCCAGCCGGTGGCCGCTGTGGTCGCCGGCGGCCGCTTCACGGCCGAGGTGGGCCTGCCCGCCGTCGGCCAGCACACCCTGCTCGCCGTGGCCTCGGCCGCCAACGGGGCCACCGCCGAGGCGCGCACCACGGTCATCTACGACAACACGCCGCCGACGGTGGAGATCACCTCGCCGGCCCAGCGCAACTGCGTGGGGAGCACCCAGGTGGAGGTGCGCGGGCGGGCCTTCGACAACGACTCGCGGGTCGTGGCGCTCACCGTCAACGGCGTGGCCGCCGAGGACTTCGAGGGCGGCGCCTTCGCGGTGCGGGTGGATCTGGAGGAGGGCCTGGACGTGCCCATCACGGCCGTGGCCACCAACGCCGCCGGCCTCCGGCAACAGGTCCAGGTGCTGGTGGACGCCGATGGCACGCCGCCGGTGATCCAGCCTGACGCCCAGGAAGGCGCCTTCCTCGGCGTGTCGGACGTGGGCCGTGTTGAGCTCGGCGGGCGCATCGACGTGGGCTTCTGCGGCGTCAACGCGCTCTTCGTCGAGGTGGACGGCGATCGCCGCCAGGCCGGCCTGCTGGGCGACGGCACCTACCGGCACGCGCGGCCCCTGGCCGATGGCCCGCACCTGGTGCGGATCCTGGCCACCGACCGCGCCGGTCAGAGCACCACCGTGGTGCGCAACGTCGTGGTGGACGGCACGCCGCCCAGCATCACCGACTTCCAACCCGCCCCGAACACCCTGCTGAGCGTGGCGGTGGCCAACGTGTCCGCGGCGGTTCGGGACGCCGGATCGGGGGTGGACGTGGCCACCATCAACGGCGACGACGACGTCGATCGCATCGGCGACCGGGTGCGCACGCAGATCGCCATCAACGAGGGCGAGACCCAGGTGACGTTCTACGCTCGCGATCGCGTGGGCAACGAGACCGAGATCATCATCTCGATCTACCGCGACGTCACCGGACCGGTGGTCACCATCGACTTCCCGCCCGACAACGCGCCCGTGGCCCACCCCGTGTACCTCACCGGCACCTTCGACGACGGCGACGAGGGCTCAGCGGGCACCCGCGAGGTGCGGGTGAACGGCGAGCGCGCGGACCTGAACCCACAGACGGGGCGCTGGTCCATCAGCGGCATCGAGCTCGATCCGGCCAACCCTCGAGTGACGGTGGTGGCCGAGGACAACGAGGGCAACTTCAGCCTGGATCCCGCCACCCGCAGCTTCCAGCTCCCCGAGTATGTCGGCCTCGACACGGGCGTCTTCGCCCTGGGCGGCGCCGAGCGCACCGATCTGATCCTGGGCGGCGACTACAACCGGGACGGCCGCCAGGATCTGGTGGCCTTCTCGTCCGACGCCGCGGGCCGCAGCATGATCTTCCTGCGGCAGGGTGACGGCACCTTCCGCGGCACGTCGGCCTTGCTGGCCGGCCTGCCCGAGGGCCCGGTCACCAAGGCGTGGCCCGGCGACTTCGACAGCGACGGGGATCCCGACCTGCTGGTGTGGGCGGCCAACGGCCTGGGTCTGTACCTGGGCAACGGCGCCGGCAGCTTCAACGGCCCGGCGGACGACCTGCCGAACCTTGCGGATCTGCGGGACGTGGTGGTGAGCGACATCGACCGGGACGGCACGCTGGACGTGCTGCTGCTGGCCGGCGTGGACACGCGCTTCTACTACGGGCGCGGCAACGGCTCCTTCTTCCTCGACCGCCTGGCGTTGCTGGGCTTGACGGGCACCGAAGGGCTGGATCGCGGGGTCTTCGCCGACGTGAACGGCGACGGGCTGGTGGATCTGATCGGCACCTCGGCCGGGGCCATCCGCTACTGGCTCGGCGGCACCGATCCCCGCTTCACTCAGGTGCAGGGGCTGCAGGGGGCTGAGCACGGCGCCGACACGCTGATGATCAGCGACGTGGATCGCGACGGGGCGCTGGACGTGGTGGCCCTGAACGGTGACGCCCGCTTCTACCCCATCGACGGCGGCGCCGGGCTACTGCCCGCCGAGCCGCTGCCCTGGGCCGCGGGTGATCGGGCGCTGGCCATCGCCGATCTCACCAACGACGCCCGCCCGGATCTTGTGATCGTGGGCGATAACGGGGTGCGGGTGCTGAGCGACACGGGCGGCGGCTGGCAGCCGGTGGATCTGGCGGCGCTGGGTGTGCCCCCCTTCGGCGCGTTGACCTCCGTGGCGGTGTTCGACCTGGACCGCGACGGCGATCTGGACCTGCTCCTGGGCGGGCCCGAGGGCCTGTCGGTGGTGCACTCCAACAAGGTGCTGGTGGACGAGGACTACCACTGGGCCTTGCTGGACATCCGGCGCACCGTCGAGGGTGAGGCGGGGCCCCTCGACGCCATCGGCGCGACCGTCTACGTCAGCCTGGCAGGCAACCTGGAGCCCGAGTGGGCCATCCCCGCGAACCCGCACGGTCCCACGGTGGTGCCCATGGGCGCGGCCAATGTGGACGTGGATCTGGAGGTTCGCTTCCTGGATCGCGGGGCCCGCGGGGCCTTCTTCCAGCCCCTGGCCGAGGTCTTCCACGAGACCATCCAGACCATCTTCGACGTGGATCGCTGAGCGTCCCCGTCGGCCACCGGCCGCAGGGCCCCGCCGAGGGGCCCTGTTGAGCCTGGATCCTACTCTTCGAGCAGATCGTCGGTGAGGTCGACCACGTCGTCGGCGTCCTCAACCCCGGGCGGGGGCGGCGGGACGCTGACGCGCCGCGCTGCCAGCACCGACACCTCGTAGAAGATCTCGTGGTCGTGCAGAGGGTGCAGCAGGTGCACCACCACGGCGTCATCCTGCACCTCGGTGACCTCGAACTGCAGCGCCTGCCCGTCCACGCCCCGGGCCTGGAAGCGATCGCCCAGACCGGGCCGGGTGCCCTGCGGGAACTCGTTGAAGCCCACGCGGCGGGTGCCGGTGGCGCTGATGGGCACGAGCTGGCCCGGTGGGATGGTGCCGGTGCGCGTCTCGCCCACCGCCATGCCCTCCATGGCCTTGGCCAGCCCCGGCAGCATGCGCTCGGAGCCCAGCACGAAGGTGATGGCGCCCTTGTCCTTGGAGGTCTCGAGGACGCTGCCGTCGCTGTCCTTCAGGGTGTACTCGATGGTCACGACCTGGCCGTTGCCGATCTTCATGGACCCTTCCCCGTGGTCGAAACGTGCGCTTTGAAAAAAGAAAACCCCGCCGACCGGGGACGGCCGACGGGGCACCTTAGCACGGTCCCCTGCCCGGGGCACCGGCCCCTTGGCCGTTACCCGCCGCAGGCCGGGTGCGGGTTGAAGGGCGGGTTCGGATCGCGGTTGCCCGCGTTGGGCGCGTCGTCGCCGAAGGCCACGGCCTCGGCCTCCATGCGCAGGTCGAAGGGGTAGGCGTCGAGCTCGCCGTCGCCGTTCACGTCGATGAGGTCCTCGGCCTGCAGGAAGTCGGCGAAGCGGATGACCTGGCCGTTGAAGTTGATCTCGATGGCCTCGACGTCGGCCCGGCGCAGGTAGCCCGCGGCGCGGCCGCGCAGGAAGCCGTCCTCCTGCCAGATCTGGATGCGCACGGTGGTGGTGAAGCGCACGTCGCAGTAGACGACCGTGCCGTCCTCGAGCTCCCGGCTGCCCGCCGGCACCACCAACAGGAAGTCGGCCTCGCCGTCCAGGCGCCACTCGGGGCCGTGATCGTCGGTCATGTACCAGAACCCATCGAAGTTCTGGATGGGCAGCCCATCGAGCTCGCCGTTGCCGTTGCGATCCTCACCCTCGTCGAGCACGCCGTTCCCGTTGCGGTCGTCGCGGCGGTAGAACCAGGTGCCCCGGTCCTCGTAGCCGTTGCCGATGTACCAGCGGGTGCGACCGGTGGCGTCGTCGAGGTAGGTGCCCGACTCGAACATCAGGTTCAGCGAGCCGGTGCTCACGCCGAGCTGCAGGAAGGCCTGGAGCTCGGCGGCCGAGCCGGCGGGCTCCACCACGTTGGCGTCGATCATGCGCCACACCTGCGGCGACAGGTCGTAGCGGCACTCGTCGGCCACGCAGCTGTAGTCCTCGGGGCAGGCCATGCCCTCGCCGCAGGCGTCGCCGGGCATCACCAGCGGGGGCTCGGCGTCCACCATGATCTCCATGTCAGGGGTCATGTCGGGCTCGGCCATGTCCACGGCCATGTCCACGGCCATGTCGGGGTCGATGGCGCCGCCTTCGCCGCCCGCACCGCCCGCACCCCCCGCGCCGCCGGCCCCGCCGGCGCCCATGTCCATGGCGCCGCCCGCCCCGCCGGCCCCGCCGGCGCCGCCGGCCCCGCCGGCCCCACCCTGACCGCCGTCGGTGCCTGCCATGTCGGCGGTCTGGGCCATGTCGGGGGTGTAGGGCGCCTGGGCCGAGTCGTCGTCACAGGCCGCCAGTCCGGCGCACGCCAGGCCGGCCGTGAGCAGAAGGTGAAGCTTCATGGGGTCCCCTCCGGTGGAAATGGGGTCAAGGGGCCCCGCCAGGGGGCCCGCGATCACCGTGTGCTGTCCCGGCGGTGATATACAAACTCCGGGCCAACCGCGCGAGCCCCGTGGTTTCGGGCGCTGCGACCATGGCGGATCTGACAGCCGTGTCGTGCCGAAGTCACTGCATGGCGTAGGGGTGCCCCGACCCGACACCTCGGGTGGGCTGGATCAGTCCTCGCAGCGCGGGACCACGACCCCGGGGTTGGGCTGGCCGCTCAGCAGGTCCACCACCTGGGCCTCGCCCTGCATCTGGAACTGCCAGCTCTCGCTCACCCCGTCACGGGGCGAGACGTCCGCGTTGGGCGGGATGCCGTTCTCTTCGAAGTAGCCCTTCAGGTTCAGGCCGCTGCCGTCATCGAGCACCACCTCCTTCGCCCGCCGCGGGGTGATGGCCCCCGTGACGGTGATGGTGGCCCGGGTGCTCTGGCGGTCCGCGCCGCCGGTCACGTTCAGCAGCACGGCCGCCTCGACCACCAGCCCGTAGTAGTTGCACTCATTGGGCACGGGCGGCCCGTCCTTGTGCACGAAGAAGCGCAGCTCGCTCTGGTCTTCCTCCAGCGGGCCCGCCGCCAGGCAGTAGTCGTGGGTGCTGCAGTTGTTGTTGGTGTAGGCCCGCGCGTACGAGGGCAGGTTGCTGTCCTGCACGAAGCCGCCGCCTGTGCTCACCGCCTGGTACAGGCCGCCTCGGAAGCCCTGCGACACGTCGTCGCCAAACAGGGGCGCGTCCACCTTCACGATCAGATTGAACAGCCCCCTTGAGGCGGCCTGAGCCACCACCGAGTTCAGCAGCGGCGCCGCCTGGGCGGGGGCCTGCACCTGCATGTTGATGGCGCGAAAGGACAGCCCCACGGGGCTGAAGACGCAGCGCTTCTCGGCCATGAGGCAGGTGCGCTGCCAGCCCTCGCAGGGCTTCTGCGGGCCGCACTCCGCCTCGTCCTCTTCGGGCTCCTCCTCGGGATCATCTTCGGGTTCATCGTCGATGGGGTCGGGCAGCGGCGGCGGATCGTCGATGGGGTCGTCGGGCTCATCCACCGGCGGGTCGTCCACCGGATCGTCGCCCCCGCCCTGGGGCGGATCGGGGTTGAGCGCAGGGGGCAGCGGCGGCACCGGCGCCACGTCCACCGTGTCGGCCAGGCTGGGCGCCAGGTTGTCGGGCACGTCCCCCAGGCCCAACTCGGGCAGCGCCCCCAGCAGGCCCATGGGCGTGCGCACGAGCCCCGGCTGGGCAGGGCCCGTCAGCGGCTGCGCCTTGCCCCGCACCACGGTGATCTCGCCCTCGATGTTGGGTGGCACCACCACCGAGTACACCGCGTCGTTCAGCTCGAGCACCGCCACGCCGCCGATGGTCTGGCGGCCGTTGAACACCAGCCAGGCCTCGCCGGAGGTGCTCTCGCCCACCATCGGCACCAGCAGCGCGGTGCACTTCACCGGCTTGCGCACGGTGAACGGATCCACCGTGGGGCTCTTCTGGAAGCTGAAGGCGGTGATGTCGGCGCCCGACCGCGCTTCCTCCTGGGTGATCACCTGCTGGGCGAAGTCGAAGGCGGCCCGTGTCGGGCCATCGTTCATCACCGACGTGGCGCGGGTCTGCGTCAGGTACGCCGCCAGCCGCTCGGCCTCGAGCCGGCAGCGGCGATCGTCGCTGGGCATCAGCAGCATGAGCAGCACCACGGCGATGAGGCCGATGATGGCCACCGTGATCAGCAACTCCACCAAGGTCAGGCCTCGCTGCGGCCGCCGCATCGCCCCTCCACGCATGGAACGTTGTCACCTTAGCCGCCGCGCCGCGCCGCGCTCAACGTTGGCGGGATCCCCGCGCATTGACACTTGACGGTCCCGCGCCGAGACTAGCGGGTCGCCCACCGCCCGGGAGCCCAAATGCCCACCCTGGCCGACCTGCGGGTCACCCAGACCGCGCGCCTCTTGCAGGTGGGCGGCGAGCGGAGCTTCCGCCGCCGCCTGCTGGAGCTGGGCTTCGTGCCCGGCACCCCCGTCACCCTGCGCAAGATCGCGCCCCTGGGCGATCCGCTGGAGTTCGAGGTGCGCCACTGCCGGATCTCGATCCGGCGCCGCGAGGCCGCGGCCATCACGGTGGAGGTGGACGGGTGAGCGCGCCCCTCGTCGCCCTGGTGGGCAACCCCAACACCGGCAAGACCACGCTGTTCAACGGGCTCACCGGCTCCACGGTGCGGGTGGGCAACTACCCCGGCATCACCGTCGAGCGCAGCCTGGGGCACCTGAAGGGGGTCGAGCACCCCATCGACGTGCTGGACGTGCCCGGCGCCTACAGCCTGGTGGCCCGCAGCGCCGAGGAGCGCATCGCCGTGGACGCCCTGCTGGGCCACGGCGGCGTGCCCAGCCCCGCGCTGGTGGTGGTGGTGCTGGACGCCACCGCCCTCGAGCGCAACCTGTACTTCGCGTTGCAGGTCATCGAGCTGGGGCGGCCCACCCTGATCGCGCTGAACCAGATGGACGCCGCCGAGGCCGCGGGCGTGCAGATCGACTGCACCGCCCTCTCGGATGCCCTGGGCGTGCCGGTGGTGCCCACGGTCGGCACCGACATCGAGCGGGTGTCAGCCCTGGCGCAGCGCATCGCCCAGTACGTGGACAAGCCGCCACGGCCGCCCGCCTGGCCCTGGACCCCCAGCGGCCCCCTGCAGGCTGACGTCGAGGCGGTGGCCCCCCACTTCCCCGACGCCCCCGAGGGGGCCCGCCAGGCGCTGGCCCTGTGGGCGCTGATGAGCGTGTCGCCCGAGGACAGCGGCGCCCCGCCCACGCTGCGCACCACCGTGGCGGCCCGGCTGGCCGCCGCCGAGGGCAGCGGCCGCGACCTGGATCTGGAGATCGCCCAGGCCCGCTACGGCTGGATCGACGCCCACGCCCCCACCCTGCTGACCCGCACGGGCAGCCGGCGGCTGGCCGACAAGGCCGATCGGCTGCTGCTGCACCCGGTGGTGGGCTTCGGGGCCTTTGTGGCGGTGATGGCGTTGTGCTTTCAGGCCCTGTTCGCCTGGGCTGATCCCTTCATCGGTCTGGTCGAGGGCGCCATCGGCGCGCTGGCCGGCGGGGCCCACGACGTGCTGCCGCCGGGCATCGCCGCCGACTTCGTGGCGGACGCGCTGATCGGCGGCGTGGGCAACGTGCTGGTGTTCCTGCCCCAGATCGCGCTGCTGTTCCTGTTCATCGGGCTGATGGAGGACTCGGGCTACATGGCTCGGGTGGCCTTCCTCATGGACCGCATCATGCGCAAGGTGGGGCTGCACGGCCGGGCCTTCGTGCCCATGCTGTCGGGCTTCGCCTGCGCCATCCCGGCCATCATGGGCACCCGCACCCTGGAGCGCCGGCGCGACCGGCTGCTCACCATGATGGTGCTGCCGCTGATGACCTGCTCGGCCCGCCTGCCCGTCTACACGCTGGTGATCGCTGCCACGGTGCCGGCCGCCACGGTGTGGGGGGTCTTCAGCCAGCAGAGCCTCGTGATGCTGGCCATGTACGGCTTCTCCATCGCCATCGCCCTCGTGGCCGCGGCCGTGATGGGCCGCACGGTGCTGAAGGGCAAGAACGAGCCCCTGCTGCTCGAGCTGCCCGACTACCGCATCCCGTCGGCCCGGTCGGTGGCCCGCCTGGTGTGGCGGCGCAGCGGCGACTTCGTGCGCGAGGCCGGCTCGGTGATCCTGGTGTTCACCGTGATCATGTGGGCCCTTTCGGCGTTCCCCCGCGAGCCCGACGCCGTGAAGCCGCTGCAGGCCCAGCGCGACGCCGTGGCCGCGCAGTCGGCGCCCGATGAGACAGCGCTGGCCACCCTGGACCACCAGATCGCCGCCGCGAAGTCCGAGCACAGCTACGCCGGCAAGCTGGGCAAGGCCATGGAGCCCGTCATGTCGCCGCTGGGCTTCGACTGGCGCATCAACGTGGGCGTGCTGGGTGCCTTCGCCGCCCGCGAGGTCTACGTGAGCACCATGGGGGTCATCTACGGCGTGGGCGGCGAGGTCGACGAGCAGAGCCCCTCGCTGCGCAGGCGGATGGCCGAGGCGAAGCGCCCGGACGGCACCCCCGTGCACACGCCCCTCACCGGGCTGGCGCTCCTGGTGTTCTTCGCCCTGGCCTGCCAGTGCATGAGCACCATCGCGGTGGTGAAGCGGGAGTCGGGCGGCTGGGGCTGGCCGGCGTTCCTGTTCACCTACATGACGACGCTGGCGTGGCTGGCGGCCTTCGCGGTGTACCAGGGCGGGCGGGCGTTGGGATTCAGTTGAGGTGGATCGGGTTGAGCCGGCGAGGCGCTCACGGTTGATCCACCGCTGGGGTTGAAGTGTCGGGTTGGATTGGCACGCGGGCGCCGGCGCCTGTCCCACCGCTGCGGTTGAGGTGTCGGCTTGGACCGGCTGGCGCCGGTCCAACCCTGGGCGGGGCGGCGACGACTCGGCGCGGGCCAGCGACCCGGCGGGCTCCGGGGCGGCCTCGGGCTCGGTCTTCGGCTTCGCCGAATCCCTCGTCCTGCGGGGCCCCATCGCCCGCCGGGCCGCCGGCCCGCTCCCTTGGCGTCGGGTGACGGGTTGTGGGGAGGGGGAGTGGATCGGACGGTGGTTGGGCCATCACTCGTGGCGGTAGGCGCCAGGTGGGTGGGTGCCGCGGGCGTTGAGTCGGGCGGTGGCGTGGGGCAGCATCGGGGCATGAAGCCGATCATCCTGGTCACCGGGCACAACCAGCCCGACGTGGTCGCCGCGCGGGGCGACTTTGAGCACTGGTTTGCGGCGGCCAGCGGGCTGCCGCTGGAGCGCTTCGAGGTGGTGGACGGCACGCTGCCCGACGTGCGCTTCCCCCAGCCGGGCAACGTGGACGGGCTGATCATCACCGGCAGCGCCGCGCGCGTGCACGACCACGAGCCGTGGTCCGTGCGCTGCGGGCAGTGGAGCGCGCAGGTGCTGGCGGCGGGGGCGCCCGTGCTGGGGGTGTGCTATGGCCACCAGCTCCTGGGGGACGTGCTCGGCGGGGCCGTGGGGCCCAACCCCAACGGCCGCGAGATCGGCGTCTTCGAGGTCGAGATGGCCGAGGACCCGCTCTTCGAGGGGCTGCCGCGGCGCTTCCCCACCCTGCTCAGCCACCTGGACGCCGTGAACACGCCGCCGCCCGGCGCCCGGGTGCTGGGGCACAGCGCCCTGACGCCCAACCAGGGCATGGCGCTGGGCGAGAACGGGCGCACGGTGCAGTTCCACCCCGAGTTCGACGACGACGTGGTGCGCCGCTACCTCACCGCGCGCCGGGAGATCATCGACGAGGAGGCGGGGGCGGGCACCACCGACCGGCTGCTGGCCGCCCTGCGGCCGGTGCACACGGGGCAGGTGATCCTGCGCAACTTCCTGCGGCATTGGGTGGGCCTGGATGTCTGAGGGGTTGGCCCACCTCGACCGCGGGGCGCTCATCGCCGGCGGCCACGCCCGGCGCATGGGCGGGCAGCCCAAGGGGCTGATCCCGCTGCCCGACGGCTCGACGCCCGTAGGGCGCGCCCTGGCCACCCTGCGGGCCGTCTGCCCCGGTGGGGTCGTCCTGGTGGGCCGCGCCGACCACCCCTACGGCGCACTCGACCTGCGCACCGTGCCCGACGGCATGGCGGATCGCGGCGCCCCGGGGGGCGTGTTGGGCGCGCTGACCGGGGCAGACGGCTGGGTGGCCGTGCTGCCGGTGGATCTGCCCCACGTGGGCCCGGACCTGCTGCTGGATCTCCTGCCCCACCGCGCCGGCCACGCCACCCTGTGGCAGGCCGACGGGCAGCTCCAGCCATTGGTGGGCTGGTGGCACGCCTCGGCCCACGCGCCGCTGCACCGCATCCTCACCGAGGGGGCCCCCGGCTTCCGCCGCATCGTGGGTCTGCTGGGCGACGTGACCGTGGTGGATCACCCCGATCCCGCGCGGTTCCACAACCTGAACCGGCCCGAGGATCTCGCGGTGCTCAGGGCTGGTGGGCGTTGAAGGCCGCGCCCCGCACGAAGCTGTAGAGGCTCAGACCCGCCTGCACGGCCAGGTCGTGGGCGAGGGTGCTGGCGGCCCCCACGGCCACCACCGCCCCCACGCGCGCCACCAGGGCCTTCTGCAGGATCTCGAAGCCCGCCCGGCTGGAGACCACCAGCGCCTGCCCCTCGAGGGGCCAGCGGTCGGCTCGCCACTCGGCGCCCAGCACCTTGTCCACGGCGTTGTGGCGGCCCACGTCCTCGCGGGCGCACACCAAATCGCCAGCCGCCGTCACCAGCGCGGCCCCATGGAGCCCACCGCTGGCTGCAAACCGGGGCTGGGCCGCCCGCAGGGTCTCAGGCAGGGCCGCCAGCACGCCGGCGTCCAACCGCAGCCGCTCGGTCAGCGGCGGCGCCCGCTGGAACAGGTCCTCGATCTGGCGCTTGCCGCACAGCCCGCAGCCCGCCGTAGCCACGAAGCCGCGCTCCGCCGGGCGCGGCGCACCGGGCGCCCGGGTGACCTTCACCACGTTCTCGCGGTTCGGCCGGTTGGGATCGGTGCAGTGCCCCAGGCTGTGCAGGTCGTCGGGCCACTCGGCCAGGCCCTCGGTCACCAGGAAGCCGGCCGCCAGGTCCAGATCTTCGCCCGGCGTGCGCATCAGCACCGCCAGGGGCTGGCCATCCAGGTGCAGCTCCAGCGGGGCCTCCACCACGAGCTGGTCCGCCTCGGCCGCGCCATCCCGCCACAGCGTCTGTGCCCGCAGCCCGGGATCCCGGGCGCTCACGGGCTCAGCGCCGCCAGCCGCTCGGCGATGAAGGCCTGGTGCTTCTCGGGGTGGTGACGCTGGTACAGGGCGTACTCGGCACGGGCCCGGTCCAGGTGCCCGGCCTTCTCGTGCAGCCGACCCAGATCAAGGTGCGCCCGCCGCACCGGCGGCTGGCCCAGGATGGCCTCGCGCAGGTGCCGGGCGGCCGCGGCAGGATCCTCGGTCACCAGGCACCGCCCCAGAGCATAGTGGGCCGGCGCGTAGCTCGGTTGCAGCCGAAGGGCCTGCCGCAGCGCATCGCGCGCCTCGGCGGCGCGGTCCTGCTCCAGGTGCACCAGGCCAAGCTGGTACCAGCTCTTGTGGTGGCGCTTGTCCAGGCGCACCGCCCGCAACAGGGCCTCCCGCGACCGGTCCAGGTCCTGCCGCTCGTAGGCGCAGACCCCCAGGGTGTAGTGGGCTCGCCCATCCCGCCGCCAGCGGGCGCAGACCTGCTCGAAGCACCGCTGGGCCGACGCCAGCGCCCCCCGCTCGCGCTCCACGATGCCCAGGTTGAACAGGATCCGCGGATCCTCGGGGGCCTCCTCCAGCGCCCGCCGGTACTCGGCCGCGGCGGCAGCCAGGTGGCCGGCCTGCCGCAAGGCGTAGCCCAGCGCGAACCGAAACGTGGGCTCGGAGGGGGCCAGGGCCGCCGCGTGGGCGAAGCGCACCTGCGCCTCGTGGCCCAGCCCCTTGAGCTGCGCGGCGCGGCCCGCGTGGAAATGCAGCCACGGATCCTCGGGCCACGCCTCCAGGTGCTGATGCAGGTACAGGATGGCCAGCTCGGTCTCGCCCGCGTCCACCAGCCATCGGCCGCGGTGGCGCGCGAGGGCCGGGGAAGGGCCCACGATGGGTTCCAGAAGGGCCCACCCCAGAGCCACGGTCCAGGCCAGCGCCCGGGGCGGCGCCGCGGCCTGGGCCGCGCTCACCGCTGGTGCTTGCGCCGCTGCTTGCCGCGGCCCCCGCCGATCTCGGCGAGCACGATGGTGGTGTTGTCGTCGCCGCCTCGGCGGTTGGCCAGCTCGATCAGCGCCTCGGGCGCACGGTGCAGCGACAGGCGCCGCACATGGTCCAGGATCTCGCGATCCTCCACATGGCCGGTCAAGCCGTCGCTGCACAGCAGGATCTTGTCGCCTTTGCGCACCGGCAGGGCCGCGGTGTCCACCTGCACCTCGCGCTCGTAGCCGATGCTGCGGGTGATGATGTTGCGCATCATCGACACCTTGGCCTGCTCGGGGGTGATGATCCCCTGGGCCACCTGCTCCTGCACCAGGCTGTGATCCTCGGTGACCTGATGGATCTGGTCGTCGCGCACCAGGTAGGCGCGGCTGTCGCCCACGTGCCCCAGGTGCAGGTGCCCCCCATAGGCCAGCATGAAGGTGACCGTGCTGCCCATGTTGCTCAGGTGGAGGTTGCGCCGCGCGGTGTCGTAGACCCGGTGGCAGGCCTCACGCACCGACGCCTCGATGAGATCAGCCACGGGCACCGGCCGCCCGGTGGCCTGGCTGGCCTGCTCGGCCTCCCCGAGCCGACGGAGCACTGCCTGCGCGCAGGTCTGGGCGGTGAGCGTGCTGGCCACCTGCCCGCCCGCGTGCCCGCCCATGCCGTCGGCGACGATGAACAGGCCGTTCTTGGGCAGCATGAGGTAGCTGTCCTCGTTGGCCTCGCGGCGCCGCCCCACGTTGGTGGCCCCCACGGCCCGGATCTGGAAATCCGGCGTCGCCGTGCGCACCCGCGGGATCTGCGCCCTGATCTCGCCCCGGTTGGTGTTGCTCATGCCCCCCCCAATCAAGCTGCCGAGCATACTCACCGCTGGCCCCCCGGCCAAGGTGACAGCGCGGTGAAGATGCGCCCGGCGCCGCCCCAGACGCGCCGAGCCCTGCGCTTCGGGCGTCCAGGCGGCTCCTAGAGCTTGTAGACCCGCTCTTTCACCTGCTCCCCGTCGAAGCTGACCATCAGCCCCTTGTCGCCCCGCCGGGTCGCGATGTGCGTGGGACGCTTCCACAGGGCGAACAGGTTGCGCAGCGTGGCATGGGCGTAGCTCATCTCCAGGTCCACCCCCTCGTGGCGGTGGGTCAGCAGCAGCTCGCCCTTGTTGTCGTGGTTGGCGTCCTCGACCTCGATGAGGGGCTGGCCCATGTTCGTGAGCTGGAACAGGAGCTTCTGCTTGATCTCCTGGAACTGCCGGCTGGCGATGCGCCACTCGTTGGCCTTCGGGTTGTGCTCGAAGGTGAACAGCTTCTGCTCGGCGCAGAACTCGGGCGTCAGGAACTCGTCCAGGAAGGTCACGTCGTTGTGGTGCCTGCGCACCTCGAAGATCTTCTCCATGCCCTTGCCGGCGCCGGTGTCCCAGTTGGCGCGGGCGGCCATGTCGTCGCAGCGCTCCCACTCCAGGCCGTACTGGCCCTTGTTCCAGCGCTGCTCGATGTGGCGGAAGAGCTCCAAGCCGATCTTGTAGGGGTTGATGCGCCCCCGGTGCATGACCGTGGTGCCCGAGTGGCGGTCGGCGTAGTCGATGACCTCGCTGTCGTCGAGGATGTGCCGGGTCATCAGCTTGGTGTGCCAGTAGCTCGCCCAGCCCTCGTTCATGATCTTGGTCATGGCCTGGGGCGCGAAGTAGTAGGCCTCATCGCGGATGATGCTGATGACGTTGCGCTGCCAACGGGTGAGCGGCGCGTTCTCCATCAGGAACAGCAGCACGTCGCGCTCGGGCTGCGCCGGGTGCTTTGCCGCCTTCTTCGCCTCCTCCTGCGCCTTGTGGCGCTGGCGGGCGATGTACTCCGGCGTGTTGACGTACTCGTCCATGTACTCCTTGGCCTCCAGCCGCGCCACGCGCTGGCCGTCGCCAATGAGCTCATCGGGCAGGTCCGTCTTCGGCCGCGGCACCTCGTGCTTCACCTCGGGGCGGAAGGGCCGGTGCAGATCGATCAGGTTCTCGAGGCTCAGGCAGACGTCGATGAACTCCTCGACGCGGGTCTGCCCGAACTGGTCCTGGTAGCGCCGCACCCGGGCCGCGTGGTTGGCCATCTGGTCCAACATCTTGCGGTTGGTGCGGCTGAACCAGAAGTTGTGCTTGAAGAAGTCGGCGTGCCCGAAGACGTGGGCCATCACCAGCTTCTGGTCCACCATCTCGTTGGTCTCGAGCAGGTAGGCCACGCACGGATCGGTGTTGATGACCAGCTCGTAGATCTTGCTCAGCCCATACGTGTAGCTCTTCGAGAGCTGCTCGTACTGCATGCCCCAGCGCCAGTGGGGGTAGCGGGTGGGGAAGCCCCCGTAGGCGGCCACCTCGTTGAGCTTGTCGTAGCTGAGCACCTCGAAGAACACGTCGTAGAAGTCCAGCCCGTGCTCGCGGGCCAGGGCCTCGATCTTGTCGCGCCAGTGGTGCAGATCGGCGGGCAGCGGGCGGACGTGCAGGTACTGGATCATCGCCCCGCCCCCAGGAACTCCTTGATGGAACCCACGATGGCGTCCTTGTTCTTGATCTCGCTGACCACCAGCGGGCTCTCGGCCGACACCGTGTCGAAGTGCTGGCGCAGATCCTTGATGAACTGCCCCGAGCCGTACGGGCTCTCCACCTGGCCGTAGCTGAACTGGTTGCTCACGGGCACCAGCCGCTCGCGCAGGATCTCGATGCAGGTGGCGGTGTCGTCCACCGACCAGTTGTCGCCGTCGCTGAAGTGGAACGGGTAGATGTTCCACTCGCTGGCCGTGTACTCCTCCTCGATGATCCGCGCCGCCAGCTTGTAGGCGCTGGAGATCATGGTCCCGCCCGACTCCCGGGTGTGGAAGAAGGTGTGCTCGTCCACCTCCTTCGCCGTGGCGTCGTGGATGATGTAGCGCGTCTCGATGCCCTGGTACTGGCTCTTCAGCCAGGTGTTGATCCAGAAGCTCTCGATGCGAACGATCTCCTTCTGCTCGTCGCCCATCGAGCCCGACACGTCCATCATGTAGATGACCAGCGCGTTGGCCTGCGGGCTCTTGATGGTGGTCCACGCGCGGTAGCGCATGTCCTCCTTGATGGGCACCACCACCGGGTTCTTCGCGTCGTACTCGCCGATGGCGATGCTGCGCTTCAGTGCGTTGCGGAAGGTGCGCTTGAAGTGGCGCAGCGAGTTGGGGCCCACCGGGCGGATGCCGGTGTACTTGTCCCGCTCGCTGACCACCTGCTTGCTGCCCTTGGGCTCGATGTGAGGGAGCTGGAGCTCCTCGCCCAGGATCTGCGCCAGCTCATCGAGGGTGATGTCCACCTCCAGGGCCTTCTCGCCCTCGCCCTCGCCGGCCTCGCCCTGGCCTTCGCCGGGCTGGCCGTCGCCCTGCCCCAGGCTGTCGCCGGGCTCGCCCTGCCCCTGCCCCACGCCCCCGCCGTCCTGCGCCGAGAACTTGAAGCGAGGCAGCTCGATCTGCGGCAGGGGGATGGACACGCGGTCCTTGCCCTGCTTGCCGATGAGCTCGCCGTTGCTGATGTAGCTCTTGAGGTTCCGGCGGACCTTGCCGCGCACGATGTCCCGGAAGCGGCTGTGATCCTGCTTGATCCTCGACATGGGCCCTCGCGGAGAAACTGAAGGGTCGGCGAAAGCGACGACCGCGCCCCGCCTGGGTCGCGGCCGTCGGACTCAGGGCCGGGCGGCGCTCACTCGCGGGCGTCACCCCGGGCGAAGATGCTCGCCACGTAGTTCAGCACGTCGGTGGCCGACTCGTCGTTGTAGCCGAAGTCGCGGATGAGCCGCTCCTTGACCACCTCGATCTTGGCCTGGGTCTCCTTGTCCACCACGTTGCTCACCAGGGTGGTCAGCTTGATGGTGTCCTTCTGGTCCTCGAACAGCTTCTGCTCGAGGGCCCGGTGGAGCCGCTCGTTGGTGCTGTAGGTGAACTTCTTGCCCTCCACCGCCAGCGCCCCGATGTAGTTCATGATCTCGCGCCGGAAGTCGTCCTTGCGGCTCTCGGGGATGTCGATCTTGGTCTCGATGGAGCGCATCAGCCGCTCGTCGGGCGACTCGTCCATGCCCGTGTAGGGGTTCTTGACCTTCTCCTTCTGGGTGTAGGCCTTCACGTGGTCGATGTAGTTGGCCGCGAGGCGCTTGATGGCCTCCTCGTCGGCGCTGATCGCCCGCTGCACCTCGTTCTTGACGATCTCTTCGTACTCCTGCTTGACCACCGCCAGCAGGTCCACGTAGCGCTTGCGCTCGTCGTCGTTGGTGATGAGCGAGTGCTGCTTCAGGCCGCCCTCGAGCTCGTTGAGCACCAGGAACGGGTTGATGCTGGTCTCGCTGCGCTGGCTCACCAGGGCGTTGGAGATCTTGTCCTGCACGTACCGGGGGCTGATGCCCTCCAGGCCCTCGCGCACGGTCTCCTTGCGCAGCTCCTTGACGTTGTCCTGCGTGAACCCGGGCAGGCTCTTGCCGTCGTAGAGCTTCAGCTTCTGGAGCAGGGTCAGATCGTGCTTCTTCGGATCCTCCAGCCGGGTGAGCACGGCCCACATGGCCGCCATCTCCACCGTGTGGGGGGCGATGTGCTTCCCCCGCACCCGCTGCGGCGAGAAGTCCTTCTTGTAGATCTTCACCTCTTCCTTGAGCTTGGTGATGTACGGGATGTCCACCTTGATGGTCCGGTCCCGCAGCGCCTCCATGAACTCGTTGTTCAGGAGCTTCTTGTACTCGGCCTCGTTGGTGTGGCCGATGATCACCTCGTCAATGTCGGTCTGCGGGAACTTCTTCGGCTTGATCTTGTGCTCCTGCGTGGCCCCCAGGAGGTCGTACAGGAAGGCCACGTCCAGCTTCAGAATCTCGATGAACTCGATGATCCCGCGGTTGGCGATGTTGAACTCGCCGTCGAAGTTGAAGGCCCGCGGATCCGAGTCGGACCCGAACAGGGCGATCTTCTTGTAGTTGATGTCGCCGGTCAGCTCGGTGCTGTCCTGGTTCTTCTCGTCCTTGGGCTGGAAGGTGCCGATGCCGATCCGGTTGGCCTCGCTGAGCACCAGGCGCTTGACCCGGATGTGCTCGATGACCCGGCTCCAGTCGCCCTTGTAGTGGGCCATGAGCTCCCGGAAGATCAGCCGGCACGCGGGGTTGATGTCGCCCTTGATCTTCAGGGGGCGCTCCAGGCCGCTCAGGCCCAGCATCTCGAACACCTGCGGGCGCCACTCCTCGGGGATCAGGCGCAGGGGCTCCTCGTTCATGGGGCTGGGGAACACCGCCTCGCCGCCCGTGACGTGCTGCAGCTCCTCCGGCAGGTGCCACTCGTAGGTGTACAGCGCCCCCTCGGGCAGGCGGCTGTAGTGCTCAAGGCCCTTCTTGATCAGGCGCGCGATGGTGCTCTTCGAGCTGCCCACCGGGCCGTGCAGCAGGATCACCCGCTTCTCGGTGCCGTACCCCATGGCCGCGGACTTGATGACGTTCACCAGGCGCATCAGCGGGATCTCGAGCCCGAAGATGCTGTCCTTGCCCTGGTTCAGGGGGTCGTCGAAGAAGTTGTAGTGGATGACCTTCTTCTTGTTGTCGATCAGCTCCTCGGTACCCCACGACAGGATCATGTCGTACAGGCGCTGGTAGGCCGTGCGGGTGACCGCGGGGCGCTCCTTCACAATCTGCAGGTAGTCCTCGAACGAACCGGTCCAGTGGAGGTCCGCGAACTCCTCGTAATTCTGCAAAGCGGCGATCTGATCGACCAGGCGGCCCATTTCGTCTCCTGCTCAAACGTGGCTGACGCAACGGTCACCTTACCCCGACCCGTCGGTCGCAGCAAGGGCGCACCCCGAACAAAAACACCCTTAAAATTCAGCAACTTACAACTTCAGGAACCGGACACCGCCGAGCCCGCGGCGGATCGCCGCGGGCCTCGCGGCAGGCCCGCCGCGCCGCGACTTGCCACCGGCGGCCCCATTGCCTATATTCCGCGCCGCTTCATCCCCCGGCCCGTGCATTCGGGCCCCTGCCGTCGGATCCACGTGCCATGAGCGACATCAAGCAAGCCCCCGCGCCCCAGGCCGACCTCGAGACGAGCTTCCAGGCTCGCTCCGTGTCGCCCGGCGACATCGTCAAGGGCCGCATCTCGAAGATCGCCGGTGAGGTGGCCTTCATCGACTACGGCGCCCGGTCCGAGGGCTACATCGCGCTGAACGAGCTCAAGGGCGAGGACGGCGAGCTGCGGTTCAACGAGGGCGACGAGCTCGAGGCCGAGGTGGTCGCCACCCGCGGCGCCGTGCAGCTCTCGCGGCGCAACATGCGCGCCCAGGAGATCCTCGGCGAGATCGAGCAGGCCTATAAGGATCAGGTGCCCGTCGAGGGCGCCGTGGTCGCCACCAACAAGGGCGGCTACGAGATCCGGGTCCGCGGTGTGCGGGCCTTCTGCCCGTCGCGCCAGTTCTCGCTGCGCTTCGAGCGCGAGCCCAGCAGCCACATCGGCAAGCACTACCTGTTCAAGGTCACCGAGTTCGGCAACGGCAAGAACCTGGTGGTGTCGCGCCGGGCCCTGCTCGAGGCCGAGGAGAGCGAGCGCTCGGCGAACCTGACCAGCGACCTGCGCGTCGGCGACATCAAGCAGGGCACCGTGACCCACCTGAAGCCCTTCGGCGCCTTCGTCGATCTGGGCAACGGGCTCGAGGGCATGGTCCACGTCAGCGAGATCAGCCACGAGCGGATCAACCAGCCCGCCGACAAGCTGAACCCCGGCGACGCCGTCGAGGTGAAGGTCATCCGCGTCGATCAGGCCAAGGGCAAGGTGGCCCTGAGCATGAAGGCGCTGGCGGACGACCCCTTCGCCACCTTCGTGGACGCCGTGAAGTTCGGCGCCCCCATGCAGGGCACCGTCAAGCGCGTGCAGCCCTTCGGCGCCTTCGTCGAGATCGCCCCCGGCATCGACGGCCTGCTCCACGTCTCCGGCATCACCGCCGAGCGGCGCATCGAGCACCCGGGCGAGGTGCTCACCGTCGGGCAGGAGCTGACGGTGATGGTCGAGAAGGTCGATCGCGACAAGAAGCGCATCGGCCTGCTCACGCCCGAAGTCTGGGAGAAGCGCCAGCCGGTGGTCATCCCCTGCAAGACGGGTGATGTGCTCGAGGGCCCGGTGGCCAAGGTCGAGAAGTTCGGCGTCTTCGTGTCCATCGGCGAGAAGGTGCAGGCGCTCATCCCGAACAGCGAGATGGACACCGATCGCGGCGCCGATCACGGCCGCGACTTCCCCCCGGGGACCCAGCTCAAGTTCAAGATCATCGAGGTGGACGCCAAGCGCGGCCGCATCCGCGCGTCCCGCAAGGCCCTGAAGTACCACGACGAAGAGGTGGCCTTCGCCGAGTACCGCAAGCAGTCCGAGGTGCCCAAGGCGCTCGGCAGCTTCGGCGATCTGCTCAAGGACTTCCTCAACAAGTGAGCTGGGGCGGGCCCCCGCCCGGGGCCCCGCACACGGGGTGGCGCCCGCCGCCCCGGGCAGGTCAGCCTGCTACTCGGGGCTGAGCTCCAGCAGGAACTCGCCCCCCGCCTGCTGCGCCGAGGGGCGCTCCACCACCACGTACCAGGTGCCCGCCGCCAGCTCGGCGGTGAAGTCCAGGATCTGGCCGGGCGCGTTCGCGCGGGCCGATCCGGCGCAGGTGTTGTCCACCTGGGCACAGTCGCGCACCACATACACCGTGGGCATCCAGCTCGTGTCGGGGGTGAGCCGCACACGCACCGTGGCCGCCGCGGCCAGCTCGAACCGCACCGCCTGATCGGCGCCCGTGGTGAGCAGCCCGATGGGGCAGCGTTGCCCGGCGTGATCGTTGGCCCGGCCGTCCAGCGTGCCGACGAGCCGGCCCGGCAAAGGCAACGCCACGGCGCGGGCGCAGGTCTCGCCAGCGCTGAAAGGCCGCAGCGACAGGGCGTAGGCGCCGCCAGCCGCGTCACGGCCGTCCACCACCACCACATGCTCCCCCGCCGCCAAGACCCCCCGCCGGGCCTTGGGCCGGCCGGCCTGCACCCGCCCCGAGCCCAGGCTCGCCGTGCACTGGTTGAGGGTGTCGCAGCCGCGGGCCACCCAGAAGACGGGGTCGAAGTCGGCGGAAAGGGGAGCGACGCCCACCACATGCTCGCCCGCCTGCGCCTGGAAGCGCAGCACCTGATCGGGGCCGGTGGCCTCGGGCACGCAGGCGCTGCCCGCGTGATCATCGGCCAGGCCGCGGGTGTCGCCGGTGCGGCCCGCGTCGACGGTCAAGGTGGGCAGATCGGGGCCACACACGTCGCCCCCGCAAACCTCGCCCGCGTCCAACGCCTCATCCACCTCGCCGTCGCAGTCGTCATCCAACCCGTTGCAGCGCTCGGCGGCGCTGGCGTCGCGGCTGCCCCCGGGCCGGGTGTCGCAGATGACCGTCTCGTCGGGCCCGCACTCCAGCCGACCCGCAGGGCACAGCCCCACGGCGCCGCAGGCGTCGCCCAGGCCCAAGCCCTCGTCCACCTGCCCGTCGCAGTCGTTGTCCAACCCGTCGCAGCGCTCGGGCGCCACCCGGCTGCGGCTGCCCCCCGGGCCCACGTCGCAGATCAGATCGCCGGCGGGACCGCACTCCCGGGTGCCGGCGCCGCATGCGCCCGGCGCCCGGCACGCGACGCCCACGGCGAACCCCTCGTCCGTCCGGCCATCGCAGTCGTTGTCCTGCCCGTCGCACTGCTCCGGCGTGCTGGCGTCGTCGGCGCCCCCGGGATCGCTGGAGCACTGGCGTCCCCCCGGTCCGCAGGCCCACACCCCCGCCCCGCAGGCCCCGGTGCCCTGGCAGGCCCCGCCCACGTCGAAGCCCTCGTCCACCTGCCCATCGCAGTCCTGATCGCGGCCGTCGCAGATCTCGGGCCCCTCGGCCCCTTGGCTCCCCTCCAGCTCGGTGCTGCAGCGGGCGAAGCCGCCGGGCCCGCACTCGCGGACCCCCGCGCCACAGGCCGCCTGGCACGCCTGGCCGACGGCGAAGTCCTCGTCCACGCGGCCGTCGCAGTCGTCGTCCTCGCCGTCGCAGCGCTCCGCGCGGTCCTGGGCGCGGGTGCCCCCGGGCTCGGTGCTGCAGCGGGTGATCACGGGGCTGGCGCACTCCAGCGTCCCCGCCCCGCAGGTGCCCAGCCCGTCGCAGGCCTCGCCCACCTGGAACCCGTCGTCCACCACGCCGTTGCAGTCGTCATCGGCGCCGTTGCACACCTCGGGCTCCGGGCCAACCTCGCCCATGCACGGGCCCCAGACCGCGGCGTCGCTGCAGATGCGGCGCCCGGCGCGACAACGCCCGCGGGTGATCCCGCAGTCCTCCACGCGCCCAGGCTCGCAGTCCCCCGCCCCCTGATCCGCCGGCAAGCCCTGATCAGGTCGACCCCCGTCGACCCCCACGTCCGACCCCGCCGCGTCCGGGCCCAGGTCCGCGCCCCCCCGATCGGCGACCGCGTCGCGCGCGCCCAGATCCTCGGGCTGCCCCCGGTCCAGCGGCAGCGCGTCGGCAGCGCCGACATCGCGGCCCGGGCTGGGCAGGGCGTCGCGGTCCCGGGTGACGCAGGCCCCCGCCACGCAGACCCGGCCCGGCCCGCAGACCGTGCCCTCGGCGCAGCTCACAGGATCCTCCTGGGCGGACGCGCAGGCCGCCAGGACAGCCCCCACAGCCCACGCCAGCGCGGCCTTCGTCGTCATGTGCTTCATAGGCTTCGCTTGTAACCGAAAGCGGGCGCCCGGTGCCCCGCTCAATTGAGGTTGACCCTCCAAAGGCCCTTTGCTAGCGTCCGGCGCGCTTCGCGAGAGGCTCCCTGCGCCGGCATAGCTCAGTTGGTAGAGCAGCTCACTCGTAATGAGCAGGTCGTCGGTTCAAGTCCGACTGTCGGCTTTTCCCCTCCCTCATCACCACATCGGTGGTCCGCCCTGGCGGCCCTGGTGGTGGTGTGCGCCTGGGCACTGCCCGTGGCGGCAGCTCCCGGGCTGACGCATGTGGTGCTGGATCCCGGCCACGGCGGCCCCCATGACGGGGCGCCGGCCCGCTTCGCCCCGGGCCGCTGGGAGAAGGAGTACGCCCTCGACATCGCCGAGCAGGTGGCCGCCCGCCTGCGGGCCCAAGGCGTCGAGGTCAGCCTGACCCGCACCGACAACGACACCGACGTGGGCCTGCGTGAGCGCGTGAACATCGCCAACCGACGCCGCGCAGACCTGTTCGTCAGCATCCACCTGAACAGCACCGAGCGCCCGGGCCCGGTGGGCCACGAGTCGTTCTTCCTGGCGCTGAAGGCCACCGACGACGCCGCCGAGCGGCTGGCAGCTTTCGAGAACGCCGAGGGCGGCGTGGTGGACGCCCACGCCGCCGGCGAGGTCACGGGCGACACGGCCAGCGCCATCCTCCGCGATCTCACCTGGACCCGCGCGCACCACGACTCGCAGCGCCTCGCCGCGGCCATTCAGGCGCGGGTCACCCCGCTGAGCCCGTTCCCCAACCGGGGGGTCAAGCAGGCCGACTTCGCCGTGCTGAAGGGCGCCGCCATGCCCGCCGTGGTCTTCGAGGGCGGCTTCCTGAACCACCGCAAGGAGGGCCGCTGGCTCACCACCCCCGAGGCGCGCACCCTGCTGGCGCAGGGGGTGGCCGAGGGTATCCTGGACTTTGGCCGCGAGGTGCTCGCCCGCCGCGCCGCCCGCCCCCAACCGACCCTGGCCCCCCGAGGAGCGCCTCCATGACCGCACCCGCCCGCATTGACGGCCGCGCCGCCGACGCGCTGCGCCCGATCACCATCGAGACCGGGGTGCAGCGCCACGCCGCAGGGAGCTGCATCATCCGCTGGGGACACACCCATGTGCTCTGCGCCGCCACCATCGAGGATCGGGTGCCGCCCTTCCGCTTCGACAGCGGCGGCGGCTGGCTGACCGCCGAGTACGGCATGCTGCCCGCCAGCACCGACAGCCGGATCCGGCGCAAGCGCGCCATCGAGTCGGGCCGCAGCCAGGAGATCAGCCGCCTCATCGGACGCAGCCTCCGTGCGGTGGTGGACCTGAGCAAGCTGGGCACCCGCACCGTGACCGTGGACTGCGACGTCCTCCAAGCCGACGGGGGCACCCGCTGCGCCAGCATCACCGGCGCCTGGGTGGCCGTGGCGCTGGCCCTGGCCGAGGGCAAGACGCTGCGCGCCCTCCCGCCGCAGATCGCGGCCGTCAGCCTGGGGGTCCACAACGGCCAGGTGCTCACCGACCTGTGCTACGAAGAGGATCGCGACGCCGACGTGGATCTGAACTTCGTCACGACCGCCGCCGGCATCGTCGAGGTGCAGGGCACCGCCGAGGGGGCGGTGTACAGCGCCGAGACCCTGATGGAGATGGTGAGCAAGGGGCAGGCGGCCGCCGCCCAGCTCTTCAACCTGCAGCGCGAGGCCGTCCTCGCCGCCGGAGTCATGCCGTGAAGCCCGACCGCGCCCGCCTGCTCATCGCCACCGGCAACCCCCACAAGCTCGACGAGTTCCGCGCGCTGCTGCCGGGGCTGCCGCTGGTGGGCCTGGACGACTTTCCCCCCGGGCCCGAGGTGATCGAGAGCGCGCCGGACTTCGCCGGCAACGCCATCATCAAAGCCGTGGCGGCCTATGAGCACACCGGCCTCATCAGCCTTGCCGACGACAGCGGCATCGCGGTGGACGCCCTGGACGGCGCCCCCGGCGTGCTGTCGGCCCGCTACGCCCCCGGCTCGGATCGCGACCGCCTGAACGCCCTGCTGGCGGCCATGGCGGACTACCCCGAGGCCGCCGAGCGCACGGCCCGGTTCGTGTGCGTCATCGCCATCGCCGGGCTCCCCGCCGATCTCCCTCTGCCCGAGGGCCTCAGCCGCCGCGACGGCTGCGTCATCGGCCGGGGCGTGGTGGAGGGCACCCTGACCCACGGCCCCCGCGGCGAGGGGGGCTTCGGCTACGACCCCATCTTCGAGCTCCCCGACGGGCGCACCAGCGCCGAGCTCACCGCCCGTGAGAAGCACGCGGTGAGCCACCGGGGCCGGGCCGCCCGAGCGGTCGCGCCGTTGCTTTCCGCATTTTTTTCTTGATCCCTCAGGGGGCTGCGGCTAAATGTGCGCGTCCCGCGGCCAGTGACCCCTGACGGGGTGTGGCGCAGTCTGGTAGCGCACCAGTTTTGGGTACTGGTGGTCGGAGGTTCAAATCCTCTCGCCCCGACTCATTGGCGTCACCGTCGCGGTGTTCTTTGACAGGTGGTCGGTTCAGTCGTCTCTCAGGCGGGTGCATCGTGCAGCGCGGGGGGCCGCAGCGTCGGCTGAGCGCCTGTAGCTCAGTTGGATAGAGCAGCGGCCTTCTAAGCCGCCGGTCGGTGGTTCGAGTCCACCCAGGCGTGCTCGTGGTGGGTGTAGCTCAGTTGGTTAGAGCGCCGGTTTGTGGTACCGGATGTCGTGGGTTCAAGTCCCATCTCCCACCCCTTTTCTTCTTTTTGTTCGGGGCCTTGCCCCCGAACAGCGCCGCGCACCCCTCGAAGACGACGAACCGACCCGTCGCATGCGCAGCCGCTGGATGGCGCCCCCCGGGCGCGCCCCGTTTCCGGGCCATTAGCTCAATTGGCAGAGCAACGGACTCTTAATCCGCAGGTTGAAGGTTCGATTCCTTCATGGCCCACTCCCGACCGCGTCCATCCGGGCGCGGTCGGGGCACCTCTCCAGCCGCCGCATCGCACCTCAGGGCCATTAGCTCAATTGGCAGAGCAACGGACTCTTAATCCGCAGGTTGAAGGTTCGATTCCTTCATGGCCCACTCCTGCGAGGATGGCGGAATTGGTAGACGCACTGGATTTAGGTTCCAGCGGCCGCGAGCCGTGGGGGTTCGAGTCCCCCTCCTCGCATCCGTGCGTCGCGGCGCCGGCCCCCCTCGGGGGCCCGATTCACCCACAGCATCAGGCGTCAGCGGCCCCCGGGTCCATGCGGGCGCCCACCCACCAGCCGCTGGTTCACGGCCGGCGTTGAGCATCAGGCGTTGAGCATGCAACTGCAGATCGAAGACCTCAGCCCCATCCGCAAGCGCGTCCAGGTCACCGTGCCCGCCGCGCGGGTCAACCAGGGCTTCGCGGCCACCTACAAGCAGCTCGCCGCGCGCACTCGCCTGCCCGGCTTCCGCCGCGGCAAGGTGCCCATGGGCCACCTGCAGAAGCGGTTCAAGGGTCAGGCCACCGCCGACGTCACCGAGATGCTCGTGCAGGAGGGCTGGACCCAGGCCCTCGATCAGCACAACGTGCGCCCGGTGGGCCGCCCCGAGGTGGACACCAACGACCGCCCGCACGAGGGCCAGGACTTCAGCTTCTCCATCGAGGTCGAGGTCGTCCCCGACATCGAGCTGAAGGCGTACGACAGCCTGAGCGTGGAGCGCGTCGAGTGGAACGCCTCCGACGCGGTGGTGGAGCACGAGATCGAGCACCTGCGCGAGCACGTGGCCACCTTCAAGCCCGTAACCGAGCGCACCGTGGCCGAGCGCGGCGACATGGTGGTGCTGGACTTCAAGGGCAGCGTGGACGGCGTGGAGTTCGCGGGCGGCAGCGCCGAGAACTTCGAGCTCGAACTCGGCAGCGGCCGGTTCATCCCGGGCTTCGAGGACCAGGTCACGGGCCAGACCGTGGGCGAGGCCTTCGACGTCAACGTGACCTTCCCCGAGGACTACGGCGCCGAGGATCTGGCGGGCAAGGCGGCCGTCTTCGCCTGCAAGATCAACGAGCTGAAGGCCAAGGCCCTGCCCGAGATCGGCGACGAGCTGGCCAGCGAGCTGGGCGAAGAGAACATGGACGCCGTGCGCGCCAAGGTGCGTGAGCAGGTCCAGGATCAGCACCGCCGCGAGACGGACAACGACGCCAAGAACGCCCTGCAGGCCGCCATCGCCGCCGCCTACGACTTCGACCTGCCCCCGAGCCTGCTCAACAGCATCCTCGAGGAGAAGAAGTCCGAGGCCGTCACCGATCTGATCCGGGGCGGCACCGAGCTCGAGGCCGCGCGCACCGAGGTCGAGGGCAAGCTGGCCGAGCTGACCAAGAGCGCCACCGACGACCTGCGCGTCGAGCTGGTGCTCGAGGCCGTCGCCGAGAAGGAAGGCGTCGAGGTCACCGAGCACGAGGTGACCATGCTCGTCGAGCAGATCGCCCGCGGCGCCGGCCAGTACGCCGTGCAGGTCCGCCAGATGTACCGCGACCAGAATCGTCGGGCCGGCCTGCGGCGTCGAATGCGCCAGGACAAGGTTCTCGACTTCCTGCTGGACAAGGCGAACGTGACGGTGGTCAACAAGGAGGTGCCCGAGCACGATCACGGGCACGACCATGACCACGCCGACCACGATCACGCCGACCACGCCGACTGAGCGGGCGCCACGCGCCAAGGAGATCCCGATGGGCAGCCGCCTCCCCGAGTTCATGGAGTTCATGCCGCAGGGTCTGATCCCGACGGTGGTCGAGCAGACCCACCGGGGCGAGCGGGGCTGGGACATCTTCAGCCGGCTCCTGAAGGACCGGATCGTGTTCCTGGGCACGCCCATCAACGACCAGGTCAGCAACATCATCGTGGCCCAGCTCCTGTTCCTGGAGAGCGAGGATCCCGACAAGGAGATCGCGCTCTACGTGAACTCGCCGGGCGGCTCGGTGACCGCGGGCCTGGCCATCTACGACACCATGCAGCACATCAAGGCGCCGGTGAGCACCATCTGCATCGGGCAGGCGGCCAGCATGGGCGCCTTCCTGCTGTCGAGCGGTGAGCGCGGCCGGCGCTTCGCGCTGCCCAACGCCCGGATCATGATCCACCAGCCGCTGGGCGGCGCGCAGGGTCAGGCCACCGAGATCGAGATCGCCGCCCGCGAGATCCTGCGGATCCGCGAGAAGCTCAACGAGATCCTGGCCAAGAACACCGGCCAGGCCCTCGACAAGATCGCCGCCGACACCGAGCGCGACCGGTTCATGACCGCGCACGAGGCGTTGGAGTATGGTCTCGTCGACCGGGTGATGGTGCCCGAGCGCGACTGACGGGCCGCAGCGCGATCCACGCGCTGTTCGAAGCGAAAGGACCCGCGTGGCCGACCGACGCGACGAGAGCAAGGGCAACCTGAGCTGCTCCTTCTGCGGCAAGTCCCAGAAGGAAGTGAAGAAGCTCATCGCGGGGCCCAGCGTGTACATCTGCGACGAGTGCATCGCGCTGTGCAACGACATCATCGCCGAGGAGCTCGACCAGGGTGAAGGCACCCCCGGGCGCCTCAAGGTGCCCAAGCCCAGCGAGATCAAGGCCGTCCTCGACGAGTACGTCATCGGTCAGCAGAAGGCCAAGAAGGCCCTCGCCGTTGCCGTGCACAACCACTACAAGCGCATCGAGACCCGCGTGGGCCGCGACGACGTGGAGCTGCAGAAGAGCAACATCCTGCTCATCGGCCCCACCGGCTCGGGCAAGACCCTGCTGGCCCAGACCCTGGCCCGCATCATCAATGTGCCCTTCACCATCGCCGACGCCACCAACCTCACCGAGGCGGGTTACGTGGGCGAGGACGTCGAGAACATCATCGTCTCGCTGCTGCAGGCGGCCGATCACGACGTGGAGCGTGCCCAGCGCGGCATCATCTACATCGACGAGATCGACAAGATCAGCCGCAAGGCCGACAACGCCAGCATCACCCGCGACGTGAGCGGCGAGGGCGTGCAGCAGGCCCTGTTGAAGATCATCGAGGGCACCACCGCGAGCGTGCCGCCCAAGGGGGGCCGCAAGCACCCTCAGCAGGAGTTCCTGCAGGTGGACACCACCAACATCCTCTTCATCTGCGGCGGCGCCTTCGTGGGCCTCGACGACGTGGTGGAGCGGCGGGTGGGCAAGTCCAGCATGGGCTTCGGTGCCGAGATCCGCAGCAAGACGGAGCGCAACGCCACCGAGCTGCTGAAGCAGGCCCAGCCCGAGGACCTGGTGCACTACGGGCTGATCCCCGAGTTCATCGGCCGGCTGCCCGTGGTGGCCACCCTCGAGGAGCTCACTGAAGAGGCGCTGGTGGAGATCCTCACCAAGCCCAAGAACGCGCTGACCAAGCAGTACAAGCGCCTGTTCGAGCTCGACGGGGTGGATCTAAGCTTCACCCCCGACGCCCTGCGCGCCATCGCCCGCGAGGCGCTCAAGCACAAGGCGGGCGCCCGCGGCCTGCGGGCCATCCTCGAGACGGCCATGCTGGACCTGATGTACGAGGCGCCCAGCGATCCCGACTGCACCCAGGTCGAGATCACCGAAGAGCACATCTTGCGCCGCAGCCCGCCCGTGGAGCTGCTCGAGAAGCCCGCGGACGGCGCCGCCTGAGCGCCTGACCAAGGTGGGCGGCGACGCCCACCAGCCCCGTGGCATCCATCCCGGTCAGCGCCCGCGGATCAGACGACCCTGGCGGCGGGCCCGTGTTAACATGCCCGCGCCGATCCGGCCGCTTGTGGGAGCCCCATGTTCTCCAGAAACGATTCCAAGAGCCCCGAGTCCCGGGTGCTGCCCCTGCTGCCCCTGCGGGACATCATCGTCTTCCCCCACATGGTGGTGCCGCTGTTCGTGGGCCGCGAGAAGTCCATCAACAGCCTCGAAGAGGCGATGGCCGGCGGCAAGGACGTGCTCCTGGCGGCGCAGAAGCTGGCGAAGACCAACGACCCCCGCCCCAGCGACATCTATACGATGGGGACGGTGGGCACGATCATCCAGCTCCTGCGGCTGCCCGACGGCACGGTGAAGGTGCTCATCGAGGGCAAGCGCCGGGCGCGCATCCGCAAGTTCCTGGAGACCGAGGACCTGTTCCGGGTCGAGGCCGAGCTGGTCGAGGAGCGCATCCTCAAGAGCGTCGAGATCGAGGCCCTGATCCGGCAGGTGCACGAGACCTTCGAGGCCTACGTCAAGCTCAACAAGCGCATCCCCCCCGAGATGCAGGTGGCGGTCAACAGCATCGATGACCCCGCCAAGCTGGCCGACTCCATCGTCGCGCACCTGAACCTGAAGCTGGGCGACAAGCAGAAGATCCTCGAGACCGAGGATCCCGCCGAGCGGCTCGAGAAGCTGTTCGAGCAGATGACCCAGGAGATCGAGATCCTCCAGGTGGAGAAGAAGATCCGCTCCCGGGTCAAGAAGCAGATGGAGAAGAACCAGAAGGAGTACTACCTCAACGAGCAGATGCAGGCGATCCAGAAGGAGCTCGGCGAGCGCGACGAGTTCAAGAACGAGCTGCAGGAGCTCGAGGATCGCATCAAGAACAAGCGGATGAGCAAGGAGGCCACGCTCAAGGTTCACAAGGAGCTGAAGAAGCTCAAAATGATGAGCCCGATGAGCGCCGAGGCCACCGTCGTGCGCAACTACATCGACTGGGTCCTCAGCCTGCCCTGGTACGACGTCAGCGACGAGCAGACGGACATGAAGGCGGCCGAGCAGATCCTCGAGGACGAGCACTACGGGCTGAAGCGGCCCAAGGAGCGCATCCTCGAGTTCCTGGCGGTGCACGGCCTGACCCAGAGCATGAGCGGCCCCATCCTGTGCCTGGTGGGCCCGCCCGGCGTGGGCAAGACCTCGTTGGCCCGCTCCATCGCCCACTGCACTGGCCGTGAGTTCGTGCGCCTGGCCCTGGGCGGCGTGCGCGACGAGGCCGAGGTGCGCGGCCACCGGCGCACGTACATCGGCGCCATGCCGGGCAAGATCATCCAGAGCCTGAAGAAGGCCGGGGCCAACAACCCCGTGATGCTGCTCGACGAGATCGACAAGATGAGCACCGACTTCCGCGGCGACCCCTCGTCGGCGCTGCTGGAGGTGCTGGATCCCGAGCAGAACACCGGGTTCAACGACCACTACCTCGACATGGACTATGACCTGTCGCAGGTGATGTTCATCACCACGGCCAACAACCGGCACCAGATCCCCCTGCCCCTCCAGGACCGCCTCGAGATCATCGAGCTGTCGGGCTACACGGAGTTCGAGAAGCTCAACATCGCCAAGCGCCACCTGCTGCCCCGCCAGCTCGAGCGCAACGGGCTCGAAGGGGCCGAGGTCACCTTCACCGACGCCTCCATCGAGCTGCTGATCAACCGCTACACCCGCGAGAGCGGGGTGCGGAACCTGGAGCGCAACGTGGCGGGGGTCTGCCGCAAGGTGGCCCGCGAGCTGATCACCCACCGGGACGAGGGCAAGGCCATCGAGGATTTCTCGGCCAAGGTGACCACCCGGCTGATCCAGAAGTACCTGGGCGCGCCCCGCTTCAAGTACGGCAAGACCGACGAGCGCGACGAGGTGGGCCTGGTGAACGGCCTGGCCTTCACCACCTGGGGCGGCGATCTGCTGCAGACCGAGTGCACGGTGGTGCCGGGCAAGGGCAAACTGATCATCACCGGGCGGTTGGGCGACGTCATGCAGGAGAGCGCCCGGGCCGCCATGAGCTATGTGCGCGGCCGGGCCGACGCGCTGGGCCTGGATCCCAACTTCTACCAGGAGCTGGACATCCACGTGCACTTCCCCGAGGGTGCCACCCCCAAGGACGGCCCCTCGGCCGGGATCACCATGGCCACGGCCCTGGTGAGCGCCCTGTGCAAGCTGCCCGTGCGGCGCGACGTGGCCATGACCGGCGAGATCACCCTGCGGGGTCGGGTGCTGCCCATCGGCGGGCTGAAGGAGAAGGTGCTCGCGGCGCGGCGCGGTGGTATCAAGACCGTCATCATCCCCGCCGAGAACAAGAAGGACATCAAGGACATCCCCCAGGCGGTGCGACGCTCCATCGAGTTCGTGCTGGTGGAGCACGCCGACGAGGTGCTGAGCCGGGCGCTGGTGCTGGACGACGTCCTGTGGAAGGGCAAGGTGGCCAAGGCGATGGACGAGGCGGCCCACCCGCCGCTCGATCGGCCGCCCTCGCCGGCCTGACCGCCGGTGCAGGTTCTTTTTTTTGGGGCGCCCGGTGCACTCCGGGCGGGTAGCTCAGTTGGTAGAGCAGCGGTCTTACACACCGCTTGTCGCAGGTTCGAGCCCTGTCCCGCCCACTCGCACCGGGCGCCCCCAAAAAAGACAGCCTCCCAAAGTTTTTTGTTGACCCCCAAGCCCGACCCCTGTAGTTTCCAGCGCCACGAACTACGGAGTGGTAGTTCAGTCGGTTAGAACGCTGGCCTGTCAAGCCAGAGGCCGCGGGTTCAAGTCCCGTCCACTCCGCTGAAAGCCCGGTCTGCGAAAGCAGGCCGGGCTTTCGTGTTTTTGGCGTCCGGCGTTCCCGACCGGATGCCTCCGCCGGCGCGCGTGATCACGCGGCGCCCGACACCTCGCCCCCCGGCAGCCCGGCCGGCGCCCACTTCAAGATCTGCGGATTGATTGGCCGGCAGCCGGCCGAGCCAGGTCGCGCGATCAGCGCAGCAGCAGGGCCGCCAGCGCGCTGAGGATCAGCACCGCGCCGCCCGCCAGCATCAGCCGACGCCGCTTCTTCGCCCGGCGGGCCTCGTACTCCCGGTTCCGTGCCGTCACCAGGTCCCGGTAGTGCCCAGGCCGATCCTCCAGCACCGCCACGTCGCTCGGGTTGACCGCGCGAACCTCGCTCTCCCCCCCCAACAGTGAGCCCGTGGGGGCGTGCATGGGCCCCGCCCGCTTGACCGGCACGTGCGGTCGCGGCGCCAGGGGCGGCAGCGGCCCGGTGGGGACCACCTGACCGGGCGTGGTGTCCAGCACGCGGGGCGGCGGGCTCACCACCGGCGGAGGGCCCGTGACGGCCCAGCCTGCGCCCCGAGGCTCTTGGCTGGGGGGTGGGGGCAGCTCATCAACGGAGGCGCGGCCCCGATAGAGGGGCGCCGGCTCGTCCTCAAGGGTCGCGATCCGCGGCGGCGGCCGCATGGCCAGCGGCGGTGCCGAAGCGGCGAGGCCGGGCGGTACGCTGCGGCGCGCGCCGGTGACGGGGTCATGGGCCAACAGCGCCGTCGCCATCTCGTCGGCGTCGCCGTAGCGGTCCTCGACCTGCTTCTCGAGGGCCAGGAACACGGCGCGCTGGAACTCGATGGAGAGGCCGTCCACCTGCTCCACCAACGGAGCGGGCGGGTTCTTGATGTGCTTGAGCACCACCGAGAAGGGGGAGTCGCCCGAGAACGGCGGCTTGCCCGTGAGCATCTCGTACGCCACCACGCCCAGTGAATACAGGTCGGCCTGGGGGCCGGGCGCCACCGCGCCCTTGGCCTGCTCGGGGGCCATGTACTCGGGCGTGCCGAAGACCAGGCCCGTGCGGGTGAGGGGCTGGCTGCTCGGCTCGGCTCGGTCGAGGGCCTGCGTCTCCTTGACGATGCCGAAGTCCATGATGGTGACGTGGTGCTCGGGCGACACCATCAGGTTCCCAGGCTTGATGTCCCGGTGCACGAGCCCGCGCCGGTGGGCATGGCCCAGGCCCCGGCACGCCTGCGCGATGATGCTCTGCACCTCACGCGGGTCGAACCGGCCGTCCGGGTCCTGGCGCCGCTTCTCCTCGAGGAGCTCAGCCACCGTCGCACCTTCCAGGAACTTCATGACGAAGTAGTGGAAGTTGCGCTGCTGCCCGATGGCGTACACCGGCACGATGTTCGGGTGATCCAGGGCCGCCATGGCCCGCGCCTCCTTCTTGAAGCGCGCGATCACCTCGTCATCGGTGTTGAACTGCTCGGGCAGGACCTTGATGGCCACCATCCGGCCGAGGGACAGGTCGTGGCCCCGGTAGACCACGCCCATGCCGCCGCGACCGATCTCCTGGAGCACCTGGTACTTGCCGTCGAAGACCGTGCCCGGCGCCACCGGGGTCGCCATGGCCGACGCGATCTGCGGGAGCTCATCCTCCAGCCCGGCCCCGCAGCGCGCGCAGAAGCGGCTGCCGACGGCGTTGGGGTGCCCGCATTGACCGCACTCGACCATCGATGGCCTTTCGCTGCGATTCGACCCAAGCGCCTGAAAACGTTCACGTTTACAGACACTGCGCCGGAGCGGGCATTATGGGGGTTGGCGGCGCAAAGGGCAAGATCGCGGCGGGCGCCGCCGCCCACGGTTGACATCCCCCGCGCCGCCGCGGACCCTGCAGGGCATGCGGTTGGTGGTCTGCATCCTGAAGGACTATCGGCGGGTCGAGGAGATCCTGCTGGGCTTCGTGGAGCTGGGCGTCACCGGCGCCACGGTGTTCGACGCCCGCGGTATGGGGCAGATCCTCGGCAGCGAGGTGCCCATCTTCGCGGGGCTCCGGGGGCTCTTTCCCGGCTCGGCGGTCGACTCCCAGATCATCCTGAGCGCCACCACCGAGGCCAAGGCACGCGCCGCGATCGGCCTCATCGAACGAATCTGCGGCCCCCTGGATCAGCCCGGCGCCGGCATCGTCATGACCCTCCCGCTGGACGATCTGCGGGGGCTGAAGGCCGAGATCGCCTGACCGCCCGGGACACCGGACCCGGCGCCTTGCCCGACCGTCTCTTGCGTGGCCCCGGGCCCTCGACGTAGAACAGGCGGTCCGCCAGCGAGGGGTCCGCGTGCGCAAGAGCTTCTACGTCCTCACCGCGTTGGCCGGCGCCGGCCTCTATGCCGGCGAAGAGCTGGTCAAGATCCACATCGCCACGAAGTTCGGGACCGGCGGCGACACGGGCCTGTGTGCCGCCGCCGAAGGCTTCTCGTGCAGCGACGTGGCCCGCCATGCCCTGAGCAGCATCGCCGGTCTGCCCATCGCTGCGCTGGGCGAGGCCTTCTACCTGACGCTGCTGCTGAGCGTGTTCCTGATCCGCTTCCTGCCGAAGGGCAAGCTGCCGGGGATCGCCGACTCGCTGCTCGTCGCGAGCACCCTGGGGGTGCTGTACAGCGTGTTCCTGGGCGTGGCCTCGAAGGTGCTCATCGGCAAGCTGTGCCCGTGGTGCATGGTGCTGTACGCCATCAACCTGGGGGTGGCGCTGACGCTGTTCTTCGGCCACCCCGAGGGGGACGGCAAGGGCGCCTTCAAGCGGGCGCTGGCGCTGCCGGGTCGCGCCGGCTTCTGGGCGGTGGCGGGGCTGATGGCCCTGTCGACGCTGGGCGCACAGGCCGCCTACGCCCACCGCGCCGAGAAGGCGCACCAGACGTACCTGCTGCGCAAGGCCGCCCAGGCCCGCAAGCCGGCAGCCCAGGTCCAGGTGGCGCCAGGGAACGTGGAGTCGCGGGGGCCTGCTGACGCGCCGGTGACCATCATCGAGTTCAGCGACTTCGAGTGCCCCTACTGCCAGATCCTGGCGAAGGGGCTGAAGCAGGCCCAGCAGGAGGGCGCGGGCCCCTTCAAGTACCACTTCCGGCACTGGCCCATGGACGACGCCTGCAACCCGCACATCAAGGGCAAGTTCCACGAGGACGCCTGCAACGCGGCGTATGCCGCCGAGTGCGCCCGGCAGCAGGGTAGGTTCTGGGAGATGCACGACACGCTGTTCGATAACCGGCGGCGGCTGAAGCGGCCCGACCTGCAGGGCTACGCCCAGACGTTGGGCCTGGATCCCGAGCGCTTCGGCGCCTGCCTGGATGATCCCGCCACGAAGACCGCCATCCAGGCAGACATCGCGGCGGGACGCGCGGCGGGCGTGGGCGGCACGCCCATGTGGTTCATCAACGGCTGGCTGATCGAGGGCGCCCGGCCCCCGGCCGATCTCATCGCCCTCATCGAGCAGGCGGCCGAGAACGCCAAGGCCGGCAAAGCCCAGCCCCCCAAGTGACCGTGACCCTCGCGGCCCACCTGCGCGAGCGGCGGGTGGCGGTGGCGCTTTCGAGCGCCTTCTTCGGCTTCTTCGCCCACACCGGCTTCCTCCGCGCCCTGGAGGCCGCGGGCGTAGCCCCCGTCGCCTTTGGCGGGACCTCGGCCGGGGCCATGGCGGCCGCCTTTGCCGGTGCGGACCGCCTGGACCGTTTCCAGGCCCTGATCACGTCGGTGCATCGCCGCGACTTCTGGGACCCGTCCCCGCGGCTGGCGCCGCCCGTCGGGCTCCTGAAGGGCCGGCTGTTCGAAGGGCTGCTGCGTGATCACCTGCCCTCGCGCTTCGAGGACTGCCCCACCCCGGTGATCACCGTCAGCACCAACCTGACCACCCGCGGGCGGCAGGTGGACACCCGCGGCGACCTGCCGCTCGCCGTGCTGGCCAGCTCAGCCCTGCCCATCCTGTTCCACCCGGTCCGCCGCGGGCCTGACTTGCACGTAGACGGCGGGCTGCTGGACAAGGTGCCAGGGCGGGCCATGTGGGACCACGGGCCGCCCTTCGACGTGCTGCTGGTCCACCAGATCCCCTCGGCGGGTCTGGAGCGCCCCGTGGCGCGCTCGCCGATGCGGTTTGTGGATCAGGCCCTGGACTGGGTGCGGGCCGACGCCTGGGGGCACCAGGCGGCGGCGCTGCGGGCGCTGGGAGTGGAGATCGTCGAGATCACGAGCCGCCCGCCGGCGCGCCCGAACCCGTTCCGGTTGGACCGCGGGCTCCAGGCATTGGCGGCGGCGCACGCCGGCACCGCCGCCGCGCTGGCCGCGGGCCACACGGTGCCCCGTCAGTAGGTGCTGATCACCAGGCCGCTGCGCAGCTTCGGCTCGAACCAGGTGCTCTTGGGGGGCATCACCTCGCCCGCGTCGGCGATGGCCATGAGGTCCTCGAGCGCGGTGGGGTGCAGCGCGAAAGCCACGCCCTGGTCGCCGGCCCGCCGGGCCAGCTCCGCGAGGCCCCGGATGCCACCCACGAAGTCGATGCGCTCGTCGCGGCGGGGATCGGCGATGCCCAGCAAGGGGCCCAAGACCCGGTCCTGCAGGACGCTGACGTCGAGCCGAGCCACCGGATCGGTGGGATCGGGCCGGGCGTGCGCCTTCAGGGTCAGGCGCCACCAGGCGCCCTGAAGGTACATGCTGTAGCAGAGCGCCCGTTCCGGGGCCTGCGCTCCATCCAGCCGCGTCAGGTCGAAGTCCTCGGCCAGCCGGGCCCGGAGCGCCGCGGGCGTCATCCCGTTCAGATCGGCCACGACCCGGTTGTAGGGCAGGATCCGCAGCTCATCGTGGGGGAAGGCCACCGCAAGGAAGCGCCGGCGGGCGTCGTCTTCGGCGGCGTCCTTCCCGACCCGGGCTGCGGCGGCCGAGCGGTGGTGCCCGTCGGCGATGTACACGGCGTCGAGCTTGGCGAAGGCCCCCTGGATGGCCTCGATCCGCGCAGGATCGGTGACGGGCCAGATTTGGTGCTGCACCTCGTCGGCCACGATGTCCACCTGGGGCGGCCCAGCGGTGGCCGCTGCCAGCTCTGCCGCCAGATCGGCCCGGGCGCGGAAGGTGAGGAAGACAGGCCCCAGGTGGGCACGCACCGCCTGGATGTGGCGCATGCGGTCGTCCTCCTTCGCGGGCCGGGTGAACTCGTGCTTCTTGATCCGGTCGGCCCAGTAGTCGGCGGCGTCGGCCAGGCCCACCACGCCGAGCTGGCGCCGGCCCCGCCACGTCAGCGCGTAGGCGTAGTAGGCGCGGGCTTCGTCGCGGACCAGGACGCCGTCGGCGATCAAGCGAGCGAAGGCTGCCTTCGCGGCCTCGTAGACCTCGGGCGCATACAGCGAGGTGCCGTCGGGCAGATCCACGTCAGGTCGGGTGACGCGCAGCAGGCTGTCGGGCTTGCCCACGACCCGCTCACGGGCCTCGGCGGTGTCCACCACATCGTACGGGACGCAGGCCACGTCGGCGGCCCGCCCCGGGGCGGGGCGCAGGCCACGAAAGGCTCGGAAGTCGACCATCTGAGGGCTCCTGGGCTTGGATGGCGGCGGCCATCCAAGCCCAGGGCGCGGGCGTTGTAAAGCCCGCGGGCGGGATCAGTCCTTCAGGGTGGCGAAGACGTCGGCGGCGGCCGCCTTGGCGGACTTGGCCTTCGCCTTGGCCTTCGCCTTCGCCTTGGGCTTGGCCTTCGCCTTGGGCTCGGCCTTCGCCTTCGCCTTGGGCTCGGCCTTCGCCTTCGCCTTGGGCTCGGCCTTCGCCTTCGCCTTGGGCTTGGCCTTCGCCTTGGGCTTCGCCTTCGCCTTGGGCTTGGCCTTCGCCTTCGCCTTGGGCTTGGCCTTCGCCTCAGGCTCGGCCTTCACCTCGGGCTCGCTGGCCTCGTCGGCCAGCTTCGCCTTCAGCTTCTCAGCCGCGCTCGTCCGCCGGGACCGCTTCGCCTTCGCCTTCGGCGACGCCGCGGCAGGCTCGGCCTCGACCACCGGCGCCGCCGCAGGGACCGCGGCCGCCTCCGGCTCAGCCGCAGGCGACAGCTTCGCCTTCAGCTTCTCGGCCGCGCTGGTCCGACGGGACCGACTCGGCTTCGGCGCAGGCGCCGGCTCGACGGCCTCTGCCGCCGCCGCAGGCGCCTCCGGCTCAGCCGCAGGCGCCTCCGCCGCAGGCCCCAGCTTCGCCTTCAGCTTCTCGGCAGCGCTCGTCCGCCGAGACCGCTGCGCCTTCGGCGCAGGCGCCGCAGGGGCCTCGGCCTCAACGGCCTCGACCACCGGAGCGGGCGCCTCAGCGGACCCGTCGGCCAGCTTCGCCTTCAGCTTGGCCGCCGCGCTCGTCCGCCGGGACCGCTTGGGCTCAGCCTTCGGCGCTGGCGCGGCCGCCGGAGCCTTCGCCGCCACCGGCTCAGCCGCGGGGGCCTCGGCCACCAGCTTTGCCTTCAGCCGCTCGGCCGCGCTGACGCGCGCCCGGCTCGGCTGCGGGGCCTCGACCGCCTCTTCGTCCTCCGCCTCGGGGGCCTCGACGACCGCCGGCGCCGCCGGGACCGGGGCCGGGGCGGCGACGGCCGGGGCCGCCTCCGCCTTCGGCGCCGCGTCCGAGCGGGTCCGCCGGGACCGCTTCGGCTTGGCCTTCGGGGCCGGCGCCGCCTCAGCGGCCTCAGCCCGGGGTGCCGGGGCCGGGGCCGGGGCCGACGACTCACCGTCCCCCGCCTCCGCAACCAGCTTCGCCTTCAGCTTCTCCGCCGCGCTCGTGCGCGTCCGGATGGGCTTCGAGGCCTCGGCCACAGGCTCGGCGGCCTTGGGCTCGGCGGCCTTGGGGGCTGAGGCGGGCGCCTTGGCCTCCGCTGCCTCGGGCGCCAGCTTCGCCTTCAGCTTCTCCGCGGCGCTGGGGCGGGTCCGCCGCGGCGCAGCGGGCTCGGCGACCGCCGGCTCGGCGCTCACCGGCTCGGCAACCACCGGCGCGGCCGCCACCGGCTCACCGGCCTCCCCCGCCAGCTTGGCCCGCAGCTTCTCGGCGGCGCTGGTGCGGGTGCGGCGCGGCCGCTGGGCCTCCGCTGCCGGGGCCGCGGGCGCCGCGACCTCGACCTCGGGCGCCGCATCGGCCGCCGGGGTGTCCTCGGCGGCCGCGTGCAGGCGCGCCTTCATGCGCTCGGCGGCCGAGCGCCGACCCCGGCGCCGGCGGCCGGTGCGGCCCTCGGCCTCCCCGTCCTCGTCCGTCTCTGCAGCGGGCGCCGCCACGGGCTCGGACACCTCGGCGGGCTCGTTGGCCGCCGGGGCGTCGTCGACCGCGTCATGCAGCCGGGCCTTGAGGCGGTCGGCCGCCCCCCGGCCCCGCCGCCGACGCCGCCGCCGGGGTGCCTCGTCATCGTCCTCGTCCCCAGCGGCCTCGACCGCCACGGGCGCCTCATCCTCGGCCTCGCCCTCACCGGACGCGGCGTCGACCTGCGGCTCGGCGTCGCCGCCCCGCCGCCGCCGGTTGCGCCGCCGGGCACGGTTGCGCTCCCGCGCCGCCTGCCGGCGCGCCGCCGCCTCGTCGTCTTCGGCGCCCTCGCCCTCGTCGGCGTCCACGCCCTCGTCGTCAGCCGCCTCGGGCTCGTCCTCGTCGTCGGCTTCGGCCTCCACCGGACCATCGACGGTGCCGTCCTCACGGCGACCCTTCCGCCGACGGCGCCGACGGCGCCGACGGCGCCCCTCGCCCTCGTCCGCCGCCTCGTCCGCCGCGCCCTCGGGGGCCTCGACCTCGGCGGCCGTCTCGAGCTCCAGCGCCTCGTCGTCAGGGCCCACGTCGGCCGTGGCGAGCTGCTCAGCCGAGAGGAAGCCGACGATGCGCGGCGGCTCGAACGGGGTCTCATCGGCCTCGGGCAGATCGACGGTGCGCCCCGGCCCATGGCCCTTGGGGCGCTCGCGGCCCCGATCGCGGTCCCGATCCCGGTCCCGGCCCCGGTCGCGCTCCCGGCCGCGCTCACGGCCCCGGTCGCGGTCGCGGCCGCGATCGCGGTCGCGGCCCCGATCGCGGCCACGGTCCTTCGACTCCTCGCGGGGCGCCTCGCCCGCCGCCAGCACCTCGAAGGCGTCGCGGGTGCTCACGGCGCCGATCTCGGGGAGAAGCTCGATGGTGACGTTGAAGTCCTTCTCCAGCGCCGAGATGGACCGCCGCTGGGTGTTCAGCAGGTACAGGGCCACGGCCACCGGCAGGCGGCCGCGGATGGTCGCCCCGTCCCGCGCGCTCACCGCCAGCTCCTGCAAGCGCCGCAGCATGGTCATGCCCGCCACCTCGGTGGTCATGACGTGGCCGGCGCCCTCGCACATCGGGCACTCCTTGTGAGTGCTGGCGATGAGGCGGGCCTTGATGCGCTGGCGCGACAGCTCGAGCAGGCCGAAGCGCGACACCCGGCCCACCTCGGTGCGGGCCTTGTCGTCCTTCATGGCCTTCTTCAGCCGCTTCTCGACCTCGCGCCGGTGCTTGCCGTCGCTCATGTCGATGAAGTCGACGACGATCAGGCCTCCCAGGTCCCGCAGGCGGAGCTGACGGGCCACCTCGTCGGCGGCCTGGCAGTTGGTCTCGAAGGCCATCTGCTCCTGGGTTGCCTGGCTCTTCGACCGCCCCGAGTTCACGTCGATGGCGGTCAGCGCCTCGGTGGTGTGGATCACCAGGCTGCCGCCGCCGGGCAGGGGCACGTTCGGGCTGGTGATGTTCTCGAGCTGCCGCTCGAGCCCGAAGTTGCTGAACAGGGGCATCTTGCCCGTGTACAGGCGCACGTTCTCGGGGGTTTCGCCGGTGTGGCGCTCGAAGAAGTCGACGATGGAGGCGTGCACCCGCGGGTCGTCGGTGACGATCTCCTCAATGTCGTCGGTGTAGTAGTCGCGCACCGAGCGGATCACGACGTCGGGCTCGCGGTACACCAGGCCCGGCTCCCGCTGGGTGCCATACTTCGCCTGGATGTGGCCCCAGATGCGGATGAGCTCCTGGAAGTCCTTCTGCAGCTCGGGCTTGCTGCGACCCTGGCCGGCGGTGCGCACGATGACACCCAGATCATCGTCGGTCACCAGGTCCTCGATCAGCGACTTCAGCCGCTTGCGGGTCTTCTCGTCGCTGATCTTCCGGCTGACGCCCCCGGTCTCGCTGTACGGCATGACCACCAGGTAGCGACCGGGCAGGGTCAGCGAGGTGGTCAGGGCCGCCCCCTTCTGCCCGACCTCTTCCTTGTAGGCCTGCACCAGCAGCTCGGCGCCCTCGCTGAGGACGTCCTGGATCCGAGGCTTCTGGCCCTTCGGGGCCTCCTTGGTCCAGTAGCGCTTGTGGATGTCGTTGAAGGTGATGAAGCCGTTGCGCTCGGCCCCATAGTCGACGAAGGCCGCCTGGAGCGCGGACTGCACGCTCACCACCCGGGCCTTGTAGATGTTGCCGCGGATGTGGTTGGTGCCGGCGTAGTCGACGTTCAGGTCCTCGAGGATCCCGTCCTCGACGACGCCCACACGCACCTCACCCTGCTGGGCGGCGTTGACCAACATCTTCTTGCTCATCGGATCTCCATTCGATGCGCCCCGGGGCTCTCACTCGCCCTCGCCAGCGGCGAGGTGCGGGGCCTCTCGGGAGCGCGCTTGGGCACCGCGCCGACCTCGGCGGGGTGCGGGAGTCGTTCGCACTGTCGGGCCAGGCCACAGACCGTGCGGGTTGTGAGGCGCCCGCAAGGGCGCCTCGGCTTGCGGCACCGCCCTCTCGGGCGGCGCACGGATTCAGGGCATGCCCGGCGCGTCAGTCGCTGCCGGGCTCGGGCGGATCGGGGCGACCAAACCGCTCGTGCCAGCGGCTCTCTACCACAAGCCGGCGGCGCTCCGCCACCTGCTGCTCGAATGCGAGCCGGCCGCTGTGCGCCTGTGGATCCACCGTGACCCGATCGCCGCCCCGGCGGGCCAACTCGAGGCCCTCTCGCCAGCTCTCGTCGCGCAGGAGCGCCCACTCCTTCTCCAGGTGCTCGGGATCGGCCGCCCGGCTCAGCCGGTGGGTGTTGCGCAGAGTGAACTGCGGCGTCACCCGCCCGAGCTGGGCCTCGATGGCGTCGGGGCGAGCCATCTCGGCCGGGGTGTCACCGATGCGGATACGGGTCATGCCATCGGGGTCTGGATCCACCCCGCTGAGATCGCGGACCACGCTGTGGACGGTCGGGGGCTCAGGGAGGGGCATCCGCGGCTCGCCCACGTGGGCGAGCCGAGTCACCGGGCGGGCGAGGCGCTCGGCGCCACGCTGGATGGCCGCCGAGAGGGGGGGCACCGAGAGCGGCGCGGCCGGGCCCTCGGGGGCGTCGCTCACGCGTCGCCGTCGCCGTCGTCTTCGGGCTTCTTCTCGTCTTCCGAGGGCTTGCGCAGGCTGCCCAGGCCGGTGAGCGGGCCGGTCTTGCTGCGGCTCAAGCCACCCAGACCCAGGCCCTTGCCAGCCCCCAGACCAGAGCCGCCCCCGAGGCCGGAGCCGCCGCCCAGGCCGGGCTTGCCGCTGCCCAGACTGCCCCAGCCCTTGTTGACGTCGCCGAACAGGCTGCCCTTGCCGGCGCTCTTGAGGCCCAGGCCGCCCGTGGTGCTGCCCAGGGCCTTCGGCAGGAAGCCGCCGCCCTCGGCAGGCTTCTCGGCAGCGCTCGGCACCGGAGTCTTGCCCAGGCTGGGCAACGCTCCCAAGCCCTTCGGCGGCGCCGAAGGATCAGCCGCCGGCTCGGGCTCCGGCTCGGGCTCCGGCTCGGGCTCGGGTCTCCGGCTCGGGCTCGGGCTCCGGCTCGGGCTCCGGCTCGGGCTCCGGCTCCGGCTCGGGCTCGGGCTCGGGCTCCGGCTCGGGCTCCGGCTCGGGCTCCGGCTCGGGCTCCGGCTCGGGCTCCGGCTCCGGCGCGGCCGCCTGAATCGAGATGGCGGGCATGGCCACGGTCGCCTGGGCGTCCAGGTCGTCCGTCGCCGGGGCCTCCAGCGCCTGGATCTCGGCCTTCGCCGCGTCCAGGTCGGCCGCGGCCTCGGCCGAAACCCCAGCCGAAGCCCCGGCCTGGCTTGCGGCGTGTGCGGCCTTGGCCGCCGCAGCCTCGGCAGCGCGCCGTTCGGCCTCTTCGGCCGCGACCTTCGCCGCCTCGGCCGCCTTCGCGGCCGCGGCCTCCTCGGCAGCTTGCTTCGCCGCCGCCTGTTCCGCGGCCTTCTGCGCCGCGGCCTCTTCCGCCGCCTTGCGCGCCGCCTCGGCCTCAGCGGCCTTCTGCGCCGCGGCCTCGTCGGCGGCCTTCTTGGCGGCCGCCTCGGCTTCCTTCCGTGCGGCCTCTTCGGCTTCCTTGCGGGCCTTCTCTTCGGCCTCGCGCTTGGCGCGCTCGTCCGCCGCCTGGCGCTCGGCGTCCTCGGATGCCTTGCGGGCATCCTCCCGCCGCTTGTTGCGGCGCTTGCGCCGGCCGGCCTTCTTGCGGGCCTTCTTGGCCTCGCGGTGGCGCTGGATCTCCTCGGGAGACATGCCTGCCTCCTCCGGATCCTCACCCTCGGGCTCGTCGGCGTCCTCGTCGTCGTCGTCCGCCAGCGGCTCATCGGGCGCAGGGGTCGACTCGGGGGCCGGGATCGGCTCGGGGGCGGGCGTCGGCTCGGGCGCCGGCGTCACAGCCTCAGGCTCTGGCTCGGCCTCCACCTTCGCCGGCTCGGGCTCCGGCTCGGCCTTCACCGGCGCGGGGTCCGGCTTCGGGGCCGCCTTCACCGGCGCGGGGTCCGGCTTCGGAGCCGCTTTCACGGCTGCGGGTTCCGGCTTCGGGGCCGCCTTGGCCGCGTCCGCTGCAGCGGTCTCGGCCTCGAGCTGCTCGGGCCGCTTGACGCCCACCAGGCCCAGAAAAAACCACTTCAAGCGCTCGAAGAACGACATCAGTCCTCCCCGACCTTGACCGAGTCCGCCACGTGCGCCTCAGCCTGATAAAATTCCGACGTCTTCTCTCGGTCGACCACGATCCCCAGCTCCTCCTCGAGCGCCTTCGTCAGCTCCAGGCACTGGTCACCGGCCGCGCCGCGGACGGTCAGCTTCACCTCACCGTCGGGGGTGATGGTGATGTCGATCTCCTGCCTCACCGCCATTTGCGCACCGTGATCGCGATGGATTTGTCGGCCGACACCTCGTCGGTCTCGATGGTGTAGCCCTGCCGCGCCACCTCGCTGAGCACCTTGTGGTAGGCATAGCGCTGGGTCACGGTCTTGACGAACTCTTCCTGGGTCACGCCCCGGGTGGTCTCGACGCCCCACCAGTCGGAGACGAACTCGTAGCCATTGGCCGTCTGTTTGACTCCGATATCATAGGTCTTGCTGGCGTGGATCGATATGTCGGCCTTCTCTTTCTGGCCGAGGTAGCCCTTCACCTCGACGCCCTGCTCGGCCTCGGTGAACTCGTAGCCCAGATCCTTCAACGCCTGCTTGAGGCAGACCAGATCCTTGATCTTGGTCTCCACCGTCGTGAAGTGCGACATCAGTCGTCCCCCAGCTCGAGGTTGCGGAAGCCGGCAGCCACCCGGCCACGATCGCTGCCCATGGGCGGCGCGTCGGCGGGCTCCTCGTCTTCCCGCGGCCCGATGGGCAGGCCGCTGGCGCTGCGCGCGCGGCTGGCGGCCCAGTCCCGCAGGTCGTCGATCTTCTCTTTCATGGTGAGGCTCAAGGGGATGACCTCCCCACAGGCCCGCACCAGGCGCTCGTCGGACAGGTCGTCGCCCTCGAAGAAGGCGTCGTACAGGCCCGACACCACCGCCTGCTCGATCTCGGCGCCGCTGAAGCCCTTGGCCGTGCGGGCCAGGAGGTCCAGGTCGAAGCTCTCCAGGGCGCGCTGCTTCTTCTCCAGGTGGATCTTGAAGATGTCGCGGCGCTCCTCCTCGCTGGGCATGTCCACGAAGAAGATCTCGTCGAAGCGGCCCTTGCGCAGCAGCTCGGGGGGCATCATCGAGACGTCGTTGGCCGTGGCGATGACGAACACCGAGCTCTTCTTCTCCTGCAGCCAGGTGATGAAGCTGCCGAAGACGCGGGCGGTGGTGCCGGCGTCGCTCTGGCCCGAGCTCTGCACCCCGCTGAAGCCCTTCTCGAGCTCGTCGAGCCACAGGATGGCCGGGGCCACGGCCTCGGCGGTGGCAATGACCTTGCGGATGTTCTCTTCAGACGACCCCACCAGACCGCTGAACACCTTGCCCACGTCCAGGCGCAGCAGGGGCATCTGCCACAGGGCGCCCACGGCCTTCGCCGTGAGGCTCTTGCCGCAGCCGGGGATGCCGATGAGCAGGATGCCCTTCGGCACGGGCAGGCCGAAGTCGCGGGCCTTCTGCGAGAAGGCCCCCTGGCGCTTGTGCAGCCACTCCTTCAGCACCTTCAGGCCGCCCACCTCGGCGAAGGCCTCCTCGCTCTCGTAGAACTCGAGCAGGCCCGACTTGCGGATGATGGCCTTCTTCTCGCTGAGGATGGTGTCGATGTCGAAGTCGCGGTGGCGCACCAGGCTCTTGGCCAACACGTAGCTGGCCTCGTCGTAGGTGAGCCCCAGCGCGGCCTCGGTGAAGCGCTCGCGGGCGTCGGCGCCGTGGTTGAGCTGGTAGGCGTTGGCGAACTCGTTGACCAGGGCCGCCAGCTCGCTGCGGTCGGGCAGGTCGAAGTCCACCACCGCCACCTCGGCCTCGACCTCGGCGGGCACCTTCAGGGTGGGCGACAGCACCAGCACGTTCTTGGGCCGATCGGTCTCCTTGAAGGCGCGGTGGCAGTCGCGCAGGCGGCGGACCACGACGGGATCCTTCAGGTAGGGGTGGAAGTCGCGCAGCACGAAGAGGGCGCCCTCTTCGTAGCGGATGGCGAAGTCCAGCGCCTTGATGGGATCGCGCAGGTCGTTGAAGGCCTCGTCGCCGGTGAAGCCCTCGGTGATGGACCAGAACAGCAGCTTGCGCGGGTGCGACGAGCGGGCGTTCAGGCTGGCCTGGATGGCCCGGACGGCGTGCTCGACCCGCTCCTCTTCGCCGCTGTTGACGTAGATGATCGGGTAGCGCGCCTTGACCAGGTGCTCCAGCTCGGTGCGGCTGTCGACGCCCTTCATCTCAGCTCCCGTAGCCGTGGTCCCGCAGGGTGCGGCGGAACATGCGCATGGCGTCCTTGAATCCCTGGGCGCCGTCTTCGGTGCCCTGGAGCGCTCGCAGGGTGTCCTCGAGCACGAAGTCCAGATCGGCGCCCTCGATGTCCTGGCGCACCTTCTCGGCGGTGGCCGGGGGCAGCTCGCCCAGCGGCAAAGCCTCGACCACCAGGCGGATGTTCTTCAGATCCGCGGCGTAGGCCGTGGCGCTGCGGGCCTTGTCCAGGATGTCGCTGGCCATGTCGTTGAGCTGCTCGTACAGGCCCACCGTGGCGCTGCGCAGCCCCGCGTAGTCGCCCGCGGTGGCCTCGGCGGGCACCGGGCCCACCCGGGTCGGCCCCTCGTTCGGCGCGGGACTCGCAGGTGCGGGCGCGTTTGAGCGCGCACGCTCCTCAGCGGCCAGCACCCGGCTCTCGGCGTCGCGGGCCATGCTGCGGGCCAAGGCCAGATCCGCCTGCAGGCCCTCGACCTCGGCCTCGAGTTCCAACAGCCGCGCCCCATCGCTGGCGGGCGCGGCGTTGCCTGCCTCCTCCAAGGCGTGGCGCAGATCGCGGTTGGCCCGCTTCAGCTCGTTGAGTTCCTCGATGGTCTCGCGACTGGTGGCCCCCGCCCGCTCCTGCTGGCCGCGGGCCTGCTCGGCGGCGGCCTCGGCGCGGTGGGCGCGGCTGACCGCCTCGTCCAGGGCCACCTGCAGCTCGCCAGCCCGACGCTCGGCGTCGCTGAGGGCGGCGCGGGCCTCGGCCTTGGCGGCGTTGGCGGTCTCGACGGCGAGCTGGAGCTGCGCCAGCGCGGCGCTGCCGTCGCGCTGCTCGCCCACCAGGGCCTCGAGGCGGCTGACCTCGGCGCTCAGGCGGTCGATCTCCTCTTCCTTGTGGTCGAGCACCTGGCGCAGATCGGCGAGCTGGGTGGTGAGCTGGCGACGCTGCTTCTCGTCGTGGTCGAGCGCGAGCTGCAAGTCCTCGTTCTGCTTACGGAACGCGTCGCGGTCGTGCTCCACGACCTGCAGCTCCTGCTGCACCTCGCGGATGCGGTTGTCGCGCTCGCGCACCTGCCGCTTCAGGTCGTTGATCTCGCCGGCCAGGCGGGCCTCGGTCTGCCCCGCCGTCTCCTGGTTGGCCTGGAGCTGCTCAAGGGCGCGCTTCGCCTCGGCCAGGCCGTACTCCAGGTCGTTCTTCTCGACCCGGTACTCCTCGAGCTGCTGCTTGAGGCGCTGGGTCTCTTCCTTCAGGCGCAGGCTGCGGTCGGTGACGGTCTGGAGCTGCTCCTCGTTGCGGAGGTTCTCGCTCTCCAGCTCGCGGATGCGCCGGGCCTTGTCCTCGATGTCGATCTCTTGGTCGTTGACGAGCTGCTTGGCCCGGTCGAGCTGCTCGCGCAGCTCCTCGACCTCCTTGGGATCGGTCTTGGGCAGCAGCCCGTTGGCCTCGGCCTGGGCTTTCCAGTGCGCCACCTCCTCGCGCAGCCGGGCCAGCTCTTCGGCGTCGTTGCCGCCGCCCCCCACCGAGGGCTCGCTGATCCGCGGGCCCCGGCCCGTGGGCAGCGATCCGCGACCGGCGGGCGCCGCGCCGCCCCGGCCCGTGGGCAGGGGCAGGGGCTTCGCGCCGCGGCCGCTGGGCAGGGGCGCCGGCGTGGGCCGCCCGCTGGGCTCGCCCTTCACCGCCCCGCTGCCGCTGCTCAGGCGGGCCCCGGGCTTCAGCTTGCCCACCAGGCTCAGCCGCGGCGGCTCGCTGGCGGGGGTCGGCAGGGGCACCCCGGGGGCGCCCACGTCGTAGTTGAGCTCGAAGTCCCCACACCGCAGCCGGTCGCCCTCGGCCAGCGACACCTTGCTGATGCGCTGGTCGTTGACGTAGGTGCCGTTGGAGCTGTTGAGGTCCTCGACGTAGTAGCCGCCCGCCTCGAAGAAGATCCGCGCGTGCTTCCGGGACACCGAGGCCTGGGCGACCGTGATCGTGCACGCCGGGTGGCGCCCGATGGACGTCTCGCGGCCGGGATCAAGGGTGACCCGCTCTTCGCGCCCCTCGGGGGTGCGGTACGTCAGGGTGGCCTGGCCAGACATGCGACTCCTCGTCGGGAAGCCAGCGCCCAAGCGGCCCGCCAGCGACCGTTCGCGATCCGGAGGAATCCCGCGCCGGGCCCGCCCTGAGGGGCGCCGCTCGGATCGGGAGCGCTGGACTATATCAACCCGTGCGCGGATTGTGGACTTGATGCCGCCAACTGGGTGGCGGCTTGCGCAATGCCCTGCGTTGACGGGCCCCGGCGCCGGCTTCTACCCTCCGATCCGCCCTGGGGCCCGCGGCCCCCCGACCCGGAGCTTCGACGCGCGTGCTCACCCCCGACGAGGTCCTGGCCCAGCTCGGTGCGCCCCTGACGGCGCACCTGGAGAAGCTGGATCTGCGCGGCCGGGCCCTGCCCGGCGCCCGCTTCGAGCGGGGCTCGCTGCGCTCCATCGGCCTGGCCGAGGCCGATCTGCGCGGGGCCTCCCTGGCCGGCACCGAGCTGGTGGGCTGCGACCTCACGGGCGCCCGCCTGGGCGGCGCGACCATCGAAGGCGGGCGGGTCGAGGCCTGTGATCTGAGCCGCGGCCGGGCGCACGGGCTGAGCCTGCGGCACACCACGCTGAGCGACTGCCGCTTCATGGGCGCCGATCTCACCGGCAGCCGCTGGCGGAGCGTGGCGGTGGAGGCCGGCGACACCGGGTACATGGGCCTGGAGCGGGCGGTGCTCATCGACGTGAGCTTCCGCCACGCCCGTATGGGCGGCAGCCCGCTGATGCGCGTGCGCCTGGCAGGCGCCTTCCTGCTGCACTGTGACCTGCAGCACGCCAACTTCTACGGGGCCGATCTGCGCGGCGCGGTGCTGGTGGGCACCGATCTGTCGGGCGCGTGCTTCGCCGGCGCCGATCTGACGGGCGCCGTGCTCATCGACTGCCCCACCGCCCGCACCGACTGGGCCGACTGCGTTCGGCCGGGATCGTGAGGAGGACGCACCTTGGCTGAACACGACTGGGCGGCGCTGCACACGGCGCTGGAGCAGGCCACCGGGAGCTGGTCGCGCGACGAGCTGGTGGTGCTGCTGCGCGACCTGATCCGCGAGTACGTGGTGGAGCGGGGCCTGCCCACGGGCACTCCGGCCCAGGCCGCCGGGCCCGATCTGGCGAGCATGGACTTCCCAGAGCAGATCGCCTGGCTGAAGCGCCAGAACATCGCCCCCGAGTGGGGCCTGTTCACCCTGGACGGCCGCCGGGTGATCGTGGATCTGGAGGGCCCCCGCGAGGTGCGCCTGCCCGATCGCCGCACCGGCGCCGCCCCCGCGCCTGCGCCCCGGGCCAACCCCGCGACCCCCGCGGCGGCTGCCCTGACCCCGCGGCCTGCCCCGGCGGTGCCGCCCCGGCCTGAAGCCCGACGGCGCCCCCGAGCCCGATCCCGAGACGCCGCGCCGCAAGCTGAGCAAGGGCTTCCGCGGCCTCGAGTTCGACTGAACGGGCCCGCCCGGTGACCTTCGGCCCACCCCGGACGGGGCTTTCGACGACGGCCTGGACGAGGCCGCCCCAGGGGCTGTGGCGCTCGGCGGCCGGAGTCCTTCGCGGACGCCCGGCGCGACGCCCCGACCACCCCGCGCCCGTGCTGGCACAGGCGGTGGCCCAGCTCCACCGCGGCGACGCCGACGGGGCCTGCGTGACCTTGGAGACAGCGCGGGCGCTGGCCGGTCTGGACGACGACTATTGGGCGCCCCGGGCTCGCTGGCTGACGGTGGCGGCGCGGGCGCTGGCGGGCGATCCGGCGGAAGCGGAGCCGCCTGCTTCCAGGCCCTGCCCGCACGATGCCGCTGCGGGCCCTGGCCCGCCACTGGATGGCTGAGGGCCTGCAGGAAGGCAGCCCTGGCGTGGCTGGCCGAGGGGCCGCATCAGGCGGGCGTCGAGGCGCTGCTGATCAGCCTGGGGCGGCGCCCCACCCGCGCCGAGTTGGCCGGGCGCTGAGGGGGCGACGCCCGCCCCTTGTGTCTTGACCGGTGGGGTAGGCTGAGGTCGCTGAGGCCGACGCGGAGCCCGGTAGCCGCTTGGTCGGAGTGGTAGCTCCAGACCGTGACTGAGAACGGGCCCGCGTCGGCACGGCCACGTCATTGCTCGAACGGTTGAAGGAGCACGGCGAGCCGGAGCTCGAACGCACAAGGGTGAGCATCAGACGTGGCCTCTCGGCGATCACCATCGTCGCGCCGGAGGGTCGCAGTGGCAACGGAAGTCTTCGTCGGGATCGACGTATCGAAGGACAAGGTGGATGTGGCGTGCCGGGGCGCCTCTGGGATCGAGCCGGTGTGGAAGCGCACCGAGGCGGGGCTCGGGACGCTCGCGCAGGAGCTTGTGGCGGCCGGCAGCTGCCGGGTCGTGCTCGAAGCATCAGGCGGATACGAGCGCGTCGTCCTCGACGCCCTGTTCGCCGCCGGCGTCGAGGTCTTCATGCTCCAGCCCGCACGGGCTCGACACTTCGCGAAGTCGCTCGGGCGGTACGCGAAGACCGACGCGATCGACGCCTCTGTGCTGGCGCACATGGCCGAGGTGGCGGTGGACGGTGACGAGCCGTGGCAGCCTCGACAGGACGATGTCGAGGAGCTTCGACAGCTGGTCCATCGTCGTGACCATCTCGTGGCGCACATCGACGCCGAGACGAAGCGCTTGCGCGCCGCCAACCTGGCCGTAGTGGCGCGGAGCATCGAACGTGTCCTTGAGGTTCTGCTCCAGGAGCGAGCCGCGCTCGAAGAGCGGATCGAGAAGCTCAGTGCACGGAGCGAACTCCTGGCACCGAGATTCGAGGCCCTGACGTCGGTGGCGGGCGTAGGGCTCCTCAGTGCCGCCGTCCTCATGGCGGAAGTCCCGGAGCTCGGAACGCTCCCCCGAAACCAGATCGCGGCCCTGGTCGGAGTTGCGCCGATGACGCGAGAGAGCGGCAGGTGGTCCGGCCACCGTTTCATCATCGGAGGCAGGACGAGGGCACGCTGTGCCCTCTACATGGCCGCCCTCGCCGCGATCCGATGGAACGACCACCTTCGCGCGTTCTACGCCCGGCTCGTAGCCAAGGGGAAGCCGAAGAAGGTCGCGCTGGTGGCCGTGATGCGGAAGCTCATCATCCACCTCAACACGACCCTCAGGGCGGTCACCGACACACCGGCAACCGCACATCACCCGTCCTGATCAAGACGGTTGCTCAGTCGGCGTCGGGGGGCGGGACGGGCTCGGGGATCGGCGGCGGATCAGGATCCACCGGCTGGCCGACGCATCCCTCCAAGCGATTGATATCGCAGTTGTTTCGCAGGGCCGCGATGATGCAGCGCAGGCTGTCCACGTCAAAGCCGGGGTCCTCGACGGCCGCCTGCTGGCACGACGCCACGCAGTCGCCGTCCACGTCGATGTTGCACCCCGGGAAGAGCCCGCAGGCCTCGGCGCACAGGCTGCCGAAGGGATCGAAGCAGGCGCGCACGTCATCGGGTCCGCAGGGGCCGTCGGCGCCGCCGACCCCCGCCAGGCAGGCCAAGGCCTCGGCCCGCGCCGGCGCCGCCGGGCTGGCCAACAGGCCGGTGCACTCGGCCTGGCAGGCGGCGGCGTCCACGTAGGCGCCACAGGCCACCAGGCCGGCGCAGGGTGCCGCACAGCCGGGCTCGAGGGCCGCCGGCAGGTTCGCGCAGGCGACCTGCTGGGCGCAGCCGGTGATCTCGGCGCAGGCGGCCCGGATGGGCGCCGCGTCACCGGCGTCCAGGCAGGCCAGCTCGCAGCGCAGCCGGTCGCCCTGGGCCCCACACTCGGCCTGCCGCAGGCAGAGCGCGGTGCAGGCCGACGGGATCTCGGGCAGGGGCACGCCAGCACAGGTGGCCACCGCCCGGCAGCCAGCGCCGGTGCGCGCGGCCTCGGCCACGCAGCCCGCGGCGTCCCGATCGGGCGCGGCCTGGCAGGCCGCCAGGCACCCTTCCACGTCGAAGCCGCAGCCGGCCTGGGCCTGGCAGAAGGCCGCGCAGTCCACCGCCGGGGGCTCGGCGGGCAGGCAAGCCTGCAAGGGGGCACAGGGGGCCTGGGCGCCGACCTGGGCGAAGCACTGGGCGGCCGCGCCGAACACCAGGCCCTCGGCGTCCTGGAAGCCCACCACGCAGTCGAAGACGCAGCGGTCGTAGGGCCGGTCGGCCTGCGGATCGCAGTCGGTGACCGCCCGGCAGTAGCTCTGGCAGCTCGTGCCGATGACCGACAGCGGATCACCCACATAGCAGGCCTCGAGGGCCGCCTGATCGCGCCCGTTGTCGAAGCAGGCCATGTCCAGCCGAGCGCACGCCTGGCGCACCGCAAACGCGTTGCGATCGGCGAAGTCCGCGTCGTCGCAGGCGCGCTCGCAGTCGTCGCCCACCAGACCGCAGCGACGCCCGGTGGCGCACCAGTCGCTGCAGTCGGGGGCGGGCGGGGGCCGGCACGCAGCGACGGCGGCACAGTCCTCGCCCGCCTGCCGCACGCAGCCCCGCCAGGCGGTGGCCCGGTCGTAGTCGAAGCGGGCGCCACAGGCGGCCAGGCACTCGGCCCGGTCCAGGTCGGCGCCGCAGGCCAGCCGGGCGTCGCAGAAGCGCTGGCACTGGGTCTCGGGGGCGCTCTCGGCCACGCAGGTGTTCAGCTCGGCGCAGGTCCAGGCGTCGTCGCAGGCCAGTGCGGCCTCGGCCCGCCGCACCTGGGCCTCGGGGGCGCCGTTCGGGCCGAAGTCCAGGGCGCACCGGGTCTTGCAGGCGCGCAGATCGGCGTCGGGGCCCAGGCCCTCGCAGAGTCCACGCAGGTCACACAGGGCGTCGCAGCGGGCCCGCCGGGGATCCACCCCCCGCCCCTGCTCGATGCACTGCTCGAACAGGTCCCACTCGAACTCGGGGCACCCGGCCTCCAGGCTGCGGATCATGCAGGCCACCACCGCGTCGCCGTCCCCGCCCTCCTGCCGGGCGATGTTGTAGAAGTCTTCGCAGGGCAGCTCCAGCCGGGCCCCGCAGCGCTGATACAGCCGGCAGAAGTTGGCCTGGCTGGTGTCCACCCGGTCGTCGACCCCGCCGGTCACGCAGGCGCGCACGGCGCCGCAGTCCCCGTCGGCGTCCGCCAGGCAGGCGCCCTGGGTGTGCGCCCGAAGGGTGGCCAGCGGATCGGCGGCGCAGCGGGCCTCGCAGTCGGGCCGCGGCAGGCCGCAGGCCACCTGGGCATCGCACCAGGCCGCACAGTCGGCCGGCCCGGCGGGGGGGCAATCGCCCAGCGCCGCGCAGTCCCCGTTGGGGTCGGAGGCGAAGCAGGTCTGGCCCGCCAGGTAGGCCACCGTGGGCCCCGTGCCCAGGCGCCCATCGCCGCAGGCGTCCAGGCAGTCGATGACGTCGGCCTCGTCCTGGCACGCGTTGGCCAACCGGCAGGCGCCCAGGCAGGCCCGGCCCCCCACCTCGGGCGCGCTGAGGCAGACGTCCACCGCGTGCCCGCGCACCACGTCGTCGCACAGGGGCGCGGTGAGGACGCAGGCCAGGCGCTCGCGCTGCCGGGCGGGATCGGCGAAGTCGGCGTTGTCGCAGTCACCCAGGCAGCCCGCCCGGTCGAGCCCGCCGCGGCCACAGATCAGGCGGCGTTCGCAGAAGGCGTCGCAGCCCAGGGGCGCCCCCGGCGCGCACGCAGCGACGGCCTCGCAGGCCACCCCGGCCTCGGCCCGGCAGGCGAAGGCCGCCTGCCAGCGGTCGCGGAAGGCCTCGGCCTGGCAGCGGGCTTCGCAGTCGGCGGGGGCGGCGTCGCAGCCCGCCAGGGCGTCGCACAGATCGGCGCACGCGTTTGCCGGATCGGCGGCTTCGAGGCAGGCCGCCAGGTCGCCACAGCTCGCCGCCCGACCGCAGGCCACCCGCGCCTCGGCGCGGGCACGCTGCTCAGCGGTGCCCGCGCGCTCTTCGTTGCAAGACTGGTTGCAGGCGAAGGCGTCGTCGAACCCCTCGGGCAGGGCCCCGCAGGTGGCCAGGTCGTTGCACAGGTCGAGGCACGTGGGCCCCACGGGGCCGCCACCGTTGGCGCACCGCTCCAGCAGGAAGAAGGGGTCCTCGGGGCAGACCTGGAGCTGCTGCACCACGCACTCCAGGAAGCCGGGCGGGGCCTGGCCGCCGAAGAAGGCGTCGATGATCTCATCGCAGGGGAAGAAGTCCTCGAAGCCGCAGCCCCGATACAGGCGGCACGCCTCGGCCTCGTTGGCCAGCGGCGGCGCGTCGGGGGTCAGGCAGGCGTTGACCCGCTCGCAGTTCATGCCGGCCAGGCCCACGCACTGGTTGGCCTCGCGGTGGCGCACCCGGCGCAGCGGATCGGCGTCGGCCGCGGTGGCCAGGCAGTCGGTCAGGCAGGTCTCGGCCCGCTCCAGGTTGCAGGCCACGGTGCGCTCGCAGCGGGCGCCACAGGTGGGGAACACGTCCTGCGCCAGGCAGGCGCGGAACCCGGCGGCGTCGCAGGCCCCGACCAGGGACTCGGCGCAGGCCCGCAGCGCAGGCCCCGCCTCCAGGGCCTGGCACTCAGCTTCGCAGTCGGCGAAGGGCAGGTCGACGCCACAGCCCTCGGCCGCGGCGCAGGCCTCGGCGCACGAGAGCGCCGCCGGCGCCGGCAGGCGACAGAGCTGAATGAGCCCGCAGGCCTCTTGCTGCACGCAGGCGAACCACCCGGAAAGGTCGTTGCGCTGGGCTGAGCGCTCGCAGGCCGCCAGGCAGGCGCCCTCGTCGCCCCAGACGTCCAGCCGCTCGCACGCCGAGTAGCGGTCGCAGGCGTCCTGGCAGCTCTCGACCGGGGGCACGGCCATGTCGGGGCCCCGCATGTCGGGAACCACCCCGCGGTCCCGGGGCACGCCGTCGTCGGGATCCGGGCCCCCGTCGGGGCCGTCCACGGCGCCGTCACCCGGCGCCCCGCCCCCACCGTCTGCGACCGCCCCGCCAGCGCCGCCGCCGTCGCCTTCGGCCGTGGTCTGCTGCTCGCACCCGAAGACCAGCGCGGCGGCCAGCGCCAGCCAGATCCCGTCCTGCCACCTCATGGGCTTCCCTTCCCGTGATGGTCCACGGGTTGCGTACCACGGCAGCCAAAGCCGTTTCACCCGCTCTTGACACGCTTAATGAGATTGGGTTCTCATTCGCGAGTTCTTCGGGAGAACGACATGTTGAAGCACCTGGTGATCGCCGCCGCAGTCACCCTCAGTCTGGTCGCCTGTGACGACCACGACGACCACGCGCACGCTGAGGAAGGCCTGGACGCCCACGCCTGCGAGCACATCACCGCCGGCCCCTTCGCGCAGGTGAGCGCGGCGCTCGACCCCGCAGATGCCGTCGAGGCCTTCGAGCAGCACCACCTGGTCACGGTGGCGCTGGTGGACCGGCCGGAGGGTCGCAAGGGTGGCATGGTGGTGGTGACCGCCCCGGAGGCCGGCGACTACCGCTTGCTGCTCAACGCCGACGTGGCGGTGGCGGCCACGGCGGTGGCCGATGGCGCGGCGGTGGGCGTGGGGTATGACGGCCCCGCCGACGGCTGCGACGACGCGCTGCGGGTCGTGCAGCTCGAGTCCCTGAGCCAGGGCGCGGCCTATCTGCTAGCGTTCGGCCCCACCGACGCAGCGACGGTGGGCTTCGTCATGGAGCACTTCGACGGCGATCATGAGGGCCACGAGCATTAAGGGCGCCTGCCTCGCGCTCTGGGTGAGCGCGGCGGCTGCGCAGCCCACCCTGCCCCCCCTGGAGCTGGAGGATCCCCCGCCCACCGCGGCGGCGCCGGACCCGTCCACCCCTCGCCCGCCACCCGACGCCGTGCACGCCCTGCCCGACGCGGTGGTGATCCAGGAGCGCCGGGCCCAGGCCACCCCTGCCACGGTCTTCGAGGTGGAGATTGGCCAGCTCGACGTGGTGCCCCGCAAGGACGCCAGCGAGCACCTGCAGCTCGCGCCGGGGGTGTTCACCGTGAACGCCGGCGGCGAGGGGCACGCCCACAGCACCTTCATGCGCGGCTTCGCGGCGGGCGAGGGGCAGGACATCGAGTACCTGCTGCACCAGGTGCCGCTGAACGAGGTGAGCAACGCCCACAACCACGGCTACGCCGACGTGCTGCTGGTGATGCCCGAGATCGTGCGGGCCGTGCAGGTGACCGAGGGGCCCTTCGACCCCGCCCAGGGCGACTTCGCCTTCGCCGGCAGCGCCGAGTACCGGCTGGGGGTGGCGCAGCGGGGCAGCCGCATCAGCCAGACCGTCGGCAGCTTCGGCACCCAGCGCACCGTGGGCCTGTTCGCGCCGCCCAGCCAGAGCGAGGGCACCTTCGGCGCCTTCGAGCTGTTCCGCACCGACGGCTTCGGGCCCAACCGCGCCGCGCAGCGGGCCACGGCCACGGGGCGCTTCGAGCACAAGCCCGATCGTGCGAGCGACCTGGGCTGGGCCGCCACCGCCATCGCCTACGCCAGCCGGTTCGACCAGGCGGGCGTGGTGCGCCAGGACGACCACCAGGCCGGGCGGATGGGCTTCTTCGACACCTACGATCCCAACCAGGGCGGCGAGAGCACCCGGCTGCTGCTGTTCTTCGAGACCGAGGCCGGGCCCGTGGACGCGCGCTTCGAGCAGGTGACCTTTCTGCAGCGGCGGGCCCTGCGCATGCGCGCCAACTTCACCGGCTTCCTGAACGACGACCTGCGCGACGACTTCGGCAACCTGGCGGTGGCCACCCAGCAGCGCGGCGACGGCGTGGAGATGCGCTACGACGTGATGACTCTGGGCAGCCGGGGGCGCTACCGGCTGCAGGCCCCGCTGTGGGGGCAGGAGCAGGCGCTGGCCCTGGGCTACGCCGCCCGGCTGGACCAGGGCGAGACGAGCCAGCGGCGGCTGCGGGCGGTGACGGCCATCCCCTACCAGCGGGTGTTCGACGACGCCTTCGACGTCATGAACCTGGCCGGGTGGGCCCGCGCCGAGCTGCAGCCGCTGGGGTGGCTGGCGGTGCGCGGCGGGGTGCGGGTGGACGCCTTCAGCTTCGGCGTGGAGGACCGGGACCTGCCGGACGCCGATCGCGAGGGCAGCCGGGTGCCCGATCAGACGGCCCAGGCCTTCGGCTTCGCGGTCAACCCCCGGGTGACCGTGGACGCCGCCGTGGGGGCGACGGGCCTGCACGTGGTGGGCAGCTACGGCCGCGGCACCCGGTCGAGCGACGCCTCGGCCCTGTCGGACAACGAAGCCGCGCCCTTCGCCCAGAGCCACTCGCTGGACCTGGGCGTGGTGTGGCGCCGGGGCGCGCTGGGCCAGGATCCGTGGGCGATGAACGTGCAGGCCAGCTACGACCACACCCGGGTGGAGGACGATCTGGTCTTCGACCAGGAGGCCGGCCGCAACACCGCCGTGGGCGGCTCCACCCGCCACGTGCTGCTGGCCAGCGGGCGGCTCACGCTGGGGCGCTGGTTCGACGGGCTGCTGAACTTGAGTTGGGCCGAGGCCAGCCTCGATCTGACAGGCGAACGGCTGCCGTACATCCCGCGGTTCATCGGGCGGGTGGACGCCGCGGTGAAGGGCGAGCTGTTCGGCTGGCGGCTGGGCGAGGTGCCCGTGCGCGGCCACGTGGGGCTGGGCTTCACCTATGTGCCCGGGCGGCCTCTGCCCCTGCAGCAGGTGGGCGACGACGTGGCGGTGGCCAACCTGGGGGCGGGGGTTCGGCTGTGGCACACCACCCTGGGGCTGCAGGCCCGCAACCTGCTCGACCAGCGCTACCGGCAGGCCGAGTTCAACTTCCCGAGCAACTTCCAGGGGCCCCAGGTGGCCGAGAGCCGGGTGGCCATGCGCCACTTCGCCGCCGGCGAGCCGCGGGTGGTGCTGGCCACGCTGACCCTGCACGTCGAGGACTGGCTGACCGGGGCCGTGCGCGAGGAGAGCGGACATGCGCATTGAGGTGCGGTGGGCCCTGGCGGCCCTGCTGCTGCTGGGCTGCGACGACGACAGCGCGGCGACGGCCCCCAACCGCTGCGACGCCGAGACCAACGGCTGGCAGTACTGCGTGGACGACGCCATCCAGTACTGCCACGTCGGGGGCGATCAGGCCGACGGGCACTTCCACCCGGGCCGCAACTGCGCAGTCGACGGCCTTGTGTGCCGCGTGAGCGACGAGCAGCTCGGATACTGCGCCGAGCCGGCGGCGACCTGCAGCGCGGGCGAGCCGGGGCGCTGCGTGGACGGCGACGCCACGAACTGCGTGGGCGGCCTGTGGGGCAGCCGGCGCTGCGTGGTGGGCACCGAGTGCCGGGTCGAGGACGGGTGGGCCACGTGCGTGCAGCGCTGAGGGGCGCCGCCCTGGCGCTGGCGCTGGCGCTTGGGGGGTCTGGCTGCGGCGAGACCGCGGGACGACCCATCGCCGTGCCCGCGGCCGCCCGCGGCGCCGCCGAAGGCGGTGGGCCCGTGGTCGCCTTCACCAACGCGCAGGGCTGGCGGGTGGCGCTCACCGAAGCCCACGCGCTGCTGGGGCCAATCTACTTCGACGAGGTGGCCGCCGACGCCTTCGGCTGGCTGCGCCGGCTGTTGCCCGTGGGCACCGCCCACGCCCACGTGCTGGCGACGGGCGGCACCACTTTGGGCGAGGTGCTGCACCAGGTGCCGGTGGATCTGTTGGCGGCCGATGGCGTGCCCCTGGGCGACACCGCGGGCCAGCTCGGCACCTGCCGGCGCATGGAGGTGCAGCTCCTGCCGCTGGGGGCCGTGGCCCTGGCACCGGGGGCCGACGTAGCGCCCCTGCGCGGGCACGCCCTGTGGGCTGCGGGCACCGCCGAGAAGGACGGTGTGACCGTGCGCTTCGCCGCCGGCCTGGACCTGCCCGAGGACCCCGCGCTGCGGCGGATCACCGACATCAAGGTGGCCGACGTGCGCTTCGACGACCGCCTGCCGGGCGGCCCGCGGGTGGTGGTGCGGGTGGAAGACTGGTTCTGGCAGGCGGACTTCGGCACCCTGCCGCCCGCCGATGAGGACGGGCTGACCCCCATCCCCGCCGACAGCCCGGTGGCGCGTGGGTGGCTGCGCGCGGCCACCCACGCGGGCACCTACGACCTGGAGTGGACCCCATGAACTGGCCCAAGAGTCTGAAGCCCCTGGCGCCCTTGCTGGCGGTGACCCTGGCCGCCGGCTGCTCCAGCGAGGAGGACGTGGGCGCCGGCGGCCTGGCGCTGACGGTGAGCGGGGGCGAGGCCGCCCGGGTGGGCTTCCCCCACCGCGAGGGCGAGGTGGATCACGCCTTCGTGGACGGCTGGCAGGTGACCTTCGAGCGCTACGTGCTGGTGCTGGGCGCCGTGCAGCTCAGCGACCCCAGCGGCAGCGTCGAGGGCACCTTTGCCGGGCCGGTGGCCGTGGATCTCGTGGCGGGCGGCGGGGCCGCGCAGCCCCTGGCCACGCTCGAGGGGCTGCCCGCCACCCGCCTGGACGTGGGCTTCGAGCTCCAGGCGGCCCGCGAAGGCATCAGCGGCACCGCGGCGCCCGAGGACGTGGCCCAGATGGCCGCCGAGGGCTGGTCGGCGCTCATCGCCGGGCAGGCCAGCAAGGGGGGCCGCACGATCACCTTCGAGCTGGGCTTCGCCACCCCCGCCCGCTACGCCCGCTGCACCAACGGCGTCGACAACACCCGCGGCCTGGTCATCGAGAACAACAAGACCACCGGCGCCCAGCTCAACGCCCACGCGGTCCACCTGTTCTGGGACAAGATCGGCACCGACGCGACGCTGCGCTTCGACCCCTTCGCGGCGGTGGCGGGCGACGACGATCACCTGACCGCCGACGAGCTGGCGCAGCAGGACCTGAACGACCTGCGCGACGCCGACGGCGAGCGGCTGCTGGATGAGGGCGGCGAGCCGCTGTTCTTCTATGACGACGTGGGCAACCTCACCCGCGACGAGACGGACCTGCGCGCCTTCGTGGCCGAGCAGATCCGCCTGAGCCTGCACCTGAACGGGCTGGGCCTGTGCACCTACACCCGGCTCTGAGGGGGCTGCCCCTGGCCCTCGGGCTGCTGGCCGCGGGGTCCGCCTGGGCGGCGCCGCCCGTGGCCGAGCGCGCCCGGGCCCTGGCGAGCCTGCGCCGACAGATCGGGCTGCTGGAGGCCGAGCTGCGCAGCGAGCGCGATCGCGGCGGGGCCGAGCTGGCCGTGCTGGCCCAGCGTACGGCCCAGCTCGAGGCCCAGATCGCCGCCACCAAGGCCCACGTGGCCGAGCACAAGGCGGCCGTGGCCCGGGCCGAGGCCGCCGACGCCGATCGGGCGCAGGCCTCGGCCGCTCTGCGCGCCGCGGTGGCGCAGGGGGCCGCCGCCCTGACCGCCGCCATCGACGACGGCCTGCCCTACCGTCGGGCCGAGCGACGGGCGGCGGTGGAGCAGCTCGACGCCGCGGTGCAGGCCCAGCGGGTGGCCGCCGCCGAGGGCGCCGCCCGCCTGTGGCGCCTGGCCGAGGACGAGCTGCGGCTGGCCGGCGAGATCGCCCGCACCGCCACCCCCGTCGCGCTGAGCCCGAACGGGCCGCCTCGGCTGGTCGAGGCGGTGAAGCTGGGCACGGTGGTGCTGCTGACCCGGCTGCCCGAGGGCGGCTTCGGCTGGCTGCGGCGGGTGGACGGCGTCTGGCGCCACGACCCCCTGCCCGCCGAGGCCGACGCCGACGAGGTGGCCCGGCTGTTCACCGACCTGGACAAGCGCGTGCGCGGCGGGCTGTACCGCTTGCCGGTGCCGGGGGCCACCCCGTGAGGCGGGCGCTGGCCATGGCCGTGGCCCTGTGGGCCGTGTTGGGCGCCGCGTGGGCCGCCCCGCCCGACCTGCAGGCCCTGTTCGAGCAGGAGCAGGCCGAGCTGGAGGCCACCCGCGACGGGCTCGCCCAGGAGATCCAGGACCTGACTCGCCGCCGCGAGGCCGATCTGGCGCAGGCCCGCCGCCGGCTGGCCGCCCTGGAGGCCGAGCTGGCCGATCTGCACGCCGCCGAGGCCGACGCCCGCGCCGCCGCGCAGCAGGTGGCCCAGCGCACCGCGGGCGCCGACGAGGACGCCGCCCTGCTCGAGGGCACCCTGCGCGGCGCGGCCCGCGCGCTGGCACAGCACGGCGACGCCCTGCCCGCCGGCGCCCCCGAGGCCCGCCTGGTGGACGCGCTGAGGCGGGCCAGCGGCCACCTGGCGGCGGCCACGCGGGTGCGCGCGGTGCCCGGGCGCTTCTACGGATCCGACGGCGCCCCGGTGGACGGCCCCATCGCCCACGTAGGGCGGGTGGCGGCCCTCGGCGGTGGCGGAGGGGCCTTGCGGCCCACCGGCGACGGCGATCTGGCGGTGGTCGAGGCCGCGCCGCAGGCGGCCACCCGAGTGGTCCAGGGGCAAGCCGCGGTGGCACCGCTGTTCCTGCGCGATCCGGACGGCCCACTGCCTCCCGTGCAGCGCGACAAGACCTTCAGCGACCTGCTGGAGGGCGCGGGCCTCATCGGCTGGGTCATCGTGGGGTTGGGCGGGCTGGCCCTGCTCGTCGCGCTGGAGCGGGCGCTGACCCTGCTGCTCATCGGCGCCGGACGCACCGTGACGCGGGACGTGTGCGGGGCGCTGGCCCACGGTGACCTGACCGCCGCGCGGGCCGCCATGGCGGGGCCCGGGGCCATGCGGCGGGTGCTGGGGGTGCTGCTGGCCGAGCCCGACGAGACCCACGCCCACCTGGAGGAGGTGGCCGCCCGCGCGGTGTTCCGCGAGCTGCCCCGCCTGGAGCGGCTGCTGCCGCTGCTGCGCACCGTGGCCGCCGTGGCCCCCTTGCTGGGCTTGCTGGGCACCGTCACCGGCATGATCGCCACCTTCGACGTCATCACCGAGTACGGCACGGGGGACCCCAAGCGCCTGTCGGGGGGCATCAGCCAGGCGCTGATCACCACCGAGCTGGGGCTGGCGGTGGCCATCCCCACCCTGCTGCTGCACACCCTGCTGGACCGCTGGGCCAGCCGCATCCTCACCCGCCTGCAGACCGACAGCCTGGTGGTGATTCACGACCTGGCCTGCCACCGGCCCGACGGGCACCCGCACGCCCATCACCACCACCACGGCGACGCGGGGCACCACCCCGGCGCCCACCACGACGGGCCGCCGGCGTGAGCGGGGCGGCGGCCGCGGTGGTCTGGGCGAAGATTCGGGCCCTCTTCCTGGCGGGCGGCCCCGTCATGTGGCCGCTGACCGCCGTGGGGCTGCTGCTGTGGTACCTGCTGGTGCGGCGGGCGGCCCACCTGCGGCTGGAGCCGGCGCCCGCCGACGCGAGCGGCCGCCGAATCTGGGCGGCCCGCCAGCGCGCGCGGCTGCAGCGCCACCAGGCGCTGATCGTGGCGCTGGTGGCCGCCGCGCCGCTGCTGGGGCTGCTGGGCACGGTGGGCGGCATGATCGACACCTTCGACGCCCTGACCGCCGTGGGCGACCCCCGCCAGGGCATCAGTGGGGGCATCTCGGCGGCGCTCACCACCACCCAGATGGGCCTGGCGGTGGCCATCCCCGGCCTGGTGATGGAGCGGCTGCTGCACCTGAAAGCCGCCCGTCTGGACCATGAGCTGACGCGGCTGGCCGAGGGGGCCCCATGAAGCTCGGCGAGATCCAGCGCGGGGAGCGCGAGGCGTCGGCCATCGACCTGGCCCCGCTGATCGACATGATCTTCATCTTGCTGATCTTCTTCATGGTCAGCGCCAAGTTCACCGAGGAGCTGGCCATCGACATCGAGCGGCCCGGCGCCGCCTCGGGCGAGGCCGCCGACACCCGCACGCTGCGGGTGCTGGTGGACGCTCAGGCCAACGTCTTCGTGGACGGCCAGCCCGTGCCGCTGTGGATGGTGCGCACGCGGGTGGCCGACGCGCTGGCCCGCGCGCCCCAGCGCCCGGTGCTGGTGGCCGCCGACAAGCGGGTCGAGACGGGCACGCTGGTGCAGGTCATCGACGGCTGCCGGCGCGGCGGGGCCAAGGACGTGGGCCTGGACGTCGAGAAGCCGTGATGGGGCAACTGGGGGCCATCCTGGTGACCGTGGCCGTCAACCTGGGCCTGCTGGCGGCCCTGGCGCTGCTGCGGGTGGACGTGCCGGCCGCGAACCCGCCCCCACTGCCGCCGCCCCGGGTCGTGGCCGCGCCCCAGCCGCCGCCGCCGGCCCCACCCCCGCAGCCCGTGGCGGTGGATGCGCCCGCTGCCGACGCGCCGGCCCCGCTGCCCGCCCTGGACCTGCCCAGCGCCGTCGCCGCGCCCGTGCTGGGCGAACCCGGGGACCTGACCCTTGGGGCCCTGGGCGGTGCCGGCCTGGCGGGCGCTGTGGGCGGCGGGCAGGCCCTGGCCCTGCCCGCCGCCGACAAGCTGGTGCTGGACGAGCACACCGTGGACGAGCCGCCGCGGCCCCTGCTGAGCCCGCCGCCGCGTTATCCCCCCACGGCCCGAGCCGACGGCATCCAGGGCCGGGTGGTGGTGGCCCTGCTGGTGGGCGCCGATGGGCAGGTGGAGCAGGTGCAGGTGGAGCAGGCCGAGCCGCCGGGCGTCTTCGACGGGGCCGCCGTGCAGGCCGTGCGGCGCTGGCGCTTCCAGCCCGCCACGTACCAGGGGCGCGCCGTGCGCGCGTGGGCCCGCCAGGCCGTGCGGTTCGACCTGCGATGAGCCCCCTGAGCCTCTTGCTGGGCGCGTGGCTGCTCGCGGCGCCCCCGCCCAAGGTCGCCTGGCTGCCCCTGGCCCGCCAGCACCTGGTGGAGGGCCGGCTGGACCGGGCCGTGAAGGCCCTGCAGGGCGCCCGCGCCTGCTGGGCGAAGCAGGGCGAGGCCTGCGGCTTCGCCAAGCTGGACTACGACGCCCTGCTGGGCGCGGTGTACTTCCAGGCGGGCGACCTGCCCAAGGCCGCCGAGGCCCTGAGCCGCGTGCTCGCACAGGATCCCGCGCGCCCGGCCCTGTGGCTGTTTCTGGCGCAGGCCCACCTGAAGGCCGAACGCTACGCCGAGGCCGCTGAGGCCTTCGCGAAGGGCGAGCCCGCCGCCGAGGGCGATCCGGTGCTGTACGGCCTGTGGGCGCGCGCTCACCTGAAGGCCGACGCCCCCCAGCGCGCCCTGGACGTGCTGCGCCGCGGGTTGGATCGGGCACCCGGGGCCGATCTGCTGCGCCGCGAAGCCGCCCTGCTGTTCGCCCGGCTTGGCCTGGCCCGCGCCGCCACCGCCGAGGCCGATGCCCTGCAGGATTCCGCCGAGCGCCGCACGGTGCTGATGGCCGTCGCGAGCGCCTTGCACGCGGCCAGCGACCCCCTGGCCGCCGCCGAGGTGCTCACGCAGCTCCTCCTGCGAGCGCCCGACGACCTGGACGCTGCCGAACAGCGCGCGCGCCTGTGGGCCGTGGCCGGCGAGCCCGGGGTAGCCGCCCGCCTGTTTCGGGCCTTGGCGCCCCGACGCCCGGCGCTGTGGGCCGCCGCGGCCGATCAGGCCCGGCTGGCGGGCGACCTGTCGCAGGCGCTGCGCGACAACGGGAAGGTCCCCGACGCCGCCCGCCGCCTGACCCAGCGGCTGGCGCTGCTGCTCGCCGCCGAGCGCTGGGCCGCCGCGCACACCCTGGGCGCCCGGCTGCCCACATTGGACGATGAGCAGCGCTACCGGCTGGCCTACGCGGCCCTGCGCGCCGGACACCCCGCCGACGCCCGCCGCCTCGCCCGGACCGTGCAGGCGCCCGCCCACCGCGCTGGGGCCGCGCGGTTGGCTCAGGCCGCCCAGGCCTGCCTGGACACCCCCGCCCGCTGCCCCTGACCCTTATCGCGCGCGTCAAACTCAAGTACGGTCGCCCGCATGATCGCCCTCGCCTTGGTGGCTGCATTGGCCACGCCCCTGTCGACGCAGAAGCCCCGCGCCGCGGTGGAGCTGGGGGTGGGTGGCGGCCTCGGCTCGGTGGCCGAGACGCCTACCTGGCTGGTGCGCCCGTGGTTCGGCGTGGCCGGCTTCGGCCTGGATCTATCGCTGCAGGCCCCCCTGCGCCTGAGCCTGGACGACCGCACCCTGCGCGAGCGTGACTGGGACGAGACGGCCGACCTGGGCCGGGTGGTGCGCTTCGTGCGCCTGGGCGAGGCGGTCACCGTGGGCAGCCTGGTGGACGTGACCCTGGGCCACGGCACGCTGGTGCGCCGCTACCACAACGGCATCGACGACGATCACCACCGCCTGGGCGTCTACGCCCGGCTGCCCCCCGACCGCACGGGCTGGCCCGTGGGGCTCGAGGCCTTCGTGGATCATGTCCTCGCCCCGCCGGTCCTGGGTGGGCGCGCCTGGTACGGGCTTGCGGACGGTCACTTCGAGCTGGGCGGCACCCTGGCCCTGGACACCTGGCGCCCCACCCGGCTCACCGGCGGCCAGGACGCGGTCGCGTGGCCCAACGCCGACTTCGGCCCCCTGCTGGCCGCCGGCCTGGACGCCGGGTGGACCCCGTGGCTGGGTCAGCCGTGGGCGGTGACCGCCACGGGCGACCTGAACCTGCGCAACGCCGGCCTGGGCCTGCACCTTGGGGCCCGGGGCCACGTGGCGCTCGCCGACGCTTGGCGTCTGGAGGCGGGCGCCGAGTTGATCCTGGCGGGGGCCGAGTACGACTGGGCCCCCTTCGACACGGGCTGGCTGGTCGACCGCTGGCGCTTCGCCGGCGACCGGGCCCGCCTGGACGACGGCGCCCTGGCCGGCCGGCTGTTCATGATCGCGCGGCTGCAGACGCACGCCGAGGTGGGTCTGGAGTACGCCGACGCCAACGCGCCGGGCCGGCGGGACCTGTCGGCCTGGACCCGGCTGCCCTTCGAGCGGGCGCAGGTGCGGGCCTTCTGGCGGCAGCGGGGGCGGGGCGGGGTGCTCGACGGCGACTCAGCCATGGCGGCGGTGTCGACCCTGGTGCCGCTGAACCGGCACTGGAGCGTGGGGGGGAACGCCGCCCGCATGTGGCGGGTGCCGGCGGAGGGCGAGGCCTACGCCCCGATCACCGAGTTCATGCTGGTGATCGAGGCGGGCACTCAGCTCTGAAGGGCTCTTGAGGCAAGCTCAGCCGCGGCGGGGCGGGCGGGGCGCCTCGGGGGCCTCCTCGCCGTCATCCTCACCCTCGGCGTCGTCGGCGGGCTCGCCTTCGGCGTCCGGCGCGGGCTGCTCGGCGTCCGGCGCGGGCCGCTCGGGGCGGTCACCCTCGCCGTCCGGCGCGGGCCGCTCGGGGCGGTCACCCTCGCCGTCCGGCGCGGGCCGCTCGGGGTGCTCGCAGTCGCCGTCGCCCTCGCCCTCGGGGCGCTCGGGACGGTCGCCCGCGCCGTCGGGGCGGGCCGGCCGCTCGCCCTCACCCTCGGGACCATCCCCCTCACCCTCGGGGCGGGCCGGCGCGTCCGGGCACGCCTCGTGGCAGGCCTGCGCCGCGTCGTGGCCGGCCTCGTGGCACGCGTCGCGCTCGCCGCCGTCCTCGGCGCAGGCCTCGACCGCCGCGCGGGCCTCGGGCCGGCACTCGGCGTGGCAGGCGCGGATGCGGTCGCGGATGGCCTCACGGGCGTGGCCCATGCAGCGGCCCTCAGCGCGCTCCGCCAACGCCTCGCAGCCCGGGAACTCCTCGGGCAGCTCGACGCCCTCGGCCTCGGCGGCCGCCACGCGCGCCTCGCAGTGCTCGATGAAGTCGGCGCCGCGCTCGGCGCAGTGCGCCTCAGCCCGCTCGCCCGGGGCGGGGGCGTCGCCCTCGGCCTCCGGCGGGCCCATCTCGCGCTCGGCCTCGCCGGCCTCCTCCGCGGGCTCACCCTCGGCCTCGGGATCCATGCCCTGGGCGCGCAGGGCGGCGGCCTCGTTCTCGGCCTCCAACTGCGCCAGCTCGTCGTCGAAGCTGGTGGACACGTCGGTGGTGGGGTCGCTGCAGCCAGCGGCGGTCAGCAGGGCGAAGGCGAAGCCGGCGGTGAACAGCTTGCGGATGGTCATGGGGTGCTCCCTGTTTTTGAGTCTGGAACCGGGCGGCCCCCCTCGGGCCGCGCTCGGTCAACCCCTTGTGCAGCGGCCGTGCCAACCCGGTTTTCGGGGCCTCTGGGGGTGATCCGGGCTCTGATCGTCGCGCCGCCCTGACAGTGCCGCCGCCAGGGCGCCAAGCGGCGACGACAGCTCACACGGTGTCAACACCGCTTGGCGGCCAGGGGGTGCGGCGGGTGGGCGCGTCCATGGCCGCCGCCCGGTCCCGGGCCGCGAGCAGCTCGGGCAGCCGCGAACGCCGGGTGACCTGCACCACCGGTCTGCGCCAGGCCCGCCACCGCCGGGCCCTGCCGCCGAAGCGTGGGCGCCGCGGCGCGCAAGGCCAGCCGATCGCCGCCGCGACCCCGGCGGCGCCCAGCCCGCCGCCATCACCGCCCCCAGCGGCGCCAGCGCCACCGCCGTCAGCGCCCGCAGCGCCGTCGCCGGCCAGCGCAGCTCGGCCACTTGCGCCAGGGCCCACAGCAGCGGCCCCAGCAGCACCAGCGCGCCCCAGGCCGCCTGGGCCAGCCATGCCAGCTCGCGCCCCACCGCCCCGGGCAGAGCCACCGCCGCCGGCTGCAGCGCCACGGGCGCCAGGCACAGCCCGATGAACGCCAGCAGCCCGCCCGTGGCATGGCGCGCAGCCTGCCCCCCGTCCCAGCCCGCCGGCCAGGGCCGGTGCGCCGTCTCGGCGCCCAGCCGGCGCACGGCCCGCGCGGCCGGCACGGCCAACAGGGCCAAAGCCAGGGCCAGGAACGGCAGCGGCGGGTTGAAGGGCAGGGTCTCGACGGCTTCGACGGGCAGCGGGCCCATGGGCAACCTCCAGCGGTGGGTGACGGCGCGAGGCCTCACCCTTCCCCATCGGCGGATCGCGGGGCGTGTCGCGTCAAAGTGCGGGAACCCGCCCACTTTTTTTTCGCCGCTCTGCAAAACGCCGGCGCGCCTCCCTTCCCCAGGGCGAAGGAGGTGCCCCATGCCGGCCCCAGCCGTCGTCGACACCCGCTACGAGATCCTGGAAGAAGCCGGCCGCGGCGCCTGCGCCGTGGTCTACCGCGCCCGCGACGTCACCAGCGGCCAGTTGGTGGCCCTGAAGACCCTGGAGCCCGGCCGCGTGCACGCCCCGAGCGCCGTGGACCGCCTGGCCCAGGAGGCCGAGGTCATGGCCCGCATCGAGCACCCCCACGCCATGCCCGTCTTCGACTTCGGCTGGTTCCGCGACGGCCGCCCCTGGTTCGTCACCGAGCTGCTGGGCGGCGAAGGCCTGGACACCCGCCTGGCCCGCGGCCCCCTGCCCCCACTGCTGGTCATTCGCCTGCTGCGCCAGGTGTGCGACGTGCTCGCCGCGACCCACGCCCAGGGCTACCTGCACGGCGACGTGAAGCCGGGCAACCTGTGGATCCAGTCGGTGTGGGAGGGCCTCAATGGCCCCATGCCCATCGTGCGCCTCATCGACTTCGGTCTGGCCCTGTCGCTGCAGGCCGCCCACGCCGGCCGCCGCCCCGCCGCCGGCTCACCCAACTACATGGCCCCCGAGGTGGTGGCCGGCGCCCCCGCCGACGGCCGGGCCGATCTGTACGGGCTGGGCATGGTGGCCTACGAGGCCCTGGCCGGCGTGCACCCCTACGAGACCGAGGGCCCCGCCCGGCGGGCCCTGCGCTCGCGGCTCACCGGCCAGCCGCCGCCGCTGGTGTTCGTGGCCCCCGGCGTCGATCCCGCCCTGGCGGCGGTGGTCGACGCCCTGCTGGCCCGCGACCCCGCCGAGCGCCCCGCGTCGGCCTGCGCCCTCGACGACCGGCTCGCCGAGCTCGAGGCGCGCCGCGTGGCCGAGCGCGTCGCCCAGCGCGTCCCCCACGCCAGCCGCCCGCCGCGCAGCCGCCCCCTGGCCCTGGTGCGCCAGGCGGGCTGAGCCCCGCGCCCCAGCGCCGCCCTCGCGGCGGTTGGCCCCGGCCCCCGGGCCGTGCGACGCTCCGCCCATGCCCAACCCACGCACCCTGGCGCTCACCCTGGCGGTGGGCGCGGCCCTCATCGCCGGGGCCGCCGCGCTGCCCATCGATGAGGCCGCCGTCACCCGCCTGACCGTCGAGCGGCTGGTGCGCGGCAAGCTGGCCGAACTGCGCCCCGAGCAGGGCGTGCCCGCGGTGCGGCTGGCCCTCAGCGGCCCCGGCACCGGCGCGCTGGCCGCCGTCATCCAAGAGCCGGTGATCCGCGACGCCCAGGGCCGCCACGCCGCCTTCGCCGTCGTCCAGGATCCGGCCGCGCCCGCCTTGACCGTGCAGGTGACGCGCACCGGCGACCGGCTGGCGGTGAAGGGCGGCTTGGGCGCCAAGGCCTTCGAGGCTCAGGCCCGCGCCGGCGACTGGCTGAGCTTGCTGCCCCCCCTGGTGGCGCTGCTGCTCGCCGTGGCCTTCCGCCACGTCGTCGTGGCGCTGCTCAGCGCCGTGCTGGTGGGCGCGGTGGTGCTCCAGGGCGGCAACCCCGCCTGGGCCCTGTGGCTGGAGATCAAGAGCCTGGCCTTGGCACCGGCGGCCTTCTTCGGCGCCGAAGTCACCCTCGACGGCTACCTGGGGCGGGTCATCGCCGACAGCTTCAATCTGCAGATCCTGGGCTTCACCTTCGCGCTGGTGGGCCTTGTGGCCCTGGTGGGCCGCATGGGCGGCACCCGGGGCCTGGTGGATCGCCTGTCGCGCTTCGCCCGCGGCCCCCGCAGCGCCCAGGCGGTCACGTCCTTCATGGGCACCGCCCTGTTCTTCGACGACTACGCCAACACCGTCGTGGTGGGCACCACCGGCCGCAGCCTCACCGACCGCAACCGAATCAGCCGCGAGAAGCTGGCCTACATCGTCGACAGCACCAGCGCGCCCGTGGCCGGCGTGGCCATCGTCAGCACCTGGATCGGCTACGAGGTGGGCCTGTTCGACGACCTGCTCGCTGTCCTGGCCACCGTGCCCGACCTGCCCAAGAGCGGCTACGAGCTGTTCTTCCAGGTGCTGCCCCTGCGCTTCTACTGTCTGTTCGCCCTGGCCCTGGTGTTCCTGGGCGCCCTGACCGGCCGCGACATGGGGGCCATGCTCAAGGCCGAGCGCCGCGCCCGCAGCGGCGGCCCGCTGGCCCCGGGCAAGGCCGACGCCGAGGGCCCCGAGCAGCTCGAGGCCCCGGGTGTGGTGCCCCGGGCCCGCAACGCGATCATCCCCATCGGTGCCGTGCTCGCCGCCATCGTGGCCTGGATCATCTGGGGCGGCAGCGCCGGCATGGCCTCCTTCTCGCCCCTCTCGCTCGCTGACTGGAAGGCCGTGTTCGAGGCCGACTACGTGGCCGACAACACCGCGTTCATCCTGCTGGGCTCCGCCCTCATCGGCTCGGGGGTGGCCTTCGCCCTGGCGCTCATCCCCCGCACCCTCACCGTGCGCGACGCCGGCAAGGCCTACCTCAGCGGCCTGAGCACCCTGGCCGAGGCCGCCGCCGTGCTCATCCTGGCCTGGGCCATCAAATCGGTGTGCGACGAGCTCGGCACCGGCATGGCCCTGGTGGCCCTCATCGGCGACGCCCTGCCCCCCGTGGCCCTGCCCGTCACCGTCTTCGTGCTCGCCGGCCTGGTGGCCTTCGCCACCGGCACCTCGTGGGGCACCATGGCCCTGGTGCTGCCCGTGGCCGCCCCCCTGGCCGCCACCCTCAGCGGCGAGCCCCTGGTGGTCTACGCCTGCCTGGGCGCCGTGCTCGACGGCGCCATCTGGGGCGATCACTGCTCGCCCATCAGCGACACCACCGTGCTCAGCAGCACCGCCTCGGGCTGCCCGCACCTGGCCCACGTGCGCACCCAGTTCCCCTACGCCACCCTGGCCATGGTGGCCGCAGGCGCCGCCGGCTACGTGGGCGTGGTGGTGGGCGTGCCGGTGTGGGCGGCCTACCCGCTGGGTTTGGGGATCATGGCGGGCGGGCTGTACGTGTTCGGGCGGCGGGTGGACGCGGCCTGAGGCCAGCCCACCGGCGGTCACCACGACGGCCCGTTCCACCGCCCGATCGACCACGGCGGTCGTCCGGAGCGCGTTCATGTCGCCGAATGGCGGGGACCGCGAGCGTCGTAAGGCCGCAGACCCGCTACGAAAACCGCGGCGACCCGTTCCAGCACTCGATCCACCACGGCGGTCGTCCGGAGCGCCTTCATGTCGCCGAATGGCGGGGAGCGCGACTTGCGAGAGGCCGCAGCCTACCGGCGGACACCACGACGGCCCGTTCCAGCGCCCGATCCACCACGGCGGCCGCCCGGAGCGCGTTCACGTCGCCGAATGACGGGGATCGCGAGCGCCCGAGAGGCCGCAGACCCGCTACGGAAACCGCGGCGGCCCGTCCCAGCGCTCAATCCACCGCGGCGGCCGCCCGGAGCGCGTTCACGTCGCCGAATGGCGGGGACCGCGAGCGTCGTAAGACCTCAGACCAGCTACGAAAACCGCGGCGGTGCGATCGACAGCCGGAGGATGGGGGGCTCCGGGGGGGCGCCGCTTGAGCCCCCCCGGCGGGGCAACGGAACGCGTGATGGCCTCCCAACAACTGCCCAACGAAGCCAGGGGGAGTCCGAGGGGGGCCACCCCCTCGGCAGGGTCCCAGGGACGGCGTCCCTGGTGTCGCCCAAACCCCGGTAGCGAAGCCATCGACCGGGTGGAGACCGCAGCGTCGATCCAAACCCCGAGCGCGATCGCGGCCCCGCAAGCCGCGTGAGCGGGGCGGTCCAAGGCGCCCAGCGGCGACAGTTCACAGCGAGGCAGCAGGTCGTGGCCACCGAGCTTCGCCGGTTTGTGCAGAACGCAGTCCACGAGGCGGCCGACCCGTTGCACTTGAGCGCTGCGGAACGCCTACCCGAGAGGTTGGCCCAGGTCGCCGTGCTGCGCTTGAGTGCCTGGTCGCGATCCAAAGCCACGTCGGAGATGACCAGCACGGTGGAGACTCCCTTGGGGATGCACATCTGCGCCGTCCGCGACGCCTTGCCGCTGTGCGCCTCAGATCTGCCCCGCGCACGCGGCTTCTGGCCGCGAACGCGCCCACGGCAACCTCCGCTGCTGCGGACTCCACCCGTTCGATG
>JACKDL010000026.1 GCA_020633555.1 Myxococcales bacterium | reverse complement strand
ACGCCGCCCGGCGAGATCGCCCCGCTGGTGCCGCCGCGGGTCACCGCGCCCCTGCCCAGCCCCGGCGAGGACGACCCCACGCGCCTGCACGCCGCGCCGCAACGGGCCGCCGGCTTCGCCCACCCGGCCCGTGGCACCGACGAGCCCACGGCGCAGGTGCCCATGCGGCCGGGGGACGACTCGCAGGAGCCCACCCGGGTGCCCGGCGAGGCCACGAGCGCCAGCCAGGAGCCCACTCGCTCGGTCCCGGGGCCCGTGGTTCCGGGCCCCCAGGCGCCCGGCCCGCTGTCCGAGCGCACCGTGGACTCGGGCGAGTTCACCGACCTGCTCTTCGCCGTGCGCCCGCCCGAGGCCGAGCCCCGTCGGCGGCCCCCGGCCCGCGGCGCCCTGACCCTGCCCCCCGACGGGTTCGAGCCGAGCATCTGGGCCGATCCCGAGCCCCCACGCCCGCCGGCCGTAGAGCACCTGGACGCCATCCTGGGCGACCTGACCAGCGGCCGCCCCACCGGCGATCGCCAGGGCGGCGTGGTGGTGGAGGTGGCGCGGATCGTCGACGGGGTGGTGGCCGCCTCGCAGGTGCTCCACAGCCGCGACCGGTTCCCGCGGGGCCAGCCGGTGGTGCGTCACACCGGGCAGGGGGTGGTCCTGTGCATCCCCGCGGGCGCCACCGGCCGCCGCATGCACCTGGGCGCCAGCGAGACCGTGCCCGAAGGCCCCAGCGAGATGCCCCTGGAGCCCGGCGATCGGGCCGAGCTGCGCTGGGCCCAGGCCACCTGGCGGATCCGCGTGGATCACGCCGCGCGGGACGCGGGCCGCGCCACCGGCCGCCGCAAGCCATGGGGGGTGTACCTGGGCGCGCTCGGCGCGGGCGCGGTGCTCCACCTGTTGTTCGCCCTGGGCGTGGTGTCGCTGGACGCGGTGGGCGTGCAGCTCACGGTGGCCAAGCCCCCGCCCAAGGAGCGCTTCGCCAGCCTGAAGGACGCCCGGGAGCTGCCGAAGATCAAGCCGAAGCCGAAGCCCAAGGCGCCGCCACCCAAGCCGCCGAAGCCCCGGCCCGAGCGCGCGCCGAAGGCGAAGGAGGCCCCCGCGCCCCGGCCCTCGGATCCCGCCGAGGCCACGCCCCAGCTCCCGTCCTCGGTGCGCCAGAAGGTGCGCCGGAAGATGCAGCGCGCGCGTCAGCAGGCGCAGGGTGACGCCGAGGCCCTGCTGTCGGCGGTCAACGCGGGCGCCGACGCCGCCCCCACGGGCGACGACGTGACCTTGAAGGACGTGGCCAGCAACATCGACGCCGTCGGCAAGGCGGGCGCCACCGGCGCCGCCCTGGAGGTGCCCGGGGTGGGCGCCCCGCTGCCGGGCGGCGACGTGAACATCGGCCGCGACCAGGCGCCCCTGGCCACCACCGGGGGCCAGCAGATCGGCGCCCGCGTGGGTCGCCTGGGCGAGAAGACCACCAAGGGCGCCGGCCGCATCCGCGGCAAGGTCCGCAACCTGTCCAGCCGCACCAAGGTGTCGAGCTGCAGCCTCAGCAAGGGGCAGGTGCGCACGGCGGTGGATCAGCACCAGGGCAAGGTGGTGGGCTGCTACGAGAGGGCCCTGCTCAAGTCTGCCGCGCTGTCGGGCAAGCTCACCGTGGAGTGGCGCATCACCCCCCAGGGCGAGGTGCGCAGCGCCAAGGTCAAGTCCTCGACCCTGGGCGACGCCGCGGTGGCCGAGTGTGTCCTTGGCGTGATCCGCAGCACCCGCTTCCCGGCCCCGCCCGATGGGGGCGAGTGCGTCATCGCGTACCCGTTCATCTTCAGCCCGAGCCAATAGGCCGGCCCGATCCAAGCGCCCCGAGGTCCCCGTGCTCCGAACCCGCTCTGCCCTCGCCCTGCTCGCCCTCACGCTGACCGTCGGCTGCGACGACGGCGATCCCGCGCCCGCCCAGCAGGGCGCCGACGGGGCCGTCACCGCGGACGCCGGCGCCGATCAGGCGGTGGCCGATCAGGGCGCGGGCGACATGGCCCTGGCCGACATGGCCCCGGCCGACATGGCGCCCGACATGGCCCCCCCGGACATGGACCCGCCCGCCCCCGGCGAGCCGGGGCCCTTCGCCGTCGGCTTCCACGTCGAGACCATCGAGTACGCGGCGCCCGAGCTCGAGGCCCCGCGCCCGCTCGACCTGCATTGGTGGTACCCCACGGCCGCCAGCGAGGGCGAGCGGGTGCGCTACGGCAACCTGCTGCTACGCCCCGAGGTGTTCGGCGGCGCCCCGCCCCTGGCCGATCTGGCCGACGCGCCGGTGCTGGTGTTCAGCCACGGCAACGGGGGCTTCGGCGAGCAGAGCTACTTCTTCACCGAGTTCCTGGCCAGCCACGGCTGGGTGGTGGTGGCGCCCGATCACACCGGCAACACCTTCACCGACAGCTCAGCCGACTTCTGGCGCCTGTTCGAGCTGCGGCCCACCGACATCCACGCGGTGGCCGACTACGTGGACGCCCTGCCGGCCGATCACCCGCTGGCCGGGCGGGTCCACCCCAGCCTGCGCGCGCTGGCCGGCCACAGCTTCGGTGGCTACACCACGCTTGCAGTGGGAGGCGCCGGCTATGCCGTCGACGCCCTGCTCGCCGCCTGCGAGGCCCCGCCCGCGGGCCAGGAGGAGGCCTGCGCCTTCACCGTGCGGGCGGCCGACCGCTTCCGCGCGGGCTTCGCCGACGACCGCTTCCAGGCGCTGATCCCCATGACCCCCGCCGGCAACACGCTGTTCGGGGGCGAGCCCGGCCTGGCGGGGGTGCAGACGCCCACGCTGATGATGACCGCCGGCCGCGACGCCACCCTGCCCAACGCCGCCGAGGGCGACCCCCTGTGGGCGGGCATCACCCAGCCCGACAGCCTGCGGGTTGACTTCCCCAACGCGGGCCACTTCAGCTTCAGCAACGCCTGCGACCTGCCCGTCGAGGTGGCCGCCAACGACGGCTGCGGCCCCGACTTCCTGCCGGTGGCCGAGGCCTACCCCATCATCAATGGCCTGGCCATGGCCTTCCTGAAGCGGCACGTGCTGGGTGACGACACCGACGCCGCTCTGCTGGATCCGGCCAGCGACTTCGGGGGCGACGACGTCACACGGACCGTGGTCGGCGAGTGATGCGCGCGGCCCTGCGGTGGTGGGCCCTGGGGCTGGCGCTGGCGGGCGCCGGCTGCGACGACGCGCAGCCCCAGCCAGCCCGGCAGGCGCCCGTCGCCGACGGGGGCCCGGCGGCCGACGGGGCCGCGCCGGACCTGGGGCCGGCCGATCCCGACGGGCAGGCGCCTGACGCGGCGGGCGATCCCGACGCGGGCGCCGACGCCGAGCCCGACGCCGAGCCCGACGCCGGGCCCGAGGATCCCACCGCGCCCGGCCCCTTCGCCGTTGGCGTGCACCGCGGCGAACTCACCTACCAACCCCCCGGCCTGGACGAGCCCCGCACCCTGGAGCTGGTCTGGTGGTACCCCACCACCGCCACCGAGGGGGACCGCGTGCGCTACGCGGGCCTGATCGTCCGGCCCCAGGTGCTGGGTGGCGTGCCCCCCGCCGAGCTCGACGGCGGCGCCCCCGTGCTGATCTTCAGCCACGGCAGCCAGGCCATGCCCGAGCAGAGCTACTTCTTCACCGAGTACCTGGCCAGCCACGGCTGGGTGGTGGCGGCGCCCGAGCACCCCGGCAACTCGACGCGCCTGCTGGGCGGCGGCCCCCCCAACCTGCCCGACTGGCGCATGGTGGATCTGCGCCCACTGGACGTCATCGCCGCCCTCGACCACGTCGACGCCCTGCCGCCGGAGCACCCGCTGGCGGGGGCCGTCCACCCCACCTGGCGGGCCGTCGCGGGCCACAGCTACGGCGGCTACACCACGCTGGCCGTGGGCGGCGCCGGGTTGGCGGTGGACGAGCAGCTCGCCGACTGCGACGGCCCGAATCCTTCGGTCCCCCGCTCCTGCGACTTCGTCCGCGAGGCCGCCGAGCGCTTGCGCGCCGGCTTCGCCGACGGCCGCGTGGCGGCGCTCGTGCCCATGACCCCGCCCGCCTCCCGCCCGCACGACGGGGCGCCCCTCATCGCGGCCGGCGGCATGGTCAGCCTGCAGGCGCCCATGCTCCTCATGACCGGCGGGCTGGACGCCACCCTCCCCGACGCCGAGCACGGCGACCTGCTGTGGGCCCAGACGGTGCAGCCCGACAGCCTCCGGGCCCACTTCCCCAGCGGGGCCCACTTCACCTTCAGCAACATGTGCAACCTGCCCATCGCCGTGGATCTGGCGCCCATCCTGGGCGACCGGCGCATCTGCGAGCCCGAGCACACCCCGCCCCAGGTGGCGCAGCCGCTCATCAACGCGCTGAGCCGGGCTTTCCTGGAGTGGCATGTGCGCGGCGACGACCGCCTGCGGCCGCTGCTGGCCCCCGCCGCGGCCTTCGGCGCGCCCCACATCGAGCTGTCGGAGGTGACCCCGTGAGCGATGGCGGCAGCTACCGGGTCCGGCTGGCCACCGCCGCCGACATCCCGGCCATGCTGGAGTTCCAGACCCCGCCCGGCAGCGAGCCGCAGGCCACGGCCGACCGGCTGGCCCATGACTTCGCCGTGCGCGTGCCGGCGGACCAGACCTTCCTGGTGCTGGCCGAGGTGGCCGAGGGCGTGGTGGCCGTGGCCCGGGCGAGCTGGATCGAGCGCCCCTTCAGCGGCCCCGATCGCATCCCCACGGGCTGGTACCTGCAGGGCGTGCGCGTGGCCGAGGGCTGGCGACGGCTGGGCATCGGCCGCGCCCTCACGAAGCGCCGCCTGGAGTGGCTGGACAAGCGCACCGACACGGTGCTGTACACCACCACCGCGGCCAACCGCCCCAGCATCGCGCTGCACCGCAGCTTCGGCTTCGAGCAGGTGGCCACCGGCGTGGACGCCCCCGCCGCCCCGCCCCGGGCCGACCGCCTCTTGTTCCGCTGTCAGCGCCGCGGCTTCGAGCGCCCGCCGCCCCCGCCCGAGATCCTCTCCTGAGCAGCGGCTCGGGGCTGCGATCCGCAGGCTGACCGGGAAAAGTGTCTGGAGCCAAAAGGGAGGACGACGCGCTCCAGGAAGAGGGAGCGAACCCTGACCCTGGAGGCTCCCATGAAGCGCTTCGCCCTGCTGTTCCTGTTCGCCCTGTCCTCGCCGGTCCTGGCCGCCACCGGCCCCCAGCAGAGCGACCTGAGCTACAAGCCCGTGCCCCCCATGGACGCCGGCTACAAGCCCGTGCCCCCCATGGTCGTCGGCTTCAAGCCCGTGCCCCCCATGGACGCCGGCTACAAGCCCGTGCCCCCCATGGACGCCGGCTACAAGCCCGTGCCCCCGTTCGCGGGCTGAGGGCTCAGCTCGCCGCCGGGGCGTACTCCGCGGGCCGCTGCCGCGCGATGCACACCAGCCGGTCGCCCTGCCGCACCCGGGCCCCGGGCGCGGGGTTCAGCTCCATCCCGTCCTCGTGGCGCAGGCCGATGCACAGCACGTCGGCCCCGCTGAAGGCGTCCAGCAGCTCCTGGTAGCGCCAGGTGCCCATGGCCCGGATGGGCACCACGAACACCCTCTGCCCGTAGGTGTTGCTGGTGATCTCCTGCAGCAGCCCCTGCACGCCCGGATCCAGCGCCTCCTGCACCAGCAGGTTCGAGCTGAGCTGGGCGATGCACACCATGTCGTCACAGCCCGCGCGGGCGAACAGCTCCAGGTTGTCGGGATCCACGCACTCGCCCGTGGTGTTGATCTCGGGGCGGAGCTGCTCGATGGTCAGCACCGCCGCCAGCGTCGCGTGATCGCTCGCCGGATCGAGCTGGTCGCGGGCCAGCACCAGCGCCTGCTTGGCCTTCTGGTAGTGGGCTCGCTCCAGGGTGTCGAGCTTGGTGGGGTTGCCCCGCACGAAGCTCACGCCCAGCCGGGCGAGGCTCTCGGGCAGCTCCTCGAGCCGGTCGTCGATGAGCACGATGGGCGTGCGCGCCGTCTTCGGATCGCCCCGCAGCTCGCCCACCACCGCCTGGGCTCGGCCCAGCCCCGGCCAGTGCACCAGCAGGAAGTGGTCCTCGAAGGTCACGTCGCTCATGCCCCGCAGCTCCTTGGTGCGTACCTCGATGAGCACGCTCGCGGTGATCGACAGCACGTAGCCCAGGATGCTGATCCCGAACAGCATGGTGGGGAAGCCGATGAGGTAGCGCCCCGCCACCGTCTCGGGGAACAGATCCCCGTAGCCCACGGTGGTCATGGTCACCACCGACCACCACACGGCGTCGCCCCAGCTCAGATCGGGGCGCCCGTGCATCTCGAAGTACAGCAGCCCCGACGAGCTGAAGAACAGGATGGCGGCGATCAGCACCGCCAGCCGGAAGAGCTGGGTGCCGTAGCTGTGCTGCAGCCGCAGCCACAGGGCGTGGAGCAGGCGCCGCACGTCACTCGCTCCGCTGGCTCGCCCAGGCGAGCTTCAGGGCGTCCACCTGGGCCACCGCCTGCGGATCGGCCCACAGGCCGCGGCCCTGGGCGCGCGCCTCGGCCTCTGCGGCCAGGTAGGCGGCCTCACGCCCGAAGGGGTAGGCAGTGTAGGCCACCAGCGCGCCGCGCTTCACCAGGGCCGCCCCCACATCCAGCCGCCCGGCCATCACATAGCCCAGCACCCGCCCGTGGCGATCCACGCCGCCGGTCTCGCCGTCGAAGTCCAGGGTGAGGGTGCCGCTCGCCAGCGCGCCCCTCAGCGCGTCGCGGCAGGTGCGCCCGTGCACGGCCAGCGCGCCGTCGCCGTCGCCCATGGGGCACTTCACCCCCAGCAACCGCAGCACGAAGGCCTCGTCGCCCCGCCGGGCCGTCAGCTCGTCGCCGTCGATGACCGTCACCAGCTCGATGGGCTCGCCGGCCCGCAGCGGCGCCTGGGTGGGGGCCACCCGGCGGGCGCTCTGGTAGCGGACCACCTCGACGGTGAAGTACAGCCCGCAGGCCGTCAGCAGGCCCACGAAGGCCCAGAACGCGGTGGTGGGGGTCAGGTCGAAGCGCCGGCTCATCGGGCGGCGACGCTAACGCCGTGGGGCAGGGCCCGCAAGGCTGAGTGCCCGCCGGCGATCAGGGATCGTCCACCGGCGGTGGATCCCCCGCGGGCAGCGTCGAGGGCGGCACATCGGGCAGCGGCGGATCCTCGGCGGGCGGCGGATCGGTGGGCGCCCCGGCGGGCGGCACGTCGGTGGGGGGCGGCTCGAAGGCCGCCGGCAGATCGCCCGGCGGGGGCGGCGGCTCAGCGCCCGGCTCCGGCATGGCCGCGGCCGGATCGCCGCCGGGCGCCGCCGCTGCCGGCCCCGTCCGCTTGAAGGTGAACGGGTAGTTGACGGTGACCTCGCCCTCGGGCGACTCGAAGCCCAAGCCCTCCAGGGCGTTGAGCACGCAGCCCTCCATGGCCAGGTGGTTCAGCCCGCTCGCCGTCAGCCCGGCGTCCTTGATCTGTGCCGGCATGCCCGGCCCGCCGGGCGCGATGGTGAACCGCGCCACGATCTTGCCCTCGGGCGCGTCGGGCGACTTCGCCCAGCCGTCGTAGCACTCCTGGATCTGGCGCTTGCGCTCCTGCACCGCGGCCTGGATGCCCTCGCGATCGGCCACGAAGCGGATCATCGGGATCGGCGGCAGCGCGTCCCCCTCGGCCCAGCCCTCGGGGACCCCGGCGTCGCCGCCCACGGGATCCATCGGCAGCGAGCCATCGGGCCGGTTGTGCTTCGCCACCAGCGCCTGCGCCAGCTCGGCGGCGCCCTTCGGCCGGGGCCCTTCCGCAGGCGCCGGCTCCGGGTCATCGGGGCGTCCCGAGCTGCCCAGCACCGGCAGCGGCGCGGGCGGCGCCGCCTCACCCTCCGTCCCCTGGATCGTCCGCGGGGTGGAGCCCTCGGCCATCTCGGCCTCGCCCCCCAGCAGCCAGACGGCCAGGAACGCGCCCACGGCGACGATCCCGGCCCCCACCATCACGATGTTGCGGTTCATACGCGAAGAGGTAGCACCGCGTCCGCGCGCCGGCCAGCCCGGAAGGCGCCGCGCTGCACCGCGCGATCAGGCGATCCGGCGCCGCCAGTACACCCACAGGGCGTTGAAGCCGCCGAACACGGCCACGAAGCCCCACAGCATGGCGGGGCCGCCCTCCAAGGCCGACCACACCAGGCCCGCCGTGGCCGACGCCGACCACAGGATCTTCAGGTTCAGCATCCCCCGGTAGGCGTCCAGCGACGCCTCCTTGCCGATGAGGCTCTGGGTGCCGATGCCCACCAGCGCCGCCGCCACCAGCCGGGCGGTGGCGGGATCCACGGTCGTCCAGCCCAGCAGACCCAGGAACCAGGCCGGGGCGAAGAACAGCGGCAGGGCGAACAGCCAGTCCGCCACGAAGTGCACCACGAACCAGCGCTTCAGGCCCGCGGGCACCTCGCCGGCGATCACGAGGCGGCCGCCTGGGGCTCCAGGACGGGCGGCGCGGGCCAGGCTGCGGGCTCGCCGTTGGCCGCCCGCCACTCCGCGGCCTTGGCCCGGGTGCCCTCGGTGACCCCGTGGAACCAGTCCAGCCGCGGCAGATCGCGGATGGGCTTCTCGGCCTTGTCCAGGATGGCCAGCGAGGCCTCATCGGGGAACAGGTGGGCCGCCACGAAGGCCAGGTTGTCGTCCCCCGCCACCCCCGAGCCCACCAGCGTCCAGAAGCGCTTGATGGCCGTGTAGGTGAGGAACTGTGCCACCCGGTCGCCCTCCATGCGGGCCTTGGCCTGGTGGTAGTAGAAGCTGAAGTGCCGCCGCTCCTGGCGCGCCATGCGGTTGCACAGCGTGGCCAGCACGGGGTTGGCCGTGAGCTTCTCCAGGCGCTGGTAGGCCACCGCCGCCGCCGCCTCGTTGATGGCGCCCCAGGTCATGTGCACCGCGATGAACTTGGGCGTCAGGTAGGCGGCGCCGTGGCTCAGCACCGCCTCCATCAGCTCGCGCATGGAGCTGCCCGTGGTCACCTGCGTGTAGTGATCCTCGGCCTCGGGGTAGCCGCACACCTCCAGCACCTTGCTCAGGGCGCGGCCGTGGCAGAGCTCCTCGTACACCCACACCGACAGGAAGGCGGTGATGGCGGGATCGCGCGTGCTGTGCCCGGCCAGCAGGTCGCGCATGTACAGGATGGTGTGCGACTCGGTGTCGGCCATGTAGCGCAGGATGCGCGCCTCGTGCGGGGTGAGGCCCGCCTTGGCGCAGGCGTCCCAGTCCAGGTCGTCGGTCTTCACCGCGCCCGCCAGCTCCAGGAACCGCTTGATGTCAAAGCCTGCCATCGGCGAAGGCCCTTTCTCGTCCCGTGACCCGCAGGTCACTCCCCCAGTTGGATCTTCTCGCGGATGTACGCCTCGGTGGGCAGCTCGGGCTCGGGCAGCGCCTCGCACGTGCCCGTGATCAGCCGGTAGCTGGGCACCACCCAGGCCGCGATGCCGTCGCCGAAGCGCCCCGTCCAGTGGCGCTTCGCCTCGTCCAGATCGTCGTCGTCGCTGTCCCAGTCGCCGGCCGCCGAGGCCCGCCACACGGGCTCGCGGTCGTGGCAGCGCACGAGCACCGCCTCGAGGGCCGCCTCGGCGCCGCCGGCGCGGGCCTTCACCGTCGGCGTGAAGTGCAGGAACCCCTCGAGGTTCCCATTGCACACGTCTGCCGGCACCGCCTGATCGGTGTAGTCCTCGACCACGATGAAGTCACGGTGCTGGTTGATGTAGGTCCGCGCCAGTGCCGACCAGAGCTCCCCCAGCTTCGCCTCGCCCGCAGGCGCCGGCGCCGTCACCACCGAGATGCGCAGCGTCTTGGTGCGGTCCACCTGCTTGTAGTCCGGCCGCACCCAGGTCTCCTTGACCGGGGAGCAGGCCGCCAGGCCGCCCAGGGCCGCCCCGCACAGCAGCGCCCGTCGCCACCCCGCCCCGCTCACGCCGCAGCCCCCTTGCGCAGCCGCCGCTCGTGCAGGATCTGCAGCACCGCCGCCATCAGCGTGGCCGACACCACCAGGGTGGCCGCCATGCCCAGGCACGCCATGATGCCCATGGACTTCAGGCCGCGGTGGCTGGCCGCCAGCAGCCCGGCCCAGCCCGCCAGGGTGGTCAGCGTGCTGCACGCCACCGCCGCGCCCACCGATCGCAGCGCCTCGGTGGGGCTCACCCCCTCCTGGAAGCGGTGCATCAGGTACACGCCGTGGCTCACGCCGTAGCCCAGCACGATGGGGAACACCACCACGTTCATGAAGTTGAGCTGGAAGTCGCCCAGCGCCATCACCCCCAGCATGACCCCCAGGCCCACCAGCAGCGGCAGCAGGGCCACGGCCACGCTCACCGGCCGGCGCAGATCCAGCAGCAGGATCAGCAGCAAGAACGCCCCCGTCAGCGCCACCGTCAGCTTGCCGTCGTACAGCACGATGCGGGCCAGCTTGGCGAACAGGATGGGCAGCCCCGCGGCGTGGTAGGTGGTGCCGTCGGCCACGGTCAGGTTCTCCACCTCGTCGCCGAACTTCAGCATCTGCTTGCCGTCCCACAGATCCACCACCGGGTACACGAAGGTCAGGTAGCCGTGGTTCTCGGGCTTCGTGCTCGGCAGGTGGGTGAACATGCCCTTGTACAGGTCGGGGATGCCGTCCAGGCCGTAGGGCTCCACCTGCAGGTAGGGCAGGCCCTCGTCGAGCTGCTTCTCGGCGTCCGCGGGCAGCTTCTTGCGGTCGATCTTCGCCAGCTCGTTGCGCCACTCGGCCAGGATCTTCGCGTTGGCCTGCTGCTGCTCGGCCGGCGGCACGAAGGTGTACATGGACACCACCTGATCCACCGTGCTGAAGCGCTGTGGATCCAGGGGGTTGAACAGGTCGAACACCTGCTTGGCCCCTTCCAGGGTGGGCGTGTACACCGCCACCGGATCGGCGCTGATCTGGAAGCGCGCGTTCACCTCGTCCTGCAGGCGGATGCTGGGCTGGTCCTCCACCATCAGCGCGCGGGTGTTGTACTCGAACTTCACGCCGGGCGCGAAGGCGGCCAGGGCCCCGAAGCCCAGCACCGAGCCCCACAGCAGCACCCGGGCCCAGGCGCCGTGGGCCCCCGCCTCGGCCGCCGGATCCGCCGGCGCGCGGGTGCCCACCAGCCTGCGGGCCAGCCCCGGCGCGCGACGCTCCAGCCACACCACGCAGGCCGGCACCCACAGGTACATCACGCCGCCGGTGAGGAACACGCCGGCGCCCGCCAGCAGCCCGAACTCGCTGAAGCCACGGAACTCCGAGAACAGCAGCGACAGGAAGGCCGCCCCCGTGCCCGCCGCCGACGCCAGCGACGCCGGCCCGGAGCGGCGCACCGTCTCGGCCACCGCCTCGTCCACCGCCAGCCCCGCGCCCAGCTCCAGCTTCAGCCGGTAGACGAAGTGGATGCCGAAGTCGATGCCGATGCCCATGAGGATCCCGCCCAGGATGACGGTGATCAGGTTCAGTTGCCCCACCGCCAGCCAGGCGAAGCCGAAGGTCAGCGCCACCCCGATGAGCAGCCCGCTGATCACCAGCCCGATGGCGGTGACGTGGCGGCCGAAGAACAGCAGCAGCATCAGCGCCACGCCGCCCAGCGACAGCAGGCTCACGGGCGCCAGCGACGCCTGGATCTGGAAGCTGTCGTCGTAGTTGGTCTGGTAGGTGCCGGTGAAGCCGAACTCGATGGTCTTGGGATCCGCCGCCGGCTCGCTGCTGGCGTCCTCGACGATCGTGATCCCGTGCCCGTTGCGCTGGCTGTACTCGGCCAGCGTCTTGCGGATGGACGCGGTGAGCTCGCCCGTCTCGCCGAGCTGGTTCGAATCCCACATGGGCTTGAGCAGCAGCAGCACCATCTGCCGGTCGTCGCTGATGTAGTAGTCGTCGGTGATGCTCTTCTTCCCCACCCGCTTGTACTTCTCGACGATGTCGTCGAGCTTCAGCTCGTAGGGCGGCGTCGGACGGATCTCCACGAAGAACGGGCTGGCCCGCTTCATGGCGTCCTTCACCTTCAGCATCACCCGCGTCTTCACCTCGGCCAGGTCCTCGGTCTTCATGAAGAGCGCGGCGCGCTTCCGCACGAAGTCCACGGGCACTTTGTAAGTGATCTCGCGGATGTGGGCCTTGTCGGCGATGAGCAGGTCGTGCACCTCGTCCGCCGCCGCCTTCAGCAGCGTCTCGTCGGTGCCGCGCAGGGCCAGGATCAGGTGGCCGGCGCCGCCCACCATGTCCACCACCCGCTTCACGTCCTTCACCTGCCGCAGATCCTGGCTGATGAGGTCGAGCTGGTTGGTGTTGATGGTCAGGCGGCTGGCGGCCCCGCCGGCGGCCACCGCCAGCAGCATCACGGCCAGCAGCACCGCGCCGGGGCGCCGCACCAGCAGGCTCGACCAGGCGTTCACGATCCGATTCGCCATCGAGGGGGTGGCCTTTCCGCGCGGCCGCGCGGCTGGTTCATGGGTCAGGGCTTGGTGCGGCGCGCTACTTCTTCAGCGGCTGATCGACAATGGCCGGCAGGTCCTTGGCGCGGGCCCGCAGCAGCTCCAGCAGCTTGGGCCAGCCGCCCTCGGCCATGATCGGGGTGATCTGATCGTCGCGGATGCTCGCCAGCATCGACGCCTCGCCCACGATGGTCACGTCCACCACCTTCAGGGCGCCGTCGGCCGCCTTGCTCAGCGAGTACACCAGCTTCAGCTCCTGCTCCTTCGGGCCCGCCTGGATGTGCAGCACGCTGCCCACCTCGATCCGGTCCCCCGCCGCCTTGGGGGCGTCGTAGGTCACCGTGGTCAGGTGCTGGAAGCTGTCGCGCATCTTCGGGAAGGCCACCGCCGCGAACAGGTGGTGGAACAGCTTGATGAACTCCGCCTGCTGCTCGGCCGTGCCCTTGCCCCAGGCGTCGCCCAGCAGCACGGGCCCCTGCAGCGGGCCGTCCAGGAAGGTCAGGGCGGTGTTGTCCTGCCCGTAGCGCACGTTGTTGATGAGCTGGCCCAGGGCCTGCTCGTGGGCGGGCTTGCTGTCGCGGCGGCCCGCGAGGGTGGGGGCGGCCACGGCCAGGGCGGTCAGGGCCACGAGGCCAGCGAGGATCCGACGGCGGGTCAGCATGGGTCGCTCCGAGGGATGGGGTTGCCGCGGGGTTCTACACCGAGCACGGCAGTCGATGCCACGGAGCCGGCCGGGGGCGCACGGCGGGGGCTATTCCGCCGCGGCCTCGGCCTCGGCGGCGCGGTACAGATCGGCGCGCCAATAGACCTCGGCCATGCTCAGGGTCAGGCTCAGGCAGTCCAGGCGCACCGACGCACCGGCCTCGCGGAAGCGCCACTCAGCCCCGTCGCGCTCGAAGACCTCCACCCGATCCAGCTCGGTGCTCACGAGCACATAGGCCTGCAGGCTGGGGAGCTGGCGGTAGTGGGCGAACTTGGCGCCGCGGTCGTGGGCCTCGGTGGACGGCGAGAGCACCTCCACCACCACCGTGGGGTTGGTCAGGCTCATCCGATCGGTGGGGCTGAGCACCGGCTGGCCACACACCACCATCAGATCGGGGTAGGCGTACATGGTGGAGTCGGCCACCATCACCCGCTGGTCACTGCCCAGGACATCGCAGGGCCGCCCGTCCAACCCCCGTTGCAAGGCACGGACAAGGTTCGCCACCAGCAGGTTGTGCAGCGCCCGCGCCCCCGACATGGCGACGATCTCGCCGTTCAGCCACTCGTGCTTGCCCGCCTGCTCGGCCTCCCAGGCCAGGTACTCGGCCTCGGACATGCGCTCCATCTTCCCTGCCGCGGTCATGACCACCCCTCTGGCACCCAGGCAGTCAGCCTAGCAGGCCGCCCCGCACGCCGTCGCACCGGACCTGGCCTACGGCGCCTACTCCGCCGCGGGGCAGCGGAAGCGCTGGGCCCAGGTCGCCTCCACGCCGTCGGGCCCCTTGCCCTCGGCGGCCCACACCACCAGCCCGGCGTCGCCGCGGGTGACCACCACCGGGTTGTCGTAGAAGACCCCCGGCGTGGGCGCCACCACCAGCGCGCGCCCGCAACCGGCGGGGCTGCAGCGCAGCAGCTCCACCGTGTCGCGGCTCTCCTGGTAGTCCAGGTTGTTCTGGCCGTAGCCCACCGCCGCCACCACCCCGTCGGGCAGCGCCGCCGCCGAGGCGCCCACCACCACCGGGCGGTCGTCCCCCACCCGGCCCAGCTCGGCCCAGGCTTCGCCCTCGAGCCGGTAGAACACCGTGGCCCCGTCGGTGCCCGCCGCGTAGTCGGCCCCGTGGGCCTCCATGGCGAAGACCCCGGCCGGGCCGCCCACCAGCCCGGTCATGGTGGCGTTGCCCACCGCGTCGGGCACCGGGCCCACGTGGGCGGGCCCCACCCAGCGCCCGTCGACCTCCCGTATCTTGTGCAGCAGGCTCACGGTGTCACCGGTGCGCGCGGTGACGCCCAGGTGCACGGCCCCATCGGCCGCCACCGCCAGGTGCAGGGCCGTGTCGCGCACGCCCACCATGGGCGCGAACACCAGCTCGGCGGCGCCCAGCGGCTCGCCCGGACGCTTCAGGTGCACCCAGACCTGCGACCCCTCCAACGTGGGGCGCCCCGCGCTCCACGCCACCACCAGGGTGCCGTCCGCGCCCAGGGCCAGCGCGACCTCGTCGTTGAACAGCTCGGCCTCGGCCGGGGGCGCCGCGCTGAAGCCCTCCGCCGGCGCCGCCCAGCCGTCGCTGGCGAAGGCCCGCACCGCCACCTCCTCTTCAAAGTCGAAGCGGGTCCCCAGCCCCAGCCCCAGGGCCACCTCGCCGCCCACCAGGGCCAGCGGATCCCGGCCCGGCGCGCCGTCCACGTGGGTGGTCTGGCCGTCGGCCCCGATGACCGTGGTGCCCCACTGCCCCGAGCCAAAGCCGCCCTCTTCGGCCACCACCAGGTAGCCGTCGCCGTGGGCGGCCGCCTTGAACCGCGACGCCGCGGGCAACGCGATGGGATCCCCCACCGCCTGGCAAGGCCCGGCCGGGCCCACGCCGCCGCCCCCCTCGCCGCCGTCGTCGCAGCCCAGCCCCAGCCCGGCCAGCAGGCACCCCACCAGCCCCATCGTCGTCCCGCGCATCCCGTGTCTCCCGGTTGAAGGGGCCGCCACTATGACCCAGCGGGTGGGGCCCGCGCGCCCCCCGGGGGCGAGGTGGTGCGTCGCCCCCCAGGCTGCTAGGTTGCGCGCACTTCCAGGAGACCGTCATGGCCAGCACCGCGAACCCGCCTTCGCCCCGCCTCGAAGAACAGGCCCAGTTCGGGGGCCACCCCACCGGCCTGTTCATGCTGTTCTTCGCCGAGATGTGGGAGCGCTTCTCGTACTACGGGATGCGCGCCCTGCTCGTGCTCTACATGATCAAGGGCTTCCTCGAGCGCAGCGACTCGGACGCCTACATCATCTACGGCGCCTACACCGGCCTGGTGTACGCCACGCCCTTCATCGGCGGCGTGCTGGCCGATCAGGTGCTGGGCGCGCGCCGGGCTGTGGTGCTGGGCGGCCTGCTCATGGCCGCCGGCCACCTGGTCATGACCATCGAGTCGCAGATCCCGTTCTTTGCGGCCCTGGCCCTGCTCATCGTGGGCAACGGCTTCTTCAAGCCCAACATCTCGGCCATCGTCGGCTCGCTGTACCCCGAGGGCAGCCCCAAGCGCGACTCGGGCTTCACCATCTTCTACATCGGCATCAACCTGGGCGCCGCCATGGCCCCGCTGCTGTGCGGGTACGTGGGCGAGAAGTTCGGCTGGCACTACGGCTTCGGGCTGGCCACCATCGGCATGCTCGTGGGCCTGGCCGTCTTCATCCTGCCGGCCGGCGTCACCCGGATCGCCATCCTGGCCACCGCCCTCGCCTCGGGCGGGGCGATGATCTACCTGAACCTGGACGAGGTCATCTACGCCCTGGGGCCCAACGCCCTGGTGGCCGGCTTCCTCATGCTGTCGGGCGTCATGGCCTACCTGGCCATCGGCAAGGGCGGCCTGCCCGAGTGGGCCGGCCAGCCCCGCGACCTGGAGAAGCTGAAGGCCCCGTGGCTGCTCGGCCTGAGCCGCGAGAAGGTGGTCTACATCGGCGCCTTCGCCGTCGTGCCCCTGGTGGCCGGCGCCATGCTGCTCGATGAGAAGCTGGGCGTGCTCTTCACCGTGCTCGACATCGAGATGCGCTTCATCGGCCTGCTGATGATCGTCATCGGCGCGGTGGCCCTGAGCGTGCTGTTCAAGGAGACCTTCGCCAGCGAGCGCGTCGAGCGCGACCGCCTGATCGTGGTGCTGGTGATGATGTTCTTCAGCATGCTGTTCTGGGCCTTCTTCGAGCAGGCCGGCAGCAGCATCAACCTGTTCACCGACCGCAACGTGGACCGCGTCTTCGAGACCGCCACCGTCAGCGAGGCGGACGTGGGCAAGACCATCCAGGTCGAGGTCACCCAGGCGCTGAACGGCCGCACGATGGGCGACAAGACCATCACCATGGCCGACATCGACGGCTGGCGCGCCGCGAAGACGGCCAAGATCGACTGGCCCGTGAGCCAGGACGACGTGGGCATGGGCACCGCCGGCAGCGAGGTGGCCACCAGCCAGTTCCAGGCGCTGAACCCCATCTACATCATCCTCTTCGGGCTGTTGTTCAGCGCCCTGTGGGCGTTCCTGGGCAAGCGCGGGCTCGAACCGAGCACCCCCGTGAAGTTCGGCCTGGGCATCGCTCAGCTCGCCCTGGGCTTCGGGGCCCTGTGGTACGGCGCCCAGCAGGCCGACGCCTTCGGCATTGTGGGCATGAGCTGGCTGGCGCTGTCCTACCTGCTGATCACCACCGGCGAGCTGTGTCTGTCACCGGTGGGTCTGGCCATGGTCACCAACCTCAGCCCCAAGCGCATCGTGTCCATGACCATGGGCGCCTGGTTCCTGGCCACGGCCTTCAGCAACTACCTGTCGGCCATCATCGCCACCTTCACCGGCGTGGGCCACGGCGGCGGCGACAAGAGCGTGCTGCCCCCGCCCACCGAGACCGTGCACACCTACGGCGAGGTGTTCGGCATCATCGCCGTGGTGGCCGGCGCCTCGGCCCTGGTGGTGTTCGTGCTGTCGCCCCTGCTCAGCAAGATGATGCACATGGACGAGAGCGAGCTGGGCGGCGGCGGGCACTGAGCCCCGCGCGGGCTTCGGCCGCGCCGGCTGGGCCTGCCCAAGGACGCCGCCAGGCTGCGCTCCGGCGCGGCGGTCTCCCTCAGCGCGTTCACATCGCCGAACGCCTGGCGCGCCGTGCCAAAGTTGCGGCGGATCGGGCGACGCTCCCTTGCGTTTCCCTCGCTCGGTTTGTTGTGCTCCGCCCGGGCGCCCATGCGTCAGGGAGTGGCTACATGCGAGGTGTCTGGTGGACGCTGGCGGTGCTGGCGACCGGGGTGGCGTGCGACGACGGCGGGGGCGGTGAGCCCATGCCCCCCGGCTCGGGCGACGGGCAGGTGGCAGACGGTGGGCCGGCAGACGCCGCACGGGACCCGGACGGCGCGGCGCCCGACGGCTGTGCGCCCCGGGTCTGCCCAGAGGCGGCCTGCGGGCCCATCGAGGACGGCTGCGGCGGGGTGCTGGACTGCGGGCTGTGCGCCTGCGATCCGGCGCGGTTCGGCGAGGACTGCCCGCCGCGCCCGTGCGAGATCGCCCTGGGCTGCGAGGGCGGCCAGTGTCAGTACAGTCCCATCACCTGCGGAGGGCGCGCGTGTCGCTGCCCGGGTGAAGCCTGCGCCGAGGACGCGCCGCGGCCTTGCGGGGCCGAGGCCTGCCCGGCCGACTACTGCGATCCACAGCCCACCGTGACCGACGGGGTGATCAGCTACGGCAACGCCTGCATCGGGCCACCGGAGCGGCCGTGCGGGCTCTGCGGCCTGGGGCGCGAGCGCTGCGATCCGGTGGCCGGCGGGCTGGTGTGCACCGATCTCACCCTGCCGGGCCTGGATCCCGGCGAGGTGGAGTGCGACAGCACCCGCGACGGTAGCACCTTCCTGTATGTGGACGCCGACTTCGACGGTGGCGCAGGCGACGGCAGCAAGCAGGCGCCCTTCCGCGCGCTCACCGACGCCATCGCGGCGGCGGCGGCGCGCAACACCCGGGGGATCGTGGTGGGCGGCGCGCCCACCTTCACGGCCCCCTTCGCCGTGCTGGACGGGGTGAGCATCTACGGCGGCTACACCCGCAGCCCCGAGTTCGCCCCCAGCCCGGCGCTTCGACCCCGGGTGGAGGTGGATCCCGTGCATGTGGCCGACGGCCGCCTGGTGGCGGTGGACGCGGTGGACATCGAGCGGCCCACGCTGCTGTCGAACTTCATCGTCCGCACCCCCGATCTGCGCCGCGAGCCCGGGGTGCACGGCTATGGCGTGCGGGCGCTGCGAGCCCCGGGGCTCATCCTGGTGGATGTGGACGTGCAGGTGGGCGCCGCCGGCGACGGCGCAGCGGGCGCCCCCGGCGAGCCCGGGCGGGTGAACGACGCCGAACAGGACGGGCAGCTCGGCCGTGACACCGCACCGGCCGGTGCGCTGTGCGAGGCGGACGGCCAGGTCTTCTACTGCGATCCCGAGTGGCACGGCGAGGTGCTGGGCGGCGAGGGCGGCGCGGGCACTGCCTGCCACGACGGGCAGCGGGCGCCGGCCGGGGGCCGCGGCGGCAGTGGCCGCTACACGTGCCCGGGGCCCATCCCCGGCGAGCTCGGGCTGCCCGCCATCGAGCGGCCCGGCACGCTGGCGGGCGCACCGGGTCGACCCACCGGCGCCCCCGACGCAGACGGCTGGTGGCACAGCGACGGCGACGGCACCTCCGGGCAGGTGGGCGCCCACGGCGCGGGGGGGCGCGGCGGCTTCGGCGGCGTGCGCCCGTACCCCATGTGCGGGCTGGGAGCCTCGGGCGGCGGCGGCGGCGCGGGCGGCTGCGGGGGCCTGGGCGGCGAAGGCGGCCAGGGCGGCGGCTGGGCCTTCGCGCTGTTCATGGTGGACTCCCCGGCTGCAGATCGTGCGCGGCCGGTTCGCCGCCGGCCCGGCGGCGCCGGCGGCGCGAGCGGCGTCGGCGGAGGCGGGGAGCCCTGGCGGCTGCGGCGGTACTGCCCGGGGGCGGCGCTGACGGTCACGGCTTCGAACCCACACAGGGCCAGGCCGGCCAGCCCGGCGGCCCCGGCGGCCCCGGCGGGAATGGCGCCGGCGGTGGCTCGGTGGCCGTGCTGTGCCACGGGGGCGGGCCCGAGGTGTCGGCGCTGCCTGAGCTGAGCGCGGCCGCGGGTGGATCGGGCGCCGACGGCGTGGGGGCCCCGGCGCTCCCCGGGCCCTCGGCCTGGCTGATGGGGTGCGACTGATGCGGCTCATGCGGTTCGGTGTCCTGGCCCTCTGGGCCCTGGTTGGGTGCGAGGGCGGCGGCGCCATCACGCGGGGCGACGGCGGCCCCTCGATCGACGGCGGCTCCCTCGACGGCGGCTCCCCCGACGGCACCCCGCTGGACGGGGGCGGCACGGACGTGGGCCCGGCGGACCAGGGTGGCGCGGACGGCGGCGGCTGTGAGCCGGCGGCCTGCGCCGCCGACGCCTGCGGGCCCCGACCGGACGGCTGCGGCGGGGTCCTGGACTGTCAGGGCGGCTGCGCCTGCCAGGGCGAAGGCTGCCCCTGTACCGAAGCCCTCGACTGCGCCCCGGCCCCCTGCGCCGCCGCCCGCTGCGAGGCGGGGGCCTGCGCCTACGCGCCCGTCACCTGCGGTGAGGTCGAGTGCGCCTGCGAGGCCGAACCCTGCGACGACGCCACCCCGCGCCGCTGTGGGGCCGGCTGCGACGCCCAGGTGTGCGACCCCAGCCCCGACGGCCAGGGCGGCTTCTTGAACCGCTGCGTGCCCGTCGAGGCCCTGCCCTGCGGCGCCTGCGGGGTGTCCACCAGCGCCTGCGACGCTGAGACGGGCGCGCTGAGCTGCGACGACCTGATCCCCGTGGAGGCCGCCCAGGGGCGCTCCTGCGAGCACCTCGTGCTCTTCGTGGACCCGGACTACGCCGGCCCGCAGCGCGGCACGCGGCAGGCGCCCTTCAGCGACCTGGCGGCGGCGCTGGATCTGGCCGCCCTGGCCCACGTGGGCCTGGTGGTGGTGGGGGGCAGCGGCGAGCTCCCGGGCCCGGTGACGCTGCGGGACGGGGTGACGCTGCGCGGCGGCTACTCCGGGCACCCCCACTTTCAGCCCAGCGAAGACCGCCCGACCGTGCGGGGCACCGCCACCGCGCAGGCCGTCGCCAACGGCCAGATCGTGGCGCTTCGGGCCTTGGGCGTCGCCACACAGGGCGGCGTCGTGGGGCTGGACCTGGTGGTGGACGCCCCGCCCCCGCCCGAGGGCACCCGCGAAGACGGGGTGGCCGGCGTCCACACCCTGGGCGTGCTGGCGGTGGACAGCCCCGCCCTCACGCTCGAAGACGTCCACATCACGGTCGCCGGCGCGGGCGCCGGCTGGCCGGGCGCCGACGCGGCGGCCGTCGCCGCAGACCTCGACCCCGCCCTCATGGACGGCGCCCCCGGCATCGACGCCCCAGGCGCCTTGGGCGCCGGCGGCTGCGACGACCTCTACAACCAGATGTGCGAGGCATTCCCAGGCTGCAGCATGCCCTGCAGCACCCCCAATCCCGTGGGCCCCGTGATCCCGGGCGCGCGAGGCGCTTGGGGCGCGGTCTGCCCCGCGGACCTGGACGGGATCCGCAGCCTGGCCCACCCCGGCGGTCAGGCGGGGCCCCTCGTCACCGTGTGCCAGGGGACCACCCCGGGCACGCACCCGGCCTGGCCCGAGGACCAGATCAACCGCCGCGCGGGCGCGCCGGGCCAGCCGGGCGGTGCGCTGGACGCGCTGGGCCGCTGGGCCAGCCTGGGCTCGGGGGCGCCGGGCTTGCCGGGCGTCGGCGGGCGGCCGGGCGCCGGCGGCAGCTCCGACTTCTTCGAGGGCTGTCACTTCGGCGCCAGCGGCGGCGGCGGCGGCGCAGGGGGCTGCGGCGGCTTCGGCGGCCGCCCAGGCGGGGGCGGCGGCTCAGCCGTGGGCGTCCTGGCGGTGCGCTCCACCGGCCTGCGCCTGCTCGATGTCACCGCGACGGTCGGGGACGGCGGCGCGGGCGCCCCCGGCGGCCTGGGGAGCGCGGGGCTCGCCGGCGGCCAGGGCGGATCGCCGGGCCGGGACCCCTACGATGGCCCCAGCCGCGCCACCGCGGGCGAGGCCGGCGGCGCGGGCCACCCCGGTGGGCCCGGCGGCAACGGCGCCGGGGGTGACTCCGCCGGCGTGCTGTGTGTCGAGACCACTCTGGACGCCCCAGCCGAAGCCTTCACCGTGGGCCAGGCGGGCGCGGGCGCCGCGGCACACCTGGAGCTGAACGCCTCGGCGGCCCCCGCCGGCCGAGCCGGTGCCCTGGTGAACTGCGGCCCCTGAGCCGACCCGAAGCCTGACAGGGTTTCCAGTGACCGGGACGCAACGGTTGCAGCCCCTCGGGCCCGTCTGTTTTGCTCCCTCCGGCGACCATCGCCGGGGGGTTCCCATGAGAGTTGTCTGGATCGCGCTGCTGACGGCGGCCGTGTGCGCGTGTGACGGCGGCGGCGGCGATCCCGGCGCCGCGGGCGATGGCGGCATGCTGGACGGCGGCGGTGCGGGCGGCGAGGGGGGCGGCGGCAGCGGGGGGGCCCCCGCCGATGGCGGCGCGGCCGACGCCTGCGTGCCGCTGGCATGCCCGGCTGACGCATGCGGCGCCCTGGAAGACGGCTGCGGCGGCGTGCTGGACTGCGGCATTTGCTCCTGTGATCCCGCGCAGTTCGGCGCTGACTGCCCGCCGCGCCCCTGCGCGATCCCGCTGGGATGTGAAGGCGGCGCGTGCCAGTACACGCCCATCACCTGCGGGGGCCAGGTCTGCCGCTGCCTGGACGGCGACTGCCCCGACGAGGCCCCCCGGCCCTGCGGCCTGAACGCCTGCCCCACGGACTACTGCGATCCCACCCCCGAGGTGGTGGCCGGCCGCATCGTGTTCGGCAACGCCTGCGTGGGGCCCCCCGAGCAGCCCTGTGGCCTGTGCGATCTGGGCCGCGAGCGCTGCGACGCAGTGGCCGGCGTGCCGGTGTGCACCGACATCACCCTGCCCGGGCTCGACCCCGCCGAGGTGGAGTGTGACAGCACCCGCGACGGCAGCACCTTCGTGTATGTGGACGCCGACTATGATGACGGCCCCGGCGATGGGAGCCGGGAGGCCCCCTTCCGCAGCCTGAACGAGGCCATCGCCGCGGCCGCCGCCCGCAACGTTCGCGGCGTGGTCATCGGCGGCGCGCCCACGTTCACCGCGCCCTTCCAGGTGCAGGACGGCGTGAGCATCTACGGCGGCTACACCCGTGGCCCCGACTTCCGGCCCACGGGCGCCCTGCGCCCGCGGGTGGAGGTGGATCCCGTGCACATCGCCGACGGCCGCCTGGTGGCCGTGGACGCCGTGGACATCGAGCGGCCCACGCTGCTGTCGAACGTCATCGTCCGCACCCCGGATCTGCGCCGCGAGGGCGGGGTCACGGCCTACGGGATCCGCGCCCTGCGGGCCCCCGGGCTGATGCTGGTGGACGTGGACGTCGAGGTGGGCCACGGCGGCGACGGCCTGCCCGGCGAGGCCGGCGAGCCCGGTCGGGACCGCGACGCCGACATGCGCGGCCAGATCGGCCGCGACGCGGGCGCCATCGTCACCGGCGACTGGTGCAACGCCGGCAACGACGAGTACCTGTGCGACCCCGAGGACGTGGGCGAGGTGCTGGGCGGCGAGGGCGGCGCAGGCACCCTGTGCCACGACGAGCAGCGCAGCCCGGCCGGCGGTCGGGGCGGCTCGGGGCGCTACACCTGCCCCGGCCCCATCCCCGGCGATCCCGGGCTGCCCGCCGTGCCGCGCGAGGGCCCGCTGGTGGGCGCCCCCGGCGAGCCCGGCGGCCAGGTCACGGCCGAGGGCTGGTGGGCCAGCGCCGGCGACGGCCAACCTGGCTGGGTGGGCGCCCATGGCGCGGGCGGGCGCGGCGGCCACGGCGGCATCCGCCCTGAGGGCTGCGCGCTCGGCGCCTCGGGCGGCGGCGGCGGTGCGGGCGGCTGCGGTGGCCAGGGCGGTCAGGGCGGCCAGGGCGGCGGCTGGACCTTCGCGCTGTTCATGGTGGAGTCGCCGGGGCTGCAGATCACCCGCGGGCGCTTCGCGGCCGGTCCCGGCGGCCAGGGGCGCCCGGTGGCCCCAGCGGCGAAGGGGCCCCTGGCGGCCGCGGTGGCCTGCCCGGCGGCGGGGCCCCTCACTACATCGACCCCACCCGCGGCCAGGACGGTGTGCCCGGCGGCCCGGGCGGGCACGGCGGCAACGGCGCGGGCGGCGGCGCCGTCGCCGTGCAGTGCCACAACGGCGGGCCCGACGTGCAGGCCCTGCCCGAGCTGAGCGCCGCGCTGGGCGGCCTGGGCGCCGACGGCGAGGGGCAGCCCGCCCCGCCGGGGCCCTCGAGCTGGGTGCGAGGGTGCGACTGATGCGCTGGAACACACTGATTCTTCTTGGCTTTCTGTGCGCCTCCCTGCTGACCGCCTGTGATGATGGCGGCGGCGGCGGCGGCGGCCAGCCGGGCCCCACCGCCGACGGCGGCCCCGAGGACGACGCCCGGGTGCAAGCCCTGACCTGCACCCCCGATCCCGCGCTCATCGCCCGGGCCATGCCCTGCAACCTGGACCAGGACTGCCCCTGTGGCAGCCACTGCAGCCTGGGGCGGTGCAACGCCACCTGCACCGACGACGAGCACTGCGCCGGCGGGGGCTGCGATCTGTACGGTCGCTGTGAGGGCCAGGCCGGCGTGGACGGGCTGAGCGCCGAGGGCGTGCCCGCTGAGCTGGGCCGCCTGGCCTTCAGCCGCCGCGAGCTGGACCTGCTGAGCGTGGACGTGCCGGTGGCCGTGCACGTGACCCCGGTGGAAGGGCCCGTGGGTGTGGTGCGGGTCACCGCCAGCGCGCCCTTCGAGGTGGCGTGTACGCCCCAGGACGACTTCGAGGCCGACTGCCTGGTGAACCTGGCGCAGCAGCCCCCGGGGGTGCCCCTGCAGATGCGGGTGCGCACCACCCAGCCCCGGGGCATGGCCGACCTGCGCGGTGACCTGACCCTGCACTACGCCGGGCGGCGGGCCATCGTGGCGCTGACCCTGCCCGCCGTGGCACCCCCCCAGGGGTTCGCGCGGGCGGGCGAGTACCGCGGCATCGCGCGCCCGGTGGGCGCCGGCCTGGACGCCCGCACCGCCGATCTGGCGCTCCCTGAGGACTTGAGCGCGCTGCGGGTGCCGGTGCGCGCCTACCTGTTCGCCGACGCCGCGGACCCGGCCCGCCTGCCGGCGCGCTTCGAGGACGACTTCGGCACTCTGTTCCCGGCCGCCACCGCCGGCCTGCTGCAGGCCGACAACCAGGGGGACTGGGCGGGCGTCACCGAGCCCCACCCCTTCCCGGTGTCGGATCAGCCCGTGGGCGTGCGCGGCGAGATCACCCGCGCCACCTGGCGGGGCACGGCCCTGTCGGTGAGCTACCGCGCCCTGTTCGTGGGCCTGACCACCGCCCGCCGCGCCCCGTACATTCAGTGGCAGCTCGACCTGACCCGGGTGGGCGACGTGCCCGCCGACGTCGCCGTGCGCGCCAGCCCCGAGCCCGTGCCGGACCTGCCCGACGACGCCGTGCAGACCCCTCTCGCGCTGGAGGACGCCGCCCTGGCCAGCGGCGCCGACGCGCCCGCCCGGGTGGCCTCGGTGATCTGCCCCGGCGGGGCCTTCCAGGCACGCCTGGCCCAGGACGCCGAGGGTGACTACCGGCCCGCGGGCGACCTGGCCTGCGCCGGCCCGGACGCCACCAGCGGCGGCGCCGCCTTCCCGCTGGTGCAGCGCACGCAGCTCGAGCTGCAGGCCGATCTGGCCGCCTGCGCCGCCGAGCTCGCGGCCGGCGCCGGCGAGCGCTGCGTCCACCCGGCCCGGGTGGTCACCGCCCTGGCCGAGGCCCTGGCCCGCGACCGCGACCGCGCCCTGCACGACCCCGGCGAGGAGGGGCCCACCGACCCCGACTTCACCGCCAGTGCGTTGGCCCACCGGCTGCTGCAGCAGTGGCTGGCCGTCCACGACTTCCTGGCCCGCGAGCCCGGCCGCAGCCGGCGGCTCGAGGCCATCCTGAACGACGGCCAGGCGGTGGGCCTCACCGCCCGCGAGGGCCTGGAGGTCAGCCTGGACGGCTGGGCCCTGCTCTTCCACCCGCGGGTGGCCGCGCCGCTGGTGGTGATGCCCCCGGAGGTGCTGGCCGAGCCCGACTACCGCACCCGCCTCTTCCCCGCCGGCGTGGCGGGCCTGGACCCCGACCGTCCCGTACGCACCCAGGTGCAGGCCCTGGGCCTGCCGGTGACGCTGCTGGACAGCCTGGTGACCCAGCTCGACGCCTTCACGGCGCTGGTGCGCGAGGCCCAGGCCGGGCTGCGCGCGTTCAGTGAGGTGGAGGCCACCTACGGCGCGCTCACCCGCCGCAGCCTGGTGGCGCTGGCGCTGGCGCACGGGCTGTACACCCAGGCCCGCACCCTGGGCGCGCCGCCCTGGGACGCCGAGTGGGATCTGGCCCGCCAGGCGTACGGGGCCGCCATGCGCCGCAGCCTGGCGGCGGTGCGCGATCTGCGCACGGGCGCGAACCCCCTCGGCATCGAAGACACCGACCTGCCCCTGTATCGGGTGGGCGATCAGGTGGGGCCCGGCGACCGCTTCTCGGCCCTCAGCGACTACCTGCTGGGCCAGCCTGCCGACGCCCGGCCCATCGTGCCGCGGCTCATCGAGCGCACCCGCGAGGCGCTCACCGACGTGCGCGGGGCCTACCTGGCGGCCCGCGAGCGCGACGTGCGCGAGGCCCGGCTGGCCCTGGAGCAGGACCGCCGGCTGATGGACATCAACCGGCTGTACGGCGAACAGATCATCGGGCTGTGTCTGGACCCCGACTGGATCGCCTTCGACATCCTCGAACAGTGGGATCAGATCGACGCCAACGACTGCTACCTGGCCGATGACGTGCAGCCGCCTTGCCGGCCCACGGCCGAAGAGACGGCAGCCACCCTGACGTCCGCCGAGGTGGCCGAGCGCATCTGTGTGGCCCACCGCCTGCGGGAGCGGGTGGGCGAAGCCGCCAGCCTGGGCGACCCCGCCGCGGACGCGATGGTGGACGCCGTGGGCCTGAAGATCATGGCCGAGGACGGCTTCGACAAGCTGCAGATCACCGCCATCGAGTGGGGCGACGCGGGCCTGGACGATGTGACGGTGGACTTCACGGCGACCCTGGACGGGGCCACCAGCGCCCACCGCATCCACCTGCCCGTGCTGCGCACGCTGAACCTGAACCTGGCCGACGACACCCCCGCCAGCCTGCTGCCCGAGGTGTACCGGGCCTGCGCCCACCGCCGGTCGGTGGTGGAGCGGGTACGCCCCACCGACGGCGACGCCGTGTGCGATCTGCCCGACGGGTGCCCGGTGGGCATGGCCTGCTACCGGGGGGAGTGCACGGCGGGCATCGTGGCCGCCGCCGGCGTGCGCCCGGAGTGCTACCGCGGCGCGCTGGGCGAGGTGGCCCTGGCCGTCGAGCTGGCCCGCTTCGACGTGCGCATCGCCCGCGCCGAACTGGACGACATGGTGGCGGCCTTCGACGTGGCCATGCAGGGCTGTGAGATCATCGCCGAGGCCTACGACAGCATCGCCGCGCTCGGCGCCGCCCACCGGGCCGCCATGGGCGCCATGGCCGACGCCAAGCTGGCCGCCAACCTGGCCCTCATCGCCCTGGAGGCCGCCAAGGAGGCCAGCGGGATCTTCAGCGGGAACAGCCTGAACATCGGCGCCGCCATCGGCGCGCTGACGGCAATCCCCAAGGCGGCCATCGCCGTCCTCGACCGCGAGATGGGCCGCGCCCAGACCGAGTTCGAGGCCGCCAAGGCCGCCATCCAGGCTCAGGCCGAGGTGGCTGCCTGCGTGAACGACGCCAGCGTGCACATGGTGGGCGCCCAGACCGCGGCCCTGAAGATCAAGCAGGCCAGCCTGGAGTTCACCCGGCAGCTCGTGGAGTTCAACAACCTGAAGGTGACCCTGGACGGGCTGCTGCTGGAGGGCCACCTGTCGCTGGAGGCCGAGCGGGCGCGCACCCTGTCGCCCCTGAACACCGACTTCTGGATCGGCGAGCACTTCGACCGCTACGAGCGCACCCTGCGGCTGGCGAAGCGGGGGCTGTATCTGTCGCTGCTGGCGGCCGAGTACGAGTTCCAGGCCAGCCTGCCCTACCGCGCCGACATCCTGCGGGCCACCCACCCGGTGCAGCTCGAGCAGGTGCTGGACGACCTGCGCAACCGGGTGGTCACCGGCACAGTCAACGGCGCCTCGCCCACGGATCTGGTGCAGGTGGTGAGCCTGCGCGAGCACCTGCTGCAGGTGGCCGACCGCAGCGCCCTGGGCGCTGGCTGGCATCAGCTCACGCCGGCCGAGCGCTTCGGCCGCTGGCTGGCCGCCCCGCAGTTCGCGGTGTACGACGCCAGCGGGCAGTACCGGGGCCAGGAGATCCCCTTCAACATCATGCCCGCCACGGCCAGCGCCGCGGGCCCGGTGGACGTGCCCCTGCTCACGGGCACCGACTGCGCCGAGCGGCTGTGGTCGGTGAACGCCTCGGTGCTGGGCGACGGGGCCGCCGTGGGCGAGAGCACCCTCTCGCGGCTGGTGGTGCGCAAGCGCAACACCTTCCACAGCCAGCGCTGCGGCGGTGAGCCCGGCGAGCTGCAGACCGCCAGCACCCGGCCCAGCCGCAACCTGTTCCTGGATCCGCTGGCCTACGACGCCTCGCCCGAGGCCCCCGGGGCCCTGGGCGAAGACACCGGCTACACCGCCGCCCGCATCCAGGCTCGGCTGGGCATCAGCCGCGCCGAGCTGGAGGACGAGCGCTACGCCCAAGGCGCCAGCGAGGAGCTGGCGGGCCGCGGTCTGTACGGCGACTTCACGCTGTACATCCCCGCCGAGAGCCTGGCGGGCGAGGGTCGGGATGGTCTGGTGCTGACGGGCATCGAAGACATTCTGTTGCGGCTGGACTATGTGTCCGTCGCCGGGGGGCTCTGACATGGGCGGCGGTGATCTGTTGAAGGCCGGGCGCCTGGGTGCCCTGGCGCTGGCGGTATGCCTGCCCGCGTGCGACGGCGGGGGCGGCTCCATCCGCCGGGGCGACGGCGGCGCCGTCGTGGTGGACGGGGGCCAGGGCGAGACAGGGCCCGACGCGGGAGAGGGCGGCGAGGGCGGTCAGGGTGGTCAGGGCGGTGGCGGCGCCGACCAGGGGGTCGCCGTCGACGCCTGTGTCCCCCGCGACTGCCTGCCCACCGACTGCGGGCCCCGGCCCGATGGCTGCGGCGGCATCATCCAGTGCGACGCCGGCTGCGCCTGCCAGGGCGAGGGCTGCCCCTGCGAAGCGCCCGAGCAGTGCACCCCTCAGCCCTGCCGGGCGCCCCGCTGCGACGCCGGGGTGTGCGCCTATGACCCCGTGACCTGCGGCGCCGAGGCCTGCGAGTGCAAGGTCGAGCCCTGCGACGACGCCGCACCGCGTCGCTGCGGCGCCGGCTGCGAGGCGCAGTTCTGCGACCCCTCGCCCGACGGCCGCGGCGACTACCTGAACCGCTGCGTGCCCATCGCCGAGCTGCCCTGCGGGGCCTGCGGCATCGCCACCAGCGCCTGCGACGCCGAGACGGGCGCCGTCACCTGCGACGATCTGATCGCGGTGGAGGACGCCCAGGGCCGCCGCTGCGAGCAGCTCGTCCTGTTCGTCGACGGCGCGTACCGCGGCGAACAGCGTGGCACGCGTCTGGCCCCCTTCCACGATCTGGCCGCCGCCCTGGATCTGGCTGCCCTGGCGGATGTGCGCTTCGTGATCATCGGCGGCAGCGGCAACGTGCTGGGGCCCGTGGTGCTCCGCGACGGCATCGAGCTGCGGGGCGGCTACTCGGGCCACCCCTTCTTCCAGCCCAGCGACGACCGGCCCACCGTGCGGGTCGAGGTCACCGAGCAGGCCCTGGCGGCCGGCCAGCTCGTGGCCTTGACCGCCCTGGGCGTCGCCACGGGCGGCGCTGTGCGGGGACTGGACCTGGCCGTGCCCGACGCCCCGGCCAGCCCCGCGGGCCCCAGCGACGACGGCCAGGCCGGCGTGCACACCGTCGGCCTGCTGGCCATCGGCAGCCCCGCCCTGGTGGTGGAGGACGTCGCGATCACCGTCGGCAGCGCCAGCGACGGCGTGCCCGGGGCCGACGCCGCGCCCGTCGAGGCCGAGCTCGACCCCGTGCTCATGGACGGCCAGCCCGGCCTGAACGTCCACGCCCGCTCGCCCGGCGACTGCGAGGAGGATCGCGACCGGGTCTGCGACCGCTACCCCAACCGCTGCGCCCAGCCGTGCAGCACCAACGATCCCATCGGCCCGGTGTTCCCCGGCGCCGACGGCGCGCCGGGCGCGGTCTGCCCCGCCGACGTGGACGGCATCCGCGCCCAGACGAACCCGGGCGGCCGCGGTGGGCAGCGGGCGACCATCTGCGAAGGCAACGCGCCCGGCGAGCGGCCGGCCTGGCCCGAGCGCGAGGTGAACCGCCGCGCGGGCGCCCCCGGCGCCCCAGGTGGCGCCCTGGACGGCCTGCAGCGCTGGCGCACCCACGCCACGGGCCAGCCCGGCCTGCCGGGCATCGGCGGTCGCCCCGGCGCCGGCGGCGCCTCCGAGGCCGCCCCGAGCTGCCCATACGGCGCGGGTGGCGGCGGCGGCGGCGCGGGCGGCTGCGGCGGCTTCGGTGGTCGCCCCGGCGGCGGCGGCGGCTCTGCGCTGGGGGTCTTGGCCATCGACTCCACCGGGCTGACCCTGACCGGCGTGACCGCCACCGTCGGTGACGGCGGCGCGGGCGCTCCGGGCGGCCTGGGCAGTGAGGGCCTGCCGGGCGGCACAGGCGGCGTCGCCGGCCTGGCCGACCGGGGCCAGGCCAGCAACGCTCAGCCCGGCCAGGACGGCGGGGTCGGGCACCCGGGGGGCCCCGGCGGCAACGGCGCCGGCGGTGACGCCATCGGGGTGCTGTGCGTGGACACGGCCCTGGCCGACCTGCCCGCGGGCTTCGCGGACGGGATCACGATCGGCGGCGCCGGATCGGGCGCCGCGGCGCACGCCGACGCCAACGCCCAGGCGGCGCCCGCGGGCCGAGCCCAGCCGGTGTTGGGGTGCGCCCCATGAGTCATGTGTTCCGACGTTGGCCTCTGTGGCTGTGGCCCCTGCTGCTGCTCGCCTGTGATGACGGGGGCGGCACCGCGACGCCCGCTGACGGCGGGCCCCGGATCGATGGAGGGGGCGGTGGGGCCGGCGGAGGCGGCGGGGGCGGCTGTGTGCCCGACCCCGACCTGCTCAACCGCGACCGGCTGTGCGTGTCGGACGCCGACTGCCCCTGCGCCGCCCACTGCGCCCTGGGCCGCTGCACCACCACCTGCGAGCTGGACGCGCAGTGCCCCCAAGGCCAGACCTGCGACCTCGCCTACGGACGCTGCGGCGCGCTGGCCCTGTCGGCCCCCGCGGGTGAGCTGGTGCTGGATCGCACCCGGATCGCGGCGCTCACGCCCGACGAGCCGGTCGCCGTGCGCTTGAGCGCCACCGGCGCCGCGCTGGGCGCGCTGCGGGTGGTCGCGCCGCCCCCCATCGAGGTGGCCTGCCCCGACGGCGACTTTGGCGCTGAGTGTGTCCTGTTGGGGTTGCGGCCGGTCGACGGCCCGGCGGCCCTGCGCCTGCGCACCACGCAGCCCCCGGGCCCCGTACCGGCGCTCGCGGACGTGACGCTGTTCACCGGTGGGCAGCGGCGCATCCTCAGCGTGCGCCTGGCCGAGGCCCGGCCGCCGGTGGATCGGCCGAAGCACGGCGCCTACGTGGGCACCGCGCGGCTGGTGGCCGCCGGCCTGGGCGACGCGCTCGACCTGCCCCCGGCCCTGGCCAGCCTGCGCGTGCCGGTGCGGGTGTGGCTGGTGGCTGACCCCGACGACGCCACCCGCCTGCCCGGGCGCTTCGAGAGCGACGGCGGGCTGGTGTTCGCCGGCCCCCTGCCCGGCGCGCTGCGCGAAGGGGAGCCGGCCTGGCTGGGCGAGGTCGCCCCCCACCCGTTCCTGGGCGTGCAGCCCGATCGAGCCCCGCTGACCCTCACCGCCAGCGGGGCCATCGACGCGGTGAGCTGGCGCCCCGGGGGCGTGAGCTTCCAGTACCGCGCCACGGTCGATGGTCTGGCCGCCGAGGCGGCCGCGCCCCACCTGCGCTGGCAGGTTGACCTGACGCGGGCCGGCGATGTGCCCGACGACGTGGTGATCCCCGAGGCGCCGCCCGTGGGCGAGCCGGTGGACGTGCCCGCCCGCGCCGGGGCGCCCTTCGCCGTCGAGGACGCGGCCCTGCTGACGGGCGACACCCCTGCCGCCCGCGCCGCGAGCGCGGTGTGCCCCGCCACCGAAGACGCAGCCGCCGGCTTCCAGGCCGCCTTGGCCACCGACGCCCAGGGCACCGTCCTGGCGGGCGGCGACCTGGCCTGCGCCGGCCCCGACCGCGCCCGCGCCTCGGGCGCGTTCCCCGTGCTGTACGCCACCCGCGTGGACGTGCAGGGCACGCTGGAGGCCTGCGCCCAGGCCCTGAACAGCCCCAGCAGCGACACCTGCGTCCACCGCCAGCGGGCCCTGACCGCGCTGGCCGAGGCCCTGGCGCCCGCCCGCGCCGGCGCGATCGACGCCCAGGCCGCCGCCTTGGCCCAGCGTCTGTTGCAGCAGTGGCTCACGGTGCATGGCGTGCTGGCCCGCGACGTGGACCGGGCCGCGCAGATCGATCTGTTGCTGAACGACGGCCGCCCCGGCGGCACCGATCTGTCGCTGCGCCAGGCGCTGCTGGCCAGCCTGACGGGCTGGGATCTGCTGCTGCACCCCCGCGTGGCCCATGGGCTCACCCAGCTCGACGCCGCCGCCCTGGCCGCGCCCGACTACCGGGCGGCGCTGTTCCCCGGCGGGGTCGCGGGCCTGGATCCCGACGCGCCCACGCTGACCCAGCCCCAGGCCGTCGGCCTGCCGGTGGCCCTGCTGGATCTGTGGACGACCCAGCTTGGCGCCTTCGTCCGGCTGGTGCGCGAAGCCCAGGCCGGCCTGAACCGCTTCGACGCCGTGGAGGATCTGTACGGCCAGCTCGGCCGCCGCGGCGCGCTGGTGTTGGCCTTGGCGTGGGGCCTGCGGGCCCGCGCGGGCGACGTGCCGTGGGCCGACCAATGGGATCTGGCCCAGCAGGCGGTGGGGGCCGCCACCGCGCAGGCCCAGGCGGCCATCGCCGACCTGCGGGCCGGCCGCAACGCCCTGGGCATCGAAGACATCGACCTGCCCATCTACCGGGTGGGCGACCAGGCCGCCGACGGCGCCCGCTTCTCGGCCCTGTCGGACTCCCTCATCGGCCGCCCCGGTGACGCGCGGCCCATCGTGCCGAGCCTCATCGAGCGCGCCCGCGCTCGGCTGGCCGAGGCCCGCGACGCCTTCGTGGGCGCCCGCGACCGCGACCTGGACGTGGAGCAGCTCCGCCTGGCCCGCGAGCGACGGCTGATGGAGATCAACCGCCTGTACGGCGAACAGATCATCGGCCTGTGTCTGAACCCCGACTGGGTGGCCTTCGACATCCTGGAGCAGTGGGACACCATCGATCCCGACACCTGCTTCCTGGACACCGAGCTCGAGCCGAGCTGCGTGCCCACCGCCGAGAACGCGGCGGCCGCCGTGGACTCGGCCGGGGTGGCCTATGACATCTGCCTGGTAGCCGGCCTGCGGGACGCCCTGGGCGGCGGTGTGGCCACCGGCAGCGCCACCGCCGATGACGTGGTGACGCGCGTGGGCCCGGCCCTGGGGGCCGACCGCGCCCACAGCGCCTTCACCCGCCTCCAGGTGACCGCCGTGGCGCCCGGCGAGGGCCCGGACGAGGTCTTGGTGACCTTCACCCACGACGGCGCCCAATACACCGTCAACCGCCCCGATCTGGCGGCCCTGAACCTGGAGCTGCCGCCCGATCTGCCGCCCGAGACCCTGCCCGACATCTGGCGCCTGTGCGGCCACCGCCGCGAGGTGGCCCTGGCCCGCCGCCCCGAGCGTGACCCGGCCACCTGCGAGCGCGCCGATCAGTGTACGGCCGGCGCGGCCTGCTTCCGCGGCGCCTGTCGACACGACCTGGCGGTCGATCCCGCCCGCCGCCCCGAGTGCTACCGCGGCGTCATGGGCGAGGTGGCGCTGGCCGTCGAGGCCGCCAACACCGAGATCGAGGTGGCCCGCGCCGAGCTGGACGAGTTCAGCCAGGCCTTCGACATCGCCGTGCAGGGCTGTCTGATCCAGCAAGACGGCTTCGAGCGCGCCGAAGAGCTGACCCGGCAACACAACATCGTCATGGGCGCCCTGGGCGGCGCCAAGCTGGCCGCGCAGCTCACCCTGTTCGGCCTGGAGGCCGCGGGCGACGCCCTGAGCATCACCGATGGCAGCAGCATCAACCTCGGCGCGCTGGCCGCCACCGCCACCGTGGCCCCCAAGGCGGCCATCGCCAGCCTGGAGCTGGCCATGGAGATCGCCGACCGCGAGTACGAGGCCGCCCGCGAGATCATCGAGAACGCCACGGCCATCAAGCTGTGCTTCAACGACGCCCAGACCCACCTGATCGGCGCCCGGGCGGCCGCGCTGCGCATCCAGCAGGCCACCCTGCAGGCCACCCGGCAGATCGTGGAGTTCAACAACCTGAAGGTCACCCTCAGCGGCCTGCTGCTGGAGGGCCACCTGTCGCTGGAGGCCGAGCGCGCCCGGGTGCTGCACCCGCTGGACACCGACTACTGGATCGACGAGGCCTTCGACGCCTGGTTCCGCGTGCTGCGCCAAGCCCGGCGGGCGACCTACTTGGCCCTGCTGGCCGTGGAGTACGAGTTCCAGCTCAGCCTCGACAGCCGCGACGATGTGTTGCGCGCCGAGCACCCCAACCAGCTCGAAGCCGTGCTCGACAGCCTGCGCGGCCGGGTGGCCACGGGCACCGTCAACGGCGCCGCGCCCACCACGCTGGTGGAGGTGGTGAGCCTGCGCGAGCACCTGCTGCGCCTGGCGGACCGCAGCGCCCTGCCCCCGGGCTGGCGGCGCCTGGATCCCGCCGCGCGCTTCGGCCGCTGGTTGGCCGATCCCGCCTTCGCCGTGTACGACCCGGTGGACGGCACCTGGCTCGGCCAAGAGGTGCCCTTCAGCGTCATGCCGCAGGCCGGCTCCGCCGCCGAGGGCCTGGGCATCAGCCTGCTCACCGGCACCGACTGCGCGGAGCGCCTGTGGTCGTTGAACGCCAGCGTCGTGGGCCCCGCCGTCGAGGGCGACGCCAGCACCTTCACCCGGGTGGTGGTGCGCCACCGCAACACCTTCCACAGCCAGCACTGCACCCAGCGCGGCACCCTGCAGACCGCCGCCACCCGCCCCAGCCGCAACCTGTTCCTCGATCCCGTCGCCTACGACCCGGTGGAGCAGCCCCCGGGCGGCGTGGGCGAAGACACCGGCTTCACCAGCGCCCGGGTGCAGGCGCGCATCGGTGTCACCCGCGCCGAGCTGGAGGACGAGGCCTTCGCCCAGGGCGCCAGCGAGGAGCTGGCCGGCCGCGGCCTGTACGGCGACTACCGCTTGTTCATCCCGGCCACCAGCCTGGGCGACGGCGGCCTGGATCTGTTGCGAGTGGAAGACATCCTGCTGCGGCTGGACTACGTGTCGGTGGCGCGCGCCCGGTGAGTCGCGGGATCCCCGCCGGCCTGCGGATCGTCGCCCGCGATACCGCCGACGTCACGCCCATCGAGGCGGCGCAGATGCAGGCGCTGGCCACCCGATGTGATCCATACCTCCCGTCCGATCACATCCAGCGCGCCCACCTGCAGCGCACACCGGCCCGGTACTACCTGGCCTTCCAAGGCGAACGGCTGGTGGGCATGCAGAGCTACGTGACCCACCGCGCGCTCACCCCGTTCGATGCCCGCCCGCTGCCCGTGTTCGAGGGGCGGCTGACCTACAAGGACCCCGCCTGCGCCGTGCGCGGCCTGACCGCCCGGATGTCCTTCCACCACGTGCGCCAGACCTTGGGCCCCGCCTTCCTCCTGCGCACCTGGGTGGCCATCGCCCACAGCCCCAACCCCCGGGTGTACGCCCAGTTCCGCAGCGCGCTGGCCGAGGTCCACCCCCGGCTCACCGCCGACCTGCCCGCCTGCGCCCCCAGGCTCGTCGACTTCGTGTCGCGGATCACGGGGACCCCCGTCTCGCCCCACCTGGTGGATCACGGTGATCCCCACCTGCCGCCCGCGGTGGACGTGAGCGAGACCTTCCGGCCCCTGTACGCCACCCGCAACCCCACGGTGGACAACGCCTACTTCTCGCTGGGCATCTTCGAGCGCCGCGGCACCGGCGTCTGGCTCACCGACCGCGCGCTCTTTGTGGTGGGCGTGCACCGCCCGCTGCGCACCTTGCTCCACCATGTTCAGCGGCGCCTGCGCCGCTGAGCGCCTATCATCCGCGCCATGGCCTGGGACCGCGTCATCCTGCACGCCGACATGGACGCCTTCTTCGCGGCGGTCGAGCAGCTCGACTTCCCCGAGCTGCGCGGCAAGCCCATCCTCATCGGCGGCAGCGGGCCGCGCAGCGTGGTGGCCACCGCCAGCTACGAGGCGCGCAAGTACGGCGTAGGCAGCGCCATGAGCATGGAGCTCGCCCGCCGCAAGGTGCCCGGCGCCATCATCCGGCCGCACCGCTTCGAGCGGTACAAAGAGATCTCCAACGCCGTCATGGAGGTCTTCGCCACCTACGCCGAGCTCATCCAGCCCATCAGCATCGACGAAGCCTTCCTGGACATGAGCCCCGCCAAGGACCGCTTCGAGAGCCCCTGGGCCATGGGCCGCGCCCTGAAGCGCGACGTGCTCGATGCCACCGGCGGGCTGACCATCAGCGTGGGCATCAGCGCCACCAAGTTCGTGGCCAAGGTGGCGAGCGACTACCACAAGCCCGACGGCCTGACCGTGGTGCCGCCCGACGAGGCCGTGGCCTTCCTGGCCCCCCAGCCCGTCAAGCGCCTGTGGGGCGCCGGCCCCAAGACCGTCGAGCGCCTGCACGCCCTGGGGCTGCAGACCATCGCCGACGTCGCCGCCTGCGACCTGGGCGTGCTCACCGCCGCCCTGGGCAGCGCCGGCCACCACTTCTGGCGCCTGGCCCACGCCGACGACCCCCGCCCCGTCGACAACACCCGCGAGCGCAAGAGCCTGGGCGCCGAGCGCACCCTGCGCGACGACATCGTGGGCGCCCAGGCCGTGCTCGAGAAGCTGCAGCCCATCGCCGACGAGGTGGAGCGCCGCGCCGACGCCAAGGGCATCCGCGGCTACGGCGTGCGCGTGAAGCTGAAGACCCGGCGCTTTCAGATCATGACCCGCCAGGCCCACCTGCCCCACCCGGTGTATGCCGCAGACGATCTGATGCGCCACGCCGAGGCGTTGCTGGCCGAGTTCGATCTGTCCGAACCGCTGCGCCTGGTGGGGCTGACGCTCTACGATCTGTTGGACCCGGAGGATCCGGTGCAGCTCGAGCTGCCGCTGGAGGATGAGCCCTAGAGGCTCATCCGGTTGGCCGAGGAGGCGGACGACTCTGCCGCGTCTGCCAGGCCGCCCGGACACGAGCAGCCTCTGTCACATCAGGGGTCCTCTTTGGGCTGCGTCTCCACGCGCATCATCATGCCGCGGTCCTCGTGCCGCAGAATGTGGCAGTGATAGACCCAGCTCCCGCTGCGGTTCACGTCGTCGGTGACGAAGGAAGCGTCCGCTGCCTGCTCCGGCACGTTCATCCAGTAGCGCAGCTTCACATAGCCGTGGGGCGGCACCACGATGGTGTCCCACCAGTTGTCGATCACCCACCACAGGTCCGAAGTGCCGGCCAGCTTCACGATGCCCTCCGGGCGGTTCATGCCCGAGGGGTCGGCCGGGGTGCCCTGGGGGTCGGGGTTCACCGTGCGCAGGGCCCAGCCGGGGCCGTCGGCGAAGGCCTCGTAGCTGAGCTGGCCGATCTCGGTGACGAAGAACGGGTTGATGTGGATGTGGAACGGGTGGGCCACCGCCGAGTTGTTGATCAGCACCCACTCCTCGGCGCTGGTGGCCACGGGCAGGCCGGGGGTGTTGGCGGCCGGCGCGAAGCGGCTGGCGGGGTTCACCAGCGCCTCTTGTGCCAGGCCCGAGATGGCCTCGATGCCGGGCTCGTCCTCGGTGGGGCCGTAGCGGTAGACCGGGGCGTCGGCCACGGTGGGGTCCTGCACGGCGTCGGTCTGCACCACGGCGGCGTAGTAGCCGGGGTTGGTCCAGAAACGGTTCAGCCAGCGGCTGGCACGGTCCAGGTAGTCCAGCAGCACGCCGTCGGGCTCGGAGGGCGCCTCGGCGATGCGCGCCTGGCCGCGGGGATCGCCGATGCTGTCCTCCAGGGCGAACTGGCGCCCGTTCAGGGTGAACTGGCGCACCGTCACCGGATCGGCCTGGCCGTCGCCGTGCACCTGCACCTGGGCCGAGATGCCCGAGATGTCGAAGGTGACGGAGCGGGACTGCAGGATGGCGTCGTCGGGGACGGGGCTGACGTAGGCGGGCACCTGGGCCCGCGCGGCGCCGGTGGGGCTCAGCCGGCCCATCTGCGCCGCCAGGGCGGCGCGGTCGAAGGCGGGCCCGTCGGCGGGCGCGCCCGCGACGGTGGCGGTGAGCAGCACCTGCGCGTCGGCCTGGCCGCCGCCCCCACCGCCGATCTCCTGCCGCGGGATGGGCTGCCAGCGCCCGTCGGGGAAGCGCAGATCGTGGGTGATCTCGGCCAGCGTGTGGCCCTCGGCGGTTGTGATGGGCGCCACCCGCAGCAGGGGCACCACCGGCGTGCAAGGGGCGGGCACGTTGCCGGTCACCTGACCCATCCGGTTGCGCACCAGGCAGTCGTCGGGCGCGCCGGGGTTGCCCATGGCGTCCGCGGTGGCCCACGCCACCTGCAGGCCCGCGAAGCCAGGCAGGCCATCGGTCAGCGCGAACAGGTACGGGTTGGCGTTGGGGCCCACGGACGGCCGGACGGCGGCGGGCTGCCCCGCGGCGTCCACCACGGCCACGTCGTTGGGGTAGTTCTTGAACAGGGTGTAGTCGCCTTCGGGCAGGGCCACGACCACGTCGGCCCGGTTGCCGGGGCCCAGGAAGATGGGCCGGTCGGCGGTCACCTCGATGGGCGCCTTGAGCGTGATCCCGTCGATGGCCACCAGGTGCATGGGCACCTGCTCGACCACCCGGCGCATCCCCTGCGTCTGGCCCGTGGCGCGGCCCAGCCACACGTACGACAGGCTGCGGTGGTTCGCCGCCGCGTTGATCAGGCGCCAGCGCTCCACCTGGCCGGGCTGCAGCGCCAGCGTGGGCTGGTGATCGCCGTTGACCGCCACATACCCGGTGCCCAGGCCGGTGGGGCCCCCGCCGCCGCCGCCGCCCATCGTGCTGCCCTGCTGCACCCCGAAGTTGTCGATGAGTTGCAGGTGCATCACCCGGTCGTGGGCCCGATCCAGCCCGGGCACCAGCGCGTCGGCGTCATCCTGCGGCCGGATGACCAGCGCCCCGGCCATGCCGTTCTCCACGTGGGTCGACGTCGAGCCGTGCTTGTGGGCGTGGTACCAGTGGGTGCCCGGCAGGTGGGTGGCCGGGATCCGGTACTGATAGGGCCAGATCTGTTCCCGGATCACCGGCTGGAGCGCCGGCGCGTAGTTCGCCGCCGAGTCGCCCTCGGGCGTGATGATCAGCGTCACGTCGTCATGGGACGGGTCCACGTGCAACCCATGGGTGTGCAGGTTCGTGTTGTCGGCGTTGTGGGGGACGTTGATCTCGCCGGCCACGTGGATCAGCTCGTCCGAGCCGTTGCCCGCGTTCTCGGCCTCGAGCATCTCGAAGTCGATGAGCGCCTGCAGCCGTTGGGCGCTGAGCAGGTTGTTCAGCGTCACCTGGAGCAGGTCGCCGGGCCGGAACTCGAAGGTGGGTCCGGGGATCTGGCCCACGCCCTCTTGCAGGCCGTAGCTGCGGGTCCAGATCCGCTGTGGGCCCTGCGTGGTGGTCACCTGCACCGCAGCGAACTGCACGAACAGCTCCACCGGGTCGTCGCCCACCGCGACCACCTGGGGCGCCCGCAGCGCCGGCGTTGGCAGCGCCATGTCGTCGGCGCCCTGGTCGGCTGCGGGGCCCTGGTCGCCCGTCTGGCCCTGGTCGGCTGCGGGGCCCTGATCCGCCACGGGCCCCCGATCGGACTCGGGGCCCAGGTCGCCCGGGGCGGTCATGTCCACGCCCTGGTCCAGGCCGCCGCCGTCGGTCCGCGGCGCCAGATCAAGCGCCATGTCGCCCGCGGGCTCTGCGCCGTCATCGCACCCAGCCAACCCCATCAGGGCGGCCAGCAACAGCCCGGCGTGCGCCGACGCACGCCGCCCTCGCGCCCGGCGGGCGCCTTCCTTCACATCAGACATCTGTCTCCCCCTCTCCCACCCCCTTGGGTGCCGGCGCAGGGTGCCCCGCGGGATGCGCGCCCGCAAGCGACGCATGGGACCGCGGCCGGTCAGGGGGCGTGGGCCGGCTCAAGGGCTTGAATTCGCTCGATGATCGCGGCTCCGTCGGCGCGCTGTTTGAGCAGCGTGCGCAGCGCCGGATCGTGCAGGGCGCGGGCGAGCGCGCCCAGCAGCTCCAGGTGCACGTCGCCGCTGGGGCCCAGCAGCAGACACACCGTGTCCACCGGCGCGCCGTCGAAGGCTTGCCAGTCCACGGGCTCGGCCAGCAGGCCGATGACCACCCGAGGCTTGTCGATGCCCGGCAGCACCTGAGCGTGGGGGTGCGGCAGGGCCAGGCCCTCGCCCACGCCCGTGCTCATCAGCGACTCGCGGTCGCGCAAGAGCTGCAGCAGCTTCACGGCGTCGCAACCGGGGCCCAGGCGGGCCCGCTCCACCATGGCGGCCAGCACGGCGTCGGGGGTGGCGCCCGGCACGTCGTGCAGCACGCCGCCGCGCTGGATGGCGGCGGCCAGATCGACCCCCTCGTCGCCCGCGTCCGGGGGCGTGGGCTCCTCGGGTGTGGCCCGGTCCAGCATGCGCCGGTGGTAGGCGTTGACCACCTGCCGCCGCGACAGGATGCCCAGCAACGTGCCGTCGGCCTGCACCACCGGCAGCTCGTCGTAGCCCGAGGTGGTCATGGCGGTGATGGCGTCGTACAGCGAGGCATCGGCCCGCAGCAGGGTGGCGTCGGACTCGAAGTCGTTGGCGATGAGCAGGGTGTCCACGCCACGCTCGGCCAGGGTCCGCCGCAGCAGGCGGCCGTCCACCACGCCCTGCATGCGGCCGTTGGCGTCCAGGATGGGGAACACGGCCTGCGGGGTGTGCGCAAACAGCTCCACCAGGTCGCGCAGCGGCAGGTTGGGCGGCACGGTCACCGGCGGTTCCGGCGCGTCGCCCAGCGCGTCGCGCACGGTCATGCGGTGCAGCACGGCCCCCATCATGTCGGCCAGCCGGAAGGGGGCGTCCACCCGCGTGGGGACCTGGGCGTCGAACAGCGACACCTTGCGGGCCAGCAGCCAGGTGAGCGTGCAGACCCACAGGGTGGGCACCACCAGCCGGTAGCTGCCCGACAGCTCGCTGACCATGATCACGGTGCTCAGCGGGGCGTTGCTGACCGCCGCGAAGAAGCCCGCCATGCCCACCACCACGAAGCTGGCCGGCGCGATGCCCAGGTCGGGCAGCGCGTGGCTGGCGAGCTGCCCCACCAGGCCGCCCAGGGCGCCCCCGATGACCAGCGAGGGCGCGAACAGGCCGCCCGCGCCACCGCTGCCCACGGTGAGCGCGGTGGCGGCCAGCTTGGCCAGCGCCAGCGCCAGCAGCATGCCCGCCGCGCCGTCGGCCGACAGGGCCAGCTCGATGATGCCGTAGCCGCGACCCAGCACCGCCGGGAAGAGCACGCCGATGAGCCCCACCCCCAGCCCCCCCAGCGCGGGGCGCAGCCAGTGGGGGTAGCGGCTGGACTGGCCGATGCGCGCCCGCACCTGGCGGTGGGCCGTGACGAAGGCCCAGGCGCCCACCGCCAGCACGGCCCCCAGCGCCGTGTAGGGCAACAGCTCCAGGCCACTGCGGAAGGCCACGGGGGGCACCAGGAACAGGGCCGGCGCGCCGCTCACCATGAACAGACCGTGGGCCACCGTGCTGGCGATGATGGCCGGCACCAGCACCTCGTGCTCGATGTCGATGTCGCGGTAGGCCACCTCGGCGGCGAAGATGGCGGCGGCCATGGGCGCGTGGAACACGGCGCCGATGCCGGCCGCGAAGCCGGCCATGATCAGCGCCCGGCGCTCGCCGGCGTTCAGATCCAGCCGCTGCCCCAGCCACGCGCCGATGGCCGCGCTCATCTGCCCCACGGGCCCCTCGAGGCCCGCCGAGCCGCCGGTGGCCAGGGTGGCCGTGCTGGCCAGGCCCTTCACCCAGGGCACGCGCCGCCGCATGCGGCCGCGCCGCCGCAGGTACGTCTCGACCACGTGGTCGATGCCCGAGCCCATGACCTCGGGGGCCAGCCGGAAGGCCAGCAGCCCCACCACCAGTCCGCCCAGGGTGGGCCACAGCAGAAGCTGGATGTGCTGTGGCGTGGGCCAGCCGTCGAGCACAGGCGGCAGATTGGGCAGCAGCCGGTGGCTCAGGGCGTCCAGGGCCTGCGCGAAGGCCACCGAGAAGCCGCCCGCGATGACCCCCAGGGCCGAGTACACGCCCAGCAGGCGCCCGACGGATCGGGCCTCGCGGGACATGGTGAGGCGGGGCGGGCGGCGCATGGGGGCATCATGCCCCGGCCGCGCGCAGAAGACGATCACGGCCTGCCGACGCGCTGGACAGGTCTTCGCCGCGTCGCGGGGCCACACCTGACGAGCCGCGCGGGCCGACGCGGCCAGCCTTGACCGGCGCCGTTTGTGCTACCCTGCGCAGGTCGACGAGCTGGAGGTGCCCCGTGGGCCAGGCCGCTGAGCGCGTGAAGCACACCTTGGAGGAGTACCTGGCCTTGGAGGCCGAGGCGCCAGAACGCAGCGAGTACGTCAACGGCGAGATCTACGCCATGTCCGGCGGCACGCAGCGCCACGCCCGGATCGTGACCAACGCCGTGCTCGCCTTGGGCAACGCCCTGCGCGGCAAGCCCTGCAACCCGCTCGTGGGCGACCAGCGCATCCGGGTGCCCGCCACGGGCAGCAGCTTCTACCCCGACGTGGCGGTGGTGTGCGGCAAGAACCAGCGGGCCCAGGACGACCCCCAGGCGATCATCAACCCCACGCTGATCGTGGAGGTGCTGTCCCCCAGCACCGCCGACTACGACCAGGGCAGCAAGTTCAACCACTACCGGCGCCTGCCCAGCCTGCAGGAGTACCTGCTGATCTCGCAGGACGGGCAGCAGGTGGAGCACCGCCTGCGCACCGCCGACGGGCGCTGGCAGATGACCTTCCTCACCGAGGGCCCGGTGGAGCTGCCCACCCTGGGGGTGAGCCTGCGCTTCGAGGATCTGTACGCCGATCTGGATCTGCTGGACGAAGAGCCGGCCTGACGGGGTGGGCCGCCTTGGGGGCGGTCAGTCGCAGACCTCCAGCCGCAGCCACTGCAGCCGCTCGTCGGCGGCCAGCGCCACGAACAGATCCTGCGCCAGCGCCCCGCCATCGCGGCAGGCGCCCATGGGCTGCTCGGTGAACACATCCACCAAGCGGTAGTCGCGGCCGGCGCGCAGCCAGAGGGCGTCGGCGATGTGGGGGGGGATCACATAGCGCTGCTGCACGGCGCCGGGCCACAGGTTGTGGACCACGAACACCACGTTGCCGTCGCCCGACCACTTCACCTGGGCGAAGATCCGCTGATCCACGTTGCCCTCGGCCGTGCGCAAGAAGTGCCGCGGCGCCGCCCGCAGCGCCCGGTTCGCGTGGGCGCGCCGGGCGTGGTGCAGGGCGCCGTAGAACTCCACCAGCGGATCAAGGTCGTGATCGGCGAAGCGCGCCTCGAGCAGGGTCGAGCGCTTGAAGCCCACCCCCGCGTGCGATCCCAGGGGCTGTCCCATGAGCACCATGGGGGTGGTGTGCGCGGTGAGGCCCAGCCCGTGGAAGCCCGCGCCGGTCCACACGTCGAAGCCGGTGCCCTCGGTCAGGCGGTGCTCGTCGTGGGTCTCCAGGGCGGCCATGACATTCGCCCGGCCGTTGAAGCGCTCGGCGTTGGCCAGCACCCACTCCACCCGGCCGGCGTCCTTGGTCTGGCCGCGGCGGGCGGTGATGTCGGTCACGTAGCCCTCGGTGAGGATGTCCACCAGATCGGCCATGCCGTCCTGGGTGAAGAACTCCTCGGCCAGGTACACCGGCCGATCCTGGCCGCGCAGGGCGGCGTAGTGGTTCACCTTGGCCAACACATAGCGCCAGAACTCGGTGCTCAGGCCGTTGTTGAAGTCGGTGCTGTGGTCCAAGCGGAAGCCGTCGACCCCCCGGGCCACCCAGTGGTTCAGCACCCGCACCAGGTACTCGCGGTTGCGGACGTAGCTGTGGCTGTGGGCGGTGTTCGTGGCCTGGTGGAACAGGAACTTCACGTCCCGCCAGTCGTTGCGGAACACATCGCTGGCCGTCGGCGCGGGCGACCAGCGGTCCTGGGCCAGGTAGAAGCCCGGCAGCGCCTGCTCCAGGCTGCCCGCCGCGCAGTCGAAGGCCGCCCGCTCGTGGTCCAGGGCGTTGCGCCACATGGCGAAGCCCCGCAGCAGGGCCTGCCCGGCCAGATCGGGGCAGCGGGCCTGGAGCAGGGCCAGATCCTCGGCGGCGTGGGGGGGCAGCGTGGCCAGATCGGCCAGGTCGTCGGTGGGCCCGGGGTGCAGCAGGGCGTCGTCGTGGGTGGCCTCGAAGTCCCAGAGCAGGTCCAGGCCCTCCCCCGCGTCCAGCCGGTCGCGCACCTGCACGCCGCGCAGGTCGTCGTACATCCGGTAGCCGTGGCCGAAGTGGTTGAAGGCCACGTCCAGCATCACCTTCATGCCCCGGGCGTGGGCGGCGTCGATGACCTGCTGCAGCGCGTCGTCGCCGAAGCACGGGGCGTCCGGCTCGGGGTCCCCGTCCAGGCTGTACTCGTCCTGCCCCAGGGCCACGCAGGCCCGCGACAGGCTGGGCCGCACGTGCCAGTAGTCGGTGACGGCGTAGGGCGAGCCCAGGTTGTCGCAGGGGTGCGGCAGCGCCTCGCGATCGTTGTTGGGGAACACCGGCATGAGCCACAGGGCGTTGGCGCCCACCCGCTCGTCGATGTAGCGCAGGGTGATGCCGGCGCGGGGGTCGTCGGTGTCCGCCAGCACGTCGTCCAGGGTGCCCAGCTTGATGGCCTCCAGGTCGTCCAGCTCGGCGCAGGTGCCCTCGCTGGCGTGGTAGCGCACGGCGGGCGCCCACTTCTGCGCGCAGGCCTCGCGCTGCCAGGGCTCGCCCAGGTCCAGGTGGCAGGCGTTGGCCGAGCGGGCCTGCAGCTCGTACAGGATCCACTCGACGGCCGCCGGGTGGGCCAGCTCGGGTCGGCTGCCGTCGGCCTTGGCGGGCGCCGGGCTCTGCGGGCCGCAGGCGGGACCCGGGCAGCCGGGGCAGTCGGGGCCCGGGCACTGGGCCGGTGACGCCTCGGCTGGCCCCTGGTGACTCGGCCCGCCACCCCCGCCGTCGCAGGCGAACAGGCCAAGGCTCAAGCACAGCAGGGCGTGGGGCGTACGGCGGGCGAACATGGCGGCTCCTGGTGGCCCCGGCGCGGGGCCCTGGGCCCGTCGGGCAGCATATTCCGTACCAGCGCCCGTGCGCTGGCCCCGAGCCGCCCAAAAGGCCACCATGGGGTGTCTGCGACTCGAGGAGGTTCCCATGGCACGCACGGCCACGCGGTACGTCGCCCTGGCGGCGCTCGCCGCGATGCTGGTGGCCTGCACCGGCGCCACCCTGGATCTCAACGGCCCCGCGGCAGACGCCGGGCCGGCCGAGGCCGGCACCCTGGATGGCGGCTCGGGCATGGACCGTGGGGTGGGCGGCGAGGCCGACCGGGGCCCCGCGCCGGACCCCGATGGCGGCGGCTTGCCCGAGGACCGCGGCGTGCCCCCCGATGAGGGCCCCGCGCCCGACCTGGCACCGCCCCCGCCCGACCTGGCACCGCCCCCGCCCGATCTGGCGCCGCCCCCGCCCGACATGGATCCCCTGCCCGCCGCCCGGGACTGCCAGTACCGATCGGTGACCTTCGGCGCCGCCCGGGTGGAGATCGACGTGGGGCCCGCCTCGCCGGAGCGGCTGACCTTCCGGGTGGACGGCTTGCCCGATCCGGCGCTGATCGACGAGGCCATCCTGCGCTTCGACAGCCACGACGCGGATCACCCGGGCGAGGAGGGGCGCATCTACGTGAACGGCCAGGGCCCGTATGACCTGCCGGCCGATCTGGCCTGGGACAACGCCGCGGGCACCGGCGCGGTGGACGTGACCGGCGACGTGGTGGCGGGCACCAACCGCATCGAGTTCGGTCCCGGCCCGCTGGACCGCAGCTACTTCGGCATCGCCAACGTGCAGCTCACCGTGCGGGCCCGGGTGGCCGAGTGCCAGGCGGCGCCCCCGCCGCCCCCGCCGGACGCCGTGGTCCGTGAGATCCGCTACCCCCGGGCCGAGTACACGAACCGCCGCACCTGGGTGGTGGGCTGCGAGAACAACCCCGCCCGGGCCTACGCCTTCACCGCGGCCGGCGACGAACACGTACCCACCGACTGCGAGGGCCTCTACCGGGCCGGCGGCAACCGGGTGGGCGACGCCATCTTCCGCTTCGACGACGTCGTGGCGGCCGACTACGACATCGTCATCCGCAGCCGACACACCGAGAATCGCAACCCCGCAGGGGCGCTGTTCCTGGTGAACGGTGAGGGGCGGCGGATCAGCCAGCGCAGCGATCGCGACGTGACCGAAGACACCTGGGGCCGGCGGCGGCTGGGCGGCCAGGTCGAGGTCATCCTGCGGGCCGAGGGGCAGAGCGACTGCGTCATCGCCGTGCGGCTGGAGCCCGTGGGGGGCTGAGCCGGGCCGCGACACAACCGGGAGAAGGGCGCGGCGTCAGTCGCCGCAGCCCAGGCTGGCGATGGGGCTCGGCCGCCCGTCGATGAAGCGCAGCAGCGTGTAGCTGCGCTCGGTCTCGCCGCCCTCGGCCACCCAGAGCTCGGGCTCGCCGTCGCCGTCCGCGTCCAGCGCCGCGGCCAGGGTCACCGGCCCGTAGGCGTCGCGGGCCAGGACCGCCCCACCCGCCTTGCCCAGCCGCACGAGCGCCCGGAACTCACGGGTCATGCCCTGGAGGCTCAGGTAGCGGGCGTCCCCCACCCGGGCCGCCGCCACCACCTTGAAAGCGGTGGGATCCATGGCCACGGCGTCCTTCTCTTCGACCCAGGTGCGCCAGGCCGCGGCGTGCTCAGCGAAGTCGGCCGCCAACAGCGCCCGCAGCGCCTTGCGATCGCCGGCCTTCAGCGCGGTGGGCAGCGGCGTGATGGCCGGCGCCTGCGCGCGGGTGCTCCACAGCCCGTCGCTGTGGCCGCTGCCCAGCGCCCGGTAGCCCTCGGTGCCCCCACAGCTCGCGTCGGTGGCCTTCATGGCCAGCTTGCGCTCGCCCACCCCCTGTTTGCGCAGCGTGCCGCCCAGGGCGGCCGCCTCGCAGGCCGGGCCGGTGAACCAGCCCACGGTGGGTCGGTGACAGGCCACGAGCAGGTCGTGGTAGACCACCACATCGGTGGGGCCGGGGGTGGGGGCGGCGGGGGTGACAGCCAGCGCCACGATCAGGCCGAACATGGGGCACCTCCTGGGGCCGACCCTGGCACGCCGGGGGGGGCGCCACAAGGTCGGTTGACGGGCCGAGCGCCCACGGGCAGCGTGCGCACACACCGCCAGCGAGGCCCCAATGAAGCTGTACCACCACCCCATGTCGTCCAACGCCCGCAAGCCCATGATGCTGGCCCACCACCTGGGCCTGACCGTGGAGCCGGTGTTCGTGAACCTGGGCAAGGGCGCCCAGCGGGACCCCACCTTCCTGGCGCTGAACCCCGCAGGCGCCGTGCCCGTGCTGGTGGACGGCGACGTGGTGCTGCCCGAGTCCAACGCCATCCTCATCTACCTGGCCGAGGCGGCGGGCGCCGCCGGCGAAGCGGTGTACCCCACCGATCGAGGCGCGCGGGCCCAGGTGCACCGCTGGCTGTTCTGGATGGCCAACCACCTGAGCCCCGCCGTGGCCGGGCTGACCTTCGAGAACTTCCTGAAGGCGCTGTATGGCCAGGGCGGGCCGGATCCCGACCGGGTGGCCCAGAGCGAGCGGTTCTTCCGCCAACACACCGCGGTGCTGGAGAGCCACCTGGCCGGTCGAGACTGGCTGGTGGGTGATGCCGTGACCCTGGCCGACTTCGCCACCGTCGCGCCCTTCATGTACCGCGAGCCCGCCAAGCTGCCCCTGGATGACCGCCCCCACCTGGAGGCCTGGCTGGCCCGCGTGCAGGCCCTGCCCGCCTGGCAGGCCACCGAGCCGCCCGCCCGAGGGTGAGGTGAGGATGCGCCTTCAAACGTCGCTGCTCGCCTGTGCCCTGGGTGTCGCCCTGGGCTGTGATGACGCGCCGTCGGAACAGACGGATGCCGCACCGGCCGACATGGCGACGGCCGACATGGACATGGCCAACATGGCCGACTCGGGCGACCTGGGGTCGCCCGACATGGCCGGCGAGGATCCGTGGCCGACCTGCCCCACGCCGGGTCCGCTGGATGACACCCTGTCGCTCGCCCATGTGTTCAGCCTGGGCACGCACAACAGCTACCACGTGCGCGACGAGGTGGTGGCCGATCCCCGGCACGACTACAGCCACCCGCTCCTGGGTGAGCAGCTCGATCGGGGCGTGCGCCAGCTCGAGCTCGACCTGCACTGGCACAAGGAGCGCGGCCTGGTTGTGTTCCACCTGCCCGTGCTGGATGACGCCAGCGTGTGTGACCGCTGGACGGACTGTCTGGCCGAGCTGGCCGCGTGGTCGCGGGCCCACCCCTGCCACGTACCGCTGGTGATCTGGCTGGAGCTCAAGGACGACGAGCTGGATCGCATCAACCCCGACTATGACACGTTGGCCGGCCGCTACGACCAGATCGAGGCCGAGCTGGCCGCCGTCTGGCCCCGCGAACACCTGCTGAGCCCCGACGACGTGCGCGGCGCGCACCCCGACCTGCCCACGGCGCTGGCGGCTGACGGCTGGCCGCCGCTGGCGCAGACCCGGGGGCGGCTGCTGGTGACGCTGCTGGACGGCGGCGACCACCGCGACGCCTACCTGGAGGGCGCGCCCGCCCTGCAAGAGCGGCTGCTGTTCGTGCGCGCCGACGACCCGGGCCAGCCCTTCGCCGCCACCTTCAAGCTGGACGACCCCGTGGGGGACCGCGCGCGCATCCAGGCCACCGTGGACGCCGGCTTCCTGGTGACGTCGAACGTCAACGGCCGCGGCACGCCCCAGGCCGAGCGGCAGGCCGAGCTGGACACGGCCGTCGAGACGGCGCCGCATCACCTGGCCACCGACTTCCTGGTGCCGCAGGACGACTCGGGCTACGTCACCGCCCTGCCCGATGGATCCCCCGCCTGCCACCCCCGCACGGCGCCCGCCGGCTGCACCGCCGAGGCCGTCGAGCCGCGCTGACCTTCGCCGTCGGGGACGCCCTCGCCGCGGGCCCCAGTCAGCTCGAGCAGCTCAGCATGGAGCAGCCCGGCTTGTGCCGCGCCCACTCGGGGCGCCGCTGGAAGTAGGCGACCTCGTGCTCGGGCTGCTCGGCGTAGGGGCGCTGCAGCAGCTCGAACAGGCGGTGCAGCTCGGCCAGGTCCCCCTGCTCGGCGGCGTCGATGGCCTGCTGCGCCATCCAGTTGCGCAGCACGTACTTCGGGTTGGCCCGCTTCATGGCCGCCTGCCGCTCCGCGTCCGGAGCACCGCCGCGCACCCGCTCGGCCCAGCGGCGCAGCCAGGCGGCCCAGGCCGCGCGCTGCTCGCTGTCTACCCCGTCGGCGTCGTAGAAGGCGGGCGTGATGGCCGCCACCCAGTCCGCGTCGCTGCGAGCCCCGGCCGGCCCGGCGACGTCCAGCCCGCTGAGCAGCCGGTAGAAGATCGGCATGTCGGTCTCGGCGTCCCGCAGCCGGTCGAGCAAGTCGCCCACCAGGGCCTCGTCCTCGCCGCGCCAGGCGCCCAGCCCCAGCTTGGCGGCGAAGCCGGCGTCCTGCGCGGCGGCGAAGGCCTCGCGGTAGGCGTCCAGCACGCCGTTCAGGGCGGGCTCGTCCTGGATCAGCGGGTGGAAGGCCTCGGCCAGGCGGGCCACGTTCCACAGCCCCACCCCGGGCTGGTGCCCGTAGCGGTAGCGCCCGCTCTGGGCGTCGGTGGTGTTGGGCGTCCAGTCGGGGTCGTAGCCCTCGAGCCAGCCGTAGGGGCCGTAGTCGATGGTCACGCCCAGGATCGACAGGTTGTCGGTGTTCATCACCCCGTGCACGAAGCCCACCCGCTGCCACTCGGCCATGAGGCGGGCGGTGCGCTGAGCGATCTCGGTGAGCATGGCCAGGATTGTGTCGGGCGCTGGCTCCCCCAGCCCTGGGTAGTGTCGGCACAATACATGTTCGGCCAGCCGGCGCAGGTTGTCGCCGTCCCTCCGCCAGGCGAAGTTCTCGAAGTGCCCGAAACGAATGAAGGAAGGCGCCACCCGGCAAACCACTGCGCCGGGCTCAGGGCGCGGATCGCCCGAATACAGCATGTCCCGCACGACCGGTTCGCCCGTGCCCACCAGGCTCAGCGCCCGGGTGGTGGGCACCCCCAGGTGGTGCATGGCCTCGCTGCACAGGAACTCGCGTACGCTGGAGCGCAGCACGGCCCGCCCGTCGGCGGTGCGGGAGTAGGGCGTGGGGCCCGCGCCCTTGAGCTGCAGCTCCCAGCGCTCGCCTTCCGGGTTGAGCACCTCGCCCAGGGTGATGGCCCGCCCGTCGCCGAGCTGGCCGGCGAAGTGGCCGAACTGGTGGCCGGCGTACACCGCCGCGAAGGGGGCCATGCCCTCGGCCAGCGTGTTGCCCGCCAGCACCTGGGCCAGGGCCTGCGGGTCGTGCCCCGGGGCGATCCCCAGCAGCTCGGCCACCTGCGGGGCCCAGGCCAGCAGCCGGGGCGCGCGGACCCGCGTCGGGCTGACCGCCGACCAGGCCGCGCCGGTGACCTGGCGCACGTAGTTGCGGGGCTCGGGATCGGCGGGCAGATCCCGGCGGTAGCTGTGGTCCCAGGTCAGCTCGGACAGGGGCGCGGGCATGGCGGCTCCAGGCGGTGAACGCTGTTCGATGCGATCGGGCCCCAGAAGGTGGCATCCTGGCGCGCGGCGGCCCGATCCGCCCCCTGCTCCTGGAGGCCCCATGCGCTGGACGGCGCTCTACGCCGGCGTGCTCGCCCTGGTCTATGTCGCCCTGGCCTGGCGGGTCATCGGCCTGCGCCGCCGCCACGAGGTGGGCATCGGCGACGGCGGCCACAAGGATCTGGCCCGGGCGATCCGCGTGCACGCGAACTTCGCCGAGTACACCCCCCTGGCCCTGCTGCTGACCGGGATGATCGAGCTCAACGGCGCGCCGGCGTGGCTGGTGCACGGCTGCGGCGCCGCGCTGCTGGTGGGCCGCGTGGGCCACGCCTGGGGCCTGGGCCGCAGCGCGGGCACCACCGTGGGCCGCTTCTACGGCATGGTGCTCACCTTCACCGCGCTGCTGGTGGCCGGCGGCTACGGGATCTACCAGGGCCTCGCCGCGGCGCTCGCCGCCTGACAACGGGCGCGCGCCGAGGAGGGAGGCCCATGGGGTTCCGAGACCGGGTGGAGAAGGTGGGGCCCGCCCACTACGTGCTGGCCCCCGTGGGCGACATGCGCTGCCCCGTGGACGCCTGGCTGGACGAGGGCCTGTTCGCCCAGACCGACGAGAGCCTGTGGCGGCAGGCGGCCCTGGCGGCGGCCTACCCGGGCGCGCAGGGCCTGCACCTGATGCCCGACACCCACCTGGGCTACGGCATCCCCGTGGGCGGGGTGCTGGTGACCGACCAGACGATTGTGCAGGCGGGCAGCGGCTACGACATCTCGTGCGGCGTGGTCTACATGAAGGCGCGGGGCCTGGCCGCGGCCGACGTGGTGGACTGGGAGCGGCGCCGACAGTGGGTGGACGCGGTGGAGGCCCGGGTGGCCACCGGCATCGGCAACCACCGGCCCAGGCTGGCACCGCAGATCAGCCACCGGCTGGTGGAGGACGTGCTGTTCAACGGCGCCAAGGCGCTGGGCGTGTCGGCGGATCTGTGCGAGCGGCACGCCATCGAAGTGGATCCCCAGCTCTTCGACCGCAAACGGGTGCCCAAGGCGGCCGCCAAGGCCCAGCCCCAGCTTGGCAGCGTGGGGGGCGGCAACCACTTCATCGAGATGCAGGTGGACCGCGACGACGGGTCGGTCTGGGTGATGGTGCACTGCGGCTCGCGGGGCTTCGGCTGGCAGACCGCCAACCACTTCTTCTACGCCGGCGCCGAGAAGCTGGGGCTGCCGAAGGGCCGCCGTGAAGAGAGCTGGCTGGACGCCGGGTCGCGGCTGGGCCAGATGTACTGGGCCCACCACAACGCCGCCGCGAACTATGCGGTGGCCAACCGCCACCTCATCGTGCACGGCGTGCGCGAAGCCACCCAGCAGGTGCTGAAGGCCGACGTGGAGGTCTTCTACGAGATCAGCCACAACCTGGTGCAGCGTGAGACGCTGTGGCTGCCCGACGGCCGCACCCAGACGGGCTTCGTGCACCGCAAGGGCGCCACGCGGGCCTTCCCGGCGGGCCACCCGGATCTGCGGGGCACCCGCTGGGCCGACACCGGCCACCCGGTGCTCATCCCCGGGTCCATGCTGGACGGCGCCGCGATCCTGTACCCGCAGGACGGGGCCCGTCGGTCGGCCTGCTCGGTGAACCACGGCAGCGGGCGGGTGATGGGGCGGGGCCAGGCCCAGCGCGATCTGCGCCACATCCACGACGAGATCGACCACGAGATGCGCCATGTGCGCCGGGTGTTCGGGCCGGAGCAGGTGGTCATCGAGGGCGTGGTGGGCAACACCGAGCGCACGCCGCTGGACGAGTGCGGCCACGTCTACAAGGATCTGGACCAGGTGCTGGGGGTCCTGGAGACCGAAGGCATCGCGACGGTGGCCCACCGGCTGTACCCGGTGGCGAACTTGAAGGGGGTGAACTGACATGCGCTGGCTGATGGCGGCGCTGGGCGCCACGGCCCTGACGGGCTGCGCCCCCGAGGGCACCAAGGCACCCACCCCGCCCGACACACAGGCGTTGCGCGACACCTTCACCGCCCCCTCGGGCCGGCTCACCGCCCAGAGCGCGCAGGCGGTGGTGAGCACCCTGGAGGCCCGGCTGCAGGAGGTGGCGGACGTGGCCAGCCTGCTGACCCTGGGCACGGGCGCCGTGGGCGCGCTGACAGGCACCGTGGCGGTGGAGCACGGCCTGAGCGCCGCTGACGGCGAGGCGGCCTCGAGCGCCGGCTGGGCCCTGGAGTCCCGGCACGATGGGCTGACCGTGGGCGTCGAGGCGGGCGGCTGGGTGGTGCTGGAGCGGCGCTGCCCCGGCTGGGGCGATCCCGATGAGCGCGGGCAGATCGCGCTGACGGCCGTGGCCACCAGCGCCAGCGGCTTCGCCGACACGCTCTGGGGCGCCGCCCGGGGGTGCCGGGCGATCCGCGGCGCCGACGGCGCGCGCCTGCGCTACGACGCCGACATCCGGCTGGTGGTGCCCGACTTCGAGCGGCCCAGCGAGCTCATGCTGCAGATCGCCGGCGCCGTGACGGTGGACGGCGCCACCCGTGAGTATGACTTCCGGGCGCGGTTCGCCGAGGGCCGCGCGTTCTTGAGTCAGCGCCTGGACGAGGGCCAGAGCCTGCTGCTGGGGCTGGACTTCGAGAAGCTGGGGCAGGCCCAGACCCTGGAGGATCTGCTGGACGGGCTGGAGGTGGTGGACGCGCAGGGGACGTGGACCTGCGATCTGCAGGGTTGCACCGGCCCCGGTGGGGAGATCGCCTGGTGAGCGCGACCAAGGGGCCGTGGGGCCTGGCTGCCGCGGTGATCCTGGGCCTGTACGGCCCGGCCCACGCATGGCACGACAAGCAGCCCGCCACCGATTACTCCGCCAGCGTCTTGCTGGACGGCGAGATGCGCCTGGGCCTGTTCAAGGCGGGCTTCGGGCTCACCGACTGGCTGCAGCTCGAGACGTACACCGTGCCCTGGCTGCTGCGGGTGGCCAACCTGAGCGCCAAGGCCGCCGTGTGGCGCCCGGGGGACTGGACCTTCGCGCTCGAGCTGGGGCTGATGAGCTGGAACCCGAAGAACCTGCCCGGGGCCAGCGAGGACGCCGTGGACGTGCCGGTCGTGGGCGTGCCGTTGACGGCCCACGCCACCTGGCACCCGGCGCCTGAGCTGCGTCTCTCGGGGGCCCTGGGCTACACCGTCACCAAGGTGGACGCCAGCGATGTGTCCGACGCTGATCTGTCGGCCGTCGGCGCGGTGAGCACGGGTCGGGCGGCGTTGTCGCTGGAGTATCGCTTCGGGCGGGTCTTCGCGGCCGTCCTCGAAGGGCACGTGATGCTCTACGAGAACATCCGCGCGGACGGCTCGGTGACCACCGAGGTGGACGAGGACACCACCCTGACCACCTACGCCGACAGCGACGTGGATCTGGGCAAGGCCCTGCGCGGGCACGCAACCCTCAGCGGCATGTGGAGCTGGCAGGAGTTCAACCTGCGGGTGGGCCTGGGCTACGGCCACTACCGAGTGCCGATGATCTCGTTCTTCGTGCCGGAACCGTTCGTGGTGCCGGAGCTGGCGCTGTTCTGGCGGTTCTGATCGTGGGGCCCGGCGTTCAGTCCGCCGACGCGGCCCGCCCATCCACCAACGCCCGCAGCCGGCCCATGTCGCTGGTGAGGATCCGCTTGATGTAGTGGCGGGCCATGGGCGCCGAGAGCTTCCGCACGCCGGTGGGGTTGGAGCGGACCTCCATCTCGATGAGCGCGCCCTCGGGCGTGGGCTCGACGCGCAGCGCCACCTGCACCGGCTGGGGGCCCTCGCGGCACTCGTACGCGAACAAGCGCTCGGGCTCGTACTCCAGGACCCCGAAGGTGTGGTCAAACGTCCAGCCCAGCACCCGGTGTGTCTGGACGAAGGTAGACTCGCGGCCGTGGGGCGCCGGCGACGTCCAGCGCGCGGTGAGCGTGGTGGACTGCCAGCGGGGGTTCAGCGACACATCCGACAGCACGGCGAAAGCAGTCCGCGGGGGCGTCGCGACGTGAATGCGGTGGAACACATGAATCAAGGCGCGCCCTTTGGAACCGGCTTGCCTGGGCAGTCTGCCCCCCCGCGTCGCGGACCTCAAGCGGTGACTTTCTGGCGCTGCCCCGCGGCCTCTCCCATCATCGCCCCATGAGCGAGCCCCAGACCGACCCGACGCCGCCGGGCCAGGACCGGCCCCCCCAGGACCGGAACCCCGCGGACCGCAAGCAGGTCCGCCATGAACGGCGGGTGACCTGGTTCAAGACCCTGTCCCCGCTGTTGATGGTGCTGGTGACGGCGATCACCAGCTACTTCGGGGTCGAGGGCTACCAGGCCCGGCTCAAGGAGCGCGAGGTGGCCCAGAAGGCCGCCGTGGCCGCCGAGGAGCGGCAGAACAAGATCCTCAATCAATACCTGCAGTTCGAAGAGGACAACGGGCGCAAGCAGCTCGCGCTGGCCCGGTTCCTGACCTTCACTGGCGAGCCTGCGCTGAGTCGCTGGGCTCTGAACGAGGTGCTGCACATCCACGAGACGCTGCGCGCCCGGGACGAGGCGGCCCGGCGCATCCGGGAGCAGCAGGAGGCGAAGGCCGAGCTCGAGAGCCGCCTGGAAGAGCTGCAGGCCAGTGCCCGCGCGGGCTCGGCCAAGGGGCAGGAGGACAAGGCCGCCCAGGAGGCCAAGGCCGCGCTGGCCGCGCTGGAGCAGACCCTGGCCGCCGAGCGGCTGAAGCTCGAGGCCACCGAGCACCAGCTCGTGGTGGATCAGGAGTTCCTGGCCCTGCGCCCGCTGTACCTGCGCGACGACAGCCTGACGGCGGCCGATGTGCTGGCGCGGATCCCCGCCACCCAGGGCGGGGAGCGGCTGAAGTGGAACGGGGTGGATCTGCAGAACCTGAAGCTGCCCGGCGTGGACCTGCACAAGGCGCTGCTGAAGCGGGTGGATCTGGACAACGCGGAGCTGACGGACGCCAAGCTGGCGGGCGCCTACCTGCTGGGCGCGACGCTGCACCGAGCCAACCTGCAGCGCGCGGATCTGCGCTTCGCGTCGCTGTCGCGGGCCTACCTGCGCGGGGCCGATCTGACGGACGCCCGGCTGAACCGAGCCCGCCTGAACGACGCCAACCTGCGCGAGGCGATCCTGGAGAAGGCCGATCTGGCCCGCGCCGATCTGCGCGGCGCCGATCTGCGCGGCGCGCGGCTGGCCGACGCCGATCTGACGGGCACGCAGGTGGGCGACACCGTACTGGAGGGGGCGGATCTGACAGGCGCCCGGGTGAACGACAAGGACTGGCTGAAGGGGCTGCCACCCGCCATCGCCCAGGAGTGGAAGCTGTGCCCCGACGCCGCCGGGTTGGTGGTCGAGGCCCGCCAGCGACCGTGCCCGAAGCCGTGAGTCCGCTCGCCTGATCAGGCCGGGACGTCCGCGCCCCCCGGGGGGTCCCCCTCCGGGCGCTGGGTGGCGTCCGCCAACCGGGGCATGAGGCTGGCGGGCACGAAGTCCAGGAACTTGCGGGCGGTGGTCAGCAGCCCGCGCCCCTCGACGGCGGCCAGCTCGCCGAAGTTCTCGGCCAACGCCGCCAGGAGCTGCTCGTCGCCCAGCCGGTTCAGGGCCTGCACCAGGTGGGGCTGGAAGGCCCGGGCGGCCTCGGTGGCCGCGCTCACCTGCGCCGCCAGCCCCTCGTTCGCCAGGGCCTGCTGCGCCCGCTGGGTGGCCAGCTCCTGCTCGGCCCGAGCGGCCCGGGCGGCCAGCCGCTGCGCCTCGATGGCCGCGGCGCGCTCCGCCTGCGCCAGGGCCGCCGCGTCTTCGGCCGCCCGCAGCTCGGCGGCGCGGGCCAGCGCCTCGGCCCGCACCCGGTCGGCCTCCGCGGCCTGCTGCGCCGCCAGGGCCTGCTTCACCTGCGCCGTCTCGGCCTGGGCCTGCGCCAGCGCCCGGTCCACCTCGGCCAGCTTCAGGGCATGGGCCAGCCCTTCGCTGCGCTCGGCCACCGTCACCGCCCCCGCCACGGCCGTCTGCTGGGCCTGCGCCAACAGGTCGCGCACGGCGCCGTCGGTGATCTCGAAAGCCAGCACCTCGACGTCGTAGATGCGCAGCGCGTTCTCGTCGAAGCGCAGACCCGGCCGGGGCTGGCCGGTGCCCGGCCGCTCGCCCAGCAGCAGGTCGCGCACCAGCGGGGTGACGTCGGCCTGCAGATCGCGGATGGCCAGGCCGCGGGCGCGGGCCTTCAGGCGCGAGCGGGTGTGGTCGCACAGCAGCTTCACGTAGTCCTCGACGGCGAACCACGCGTTGGGATCATCGCCGGTGAAGTCCACCCGGTAGACCACCGTGAGCTCGGCGCGCACCAGGTCGCGGGTGATGACCGTGATCTTGTCGCTCACCCGGTTGCCGCGCACCTGCAGGTATGCCGTCTCGAGCCGCTCGCCGTCGGCCTTCGGCGTGCCCGTGGACAGGCGCAGGGGCTGCAGGTGCTCGTGGTAGGCCAACAGTTCGGTGGCCGGGCCCTGCACCACCCGCCGGCCCCCCGCCTCGTCCACCACCTGCACCGCGTAGCCGGCCCACACCTCCACCCGCACGGCGCCATCGAAGCGGCTGTCCAGGGTGATGGCGCGGGGGCCCACCCAGCCGCCGCCCGCGGGCTCGGCGGGCGGGGCCTGTGGGCGCGGCGCCTGGCCAGCGCGCAGCGCCCGGTTGTGGGCCAGGGCGTCGCCGTTGCCGGGGTACAGCAGCCGGCAGGCGCGGTCCGTCAGCACCCGACGCACCATCACCTGCTCGCGGGGATCGGGCAGCAGCATGGCGGGGCCCTTCACCAGGCGCACCTCGCCGGTGTGGCGCTCCAGCAGGTAGCGGCCCTGCCCCCGGGGCACGGCCACCGCCTGGTGCACGGTGCGCCCGCCCTGCCGCATGATCTGGTGCTCCTCGCGGGGGAAGTAGATGACCCCGTCGCCGGTGAGGAACAGCTCCTCGCCCTCGGTGTGCGCCGCGCCCGCGGCGTCGGTGTAGGGCGCCACGACCTTCACGTGCAGGCCCGTGGTGCGGCTCAGCTCGATGGCGCGGTGCTTGTTGCGCCCGTCGCGGATCACCGCCCGCTCCTCGGGGCCGGGGAACACCACCGCCTCGCCCCGCACATACCGCCGGCGGCCGTCCTCGCCTTCCAAGATGGCGTACTCCAGGCGCTCCAGGGTGATGGCCTCGCGCACGAAGCGGCCCTGCGCGTCGGGCACCACCTCCACCCCCGTGGGGGGCATGTAGAAGCGCACATCGCTGCCCTTGATGAGCCGCTTCTCGCCACTGGTGAAGGGGGGCGGCGCCTCGGGGGTGGGCTGGCCCAGGGCCTCGTGCCAGCGCTCGCCGGCGGCCTCGGCGTCGTAGATGCGCACATACAGGTATTCGTTGGCGCGCAGGCGGTGGCCGCGGATCACCCGGGCCATCTGCCCCGGCCACAGGGGGAAAGCGCAGGGCCCGGGCACCACTACCTTCCGGCCCACCCGCAGGTCCACCAGGCTGCTGGCGACGCCGGGGCTGGGGTGCACGTTGTCGCGGGCGGGGTTCTTGAGCACCACGTACCAGTTCTCGGGCGCGGTGGCGAACAGGCACACGGCCTCGTCCAGATCCACCGACCGGAAGCGCTTGGAGTCGTGGTCGAAGCGCACCGACTGGTCGGTCTGGGCCAGGCTGGTCTTGTTGGGCCCCACGTAGCAGTTCACGTGGCCCTTGGTGGTGTCGAGGACGTAGGCGTACTCGTTGGGGGCGAGCACCAGCTCGCGCTCACGGCGTTCGGTCATGGCGGGGCCTCCCGGCGATGTGCCGGGGCACAAAGCAGCGGCCGTGCCAGCCGCGCGCGCCCCACGCCGCGGCCCGCCGAGGGGACGCTGCGCCAGGTTGGGGCAGCCAGGGCGGCACACCGCACCAGCCTGGATCAGGGGCCTGGCTCAGACCGCCACGCCCTCCACCGGGCCGTCCACGGGCAGGTCGATCTCGAAGGTGGTGCCCTCGCCCGGCGCGCTGTCCACGCGCACGCGGCCGCCGTGCAGCTCCACCACGCGCTTCGAGATGGGCAGCCCCAGCCCCGCCGAGCCGGGCTTGCCGCCGCCGGGCATGTCCTTGCTGCGGTAGTAGCGGTCGAAGATGTGCGGCAGGATCTCGGGGGCGATGCCCACGCCCGTGTCGGCCACCCGCAGGGTCACCCAGCCCGCCTCGGGGGGGTCCACGCTCAGGGTCACGGCGCCGCCCACGGCGGTGTGGCGCAGGGCGTTGTCGGTCAGGTTGATCAGCGCCCGCTCCAGCCACGCGATGTCGCCGGTCACGCAGGGCAGCCCCGGCGGGGTCTCGGCGCTCAGGGTCACGCCCGCGCCCTCGGCCTTCAGCGCCAGCTTCTGCCGCACGTCGTGCACCAGCTCGCACAGGCGGAACTGCTCGAGCCGCGGCTTGACCGCGCCGGCGTCCAGGCAGGCCACGTCGAAAAGGTCCTCCACCAGCCGGGTGAGCCGGTCGCAGTTCTTCTCGGCGATGGTCAGGTAGCGCCGGCGGGCCTCGGGGGTCAGCTCCGCGTCCATCAGCAGCAGCGTCTCCAGGTAGCCCTTCAGCGACGCCAGCGGGGTGCGCAGATCGTGGCTGACGTTGGCCATCAGCTCGCGGCGCAGCTTGTCGATCTCGGCCAGCCGGTCGAGCTGCTCGCGCTCCATCTTCCGCCGGGCCTCGGCCTCGGCCATCACCTTCAGGTCCTGCTCGATGAAGTCGCGGAACTGGGCCAGCAGCTCGGCGAACTTCGCGCCGTACGCCCGGGCCTCGTCGCTGGCCACGCACAGGGTGCCGAACAGGGCGCCGCAGGGGCTGTGGATGGGCATGCCCAGGTAGCTGCGCGCCATGCCCTCGGGGCGGTCTGCCCACTCGGGATCCGCCAGGCTGTCCACCACCTCCAGGGGGGCCTCGAGCTCCAACACCTTCTTGCAGAACCGAGTGGGCTCGAGCTTCACCTTGAAGCCCCGCTTGGGGGTGTCGCCACACGAGACGCAGACCTCGAGCTTGTCGGGGTGCAGCCGCATGACATACCCGCTGGGCACGCCCATCAGGCCGGTGAGCAGGTCCACCGCGCGCTGCCACTTGTCCAACACTTCCGCGGGGATGGGCGCGCCCACTGGCAGCGGCGCGGCGGCGGGCGGGGTGTCGATGGAGACGGTCATGGCGCGGCCTCGGGCGGTGGCGGGCCCCGGTGAAACGCCGGGCCCGTGCCACAGGTTACCGCACCCCCAGGGGCCCGGTCAGCGCGCCTGCAGGCACTGGCCGGTGCCCTCGGGCAGGCCGGCCTGGGGGACCACCGGGTAGCACGCCAGGCCCTCGGCGCAGCCGCCCTCGCCCACGCGGCAGTAGGGCGAGCACACCGACTCCGCCGTGCCCGAGGCCGCAAGGCACAGGCCCGAGGTGCAGTTGCCGTTCGGGCACGGCTCGCCCGGGCCTGCGCCTTCGGCGGGCAGGCAGTAGGTGGCGTTGCGGCCGTGTTCCGCGTTGCGCAGGTGCACGCAGCGAGTCCGCTCGGGGCAGTCGTCCTCCAGCGGGTTGCACCGGCGGGCGCAGGCGCCCGTGTCGGTCACCCCTCCCAGCCGGATGCAGTTCTCGTCCGCCGGGCAGTCGCCGTCGACGCGGCACAGCAGCCGGCAGGTGCGCTGTTGGGGATCGCTGCGGGGCAAGCCCCACAGGGCGCACAGGTGGCCGGGCGCGCAGGAGTCGCCGCCCTCACCGTCGCGGACGCAGGGCTCGCCCGTGCCTGCGCCTTCGGCCGCCGGCGCGACACACGTCTCGTGCCAGCCGCCGGTGGACACCAGGGTGCAACGGGCGCCGTCGGGGCAGTCCTGGGCGATGGGGTCGCACTCCGCGGTCAGCGGGGTGGTGGGCGGCGGCGTCAGGGGCGCGGCCGCCCGGCCGCTGGTGTCGATGCCCGCCAGCTCGGCCACGGCGCCCACCGCGGCCTGCACCGTCAGGATCGCGAAGTCCACGTCCACCGAGGCGATGTCGTCCTGGCCCCGCGAGCAGTGGTAGCCCGGGTTGCGGTAGTTGGCGGTGTCCGTGAGCATCATCGCCGGGTAGTCGTTCTCCCAGAACGCCTCGTGATCCGAGCGGCGGAGCTGGCTCAGGCTGCCGTCCAGCCGCAGGTTCTCGGGGATGACGATGGGCAGCGTGGGCAGGCCCACCGCCTCGGCCTGGGCCAGGAAGGCGGCGTTGGACGGGGCGCTGCCCTCGTGGGTGATCACCGCCATGAAGTCCCCCGCGTTGTTGCGGGCCGCCAGCGCCGCCGCCGGCTCGGGGAACAGCAGCTCGAAGTTCTGCGGCAAGAGCTGGGTGTTCGGCGCCGCGTCCCGGTAGCCCAGCATCTCGAAGACGTAGCTGGCGGTGATCTGATCGCCCGCCGCCTTCGCCCGGGCCACGTAGCTCTGCGAGCCGTACTTGCCGAACTCCTCCTCGTCCCAGCAGGCCACCACCACCGTGCGCTCGAAGGCCACCTGGCCCAGCACGCGGGCCGCCTCGATGACCCCGGCCACGCCGGTGCCGTTGTCGTCGGCGCCGGCGCACTCCCCCAGGTGGTCGTAGTGGGCCGACACCACGATCCGCTCCTGGGGGGTGGTCACGCCGGGCTTCACCCCGATGACGTTCACCCCGCTGCCGTAGGCGTGGCGCTCCACGGCGAAGCCCGCGGCCTCGAAGGCGTCGGCGCAGCGGTCCTGCACGGCCTGCCAGTGGGCCGAGCCCGGCGGCCGCGGCTGGGCCACGAAGTCCAGCGCCGCGCCATAGGCGGCCACGTCCACGCAGTCGCGGACGCTCTCCGGGCTGTCGCCGCAGGGGCCGATGACCGGGCCCATGTCGGCGCCGGCCATGTCGCCGCCCGCCATGTCACCGGCGGCGGCGTCTGCGCCCTCGGCCGCGGGCTCGTCCCCGTCGTCGCAGCCGCCCGCCAGGGCCAGACACATCGCCGCCACCGTGGCCCCCGACCACCTCACCAATCTCCGGTTCATCAATTCCCCCGCCGGCCATCCCAGGCCGTACCCACCGACCGTGCCATGCGCGGGCGCGCTTGTCACACCCGGCGGCCGCTGCGCCCGGCCGGCCGCGCCACTTTTGCCCATCAGCGCCTTGTGGGCCTTGGCCGCGGCCCCCTACCGTGCGCGCCATGAAGACCGGATTCGTCCTCTCTGGCGGCGGCAGCCTGGGCGCCGTGCACGTGGGCATGTTGCAGGCGCTCGTGGGCGCCGGCGTGCGCCCCGATCTGGTGGTGGGTACCTCGGTGGGCGCGCTGAACGGCGCCTACTTCGCGGCGGATCCCACCGTCGAGGGGGTGACCCGCCTGGACCGCATCTGGCGGCGCCTGCGCACCCGCGACGTGTTCCCCATCAACCTGTGGCAGGCCATGCGCGCGGCCACCGGGCTCGACGATCACCTGATCGACGACCGGGGCCTGCGGGCGCTCATCGCCGATCACCTGCCCATCGAGCGCCTGGAGCACGCCCGGGTCCCCCTGCGGGTGGTGGCCACGGGGCTCGAGAGCGGGCGCGAGCTGGTGTTCGGCGACGGCCCCGCCGCCGAGCGCATCGCCGCCAGCGCCGCCATCCCGGGCATCTTCCCGCCGGTGAACGTGGGCCCCGAGGTGGCGGTGGATGGCGGCGTGGTGAACAACAGCCCGCTGGCCGTGGCCGCCCGCGAGGGCTGCGACCGGGTGATCGTGCTCACCACCAGCCTCACGTGCCGCCGCAGCCGGCGCACGCCCCTGCCCGCCCTGGGCGTCGCGCTGCAGTCGCTGAACCTGCTCATCGGACGGCAGCTCATCAACGACGTGCGCATGCTGCGCGATCGGGTGGACATCCGGGTGATCCCGCCGCTGTGCCCGCTGCCGGTGCTGCCCAGCAACTTCAGCCAGAGCGGGCTGCTCATCGATCAGTCGCGGGCGCTGGCCGAAGACTGGCTGGCGAAGGGTGGGCTGGATGAGGGCGAGCTGCCCCCCGCCTGGCAGGCCGAGCAGTGTCTGCTGGCCACCTGCGGGGGGTGAGCGAGGCGGTGGGCAGGCGGGCGGCTACTTGTCGCAGTCGCAGGGCTTGTCGCCCTTCGCCTTGCCGGCGCAGGGCTTGCCGCCGTTCGGGCCGGGCCCCTGACCCATCTGGCCCTGGCCCATCGGGCCCTTGCCCATCGGGCCCTTGCCGGGCCCGGGCATCTCGCCCTCCAGCTTGACCAGGGTGGCCCACTGCTCGGCGCTCAGCTCCCGCTTCAGCAGAGCGCGGCACTCGGCCTTCAGGTCGAAGAGCTCGCGACGCTTCTTGGCGATCTCCTCGTAGCGCAGGGCCAGGGCCTGGGTGTCGTCGCCGGCGCGGGCGGCCTCGGCCAGCTTCTGCTCGGCCAGCACGATGCCCTGGGCCAGATCCATCGACCGCTGGTGCGCCGTGGCCCGCCACTCGGCGAAGGCCTTGTTCTGGGCGTCGGTGAGCTTCAGCTCGGCGCCCTGGTGCACCACCACCCGCATGAAGTTGGGCAGGGGGTTGGTGTGGTGCATCAGCCGGCCGTGCCCGCCGCCGCCAGGGCCGCGGCCCCGGCCCATCTCGGGGCCCTTGTCGGCGGCAGGGCCGCCCTTCTGGCCGCAGTCGCAGTCGCCGCCGCCGGGGCAGGCCAGGGCGGGGGCGGACAGGCCCAGCAGGGCCAGGGTGAGGAGCGCGCGACGGAACATGGGTCCTCCAGGATCAGGGTGGCACGCGGGGCCCGTATTCGGGCGGCCCGATGTACCACCTGACCCCAGGGTCGGCTCAACCCAGGCGGCAGGCTCAGCCCAGGCGGCTCGCCAGCCAGGCCCCCTCGGGAGCCGCCGCCGTCAGGGCGCTCAGGTCGCCCGCCGGCCAGGCCTGGCCGGCCTCGGCAGCCGCCAGGATGGCCAGCGCCTGTGCCGCCAGCGGGCTGCCCTGCCCCTCGAGCCAGCGCGCGGCCTTCAAGACCGCCCGCCGCCGCAGGCCCTTGCGCCGGGTGTGGCCCAGCTTCACCAGCAGCACCAGGGCGGCGGCGGTGCGCGCCACGTTGCCCCCGAAGCTGCCGTCGGCGCCCTGCCGGCGGGCCAGCTCGGCGGCCGGATCGGCGGGCGACGAGGGGGCGGCCGGCGCCGGCTCGGGCGCCTCGGCCAGGGGCACGAGGTCGTCCAGCTCGGCAGCGCTGGCGGTGAACTCGGCGTAGCCCTCCTTATCCATGCCGTCGTCCTCGTCCATGTCCATGGGGGCTGCCGGGGGCGCCTCGGCCTTGGCCCGGAACAGGCCTCCCACCGCGTCCATCAGCCCCCCCCGCTTGCGGGCGGGCGCGGCGCGCCCCTTCGCCTGGGCGGCCTCGCGGCGCACCGGCGCTTCCTCGGCCTCCATGGGCATGGCGTCGAAGATCGGCGCCTTGCGGGGGGCCGGGCGCGCCGGCGACGGCGCGGGCGGCGGCAGCGGCGCCCCGGTGGACTGCGCGCGCAGGTTGGGCGCCGACATCGCCATGGGCGGGGGGCCGCCGGGGCCGCCGCCGCCGAAGGCCGCGCCGTCCCACTGCTGCGGCAACTCGGCGGGCTGCTGCACCACCACCTGCTCGCCCTGCACCACCCGGCTGGTCTCCACGGCAATGAAGGCCGTGAACCGGCAGATCACGCGGTGCTTCAAGCTCAGCGCCGTGATCTGCGGCGTCAGCGCCTCGTCCTCGTGCGGGTGGAGCACCAGCCGATCCTCCAGGGCGGCGATGCGCTCCCGGGCCCACAACGCGCCCAGGTCGAAGTCCACCGGCTGGGGCGTCACCGTCAGCCGGGTGTCCGCCGGCGCCCGCGCCGTCAGGGTCAGCGCGCCGCCGCCCTCCACCAGTACGGTGGCCGGGCGCCCCTCGAACACGTCGGTGGGGCCCATGCGTGCGGCGGGCACCCCCTGCGGCTCCAGGCCCACCACCAGCGGCCCCCCGAAGCGGGCCTCCATGCGGGCCACCACCGCCTCGATGTCGTCGGTGGGGGTCGCCAGCTCGCAGGTGCCGCCGCCCACCCGGGCCAGGCGGCCCAGCAGGCCCTCGTTCACCGCGGTGTCGATGCCCAGGGTGAAGAAGCGCGCCTCCTTGCGCCGGTGGGCCACAGCGGCCACGAGCTGCTGCTCGTTCCAGGCCTGCCCGTCGGTGATGAACAGCACGGTCCGCAGGCGCTCGGCCGGGCTCTCGCCCGCCAAGGCCGCCTGAATCGCCGGCAGCATCTCGGTGCCGCCGCGGGCGTCCAGCCGCTCGATCCAACGATCGGCCTGCGCCAGCGAGCGCTCGTCGTAGGCCACGAAGTCGGCGGCGAACTGCTCCACCCGGTCGTCGAACGCGATGAGCCGGAAGCGGTCGCCGGGCAGCAGCCCGTGCAGCGCGGTGTGCAGGGCCTGCTTCGCCGCGGTCATCTTCGTGCCGCACATGGAGCCCGAGATGTCGACCACGAACACAGCGTCCCGGGGGCGGGTGTCTCCGCCGCCCAGCGCCGGTGGGGCCACCTGCACCAGCGTGTGCGCACCGTCGGTCCAGGCCCGGGTGCTCAGGGCCTCGGCCTCGCCCGGCGTCACCGCCAGCACGAAGTCGGCGTTCAGGGTGGCCTTGCCGCTGGGCGCCACCCGCAGGCCACCGTCCCCGAAGCCCACCTTCACCGCGTGCAGCGACGACTCGACGCCCGCCACCGGCCCCTCGATGGCCACCTCCAGATCCAGCCGCGTGCCCCCCTCGAGCCGCAGGGGCGGCTGCAGGTGGCTGGCGTCGGGCGCCTGATCGGTGTCGGGCAGCACCCCATCGCCGCTGTGCCCGATGGCATCGCCGGGCAGGTAGCGCGGCGCGATGGTGGTGGGGAACCGCCACCGCCAGGCCCCGTCCACCGCGTCCAGGGCCTCGACCACCTCCAGCCGCACGGTCACCTGCTCGCCCGCCGGCAGCCGGGTGACGCGCAACACATGCACGTCGGCGCGCTCCTGGGTCACCAGCGCGGCCCGGTGCCCGGCGTCGCGGGCCGCCGCGAAGTCGGCCTGGGCCTGCGCCTTCTCTTTCAGGTCGCCGCGCACCTCCAGATCGCCGCAGCGCAGCACCAGATCGGTGACCGCGCCGTCGGGCGGCAGCGGGAAGCGGTGCACCGCCTCCATGGGCTGGTCGAGCGGGTTGGCGAAGGTCTGCTCCACCACGGTGTGCGCGAAGCCGCCCAGGATGCGGGCGCGCACCCGCACCGCCTGCAGGGGCAGCGGGCGCTCGGCCCCCTGCACCAGGGCGGCCAGGCCGCCCAGGCCGCGGGGATCACGGGTGGGGATGTCGAGGGTCGGCGACAGGGGGGCGGGGGCGGTCATCGGGCATCCTCCGAGGTGAGCGCGGCGGCGAGCCGGGCCAGCATGGCCTGGACATCGGGGACCCGCGCGGGATCCAGGGTCACGGTGACGCCCGGCGCCAGCTCGACGGCGACGAGCGGGCGAGGGGCGGAAGCGGGGGCCTGGGCAGCCGGGGACGGGGCCGGGCCGCTGCCCACGGCGTCCAGGGCCGCAGCCTCCAGGGCGGCCAGGGGGGCCGCGGCGAGGGCGCGCTGCACCTGCGCCAGGGAGTGGCCCTGCCGCTGCAGGGCCTTGGCGCACACGATCTGCAGCAGGTGGCGGTAGCCGTAGATGGCCTTGCGGCCGTCGTACCGCGTGGGCCGATCCACCACCCCGAGCGACTGGTAGTAGCGCACGCCCCGGGCGTCGGTGGCGGCCGCCACCCGGCCGTCCACGGGCTCGGGCAGGCGCGCCAGCAGGGCGTTGGCCTGGTCCACCAGGGCGTCCAGGGGCAGCTCGGTCTCGCGGTGGGCGGTGACGGTCATGGCGTCACCGTAACCACGACACCATTTACTGTCAAATTAACAGTAAACATTTTTCCGCACCGGCCGGCTTGCGCCGACCGCGGGCGCTTTGCGATCTCAGGGCCGCAAACGCGATTGGGGGAGGATCCAAGATGCGTCTGATGGTTCTGGCGGCGGTGACCGCCGGCCTCGTGGGCTGTGTGCCCGGCGGCGGCGGCGGCGGTGGCAACGGCGACGGTGGGGTGCTGCCCATCGGCGGCATGGGCGGCGGCGCCGGTGGCGAAGGCGGCGGCATGGGCGGCGAGTGCGGCGCCTCGACCGTCATCGACTTCGCGGCGCAGGCCACCCAGAACGGCGCCGTGTGGACCCTGAACGGCCGCACCGACGCCACCGACAACAACTCGGGCTCCTGCGGCGGCGAGGACGCGGGCTCGGACGTGGTGGTGAAGTTCACCGCCCCCGAGGCCGGCTTCTACGTCTTCAACACCGCCGGCACCGGCTTCGACACCGTGCTGTACGCCCTGCGCGACTGCAACAGCGGCTTCACCGAGGTGGCCTGCAACGACGACGCCGCTGAGGACCTCACCAGCCGCATCGCGCTGGAGCTGGGCGCCGGCGACACCATGTACCTGGTGGTGGACGCTGTCTCGGGCCTGGCCGCCAACGACTTCACCCTGACCGCCGAGGCCATCGAGGCCAACGCGCCGTCGGTGGACGAGGTGGTTCTGGCCCTGGATCCGCTGCGCGGCGGCCTGGGCATCCGCTTCACCGGCGGCGACGCCGACAACGACGCGGTGGCCTACACCATCAACTTCCTGGGCGCCGACGGCAGCCCCGTGGCCGAGCTGGACACCACCTTCGACAACGCCGATCTGGCCGAGGTGGTGACCTTCACTCAGGCCGACGGCATGTTCAGCTACGAGCTGAAGGGCTACTTCGACCCCAACCTGATCGCCGCCACCGCGGCCATCGAGGTGACGGTCACCGACAGCCTGGGCCTGCAGAACGATCCGCCCGTGGTCGCCCAGCCCACCCCCGCCGCCGTGGGCGCCCGGGGCGACGCCTGCGACGAGATCTTCCTGGGCTGCGCCGAGGCGGACGCCTGTGACTTCGACGACGAGGGCAACGGCACCTGCGTCGAGGCCACCCCGCCCACCATCACCGCGGGCATGGGCTACATCAACGCCACCAGCGGCTTCATCGGCATCTACATCGAGGGCACCGACCCCCAGAACAACGCCGCCTACGTGCGGGTGCAGCCCCTGGACGCCATGGGCAACCCCATCAACATCAGCCAGGAGGACGTGGCCACCCCGGTGGCGGCTGCCTTCGACAGCAGCGTCGCCGGCGAGGGCGAGAACAGCTTCGTGGCCCGCGCCGCGGTGTTCAACCTGCGCCTCGACGCCTGCCTGGCGGACGCCCAGGCGGCGTTCGACAACTGCACCCAGGGTGGCGGCGACCAGAACGCCTGCATCGAGCAGGCCAACGCCCTGCTCGAGAACTGCAGCATCGCCCTCATCGCCGACGTGGCCAGCCTGCAGGTGTGGGCCGGCGACGAGACCCTGAAGGAGAGCGCCGAGCCCTTCATCATCGACATGGTCTCGCCCACCCCCGCCGTGGAGGCCGGCGCGGCCTGTGACCAGGCCGGCGCCACCGCCACCTGCCCCGAGATGAACTACTGCTTCAGCCTGAGCGCCGAGGCCGCCCCCGTGTGCGGCGCCGCCGTGGCCGAGTGCCCCGCCGACTGGACCGTGATCAACCTGAACGATCACGCCGACGGCAACGGCTTCCTCTACGCCGGCGACTCGAGCGAGGCGGTCAACCGCGTCGGCACCGGCACCTGCGGCGGCGGCGGTCCCCAGGACGTGCTGTCGTTCACTGCGCCCCGCGCGGGCACCTGGCAGTTCGTCACCGCCGGTGAGGCCATGGACGCCGACACCCTGCTCATCGCCCGCACCCACTGCGCCATGCCGCAGGACGAGTTCGAGGCGGCGTGCAACGACGACATCGACACCCAGGGCGGCAACTACAACTCCATCGTGCAGGTGCAGATGGAGGCCGAGGCGACGATCTACATCTTCGTCGACGGCTACAACGGCGGCTTCGCCGGGGCGTACAGCCTGCAGGTGAGCCAGGCCAACTGAGGTTGGTCACCGCGCGGCGCCTTCGGGCGCCGCGCCCATTTCTGGCCCTGTGGGGCCACCCGGTGGGCGCCGCCGTGCGTGCGGCCTCCACCTTCCGAAGAGTGTCTGAACGCGTGGATGAGCGGCGGGCCGGCGAGCCTGCGGAGGGGGCGCGAGATGAGCGACGGGATCAAGCGGCTGCGGGTGATGGCCCTGGCCTTGTTGGCGGTGGCCGCGTTCGGCTGTCAAGAGGACAGCGGCTCCAGCAACGACACCGACATGGCTCAGGCCGGCGGTGCCGGCGGCGGGGCGGGCGGTGCCGGGGGTGGCGCGGGCGGCGGCGGCGGTGAGCGCGCGGTGCAGGGCCTCGAGGTCCGCGTCGAGGGCGAGCTGCTGCGCTACCGCGAGGCCCGGCTCGTGGCCGAGCTCGTCTACAGCGACGGCACCCGGGGCGCCGCCGAGGGCGTGACCTTCAGCTCCAGCGACGCCAACGTCGCCACCGTCGACGCGGCCGGCGCGGTCATGGGCGTGCACAAGGGCGAGGTGACCTTCACCGCCACCTTGGGCGACCAGAGCGCCACGCTCACCGAGACGGTGGGCTGCCGCTACCCCAACTTCCCCAACGCGGTGCGCTTCAACAACGCCATGCCGGCCCTGGGCTGGAAGGGCGCCTACTGGGGCGACGGGAGCCAGCTCGACTTCAGCTTCGAGAGCTTCTACTGCGACGCGGAGTGGGACGAGTTCGACTCGGCCATCGTCATGATCAAGGCCGCCTGGTGCGCCCCCTGCACCCAGTACGCCCAGACCCGCCTGAACCCCGCGTCGCAGTCGCTGCGCGAGGACGGCGCGCTCATCATCTACGTCGAGGCCCAGGACCTGAACGGCCTGCCCGCGGACAACGACTACGCCAACCAGCACATGCGCCGGATCATCGGTGACGGCTGGGGCATCCGGGTGGGCGACGCCAGCACCATGGCCACCGTGCCCAGCGAGGTCGAGCTGCCCGGCTACCTGCAGGACACCGACCTGGTGGTGGCGTTCCCCACGCTGCTCGTGCTGCGCAAGCGCGACATGAAGGTCATCGCGGAGAGCGCCCGCACCCAGTTCAGCCTGCCCCTGGAGGCCATCGTCAACGACCTGGAGGCGGACTGGAGCGAGATCGTGCCCATGGTGCGGAACAACTGCGGCGAGGGCGACGAGGAGGCCAGCGAGCCGAACAACGACTTCGATCAGGCCACCGAGGTGGGCCCGGGCGAGTACACCGGCGGCATCTGCGACGCCGAGCCCGATGTGTACTTCGTCAACATCGAGGGCGCCTGGACCGCCGACATCCTGTTCAGCCACGCCACCGGCGACATCGACGTGGTGGTCTTGGAGCCGGGCAACAACCAGCCCCTGGCGTCGAGCCTGACCGCCGACGACAACGAGCAGATCCAGTTCAGCGGCCCCGCCTACCTGAACATCTTCGGTTACAACGGCGCGAGCGCCCCGTACACCCTGAACATCACCGCCGCCGAGTAAGGAGCCCCCCATGCGCGCTGCCCCCCTGACCTGGCTCACCGCCTGCCTCGCCCTTGGCCTCGCGGCCTGTGACGACGGCGACTCGGGGGGGAACGGCGGTGCGGGCGGCGCCGGGGCCGACATGGCCTCTGGCGCTGGCGGAGTGGGCGGCGCCGGGGGCCTGGGCGGCGCGGGCGGCGTGGGCGGCGGCGCCCAGGACGCCGGCGTGCTGGCCCCCGACATGGAGCTGCCTCCCATCGAGTGGCAGACCCCCGAGGGCGTCGCCGCGCCCGTGGACGGGGCCCCGGCGGATCCCGGCACCTGCCGGTCCACCTGGGTGGGCGCGTTTCGGGGCTGGGTGGCCGATCAGTCGGGTCGGCCCGTACCCGAGGCCAAGGCCCAGGCCTGCATCATCGTCGAGCCGGGGGGCATGCTGCTGTGCCTGCGCCCCGCCGACGCCGACGAGACGGGCGTGTACACCATCAACGTGCCCGAGAACGGGGCCTGCATGAGCTCGGTGGCCATGCGGGTGCTGAAGCCGGGCACGGGCCTGGCCACCATCTACTGCGTCGAGGACCCCGCCGCGCGGGTCGGGGGCGACCAGATCATCCGCACGGCCGACCCCTACGTGGTCTACCCCACCGACGCCGCGGCGGTGCCTGCCGGGGCCGACCTGAACGCCCCCAGCACCATCACCTACCAGGACGGCCTGGAGGTCGAGGTGGTGCCGGGCCGGGTGTTCACCACCAGCGCCACCATCCAGGCGGCGCGGGCGCGGGCCATCGATCCCACCGACCGCGGCCTGTGCTTCCTGCAGGGCCAGCCCACGCCCGACCGCCTGTACGCCTTCTGGCCCGAGGCTGCCATCGACGGCCCGGGCGCGCCCTTCAAGGTGCCGAACGATGGCGGTCTGGCGGCGGGGGCGCAGGTGGATCTGTTCGTGCTCGGCGGCCTGGAGTGCGCCCTGGAGGACGGCACCCACATCCCCGAGGGCGAGTGGTACAACTTCGGGACCGGCACCGTCAGCGCCGACGGGGCCTACATCGTCAACGACGCGGGCAGCGAGCTGCCCTGCTTCTCGTGGTTCGGGCTGAAGGCCCGCTGATCCCCCCGCTGGAGGACCCGCCATGCGCGCCCTGACCCCTGTGTTTGCTGGCCTGGCCCTGCTGTTCGCCGTGGGCTGCAGCGGCAACGACGCTGGCTCCGGTGACTGGGACTTCGCGCCCCGTACCGCGGACTACCCCGTGCAGAACATCGGGACCCGCGTCGGCTCGGTGCTGGCGGACCACAGCTTCAAGACGGGCGAGGGGGCGGACTTCAGCCTGGACGCCAACGTCTTCAAGGCCGGGGCAAAGGCCCTGGTCATCGCCACGGCCGCCGAGTGGTGCACCGCCTGCCGGGAGGAGGCCCCCAAGCTCCAGGCGCTGTATGACGACTACCGCAGCCGCGGCCTGGAGCTGGTCACCACCCTGTTCGAGACGGCGGACTTCGAGGCCGTGGAGCCCCGTCACGCCGCGGCGTGGGCCCAGCTCTACAGCACCACCTACCCGGTCGTGGCCGACGGGCCCTTCGTCATGCAGGCCTACTATGACCCGCAGCTCACCCCCATGATCATGGTGGTGGATGTGCAGACCATGGAGATCAAGTCCATCACCACGGGCTTCGTCGAGGCCGACGTCCGCGCCCTGCTCGACATCCTGCTCTAGCAGGCTGGCCTGCCAATCGGTCACCCCGCCCGGGCGGTGAATGGCGCCTGCGCGCCGCCGTCGCCGGGCCACCCCAACCCCCTGGAGGTCCCCATGCTGGCTCGCCTTGTCCCCGCCCTGCTTTGCCTGGGCCTGGTGGCCACCGCGCAGGCCGAGGTGAAGCTCACCCCGCCGGCCGAGCGGCCCGCCGTCGCCGACTTCACCCTGAACACCCTGACGGGCACGCCGGTGCGGCTGGCGGATCTGAAGGGCAAGGTGGTGATGATCAACTTCTGGGCCACCTGGTGCCAGCCGTGCCTCCAGGAGCTGAAGTTCGTCGACGAGTACTACCAGGCCATGAAGGCGCAGGGCGTCGAGGTGCTGGCGGTGACCACCGACGGCCCCCAGACCCTGGGCAAGGTCCGCCAGACCGTGAAGCGGCGGAAGTGGAGCATGCCGGTGCTGCTCGACCAGGACGGCGCCGTGATGGCCAACCTGAACCCCCGCGGCAACCAGCCCTTCACCCTGTACATCGACCGCGAGGGCCGGAAGGCCGGCGAGCACGACGGCTACACGGCCGGTGACGAGGTGGGCATGAAGGCCACCCTCGAGGCCCTGGCGGCCGAGGGCGCAGCGACGCCAGCCCCGGCCTCGGCGCCTGCTTCGGCGCCGACGTCCGCTGCGCCCGCCTCCGCCGCGCCCTAGGGGGCGTCCTCGGCGTTCGGCTCGGGCGCGTCCGGCGCGTCCTCGGCCGCATCCCCTTTGAAGTTCTTCTTCAGGTTCCGCTGTGCCTCTGTCGGGGCGTCCTTCAGATCGTCCACGATCTCCTTGGCGGTGTCGCCGGCCTTGTCGGCCACCTCGCCCACCGCCTCGCCCAGCGACTCGGCCGTCTCCTTGATGTCGTGCTCAAGGGTGCCGGGCTTCGCCTTGTTCCCGTCCGATCCACAGCCCACCAGGGCCAGCAGGCCGGCCAGCATCCACGCGTGTCGCATCTCGTCTCCTCTGCGGTCCGTCGCCCGATGATCCCGCCGGGGCCAAGGTGGCCGCAAGGGCAGGGTCGACGGACCCGCCCGGGCGATCCAAGATGCGGGCGTTCAACTGGGGACGATGGGGGCGATGAAGCAGCACAGGGCATGGACGATGGCGGTGGGGGTGGCCTTGGCCGCCGGCCCGGCCGCCGCCCGCGACGGGGCCCCGAGCGCCACGGTGACCAACACGCTCACCAGCGAGTGGCGGGCTGAGCCGCCCGGCGAGCTCACCAGCGACGACCAGTACGGCTTCTTCCTCGACCGCCTGAACATCGTGGGATCCGCCGGCGACCTGACCACCAACCTGCGGGTGGACGGGATGTACTTCATCGATCCCGACACCGCCGGGCTGCGCAGCGACTCGCGGGTGGAGCGGGTGCAGGTGCGCTACAACCTGGGCAAGCTCAAGCTCACCGTGGGCGACTACTTCAAGCAGCTCGGCCGCGGCCTGGTGCTCAGCCTGCGCAAGGTGGACGAGCTGGGGGTCGACGTGTCGCTGCGCGGCGGCGACCTGGCCTGGAGCGGCCCGACCCTGCAGGGGTCGCTGTTCGCAGGTCGCGTGAACCCGGCCAACGTGGACCTGGTGTCGCAGCGGTTCCTCGAGGACACCGAGGACATCATGGTGGGCGGCCACGGCCGCGTGGCCGCGGGCGCCGGGCTGTTCGTGGGGGGCCATGCGCTGTTCATGGAGCGCGAGGAGCCCATTGCGGCCAGCGAGGGCGACGACCGGAACACCACCGTGGGCCTCACCTTTGAGGCCCCGACCCTCACCGACTGGCTGGCGGTCTACGCCGAGGGCAATCTGCAGCAGCTCGTGCGGGCGGGCCAGGACAGTCACCAGGCCACCGCCAGCTACGTGGCCATCGACATCACGCCCCCCGACTGGGCCTTCCTCATCGAGGGCCTGCACCTGAACGCCCTGGATCACGACACCCTTGGCTTCGAGCAGGTGGGCGGCCTGAACCAGGCCACCCAGCAGCGCTTCCGCTACAACAACATCCCCACCCTCGAGCGCATCGACATGGAGGTCAGCAACGTCGAGGACGTGGTGGGCGGCCGCCTGCGCGCCGAGCGCTTCTTCCTGGACGGCGACCTGGTGTTCCACGCCAACGGCCTGTTCAAGCTGGAGGATCAGGGCGAGGGCGAGGCCGAGGTGCGGGTGCTGCACGGCTTCGGCGGCTTCGAGTACGTCTACGGGCAGGGGGCGTCGCGCATCACCACCAACGGCGGCTACCGGCAGGCCTACAACACCGCCCGCGAGGAGGTGGTGAAGGTCATCGCCCACTACGACCTGGACTGGGTGCAGCACCTGACGGGCGCCTACGGGATCCACCTGCAGAGCCTGAACCAGTTCCGGCAGCTCGAGCAGGGCAGCACGGGCGGGCAGCTCGACGACAACGTGCGCGGCAGCACCCTGCTGAGCGTGGACAAGGCGGGCCTGGGCTCGCTGACCTTCGAGCTGGGCTACGACACCCAGTCCCAGCGCGGCCGCACCCTGTTCTACGCCGGCATCCTGCGCTACGACGCCAACGACTGGCTGCAGATCCGCAGCACCGTCGGCACCCAGCGCGGCGGCATCAAGTGCATCGCAGGCATCTGCCGCAACTTCCCCGAGTTCAGCGGCGCCCAGCTCACCCTCATCATCCGCCACGGCCTGACGTCGTTCTGACCGGGGCCGACGGCGGCTTGGACCTGACCTACCAGCGGCCGCCGCAGCCGTTGGGATCGGGCACCCGCTCGAAGGTGCTCACCACCGAGCCGTCGGGGCCGTGGGCCACCTCGAAGCGGTGGTCGATGATGCCGTCCCCGTTGTTGTCGCGCTCCGCGAGCACCCGCTGCCCATCGGCCCCGTAGCCGTACCGGCGCCGCCACTCGGCCTGGCCGTTGGCGTCGTAGTCCTCGTACTTCAGCACCCGCTGCCCGGCGGCGTTCAGGTACAGCCAGGTCACGGCGTTCGGCGCGTCGTCGCCGTCGTCGTCGCGCAGGGTCTTCAGCAGCCCCGGCTCGTACAGCCACGAGGTGTGGGCGCCGCCGGCCACCACCTCGCGCACGGGGCGGCCCTCGTCGTCCAGGGTGCGGGTGGTCGTGCGCTCGGGGGCGCCGTCACCGTCCAGATCCAGGGTGATCACCACCTGCCCATCGGCGTAGGCGTGGGTCTGCACCACGTCGTCGGCGCCGTCGCCGTCCAGGTCGAAGGTCACGGCGGTCAGCCGCCCCTGGGCGTCCACGGTGCGGCGCTCGCGCAGGTCGGCCTGCCCCAGCGCCAGCTCCAGGCCCGGGTCGTCGCCCAGGTGCACGCCCACCAGCGCCTCGATGAGCAGGGCCATGCTGGGCAGCGCCCGCGCCACGTCGGGCAGGGCGTTCAGGTCGAAGACCTCGTGGTCCATGGTCCACGGCGTCACGTACAGCTCGCCGCGCAGGTGCAGCTCGACGCCCCCCTCGATGGGCGCCACCGTGACCTCCAGGGGCGCCCGGGTGGGATCGGTGCGGGTCCAGCCCGTGATGTCGCCGGCGGCGTCGCGGGTGAAGGTCACCGTGCTGGCGTCCTGGCCCTCGCCGGTCCACCCCATCAGGCGCCCGTCGGCCCAGGTCACGGTGGTCTGCAGATCCACGGCGGCGCGGGTGCGCGTGGCGGCCACCAGCCGGGGGCCGTCCCACTGGTAGTCCCAGCGCTCTTCGAGCCGGCCGTCTTCGCAGTGGACGGGCCCCAGCACGCCGTCGGGCGCCACGATGGGCACCTCCCGTGGGGCGGTCTGCTCGGTGGTCTCTTCGGTGGGGCCGCAGGCGGCCAGAAAAGGCAGGGGGGCAAGCAGCAGGCTCAGGCGACGCATCGGGTTCCTCCCAGTCGATGGTACCGGGGGGCATGAGCACGGGGCGTGCCAGGGCGCTGAACCCCATGACTGTTGGGGTGCGCGCGGCGGCTGGCGTAGGGCTGCGCCAGCCCTTGGCGCAGGCCTACCCCGTGCAGCCCGTGCAGGTGGCCTCGCCCGTGCCCTCGATCTGCTGGCAGCTCTGGGTGGCGGCGTCGCAGGTCAGGGTGCACTGGCCGGCGTTGCAGCGCTGGGTGCAGGCGGCGGAGCCCGTGCACGTCACCGCGCAGTCGCCGGTCTTGCAGCTCACGGCACAGCGGGCACCGGCGGCGCAGTCCACCTCGCAGGTGCCGGTGCCGCAGCGCACCGTGGCCTGGGCGTTGCCGGCCACCTCCACGCGACACTCGCCGGTGGCGGGGCACTCCAGGTCGCAGGTCTGAGCGCCATCGCATTCCAGGTAGCCGTTGGCGGTGGCGGCGCCGCCGTCGTCGTCGCACCCGGACAGGGCGACGACCAGCAGGCCGGGCAGCAGCAGGCAGGGCAGGGGCAGGGCGCGCATGGCGGACCTCCGGGGGCAGGGGCGCGAGGATGGTCGGGGGCCGGCGGGCGGATCGTCAACATAACGTCGGGGCGGCCCGGCGGAACTTGCGCTCCGGCCCGCCAGCACGCGAAATGGATGGGTTTCCAATGCCCCTCGAGCGAGCGTCCAGCCATGGCGAACGTCGACCTCAAAGCGCTGATCAGCACCCTCAACCCCTTCTGCAATCAGGGCCTGGAGGCGGCGGCCGCGGCCTGCGTCAACCGCGGCCACTACGAGGTCACGGTCGAGCACCTGCTGCTGACCATGCTGGAAGAGGGCACGGGTGACCTGAACAACATCTTCCTGCACTTCGGCCGCGACCCCGGCCGGCTGCAGAAGTCGCTGCAGCAGACGCTCGAGACCTTCAAGCGCGGCAACACGGGCCGCCCGGTCTTCAGCCCGTTCCTCATCCGCCTGGTGGGCCGGGCGTTCATGATCGCCAGCATCGACTTCAAGCTGCCCGAGGTGCGCTCGGGCACGCTGCTGCTGGCCCTCATCGAGAACCCCGCGCGCTACATCAGCGGCGACTACGCGGACATCCTCGAGACCATCGGCCAGGACCACCTGAAGGCCAACTTCTACGAGATCACCCACACCAGCGTGGAGACCCGGCAGGCGCAGGTGAAGGCCCGCGCCCTGGGCAAGGCCCCGGCGGCCGCCGCGGGGGGCGAGGGGGATCACGGGGACCTCGAGGGGCCGCCGGCCGATGACGGCTCGGCGCTGTCGCGCTACGGCACCAACTTCACCCAGCGCGCCCGGGCCGATCAGATCGACCCCGTGTTCGGGCGCGACCGCGAGATCCGCCAGATCATTGATATTCTGGCCCGCCGCCGGAAGAACAACCCCATCATCGTGGGCGAGGCCGGCGTGGGGAAGACCGCCCTGGCCGAGGGCCTGGCGGTGCGCATCGTCAGCGGCGACGTGCCCGACGTGCTCGAGGGCGTCGAGCTCATCGGGCTGGACCTGGGCCTGCTGCAGGCGGGCGCCGGCATCAAGGGCGAGTTCGAGGCGCGGCTCAAGCAGGTGATCGACGACGTGAAGGCGTCGCCCAAGCCGATCATCCTGTTCATCGACGAAGCCCACATGATGATCGGCGCCGGCGGCAGCGAGGGCGGCAGCGACGCCGCCAACCTGCTGAAGCCGGCGCTTGCCCGCGGCGAGCTGCGCACCATCGCGGCCACCACCTGGAGCGAGTACAAGAAGCACTTCGAGAAGGACGCCGCCCTCTCGCGCCGCTTCCAGCTCGTGAAGCTGGACGAGCCCGACGTGGCCGCCACCACCACCATGCTGCGCGGCCTGCGCAGCCGCTACGAGGCGGACCACGGGGTCATCATCCGCGACGACGCGCTGATGGCCGCGGCTCGGCTGGGCGCCCGCTACATCACCGGCCGCTACAACCCCGACAAGGGCATCGACCTGGTGGACACGGCGGCGGCCCGCGTGCGGGTGGCCCTGAGCAGCAAGCCCGCCGAGCTGCAGGACGCCGAGCGTCACATCGAGACGCTGAAGCGCGAGCGCGCCGCCCTGGTGCACGACGCCGAGAAGTGCGCCGTGCCCGTGGACGACCGGCTGGAGGAGCTGGACGAGGAGCTGGCGGCCACCGAGCAGCGCGTCACCGATCTGACCATGGCCTGGACCATGGAGTCCGAGGCCGCCCAGAAGGTCATCGAGGCCCGCAAGGCCCTCAGCCAGTACCAGCTCGGCGAGCAGCAGGGGGCCAGCCTGGACGCCGCGAAGCTCGACGAGCTGCGGGGCGCCCTGGGCGCCGCCATCGCCGAGCTGCACGCCATCCAGGGCCGCGATCCCATCGTCAACGTCGAGGTCACCCCCGAGGTCATCGGCAAGGTCATCAGCGACTGGACGGGCATCCCCCTGGGCAAGATGGTCCGCGACGAGGCGGCGGCGCTGCTGAGCTTCGAGGCCAACCTGGGCGAGCGCATCAAGGGTCAGGACCACGCCATGGAGGTCATCGCCACCCGGGTGCGGGCGGCCAAGGCGGGCCTGAAGAACCCCAAGATTCCCATCGGGGTGTTCCTGTTCGTGGGCCCCAGCGGCGTCGGCAAGACCGAGACCGCCCTGGGCGTCGCCGATCTGCTGTTCGGCGGCGAGCGCTTCATGACCACCATCAACATGAGCGAGTTCCAGGAGAAGCACACCGTCAGCCGGCTCATCGGCAGCCCCCCGGGGTACGTGGGCTACGGCGAGGGCGGCGTGCTCACCGAGGCGGTGCGCCAGCGCCCCTACTCGGTGGTGCTGCTCGACGAGGTTGAGAAGGCGCACCCCGAGGTGCTCAACCTGTTCTACCAGGTGTTCGACAAGGGCATGCTCGCCGATGGCGAGGGCCGGGTCATCGACTTCAAGGACACCGTGATCTTCCTGACCAGCAACCTGGCCAGCGATCTGATCATGGAGCACACGAAGGAAGGCCAGGTCACTCTGGCCCACGAGGAGCTCACCAAGCGCATCCGCCCGGTGCTCTCGGCGCACTTCAAGCCGGCCTTGCTGGCCCGCATGACCATCGTGCCGTACTTCCCCATCAACCCCGAGGTCATGGTCAGCATCGTGCAGCTCAAGCTGGGGCACGTGCGCGACCGCCTGTGGGAGAGCCACAAGATGGCGCTGGAGGTGGAGCCGGCGGTGGTGCAGGCCATCGCCGACCGCTGCAACGAGGTGGAGACCGGCGCCCGCAACGTGGACTACATCATCAACGGCACCCTGCTGCCGAAGGTGTCGTCGGCGCTGCTGGGCCAGATGGCGGCGGGCGCGCTGCCCGACACCCTGAAGATCGGCTTCCGCGAGGGGCGCTTCACCTTCGACTTCTTCGACGCCAACCCCCACGGGCGGCGCCAGCCCCCCAGCGCGGCCATCCCGGCGCCTGCGCCCGCGGCCCCCAAGCCCGCCGCGGCGCCCGCCGCGCCCCCGCCGGCCCCCGAGCCGGCGCCCAAGCTGCAGCCGGTCATGCTGGATCTGCCCATCGCCCAGCCGCCAGCCCCGGCGGTGCCAGGAGATCACCGCCGCCGAGCCGCCCGCGCCCGAACCGCCCGCCGCCGAGCCCGAGTCGATGCCGCCGGCCGCGGCGCCGCCCGCGCGCGACGACGACCGGGTGCGCGTCGGCCTCGAGGTCGAGACGGGCGGCGCCCGCGAGGTGCCGGCGCCCGCCGCGGCCGCGGCCGAGCCGCCCGCCGAACCCTCGGCGCCCCCCGCGGCCGAGCCCCCGCCCGCCGAGACCCGCGCCCAGGCCATCAAGGCCATGCCCGACGTCATGGCCATGGCGCGCCAGGCGCTGGCGGGCATCGCCAACGCGGGCCCGGGCCCGCTGGCCGACAAGGCCAAGGCGGCCCTCAGCAACCTGTCCGAGGCGACGAAGCGCGTCGAGGCGCGCGACCCCACCGAGCCGCCCCAGGGCGAGGACCTGGTGAAGCTGGCCACCCAGGCGCTCATGGAGATCGCCCAGGCCGCTCGCGAAGAGAAGGGTCAGCCCGGCGCCGAGTAGCCGCGGCCGCCCGGCGCGCTCGCCCCCCGTCAGGGCGGGGGGAGGCAGCAGCGGATGCCGAAGGCGGTGCCGGTCAGCGCCGGGTTCTGATCGCCCACGGCGCTGCACCGCATGTCTTCGGGCCCGGTCGAGAAGGCCCCGCCCCGGTATCCCACGCGCATGGCTTGACCCTGCGCCTCGGCGATCCGGTCGGCGATGAACTCCGTCACGTTGCCGGCCATGTCCATCACCCCGAAGGGCGACTGGTCGCCGGGCTTGGCGCCCACGGGCGCCGTGTCCAACGACCCGCAGCCGTCGCCGCTGTCCTTCATCTGGGCCCGGGCGCAGGTGGGTGACTCGTCGCCCCAGGGGTAGCGGCGGCCGTCGCCGCCCCGGGCCGCCTTCTCCCAGTGGGTGGCCGGGCACAGCCCGCCCCCCAGCCAGGCGCAGTAGGCCTTGGCCTGCGCCCAGGTGACGCAGTTCATGGGGTGCTCGCCGCGGTCAAAGCGGCTGCCGTTGCACCCGGCCTGGTCGAACTGCGGCTCGGTGGGGGTGCAGCCGCCGGCCTCGACGCAGCGGCCGTACTGGGCGGCGGTGATCTCGGTGCGGGTGATGCCGTAGGCGGGCAACGTGACCTGACGACGGGGTTGCTCGCTCTGCGGGCAGCCGGGCTGGTGGGTGGGGTCGCAGCCCATCAGGAAAGCGCCGGCGGGGACCTCCACGACCGCGACCCCCCGCACGGTCCGCTGCCGGGCGGGCGTCACCGGCGTCGGGATCGCCGAGTTGGCGTCGTCGGCAACCACCGCCAGGAGCAGCGTCCCCGCGCCCCGGTGCACGGCCTGCGGGCTCTGCACCTGGCCCCACCGCCGCAACGTGAACTGGGGGACCACCCGATCCAGGTAGGCGGCCAGCTCCAGGTGGCTGAGGGTGCCGTCGCCGTCGGGATCGGCCTGGCCGGCGAGCCCGCGCAGCAGGGTGTGGGTGAAGGCGCCTCCGTCGGCATCCTCCAGGGCGACCTGTCCCTTGCGGCCAGCCACGATGACGCTGGTGACCGGCTCACGCAGCGCAGCGCAGCGGGCCGCGTCGCCGGGGGGCAGTGCCGCGCGCTTCAGGCTGCGCTCACCGGGCAAGGCGAGCCCGCTGTAGCAGGCGTCGGCCAGAAACAGGCGGTGGCGGGCGGGCGCGGTCCCGAGCAGCTCGGTGAGCTCACGCATGGCGATGCCCGTGGCCACCGGGCGATCGGGGTGCCCGTCGGCCGGGATCAGGTAGCCCATGGTGTGATCCCGCTCGCCCACAGTCACCCCGTGCCCGGCGAAGTAGATCACCACCCGGTCGTCGGGGCGGGTGCGGGGCAGCAGCTCGTCGCCCAGCGTGCGCATGATGTTGGCCCGGGTCGCCTGGCCGTCGAGCAGCTCGCTGACCTGAAAGCCGCGGGCCCGCAGGGCGGCGCCCACCCGCTCGGCGTCCCGCCGCGCCGCGCGCAGCGGGCTGATGCCCGGGCCGTAGCGGTCGATGCCCACCACCAGCGCGTGGCTGGCGGCGTAGTCGCAGGCGGCAGGGGCCGCCAGGATCACGAGCAGGGAGAGGGCGCCGAGCATGTCGAGCGAGTACGGCCTTTGCACCCCGCATCCTGACCTGGGGGTCACGGGCGTAGCCCCTGACGGCACCCGTCGCCGAGCCGTGGGGTGCCCGTTGCGAGACGCCTGGATGCGGGCTGATGGGCCACGGGGGGCCGCGTCAGCGGATGCCCAGCAGCTCCACCTCGAAGATCAGCGTGGCGTTGGGCGGGATGATGCCCGCCGCGCCACGGCTGCCGTAGCCCAGGTGGGCGGGGATGGTCAGCTTGCGGGTGCCGCCGATCTTCATGGTGGCCACGCCCTGATCCCAGCCGGCGATGACGCGGCCCATGCCCAGGGGGAACTCGAAGGGGCGGCCGCGGTCCTTGCTGCTGTCGAACTTGGTGCCGTCGGTCAGCCAGCCGGTGTAGTGCACCACCACGGTGTCGCCCTGCTGGGGGCTGGCGCCGTGGCCCTCGACCAGATCTTCGATGATGAGCTCGCTCATGGGGGTCTCCCAGTGGGTTGATGGGTGCCGCATCTTGCGGGCGGGCGCCGGCCGCTGGCAACCCAAGGCGGGGGCGGTCAGAGGGCCCGCTTGAGCACAACCGCGGCGAACAGCGCCATGAAGGGCAGCACGAAGACGGTGAGCGAGAGCACGCCCACCTTGGTGATGGGCGCCTGCACCTTCCACCACTCCCTCGAGCGGCGGGCCAGCAGCACCATCGAGACGGCGGCCACGGCCATGGCCAGCAGCAGGGGGCCGAAGATCTCCATGATCTCGCGGACGTTGGCCACCACCGGGCGGCTGCGGTCGGCCACCTTGTCGAGGCCGCGATCCACCTTCGGGGCGGCCCAGCCCAGGGCCTGCCCCAGGTCGTGCTGCAGGGCGGTGAGGCCGTCCGCCACGGCGCGGGGCTCCACGGCCTCGCCCGGGGTGAAGAAGCGCACCGTGAACCAGGCGCCCGCGGCGGCGAGCACGCAGACGGTGGAGAGGGCCGTGAAGGCGGTGAAGCCGACGGCCAGACCCTCCTTGGCGGCGCGGGGCTCCTCGGGCTTCTTCAGGCCGGCGCGGAAGGTGCGCCAGGCGAGCCGGAGGCCGGCGCCCCAGGCCACGGCGATCCCCAGGCCCACGATGGCGGCGTAGAGCCAGCCGTGGGGCTCACCCAGGGCGGCGCGGTAGTGCGCCGCCATGTGGCCCACCAGCCAGTCGATGGCGCCGATGAGGCCGCCCAGGATCTCCCA
>JACKDL010000025.1 GCA_020633555.1 Myxococcales bacterium | reverse complement strand
GTCCTTGGCCTTCTCGAGGTAGTAGGGGGTGTAGCCCCGCTGCCGGGCGGTCTCGGGGGACTCGCAGGCCTGCTTGGCCTCGGCGGGCAGCGCGAAGACCTCGGCGGCCACATCGTAGGCCTCGTCCACCAGGCTCGGATCCACGCCGTGCCCGGTCACCGCCACGAAGCCGTGGGCCTCGAGCGCGCTGCCCAGGGCCGCCACCGTCGCCGCGCGCCGGGGGCCGGCGCTCTGCTCGAAGCCGGCGAAGTCCACCAGCGGGATGCCTTTCACGGTGCTCATGGCGCCTCCTTGGCCTGGGTTTGGCGCCGCGCAAGCTAGTGAGCGTGCCCCGCCGTTGCAAGGCCGGCGCGACTCGTGAAACCGTCGCGCATCGAACGTGCCGAGCTCGAGACGAAAGGCCCCGCCCATGAGCGCCCCCGATTCAAACCCCCTGCTCGGTGATCTGGACCGCGCGCTGCCCTTCGACGCGGTGCGCGCCGAGCACGTCGAGCCCGCCATCGACGCGCTGATCGCCGAGGCGCAGGCCAACCTGGACGCCGTGGCCGCGGCCCCTGCGGGCGCTGACTTCGCCGCCACCTTCGGGGCCCTGGACGAGGCCACCGGCCGGCTCGAGACGGCCATGGGCCTGGTGGACCACCTGGAGGGTGTGCTGGGTGATCCGTCCCTGCGCGCGGCGTACAACGCCGTGCAACCGCGGGTGAGCGCCTTCTACTCCACCCTGGGCCGCGACGAGCGGCTGTACGCGGTGTGTGAGCGCTTCGCGCAGGTCCACGACCTGGCGGCGCTGGCCCCCGACGAGCGGCGCTTCGTCGAGACCACCCTGGACGGCTTCAGGCGCGCCGGCGTGGCCCTGGACGCCGAGGCGAAGGCCAAGGTGCAGGCCATCGACGTGGCCCTGTCGGAGCTCACCACCCGCTTCGCGCAGAACGTGGTGGACGCCAGCGACGCCTGGCACCTGGACCTGACCGACGAGGCCCGGCTGGCCGGCCTGCCCGAGTCGGCCAAGGCGGCCGCCCGCGCCGAGGCCCGCGAGGCCGGGGTCGAGGGCTGGCGGCTGACGCTGCGCCCGCCCTGCTACGTGGCCGTGCTCACCTACGCCGAGGATCGCGCCCTGCGCGAGGCCCTCTACCGTGCCTACAACCGCCGCGCCACCGAGGGGGAGCAGGACAACGGGCCGCTCATGGGGCAGATCCTCGACCTGCGCCGGCGCAAGGCCAACCTGCTGGGCTACGCCGACATCAGCGACCTGCTGCTGGCCCCGCGCATGGTGAAGTCGGGCGCCAACGCCCGCGCCTTCGTGGACGACCTGCGGGCCCGCAGCGAGGCCGCCTTCGCGGCCGAGACGCAGGCGCTGCAGGCCTTCCGCGCGGAGCGCGTCGGAGCCGACGAGGGCCCCATGGCCCCGTGGGACGTGAGCTTCTGGGCCGAGCGCCTGCGCCAGCACGAGTTCGCCTTCGACGAAGAGGCCCTGCGCCCCTACTTCGAGGTCAACGGCGTGCTCGAGGGCATGTACGCCCTGGTGCAGCGCCTGTACGGCGTGCGCATCACCCCGCTCAGCGACCGGCCGGGCTGGCACCCGGACGTCAAGATCCACGCCCTGGACGACGCCGATGGCACCCGCCTGGGGCTCTTCTACGCTGACCTGTTCCCCCGGGCCGGCAAGCGCGCCGGCGCCTGGATGCGCCCCATGGTCACCGGCGATCCAGCCAAGGGCGTGCCCCATGTGGCCGTGATGTGCGCCAACATCACCGCGCCCGTGGACGGCAAGCCCGCCCTGCTCACCCACCGCGAGGTGGAGACGTTGTTCCACGAGTTCGGCCACCTGCTGCACCACCTGCTCACCACGGCGCGCCTGCGCGGGCAGGCGGGCACGAACGTGGCGTGGGACTTCGTGGAGCTGCCCAGCCAGATCATGGAGAACTGGACCTGGCACGGCGAGGCCCTTGATCTCTTCGCCCGCCACCACGAGACCGGTGAGCCCATCCCCGCGGATCTGTTGGAGAAGATGCGCGCCGCCCGCACCTTCCGTGGCGCCACCGCCCAGATGCGGCAGCTCGGCTTCGGCACGGTGGATCTGGCCCTGCACCGCGACTACGACCCGGCGCGGGACGGCGACGTGGTGGCCTACGCCCGCGCCCAGTCGGTGCCCTTCAGCCCGGCCCCCCTGCCCGACGACTACTCGATGATCACGGGCTTCACCCACCTGTTCGCCAGCCCGGTGGGCTACGCAGCGGCCTACTACAGCTACAAGTGGGCCGAGGTGCTCGACGCCGACGCCTTCACCCGCTTCGAGACCGCGGGCCTGTTCTCCCGCGAGGTCGGCCGGGCCTTCCGCGAGCAGATCCTGGCCCAGGGGGACAGCGCGGATCCCGCCGAGCTGTTCCGCCGCTTCATGGGCCGCGATCCCGATCCCGAGGCGCTCCTGCGCCGGGCCGGCCTGGCGGCCTGATCCCCGGCCCCACCCTCTACTCCGGGGGCACGCACAGGGCCTGGCCCGCCCGCACCCGGCAGACATAGGCCCCCGGGCAGTCCAGGTCGTTGCGGCACGCCGCCGTGCAGAACGCGTCCGCCGGATCGGGCCCGGCGGGGCTGCAGTCCAGCCCCGCGCACTGCACGGCCCCACCCTGCACCTGCCCCGCGCAGCGCAGCCCCGCCACCGGCACGCAGGCCCCCGGCCGCGCCGGATCCCCGGTGTCGGCCAGGGCGTGGTGGCAGGCCCAGCCCCGCGGGCAGTCGGCCGCGCTGGCGCAGGCGCAGGCGCAGTAGCCATCGAAGTCCTGGGGGCTCAGGCACAGCCGACTGTCCACCGGCGCCGGGCACAGGGGGCACTCCGCCGCGGCGCCGCCGGGGCACAGCGCGGCCACCTCCACGTCGGGCAGGCAGACCCGCTCAGCCACCCCGTTCAGCGCCCCACAGCGGTAGCCCACCGGGCACTTGCGATCATCGGTGCAGCGGGCCACGCAGATCTGGCTGGGCGCCAGCCAGCCCACCGGTGCGGGCTGGGCGTCGCCGCACAGGCCTTCGACGCAATCGGCAGGCCCGGCGCAAGGCCGCCCCGTCTCGTTGCGCACGCACACCCGTTGCGCGCCCACGGGAAGGCACACGTCGGTGCCGGGGCAGGTGGCGCTGGTGTCGCAGGGCGAGGTGCACATGCCCAACCCGGTGGTGGGATCCCCCACGCAGAGCCCCGACAGGCACTCCGCTGCGGCCCGGCAGGCCTCGCCATAGCCCGCCAGCGGCGGGCCGCGGTCAGGCACCGCCCGGTCGGGGAGGCTCTGATCCGGCGGCGCCAGATCCGCGGGCGCCGCGTCGGGCGGGGCTGCGTCCACGGCCTGGTCCAGCGCCACCGCGTGATCCATCGGCGGCGCCAGGTCGCGTACCTCTCGATCCGCGGGAAGCGCCGCGTCCCGGGGCGGCGCCAGGTCCCGCACCGCGCGGTCGAGGGGCCCCAGGTCCAGCCGCTGCCGCCCCAGATCGCGCCGGGGCGGCGTCCCGGCGTCCACCGGCACGCAGTCGCCGGTGTCGTCGCAGGCCTCGCCCCGGGGGCAGACGCACGGGGCGTCGCCGCCCTCGTCGGCACAGGCGCACAGGAAGAACGCCAGGATCAGCGCAGGCAGGGTACGGGCCATGGGGCATGCTCCCCCGCCCCCGGCGGCGGGCGCAACCGGGCCGTTGTGGTGCGTTGCCGCGGGCGGTAGGCTCCGGGGTCGTTCGGATCCAGGAGGTCACCGTGCGCACCCTCGACGTGCCCCAGGCCAATGATCTCGCCACCGTGCGCGCGGTGGTCTACGCCGTGCGCAAGGGCAACCTCAGCCGCGAGGAGCTGGCCGAGTTCACCGGCTTCTCGAAGCGGCACGTGCGCTACCGCGTGCACGCCGCCCGGGTGCTGGGGCTCATCGACCTGGAGGCCGATCTGGCCAGCATCACCCCGCTGGGCGAGCGGCTGCTGGCGGCCCGCGTGAAGAGCGACGAGGCCCGCCAGGTGTGGAAGGACGCCATCGAGCGCAGCCCCACCCTGCAGGTGCTGGCTCCCGACCTGCTGGCCGACCAGGGGCCGGACGCCGAGACCCTCACCGAGCGCATCTGCGAGGCCACCGGGGCCTCGCCCAGCACCGCCCGGCGCCGTGCCAGCGGCCTGCTGCGGTGGCGCTACACGGTGCTGGGCATCGAGCCCGCCAGCGAGCGCCCCGGGCTGGAGCCCCCGCCGGTCCCCGAGCCCGCGCCCGAGGCCCCGCCGGCCCCCGAGCCCAAGCCCGCGCCCAAGGCCGAGGCGGCCGCCCCCACCGAGCAGCTCAGCCTCTTCGGCTGACGGCTGCGCCGACCCCCGGCGATGGCCTACCCTGCGAGGGGCCTGCGAGGGGGAAGTCAATGCAGAGCAAGCTGATCTTCGGGGCCCTGGCCCTCGCGCTCGGGTGTACCCGGGCCAACGAAGAGTACGTCGAGCCCGCAGAGGGCGGCGTGGACGCCAGCGCAGCGGTGGACGCCGCCGCCGGCCGCCTGGATCTCGGCGGCGGGGGCGGCGCGGGCGGCGCGCCGGATCGCGGCCCACCGCCCGCTGATCGCGGCGTCGGTGGCGCCGGCGGTCAGGGCGGTGCCGGCGGCGCCGGCGGCGCCGGTGGCCAGGGCGGCGCCTCGCCCGCGGACGGGGACGGGGACGGCCTCCCCGACACCGCGGACAACTGCCCAAGCGCCCCCAACCCCCGGCAGGGCGACGGCGACGGCGACGGCGTGGGCGACGCCTGCGACAACTGCCCCGACCGCGCCAACCCCGATCAGGCCGACGCCACGGGGGACGGCATCGGCGACGCTTGCCGCGATGCCGATCAGGACGGCGTGCTCGACGCCCGCGACAACTGCCCGGGCGTGCGCAACGGCGACCAGACCGACCGCGACGGGGACGGGGCCGGCGACGCCTGCGACAACTGCCCAGACGTGCCCAACGGCGATCAGGCCGACGGCGACGGCGACGGCGTGGGCGACGCCTGCGCCGATCTGGACCGGGACGACGACGGTGTGCCGGACGGCGCCGACAACTGCCCCGGAGTGCGCAACGGCGATCAGACCGACCGGGACGACGACGGGGTGGGCGACGCCTGCGACAACTGCCCCCAGGTGCCCAACGCCGATCAGGGCGACCGCGACGACGACCGGCTGGGCGACGCCTGCGACGACCTGGAGCCCCGGGCCTACGTCATCCTGCGCTGGGCCGATCCAGCCATTGATCTGGACCTGCACCTGCTGCGCCCGGACGGCGAGTGGTACAGCCGCGAGAGCGACTGCTGGACCTTCAACCGGCAGAGCGCCTGGTGCGATCCGGGCTACCCCTTCGACGCCCCGAGCGAGGGCGGCACCGAGGAGCAGGTGCGCCTGGGGGACCCCGCGCCGGGCTGGTACACGGTGGGGGTGGACCTGTTCTTCCAAGACGGCCTCAGCGAGGCCGACGCCCGGCTGACGGTGGTGTGCGACGGCGTCCGGCGCGAGGTGGGGCCGCGGCGGATCCAGGCCGAGAGCCGCCGGGACCGGCAGCTCTGGGAGGCGCTGCGGTTCAACCCGCGCACCTGCGAGGTGCAGCTCATCGACGCCGTGCGCGACACCCGCTGCGACGACGCCACCGCCTGCGAGTGCCAGGAGTGCGCAGAGGCCATCTGCAGCCCCCGCAACTGCGATCCGGAGAACGCCTGCGACTTCGAGACGGGCGCGTGCGACGCGCCCCCCGATCCCTGCGCCGGCCTGAGCTGCGCCGGGCCGCGCGTGTGCGATCCGGACGGGCCCCGCTGCGCCAGCCCCATCGACGCCCAGTGCCGCGCCTGCGCCCGCGAGAGCGACTGCCCCGACGGCTGGACCTGCCTGTTCTATGGCCAGCGGGGCCACTGCGGGCACCCCTGCGACGGGGAGACCTGTGAGCCCGGCCTGCGCTGCTTCCAGGTGAACCGCGACGGCGAGCGCCGCCGCGTGTGCGGCAACCAGACCACCCAGTGCGTGCAGCCGGTGTGTGAGGACGTGCAGTGCCCCGCTGACCTGGTGTGCAACCCAGCCAGTGGCGCGTGCCAGCAGTGTTACTACGACGCGGACTGTGCCGAGGGACGCTGCCAGAACGGCATCTGCGGGGGGCTCCTGCCCGGCGGGGGCTGAGCCAGGGGGCGGGCGCTGAGCCCGGGGGTGAGGCCGGCGCCGCGACGCGGCGGCCGGCCTCAGGCCTCGCGCGGCCTCAGGGCACCAGGTACTCGATCTCGACGTCCAGATCGGCGATCTCGCCCTCGTCGTTGATGGCCAGGTCCTCCACCAGCAGGGTGAAGGTGCCGCGGGCGGGCAGGCCCGAGAACTGGGGGTAGTCCCGGTTGTCGAAGTTGATGTCCCCGCCGGTGAAGGGCAGGAAGTCGTCATCCTCGCCGCCGTCGGTGCCGTCCAGGGCGCCCTGGCGATCCCACAGGATGGCCACCGGCACGCCGTTCCACAGCGCGGTCACCCGCAGGTCCCGCAGGAAGCTGTGGTTGATGTCCAGGTCGCGGATGCGCAGGTTGCGGATGACCGAGCCGGCGGGCGCGTCGAACTCCAGGTCCAGCGAGGCCTCGCCCGGGACGCCGCCCGCGTAGTCCGGCACGGGGATATCGCCGCCCTGGTAGGTCACGCGCGTCGAGTCCACCTGGCCGCTGGTGCGGAAGAGCTTGTAGCGGTTCTTGGCGCCGCGGAAGCCATACACCCGCACGTGGTAGGTCCCGGCCGGCAGCTCGCGCACGATGAGCTCGTTGTCGGTGGAGGACGTGGACGCCGTGAGCGCCGCGTCCTGACCCTCGGCGAAGAGCTGCATGTCGATGTCGCCCTGCGCGTGGGTGAAGAGCAGGTCCAGCCGCACGTTGCCGGCCTCGGCCTGGATGAACTGGTACCAGTCGTCGTCGTGGTCGCAGATCTGGCGGGTGTCCTGCACCAGCGGGAAGGCACCGACGTTGGGGTTCTCCAGATCGGTGCGCTCGTCGCTGTGCTCACCACGGAAGCCCTCGGCGTCGTCCTGGCACTGCGCGAAGACGTTCACGGTCATGCCGTACGGCGAGCGGCCGGCGCCGTCGCGGAACCGGAAGACGGTGATGAAGTAGGTGGCGGCCTCGGCGGCGCGCCGCTCGTAGACGGTCTCCATGTCGCCCACGCCGTTGCTGCTGTCCACGAACACGAGCTGCCCGCCCACCAGCTTCTGCAGGCGCACATCCACGTCGCCGTCGGCGGCGTCGAAGCGCACGTCCACCTCGAGGCCGTCGCCGGCCTGCAGGTCAATGCGGTACCAGTCGTCGTCCTCACCACAGATGACCAGGCCCTCGTACTGCCCACGCAGGCGGTTGCCGTCCTCGACGCCCGTGGCGGTCTCGCGGCTGCCGTTGGGGGCCGCGCGGTCGAAGGCGTCGTCGTCGCACATCTCGACCACGTCGGGGGTGGCCGGGTTGCAGTCGTCGTCGATGCCGTTGCCGGGGATCTCGGTGGCGCCGGGCACATCGGCGTTGTTCGGGGCGCAGTCCTGATCGTCGGGGATGCCGTCGCCGTCGGCGTCGGGAGCGCCCGCGTCGCACATCACGTCGCCGCCGCGGCAGTCGTTGTCTACGCCGTCGTCGCAGTTGGTCTCGGCGTTCTCGACCACGTCCGGGTTGACGTCGGCGTTGTTGTCGTCGCAGTCGGCCTCGCGGTTGAAGCCGTCGCCGTCCACGTCATCGTCGCGGGTGGCGGGGTCACAGTCGTCGTCCTGGCCGTTGTAGGGGACCTCGTCGGCCTCGGGGTTGATGGCCGCGGCCGAGTCGTTGCAGTCCTGGCCGCCGGCCTGGGTGGCCAGGACGCCGTCGCCGTCCTGATCGCCGTCCACGGTCTCGGCGTTACAGTCGTCATCCAGGTTGTTGTAATAGACCTCGGCCGCGTTCGGGTTGATGGCCGGGTTGTCATCGGCGCAGTCCTGGGGGCTGTCGAAGCCGTCGCCGTCCAGGTCGTTGTCGCGGGTGTCGGCGTTGCAGTCGTCGTCGCGGCCGTTGTAGGGCACCTCGGCGGCGTTGGGGTTGATCTCGGCGTTGTTGTCGTCGCAGTCGCCGTCGGCCTCGGTCACGCCGTCGCCGTCCACGTCGTCCGCCGAGGGCATGGCGTCCATGCCGTCGCAGTCCTCGTCGATGCCGTTGCCGGGGATGTCGCGGCCCTCGGGGTTGATGTTCACCGCGCGGTCGTCGCAGTCCTCGGCGCGGCCGTAGCCGTCGCCGTCCAGGTCGTCGTCGCGGGTGGCGGCGTCGCAGTCGTCATCCTCACCGTTGTAGGGGACCTCGCTGCGGCCGGGGTTGATCTCGGGGTTGTTCGGCGCGCAGTCCTCGTCGTCCGAGAAGCCGTCGCCGTCGGTGTCCACCGCACCGCAGCGGCTGTCGGCGCCGTCGCAGTTGTTGTCCACGCCGTCGTCGCAGTTGGTCTGGCCGTCCTCGGGGGCGCCGGGGTAGGCCTGGGGGTTGCGGTCGTCGCAGTCGTCGCCGGCCTCACAGCCCAGCCCGTAGCCGTCGCCGTCGGTGTCGACGCACTCGGCCACCATGGCCACGCAGCGGTTCTGCGCGGTGCACTCCTCGTTGGGATCACAGTCGGCGTTGTTGCGGCACTGCACCGCGCGGCACTCGCCCGCGTCGCACACGGCCACGCCCTGGCAGTCGCTGTCCTCGGCGCAGGGGGGATCCTCGCTGCCCGAGCAGGTGAAGGTGGCGCGATCGCAGGTCTGCCCGGCGGGGCAGGTGCGCTCGTTGTTGCACTGGCCCAGGCGGCACTCGCCGTCCACGCACACCCGCCCGTTGCCACAGGTCAGGTCGCTCATGCACCCCGCCGGGGTGGTGCTGTCCCGCTGGGCACCCATGTCGGTGGCGGCGGGCTCTTCCTCGGCGCCCGAGCAGCCCACCACGCTCAGGATCGACAACAAGGCCACGGGGGCCAGGAACAATCGGCGCATCACGCGTCCTCCCTCTTGACGGCTTGCAGGTCCGGTCGGCCACGCATTCAGCAAAGATCGTGCCGCTTGCCACGGCTGGCCCCGCTGGCGCATCTGCGGTGCGCGGGGTGGCTGACCTTGTTGGCCTGGTGGCCAGTGTAGCAGCCACCCCGACATCCAGGGCACGGGGGCAGGATCCTGCCCTGCCCTCCACCCCGCCGGTCTGGCTAGCCTGCGCGGCCGACCGTGACCGCGACCTCGAAGGAGCCTGACCATGCGATCCCTCCGCCGCTTCCTCCCGCTCGCCCTGAGCGCCGCCGCCCTTTGGGGCTGCGACGACGAGGGCGGAGCGAGCCAGGATCCCCTGAGCCTCGATCAGGGGGCCGCGACCGACGCCGCTGCGGCCGATGCCGCGGAGACCGACAGCGCGGTCGACCTGGGGCCCATGGCCGATCTGGGGGCGGGCGGCGCCGGCGGCGAAGGGGGCCAGGGCGGCGCCGGCGGCGAAGGGGGCCAGGGCGGCGCCGGCGGCGGCGCGATGCCCGCGGACTGCCAGATCACCGTGCCCACCACCGTCGAGAGCCACTACGTGGGCCGGGTGGAGATCCCGAACGGCCGCTCGCCCGAGTTCACCGTGGAGCTGCCCGAGGACGTCATCAGCCTCACGGTGCTCGCCGTCGAGCCCGAGGACAGCGCCTTCATCGGCATCGGCAAGCTCGAGGGCCCCGAGGGGCAGGTGCTCATCAGCGAGAACCCGCCGGGCGGCGTGGATCCCATCGCCCAATTCGCCGCGGTGTTCCCCGGCCCGTTCAGCAGCCCCAACCGGATGGCCGTGGCGGCCTCGGGTGTGGGCGGCGCGCTGGCCCCCAACAACCCCGAGGTGGCCGTGAGCCCCGGCACCTGGACCCTGCAGCTCTTGGCGGGCAACGCCCGGTCGGGCCGGCCGCAGACCTCGTCGGCGGACGTCACCGTGCACATCAAGCGGGCCGCGGGCGATCCCACCTGTGGGCAGCTCAACCTGCACCTGTACTTCAGCGGCGCCGAGGGCTGGACCGCCGCCACCGCACCGGACGACGCCCGCTTCCAGGCGGCGCTGGCGCGCATGGCCGAGTTCTACCACGAGATCGGCATCGGCCTGGGCGACATCACCTATGACGACGTGGAGACCCCGCTGACGGTGGACGCCACCGGCGGGCCCGGCAGCGACCTGCACGCCCTGTACAGCGCGTGCGCCTACGATGACGGTGTCTGTCTGTTCTTCGTGGAGCGCCTGAGCAGCCCGTTGGACGGCCGCGGTGGTGGGGGCATCGGCGGCGTGGCGGGCGGCACCCCGGGGCCGAACCTGATGCCCGGCACCGTGCGCAGCGGCGTGGCCGTGGCCACCACCATCGCCGACGACCCCGACGCCCTGGGCCACGTCATGGGCCACGAGACGGGCCACTACCTGGGCCTGTACCACACGCGGGAGTTCATCGGGATCAACGACCAGATCCCCGACACCGACGCCGGCGAAGACAACCTGATGTTCCCCACCGTGACCTCGGCCCCGGCCCGCCTGAGCCCGGGGCAGGGCTTCGTGCTCCACCGCAACGCCGCGGTCTACACCCCGGAGGCCAAGTGATGCGCGTGCTCCAGATCGCCCTGCTGTCCCTGCTGCCCCTGGCGCTCCACGCCGCCCCGCCCGGGCAGCAGCCCGAGCTGACGGCCGCCCACCTGTTGGGCGCCATCGACGTGCCCCTCTCGGCCGCCCTGCTGGCCCGTTTCAGCCTCGACCGGCCGGCCTTGGAGACGTTCCTGGCCGACGGAAAGCAGGCCCGCTATGTGCGGCTGCGGGCCCTGAACGGCCTGGGGATCCTGGGCACCGCCCAGGCCCGGGACCGGGTGGCCCAGGCCCTGCGGGCGGACGCCGACGAGGCGGTGCGGGCCGAGGCCGTCGTGGTGTTGGCCCGCGCCTGGGCGCAGCGCGGCGACGCGCTGGCGCTCGCGGCCCTGCGCGAGGCCCAGGCGAAGCAGCCGCCGGTGCGGGTGGCCCGCACCCTGGAAGAAGAGCTGGCCCGGCTGGCCACCCCGTGAGCGACGTCGCCGCCGCCGTGCGCGCGGCGGCCGCCGCCCGCAACCCCCTGCCCTACCCGGCCGTGCGTCTGGTGGACGGCGCGGGCGACCATCTGCCCCGCCTGGTCGTGGAGCGGTTCGGCGACGCCTTCTGGGTCCGGGGGGCGCCCGACCGTGCGGCGGACCTCCCCGCGGTGCTCGCCGGGCTGGATGATCCAGCCCAGGTCTTCTGGCGCTTCGGCCACGCCGAGCGCGGCGGCCCCGCGGGTGACGACGGCGCCCGGGTGGTGGCCGAGGGGCCCCTGCAGTTCCACGTGCACCTGGGCGAGAACCGCAACCCCGGGCTGTTCCTCGACGGCCGCGAGGCGCGCGCCTGGGTGCGCGCCCACAGCGCCGATCGGGCGGTGCTCAACCTGTTCGCCTACACCTGCGGCTTCGGCGTGGCCGCCGCGGCCGGCGGGGCGCGGCTGACCACCAACGTGGACACCGCCCCCGGCGTGCTGGCCCGCGGGCAGGCGAACTACGCCCTGAACGGGCTGCCCCACGACGACCGCACCTTCTGGAAACGCGACGCCCAGAAGGCCCTGCGCCAGCTCCGCAAGGCGGGCGCCCGCTACGACGGCGTGGTGGTTGATCCTCCGCCCGTCCGACAGGGCGCCGGCGGCGATCCGCTGGCCTACCTGGGGCGCGTCTGCCGCCTGGCCGGTGAGCTGCTGGCCGAAGGGGGGTGGATGCTGGTGCTCTGCGCCGCCCGGGGGGTGAGCCAGGACGCCGTGGACGCCGCCGTGGGGCTGGGTGATCCCACCTGGGTGGGCCAGCCGGCGCCCGACTTCCGCGCCGTCGGTGAGGGCCCGCGGCTCGTGGCTGCGGCCTACCGCGCCCCGGGCTGATCCGCGGCGCCCGGCAGGGGCGTGGCCCCCACGTCGGGGCGGTGAGCCGCCGGCCCGGCAGGATCCACATAGCGCACGGCCTTGGGCGACAGCGGGCTCTGTAGCCGCCACACCCCCGGCGCCTCGCGCTGCACGTAGCCCGAGTCCACGGGCACCTTCCCCAGCCCCCCGGGGATGTCCAGCACGTAGGTGGGCCAGGCCAGCCCCGTCAGGCGCCCGCGAAGCTGCTGCACCAGCGCCAGGCCCTCGTCCAGCGACACCCGCAGGTGCTGGGTGCCCACCGTCAGGTCGGGGTGGTGCAGGTAGTAGGGCCGCACCTGCCAGTCCACCAGGGTCTCGAACAGCTCGGCCAGCACGCCGGCGTCGGCGTTGACGCCCTTCAACAGCACCGCCTGCTCAAGCACGGTGACGCCCGCGTCCACCAGCAGCCGCACGGCCTCGCGCGCCTGCGGCGTAAGCTCCCGCGGGTGGTTGAAGTGGGTGACCAGATACAGAGGCCGGTGGGCCGCCAGCCGCTCGGCCAGCGCAGGGGTGATCCGCATGGGCAGGGTGACGGGGAAGCGGGTGTGGATCCGCAGACGGCGCAGGTGCGGCACCGTGCGCAGCGCCGTCAGCACTTCGTCCAGGCGCTCGTCCGACAGCATCAGCGGATCGCCGCCGGTGAGGATCACCTCGTGGATCGCCGGCTCGCCCGCCAGCCAGGTCACCGCGCGATCCAGCTCCTGCCGCAGCCGGATGGGCCGCTCGTTCAGCGCCACCTTGCGGAAGCAGTACCGGCAGAACATGGGGCAGCGGAAGGTGGGGAAGAGCAGCGCCCGGTCGGGGTAGCGCCGCACCAGGATCGGCGTCGGCGCGTGGGCCGCGTCGCCGATGGGATCGGCCCGCTCGCCCGCCCGATCGACCAGCTCGGCCACGTCGGGCAGGGCCTGTCGCCGGATGGGGCAGTCAGGGTCGTCGGGATCGATGAGGCCCAGGTAGTAGTCGCTCACCAGGAGCTGGTAGCGATCCACCACGGCCCCCAGCGCAGCGGCCTGGTCGGGCTGGACGAGCCCCCGCGCCACCAGGGCGTCCACGTCGCGGGCGCCCTGGGCCAGGCTCTGTCGCCAGTCGGCGCTCACCCTTGCGGGTCGATGGTGGCGTTGGGGTGGTGGGGGCAGCGGGCCCGCCCGTCCTCGCCCACCTCAGTGGGGTTGCCACAGGCCGGGCAGGGCGGGCCGTCGGGGGGTGGCGGCGCGCCCTTGCGGCCGGGCCAGGTCATGCCCATGAACTCAAGGAGCTGCCACCAGACTCCCGGGCCATCACGACGGGCCATCAAGCGCTCCCGATCTCCGAAAACTCACTCTTCGCCGGCGCCGTCGCCTTCGGCCTCGTCCACCAGCTCGGCCTTGCCGCTGTCGAGCTTGGCCTGGAGCTTGTCGGCCACCTGGCTGAGCTTGTCGGCGCCCTTCTGCAGGCCCTTGATGGCCTTCAGGTAGTCGTTGCGCAGCTTGACGACCTTCTTGGCCGCCTTGTCGGCGCCCTTGTCGTCGCCCGCGGCCTTGGCCTTCTGGAAGGCCTCCAGGGCCTTGCGGTGGGCCTCCAGGTACTTGTCGTGGGCCTTCAGCATCTTGGCGGTGAGCTGCGAGGCGCCCTTCTCGATCTTGGCGAACCGGGTGCCCGCCTCCGCCAGCTTGTTGATGGTCTTCTCCATCACCTCGCGGCGGCTGTTGACCTCCTCCAGGAGCTTGGCGTCGGGATCGCCGGCCTCGGCGGCCTTCTCCTGTGGCTTGCGCTCCTCGAGCTGGGCCTCGAGCAGGGGATCGCCCTCGAGCAGGCCATCCTGCGCGAAGGCGGGGCTGGCGAAGCAGACGCCCAACAGGGCGAGGGGGAGCAGACGGGTCAGGCGAGTCATGGGGTTTCCTCCATCGCAGCGCGTCGCGCAGTGTGCGCGTCGGGCGCCGCCGACGCAACCGTTGCAGGGCTATTCAGGCGCCCCACGCGTGGGCTTGGACCCCAGCGTCGCTGCCCCGGTTCCCAGGGGTCACTCGTCCAGCAACGCCGCGAAGGTCGCCTGGCTCTCGGCCCCCGCGAACTCGGCGAAGCGCTGCGCGAAGCGCGCCCGGACTGCCCCCTGCTCTGACGCCATGGCGGCGCTCAGGGCCTCGATGGCCCGGCCCACCGCTGGCGGCGCGCCGCCCGCCGTCAGCGCCCCCTGGTACCCCGCCAGCGCTGTCCGGTGCACGCACAGGTCGTTGAAAGTGCCCAGCACGTTCTGCAGCCGTTTCAGGGCCTTGATGGGTGGCCCGCTGCGCGCCTCGCCGAAGACCCCCCGGAAGAACTCCAGCAGATAGCGCAGCTTCTTGCAGGTCTTGCGCAGGCCATGCAGGGCCTCGTCGGGGCTGGCGTCCGTGAGCCGGACCCCTTCCTCCAGGGTGGCCCGCAGCGCCCGCCTGATGCGCTTGCGGCCCACGCGCTCGATGGGCCAGCCGGCCTCGCCGTCGGCCTTCACCGACACCGGCCGATCCACCCAGGCACGCCAGTCGGCCAGCAGGCCCCGCACGTCGTCGTGGGTGAGCGCCGTCGCCAGCTCCTGGTGGGCGAGGCGCTGCGCCTGCGTCAGGTGGGCCCGCAGCGGCACCAGGTCGTCCCGCTGAGCCGCCGGGAGGCTGGCCAGGTAGTCGGGGAAGCCGATGAGGTAGACGTCCAGATCCCGCAGGGGCCCGGTGAGCAGGCCGAGCTGGCGGAACCCCGCGGCGAAGTGGGGCCGGTCGGGACAGGCCGCCGCGGCCCGCAGAAGGCTGAGGGCCGAGCGGGTCCGGCGCACCGCCACCCGATAGTCGTGCAGCGCCTCGGGATCCACCCCCGCCAGCACGCCGGGCAGGGCGCGATCCAGCGCGTCGGCGAGCTGGCGCAGGATGACCCGCAGCGAGCCGTCGGCGCGGTCGCCCGGCAGCAGGCCCACCCCGACGGGCGGCGCCCCCGCGTGGTCCAGCCCCACGGCCCGCCGCGCGGCCTCCGCCCCCGCGGGCGGCGCCCCGGGCGGCAGCAGCCCCTGCAACGTCTTGCCCCGCTTGCGGGCCCGCACAGCCACGGACAGCGGCGGCACCTCGGGCCAGCCGGGCCGCGCCGCCCAGCGGGCCGTGACGGTCCACCCCTTGCCCGTGTAGGTGCGCGCCCGCACCACCACCTGGGGGTGCACCGCCCGCACGCCATCAAGGGCTGCCGAGAGGTCGGCCCGCCACACCGCTGGCAGGGCCGACACGGGCCAGGCCGCCTGCCCCTCGGCCACGACGGCCTCGGCCCGCACGGTGCCGTCGGGGGCGCAGCGCAGCAGCCGGGGGCCCGCGGCGTCGTCGGCATAGGCCAGGGCCAGCCCCGCCCGCGCCAGGTGCCCTTCGGCGGTGTCGAGCCACAGGGTGGTCTCGTCGGGCTCCACGGCAAAGGGCAGCTCCGCCGAACGCAGCACTGCCTGCAGATCCGGCGGCGGCGCCGCCCACCAGGCGCGGCCCCCCGTCACGGGGCCGGTTCCCACTCGGCATACGGCGTGCGGGCCAGGTAGGCGTTGAAGTAGCGCGGATCGTCGCTCACCTCGCGGCCGGCCCAGGGCGGGCGCTCGAAGGCCTCGTCCTCTGCGCCCAGCTCCACCTCGGCCAGCACCAGGCCCAGGTTGGCGCCGACAAAGACGTCCACCTCCCAGACGTGGGCCCCCACGGGCACCCGGTAGCGGGTCTTCTCCACGAGCTGGCCCCGGCACAGGGTGCGCAGCATGACCTCGGCGTCGGCGGCGGGGATGGTGTACTCGAACTCAGCCCGGGCGATGCCCTGGGTCTTGCCCTTGATGGTCAGTTTTCCCTGCTTCCCCGCCATGCGCACGCGCACGGTGGCGCCACCCCCGCTCGCCAGGTAGCCCTGCAGATACGGGGTGCCGCCGTCGGCGGCCGCCCGCCAGGCGTCGCTCGCCACCAGGAACTTGCGCTCGATCTCCGTGGCCATCGGGCCCTCCTCTCAGCGAACTGCCAGCAGCGCGTCCAGCTCGGCCAACGCGGCCCGCAGGCGCGCGGCGGCGGCGCCCACCGCTTTGGGGTCGAGCCCCGCCGGAGGTGGCGCCCGCAACAGGTCGGCCACCAACGCCTCCCGCGAGGCCTCCACCGACAGCGAGCCTCCGGGCTCGTCGGGCAGGGGCCAGGGCCACGCCAGCAGGGCCCCGTCGGCCCCGCCGGCGGCCACCCAGCCCGCCTGGGGATCCACCGCCAGCGCGGTGATCTCGGCGCCCGCCATGCCCACCAGGCGGCCCTCGCCGGAGGCCAGGAGCGCCGACACTGTCCCGTCGGCGCCGCCGGCCAGGACGTGCGCCCCCACGGCCAGCAGCCGGTGGGCGGCGTCCGCCGCCAGGGTCAGCGCCGGGCCCCCGTCCAGCGGCAGCCACACCGGGCCGCCGTCCATGCCGGCGGCCACCACCGCTGTCCCGTCGGCGACCAGGGTGAGGGCCAGGACGCCGCCCGCCACGCGGCCCAGCACCTGCGCGGCGTCGTCGCGCCACAGGCGGATCACCCCGGCCTCGTCCCCTGTGATCAGCTCGCCCCCGGGGGTCCAGACCAGCGCCAGCACCGCCGCCCCGTCGTGGGGCAGCACCCGGCCGCTCTCGCCGGGCCGCCACAGGCGGGCGGTGCCGTCTCGGCTCGCCGAGGCCAGGCGCTGCCCCGCAGGGGCGAATGCCACCTGGGTCACCGCATCGCGGTGGCGCCCCAGCCGGGTGCCCCGCTCGGGCGCGCCGGCCTGCCGCACGTGCACCCCGCCGCGGGCGTCGCCCACCACGAGCCAGCCGTCGGCGCCAGCCGCCAGCGCTGTGGGCGGGTCGGGAATCGCCGGCAGCGCGCTCGGCTGCGCCCCGAAGCCCGGGTGGTGGCTGAGCCGCCCGTCTTGCTCGGCCACCACCCAGCCCAACCCCGGCACGGCCACGGCGTCGGCGACCCCCGCCAGCGCCAACGATGTGGGCGGGACCCCCGGCTGCCAGCGCAGCAAGCCCCCCTGGGCGTCCACCACGAGGGCCGCGCCGCTGCCATCGGGCAGCAGGCGCACCACGGCGCCCCCCGCCCCCTCGACCCGATCCAGGGTCGGCGCCGGGGGCACCGGGGCCGGCCCCTCCGAGCCCAGCGTCTCCGACCCGGTCAACCGCGGCCAGACGGACACCAGCGCCTCGTGGGTCAGCTCGATGGCCCCATCGCGGTGATGCACCAGCCGGTGGGTCTCCAGCAGGGCCAGCGCCTGATCGGCGGACGCAGGTCCTCCAGGGGCCTCGCTGCGCCAGACCTCAACGGGCACCGGGCGCGCCACCCAAGGGCCCGCGGCGCAGCGCCGCACCAGCCAGCTCAGCAAGTGATCGAGCGCCCGCCGGGCCGGGCGCTCCAACCCTCGGCGGGCCGCCTCCAGGGCCCCGGCGGCGGCGTGGGCGACGCCGCCCAGCGCAGCGTACGCGTCGGCCCCGAGCACGCGCCCCCGGCGGTGCGCCCACAGCATGTCCAGGGTGAGCTGCACGGCCAGCAGCGAGACGTCGTGGGCCTCGGCGTCGCGCACCACGGTGCGCACCAGCCCCGGCTCGAACACCAGCCCCACCCGCTCGGCGGGCCGGCGCACGGCGTCGCGCAGGGCCTTGCGCCCGATGCGCGGCAGGAGCTGCCGATGGCGCGCGTCGCCCAGGACGACCGCGTCGAAGCGGCGGCCGTCCGCCAGGGTGAGCCGGTCCAGGTGGCCCAGCAGGTCCAGCCGCATGGCGGCCAGCACCGTCGCCCCGTCAGGGCCCTCAGCCAGGGCCCAGAGCTCTCGCAGGCAGGCCTCGGCCTCGGCCCGCGAGGCCCGCACCACCAGGCTCTCCAGATCATCCACGAGGATCGCGGCCGGCTGCCCGGCGACCAGCCCGGCCAGGGCCCCGCGCAGAGCCTCCCGGGGCCGCTCGCCCAACCGGACGCGGCGGATCTGCCAGCCCTCATCGGCCAGCTCGGGCGCCACCCCGGCGTGCAGCAGCGACCGGCGCCCCACGCCCGGCTGGCCCGCCACCACCATGAGGCGCGGGCGACCTTGCTGATCCAGCCGCAACAGATCGGCCAGCAGCGCCTCGACCTCGGGCTCGCGGCCGAACCACAGCCGAGCCGCCGGTCCAGCGTACGGCGCCGCGCCCACATACGGCCGCAGGGTGATGGGCCGGCAGTCGGGGCCCTCGGCGGGCCGAGCCAGCAGCACCGGGGCCAGGGCGTCGGCGGTGTCCCCGGCCTGAGCTTGCAGCGCGCGAAGCCCCATCGCCGCGGCCTGCTCCAACGACTCGGGGCCCACCAACAGCGCGTCGAACAGGGTCCGCGTGAGCAGCAGCGCCCCATCGCGGGTCAGGGCGTGCCGGCTCATGAGGACGGCCTCGATGCCCGCCGCGTGCAGGCGGGCGCCGGCCGCCACCAGCGAAACCAGCGCCCCCGCGTCGCCGCTCGGGTGGACCGCCAGCAGATGCAGCGCCCGCAGCCGGTGGGCGTGGGGCGAGAGCGCCGCCACGAGCGCCTCCAGGTCCAACGTTGCCAGGCCACCCGCGCCGTCACCGCCGGCCACCACCATCGCGCCGTCGGGGCCCTCGACCACCGGCAGGAGAAGGTGCACGACGCTCACCGGGCGCCGCCCGGCGCCGGCCAGCCGGGCGCCGAGCGCCTCCAACGTCAGATCGGGCAGGGCGTCGTCGTCGGCGCTGAAGGGCACGCCCGCGCCGGCGCAGGCCGCGGCCACCGCGTCCACGTGCAGCCGACCCGGCACCTTCCGCGGCGGGCCCGCCCACCCCACCAGCACCCGCTCGGGGCCCGGCTCGGGGGCGGCCCGAGGGGCGGCCCGGGGCCCATGCCAGGCCCACGCCACCTCCACGCCCACCTGCTGCCCGATGGGCCCCCGGAAGCCCGGGGGCTGAACCAGCCGCCAGGGCAGCGCCATCACCGCGGGCGACTGGCTGCGCAGGGTCAGCCGAACCCGCCGCCCCGCGCTCAGCGCCCGCGCCAGCGGCTCCACCGCGTCGGCCCAGCCCGCATCCAACAGGCACATGGTCAGGCGATCGGCCAGCTCACTGCGGGCGTCGGCGCCCCCGGCGGGGCTGCCCAGGCTGTTCAGCGCGTCCAGCAGGGTGGCGTCGAGCATCAGCGTCACCGCCCGGGGCGGCCCGTCGCCCAGGCGGATCTCCAGCGGCAGCGCCCCGGGCGCCAGGGCCGCCACCTCCACCGGTGGCCCGTACAGCGTGATGGTCCAGTCCAGCGGGGTCACCCCTCGCATGTGCGCTCTCCCCGAGGCGCCGCCCGGCGGGCAGCCGCCTACTGCTTCGCGCAGGGCCCCTTGGCCGCGAAGGGCCGGCCGGCGCAGGTGCCGCTCGCCATGAACGGGGCGCCGTCGCAGCCGCAGTAGGTCACCAGGTCCTTGGTGCACATGGCGCCCACGGGCCTGCAGCGGGGGCCGGTGCCGTCACACCCCTGCCCCTCGCAGATCCCGCTGGCGCAGTCCGCGCCGTTCTTGCAGGCGAAACCGCCCGGGCCCTCACCCTGCCCAGGCGCCTTGCAGGCGGCGATGGCAGCAAAGGGTTGCCCCGGGCACGACCCGCTCTCCATGAAGATCTTGCCGTCGCAGCCGCAGTACTCGCCCAGGTCCTCCGTACAAGCCCGGCCCTTCTCCACGCACTTGCTCTGACTGCCGTCGCAGCCAGGGCCCTCACAGACCCCGCTGGCGCAGTCCGCGCCCGTGACACAGGCCGCGCCCACTGCCGCCTTCCCGACGACGCCCACCGTGCCCTGGCAACCTGCCATGGGCTGGTGCGGCCGCCCTGGGCACGACCCGCTCTCCATGAACACCTTGCCGTCGCACCCACAGTACTCCACCAGATCCTCGGTGCACGGCCGCTCAGCGGGCACGCACCGCGTGGCCCTCCCATCGCACCCGAGCCCCTCGCAGACGCCGCTCACGCAGTCCGCGCCGGTCTTGCAGGGCGCGCCGTCAGCCGCCGGGAGCTTGCCGCCACGCTTGGGCAGGACCGCTCCGGAAAGCGGCGCCTCCTCCTGGGCGAACGTCTCCTCCGGGGCCAGCTCGGCGGGCTCTGGCGCGGTGCTCCCGCAGCCCGCCGCCCAGACCCACGCCGCCAGGCCCACCCAGCCCGTCTTCCGACCGCTCATTCCGCCTCCGCCTCGACGACCACCAGCACCGCGCCCGCGTCCACCTGGGCACCCTCTTCACACCGTACGTCGGTCACTGTACCCGCATGGGGGGCCTGGAGCATCTGCTCCATCTTCATGGCCTCCAGGATCACCAGCGCCTGGCCCTTGGCCACCGTCTGCTCCGGGGCCACCAACACCCGCACCACCTTGCCGGGCATGGGCGCCACGCAGCCGCCCATGTCGTCGATTGCCTCGGCCTCGGGGAACCGGGGCGCCGCCACCAGCACGCTCTGGCCGTCCGCGTCGCGCACGAGCCGCCTGTTGCCGTCGACCACCACCACGAACCGCCGGGTGACACCGCTCAGTTCCAGCGCCAGGCCCCGATCACCCTCGCGATGAGCCCGCGCCGCGAGCGCCCGCCCGTCGAGGATCACCTCGAAGCCGCCCGCGCCGTCGGTGGCCCGGTAGGGGATCCGCAGGCGCTGCTCACCCACCAGCCACTCGCGCTGCTCGGGGCCGAAGGGGTTGTTGCGCCAGCCGGGCCGGAGTCCGGGCACCGGCCCGCGGCCCTGGCCCGCCAACACCTCGAACAGGGTGGCCGCCACCGCCCGCCGTCCCAGGATGGCGGGGCGCACCTGGGGCGCCCAGCCCCCCAGGTGGTCGGGGATGAAGTGGGTGGTGTAGGTGCCCGCCCGGAAGGCCGGGTGGCGGAGCACCGCCACCAGGAAGTCACGGTTGGTGGTCACCCCCTGGCAGCCCAGCCGGCGCAGCGCGCCCAGCATGCGCCACAGGGCGGTGTCGCGATCGGGCCCGTGGGTGATCAGCTTGGCCAGCAGCGGATCGTAGTGGATGCCCACCTCGCTGCCTTCGACCACGCCCGCGTCCACGCGCACGCCCGGGCCCTCGGGCGGCGCCCACTCCAGCAGCCGCCCGGTGGCCGGCAGGAAGCCACCCCCCGGATCCTCGGCGTACAGGCGGCACTCCATGGCGTGGCCCTTGCGGGCGATGGCGTCCTGGGGGGGCAGCCGCCCGCCGCACGCCACCTTGATCTGCCACGCCACCAGATCCAGCCCGGTGATTGCCTCGGTGACCGGGTGCTCCACCTGCAGGCGGGTGTTCACCTCGAGGAAGTAGAAGGCCCCGGTGGCGTCCAGGATGAACTCGACGGTGCCGGCCCCCTGGTAGCCCAGCGCCTGCCCCGCCGTGACGCCGGCCTCGCACAGCCGCGCCCGCAGGGCGTCGTCCAGGGCGGGCGAGGGCGACTCCTCGATGATCTTCTGGAAGCGCCGCTGCACGCTGCACTCCCGCTCGAAGACGTGCACCACCTGGCCGTGGCGATCCCCCAGGATCTGCACCTCGACGTGCCGCGGCAGGGCTACGTACTTCTCGAGGATCAGCCGGTCGTCCCCGAAGGCCGCCTTCGCCAGCCGGCGGGCCTGCGCCAGCGCGTCGCCCAGGTCCTCGGGCCGGCGCACCACGTTCATGCCCTTGCCGCCGCCGCCCGCGCTGGCCTTCACCAGCAGGGGGTAGCCCACCGTCAGGGCGGCGGCCATCAGCGTCTCGTCGCGCTGGTCTTCGCCGTCGTAGCCCGGCACCACCGGCACCCCGCGCTCGGCCATGAGCCGGCGGGCCGAGGCCTTGTCGCCCATGGCCCGCACCGTCTCGGCCCGCGGCCCGATGAACACCAGTCCCGCCGCCTCGCAGGCCTCGACGAAGGCCGCGTTCTCGGCCAGGAAGCCGTAGCCGGGGTGGATGGCCTGCGCCCCCGTGCGCCGGGCGGCCTCGATGACCGCCGCAACCTTCAGGTAGCTCTCGGCGGGGGGCGCCGGGCCCAGCCGCACGGCCTCGTCGGCCGCGGCCACGTGGGGCGCGTCCGCGTCGGCGTCGCTGTACACCGCCACCGTGGCCAGGCCCAGGTCGCGGCAGGTCCGCAGCACGCGGCAGGCGATCTCGCCGCGGTTGGCCACCAGCACCTTGTCGAAGAACATCCGCCCCCCCTCAGTGCCGGAAGACGCCCCAGGAGGTGGTCCCCTCCACGGGCGCGTTGTGCACGGTCGACAGGGCCACGCCCACCACGTCGCGGGTGTCGCGGGGGTCGATCACCCCGTCGTCCCACAGGCGGGCGGTGGCGAACCAGGCGGTGGACTCTTTGTCGATCTGCTGCTGGAGCATCATCTTCATCATCGCGAGCTGGTCCTCGTCCACGGGCTTGCCCGAGCGGGCCGAGGCCCCCCGCTTCACGATGTCCAGCACCCCGGCGAGCTGCTCGCCCCCCATCACCGCGATGCGGTGGTTGGGCCACGAGAACACGAACCGCGGCCCGTAGGCCCGCCCGCACATGGCGTAGTTCCCCGCCCCGTAGCTGGCCCCCATCATGATGGTGATGGCGGGCACCGTGCTGTTGCTCACCGCGTTGATCATCTTGGCGCCCTGCTTGATGATCCCCTGCTGCTCGTAGCGGGTGCCCACGATGAACCCCGTGATGTGCTGCAGGAACAGCAGCGGCACGTGCTTCTGGTTGCAGAGCTGGATGAACTGGGCGCCCTTCTCGGCGGCCTCGCCGAACAGCACGCCCTGGTTGGCCAGCACCCCCACCGGGTAGCCGTGCACGCTGGCCCAGCCACACACCAGCGTGGGCCCGTACAGCGGCTTGAACTCGTGGAAGCGGCTGCCATCGACCACCCGGGCGATGACTTCGCGGGCGTCGAAGGGCACCCGCACGTCGGCCGAGGCGATGCCCAGCAGATCGTCGGGATCGTGCAGGGGGGCGTCCGCCGGCTGGCTGGGCCCGGGGCCTGCCTTGTGGTGGTTCAGCAGCCCGATGATCTCGCGGCCCAGCCGAAGGGCATCGTGCTCGTCGCGGGCCAGGTAGTCGCTGACGCCGCTGATCTTGCTGTGCATGGCCGCGCCGCCCAGGGACTCGTCGTCGGCGTCCTCGCCGGTGGCCATCTTCACCAGCGGCGGCCCCGCCAGGTACACCCGCGCGGCGTCCTGCACCATCACCACGTAGTCGCTCATGCCGGGGATGTAGGCCCCGCCCGCCGTGCTGGAGCCGAACACCAGGCACACCGTGGGCTGCCGCGCCTGCGACGCCCGGGTCAGGTCCCGGAAGCTCTGGCCGCCCGGCACGAAGATCTTGCTCTGGTTGGGCAGATCGGCCCCCGCCGACTCCACCAGGTTCACGCTGGGCAGGTTGTTCTCGCGGGCGATGTCGGCCAGGCGGCGGCTCTTGAGCACCGAGTACTCGTTCATCGCCCCGCCCTTCAGGGTGCTCTCGGTGGCGTTGATCAGGCACTCCACGCCGTTGACCACCCCCACGCCGCCGATGACCGACGCCCCCGTGCGCACGCCGCCGCCCGTCTTGTGACCGGCCAGGGCGCACAGCTCCAGGAAGTGGCTGTCGCGGTCCAGCAGGAGCTCCACCCGCTGCCGCGGCAGCAGCTTGCCGCGCTCCACATGCCGCAGGTTGTACTTCTCGCCGCCGCCCTCGCGGGCCGCCGCCAGCGCCTCGTCCAGGGTCTTCAGGGCCGCCAGGTTGGCCTGGTAGTTGGCCCGAAAGCCCCCCTCGCGCCGGTCCACCCGGCTGGGCAGCGTGCGGATCACGCGTAGAGCTCCGGCAGCACCCCGATGAGGGCCCGCGCCTCGTGGGGCGTGGCCGGCTCGCGGCCCGCCTCGCGGGCGATCTTCACCAGCGCCTCGATCAGGGGGCCGTTGCCCGAGGTCTTCGACCCGTCGGGCAGGTAGAAGGTGTCCTCCACCCCGGTGCGCATGTGGCCGCCCAGCTCGGCGGTGCGGCGGTGCACATCCCACACCTCTTCGCGGCCGATGACGATGGCCTGCCACTCGGCCTTGCGGGGCAGCTCCTCGAGCAGCAGCGGCAGCCAGCTCGCCTTGGCGGGCATGCCGCTGGCCACGCCCATCACCAGCGAGACGTGGGCCGTGTCGCCCAGCAGCCCCTTCTCGTGGAACATCTGCACGCTGCGCACGATGCCGGTGTCGAAGCACTCGCACTCGGGCACCACCCGGTTGCGATCCATGGCCGCCAGGAAGCGCTCGATCTTCTTCACGGGGTTGTCGAAGAGCATGGGCGGCCAGGCCCACTGGCCGTTCGAGCGCAGCTTCAGGTAGTTCAGCGAGCCCGCGTTCAGGGCCGCCATCTCGGGCTTCACCCGATCCAGGCAGGCCACGGGGCCGCTGATGTCGTCGCCCACCACCCCGGTGGAGAGGTTGATGATCACCCCGGGGCACGCCTCGCGGATGGCGTGCACGATGTCGGCCACCACGTCGGGGTCCCAGGTGGGCAGGTAGCCCATGCCCGGCCGCTGATCGCGGAAGTGGCAGTGCATCACGGTCGCGCCCGCGTCAAAGGCCCGCTTCGCCTCGGCGGCCATCTCGGCCGGCGTCACGGGCACCGGGTGTTGCGCCGGGTTGGTCAGCACGCCGGTCAGGGCGCAGGTCACCACCACCTTCTCGCTCACGGCCACCTCCTTTGCGCTTTTCTTCGCGCGGCAGCGTAACCCATAATCACCCCTCCCGTAGAGGGGCGCAGGCGTCGACCACGACGGTCGGCGCCGCAGACACCAGACCACAGCCATTCACACGTTCAAGGAGTCCACCATGCAGGGCAAGAAGCTCGCCATCAGCACCGTCGCACTCGGCCTCAGCCTGGGCACCCTGGGCCTCACCGGCTGCGGCGGCGGCGCCGGGCAGACCACCGAGGCCGCCGAGAAGAAGTGCGGCGGGGATCACAAGTGCGGCGGCGAAGGGAAGTGCGGCGGCGAGAGCAAGGACGGCGCCGAGCACAAGTGTGGCGGCGAGGGGAAGTGCGGCGGCGAGGCCAGCGACGGCGCCGAGAAGAGCTGCGGCGGCTGAGCCCGTGTCGGCGACCCTCGGCTTCGGCGTCGGCCTGCGGCGCGCCCACCAGCCCGCCGTGTTCGATCCGACGCGCATCCCGGGGGTCGACTTCTTCGAGCTGCTCACCGAGAACCACCTGGCCCCGGGCCCCGGCCGCCTGGCCGCCGAGCGGGCGGCCGCGGTCCGGCCGGTGGTGCTCCACGGCACCGCCCTGAACATCGGCGGGCTGGATCCACTGGATCCCGACTACCTGGACGAGGTGGCCGAGCTGGCCGAGCGCACCGACGCCCGCTGGATCAGCGACCACCTGTGCTTCTCGGGGGCCCACGGCGAAGCGCTGCACGAGCTGATCCCCGTGCCGCGCACCGATGAGGCCCTGGATCACTTGAGCCGCCGCATCGACGCGGTGCGCAAGGTGTTCGGGGATCGCCCCTTCGCGTTGGAGAACCCCAGCTACTACATCCAGTACGCCCATCAGCCCTACGACGAGCTGGCGTTCCTGTGCCGGCTGGTGGACCGCACGGGCGTGCGCCTGCTGCTTGACGTCAACAACGTCTTCGTGAACTGCGCCAACCACGGCGGCGACGCCCAGGCCTTCATCGACGGGCTGCCCGCCCACGCCGTGCTGCAGGTACACCTGGCCGGCCACACCGATCTGGGCCACGTCATCATCGACACCCACGGCGCGCCCATGATCGACCCGGTGGTGGCGCTGTACCAGCGCCTGCTGGCCCGCACGGGGCCGGTGGCCACCCTGTTCGAGTGGGACAACGCGCTGCCCGATCTGCCTACGCTGCTGGCCGAGAACGACCGGGCGCGGGCCGCCGCAGCCGCCGTGCTCACCGAGGCGCCGGCATGCCCGTGACCCTGGCCGAGGTGCACCGCTGGGTTCACGCAGCGGTGCGCCGTGAGGACGCGCTGCCCCAAGCCGCGCAGGCGTTGGGCGTGGATCCCGATCGGCTGGCCATCTACCGCCGCTTCGTTCGCGGCCACGTGGCGGGCGCCGTGCGGGTCAACTACGCCCTGACGGCCGCGGCCTGCGCGCCGGACGCGTTCGAGGCCCTGGTGACGCGCTATGTGGACGCCCACCCCGCCACCCACTGGCGCCTGGACGCGTGCGCCGAGGCCTTCGCGCCGTGGTTGGCCGAGGTGGACGCCCTGACGCCGCCCCAGCGCGCGCTGGCGGAGCTCGAGGCCGCGCTCATGGCGGTGCGGGTGGATCCCAGCCCCTGGCCCGCCCTGGCGCCCGGGCAGGCCGCGCTGAACCCCACCCTGGCGCTCCTGGAGTTCCCCTACCCGCTGGTGCCGTGGGCGCTGGCGCTGGGCCGCGGTGAGGCCGCCCCGCTGCCCGATCCCCTGCCCTCGCTGGTGCTGGCCTTCCGCCGGCCCGTGGACGAGGTGGTCACCTACCACGCCGCCCACCCCGACTGGCTGTTCGCGCTGAAGGTGATCCACGACGGACTTTCGGCGCACCAGGCCGCCGCAGCCTCGGGCCAGCCGGTGCCCGCCGTGCAGCGCGCGCTGGCCGAGGCCGCCGGCATCGGGCTGATCCTGCAAGGCGCGCCAGCGACCTGATAGGCTGCGCGCACCACATCGGGGAGGTCGAGATGCGCGCCCACCGTTGGCTCATCGCCCTGTGCACCCTGGGCATCACCGCCTGCGTCACCGAGGAGTCCACGCCCGCCGTCGAGAACGAGCCCGGCGGTGCCGACGCTCAGGGCGTGGGTGGCGGGGCCGACGGCACCACCCCGGACGCCGCCGTCGGACGCGACGCCTTTGAACCCCAGGACGGTGGTCCCGGCGTCTTCGACGCCGAGCCCGCCTTCGTCGACGCCGAGCCCGTGCCCGACGCGCGGGTACCCCCCGCGGACGCCGGGCCCCCGCCGGCCTGCCGGCTGTGCGCGCCCATCGAGGCCTGCGGCTACCCGCTGAGCGACGATGAGTGCCGGGACCTGTGCCGCCAGGCCAGCCCCGAGCTGGCCCGCTGCATCATCATGGCCCGCGGCTGCGACGCCCTGGGCGCCTGCTTCGACGGCCCCCAGCCCCCCGGGCCCCCGCCGGCCGAGGACCTGTGCCGCGCCTTCTGCAACCGGCAGGCACAGTGCATCCAGCTCGAGTGTGCGCCGGGCGCCCTGGTGGACGGCTTCGTGGCGGCGTGCTTCGAGGGCTGCGTGGCCAACCCGCCGGCCCCCGAGGAGCTGCCCCCGTACTTCGAGGCCCTGTGCCCCGAGATCATCGGCGAGATCCGCGGCTGGTACCCCGAGGTGGACGCCCGCTGCGACAACGACCGGGCCCAGGTCTGCGCGCAGCTCTGCAGCGACCGCGTGGCCAACTGCGACCCCCGGGTGGACCGGGCAGCCTGTGCCGCCGACTGCGAGGCGACCTGGACCGACGCCAACCTGCGCTGCGTGCAGTTCGCCCAGGACTGCCGGCCCCTGCTGGCGTGCTTCGGCGATCCCGAAGGTCAGGCCCTGTGCGAGCGCACCTGCGACCGGCTCCAAGGCTGCCTGGAGGAGGCCTGCCCGCCGCGGATCATCCCCCCGGATCTGGTGACCAACTGCACGGCTGGCTGCCTGGCCGATCCGCCCGCGCCCATGGAGGTGGAGGCCTGGGAGGCCGCCGAGTGCCGGCAGATCCGCGAGTTCGCCTACCGCAACAACGCCGAGCTGCGGCCCATCTGCGAGGGCGGGCGCGAGTTCCGCCCCGGGCCCGACGAGTGCGCCGCCTTCTGCGACAACGTGCTGCTGGACTGCCTGGGCGTGGGCAACCGCGCCTTCTGCCTGGCCGGCTGCGCGGCCTTCACCCGCGATCAGTACGTGTGCGCGCTGGAGGGCCAGGGCGAGTGCGCGGCGGTGAACGCCTGCCTGGCCGAATGAGCGCCGGGCGGAGTCACTGGGGCTGGGGCTGGGCCGATCGCTTCCCCGATCTGGCCGGCCAGCGGGCGCTCGGGGCGCAGCTCCAGGCCGTGTTGGGCTACGCCCCCAGCGAGCCGACGCGCCCGGTGCCGCTGGAGGCCGTGACCCTGCCCGCCCCGCGGCTCGCGGTGCCCGCAGACTGTGCGCCCTTCACCACCACCGCCCGCGATGCCCGGGTGCGCCACGCCCACGGCCGCAGCTTCCCCGACCAGTGGCAAGGCTTCCACGGGCAGTTCGCGGCCCCCGACGCCGTGGCCACCCCCCGCGACGAGGCCGATCTGGACCGCCTGTTCGGCTGGGCCGCCCGCACCGGGGCGGCGCTCATCCCCTTTGGCGGCGGCACCAGCGTGGTGGGCGGCGTCACCCGCCCCCGCGACGACCGCCCCGTCATCACCGTATCGCTGGCCGCCTTCGACCAGGTGCTCGAGGTGGAGCCCGTCAGCCGGCTGGTGCGGGCGCAGGCAGGCCTGTTCGGCCCCGCGCTCGAGGCCGCCCTGGCGCCCCACGGCCTGACCCTGCGCCACTTCCCGCAGAGCTTCGAGTTCAGCACCGTGGGCGGCTGGCTGGCCACCCGCGCCGGCGGCCACTTCGCCACCCGCTACACCCACATCGACGACCTCACGGCCTCGATCCGCATGCTGACGCCGGCCCGGGGCGTCTGGGAGAGCCGCTGCCTGCCCGGCTCGGGCGCCGGCCCCTCCCCCGATCGGCTGGTGCTGGGCAGCGAGGGCGCCCTGGGGATCATCACCGAGGGCTGGCTGCGGGTGCGGCCCCGCCCCCGGTGGCGGGCCAGCGCCACCGTCACCTTCAGGGCCTTCGAGGACGCCGTGGCGGCCACCCGGGCCGTGGCCCAAGCAGGGCTCAGCCCCAGCAATTGCCGGCTGCTGGACGCCCGCGAGGCCGCCCTGAACATGGTGGCGCTGGACGGCTCGACGGTGCTGCTGCTGGGCTTCGAGAGCGCCGATCACCCGGTCCAGGCCGGCATGGCGCGCGCGCTGGAGATCGTGGCCGATCAGGGCGGCACCCTGCCCCGGCCGCCCACCTTCAAGGACGCCGGCGCCAAGGGCCGCGACGCCCAGGCGGGCGCCTGGCGGCAAGCGTTCCTGGATGGCCCGTACCTGCAGAGCACCCTGCTGTCGCTGGGCGTCATCGCCGACACCTTCGAGACCGCCTGCACCTGGGCGGGCTTCCCTGCCCTCCACGCGGCGGTCATCGACGCGGTGCGCGGCGCCATGAAGGCCCACTGTGGGCGGGGCCGCATCGGCTGCCGGTTCACCCACGTCTACCCCGACGGCCCGGCGCCCTACTACACCTGGATCGCCCCGGCCGACCGGCCGCGGGCCCTGGCGCAGTGGGCCGCCGTGAAGGCCGCCGCCAGCGAGGCCCTGCTGGCCCACGGGGGCACCATCACCCACCATCACGCGGTCGGCCGCATCCACCGGGAACCCTGGGCCCGCCAGCGGCCCGCGCCCTTCGGCGCGGCCCTCGCAGCCGTCAAGGGAGTGCTGGATCCGCAGAATCTGATGAACCCGGGCGCCCTGGTTGACGAACCACTTCACTAAGTAAAGGGCCGTCGAGCACCCGCTGCGCCCGACGCGGCGCTCGCCATTCAGCGGTACGGGTGAAAGGGGCCGGGCGCGAGCGCGCGGCGGGAGGCGGCGGGGTCGGGCGCTGGATCAGCCCAGGTTCTTGTTGGCGAACTCCCAGTTCACCAGGTTCCACCAGGCCTTCACGTAGCCGCCGCGGTCGTTGCGGAAGTCCACGTAGTAGGCGTGCTCCCAGACGTCGCAGGTGAGGATCGGGGTCAGCCCCTCGGTCAGGGGGGTGCCGGCGTTGCCGGTGGTGGTGATCGAGAGGTTGCCGTCGGCGTCCTTCACCAGCCAGGCCCAGCCGCTGCCGAACTGGCCGCCCGCGGCCGCCGCGAACTTCGCCTTGAAGTCATCGAAGCTGCCGAAGGCCTTCTCGATGGCGTCCGCGATGGCGCCGGTGGGCTCGCCGCCGCCGTTCGGGCTCATGCTGTGCCAGTAGAACGTGTGGTTCCACACCTGAGCGGCGTTGTTGAACACCCCACCCGAGGCGCTGGCGATGATCTCCTCGAGGCTCTTGCCCTGAAGCTCGGGGTTGGCCGCGACGGCTGCGTTCAGGTTGTTCACGTAGGCCTGGTGGTGCTTGCCGTGGTGGAACTCCAGCGTCTCGGCCGAGATGTGCGGCGACAGGGCGTCCTTGGAGTACGGCAGCGCGGGCAGGGTGAAGGCCATGGGTGCTCCTTTATCAGGCCTGGTTGGATCGGGGCGCCCCCTGGAGCCCCGGGATTCGTGCACGCTCTGGATTCCTCACGGCGGGCAAAGGTCGCAACTCAAACTCACCCTTCCGTGCGGGTCAGGTTGCGAGGGGGCCGCAACCGCCGGGGATGATGGGCCCCGATCCGCCGGCGCGCAACGGGTGTGGCTCAGCCGGGGTCGTCCCCGGGGGGCTCGAAGATCCGCAGGCGTCCCGCCAGCGACCGCGCCCGGCCCGCCCACCACGGCGAGGGCGGCGCCTCCAGCCGCCGGCGCACCGCCTCGACCGCCGCCTCCAGCGGCAAGCCGAACAGCGCCAGGGCCAGCAGGTTGCCGTAGAAGGGGTAGCCAAACACCGCCCACTGGCCGATGTGGAAGGCCACCAGCGCCCCGGCCACGACGGCGCGGGTGGGCCGCCAGAGCATCAGCGGCAGCGCAAAGACCTCGGCAAGCAGCGTCACCCACTGCAGCGCCAGCGCCGCAGCGTGGTGGTCCATGATCAGATCCGCGGCGAAGCTGCCCCGCTTGCCGAAGGCCAGCACCCAGAGCTGCAGGCTCGTGCCGTTGGCCCAGGCCCACCCGCTGTCCATGACCTTCGTGACGCCCGCCAGCGTGTAGAACCAGCCCACGAGCACCCGACCGGCGGTCCAGAACCAGGGGGCCACCAGGGGGGTGCGCCAAACGCGGCCCTCCGCCAACGCCGCGCGCAGTGCCACCCGCTCGTGGTGGGTCCACAGCGCCAACAACACCAGGAGCTGGGCCGGCAGGTGGGCCGAGTGCGAGGCCGCGAAGCGGGCCTCCTGGTGCAGCGCCGCCACCGCCAGGAACGCCAGGCTCGCCCCCCAAGCCGAGAGGGGCAACCATACACCCAGCGCCCACGCGGCCCCGAAGGCCATGAACGCCAGCCGGCCCACCGTGAAGGGCTCGGGGGCCTGAACCACGGCGTCGGGGAGCCAGCTCAACACCGACACCACCTCGCCCCCACGGGGGCCCGGCGCCGGGCCGCCCGGGGCGTAGCACAGCCCCAGCGCCGCGAAGAGCAACGCCAGGAGCGTGAGCCAGAGCGCGTGGGCTCGGGCGCGCGTCATGGGCGCCGCACGTGGAACTGCCGGGTCTCCAGCAGGCCGACGGCCCCCGTCGGCAGCCGCCCGTAGATCCGCCGCTCCACGGCCGCCTCGGCGGGCCCGCCCCGCGCCCACGCCGGCGCCAGCGCGGCCTGCATGCCGTCGGCCTCGAGCACCACCCCCCACAGGTCCCCTGCGGCCTCCCGCTGCAGCGCCCCCGGCGCGGGCCCGGGGAACCGCGCCGAGTCCCCGCGCAGGCCCGAATACCGGGGCGAGAGGCGGGCCTGTCCGCCCGCCCACGGGGCCCCGGTGGCCGCGTCGGTCACCCGGTAGCGCGCGAAGCGCACCTGAGCGTCGGTGAAGAGCGCCGCGTCGGTCCAAGGCAGACACTCGGGCGCCCACAGCGGCATCCCCAGCGACAGCGCCACCCAGGCCACGACGGGCCAGGGTGGGCGAGCGTTCCGGTGGTCGGGCGTGGCCATGGGGTGCAGTCTCACCCCCGGCCTCGCGGGCCGTCCAGGCCGCGCCGTTGACGCAGTGCGTCAGCGCCCTCAGACTGTGCGCGCTCAGATCGGTCGCGCCCGACGCAGGAGGCACCCATGGGGCACCCCATCCGCCACGTCGTCCACCAAGGCCCCGTGCTCGCCGGCATGGGCGGGCTGGTGGTCTCGGCCATGACCCAGCGCTTCCGCGGCAAGCCCGCCCGCACCGAGGTGCCCGGCCGGGTCTACAGCGCCACGGTGCCCCCCCGCCCCGCCGACCTGGTGGCGGACTACGTGCGCTGGGCGGGCGGCGACCCCCGCGCCTGGCAGGGCCGCGTGCCCCCGCACCTGTTCCCCCAGTGGGGCTTCGGGCTGCTCAACAAGACGCTGGCCGGCATCGCCTACCCGGTGGCCAAGGCCTTGAACGGCGGCTGCCGCATGGTGATCCACGCCGACATCCCGGCGGGGCAGCCGCTGCAGCTCGAGGCCCAGCTCGTCGAGGTCGACGACGACGGGCGGCGGGCCATCCTCACCCAGCGCCTGGAGACGCGGCTCACCGACGGCACGCCCCTGCTCACCGCCGATCTGCGGGTGTTCATCCCCCTGGGCGGCGGCGGGGACGCCCCGCGCGGCCCACGCAAGCCCAAGCCGGCCGTGCCCGTGGACGCCCGCGAGGTGGCCTGGCTGCGCTTCCGGCCCGACGACGGCTTCCGCTTCGCCTGCCTGACGGGCGACTTCAACCCCGTGCACTGGATCGGGCCCTACGCCAAGGCCGCGGGCTTCGGCCGCACCATCCAGCACGGCTTCGGCACCCTGGCGCGCGCCCTCGAGGCCCTGACCACGCAGGCCTGGGCGGGCGACACCCGGCGCCTGAAGGCCGTGGACGTGCGCTTCACCAAGCCCGTCAAGCTGCCCGCCAAGGTCGGGGTCTACACCCGAGGCCAAGACCTCTTCGTCGGCACCGCCGCCGGCGGGGCCGCGCACCTGATCGGCACCTTCCAGACCACCGAGGAGACGCCCCATGAGTGACCTGCTCGTCGAGCTGAGCGCGAAGCCCTGGTTCCGCCAGACGGTGAAGAACCTGGGGCTCCCCCTGCCCACTCCGCAGGCCCTGCGCCGCGCGAAGGGCCCCGCCGAGGCCCTGCCGTTGGAGGGGCGCACCGTGACCGCGGGCCGTGCCCCGGGCGCCCGCCTCACCGATCACCTGGCCCGCGCGGTGGCCGCCGCCGGCGCCACGCCCACGGTGGTGGGCACCGAGCTGCCCGCCCCCTGGCAAGCGGCGGCGGAGGCCTGGGGCCGTCCCGTCACGCTGGTGGCGCCCGAAGCCGAGGCCGCCCCGGCCGACGCCCTGGTGTTCGACGCCACGGGGTTGGCGGGCGCCGACGAGCTGCGCCGCCTGTACGACTTCTTCCACCCCCGGCTGGGCGGGCTGGCCCGCAACGGCCGGGTGGTGGTGCTGGGGCGACCCGCGGCCGAGCGCGACCCCGCCTCGGCGGCGGCCATGGCCGGCCTCGAGGGCTTCGTGCGCAGCCTGGCGAAGGAGATCGGCCGCAAGGGCGCCACGGCCCATGTGGTGTTCGTCGAGGAGGGCGCCGAGGCACGCATCGAGGCCCTGCTGCGGTTCCTGCTGAGCCCCCGCGCGGCCTTCCTCACCGGGCAGCCCTGGCACCTGAGCGCCGCCGTCGACGCCCCCGAGGGCAACGACTGGGTGCAGCCGCTGGCCGGCCAGACCGTGCTCATCACCGGCGCCGCCCGGGGCATCGGCGCGGCCACGGTGGGCTTGCTGGCCGCCGAGGGCGCCCACGTCATCTGTGTGGACCGGCCGGGCGACGAGGCCCTGCTGGGCAAGGTGGCCCGCGACGTGGCCGGCACCGCCCTGTCGGTGGACGTCACCGATCCCAACGCAGGCGCGGCCATCGTGGCTCACCTGAAGGCGCACCACGGCGGCCGCCTGGACGCCGTGATCCACAACGCCGGCATCACGCGCGACAAGACGCTGGCCCGCATGAAGCCCGAGTGGTGGGACCAGGCCGTGGCGGTGAACCTGGGCGGCGTGGTCGCCATCAACGACGCCCTGCTCGCCGATGGCCTGGCCGACGGCGGGCGCATCGTCTGCCTGTCGAGCGTGGCCGGCATCGCCGGGAACGTGGGCCAGACCAACTACGCGGCCAGCAAGGCCGGCATCGCCGGCTACGTGCGGGCCCTGGCGCCCGCGGTGGCCGACCGCAACATCGCGGTCAACGCCGTGGCCCCGGGCTTCATCGAGACCCGGCTCACCGCCGCCATCCCCGCGGTCACCCGCGAGGTGGGCCGCCGCCTGTCGGCGCTGGGCCAGGGCGGCCTGCCCCGCGACGTGGGCGACCTGCTCACCTACCTCGTCACCCCCCAGGCCACGGGCTTGACCGGTCAGGTCATCCGCGCCTGCGGCGGCATGTTCATCGGCGCCTGAGAGGAGAAGCACCCATGGCCACTCGCCGACGCGCGAAGCCCCGCCGGGCCGTCATCATCGGGGGCGTGCGCACCCCGTTCCTGAAGGCGTTCACCCAGTACCTGCACCTGGACACCATCGACCTGGGCGCCGCCGCCGTGCGCGCCCTGCTCGAGAAGTACCCGGTGCCCCGCGCCGAGCTCGACAGCATCGTCTGGGGCGGCGTGATCCTGCCCGGCGCCGCCCCCAACGTGGGCCGCGAGATCGCCCTGGACCTGAAGCTGCCCTTCAGCGTCGAGGCCCGCACGGTCACCCGCGCCTGCGCCAGCGGCCTGCAGGCCATCACCGACGCGGTGGCCGCCATCGAGCGCGGCGACAGCGACGTGATCATCGCCGGCGGCTCCGACAGCACCAGCAACGCCGAGCTGAAGCTGCCCCAGGAGGTCGTGCGCACCGCCGGCCCCGTGCTCATGGGGGGCAAGGCCGGCCCCATGGACTACCTGGGCGTGCTGGCGCAGCTCGCGCCCTTCACGGCGCTCATCCCCAAGATCCCCAAGATCGCCGAGCGCACCACGGGCGAGGTCATGGGCGAAGCCGCCGAGCGCATGGCCGCCCGCAACCACATCACCCGCGAGGCCCAGGACGAGTTCGCGGTGCGCTCGCACCACCGGGCCGCCGCCGCCATCGCCTCGGGCCGCTTCGACGACGAGGTGATCTCGGTGCGCACCCCCAAGGGCGACGCGGTGCACGCCGACGGCCTGGTGCGGGCCGAGACCAGCGTCGAGAAGATCAGCCGCCTGCGCCCCGTGTTCGCCAAGGACGGCACCCTGACCGCCGCCAACTCCAGCCCGCTCACGGACGGCGCCGCCGCGGTGCTGCTCATGGAGGAGAGCAAGGCCAAGGCCCTGGGCTTCACCCCCAAGGCCGCCTTCCGCTCATGGAGCTACGTGGGCGTGGACCCCGCGGACCAGCTCCTGATGGGCCCGGCCATCGCCATGCCCAAGGCCCTGGAGCGCGCCGGCCTGGAGCTGGGCGGCGTGGATCTGGTGGACATGCACGAGGCCTTCGCCGCCCAGGTGCTGAGCATCCTGGCCATGCTGCGCAGCGACGCCTTCGCCCGCGAGCGGCTGGGCCGCGACAAGGCCGTGGGCGAGATCGACCCCGAGCGCCTGAACGTGCACGGCGGCTCCGTGGCCATCGGGCACCCCTTCGGCGCCACCGGCGCCCGGATGGTGACCACCATGGCCAACGAGCTGGTGCTGGGCGACAAGCAGCACGCCCTGCTGGGCATCTGCGCGGCGGGCGGCCTGGGCGCGGCGGCCGTGCTGGAGCGCGTGGGCTGAGCCCCGCGGGGCGCGGCGCGGGTGGGTTGCGGGGCGCCGGCGCCGGCGTTATCCTACCCCATCCTACACGACCCCACCCGGAGGTGCGCCATCGGCCACCTGCCCCCGCAGATCGAAGGCCTGGTCCAGCGCTACGGCGCCCGCACGGTGGCATTCGCCGGGGGATCCCTGGTGGTGCTGTTCGGTGCGCTCATGGGCCTCGCCGCGTCCGCGGCCTCGCAGGGCGAGCAGACCGTGCACAGCGAGACCGTCGTCGCGTCGGCTGCGGGCGGCGCCGAGCTGCCCACGCCGGTGATCCGCATGGCGCCCGACGCCGGCCACGCCCGCCCGGTCGAGGTCGCCCCGCCCGCCGACGCGCCCGCGGTGGAGGATCGGGGCGAGCCCCAGGCCCCGCAGCGGGCCCCCGCCCTGGCCCGCCCCGCCCCGCTCCCCGAAGCGCCCGCGCCCCTGGCGCCGGCCGACGACGGCGACACCGGGTCCAACCCCGTGGTGGACGTCGAGGGCACCCTGAAGCCCGGGCAGACCGTCGCCGATCTGCTGGGCGGCCACGGCGTGGGCCTGGACGAGGTCAACCGGGTGGTGGCCGCCCTGCGCCCCCACTACGACTTCCGCAGGGCCCGCCCCGGCGCCCGCTATGAGCTGCGGGTCACCGAGGGTCAGGTGGAGCGCTTCGTCTTCGAGCACGACCCCCTGGAGGTCTTCGAGGCCGAGCGGCAGGGCGAGGCGCTGGTGGGCAAGCAGCTCCCGGTGTTCCTCGACACCGTCGAGGACGAGGTGGCCTGCGAGATCCGCAGCTCGCTGTACGAAGCCTTGGAGCGCGCCGGCGAGGGCCCGGCCCTGGCCGCCGAGGTGGTGGGCGCCTTCGCCTGGGACATCGACTTTCGCGACGATCCGAAGGCCGGCGACCGCTTCAACGTGGTGGTCGAGAAGGTCTACAAGAAGGGCACCTTCATCCGCTACGGCCGCATCGTCGCGGCCGAGTACGTGGGCCAGGTGGGCACCTTCCGCACCTTCTGGTTCAAGCCCGACAAGGACACCGAGGGCGGCTACTACCTCGAAGACGGCCAGAGCGCCCGCAAGACGTTCCTGAAGACGCCGCTGAAGTTCGCGCGGGTGTCTTCGGGCTTCAACCTGCGCCGCAAGCACCCGGTGCTGGGCTACACCAAGGCCCACACGGGCGTGGACTACGCCGCCCCACGCGGCACCCCGGTGTGGGCCATGGCCGACGGCACCGTCACCTACGCCGGCTGGAAGGGCCCCAACGGGCGGCTGGTGAAGATCCGCCACCCCGACGGCCTGGAGAGCGCCTACGCCCACCTGCACCTGATCGCCAAGGGCATCCAGCGCGGGGCGAAGGTCAAGCAGGGCCAGGTCATCGGGCAGGTGGGCACCACCGGCCGGTCCACCGGGCCGCACCTGCACTTTGCGGTGAAGCGCAACGGCAAGTTCCTCAACCCTGCGAAGCTGAAGATGACCCGTGGTCAGCAGGTGCGCGCGCGGGACAAGAAGGTCTTCCAGGCCCATGTGGAGCGCTTGAAGCAGCGGCTGGCCAGCATCGGCCACGTGCGCGGCGAGGCCCCGTGAGCGCCGAGCGAGGGGGCCTGGTGGGCGCCCTGTTCCGGCACCGCAAGCTCATCGCGGGCGTCGGCGCCGTCTGGCTCGCCCTGGTCATCGGCGGCGGCGTCTTCACCAGCACCCTGGACGCCCGCGTGGGGCTCCACGTCTTCGGCCCGACCACCTGGTACGCCCACGACGGCTCGGTGATCCGCATCGGCCTGCACGATCTGGAGTTCAGCCGGTTCGCGCCCCTGGGCGCTGTCCGCGCGAACTTCGAGAAGGGCCACGGCGAGCAACCCGACCGCGATCATGTCCCCAGCCGGCCCACGGTGATGACCGAGCACGCCGGCCCCTTCGTCCAAGGGGCCCTGGTGCCCCCCGGGGTCGGCGCCTGGACCCTGGTCCTCACGGCCCGCACCCCCGACGGCGGGGAGGCCACGGTCCGGGTCCCCATCACCGTCCTGCCCGGATCCGCCCCGGTCACGCCGCCCCTGCGGCCCAAGGAGCGCAAGCCGCTCAAGCCGGACGTGGGCCCGCTGAAGCTCGACATCGCCCCCCTGGACCAGGTGCTCCCCGGCGACCTCCCCACGCAGCTCGCGGTCATCGCCCACGATCCCGACGGCCGCCCGCGCAGCCTGGGCGTGCACCTGCACCTCCAAGAGGGCCGCAGCGCCATCGACCTGCCCAGCGCGGTCACCACCGATCGCCACGGCCTGGCCACGCTGCCCATCAAGGCCATCGAGCCCCGCTTCTGGATCGACCTCTCGGCCGACGGTGGGACCGCCTCGTGGCGGATCCAGCGCACGCCGACGCAGTTCGTCCTCGACACCCCCAGCCCGCGGGTGGCCCGGGGCGCCACGGTCCCCTTCTCGCTGCAGAGCTTGCACCGCAAGGGCCCGGTGTTCCTGGACCTCTGGCACGGCGACGTCTGGCTCAGGACCTCGGCCATGGAGCTCGTGGATCGGCGGGCGGAGGGCGAGCTCACCCTCCCCTCGCTGCCCGATCCGAGCATCGTCTGGATCCAGGCCTACCAGACCGCCTACCTGCCGCAGAAGGCGCGCGGTGGTCGGCACCTGTTGGTCACCACGCTGCCCCCCGTCGAGGCCAACCGCTGGCTGGCCAGCCAGCTCGTCGCGCAGGGCATCGACGTGGCCTGGGCGGGCTACCTGGCCCAGCACGCCGATGGCGATCCGACGCTCACCCGGGCCCTGCTGGGCCGCTTCGATCGCCCCGAGCGCGACCCGCCCCTGCTGGCTGACTCCAGCGACTCGGCGCGCCAGACGGTGGCCAGCCTCAAGCTCACCTGGCAGCGGCGCTTCGCGTGGGCCCTGCTGGGCAGCGGCGTGCTGATGATCATCGTCATCGCCCTGGTGCTCCGGCAGAACTCCCGCGAGGTCCAGGCCGCGTGGACCGAGGCGGGGGGCGGCGAGGAGGCCTTGCAGGGCACCCGCAAGGGCGCCGCCGCCGACGCCCTGTACATCTTCCTCGTCTTGGCGGTGTTCCTGCTGGGCCTCATGCAGCTCCTGCTGCGCATTCGGTGGTGATCCGCGCCCACGCCGCTGTGCCAACCCGGGCGCGTTTGTATACTGCCGCCATGCGTAGCCTGCTCGCCCTGTCCGCCTTCCTCACCCTGGGTCTGTTCGCCGGGGGCTGTGCCGAGCCCGCCTGCGGCAGCGACGGGGACTGCCCCGACAACACCACCTGCGACGTCAGCACGGGCACCTGCCTGAAGCGCCGCCAGGTGATCCGTTGCGGCAGCACCTACTGCGACTACCCCGCCGAGATCTGCGTGGAGCCCGATGTGTGCGCGGCGGTCGTGGGCGACGCCGGTATGCAAGGCGGCGCAGGGGGCCAGGGCGGCGGCGCGGGCGGCCAGGGCGGCGCCGGGGGCGCGCCCCCCGTCTGTGGGGCCACCCTGCAACTCCGCGAGGCCTGTGATCCGGGCAACGACTGCTGCGATCGCGGCCTGATCTGCGTCGACCTGGGCGAGGAGGCGCAGTGCCTGCGGACCTGCGACGCCAACGCCGAGGTCACCCGCTGCGGCGAGCGCGAGGTCTGCATCCCCGACGATCCCGAAGTGCCGAACGGCGAGCCGTCGCCCGGCTTCTGCGTCCCCGGCGATGACTGCGTGCCCGGCCAGGAGGATCTGAGCTGCGGCGAGGGCGCCACCTGCGCCCGCAACGATCCCGCCAGCTTCTGCTTCCCCGCCGGCATGGCGGGTGAGGGCCAGGAGTGCACCTTCAGCACCATGCAGCCCGAGGCGGCCTGCCAGACCGGCCTGGTCTGCGAGCTGGGGATCTGCCGTCGCCCGTGCGGCGACAACGACGCCTGCGGTGAGGGCGAGCGCTGCATCGACTACACTGACAGCCTGGACGGCGTGCAGTGGAAGTTCTGCTTCTCGGGCTGCAACGTCTACACCCAGGAGGGCTGCGCCGCGAACGAGGCCTGCATCTTCGCCGAGGAGGATCAGGACGGCCTCATGATGGGCGCCTGCGTCGAGGCCACCAGCGGCATGCTGAGCCACGGTGAGCAGTGCGTCGCCGACGACCAGACCTACTGGGGCGGCGCGGGCGGCTGCACCGCTGGCCACTACTGCGGTGACTTCCTCGACACCGGCACCGACCAGTGCTGGGGCTTCTGCGACGCCTCGGACAACAGCCTGTGCACCGGCAACTCGCTGTGCGTGACCCCGTTCTTCGTGGGTCTGAAGGTTGGCGTCTGCTTCGGTGAGTGCAACGGCTTCACCGGCGAGGGCTGCGGCGAGGGTGAGGGCTGCAACCCGTTCACCATCGCCAACGCTGACGGCTTCGACACCTGGGTTGGCCTGTGCGCCGAGGCCCCCGCGGCCACCGTCGGCACGGGCGAGCCCTGCCAGTCGGACGACAACACCGGCGCCAGCAACTGCGATCCCGGCCACCTGTGCGCCGTGCTCCAGCAGGGTGCGCCGGCCGAGTGCATCAAGCTGTGCGACATCTACGAGGACAGCGGCAACGGGTGCCCCCCCGGCTTCGGCTGCCAGACTGAGATCTTCGGCGGCGATGAGGCCGGCAACGGTGCCAACCCGAACCTGGGCATCTGCCTGCCCCAGGGCTGAGCGAACGCTGACCGCCTGAGCGGTCAACGGTCGGAGAACGGGCGTCCTTCGGGGCGCCCGTTTTCGTTTTGGCGATGCCCCTGCGTCAGCAACTCCCGCGGTTCGCAGCGTGAGGGGGGATGCATCAAGGCGCGCTGCCCGGCATGATGCGCGAAGGGGAGAGCATGCGAGGGAACGGCATGAAGGCGATTCGGGGGCTGATGTGGTTGGGCGCGGTCGCTGCGGCCTGGGGCTGTGCCTCGGGTGGGGACCGGGAGTGTGAGGTCGTGGGCGTCGGGAAGGGCGCGTGCTGCGATCTGCTCGGCTCCGACGGCCAGACCAGGCCAGGCGCCTGCATCAACGGGATCTGCACCGACGGCGTGGAGTCCGACCCTTACAACGAGGCCTGTGGCAGCGGTGGGGGCTCCAGCCGGCGTGACTTCGGGGGGGGTCTGCTGCTGGACGCCAGCGCAGCGGGCGGTGCCGGGGGCGGCGGCGCGGGCGGTGCCGGCGGGGTCGGTGGCGGCGCGGGCGGTGCGGCGGTCCGGCAGGATGGGCGGTGGCGCGGGTGGCCAGGGGCGGCGCCGGTGGCGCCGGGGGCGCCGGCGGCGGCGGCGATCCCTGCGCGGGGGTCATGTGCGACGGCGGCCAGCGCTGCAACCCCATGACCGGCAACTGCCAGCAGCGCCCCGCGGGCGGCTGCGAGGCTGACGGCGACTGCACTGCTGGCGCCTGCCTGACCGAGGCGGACAGCGAAGGCGGGATCCCCGGTGGGTTCTGCCGGGTCGAGTGCTCGGACGACGGTGACTGCGACGGCGCCCGGTGCCTGCCGAGCGGCGAGACGAGCCTGTGCTTCCAGGTCTGCGGGCCCGCCCGCGCTTGCCGCGATGGCTGGGCCTGCCTCCCCACCACGGGGGCAGACGGCGCGCCCGACGGCGGCTCCATCTGCTTGCCGGACTGCCGCGTGGCGGCGGTGGGCTGCGGCCCCGGGCTGGTGTGCAACGACGGTACGGGTGGCTGCGAGCCGGCGCCACCGCAGTGCCGCTACCCGTGCCAGGCGGGCGAAGAGTGCCGAGACGGGCGCTGCATTCGCGCCAACGACACCTGCGCCACCGACTACCACTGCGAGCTGAGCGAGCAGTGCCTGAACGGGCGCTGCATCGTGGGGGAGTTCCAGGACTGCCTGAACATCAACCAGTGTTCGCCCCCGGATCAGACCTGCTTCCTCTTCAACAACGGCCTGGACGGCGGCTTCTGCCTCTTCTCGTGCGGGGCGGACGACGACTGCCCCCTCGACCGCACCTGTTTCACCAACGACCGGGTCTGCTATTGGCGGGTCTGCGGCGCCAGCGAGCAGAACGGGACGGTCTTCGGCGCCTGCAACGCGGGTGGGCAGAACCAGTGGCAGGGCACCTGCCTTCCCGTGCAGGTGCCCGATCCGGGGCAACCTCAGATCGGCCTGTGTCTCGAGGCCGGGAACGTGCCTGAAGGCGGCGCCTGCGACGCCCAGGTCGATGGCCGCGGCGCGGCCGACCGGGCCCTGCAGTGCGCCCCGGGCATGCTGTGCTTCGACGATCCTGACGACAGCCTGGATCCCGCGCGGAACTTCGGCGGCCGGGGTGCCTGTCGCCAACTCTGCGACCCGCGCATCGATCGCTGCGACACCCCGGGGCGGGCCTGCATCGACTTCAGCACCCTTGACGATCCGAACACGCCCGACAACGAGACCCGGTACCTGGGGCTGTGCCTGCAGACGGACTGCACGGTGGTGCGCAATGACTGCAACGGCGGCCAGATGTGCCGCCCGTATAGCCTGGTGGCCCGAGAAGGCCAGTGTACGGCGGCGGGCCAGGTGGCGCTGGGTCAGCCTTGCACCCAGAGCGCCGACTGCGCCGACTCCGCGTTCTGCGCCAACGCCGGCGCGGGCCCCGTGTGCCTGCAGATCTGCGATCCGGCGGCGCCTGCGTGCGCGGCGGGCACCCAGTGCCGCAACGAGCAGGGCTGGGGCTTCGGCGTCTGCCTGTAGGGGCGGCGTCTCGCACTGCCGGTCGAGGGTGGCCGCCCGTCCCCGGGCGGCCCAGCGCGGGGCTCACCCATGCCGGGCGCGGCGCGCGACCGACCGATGACGCGCCGACCGCGTCCCTGAAGCGCTTTCGCTTGGATGGACGGTAGGCACGCCGGGAGCCGGCCGAGGGGGCGGTCTGTCGGGCGCGCTCTGGGGAATCCGCGGGCGCTGACGCCCGCAGGGCAGGGCTTCAGAAGGTGATCCCGCCCTTGTCGCCGCCCAGGTTCAGCTTCAAGCCGCCCTTCTTGGCCGGCTCGGAGGCGGTTGTCTTGGCCGCCGTCGCCGGCTTGCGCCGCCGGCGCCGCTTGGCCACGGCCTCCTTCTTCGCCTCGGCGTCAGCCACCCCGGCGTCCTCGGGCGCAGCGGCGTCGGGCTCCTCCATCTCTTCGGGGAGGACCGAGGGCGCTGCCGCCAGCGCCTCGGTGGCCGGGGCCGACACCACGGCGGTGACGGGGGCGGCCGCGGGCGCCGGCGCGGGCGGCGCGTCCTGCGGCTTCAGGATGAGCGCGATGGCCACGGCCGTCAGGCACAGAACAGGCAAGCCCACCACCGTCAGGTAGAAGCCGGTGCCACGCCCTTGCGGTTCGGGTGGCGCCGGCGCTGCGGGTGTGAGCGGCGTGGGCATGGCCACCCGCTTCGGCTCGGGCTCCTCGATGATCTCGCCCCGAGCGCGCCGCTCTGCGATGTCGATGGCGCGCGCGCGCGCTTCACGCTCTTCGGCTGCGGCCCGGCGGCGGGCATCCTCGGCGGCCAGGCGCGCCTCGGCCGCTGCCTGGGCCTCGCGGCGCGCAGCATCCCGCGCGTGCAGCTCGGCGGCCTCTCGGGCCTCCCGCTCGGCCTTCAGGCGTGCCTCTTCGGCGGCGGCGTCCTCGCTGACCGAATTGCGGATATCCGCCAGCAGGTCGTCGGCCTCGTCGATGAACGACGAACGCTTTGCGGGCCGAGGCGCCTCCGCGGTGGCCGCGGCGGCGTCGTCCGAGGTGATGTCCTTCAACTCCTTGAGGGTGAAGAGGACGGAGTTTTCCTTGCGTTCGCCGGACATCTTGCTCCCGATCCGCTCGCAAAATCGGAGGGTTGCGCGGGTCAAGGCGAGAGTCTAGAAGAGGGGGGACGAGCGGTCAAGCCGGGCGCAGGGGCGGCGGCGCGGTGCAAATTTGCGCACTTGAGGTGTGCTCTGCGCTGCGTTATTGCACCCGGCGGTCGCTTGCTCGATACTGCGGCGGCTGAATCCGGCGCCTCCTGCCGACCGGGACGGAGTTCAATGGCCAAGAAGAAGAAGAAGAACCAGGCCGACAGCGGTGATCTCGCCAGCGAAGAGATCCTCGACTCCCTTGCCAAGGGGGACGAGGGCGACGCCGCTGACGAGGCTGCTGAGGACGAGGCCGAGGCCACCGTCGAGGCGTCCTCCGAGCACGAGACCGACGAGGCTGAGGCTTCGGCGGACGAGGGCGCGGATGAGCCGGTGGTGCCGGTGCTGTCCAAGCGGACCGACGCGCTTCAGGCGGAGTTCCTGGCCTGGCCGGTGGACAAGGATCACGACAGCGCCGCTTCGTTCCTGCGGGGCGATGGGGCGGGTGATCCGAGCAAGGTCGTGCTGGAGGAAGAGGACGAGGCCCGTGGGAAGGGTGGCGCCCTCAACTTCATCCTGATGATTCTGATCATCGCGGCCGGCGTCGGCGGCGTGATCTACTTCCGGAGTGTGTCGTCGCCTGAGGCCCTCGCCGCGAAGAAGGCGGAGCGAGAGGCCATCGAGCAGGCGCACCTGGAGGAGCAGCTCGCCAAGCAGAAGAAGTACGGCGTGCTGCGGATCGAGTCGAACCCGGCGCAGGCCACGGTGTTCAAGGACGGCGAGAAGATCGTCTCCAAGAGCGAGGCTACCGGCGAAGAGGTGATCGGCAAGACGCCGATGAACCTCATGGATCTGGACATCTCCGTGCCCGTGAAGATCCGCCTGGAGGCCGAGGGCTACGCGCCCTACGACTTCGCCGTGGCCGAGCACCTGTGGACCAAGGACGCCGCCACCGGGGAGTACAAGTACTTCACGCTGGTGGAGATGACGCCCAACGTCTGCGAGTACTGGTTCCTGTACGACGCCAAGAAGAAGCGTGAGCTCCAGTTCCCGGACGATGAGAAGGAGACCGGGAAGAGCAAGTGCACCACCTACTACGACGAGGCCGCCAAGGGCGGGACCGCCGTGACGGAGTGCACCTGCAAGATCCCGCCCGAGGGCTGGGAGCCGCCGAACTTCGACAAGGACAAGAAGAAGAAGTGAGCCCCGGCTCGCCGCTTCCCTGGCCGCCGCCCAAGGTGGTCTGCCTTGCCCGCACCTTCGGTCGCCATGCCCTCGAGCTGGGCAATGCCATCCCGACCGAGCCCCTCTACTTCCTGAAGGCCCCGAGCGCCATCATCGGCGACGGCGAGCCGATCCGGCTGCCGTCCATCAGCCGTGAGGTTCATCACGAGGCCGAGGCGGTCGTGGTGGTTGGGGCGCCCATTCGGCAGGGCGCGAGCCCTCAGGAGGCCGAGGCTGCCATTGCGGCCTGGACCGTTCTCAACGACGTCACCGCGCGGGATCTGCAGCGCGCCGATCAAGGGCGCTTCACCCGGGCCAAGGGCTTCGACACCTTCTGTCCTGTGGCGCCTCAGCGGGCCCACGTGTCCGACTGGCAGGCCTGTCGGATCCAGGGGTGGGTGGACGGAGAACTTCGCCAGGACGGCATGCTCAGCGACCTTCTGTTCAGCCCTGGCGAGATCCTGTCGGCGGTGGCGGCGGTGATGTCTTTGGCGCCCGGGGATCTGGTGTCGCTGGGGACGCCGGAGGGCGTGGGCCCACTGCTCGCGGGCCAGTCGGTCCGTGTGACCTTGCTCGGTCCTGATGGGGACGTGCTGGCGCAGGTCACCAACCCTGTGGTCCAGGGCTGACAGGCGAGCGCAGAGCGCCCCGCGCGAGCCGCCCCCGCGGCGTGCGACCGCCTGCCAGGCGCCGACGTCTCGCCCCCTGGCCGAAGCTCTTCCACCAAGTTTGAATCAAGCCGCAGGCGCGGCCGTGGCAGGCCCTGCCGGGGGCAGTGGAGAGTGCCCGCCCGCCCGGCTTGCCCTCACCCTTGGGGCGGCCGGGACGCCTTCCGGCGACGGTGAGTCGGCACAGACGGGGACGGGCCACGCCTGCTGGCCCGCTGGCCGCCTCGGTCACCGTCGTGCGGGCTCGATAGAGCTCGCCGGCTCTTTGGCGGGGCGCAGCGGTGCGCAGGCGGTGCCGGCGCCCCCCGTGGCGCGCCAACCTCACCCCGCCGCGCGCCCCGGTTCCGGTCCTCGAGGGGCCGACCAGCCGGTCGCGGACGGGCACGAGAGGCAGGGTAGGGGCGGCAGCGTCGGGGAAGCAAGGGGTCGGGCGTCTACGCGGCGTTCAGAACACACTGTTGCTGCTAGTCGAAGGCGTAGCCCAGGCCGAGTTGGCCGGTGATGGGCGGGCCCAGGCCGTTGTCCACCGACTCGTAGAGCGTCAGGCCAGCGCTGATCCGCAGGGCCAGGTAGATGCCCTCGACCAGGTGGAGCTGCCCATTGAGGGCGAGGGCGGGGCCCAGGCGCCACGCCCGGCCAGAGCGGCTGGTGTCTGCGGCCGCGTTGCACAGCGGGTGGGCGTCGGGGTCGAACTTGCAGTGGACGTTGCGCGTGGTGACCACGTCGCTGATGGTCATCCCTTCAAAGCCCAGGTTGGCTCCGCCACGCAGGAACCCGGCACTCCAGGTGAAGCCGGGCCCCAGGAAGACCCGGACCGTGCTGATGTCCTGGCGCAGATCCTCGTTGGGATCGCGGTTGCTGTTCGTCAGGGCGAGGTTGGCGTCCAGGCTCAAGTGCGGGGCGACCGTGAGGCTGGCGTTCATCCCGATGCCCAGGTTGCTGAACAGGTCTACGACCGGCGAGTTGGCGAACACCTGGTAGTGGAAGCCCGCGTCCAAGAGCAGCTCGCGCTTGTGGCGGCTCCGGCGCGGGGCGCGGCCGAAGGGGAGGCACGCCCAGACCCGGCTCGCCAGGCGATCGCCGGCCTCGGCGGCGGTGAGCCCTGCCAGCGCCTGCTGCTCCTCGCGCAGGCCGCCCGCAGACTGCACCGTCACGATCAGGACGTCGCCCACCTGGCGGGCGCGTAGCAGGTGCTGCGTGCTGCGCAGGCCGGTGGGGACCCTCAAGTGGTCTTCAGGGATGGGCGGCTTCTCGGCGAGATTGTGCCGGGTCGCTTCGAGCGCCTCGACCGCCGCCGGGCTGTCGGTCCCGGGCTGCAGACGGACGTCCGGGGCCAGGGTGAGGGCGCGCTCGAAGCTGTCGCGCGCGCCCTGGGCGTCACGAAGCTCGAGCTGTGCCTGACCTTGCAGGAGCAGGAGCCGGGCCACCTCGGGCGGCGCGACCACGTGGTGCTCGATCTCCTGGAGCGCGTGGATGGCCGTTCGCAGACCCGCCAGGGCGGCCTCCAGCCGGGCGCGGCGGTGGTCATCACGGGCCCGCTCGGCCGTGGATCGGGCCAAGCGGAGGGCCTGGGCATACCCCGCGCGGCGGGTGATGGAGCGTCGGGTGGCCTCGGGGTCCTGAACGGCCAGGTTCGTGCGGCCCGCAAGCGCCGCGACGAAGGCGTCCCAGGCCGCAGGGTTGCTCCGCTCACCGCGCGGGTTGGCCAGCGCGGTCTGATCCAGGAGCGGGTAGACGCGGACCCGTGGACGTTCGAAGTCGGGGCCCAGGCCGCGGTGCAGCCGGAGGGCGTCGCTGGGGGCCGGCGCGGCCAGCGCGACGGTGGCCCCGCCGCCCACAGCCAAGGCGAGCCAGAAGGTCAGCGCCGCCCTCATTCCGGCAACTCGCAGGCTCGGCGTGGCCGCCCGGCGACCTTGCGGAAGCGGATCGGGGTCGTGTCGCTGCCGCAGCGGCTGGAGCCCTCGAGCTCGCCGTCCACCTCGCTCAGCTCGAAGCGGCGGCCGACGCAGTCGGGCGGGGGGACCCCGGCAGGGCCGCAGGCGTCGGGGAACCGGAAGTCTGTCTCGGGGCGCCCGGGCTCGTCGGCGCGGTGAAGGGCGAAGGCGATCCCCTCATCGTCCGCGCGGCCCCCTTCGACGAAGAAGCACCCGCACTCGTCGCTGCGCTGGTAGGGGTCGAGCGACACGTCCTCGAAGTGGTAGCGCACCACCAGGCCGGAGGTCTTGGACCCGTAGCGGCCCAGGTGCAGCTCGTAGACGAAGTCACCGCAGGGGCTGGGTGCCGCCTCGTCGCAGACCTGCTGCCACACGCCGGTGTGCTCGCGCTCGGCGCCGCAGCTTGTCCAAAGCAGAGCGGCGGCGATCAGGCAGAAGAGGCGAAGGGTCATGGGGGCGGCGCGGGTCCCTGTACCGGGCGTGAGACGCCGGAGTCTGTCAGAAGGGGGACCGCGCGGCAATCGACGCGGGGCGCTGCGCGGGGCAGGCGCGCTCGGGGATCAGCCGCGTTCCGGAAGGTCCAGCTTCTTCAGCAGGTACTCGGCGCTCTTGCGGTGGATGCCGGCCACTCGGGCGGCGGCGCTGATGTTGTTGTTCGTCTTGTCGAGCAGGCGCTCCCAGTAGGTGCGCTCGAAGGCTTCCACCAGGCGGGCCTTGGCGTCCTTGAAGGGCAGGTCGAAGTCCAGGCCTTCCATGGGATCCGCCTCCGGGCCGGCCGCTGGCCCCGCCTCGGTGCGGGTGTCCCCGAAGGTGGGCGGGACCAGATAGCGAGTCTCGAGGCGGTTGTCCGTGGCCAGCATGGCCGCCCGCTCGACGAAGTTGCGCAGCTCCCGCACGTTGCCGGGCCAGCGATGACGCTGAAGCTTCACGATGGTGTCGTAGCCAACCTGCACGGGGGTCTGCCCGTCGGGCGTCAGGTCCTGCAGGAAGTGGTTCACCAACAGCGGGATGTCATCCCGCCGCCGCCGCAGCGGGGGCAGCACAATCTTCAAGACCGCCAGGCGGTAGTAGAGGTCCTGGCGGAAGTTGCCGGCCTGGACCTCCTTCTCGAGGTTGCGGTTGGTGGCCGCCACGATGCGGACGTCGATCTTGATGGGGCGATCACCGCCGACGGGGCGCACCTCGCGCTGCTCCAAGGCCCGCAGGAGCTTCGGCTGCAGATCCGCAGGCAGCTCGCCGATCTCGTCCAGAAACAGGGTGCCGCCCGAGGCCCGCTCAAAGGCGCCTGCGCGGCTGCCGGTGGCGCCCGTGAACGCCCCCTTCACGTGCCCGAACAGCTCAGACTCGATGAGGTTTGGGGCCACGGCGGAGCAGTCGAACACCACGAGCGGGCCGCCTTCGCGCCGGGAGTGGGCGTGCAGGGCGTCGGCCACCAGCTCCTTGCCAGTTCCGCTCTCGCCCTCCACCAGCACGGTCATGTCCGTCGGCGCCACCCGCTGGAGGATCGCGAAGATCTCGCGCATGGCCGTGCTCTGCCCGATGAGCTTCGCGAAGCGGTGGTCGCGAGCCAACGCGATCTCGACCTGCTCCTTGCCCGGCTGGTAGCGCAGTTCGGTGCCGCCGATGGTGATCCGGGCGCCAGCGGTGAGCCAGCAGGCCTCCACGCGCATGCCGTTGACGAAGGTGCCGTTCTTGCTGCCATCGTCCACCAGGCGATGGCCCCACACGTCCATCTCGATGCGGGCGTGGTAGCGGCTCGCGGTGCGGTCGTCGAGGGCCAGCTCGCACTCGGGGTGCGTGCCGATGCGAACGGCGCGGGCCTTGGTGCGGAACACTTGGCCGGCGTCCGGGCCGTCCACGATCTCCAGGCTGTAGTCGTGTGCGGTCAGCCGGTCGACCGGGGCCATGACGGTGCGGGTGACGTCGGCGACGCTCACGGGGCCTCCTGGGGCTGGGGCAGCAGGACTTCGAGCAGGTAGGCCTCTTCGACCACCTGACCGGGCTTCAAGGTCACCCGCAGCGGGGCGCTGCGCAAGGTCTGCCCGTCACGCTCGAGCCGGGCGTCCAAGGTGTGGGGGCCCGGCGGCACCGGTAGCTGGCGCACCAGGTTGGGCCCCAGCGGGCGGCCGTCCAGGTGAATCACCGCCGCGGCGGGGAGCGCCCGGGCCGTGAGGCGAGCCAGGGCGTCCAGCTCGACGTGCCGGACCGCCACGCCATCGCGCGGATGGACGGTCAGGCTGCGATCGGCGAAGCCATCGGCGCTGAGCACGCACTGCACCGGCCGCCCCTCCGCAGTGACCGTCTGGGGCGTGGCGCCCAGCGCTCGCCCGCCGCAGGCCACCTGGGCCGTTGGCGTGGCCTGGAGCGTGACGCGGGCCCGGCGCGGCGTGGCGCGGGGCCGATCCGGGCCGTCGTCTGCCTCGCCCACCCCGGCGTCGCTCCCGCTCACGCCCGCGTCGCCCACGGCCGCGTCTCGGCGTGGGAGGAGCCGGAACTGGACGTTGTTGGCGCCGGACTGCACCCGGATCACCTGGCGGTCGTCACCGTCGACGGTCCAGCCGTCGCCCGGGTGGATCTGCACCGTGGCCAGCCGGCCGGCTGCCAGGCCGTCATAGGGCCAGGTGTCCACCGGCAGGTCGTTGACGGTGATGGTCCAGCGGGCGTCGGGGGGCTGAACCACCACCGCCAGGCGCGGCACGGCGACCAAGGTGAAGGTCAGCCGGTTGCGGCCGGCCCTCAGGGTCACGAGCTGACACTGCTTCTGGTGGCCCGGCGCCACGGCGCAGATGCGTTCGGTCTGACCCGCCGTCAGGCGCGTCCCCGGGCTCAGCACCGCTTCGTCCCGGCCCAGAACGACCTTGGCGTCGGCGGCCGGCGTGACCTGCACGTCTACATAGGCGGCCTGAGGGGTCGGGCGCAGCGCAAAGGCGCCAGCCGTGAGAGCGGCGCCCAGCGCGAGCCCCAGGAAGAGCAACCGACGCCGGCCCATGGGTGTCGGAGGCGGCGCAGTCTGCCCGCTCGCGGTGAGGGGCGGCTGGCTCGCCGGTGCGTCGGCGGTCGCGGTCTCGGCGTAGGCGGCCAGGACCGCGCCGATGGGCGTACTTCGGCCGCGCGGCGCATCGCCGGTGTGGGTGCGGGTCCGCTCATCGAACCGGGCGCTCGGCGTCAGGGCCCCGAGCTGCATCTGCAGAGCGTCGTCGATGGACAGGGGTCCCGTGGGCCCGCCGTCGGGGATGACGCCCTCCGGGAAGAGCTCCGCCAGGAACTGCGCGAAGGAGGCAGCGTCGGCACGGCTGTCGCTCACGGCCAGGTGGTGCAGCAATGCGCGGCGCATCGCGGCCGCGCTGTCGTACCGATCGTCGACCTCCCGGGCGAGGGCGGGCGCCAACAGCGCGTCCAGGGCTTCGGGCACGTCGGCCACCTGGGACGCCGGCTGGATCTCCGCCTCGCGGACCTTGCGCAGGACGGCGGTCTCCGTCTCGGCCTCGAAGGGGCGCAGGCCCGTCAGCAGCTCGTAGAGCAGGAGCCCCGTCGAGAACACGTCGCTGCGGGCGTCCACCGGGCGCCCGTCGGCCTGCTCGGGGCTCATGTAGACGAACTTGCCCTGGAGGGTGCCCGAGATGCTGCGGTGCAGCCCGCCCCGCGCCCGCGCGATGCCGAAGTCGATGAGCTTGACCTCGCCGCCGGCGCCGAGCACCACGTTGGCGGGCGACACGTCCCGGTGCACGATGTGCAAGGGGCGCCCGTCCGGGCCCAGCTTGCGGTGGGCGTAGTCCAGTCCGGCGAGGACCTCGGTGATCAGCCACAGCGCGAGCTCGACGGGCATCCGCCGCCCGTCGGCACGCAGCCTGCGGATCACCGCCTTCAGGTCCCGGCCCGGCAGGTACTGCATGACGAGGTAGAGCTCCCCGTCGTGATCGGCAAGCTCCTGCACGGGCACGATGTTGCCGTGGTGGAGCTGCACCATCAGGTGCGCCTCGTCGATGAACTTGCGCACGAAGGTCTCATCCTCGGCCAGATGCGGGAGGATGCGCTTGATGGCGACCTTGTGGGTGAAGTGGGCGGCGCCCCGGGCCTCGGCCAGATAGACCTCGCCCATGCCGCCGGAAGCCAGCCGGCGCAGCAGGGTGTAGCGGCCGAGCTGGGCGGGGGCGGTCAACGGCGGCTCAGCGGCGGCGCCCGCCGCGGGCGCGGGGATGCGCCATGCGCGGCTGCTGGTGGCGCGGATCGGCGATGCGGGGGCGCTCCAGGCCGAACTGGTACCACTGCTCGCCGTAGGCCCGCATCTGCATCTTCTTGCCGTTCTGCAGCAGGGTCAGGTTCTCCGCCAGGCGCCCATCGTCCGCGGCCCCGGCCTTGCCCCGGGCCAGCACGTCGATGGCGGCGTCCGTCTGATCTTCCTGCTCCAGCATCCAGGCGTAGAGCGACCACAGCAGGCCCTCCTTGGCCGCATGCTTGACGGCTTCCTCCAGGACCTCGGCGGCCTTGGAGAGGGCATTCTCGCCCTTGTAGTAGCAGACCGCCAGCATGGCCCAGGCGGGCCACATGGAGCTCATGAGCTTCGCCGTCACGCCCTTCACCCGCGACTTCTCGAGGTACGGCAGCGCGTCGGTGGGCGAGCCCTGCTGCATCTGCGCCCAGCGCACGAACAGCAACATGCCGATGCGGGCGTTCAGCATGGTGGCGGCGCCGAGCTGCCACTTCTGGAAGATGAAGCCCTGCTTGAGGATCTCGACGGAAGCCTGGATCTTCTGACCTGCCGCCGCCTGCAGCTGCTTCTGCTGGGCCGGCGTGGCCGGCGGGCGGGCCATGAGCTGCTGCAGCGACGCCATCTCGGCGTCGGCCGCCTGCGTGACCGCCTCGACTCGCTTCCCGGCGCGCCGGTTGACCCAGACGTACGTGAGGATCCCGAGGATGATCCCCGGCACGGTGGTCCAGGTGAACGACACACCAAAGAGGGTCGGGACGACGGTGAAGAAGACCGCGACGAAGGTGGCGAGATAAATCGTGTACATGCAGAGGCCCGGGCGCTTGGGCATGAGGCTCGCCTGAGAGCCCCTTGCCGAGACGGAACAGCGGGCCGGACCCGCCGCGCGAAGCGCGCGCTTGTAGCACGGGCACGCTCCGGGTTCAACGCGTGCGCGGTGGCGCCCCGCACGTCCCTCGGGCTAGAGTCGCCCCCGAGCCCACGGCGGCAACCGCCCGGGGGCCGGGGGGGAGCTGATGGATCTGCGCGCCACCATCCGCGAGGCCGCCGCACGCGGTGAGATCGACGACGCCTTCGTCGCGTTGGCCGAGGCCGTGCTGGCCCGTGGGCAGCGCGAGGCCGTCGCGCGGGTCCTGCAGGCCCGAGGGATCATCGCCACGCCGCCGCCGCCTCCCCCCACGGGTTCGCTCGTGGACGCCGGGGCCAGCATGGAGTTGCACTCCGAGGTGGCCGCCAGCGGCGAGGAAGACGACGGCGCCTGGGCGGCCGGCGGGGAGATGGGCTCGCTGCAGCTCGGCGATGGCGACCTGATGGCGGTGGCTGATCACCTGCGCCGCCAGCACCCACCTGGCAGCGAGTCCATCCCGCCCGAGAAGTACGAGACCTTCCAGGAGATCGCCCGCGGGGGCGTCGGCAACATCGTCCTGGTCCGCGACCGGCAGCTCATGCGCCGCCTGGTCATGAAGACGCTCATCGACGGCCACAAGGTCAGCGAGTACGTCCGCCAGAAGTTCGTGGAAGAGGCCCAGATCACCGCGCAGCTCGAGCACCCGAACATCATCCCGGTGCACGACTTCGGCTACTTCACGGGCGGCGAGATGTTCTTCACCATGAAGCTGGTGCAGGGCCGCACGCTGAAGGACATCGTGCGGGGGCTGCGCAAGGGCGAGCCGGCCGTGCACGCCGAGTTCACCCTGGTGAAGCTGCTCAGCATCTTCGTGCAGGTCTGCCACGCCATCCGCTTCGCCCACAGCCGCGGCGTCGTGCACCGTGACATCAAGTCCAGCAACGTCATGCTGGGCGACTTCGGTGAGGTGTTGGTGCTCGACTGGGGCGTGGCCAAGGTGCTGGGCCGCGCCGAAAACGTCGGGGACAGCGGCGTCGCCACCCTGCGCACCCAGAACGCCGACGCCACCATGGTGGGCGTGGTGACGGGCACGCCGGCGTACATGTCCCCCGAGCAGGCGGCCGGCAAGGTCAACGAGGTGGACGAGCGGTCGGACGTCTACTCGCTGGGCGCCCTGCTCTACGAGATCCTGACCTGGCGGGCGCCCTTCCGCGGCAAGCACTTCCGGCAGATCCTGGCCCAGGTGCTCACGCAGGCGCCCATCCCGCCGCGCAAGCGATCGCCACAGAACAACATCCCGGTGCCGCTGGAGGAGCTCTGCCTGGCGTGTATGGCCAAGCGGCCCGACGAGCGGCCGGCCCATGCGGGCGCGGTCATCGAGGCGGTGCAGGGCTACCTGGCCGGGGTGGAGGATCTGGACCGGCGCAGCGCCATGTCCGAGGTGAAGCTGGAGGAGGGCATCGACCTCGTCGAGCAGTACCGGCGGGCTCGGGGCAAGGTGACGACCCTGCGCGAGACGTTGATGGATCTGGAGTGGCAGGTGGAGGGGTGGGCCGGTCCGGAGCGCAAGCGGGAGCTGTGGAGCCGGCAGGCCGAGCTGGCCGAGTACGAGAGCCAGATGCACCAGCGCTTCAGCGACGCCGCCCAGGCGCTGATGGCGGCCATCGGCTTCAACCCCGGCAACGAGGACGCCAGCAACGAGCTGGCGCGCCTGTACTGGTTCAAGCTGAGGGAAGCCGAGGACGCCGGCGACGAGGGGCAGATCATCTACTACCGGGCCCTGGTCGAGGCCTACAACCGCGGCATGTTCGATGACTTGCTGCGCGGTGAGGGGCGGCTGATCGTCCGGTCCGATCCGCCCGGGGCGACGGTGGAGGCCAGCCGCTACCTCGAGGTGGATCTGCAGCTCACCCCGCTGACCGACGAGCAGCTCGGGCGGACCCCGGTGAACAACGTGCCGCTCCAGCACGGGGCGTGGCAGCTCAAGCTCAGCCAGGCCGGCTACCGGGACGTCGTCTACCCCGCGCGCATCGACCGGGGCGAGGTCACGGACGTGGTCTGCCGCTTCTTCACCGACGAGCAGATCGGGCCACACTTCCTCTACATCCCCGGGGGCCCCTTCGTCATGGGGGGCGACGACGCGTGCGCCTCGGCCCGCCACCGGCGCGTGGTGGAGGTGGGCGACGTGTTTGTCGCCCGCTACCCCGTCACCTGCGGCGAGTACCTCGCCTTCATCCGCGATCTCGATCGGCGCAGCCAGGCGGCGGCGCAGGCCCGGGTGCCGCGGCTGAAGGCCACGCGGGGTTTCCTGTGGCAGCGTGGCGCCGACGGCCGGTTCGAGCTGCCCGCCACGGACACCGAGGGCCTGCACTGGCACCCGCACTGGCCCGTCCTCGGCATCAGCTTCAACGACGCCCGGGACTACTGCACCTGGTACACGAAGCGCAGCGGGACCGAGATCCGGCTGCCCACCGAGGCCGAGTGGGAGAAGGCGGCGCGGGGCACGGACGGGCGCCTGTACCCGTGGGGCAACCGCTTTGACGCCAGCTTCTGCCGTATGGCCGAGTCCCGGCAGGGCCGCCCGACGCCGGACCGGGTCGGGCTGTTCGCGACGGACCGATCGCCCTACGGCTGCTTGGACATGGCAGGGCTGGTGCGGGAGTACTGCGACACCGCCTTCGGCAACCAGCCCGATCTGGTGGTGGTGAAGGGCGGGGCCTTCAGCACCACCAGCGACGTGGGCTGCCGGGTGACGCACCGGCTGGCGACGCCCCGCGAGGTGCCTGATCTGGCCCACGGGTTCCGGGTGGCGCGGACGCCCCCCCGGCCGCAGGCTGAGCGAGCCACCGCCCGGCGCCTGGTGCGGCCGCGGTTCGACGACATGGATGACGGGCGGCTGTTCGACGAGTAGGGCGGGGGTCTGCCGCGCGCTGGTGGGCGCGTGGCCTCGCAGGCGGGCTAGCGGTACGTGAAGCGCAGCTCGTAGTCGCACAGGTAGAAGGTGTCGCCTTCGTCCACCCGCTTGTGCTCGATGCGCTTGCCGTTGAACTCGATGCCGTTGGTGGAATCGAGATCCTTGATGTAGTAGGCGCCGCCCCGGTGGATGACCGCTGCGTGCTTGCGCGAGATGTTGCCGTCGCGAATGGTCAAGTCCGTCATCTGGCTGCCACGCCCGATCACAAACTTGTCCTTGTCGATGCGATAGCGCTGCCCGTTGAACAGCAGGAACAGCGGCTGCCGCTGGGCTGCGGCCGCAGGGGCCGCGGCCGGGGCCACCGGCGTGGCAGCGGGCGCTGACCCAGCCGCAACCTGCCCCGGCAGCGGCGGCTGCGGGCTGGGCGGGGGTTGGTGTCCCGGGGCGTGCGGCTGACCCGGCAGCGGCGGCGGCCGACGCTGCTCGGGGGCGGCGGCGGGCTGCGGTGTGCCGGGGGGGCCGAAGGGGGAGACCACCTGCGGTTCGCCTTGGCGGTTCGAGGCCGCCAGGCTGTAGTTCCGGCTGCGGGCGTAATGCCGCATGGCCTCATTGATGAGGTAGTCCATCGAGCAGCCGAGGTCCTGCGTCATGACCTCGTACAGCTCCCACAGGTAGTCGCGGCAGTAGAAGCTACGCAGCGTCTTGCGGTTCTGGTCGCCCATGCCATCCTCATCGACGGGCCGGCGGGACCATGGTTCCGCCCCGACGGGGACTCATGTATCACAGCGCGACCCGGTTTTGGAAGATGAGCGCGGGCCGAGCAGACCCGTATCTCAGCGAAAGGAAAGGTCTCCGATGCGCGCGGTGGTGCAGAAGGTCAGTCGCGCCCAGGTGACGGTGGACGACGCGCTCACGGGCGCGGTGGAGCGGGGCCTGCTGGTCCTGGTGGGCGCCGCCACCGACGACACGTCCGCGGACGCCGAGTTTCTCGCACGCAAGGTGGTTGGGCTGCGGGTCTTCGAGGACGAAGAGGGCAAGATCAACCTGGACCTGGCCGCCGTGGGCGGGGCGGTGCTGGCGGTCAGCCAGTTCACTCTGCTGGGCGACTGCCGCAAGGGGCGCCGCCCGTCGTTCGTGCAGGCGGCGCGACCGGAGGTGGCCGAGCCGCTCTTCGACCAGTTCGTGGCGGCGGTGCGGGCCCAGGGGGTGCGCTGTGAGACGGGCCGCTTCCGCACCCACATGATGGTGGAGCTGGTCAACGACGGGCCGGTGACCCTGCTGCTGGACTCGAAGAAGGGCTTCTGAGGCTCGACGTGCTCTCCGGGGAGGGGTGAACCGGAGCCCAGAAAGACCAACGGCGCTCACACAGGAGCGCCGTTGGAAGGGGAGCGTCGTTCGAGCGAGAGACGATCTCGGGATGCCTGAAAAAACCCAATCCCATCACTAGGTGGGCCCGATCTAACGGCTTCAGGCTTCCGACTCAGCGGCCGGCTTGCACACCACCGACAGGGACCAGACCCGGGTTAATCGGCAACTGGATTTTTCTCAACCCTCACGGCTTTCGGTCGTTCGACCTCCTGGGATCGAACCTACTCCTCAAGCGGGGGCAGGCCAAGGCCTGTTTGAGAATTGCAGTGATTCTGCGGGGTAGGGGGGGGCGCGGTGCGGCCGCGCCCAGGGGCGCACGTTCAGTCGCGGCGACGCCGCAGGCCCAGCAGCAGGCCCGCGAGGCCCAGCCACACCAGCGGGTTGGGGGCAGAGCCGCCCTCGACCGAGCAGTTGCAGCCCTCGTCGCCGCTGTTGGTCTCGTTCACCTGGCCGCCGCCCGAGCCGCCGATGCCGCCGTCGACGATGCCGGGGCCGCCGCCGCCCTGGCCGCCGGCGCCGCCCGCGCCGCCGCCCATGCCGCCTTCGCCGCCCATGCCACCTTCACCGGCGATGCCGCCGATGCCACCCTCACCGCCCATGCCGCCTTCGCCACCGGCGCCGCCGGGGCCGGGGCCCGGATCCTCGGGCAGCCAGTCGGCCACGCACTGGGCCGAGCCGTCGGGGGCCGCGGCGCAGCGCTGGTTGGCGGGGCAGGTGATGCCCGCACAGGGGTCGTCGGCGCAGGCGCCGTTGAAGCAGACCCGGCCGGGGCCGCACTCGGCGGCGTCGCAGCCGTCGTCGGCCAGGCACTGGTCGTCCACGCAGGCCTCGCCCTCGGCGCAGACCACGCCGCCGCAGCGGGCGTCCTGGCACTGGCCGTCGATGCAGGCCTGGCCGTAGGGGCAGCTGATGCCGGCGCAGGTGAACACGCACTGGCCCTGGCGGCAGAAGGCGTTGGCGCCGCAGTCCACGCCCGCGCAGGGGTCCTCGACGCAGGCGCCGTCGATGCAGATCTCGGCGAAGCCGCAGCCGGCCTGGTAGCAGTCGTCGGCGGGCACGCAGTCGCCGGCGCGGTTGGGGACCTGGCCCTCGGGGCAGTCGTTGCGGCACTCGCCGGTGGCGGGGTCGCAGGCGGTGCCGGCGTCGCAGTTGACGCCGGCGCACAGGGGCACGCAGCCGCCGTTGCTGCAGAAGGTGCCGGCGGGGCAGTCGGCGTCGGCGCAGGAGTCGGCGCACTGGCCCAGGGCGCAGACCTGGCCGCCGGGGCAGCGGGCGCCCTCGTCGACCGCACCGTCGCAGTTGTCGTCGCGGCCGTTGCAGGTCTCGGCGGGCAGCTCGCCGCAGGTGCCGCAGGCGTTCAGCAGGCCCTCGTCGATGTCGCCGTCGCAGTCGTTGTCGAGCAGGTCGCAGACCTCCTCCACGGGGCTGGTCTCGGCGCGGCAGACCACCTCACCGGCGGCGGAGCAGGCCAGGTAGCCCACGGCGCACTGGCCGGCCAGGCCGGTGGCGCACTGCTCGGGATCCACCACGGGGCTGCCGTCGGGGTTGACGTCCACCAGGTTGTCGCAGTCGTTGTCCACGCCGTCGCAGACCTCGGGGTTGCCGTCGGGCACGCACAGGTAGCGGTCGCAGGCGTCGCCCACGCCGTCGCCGTCGGTGTCGTCCTGGCCGCGGTTGATGACCTTGGGGCAGTTGTCGCAGGCGTCGCCCACGCCGTCGGCGTCCTCGTCGGCCTGGTCGGGGTTGGGCACGTCGGGGCAGTTGTCGTCCACGCCGCACAGGCCGTCGTCGTCGGTGTCCAGGCACACGCCGCCCAGGGAGCGCTGCAGCACCAGCAGGGCGAAGGTGTGGCTGGACCAGCTGTCCCAGCCGCCCGGGGCGCCGTTGAACTGGGCACCGAAGTCGCCGTTGGGGTTCTGCCAGTTCAGCAGCGTGTAGGCGAAGTCGAAGTAGTGGCTGCGCTCCTCCTCGGGGTAGCCCAGCGCGGCGGGATCGCGGTCACCGAAGGCGTCGGCGTAGATGGCGCCGCCCAGGTTGTCGTCCTCGGACACCGTGAGCGCCTTCTCGGCGGCCCACAGGTAGTAGAAGGTGCTGGTGGGCGTGAACCCGCCGATCATGCGGTCGAAGGTGTAGTTCTGCCGCATCCAGTTCAGGGCGTTCTGGCTGCGGGGATCGCCGGCAGGCACCTCGGCCAGCCGGTAGCACCACAGGCCCGAGGCCGCCATGGAGGAGCTGCTGGCGCTGTTGGGGTTGTAGCCCAGGCCGCCATCGGCGTTCTGATCGGCCAGCAGGAAGTTGGGCACCCGGGGCAGCACCGCCGCGGCGCCCTCGATGATGTTCTCGGCCGCCGACAGGCCCGCCACGCCGAACTGGGTGGTGGACAGATCGCCCGAGGCGCCGGGGTTGCGGTAGTTCCAGCCGCCGTCGTTGTTGGGCGGCTGCATGCCCTGGTTGTTGTGCAGCGACACCACCGCGTTGGCGATGGCCTGGGTGGCGGTGGCCGGGGCGCCGACGTTGTCCGGGCCGCCTGTGGCCACGTAGGCCGAGAGGGCCATCAGGTTGCCGCCGGTGACGTACAGGTAGGGCTGGGCGTTGGGGTTGGTCATCGACTGCTCGTCGTTGATCAACGCCTGGACCGCCCGGACCACGAGGGCCTGATCGTTGGGATCCATGCCGTCGTAGCCCTGGGCCCGGCCCATCCAGCCGATGCCGTCGCGCTTCTCGAGGAAGTTCAGCACCCCCAGGAAGTTGTGGCGCGCGCTCCCGCTGAAGTTGCCCTGACCACGCTCGGCGTTGCGCAGGTGCTGCAGGCCGGCGTTGATGGCGTCGTCCACCGCGCAGGCGAAGGGCGTGGCCTGGCACTGCTGGGCCTGGGCGGGCCCGGCGAACAGAAGGGCCGCGCTCCCCAGCGCGGCGGCGGTCTGTGCGATTCGCTTCATCAAGCCGTGAACTCCCCTGGCGGGCCCTGGAGGACGCCCCATCCCGCGGTCGACACCCGCCGCGCCACAGGGAGCGACCCCAGGCGAGGACAGGTCCGTGATTTTTCCCATGGAAACGTCCCGAGAGTGCCATCTTCCCCCGGGTCACGGCAACCCGAGCGCTCCAGGGCACGCCGACGTTGCCGACTGGGGGGCGGCAGAGTATCAAGGGGCCCCCGCTCTGCGGGCCCACAGAGACGAAGGGAGGCGCCCCGTGGCGCGGGTGGAGCTGGACGGGGTTGGCAAGCGCTACCCCAACGGGTTCGAGGCCGTGCAGGCGTTCTCCATCGACATCCAGCCGGGGGAGTTCATCGTGCTGGTCGGCCCGTCGGGGTGCGGCAAGAGCACGACCCTGCGGATGGTGGCGGGCCTCGAAAGCATCACCACCGGCGAGCTGCGGATCGACGGCCGGCGGGTGAACGAGGCGGCGCCCAAGGCCCGCGACGTGGCGATGGTGTTCCAGAGCTACGCCCTCTACCCGCACATGACCGCCTTCGAGAACATGGCCTTCGGGCTGAAGCTCCAGAAGGTGCCCAAGGCCGACATCGAGCAGCGGGTGCGCAAGGTGGCCGAGCAGTTGGCCATCAGCGATCTGCTGGACCGCAAGCCCAAGGCCATGTCGGGCGGGCAGCGGCAGCGCATCGCCATTGGCCGCGCCATCGTGCGGGCGCCGAAGGTGTTCCTGTTCGACGAGCCCCTGAGCAACCTGGACGCGAAGCTGCGGCTGCAGATGCGGGTGGAGCTGAGCAAGCTGCACCGCAGCCTGGGGGCCACGAGCCTGTACGTCACCCACGATCAGGTGGAGGCCATGACCCTGGCCGACCGCATCGTGCTGCTGAAGGGCGGCGTGGTGCAGCAGATCGGGGCGCCGCTGGAGCTCTACGATCGGCCCGACAACACGTTCGTGGCCACGTTCATCGGCAGCCCCGCCATGAACCTGCTCACGGGCGAGCGCACCGCGGCCGGGGTGACGGGGGCGGGCTTCCAGGTCGCCTTCCAAGGGGCCGGCCAGGTGGGGCAGCCGGTGGTGCTGGGCGTGCGGCCCGAGCACCTTCGGCCGGTGGAGGCCGGGGCGGCGGTGTTCTCGGGCACCGTCGAGGTGGTGGAGCCCATGGGCTCCGAGAGCTTCGTCTACTGCCGCCACGGGGAGCAGCTCCTGGTGGTGCGCACCAAGGACGCGCCGCCGTCGCCGGGGGCGCTGATGCACCTGGCCCCCGAGCCGGGGCGGCTGCACCTGTTCGACGGCGCCACCCAGGGGCGGCTGGGGTGAGCGTGCGCCGCCTGCTCCCGTGGCTGGTGTTGGGGTGGCTGCTGGGCTGCAGCGCCGGCGACGGGGCCGATGACCGCACCCGGCTGGTGCTGTGGCACAGCTACCGGGGGGCCGAGCTGGCCGCCCTGGAGGCTGCCCTGGGCCGCTACGAGGCCGCCCACCCCGAGGTGAAGGTGGTGCCCTCGGGCATCCCCTACGACGCCTTCCCCAACAAGGTCAGCGTGGCCACCCCACGGGGCAACGGCCCGGATCTGTTCATCTTTGCGCACGACCGGGTGGGGGACTGGGCGGCGGCCGGGGTCATCGAGCCCATCGGGTTCTGGGCCACCGAGCCGCTGCTCGACCGCTTTTTCCGCTCGACCCTGAGCCCCCTGGTCTACCGCGGCGAGCTGTACGGCCTGCCCCTGGCCTTCAAGACGCTGGCGCTGTACCGCGACACCGCCTTGGCGCCCGATGCGCCGGCGGACACCGCGGCGCTGATCGCGCAGGCGAAGGCGCTGCGGGCGGAGGACCCGAGCGTGTGGGGGCTGGGCTATGAGCTCGACAGCCTGTACTTCCACGCCCCCTGGCTGCACGGCTTCGGCGGCGCCGTGTACGCCGACGAGCAGGACACGCTGGCGCTGGACTCGCCGGCGGCGATCCGGAGCGTCGAGTTCGTGCGAGGGCTGGTGGCCGTCGAGCGCATCGTGCCCGAGGAGCTGACCAGCGCGCTGGTGACCACCCTGTTCAAGCAGCGCAAGCTGGCCTACGTGGTGAGCGGGCCCTGGTTCCGCGCAGAGCTGGCCGAGCACGGCGGCTGGGCGGTCTCGCCGCTGCCGACGGTGAGCGAGTCGGGCCTGAAGGCGAAGCCGTTCCTGGGGGTCGAGGGGATCCTGCTGAGCGCCCACTCGAAGCAGAAGCGCGCGGCCTTCGACCTGATGGTGTTCCTGAGCCAGGACGACGAGGCGCTGTCGCGGCTGCTCCAGGGCGGGCAGCTCGTGGCCAACAAGGCGGCCTACCAGGATCCGGCGGTGGCGGGGGACGCCTTCGTGGAGGCCTTCCGCGACCAGGTGGAGGACACGGTGTCGCTGAGCAACCGGCCCCACATGCGCGGGGTGTGGACGCCCATGAAGTCGGCCCTGTCGCGGGGCATCGTGCACGGCGAGTCGCCGGCCGACGCGCTGCGCGACGCGGCCGCGGTCATCCGGCGGGCGGCGGAGTAGGGCGGTGGCGAGGGCGACCCGCGCGGGGTATGTGGCGCCGCTGCTGGCGTGCCTGTTCGCGGCGCTGCTGGGCGACATGGCGTGGCAGCAGTACGCGCAGCACAACGCCGATCGGGCCGGTGCCTGGTCGGCGCAGCGGCTGGCCAGCGCCCTGGCGGTGAGCCCGCAGCCGGCGGCCATGACCACCACCGGCGGGGCCCTGCTGCGGGTGGTGGTGGACGACCCGGCGCCCCGCCCCTACGCCTTCCTGCCCCGGCTGAGCTACGTCGCTCACCCGATGGCGGCGGGCCAGGCGCTCGATCCCGGCAGCGACGGCGACAAGGCCGCCGCGGACGCGTGGAGCAAGGGGCGCGACGGGGCGTTCGTGGCCCGCGCAGGCGGGCAGTGGCGCGCGGCGGCGCCGGCCGGGGCCCGGCAGGTGGCGGTGGCGGATGTGCCGGCCCCGGACTGGGCACGGGTGGCTGCCACCGGGCGCTGGCGGTTGCTGGGGGCGCTGGCTCTCGGCCTGACCGCCTGGCTGCTCTTGCTGTGGAGGGGCCCGCTGCGTCCATGGCGTGCCGCAGCGGGCGCGGGGGTGGCCGTGCTGCTCGCCGAGGCTGCCTTGGCCCTGTCCATGTACGACCTGACCGATCACCAGGCCCACCAGGTGCGCTGGGTCCTGGGTCTGGTGAGCGGGCACGGGCCGGCCCCCGAGCCGTTGCTGCCCGAGCTGGGGGTGTTGGTGCTGGCGGCGCCGTTGCTCCCGCTGGTGCTGGCAGGGGCGGTGGGGTGGTTCACCTGCAGCGCCCGCTCGCCCCACCGCGCCGCCTACGCCTACGTCGCGCCGGCCATGGCCGGCATGGCGGTGCTGATCCTGGCGCCCTTCGCTTTTGGGCTGCTGCTGGCCTTCACCCGCCACGACCACGGCACGTTCACCTTCGTGGGCCTGCGCAACTTCGTGCAGATCCTGCGCAGCGAGGGCGTGGGCTTCTGGGAGCCGCTGAGCTTCTACTTCACGCTGGCAGTGACGGTGGCGTGGACCGCGCTGAACGTCATCCTCCACGCGGCCATCGGGCTGGCGCTGGCGTTGGTGCTGAAGGAGCCCACGCTGCGGCTGAAGGGCGTGTACCGGGTGCTGCTGATCGTGCCCTGGGCGGTGCCGAACTACATCACCGCCCTGATCTGGAAGGGCATGTTCAACAAGCAGTACGGGCTCATCAACCACCTGCTGGGCGGGCTGGGTGTGGAGCCCGTGGGCTGGTTCAGCGGCTTCTGGACGGCCTTCGCGGCGAACGTCACCACCAACACCTGGCTGGGCTTCCCCTTCATGATGGTGGTGGCGCTGGGGGCGCTGCAGTCCATCCCCAAGGACCTGTACGAGGCAGCCGACGTGGACGGGGCGAGCACCTGGGACAAGTTCCGCGAGATCACCCTGCCGCTGCTGAAGCCGGCCATGGTGCCGGCGCTGATCCTGGGGTCCATCTGGACCTTCAACATGTTCAACATCATCTACCTGGTCAGCGGCGGGCAGCCGAACAACAGCACCGACATCCTGATCACCGAGGCCTACCGCTGGGCCTTCGAGCAGGATCGCTACGGCTACGCGGCGGCCTACTCAGTGCTCATCTTCTTGATCTTGCTGGGGTACTCGGCGCTGACGAACAAGCTCAGCAAGGGCGCGGAGGCCACCTACGGATGAGCGCCCACGAGCACACCGATCCCAGGCCGCCCGTGCGCTGGGCCACCCACGCGCTGCTCATCGTGTTCACGGTGGGCACGCTGTTCCCGGTGCTGTGGGTCATCAAGATGGCGCTGCGGCCCAGCCAGGACTTCGCCACCGGGCTGAACCCGCTGCCCACAGAGTTCAGCCTGCAGAACTTCGCCGACATCGTGGGCGATCCGCTGTTCGGGCGGCAGCTTCTGAACTCCACCGTGGTGTCGGGGGTGACGACCCTGGTGGGGGTGTTCCTGGCGTGCACGGCGGCCTACGCCTTCAGCCGCTTCCGGTTCCCGGGGCGACGGGCGGGGCTGGCGGCCTTCCTGGTGACCCAGATGTTCCCGGGCACCATGATGATGATCCCGCTGTATCAGCTCATGGACTGGCTGGGGCTGCTGGATCGCATGCTGGGCCTGGTGCTCGTGTACAGCACCACCGCCATCCCGTTCTGCGTGTTCATGCTGAAGGGCTACTTCGACACCATCCCGAAGGATCTGGAAGAGAGCGCCCTGATGGACGGGGCGAGCCAGTTCACCATCTTCTGGCGGATCATCCTGCCCCTGAGCCGGCCGGCCATCGCCGTCACCGCGCTGTTCAGCTTCATGACCGCCTGGAACGAGTACATCCTGGCGGCCACCTTCATGAGCGACGAGCGGGCCTACACCTTGCCGGTGCGGCTGCAGGCCTTCGTGGGCGACTACACCACGGAGTGGGGCCACTTCGCCGCCGGGGCGCTGATCGTGAGCGCGCCCGTGATGGCCTTGTTCTTCGCGTTGCAGAAGCATCTGGTGGGCGGCTTGACCTCGGGGGGCGTGAAGGGCTAATCCGCGCCGGTGAGTGACACCGAGCCAAAGCCCGAGGGCCCCGCGCACCTGGCGCGCTACGCCCCCATCGTCGACGACCTGCCGGCCTTTCTGGCGTGCGCCGCACGCCCGTTGCCGCGGGTGGTCATCGCCAACCCCCTGAAGACGGACCTGGCCTCGGCCGAGGCGCGGGTGCGCGCGCGGTGCCCCGAGGCCGAGCCCGTGCCCTGGCGCCCGGGGGCCTGGCGGCTGCCGCCCGACGCCCGGCCGGGGCGCTGGCCCGAGTTCATCATGGGGCTCCTGCACGCCCAGGAGGAGGCCACCATCTGGCCAGGCGAGCTGATGGGCGCCCAGCCGGGCGAGCGCATCCTCGACCTGTGCGCGGCGCCCGGCGGCAAGACCGCGCTGATGGCCTGGGGGATGGCCGATCAGGGCACGCTGGTGGCCAACGACCGGGAGTACGGGCGGCTGGCGGCGCTGCGGCGCACGCTGGATCGGCTGGGCGTGACCTGCGCGGCCGTCACCCAGGTGGACGCGTCGCGCATGCCCATCACCGACGAGCCCTTCTACGACCGGGTGCTGGCGGACGTGCCGTGCACCTGCGAGGGCACCACCCGCAAGCAGAAGGGCGGCCGCAAGGCGGCCACGCCCGAGCGCTTCCGCGACACCATCGTGCAGGTGCAGAAGGCCATCCTGCGGCGGGCGGTGTCGCTGGTGAAGCCGGGCGGCACCATCGTCTACGCCACCTGCACCTACGCGCCCGAGGAGAACGAGGCCGTGCTCAGCGCGCTGCCCGAGGGGCTGGTGGCTGTGGAGCCGGTGCAGCCGCCCGCGGGCCTGGCGGTGACGCCGGGGATCACCGAGTGGGCCGGCGAGGTCTTCCGGCCCGACGCCGTGAACGCTGCGCGGCTGTGGCCGCACCACAACGACACCGGGGGGTTCTTCGTTGCGAAACTACGACGCCTTTGAGCCCCTGGCGGACCCGTCCGAGGTGACGGGCCCGCTGACGCGGTGGTTCGGCATCCCGCCCGAGGCCTTCGCCGAACACCGCTTCTGGCAGCGCCCGTCCGCCAAGCCGGTGTGGGTGGCCCATAAGGATCTGGTGCCGCCGCCCGGGCTGCGGCCCGAGGCCTTCGGCATCCTGGTGTCGCGGATGAAGGGGCGCATCTTCAAGCCCACGTCCGTGTTCATCCAGCGCTTCGGGGGCGCGGCCACCCGCAACACGTTGCGCCTCACGCACGAACAGCTCGACGCCCTGCTGGAGCGCCAGACGCTGGCCCTGGAGGGGCACCCCGAGGACGGGGACGGGCTGGTGATCCTGCGGGATCCGGACGATCACCCCATCGGCATGGGGCTGCTGCGCGGCGGGGTGCTGGAGTCCATGCTCCCGAAGTTCTGGTCGCACCCGGGCGGGGGCTGAGCGTCCCGCCCGGTCGGGCGGGCGGCAGGGGCTACTCGGTGGTCGCCGGCGCCGCTGCCGAGGGGGGCGCGGCGTCGCTGGTGGTCGCCGCCTGCGAGGTGGGCGCGGCCTGCGAGGCGGGCGCCGCCGGCGCCTGCGTCTCCAGGGCCGACCCCTCGCGGATGAGATCCAGCGCCTTGCCGTCCGGCCCCGTCACCGTCAGCCGATCGCCCTCGACGCGCGCCGTGATGCGCTCCGTCTTGGCCCGCTCGCCTTCGCCGGTGGTGGTCTCGAGGGTCAGCGCCGCGCCCTGGGCGCCCACGATGGTGTAGCGGCCCGTCTGGGTGCGCTTGCCAAAGGTCATCTGCAGGGCACCGTCGGCGCCGAACTGCATGCGGGTGCCTTCCATGAGGCCGCGGAGCACCACCATGGCCTGGGCCTTCGCGTCGGGGGGCAGCTTCGCGATCTCGGGGTCCCTCGCCAGCGCCTGCTGATCCAAGCGCCAGGCCCCGAGCAGGGCCTTCTGCAGGGCGTCCGACGCGGGTGCGGAGCGCACCTCGCCGCCGGGCGCGGCGGCCGGAGGATCGGCGGGCTTGGAGCAGGCCAGGGCCGCCACGCACAGGGCGGCGGCGCTCACGGAACGGAGCAGGGAGGAGCGGGCAACGGCGCGGGTCATCTTCGCCTCAAAACCAGGGCGTGCCCCGAGGGCACGGTCAGTGTCATTCGATCGGGGCCGCGCAAGGCCAGGGTCCACCGCTCGGGCGGATGCTCGTCGCGGGTCACCTGCAGCACCACCGTCTTCTCGTCGCGACGCACCACCTGCCAGCGGCCGCGCAGGCGCTCGCCCGCCCGCTCGCGGACGACGGTGCCGTCGCCCCGCAGGGTGACGCGGGCGTCGCCCATGAGCCGGCTGGCCAGGGCCACCGCCTGCCGCTGCTGGTCGGGCGGCAGGGCCGCGATCTCGGGCACGGCGGCCAGACCCTCGGTGTCCACCACCCACTCGCCCAGCAGCTCGTCGGGCGGTCGCCGGCAGGCCGCGAACTGCAGACTCCAGGCCAGCAGGAGCGTGCCGGACCAGGCCATGCGCGCGGCGGTCACGGCGTCCCCTCAGCGCGGCGCAGCGGCAGGCGTCGTCGGCCCTGCACCCAGATCATGCGGTCGGCGGAGGGGCGCTCCACCTGGATCTGGGCGCCGTCGGGGCCGACGAGCCGCAGGTCATCGCCGGGCGCCACCTGCAGCCGGCCGGCGGGCGCGCCGTCGATCCAGCGCGCGCCGTCGCGGAGCACCAGCGGCGCGCCCACGGCCGCGCTCGCCGCCTGAGCGGCCTGCGCCTGCACCTCAGCGGGCAGATCGGCCAGGCGCGGATCGGTGGCCAGCGCGGCCTCGTCGACCACCCACGTGCCGTCGAGCGCCGCCAGGCGCTCGTCGGTGCAGCCCACCAGGGCGAGCATCAGCCATAAGGTCCGCGGTCCCACGGCGACACTCAAGCACACCGCCGCGGCGCCGGCAATCCGCGGGCGGGCGCCGTTGACACCCATCGGCCGCCAAGCATAGAAAGACGCGCTTCTGGTCCAGGGGGGAGTGCCCGTGCGCCCGGTGAACACCGAAATCGACCTCGACGAGCTCTTCCAGGGATCCATCGAGGTCATCGGGCGCGAGGCGCTCGAGAAGAAGATCCGCAGCGGCAAGCGCCTGGTGGTGAAGCACGGCGTGGATCCCACCGCGCGCGACCTGCACCTGGGCTACGCGGTGAACTACCAGGCCATGCGGCGCTTCCAGGACGCCGGCCACACGGTGGTGCTGCTCATCGGCGACTACACCAGCCGCATCGGCGATCCCACCGGCAAGGACAAGACCCGGCCGCAGCTCACCGACGCCCAGATCGAGGCGAACATCGAGAGCATGCTCACCCAGGTGGACCGGGTGCTCGACACCGAGACCCTGGTGATCCGCCGCAACAGCGAGTGGCTGGGGCCCAAGAGCCTGCTGGACTTCCTGAAGCTGGGCACCCGGATCTCGGCCGCCCGGCTGTGGGAGCGCGACATGTTCCAGCGCCGCCTGAGCAACGGGCTGCCGGTGTACGTGCACGAGTTCCTGTACCCGGTGCTGCAGGGCTACGACTCCTACGCCCTGGAGAGCGACATCACCATCAACGGCAGCGACCAGAAGTTCAACGAGCTGATGGGCCGCGAGATCCAGCAGCTCTTCGGGCAGGACCCGCAGGCCATCATGATCATGCCGATGCTGGTGGGCACCGACGGCACCGAGAAGATGAGCCAGAGCCTGGGCAACTATGTCGGCCTGGCCGACGCGCCCGAGGACATGTACGGCAAGGTGATGTCCATCCCGGACGATCGCATGGCCGACTACTACACGCTGGCCACGCGGCTGCCGTTGGCGGACACCCAGGAGATCCTGACGGCCCTGGCGTCCGGCGCGCTCCACCCGCGGGACGCCAAGATGCGGCTGGGCCGCGAGATCGTGGCCCAGTACCACGACGCCGACGCGGCCCAGGCCGCCGAGCAGCACTTCATCTCGGTGTTCCGTAACAAGGACGTGCCCGACGAGGTGCCCGAGGTGGTCATCGAGGGCGCGGCGCTGCCGTTGTGGATCTGCGAACTGCTGAAGCGCGCGGGGATGACCGCCAGCACCAGCCAGGCCCGCCGCGACGTGAAGGGCGGCGGGGTGAAGATCGACGGCGAGGTGGTGACGGACGACCGCTTCAACCTCACCGAGCCCGGCGAGTACCTGGTGCAGAAGGGCAAGCGCCACTTCGCCCGCGTGCGCATCGGCTGACCGACTTTCGCAAGACAGGCCAGAGAATTGCCGCGGCCCCCCCCGGGGCCCCCGGTTGGAGGACACCATGAGCTGGGACCAGAAGCGCATCCGGCGCACGTTCCTGGACTACTTCGCCAAGAACGCCAGCCTCCCGCACCGCGAGGTGCCGTCGTCGCCCATCATCCCCCGCGATGATCCGACCCTGCTGTTCACCAACGCCGGCATGAACCAGTTCAAGGCGCTGCTGCTCGGCGAGGAGAAGCGCGACTACACCCGCGCCACGTCCGTGCAGAAGTGCATGCGGGTGGGCGGCAAGCACAACGATCTGGACGCGGTGGGCAAGGACGGCCGGCACCTGACCTGGTTCGAGATGCTCGGCAACTGGTCCTTCGGCGACTACTACAAGCGCGACACCATCCGCATGGCGTGGGACCTGTCCACCAACGTCTACGGGCTGGATCCCGACCGCATCTATGTGTCGGTGTACAAGACCGACGACGAGGCCTTCGCCCTGTGGGCCGATGACATCGGCATCGATCCCAAGCGCATCTACCGCTTCGGCGACGTGGAGAAGGGCGACGAGGAGAACTTCTGGAGCATGGGGCCCACCGGCCCCTGCGGGCCCTGCACCGAGCTGTTCTACGACCTGGGCCCCGAGGCGGGCACCGGGCCGCAGGACTACATGGGCGGCGAAGGCGACCGCTACATGGAGTTCTGGAACAACGTGTTCATGGAGTCGCAGCGCTTCGATGACGGCTCCATCGAGCCGCTGGCCATGCAGTCGGTGGACACCGGCATGGGCATGGAGCGCATCACCATGATCCTGCAGGGGCAGGTCACCGCCTATGGCACCGACCTGTTCCAGCCCATCATCAAGCGGGTGATGGCCGAGGCCGGCGCCAACTGGAACGATCCCAAGCAGCGGGTGGATCTGCAGGTCATCGCCGATCACCTGCGCTCGCTGACCTTCACCATCAGCGAGGGCGGGCAGTTTGGCCGGGACGGGCGCGAGTACGTGCTGCGCCGCATCCTGCGCCGGGCCGTGCGCCACGGCCGCCGGCTGGGCTTCGAGGGACCCTTCCTGCACAAGTTCGTGCCGGCGGTGGCCGAGGTGTTCGACGGGGTGTACGACCTGCCCGGGCACATCCTGAGCAACACTGCGGCGGCCATCCAGGAGGAGGAGGGCCGCTTCTTCCGCACCATCGATCGGGGCATGGGCCGCATCCACGCGGTGATGGCGGATCTGAAGGCGGGCGGCGAGTCGTCGGTGATCCCGGGCGACACGGCCTTCGAGCTCTACGACACCTACGGCTTCCCGGTGGACCTCACCCGCATCGAGGCCGAGGAGCACGGCTTCAGCGTGGACGAGGCCGGCTTCACCGCGGCCATGACCGAGGCCCGCGAGCGCTCCCGGGCGCACCAGAAGTTCTACGACGGCGACGGTGACTGGAATGTGCTGGCCGAGGGCGGCGGGCGCGGCTTCGCAGCCTACGGGCTGGAGCGGCTGACCACCACGGTGCAGCGCTGGCGGCCGCTCGGCGACGAAGGCGCCTTCGAGTTCGTGCTCGATCAGACGCCGCTGTACGCCGAGAGCGGCGGTGAGGTGGCCGACCAGGGCCGCATCGAGGGGCCCGACTTCTCCATCGCCGTCGAGGATGTGCAGAAGATCAACGGCATCATCCACCACCGGGGCACTCTGGTGGAGGGCTCGGTGGCGTTGGAGCCCGGCGACGAGGTGTTGGTGGTGGTGGACACCGCCCGCCGCGCCAAGAAGACCATCCACCACTCTGCCACCCACCTGATGCACGCCGCGCTGAAGGCGGTGCTGGGGCCGCACGTGGAGCAGAAGGGCTCGGTGGTGGACCCCGATCGCACCCGCTTCGACTTCAGCCACCCCGACGCGCTGAGCGTGGAGCAGGTGGAGGCGGTGGAGGCCTGGGTCAACGCCCGCATCCGCGCCAACGAGCCCGTGGTCGTCACCGAGGGCGTGGCCCTGGACGACGCCAAGGCCCAGGGCGTCACGGCCTTGTTCGGCGAGAAGTACGGCGATGAGGTGCGCACCGTGCGCGCCGGCAGCGACAGCTTCGAGCTGTGCGGCGGCAACCACGTGCACCGCACGGGCGACATCGGCCACTTCCGGCTGGTGAGCCAGGGCGCCGTGGCTGCCGGCGTGCGCCGGGTGGAGGCGGTGGTGGGGCACGCGGCGGACGCCGTGGCCAACGCCCACCGCCGGGCCCTGCGTGAGGTGGCCCTGAACCTGAAGGTGGACGAGGGGCGGATCAGCGAGCGGGTCGAGGCCATGCTCAACGACATCCGTGACCTGAAGAAGGCCCTGGAGAAGGCTCGCCAGGCGGGCGCCGGGGTGGACGCCGACAGCCTGCTGGCCGACGCGGTGACCGTGGCCGGGGTGTCGCTGGTGTGCGCCAAGGTGGACGTGGACGCCCGCGAGACCCTGGCGAACCTGGTGGACAAGCTGCGCGACAAGCAGCCGGGCGGCCTGGTGGTGCTGGGCGCCGAGCTGGAGGGCAAGGCGGCCGTCATCGCGGCCGTGGGGCCCCAGCTCAAGGGCGACAAGCGCTTCCACGCCGGCAAGATCGTCGGCGCGGTCACCGAGCTGCTCGATGGTCGGGGCGGCGGTCGGCCGGACTTCGCTCAGGGCGGCGGCAAGGCGCCCGAGAAGCTGGCCGAGGTGATGGGGCAGGTGCCTGGCATCGTGGCCGGGCTGGCGGGCTGAGCGACTTGGGTCCGGGCGCTCCGGAGGCCCGCGGGCCCCCGGGGCGTCGGTGCCTACTGGTCGGGCGCCTCGGCGAGCGCGTCGATGCTCAACCGCAGCCGGTGGGTGTAGACCAGCAGCTTCACCGGGTGCGTGTAGTCGGCGTGCACGATGAGGTCGGGGTTGTCGTCCTCGACCCCCTCGGTCCAGATCTCCAGGTCCTCGGGGATGTCGATGTTCGAGCCCTCGGCTCGGCGGATGATCGAGTTGATCAGCGACTCTTCGTCCCGCACGTTGGCCCGGCGGGCGTCCAGCGCCTCGGACTCCATGATGCTCTTGAGTTGGGTGCGGTTGACGTACACCAGCGAGTACTGCACGGCGCAGAAGATGATGATGCCGGTGATGGCCAGCTTCGCATACAGCTTGTAATCCACGGGCGCTCCCTCCTTTGATTCCCCCGACGCGTCAGCGCGCAGTATCAGGGGCGCCGCGTCGCTTGCCAAGCGGCCCGCCCTTGGGGCTCAAGGCGTAGGGGTGAGCTGCGTGTACCGGCAGACCAGGCTGAGCAGGGTCTCGCTGAAGCGCCGGAAGCTCACGGGCTTGGTGTAGAACTCGTTGGCCCCGCGGGAGAGCGAGGCGCTGCGATCCTCTTCACGGGCCGAGGTGGTGAGCATCACCGTGGGGATGTCGGCGAGGGCCGGATCGCCCTTGATGGCCTCGAGGACTTCGAGCCCCGAGACCCGCGGCATGTTGATGTCCAGCAGGATCAGATCGGGGTGGGCCCCTGCGCGCAGCCGCTCCAGGGCCGACTGCCCGTCGGGGGCCACCTCGAGGTGGAGCGAACCCTTCAGCGGCCGGAGGGCACGGCGCAGCAGGAGGACGTGATCGGGATCGTCCTCAACAACCAGCACCTGATGCCCTTCTGCTCGGGTCACCGTGGGCTCCTGACACAACTCGTCGCAAGGGTGCGCACGGCCGCAGCCGCCCGTCAATGCCCCCTCTCTGCGGTCTTCGTCAGCCGCCGAGGGCCGTCAGGCGGTAGCCCAGGCTCAGCCGGCCGAAGGGGAACCAGGCGCCCGTGATCTTCTTCCGGGTCAGCTCGGGATCCTCCATCAGCTCATCGGCGGTGGGATCCTCGAAGCGGTAGGCGAGGAAGTCGAACTGCCCGCCGAAGCCGGCCTCGAGGAAGATCAGGCTGTGCGGGCCCGTGCGCCACTGCACGCCCACGATGGCGGTGGCGCCGGCGCTGGCCTGGTTCAGGCCTGCGGGCTCCAGGTCGTAGAAGACCATGTCGCCGCCCACGCCGGCGTAGGTGCCCCAGGTGGGGCGCTCGAACCAGTGGGCGAGGATGCGGGGCTGGGCCAGGATGTCCAGGGCGTCCTTGTCGGTCTGCTGCTCCGGGGACCAGGTGCTGCCGAAGCCCAGGCCCACGTCCAGGCCCAGCTCGATGAGGCTGCGGGTGCGCCAGCCCAGGCCCACCGCCACGGTGCCGTTCACGTCGCTGCGCAGCTCGCTGAGCTCCTCGGTGAGGTAGCTGCGGGTGTCGCCCAGGTAGACGCCCCCCAGGCCGCCGACGAAGAACCCGGGGGACCGGAAGTCTTCCTTCGGCGTGGGCCGCGTGGGCTGAGCGCTGCGCGGCGGCACGTCGAGCAGCGGATCGAAGGCGTTGGGGTCCGGCTGGGCCCACGCCAGGGGCGCAGCCAGCAGGGCGAGGCAGGGAAACAGGGGGGCACGCATGGCGGGCAGGATAGCCGGGGCTTCGCGGCGATTGACAGCGCTCTTCCGGCGCTCCTAACGTCGGCCACCGTGACCCGCCATCGCCCCACCGAGGAGCGGCGCGCCCAGATCCTGGCCGCGGCGCGGCAGTGCTTCCTGGAGCGGGGCTTCCACGCGACGAAGGTGGAGCGCATCGCCCGGCAGGCCGGCCTGTCGAAGGGCGCGGTCTACTTCCACTTCGAGAACAAGCGCGCGCTCCTCGAGGCGCTGGTCGAGGCCGAGTTCACCCGCGCACGGGAAGCGGTGGACGAGGCCGCGCAGGGCGCGCCGCTGACGGGCGGCGTGACGGCGCTGCTCGCGTTCCTGGGCGATCCGGCCGATGAGCGGCACCGCTTCTTCCTGCTCACCGGCGAGCTGGCGGTGCACGACGAGGCCTTGCGAGAACGGCTGGTGGCCCACCACACCCATCTGCTGCAGGGGCTGGAGGACGTGCTGCAGGCCTGGCAGGCGGGGGCGGTGATGTCGGCGCAGGAGGCGCGTGGGGTGGCGGTGCTGTTGAAGGCCATGGCCGACGGGCTGCAGGGGAGCTGGGCGCTGGGCATGCCCGCCGACGGGGCGACGCTGTTGGCGGGGCTGTCGGCGCTGATCCGGCTGCGCCTGGGGCGGCCCGAGGGGGCGCCGCCATGAGCACCGCGAGCGTCGAGGCGCTGGTTGATGGGCTCCAGGCCATCGTGGGCCCCGCGCATGTGTCCACCACGCCCCCCGACCGGGTGGCCTACGCCCGCGATCTGTGGCCCCGCAGCCAGCTCGACCGGCTGGCAGGGGAGCCCCCGCGGCTGCCGACGGCCATCGCCTGGCCCGCCGACACGGCGCAGGTGGCCGAGGTGGTGGCCCTGTGCCGGGCGACGCGCACCCCCATTGTGCCCTTTGGGGCCGGATCGGGGGTCTGTGGGGGCACGCTGCCGGTGCGGCGCGGGCTGGTGCTGGACCTGAAGCGGCTGCGGCGGGTGCGGCGGTTGGCCGCCGAGGATGGCGTGATCGAGGTCGAGGCCGGCCACAACGGCGAGCGCCTGGAGCGGTGGCTGGCCCACCGCGGGCTGACCCTGGGGCACTTCCCGTCGAGCATCCTGTGCTCCACCGTGGGGGGCTGGGTGGCGGCCCGATCCGCCGGGCAGTGCTCCAGCCGCTACGGCAAGATCGAAGACATGGTGGTGGATCTGGAGGTGGTCACCGGCGACGGGCAGGTCCGCCGCACGCCCCGGGTGGACGCCGGCGGCTTCGACTGGAACGGCGTGTTCGTGGGCAGCGAGGGCACCCTGGGGGTGATCACGTCGGCCACGCTGAAGGTCCACCCCGAGCCCAGGGCGCGGGCCTTCCGCGGCTGGCAGGTGCCCGACATCCAGGCGGGGCTCACCGTGATGCGCCGGGCCATGCAGGCGGGGCTGCGGCCCGCCGTGCTGCGCCTCTACGATCCGCTGGACACCTTGATGGTGGGCAGCGACGGCGACAAGAAGGCGGGTGGCGGGCCGCTGCACACCCTGAAGCAGGGGCTGCTGGGGCAGGGGAGCGGCGGGGGCGCCCTGCGCTGGATCCTCAGCCACCCCCGCCTGGGCAACGGGGCGGTGAACTTGCTCCCCGCGCCATGCCTGCTGGTGACGGTGAGCGAGGGCGAGCCCGGTGAGGCCCGCGCCACCGATGACGCGCTGGCGGCCTTCGCCCGCGAGGTGGGCGCCAAGGACCTGGGGGAGGGCCCGGGTCGGGCCTGGCTGGCCCACCGCTACGACGTCTCGTACAAGCAGAGCGGCATCTACCGGAAGGGCGCCTTCGTCGACACCTTCGAGGTGGCCACCACCTGGGACAAGGTGGCGGCCCTGTACGCGGCGGTGCGCGAGGCGGCCGGCCGCCATGTGCTCGTCATGGCCCACTTCAGCCACGCCTACCCGGGCGGCTGCAGCATCTACTTCACCTTCGCCGGCGCGGCCCCCGACGCGAGCGCCATGCGCGACCGCTACGACGCCGCCTGGCAGGCTGGCCTGGACACGGCCCTGGGGGCGGGGGCCGCCATCGCCCACCACCACGGGGTGGGGTTGTCGCGCCGCAGCCACATGGGCCCGGCCCACGGCGACGCGCGGCGCTGGTTTGACGCGCTGAAGGCGACCCTGGACCCAGACGGCATCATGAACCCGGGCAAGGTCTTCGGGGAGGCGCCATGAGCTGGACCTCGGTGGATGACCCCCAGCTCGGCGTGTGCCAGCGGGCGGACGCGGGCGCGCGCCTGGTGGAGCCGCTGGATGCGGCTGGCCTGGCCCAGCTCCTGGGCGAGTACCGCGGCGCCTTCACCCCGACGGTGGGCCCCCCGCCGGATCCCGGCGGCCGGGACCGGGTCTGGGTGGACCTGTCGCCCTTCTCCGGCGTCGGCCCCGTGACCGACGGAGCCCTGGCCGTTCAGGCGGGCGGGGCGGCCACCTGGGGCGCCGTCGAGGGACACCTGGCGGCCGAGGGGCTGACCCTGGGGCCCGTGCCGGGCGCGCTGTGGGACGAGCCGCTGTACGTGACGCTGGCCCGTGGGGCGCGCCGCCGTCCGTCGCCGCGCTTTGGCGAGCTGCTCGACAACCTGCTGGCGGTGAAGGCGGCGCTGCCGGGCGGGGGGCTGACCCGGAGCGCGGTGACGCCCAGGCGTGCCACCGGGCCCGATCTGGCGCGGGGCCTGCTGGGGGCCGGGCACCGGGCTGGGATCCCTGTCTCGGTGCACCTGCAGGCGTGGCCCCGCAGTCCGGTGACCGCGTGGCGGGCGGTGGGCTTCGCTGGGTGGGCCGAGGCTCTCCACGGTGGGGTGGCTGCGCTGCACGGGGGGGCAAGGCCCGCCTGGTGGCGCTTCGCCGCCCAGGGGGATCGGGTCGTCTGCCTGGCCGGGTTCGCGGGTGAGGCCGGCCTGGCCCGGTTCGATGAGGCGATGGGGGGCCACCCGCTGGATCCGGGGCTGGCCCGTGCGCTGGGCGACGAGGTGTTCGGGCCGGGTGTGGCGGCGCACCCGCTGGGCGCTGCCTGGAGCGGGCCGGTGAGTGAGGCCATCGGGCGCGCCGAGGTCGGCAGCGAGATCTGGGACCTGCGGCCCGAAGGGGTCACCGTGCTGGGCGCGGCCACCGGTCCCGATCCCGGCTGGGCTTCGCTGGCCGATGCCGCGCTCGGGGTGCTGGAGGGCGGGCCGTGAGCGCGTTGGAGGTCCACCGCAAGGCCATCCTGAACTGCAGCTTCTGCCCGAAGCTGTGCCGCTTCGCCTGCCCTGTGGCCGAGGCCGAGGCCCGCGAGACGGTGACGCCCTGGGGCCTGATGGTGCTCGTGGACGACGTGCGGCGGGGGCGGCGTCCCGTCGACAGCGACGCGGCCGAGGCGTGGGCCCACTGCACGGGGTGCGGGCGCTGCACCCAGGTTTGCAAGCACGACAACCCGGTCTTCGAGGTGCTGAAGACGGCGCGCAGCCTGGCGGTCGCCGCCGGGGTCGCGCCGCAAGCGCCCCAGGCCTGGTCACTGGCGCCACTGGCTGTCGCCCCCGGGGAGCCGGGCGGGCCGGTCCAGGTCCTGGTCGGGCGCGCGGCGCCCGAGGTCATCGCCGACACCCTGGCGGTGCTCGAGGCGGCCGGGCACCACCCGCTGGGACCCCCGGCGCTGCCGCTGCCGCCCGGCTGGCGACGGGGCGCCGAGGTGGGGGCGCCCCTGGCGCTCCCAGCGGGGGCCTTCGAGGGCGCACATACGCTCATCACCCTGGACGCCGCCGACGCTGCCGCCCTGAAGCAGCACCCGGCGGCCCGGCGGGCCAAGGTCCTGCACTGGGTGCAGGCGGTGGAGGGGCGCCTGCCCGAGCCCACGGCGCCTGTGCTCTCGGGCGACGCGCTGTACCTGGACAGTTGCCGGCTGGGTCGGGGGCTGGGGGTGTACGACGCGCCCCGCAGGCTGCTGGCGGCGCTCCTGGGGGGGCAGGTGCGCGAGGCCATCATGCACCGGGAAGAGGGGGGGTGCTGCGGGGCCGAGGCGGGCTACGCCGCGCTGGACCACTCCGGGCCCGGCCGGGTGGCGCAGGACGCGGTGGCCGACGCGCCCGATCTGCCCGTGGTCATCGCCGATCCCACCTGCGCCGCGCATCTGGCGCCCCACACCGGACGGCGGGTATACCCGCTGGCCCGGCTGCTGGCCCGCGCCCTGGTGGCCCGCGCCCCGCACCCGGAGAAGCACCTGGAGGAGCCCGTCCCATGAGCGAGACCGTCTATGCGGTGGTCAACCCCGCGAGCGCCGGGGGCAAGACCGGGCGCCGCTGGCCCGAGCTGGCGGCGCACCTGCGGCGCCGGGTGGGCGAGCTGGAGGTGGGCTTCACCGAGCACTCGGGGCACGGCATCGAGCTGGTGCAGGGGGCCCTGCGGCGCGGGATCACCCACGTGGTCTCGGTGGGCGGCGACGGTACCCTGAACGAGGTGGTGAACGGGTTCTTTCAGAACGGAGCGCCGATCAACCCGCGCGCCATCCTGTCGCTGGTGCCCACGGGCACCGGGGGCGACACGCGCCGCTCGCTGGGCCTGCCCGCCGACACCCTGGCGGCCATCGAGCAGGTGGGCGCCTCGCCCCAAGCCACCGACGTGGGCCGGCTGACCTGCGTGGGCGCCGACGGGCAGCCCTTGATCCGGCACTTCATCAACATCGCCAGCTTCGGCATCGGCGGGCTGGTGGACAAGCTGGTGAACGAGGGGAGCAAGGCCCTGGGCGGCAAGGCCAGCTTCCTGTGGGCGACCCTGAAGGCCGGCGTGAAGTACGACAACCAGGCGGTGCGCTTCCGGCTGGACGACGGCGAGCCCTTCGAACGCACGGTGCTGAACGGCGTGGTGGCCAACGCCCGCTACTTCGGCGGCGGCATGCACGTGGCGCCCACGGCGAAGATGGGCGACGGCCGCTTCGAGGTGGTGGTCATCGGCGACATGGGCTTCGTGCAGCTCACCCGCAACATGCCCAAGCTGTACAAGGGCGAGCACCTGGCGCTGCGGGACATCGAGCACTTCCAGGCCACCCGCGTGCACGCCGAGCCCGTGCAGCCCGACATGCACGTGCTGATCGACCTGGACGGCGAGCAGCCGGGCCGGCTGCCGGCCACGCTGGAGCTGCTGCCGGGCGCCATCCGGCTGTGCCGCGCGCCGGACGCCGCCGATGACTGAGCCCCGGCGCGGGGGCCGGCTGCGGGACCTGGGGCTGATCACGGTGGGCGCGGTGCTCACCTTCATGAGCTTCCCCACCGCCTGGGCGCCCGATCTCAACCTGTTCTGGCTCATCTGGTTCAGCCACGTGCCCATTCTGTGGGCGCTGCAGGGCAAGGCCCCCCGGGCCGCATTCGGCTGGGGCCTGCTGGCCGGCACGCTGATCAACGGGGGCGGCTACTACTGGATCGCCGGGCTGCTGCAGACGTTTGGGCACCTGCCGCTGCCGGTGGCGGCGCTGGGGCTGCTGCTGCACAGCCTGCAGCTCGGTCTGATCTGGGGCCTGTGGGCCTGGGCCATGGCGCGGGTGAGCCGCGACACCGCGGTGAGCGTGGACTGGTCTGCCCCGGTGCTGATGGTGGCCTTCGAGCTCGTGGTGCCGCGGATCTTCCCCGCCTACATGGGCAACAGCCAGTTCCCCTTCACCGCCGTGATGCAGATCTGCGACCTGTTCGGGATCACCGCGGTGACCTTCCTGATCTACCGGGTGAACGCGGTGCTGTACCTGTGGGCCCGGGCCCGGTGGGCGGGCGACGCGCGGCCCGTGCGCGCCTCCCTGATCACCGTGGGCCTGTTGGCCGCCACGTTGGGGTACGGGGCCGTGCAGATCCACCGCTATGACGCGGCGGTGGCGGCGGCGCCCAAGCTGAAGATCGGCATGGTCGAGGGCGACGTGGGCATCTTCGAGCGCGAAACCGCCGAGCGTCGCCGCAACCACCTGCTCATCCAGCAGAACCTGTCGGCGAAGCTCGAGGCCGAAGGGGCCGAGCTCATCGTCTGGCCCGAGAGCGGCTACCGCGCCGCGTACCTGCCCCGCGACGCCGCGCGCTTCCCGCCGGCCCAGACCCCGCTGGTGGCGCACTTCCGCGATGACATCCGCCAGGGCACCTCGCGGGCGGACCGCGAGCTGCCCATCCGCGGCTTCAAGACCCCGTTGCTGTTCGGCGCCACCTCGCGCAGCCCGTCGCCCGCGCCCCGCTGGGAGGGGGACATCAACTTCATCCCCCGCAACACGGCGTGGCTGCTCGACGGCGACGGGACGGTGGCCGGTGTCTACGACAAGGTGTACCTGCTGGTCATGGGCGAGTATGTGCCCTTCGCCAAGCACATCCCCTGGATTTTCAAGATGATTCCGGCGGCAGGCAACCTGGAGCCGGGCGCCGAGGTGAAGGTCATCGAGGCGGATCTGTGGCCCGACAAGGGCGGCCCGATCCGGTTCGGGGTGCTCATCTGCTATGAGGGGCTGCTGCCCGGCTTCACCCGCCAGTTCGGGCCCCAGAAGCCGCACCTGTTCGTGAACATCACCAACGATGACTGGTTCGGTGCCTCGGCCGAGCGCTGGCTGCACCTGGTGCTCACCATCCCGCGGGCCATCGAGCACCGGGTGCCGCTGGTGCGCAGCACCCTGACAGGCGTGAGCACCTTCGTGGATCCGCTGGGCCGCCTGCACGGGTGGACCGATCCGGCCGGGGCCGAGACGCTGCTGCGCGACGTGGCGCTGATGCAGTCCACGACGGTCTATCAGACCATCGGCGACAGCTTCCCCATCGGGTGCAGCCTGCTGGGCCTGGTCTGGCTGATCCTGGGGGCCCGGCGGCGGCGCCGCGCGGCCCCCGCGTGAGCGTGTCGGCCCTGTGGCGCGTGATTCTGCGGTCTGCTACAAGCGCTAGCGTGCGCACCCTCACCCTGGTCACCGTCGTCACCCTCGGGCTCGCGGCGCACGCCGCGCCCCTGCAGACCGGCACCCTTCGCCTGGAGGTGGGGGTCGCGGGCGCGCCCGTGCAGATCGACGGCAAGCCCGTGGGGGTGACTCCGCTGCCGGGCCCCTGGGCCCTGTCGCCCGGCGCGCACACGCTCTCGGTGACGCCGACGGACGGCCCCGGTCAGACCGTGAAGTTCCAGATCATCGCTGGCAAGCAGACCGCGCTGAAGCTGCTGACGCAGCGGCCGGCCCCCCCCAAGCCCAAGGTCGAGGCCCCCGCCGCGCCGGCCCGCAAGGTGGTGCAGACCGGCGCGGGCTTCCCGGTGGCGAGGGCGGGCTACGTCACGGCTGGCGTCGGGGTGGCGGCCCTGGGGGCGGCGGTGTTCTTCGGGCTTCAGGCCGACGACGCGGCCGCGCAGGCGCGGGACCTGGACCGCCGCGATCCCGCGAACCGCCGGGCCGACCTGCAGGCGCTGGTGGATGACGCCGATCAGGCGGCGTTCACCGCCAACCTGCTCTATGGCGTGGGTGGGGTCGCGCTGCTCACGGGCGCGGCCATGGCGCTGTGGGGGGCCGACGGCTTGCTGAGCGGCGGCGTCACCGTGGTGCCGGCCGCCGGTGGGGCGGGCCTGGCGGGGCGGTTCTGATGCGCTGGTCGTTGCTCGTGTGGGCTGGGCTGCTGACTCTGGGCGCCTGCGCGCCGGAGGTCCCCGGCCGCGCTTGCAGCGACGACGAGGCGTGCTTCACCGACGAGCGCTGTGTGCAGGGCAGCTGCGTGCCCGGACCGGGCGCCGGCGCCCTCGACGGGGGCGTGGGCGCGGACGGCGCGGCCCAGGACCTGGGCGCCGCGCCCGACTCGGCCTCACCGATCGACGGCGGCGTGGACAAGGGCACCTCGGATCAGGGTCCACCGGCCGCAGACGGGGCCGCGCCGGACGCTGCTGCGGCCGATCAGGGCGGCCCTGACCAGGGGGGGGACCAGTGGGTCCCCGACCTGGGGACCGTCGACGGCGGGGGAGCCGACGGCGCCGGCCTGGACCAGGGGGCGCCCGACGGCGCCACCGACGCCTCGGCGGGCGATACGGGCCCCGACGGCGCCACCGACGGTGCGCCCGATGCCTGAGACCGGCCCGCTCGGGGGCCTGCTCCTCGAGCGGCCGACCCGCTTTGGCGACTTCACGCTGCTGCGCCGCATCGCCACCGGCGGCACCGCCGAGATCTTCCTGGCCCGTCGGCATGGCCTGGAGGGCTTCGTCCGGCACCTGGCCATCAAGCGGGTGCTGCCCCACCTGGCCGACAACCCCGACTTCGTGCAGCTCATCCTGGACGAGGCGCGCCTGGCCGCCCACTTGCACCACGGGCACATCATCGAGATCCATCAGGTGGGCGTGCAGCACGACCAGGCGTACATCGCCATGGAGTACCTGCCCGGCCTGGATCTGGGGCGCCTCATCAAGGAGGCGGGGCGCCGCACCCGCAGAGTGGTGGTGGCCCTGGACGACCAGGTCCTGGCGCAGGCGGTGGCCCAGGCCCTCGAAGCGCCCGGCGTCCGGGTTGCCGTGGCCCACGGCGCCGACGGCCTGAGGGAGGCTGCGGCGGCCGGCGCGGTGGACCTGCTCATCCTGCAGTCGCGGGGGCTGGCGGCCACCCGCGATCCGGTGCTGTGCGATGTGCAGGCGCGTCACCCCGAGCTGCTGCGCACCGTGCTGGTGGGCGAGACCATGGGGCGGGGGTTCGGCGCGTACAGCGTGGTCGAGGCGTCGAGCCAGCCCGAGGCGGTGGCCGCCATCGCGCGGGCGAGCCTGCGCATGCCGCTGCCGCCCGAGCTGGCGGTGCAGGTGGTGCGCGCCGTCGTGGACGCGCTCGACTACGCCCATACGGCGTGCGACTTCGCCGGCCGTCCGCTCGAGGTGGTGCACCGCGACATCAACCCCAGCAACGTGCTCGTGTCCATCAACGGCTCGGTGAAGCTGGTGGACTTCGGCATCGCCCGCGCCACCACCACGCTGCGCAAGGAGGTGCGGGGCAACTTCGTGGGCACCTACGCCTACATGAGCCCCGAGCAGGCCACCGGCCGCGCGGCGGACGCCCGCTCCGACCTGTTCTCGGTGGGCACCTTGCTCTACGAGCTGCTGGGCGGCCGCCACCCCTTCTCGGGCGAGAACGAGTTCGCCACCCTGCGGGCCATCCGGGAAGAGACGCCGCCGACGCTGGACACCCTGCAGCCGGGCCTGCCGCCGCGCCTGGCCGACATGGCGGCCCGGTGCCTGGCGAAGGAGCCGGGCGACCGCTACCCCACGGCCCGCGCCATGCTCACCGAGCTCGAAGGGCTCATCCGTCAGGACGGCATCGACCTGAACCCCAAGCGGCTGGCCGGGTTCCTCCACGTCCTGCACGGCGCCGAGGGCGTCGCCGCCTTCGGGGTGACGCGCACCGGCTACGCGCCGCAGCCTCCCGAGGCCGATCCCCCCGCCGAGCACTTCGACGTGGGTGCCCCCGGGGACTCGGCCGAGGACGAGCCCACCGACGAGCGGGCCGAGGCCACCTACGATCGCAAGCTGGAGCGCGAGCCCACCACGCTGAGCCCCAGCCCTCGCCCCATGCCGGCCGAGCCCGACCCGCTGGCGCCCATCGTGCTGCCGCCCAAGGCGCCGTGGCTGCCCTGGGCGTTGGCGTTGGCTGCCGTGGCGGGCTGGGCGCTGTACTTCCTGAAGTCCTGAAGCCTCTGAACCGCTGAAAGTGCCCCTGCGCGCCCCGGGCGGTTGACACCCCAGAGCGGGTGCTTACGGTGGCCGCCGTCCTCGGGACAGCACCGAGAAACCAAGCCTCTCAGCAATCAAATCGGAGACTCTCATGGGCAAGATCATCGGGATCGACCTGGGCACCACCAACTCCGTCGTCGCGGTGATGGAGGGGGGCGAGCCCAAGGTCATCACCAACGAGGAAGGGGCCCGGACGACCCCGTCGGTCGTGGCCTGGGACAAGAACGAGACTGTCCTGGTGGGCCAGGTGGCCCGCCGCCAGGCCATCACCAACCCCGACAAGACCATCTTCAGCGCCAAGCGGTTCATGGGCGGGCGCTTCAGCGAGCTGGGCGAGGAGCCCAAGCGCGTGCCCTACATCGTGGAGCGGGGCCCCAACGACGCCATCAGCATCAAGGTGGGCGACAAGAACCTGTCGCCGCCCGAGATCAGCGCGAAGGTCCTGCAGAAGCTGAAGACCGCGGCCGAGAAGTATCTGGGCGAGGAGGTGACCGAGGCGGTCATCACCGTGCCGGCCTACTTCAACGACAGCCAGCGTCAGGCCACCAAGGACGCGGGCCGCATCGCCGGCCTGGACGTGAAGCGCATCGTCAACGAGCCCACCGCGGCGGCCCTCGCCTACGGCCTCGACAAGAAGAGCGAGGAGCTCGTCGCGGTCTACGACCTGGGCGGCGGCACCTTCGACATCTCGGTGCTCGAGGTGGGCGAGAACGTGGTCGAGGTGGTGAGCACCAACGGCGACACCCACCTGGGCGGCGACGACTTCGACCAGCGCATCATCGACTACCTCCTGTCCGAGTTCCGCAAGGAGAGCGGCGTGGACGTCAGCAGCGACCGCATGGTGCTGCAGCGCCTGAAGGAGGCCGCCGAGCGCGCGAAGATCGAGCTGTCGAGCGTGCCCGAGACCGACATCAACCTGCCCTTCCTGACCGCCGACGCCACGGGCCCCAAGCACCTGAACCTGCGCCTCAGCCGCTCGAAGTTCGAGCAGCTCGTGGGCGATCTGGTGGAGCGCACCCTGGAGCCCTGCCGCAAGGCCCTGAAGGACGCGGGCAAGACCGCCGGCGACATCGACGAGGTCATCCTGGTGGGCGGCTCGACCCGCATCCCCATGGTGCAGGCCGCCGTCGAGAAGTTCTTCGGCAAGAAGCCCCACCAGGGCGTGAACCCCGACGAGGTGGTGGCCCTGGGCGCCGCGGTGCAGGCCGGCGTGCTGGCCGGTGACGTCAAGGACATCCTGCTCCTGGACGTGACCCCGCTGTCGCTGGGCATCGAGACCCTGGGCGGGGTGATGACCACGCTGATCCCGCGCAACACCACGATCCCCACGAAGAAGAGCGAGACCTTCTCGACGGCGTCCGACAACCAGAACGCGGTGACCGTGCACGTGCTGCAGGGCGAGCGCCCCATGGCGCGCGACAACCGCACCCTGGGCAAGTTCAACCTCGAGGGCATCCCGCCGGCCCCGCGCGGCGTGCCCCAGATCGAGGTGACCTTCGACATCGACGCCAACGGCATCGTGAACGTGCACGCGGCCGACAAGGCCACGGGCAAGGAGCAGAAGATCACCATCACCGCCTCCAGCGGGCTGAGCGACTCGGACATCGACCGCATGGTCCGTGAGGCCGAGCAGCACGCTGCAGACGACGAGGCGAAGAAGAAGGGCATCGAGGTGCGCAACAACGCCGACTCGATGGTCTACCAGATGGAGAAGATGCTCCGGGAGACCGGCGACAAGCTGCCCGCCGACGACAAGAAGACCGTCGAGGGCGCCATCCAGGCCGTGAAGGACGCCCTGGCTGGTGAGGACATCGACGCCATCGAGAAGGCCGTCGAGGGGCTCACCCAGGCCAGCCACAAGATGGCCGAGCACATGTACCAGGCCGCCGGTGGTCCCGAGGCCGCCGCCGGCGGTGCCCCGGGCGCCGACGCCGGCAAGGGCGACGACGACGACGTCATCGACGCGGAGTTCACGGAGGGCTGAGTCGCCCTCCCGGCCGGGGTGGGCCCGCTGGCTTGGGCTGGCGGGCCTGGCCGGCGTTGACCTCCTCGCCGATGCGCTGCATCGGCTGCGTCGGCCGCCTTGGCCAGACCCACCAGCCCGGCGCCAGCGGACCCCGGCCGCTCGGTCGGCTCAGCCCTCCGGGCTGGGCGGTTGGTGGCGCCTCCCGCGACACCCTGCATCGGCTGCGTCGGCCGCCTTGGCCAGACCCACCAGCCCGGCGCCAGCGGACCCACCCCGGCCGCTCGGTCGGCTCAGCCCTCCGGGCTGGGCGGTTGTTGGCGCCTCCCGTGACACCCTGCATCGGCTACATCGGCCGCCTTGGCCAGTTGTGTGCCGCAAGTTCTGCAATTTGGTTTGGGCTCCTGGTCAGCTCGTCGGCCGTCGAAATCGTAAGGGTTTCCAGGCCTATGCAGCTTCGGCGCGCAGCTCCTCCTTCTTCTGCTCCTTGAGCAAGGTCATGTTCAGGTAGCGGCTGCCCTCCTGCCACTCCTCGTGCTTCTCGACGGCCAGTGCTCGGGTCAGTCGCAGGCAGCTCTCGACGTTGGGGAAGATCCGCACGATGTGTGTCCGACGCTTCAGCTCCTCGTTGAGCCGTTCGAGCATGTTGGTCGAGCGCATGTGCTTGTGGTGCGGCTGGGGCAGTCGATAGACGGTCAGCGTCTCCTCGATGCCGTTCTCCACCCACTCGCACAAGCCGGGGTACTTCTCGCCCCAGTTCTGCAGCCAGAGCGCCAGGTCGCGGCGGGCGTCCATCAGGCTGCGTCGGTCGTAGATCCACCTCAGCTCGGTGATGCAGTCGGGGTCCGCCTTTCGGGGCAGCCGGTCGACGGCATTGCGCAGGAAGTGCACGTAGCAGCGCTGCCAGACCGCCTCCGGGAGCATGGTCCCGATCGCCTGCTTCAGGCCCTCATGGTGGTCGCTGACGACGTACTCCACGCCGTTCAGGCCGCGCTCCTTGAGCCCACGGATGAAGTCCGACCAGCTCGTCCTGGTTTCCCGCTTCGCCACCTCGACGCCCAGCACGCAACGGCGGCCTTCCCAGTCGACCCCGAGAGCGATGAGGACAGCCTGACGCCGCACCACGCCGCCCTCGCGCACCCGCTCATAGCGAGCATCCATGATGAGGTAGGGGTACTCGGCCTCGAGTCTGCGCTGGGCGAAGGCCGCCGCTCCTCGTCGAGCTTCTTGTTCAACCGGCTGATGGTCGAAGCGGAGAAGGCCTGGCCGCACAGCTCCTCGGTGATGTGCTTCACCTTTCGAGTCGACACGCCCTGCACGTACATCTCCATCATCGCCAGCACCAAGGCCTTCTCCGAACGCTGGTAGCGCTCGAACAGGTCGGTGCTGAAGAGGCCCCCTCGGTCCTGTGGGACGCGCAGCTCAATGCGTCCCACGCGGGTCACCAGGGACCGTTCGTAGTAGCCCGAGCGGTAGCCCTTCCGGCCTTCAGTTCGCTCGCTCTTCGAGGCGCCCAGCGCCTCGGACATCTCGGCTTCCAAAACCTCCTGGATGACCGTGCGCACCATCGCGCGCATCAAGTCCTTGTCATCGCCCAGCAGGTCTCGCAGGTTCTTCTCGCGGGTCATGGTTCATCTCACTCGGTTGTGGTGACCAACGAGATGCCACGACCCGCACCTTTTGCAGAACCCCCGGCACTATCCCTTGGCCAGACCCACCAGCCCGGCGCCAGCGGACCCACCCCGGCCGCTCGGTCGGCTCAGCCCTCCGGGCTGGGCGGTTGTTGGCGCCTCCCGTGACACGCTGCATCAGCTGCGTCGGCCGCCTTGGCCAGACCCACCAGCTCGGCGCGATCCACCTGGCCGCTCGGTCGGCTCAGCCCTCCGGGCTGGGCGGTTGTTGGCGCCTCCCGCGACACCCTGCATCGGCTGCGTCGGCCGCCTTGGCCAGACCCACCAGCCCGGCGCCAGCGGACCCACCCCGGCCGCTCGGTCGGCTCAGCCCTCCGGGCTGGGCGGTTGTGGCGCCTCCCGCGACACCCTGCATCGGCTGCGTCGGCCGCCTTGGCCAGACCCACCAGCTCGGCGCCAGCGGACCCACCCCGGCCGCTGGTCGGCCCAGCCCCGGCTGGCGGTTGGCGCCTCCCGCGACACGCTGCATCGGCTGCGTCGGCCGCCTTGGCCAGACCCACCAGCCCGGCGCCAGCGGACCCACCCCGGCCGCTCGGTCGGCTCAGCCCTCCGGGCTGGGCGGTTGGTGGCGCCTCCCTCGACACCCTGCATCGACTGCGTCGTCCGCGTTGGCCAGATGAACCACGCCGGCGCAGTTGTTCCCAGTCCGGGCGTGGGTCGACGCAGCTCTCCATCGCTGCGTCCAGTCCGGGTGGCTGCCAGGTGGCTATCTCATCGCGGGGAATGCCGGTAGGCTCTGGCCAACGGAGGGAGGGCCGACATGTCTCGAGGAGCGGCGAGCGCGTTTGTCTGTGTGGCCTGGTCGGTGCTGGGCTGTGACGGGGGGGTCAAGGACCCCGAGTACAGCCCGTCGACGCCGTACACCGGGGAGCCGGCCAATGATGTGCCCGGGGAGTTCCGGGTGCGGCGGGACTCGGGGGTGCGGGCGGACGCCGGCCCCGACGTCGGGGTGGTGGTGGTGGACGCGGCCGTGGACGCCGAGGTGGACGCCGTGGTGGACATGGCGGCGCCCGACATGACGCCGGACGCGGGCCTGGACACCTGCCAGAGCGACAACGACTGTGTGTTCGCGGTGGATCTGAACGGGTGCAACGCCTGCCCCACGGTGGTCACCCAGGCGCGGGTGGACGCCGAGCGCTGCGTGGTGGCGCACAACGCTCAGCTCGCGTACGAGGCCTACGAGCCGCTGGACTGCGGGGGCAACTGCCGCGTCGTGGTGGATCAGTTCTGCGCCCGGCCGCTCGGGCTGGCGGCCTGTGATCCCAGCGGGGCCTGCGTCGAGCGCCGCGTGGAGTGAGCGCCGGGGGAGGGGCGGTACGGGCTGGGCGCGGACTCAGCGCCTGGCGAGTCGCTGCACCAGACCCACGACGATGTCGGCAAAGACGTTGATGGGATCGCTGGGATCGGTGCCTTCGCGGTAGCTCCAGCCCGCGGGATTGCCCTCGTTGCCGTCGGGGTAGACGTCGCCGAAGACCATGCCCCCCAGCTCCTGGCCCACCACCTCGTCGGCCCAGGCCTGCATGGCCGCGCGGCGCTGAGGCAGCATCAGGCCGCCCGCCTCGCTGACGCGGGCCCGCAGCACCACCAGCGGCTTGTTCTCCAGTGAGGCCAGGGTGGCGTGGCCGCGGATCCAGGCGGCGCCCAGGTTGGACATCTGGATGGCGTCGTTGGGGAAGCCCAGCAGCTCAGCGCCCAGGTGGATGGTGGCCAGATCGATGGAGGGGAGCTGGTGGTTGCGGCGCCACGCCACGCCCCGGCTGCCGTCGAGCAGCCAGTCCAGCCGGGCCTGTCGCAGGGCGTCGGCGTGTTGCTGGTAGGGGGTGGGGTTGATGTCGTAGCCCACGTCCCCCGTGGCCACGAGCTGGTTCGGCGCCGCCTCCTTCAGGGCGATGGACACGTCCTGGTAGAACTCGGTGAGCAGCGCCCCGCTGTTGTCGGCGAACACGCCCATCAGGTCCGGCTGGTCGAGGATCTCCCACGCCAGGATGGTGGGGTCTTCCCGGTAGCGCCGGCCGGTGATCGTGTTGCGGCGGTCCACCAGGGTCCGCAGGTGGGTCTTGAAGTGCTCGCGGATCTCGCCGGCTTGGAAGAAACGGCGGCGGTCGTCGGGGATGGGGGCCAGGTAGCCCGCCCACACCAGGTACTGGTTGATGCCGCCGAAGTCGTCGGGGCCGATGAGGGGCAGGATGAGCTTGATGCCTTGCTCCCCCGCCTTGGCGATGACGTGGTCGAGCGCCACGAGGCCGACCTCGTTGTACATGCCGCGGTCGATCTGCAGGGCGCTGGCCTCGGCGGGGCGGTCGTCGTAGGCCCGGGTGCGCACCACGTTGGCGCCCAGGGCGCGCGCGTCGCGCATGAGCTCGGCCACCCGATCCTGACCGCCGTTCGCCAGGAAGGTGTGGGCCTTGGTGAGCAGGTCGGGGGCGTGCAGGCCCACGACGGTGAAGCCCTGCTCGCCCCACAGCAGGTCGCCCTGCGAGACCCGGACGAAGGTGTCCTTGCGGACGGTCACCGAGGCCTCGCCGCGCACCTCGCCCTGGAGGGCCACCACGGTGAGGGTGTGCAGGCCCACGTCCAGGGTGACGCGGCGCTCGAAGCGGCCGGCGTCGTCCAGATCCAGGGGCTCGCCCGGCTCGGCGCCGTCGACGATGAGGCGCACGTCCACGTTGTCGGCGGCGTCGGTGACGCGGCCGCGGAGCTCGGGCTGCAGGTCGATGAAGACCTCGTTGGGGGTGGGGGACTCCAGCGAGACCACCGGGGGCAGCACGGCGCCGCCCCCCTGGCCACCTGCGCCGCCGTCCCCGCCGTCGCCGCCGTCACCGCCGACGCCGCCGCCCTGGCCGCCCGCGCCGCCCGCGCCGCCGCCCTGGCCACCGGCGCCGCCCGCGCCCATGTCAGCCTGGGAGCCGCCGGTGCAGACGCCCGCGGTGCACACCAGGTTGGTCTCGCAGTCCGCCGTGCGGGTGCAGTCCTCGCCCGGCCCCGACTTCGTGCTGCCCCCGCCCCCGCTGTTGCAAGCGACCCCAGCCAGGGCCACGGTCAGGAACCACGCCAACTGCTTCATGATCTCCCCCAGTCTTCACTGCTCGCCGGGACGCCCCGGTCGGGCGCGTTGGTAGGCGACGGGGGGCAGACGAGTCAACCGGCGCGATGGGGGGGCCGACGCTGTCACGCACTCGTCACCCGGCGCCGCTCGCCCGGGCAGGCCCGTCGGCGCGATCAGGCCGCGGCCCAGCCCGCCCCCGGCCCCTCGACGGCCACCGCGCTGACGCCCGCGCCCTGCGGCTGTACCCGCACCCGGGCGCCGATGCGCTCGGCCAGGCCTGGCACGTGGCTGATGAGGCCCACCTGCCGGCCGGTGGCCTGCAGGGCGTCCAGGGCGTCCAAGACCTTGTCCAGGGTGTCCACGTCCAGCGTGCCCAGGCCCTCGTCGATGAACAGACTGTCGATGCGGGTGTCGCGGGCCGACAGGCTGGCCAGACCCAGGGCCAGCGCCAGGGACACCAGGAAGCCCTCGCCCCCCGACAGGCTCTCGATGGGGCGGATCTCGTCGCCCAGGTCGCGGTCCACCACCTGCAGGTCCAGGTCCTTGTTGGGCACCCGCATCAGCGCGTAGCGGGGGTTCAGCTCCAGCAGGTGGTGGTTGGCCTGCCCGATCACCGCCTCGAGCGTGAGGCTCTGCGCGAAGTCGCGGAACCGGCTGCCGTCGTGGCTGCCGATGAGCTCATCCAGCTCGGCCCAGACCCGGGCCTCGGCGGCGGCGCGGTCCAGGGACTCGCTGAGCTGCAGGTGGCGGGCGCGGGCCTCGGTGTCCTGCGCCAGCCGCACCACCACCGCCTCGACGGCCCGGCGGGCCGCGTCACGCAGGGCCCGCGCCTGGGCCAGGGCGGCCTCGACGGGGGGCACCCCCGGCACCGCCGGGGCCTCCCCGGCCACCGCCTGCGCGTCGTTCGCCCGCTGCTGCGCCACGGCCTCGGCGCGGTGAACGGCGGCGTCCAGGGCGTCGAGGGCGGCCGCCTCGGCGGCGGGATCGGGGGGCAGCTCGCCGAGCCGACGGCGGGCCTGCGCCTCGCCCAATCCCAGATCGCGCAGCTCGGCGGCCAGCGCGTCGGCGGCCCGGCGGGCGGCGCGCTCGGCCCCGTGCCAGGCGCCCTCGGCGCGATCCTGCGCGGCGGTGGCCTTCGCCAGCGCGGCCTGGGCGGCCTCGTGGGCGGTCCGGGCGTCGCTCACCCGCGCCTGGGCGGCTTGGATCGCCCGGAGCAGCCCGTCGGCCACCGCCTGGGCGTCGCGCCCACCGAGCACTGCGGCGCGCTCGGCCTGCAACGCGGCGAGCTCGGCCTGGGCCGACTGGGCGGCGGCGCGGGCCTGGGCGTCCCCCTCGGTGCGGACCGCCAGGTGATCCTCGGCGCGCCCCAGGGCGTGACGGGCGTCGGCGCCTGCGGCCGCCCACCGGCCCTGCTCGGCCGCCCGCGCCTGGGCAGCGTCGAGCGCGGCCAGGGTGG